>CAVPFT010000044.1:0-378375 GCA_963703795.1 uncultured Actinomycetota bacterium | reverse complement strand
CGCGTTCGCCGGCTTCCGTGCGGCGATCATCCGGTTGCACGGGCTGGTCGACGCCAACGCCCGGGGCCGCGCGCTGCCCACCATGCTGGTCAAGCCGAGCGAAGAAACGGCCGTTGAGCTCCGCGATGTCGAAGTGCGCACGCCGGACGGTGACCAGTTGATCGACCCGCTGGATGTGCAGCTGGCCGACGGCGACTCGCTGGTGATCACCGGGCGGTCTGGCGCCGGCAAAACCACCCTGCTGCGCAGCCTGGCCGAATTGTGGCCGTACGCATCCGGGACGCTGTGCCGCCCCGACGGTGATAACGCGACGATGTTCCTGTCGCAGTTGCCATACGTGCCGCTGGGCAGCCTGCGCGGCGTGGTGTGCTACCCCAACTCGCCGGACGACTTCTCCGATCACGAACTGCACGACGTGCTGACCAAGGTGGCGCTGGCGCCACTGATTGATCGACTCGACGAAGAGCAGGATTGGGCCAAGGTGCTTTCACCGGGTGAGCAGCAGCGCGTCGCTTTTGCGCGCATCCTGCTGACCAAACCGAAGGCGGTCTTCCTCGACGAGGCCACGTCGGCGCTCGACGAGGGGCTGGAATTCGCGCTCTATCAGCTTTTGCGCGCCGAATTGCCGGATTGCGTCGTGGTGAGCGTCAGTCATCGGCCAACCATCGAACAACACCACCGACAGGAGCTCCATCTGTTGGGGGGCGGCGAATGGCGGCTGGGCCCGGTGGAGGAGCCAGCACAGGTCTAGCCGTTTGCCGCCGCGTGCGCCCCGGCGCGCCGGCCGAAGAACGACCCCTCCCCGAGTTGCGTCCCACTGGCATAGCCCTTGCCGTCCTGGGCGATGTTGGACGCGCACGCCCCCACCGCATACAAGCCGGGCACGGCCGAGCCGTCCTCGCGCAGCACCTGCCCATCCACGGACGTGGCCAGCCCGCCGACGGTGAATCCGGCATACATCGCCTTGCCCAGTGACATGTCGAAGGCGCCCCACGGTCCTTTGTCTTGCGGCGCAAGGAATTCCGGCTGCTTGTGGAAATCGGGATCTTCGCCCCGCGCGGCGTTGGTGTTGTAGCGGTCCAGCGTCGCGACGAGGTTGCCTTGCGGGATGCCGAGCGCGGCTTCCATCTCGGCGACGGTTTCCCAGCCGTCGATCAGCGGGACCAGCGGCATCTTGGGGTGCTCGAGGTGCGCCTCGTCGACGATCAAGAACGCCGCGCTGTCCGGCTGATCCATGATGAATCCGGTGGTCCTGGAGTGGTACGAGTCCTCAGCGACGAACCGCTGTCCGAGCTTGTTCACGGCGATGCCGGTGAGCAGGATCGACGGCGGGTACGGCGGAGCCGTGATGAAGATCTGGTCCATGTGCTGGGTGGCGCCGCCGGCCGAAACGCCCATCCGGATGCCCAGGCCGTCGTCGTACGTATTGCCCAGGACGAAGGGCTTCTCGGCCAGTTTCGGCGTGTACTTGGCGACCATCTCCGGATTCATCACGAATCCCCCGGCAGCGATGATGACCGACTTCGCCTTGATCGCACCGGTTTCGGAGAAACGTTTCCACGTCACGCCGGCCACCGCGCCCGACCCGTCGACGATGAGCTGGGTGGCGCCCGTCTCGTACCGGACCTGCACGCCCAGGCTGGCGGCGCGCTTGAGGAGTAGGTCGATCACCATGCTGGCGCCGCCGGTGTCGCCGGGCACGGGCACCTTGTGCCCGCGCGGGGCCGGTACCGCCTGCTCCAGGAAGGGCCACACCTTCTCGTTGCCGGTGAACATCAGACCCTCGGTGTTTGGCTGGATCACCGCCTTGCCCGGGAAATAGCTGCGTTCGAATTGAAAACCCAAGTCTTCCAGCCAATTGAAATGCTCAACGCTGCCCTCGCAGTAGGCACGGATCTTGGCGTGGTCCGGCTGCCGCGACACGGCAACCAGGTATTTGTACATCTCCTCGGGCGAGTCGGGGTGTCCGGTCGCCTGCTGGACGGCGGTCCCGCCACCGAGGTAAAAGTGGCCTCCCGCAAGCGAAGTGGTGCCGCCCGCCGCGGCGGCGCGCTCGAGCACCAGCACCCGTGCACCGCCGGCCGCCGCGCTGACCGCCGCGCACCCGCCGCCGATGCCGAACCCGATCACGACCACGTCGACGTCGTCCGGCCAGGACGAAACCGAGCCGGCACTGACCGTTGCTGGTATTTCGGTACTCACTGCTGCTCCCGTTTGATGTAGTCATAGAACGCCCTAATCTCGGGCGGGACGTAGGCGATCTCAATGAATGGGACTCCCGCCTGCGGCGCCGACACGTAGGCGAACTGAATTCCACCGGGCATCACGCCCTGCTGCACGATTGCCGCACCCCGGTCGGCCGCCTCGGACAGTGCCGCGTCGAATTGGTCGGGGCTTGGCGCCTCCATGCAGATGTGGTGCAGCCCCGGGCCGGATTCCCGCAAAAAGTCACTATAGATGTTCTCTCCGCGGACCGGTGAGATGAGCTCCAACTGCATGTCCCCGAGATAGCTCAGGGAGATGCTGGCGACGAAATCGGCCGGGTCGCCACGGTAGCTGCAGGTGTCCGGAGCAAACTGCACGTCGGGTATCCGCACCCACTTCCGAACGCCTAACAGGCCGGTGAGGGCCGTTTCCGTGGCATCCAGGTCCGGGGTGACCCACGCGATCTGCGTCGGCGATTGAACGGGAAGGGTCATCGCATCGCAGGATATCTCAGCCTGCTGGCCGCCAGAAAGGGCCAAAAAGGCTTTGCCGCAATCGACCGCTCCCGAGACGGAAAAACCCAATGAACACGTTCTAATTTCTGCCGGTCAATGCTGGCAGAGCACGTCCACCAGCAGCCGAACCTGTGCGTCGAACACCGCCGCGGGGTCCGTCAGGGTATCCGCGCCGTATTGCCCGAACACCTCGAGGCTGATCGCGCCCACCACCGTGGCCCACAGCAAAAAGCACTTGGCGACAACGCGATCGTCGCCGGGAAAGCCGAATTCCTGCCGAAGCCGTTCGAAGTCCGATGACGTCGGTTGCGTGGCAACATCATTCGTCAACCGGATGTCTCCGGTGGTGATTCCGGCGGCCACGGCGTCGAAGAACGTCCCCACAACGCGGGTGCCGACGGGGATCGTGCGCTCCGCCGGAGCGTGGTAACCGGGAACGGGGCTGCCGTACAGCAGGGCCCAGCGGGCCGGGTGCGTGACGGCCCACCGCCGTGCCGCCCGCGCGATGGCGATGACGTCGTCGCTCCACAGGTCGCCCACGGTCTCGCGGGCCCGATCCACGGTGTCGGCCAGGTCGGAGTAGGCGTCGATCAGCAGCAAGGTAAGCAGCTCGTCGCGGCTCGACACGTACCGGTACACGGCCGAGGACACCATGCCCAGGTCGCGGGCTATCGCACGCACCGACAACCCGGCGGCGCCGCGATCCACCAGCTGACGGCGACCGAGCTCGACGATCCGCGCCTCGATCTGCTCCCGCGATTCCTGGCGTTTGCCCACGCGGCCAGTCTGGCACAACCGAGATCACCGCTCTTGCTTTTTGCCTCGGGCTGTGGCAGCGTGTCCGGCTAAGAGAGCACCGCTCTCTACACCGCAGAGAGGACGGACCATGGCCACGCCCTACGAAGAACCCAACCGGGTGGCCCGCGCCGCCAACACGGTGATCCGTTGGCTTGCCGAGCTGGGGATCAGCATCGCCGGAACCCGGGCACTGCGCGTACGTGGCCGCAAAACCGGAAAGCCGCGCGCGGTGGTGGTCAACCTGCTGACCGTCGACGGGGTCGACTACCTCGTCTCGCCGCGCGGGAACACGCAGTGGGCGCGCAACGTCAGGGCCGCCGGCGTCGTCGAGGTGGGCCCGCGCTGGCGCAGGAAACTCGCTCGAGTCAGCGAGGTGGACGACGCGGCCAAGCCGGACGTGTTGCGGCGCTATTTGGCCCGGTGGTACTGGCAGGTCAAGGACTACGTCGCCGAGTTGACGCCGGACTCCACCGATGAGCAGCTGCTCGCCGGGGCGCCCTCGATCCCCGTGTTCGCGCTCGAACCCGCCCGTTAACGGGCATCGGCGGGGCGGCTAACGCGGGTTGGTCGACGCCCCGAGATCTTGGCGGACCTGGTCGGAGGTGGCCCGCCACGACACCGCCGCGGGAAGATCCCCCCATACGCTGTTGAAAATCCCGACGATTTCACCCGGGCCGCCGTTGGGCGCCAGGTACACCGGTCCCCCTGAATCGCCTTTTCCGCTCTGCACGCCGTGCGACATGGTGAACCACCCGTTGTTGACGCTTTCCACGGTTCCGCACGTCTCGCCCGTGACGACGCCGAAATGGCAGACCGCCTCGCCGGGCTGCAGCGCCGCCGCTGGGTTCGATTCAAGCGGACGTCCGCCGGGCAGAACGTTGTTCGCCGTGACGCTGCTGTCCAGCACTATCGCCTCGTAGTCGGAGATCATCTGGTCGGTGGCCACCGTGGTGCCGCTGGGCGTGTTGTCCCGGAACGTCGCGAGACGGCCGATGGCGTTGTGCTCACGGTCGTAAACGACTCCGCTACCCCGGCAGTGCCCCGCGGTGAACGCGATTTTGAGGGCCGGGTCGACGTAGCCCAGGGTGCAGACGCGAGTGTCCTGGTGGATTTCCATGCCAGGAAACACCACCGGGTCCGCTTTGGCCGGCAAGGGCGCCGACCAGGACGCGAGTGCAGCGACGGAAGCCGACGCGACTAATGCGCGCATTGCCAGGCGGCGCACCATGGTCTCCGATCCGTCGGGGAAGGACCGACCGCAGGTCGAGGTTACGACGTAACCCTGTCCGACGTTGAGTCTTTCGCGTGACCTGGTCTTGACGTTACCGTGACGTCGCCAGCGGCGCCGCGCTGTCGGTTTGGCCGGCTGCGACCGGCACCCAACCCGGGGGCCCGAAGACGTAGCCCAGGCGATCGCGCATACGGCTCGCCGAGCGCCAGTCGTGGGCGATCGCGACGTATTCGCCGATCTGCAGGTTCCAGATGTTGAAGGTGTCCACCTGCTTCGTCAGGCCGTAATGCGGACGGAACAACTCGGCCTGGAAGCTGCCGAACAACCGGTCCCAAATGATGAAGATCCCGCCATAGTTCCTGTCGAGATACAACTTGTCCATCCCGTGATGCACGCGATGATGCGACGGGGTGTTGAAGACGAATTCGAATGGCCGCGGGAGCTTGTCGATCCGCTCGGTATGCACCCAAAATTGGTAGATCAAGTTCAGCGACCAACTGAAGAACACCATCCAGGGGGGAAGTCCCAACAGCGGCAACGGGATCCACATCAGGATCTCGCCGCTGTTGTTCCACTTCTGGCGCAGCGCGGTCGCGAAGTTGAAGTACTCACTGGAGTGGTGGGCCTGATGAGTCGCCCAGATCAGCCGGACCCGATGCGCGATGCGGTGATAGGTGTAGTACAGCAGGTCGACACCCAAGATCGCGATGACCCAGGTGTACCACTTGGTCGCCGAAAGGTGCCAGGGTGCGACATAGGCATAGATCGCCGCATAGCCGAGCAGCGCAAGGGTCTTCCAGGCGGCCGTGGTGGCTACCGAAACCAGCCCCATCGCGATGCTCGCCCTCGAGTCCCGGGTCAGGTACGCGCCGGTCGCCGGCCGTGGTTTCTCCGTGCCGGCCGCCTCGATGTGCTGCAGCTTGCGGGCCGCCGTCCACTCGAGAATCAACAGCAGCAAAAAGAATGGAATGGCGAACAGCACCGGGTCCCGCAGCTCCGAGGGCAGCGCGAACCAGAACCCGGTGACGGTATGCACACGGATAGATTACGACCATCGGCGCGACGACTATCGGGGCGATCCGCGTCACCTGGCTCCGCCGGCCCAGATCGATGAGGTGTTACGCAGTTGACCGCTGTGGTGGTGATCGGCTCGGGGTTTGCGGGATTATGGGCGGCCCTGGGCGCTGCCCGGAGACTCGACGAGCTCGCCGTCCCGCCGGGCACGGTGGATATCACGGTGTTGAGTGCCAAACCATTTCACGACGTGCGGGTTCGCAACTACGAAACGGATCTGAGCGCCTGCCGCATCCCGCTCGCCGACCTCCTCGACCCAGTCGGAGTTGCGCACGTCGCCACCGAGGTGACCGCGATCGACACCGACGCCCGCACCGTCACCACATCGGGCGGCGCGACGTACGGCTACGACCGACTGGTGCTGGCGTCGGGCAGCCGCGTGCTCATACCCGCGGTACCGGGACTGCGGGAGTTCGGTTTTGACGTCGACACCTATGACGCAGCCCTCGCCCTGCAGCAGCACTTGCGCGGGCTGGCCGACGACGCACCGACGCCGGCGGCGGCGACGGTCGTGGTGGTCGGTGCCGGGCTGACCGGCATCGAGTCGGCCTGCGAGCTGCCGAACCGGCTGCGCGAGTTGTTCTCGAGAGCACGCGTCACCCCCCGGGTGATTCTGGTCGACCGCAACCCCAGGGTTGGCTCCGACATGGGCGCCTCGGCGCGTCCGGTGATCGAACGGGCCTTGTCGGACAACGGCGTTGAGACCAGGACCGGGGTAAGCGTCGCGGCGGTTGGCGAGCGCGCCGTGCGGCTGTCCTCGGGTGAGCGACTTGAGGCGGCCACGGTGGTGTGGTGCGCCGGCATGCGCGCCAGTCCATTGACCGAGCAGCTACCCGGTGGCGCGCGACCGGCTGGGCCGGGCGGAAGTCGATGACTACCTGCGGGTGATCGGCGTGCCCGCGGTGTTCGCCGCGGGTGACGTCGCCGCCGCGCGCATGGACGACGAGCACCTGTCGGTGATGTCGTGTCAACACGGGCGGCCGATGGGCCGCTATGCCGGCTACAACGTCATCAGCGACCTGTTCGACCAGCCGATGCTGGATCTTCGAATCCCTTGGTATGTAACGGTTCTCGATCTCGGGCCGGCCGGCGCGGTCTACACCGAAGGGTGGGATCGGGTGATGGTTTCGCAGGGCGCGGCGGCCAAGGTGACCAAGCAGACCATCAATACCCGGCGCATCTATCCCCCGCTGACCGGCAACCGCGGCGACCTACTTGCCGCCGCCGCACCGGAGCTGCAGGCCCGGCCTTGACGGGCGATGCTCAGTTCGGCTGTTGGACTGTTTCGCCGGCGTACCACTGCACCGCGCGCACCCCCGTTTGCAGGGAGAGTTCCGCCACCAACCGCTCGAGCTTGGCCAATATATGGCCACCCATGAGCAAGTGCGCGGTCAACATGACTTCGTCGTCGGTGGCCTGCCCGGTGTGGATACCGCGCAGCGTGATGTCGTTGCTGCTCGCGTGTTGCACGATCTCGGCCCGGGCATGCTTTTCCGATCTGGGGCGACAAATCACCTGCACCAGGTACGGCTGGCAGGCCTTCGTCTTCGTCGGCGGTGTTGTCGCGGTCGATCATCCGGCCGAGCGGGCGCCCCAACACGTGGATCGCGATGACAGTCCCGGTGGCGATCGCCGTGAACACCAGGTGGCCCGAGGCGGCCAGCACGCCTACCGCCGCCGAGCACCACAGGGTGGCCGCGGTGTTGAGGCCCCGGACGTTGACCCCCTCGCGCAGGATCACGCCCCCACCGAGGAATCCGATCCCGGACACCACGTACGACGCGACTCTGGTGGGGCTGCTGTCCTCGGTGGCGACCGCGTACAGCACGAACAAGGTCGCACCGGCGGCAACCAGTGCGTTGGTGCGCAGGCCGGCCCGACGCGCCCGCCACTGTCGCTCCATGCCGATCAGGGCGCCGCACCCCACGCCGACGGCCAGTCGGAGCGCGAAATCGGCGACGCTCAGCGACTGCATGACACCGCACTCCTCTCCCCACCCTCGCCGCGGCGGCAGCTAACCACGGCGAGGTGAACAGCAGGTGGACCCGGGTCAAACCGGGTCGCCTTGTGGCCGGAGACGCGGCGCTGCGCCGAAGCGCGCTACGCCTTCGAAAGCTGGTGAGGGCAATAGAATTTCGCGGCGATCATCGCGAAATTGGATGCGTTCTCCATATCCATTCCGGGGTTGTGGGTCTTCACGTCGTGAACAAGCTCCAGGCCCGATTCGCCGTTGTTCAAGCAGGTGCACACCGCCTTGCCCGACGTGACGGCAGCGCCTGGGTCGGAGTAGTTGATGCCGGCCTGATGCAGAGCGGCGAGGAAACCCCCGTCGTCACCGGCTGGAGCAGGAGGCGGATCGGCGTACGCCGGCGCGGCGAGGCCGATCATGGCGGAGGTGCCGAGTATCGCAAGTAGCAGTTTCATAGCTCATTCCTCTCCCAATTCCGTTACGCCCTAACCCAACTGCGCATCCGACGGCACAACTTGGGGCTTGTCGCCTTTTTTCAAATGCACCGCGTGGATACCAGGTTTCTTCGACAGCTGCTCGAGCAGCGCGTCAAGACCCTCTTGATCGACGTTGTGGTGCTGCACGCTTTCGGGTTTCTCGGATATCTGTGCCACCAGACGCTTCAGGTGCTCCGGCGAGTTCTTGTCCTTGAGGTCCTTGAGCGGGGTGATGCGGCCGCGGACGCCGGCGCGGCCTAAAGCGCTGGGTGCTCCGGCGCCCAGGGCGCTGCCGAGCATGCCTGCCGCCGACATCGAACTGAGCAGCCCGCCCTCGCCGAGCGCGGCCGCCGGCACCGCTTCCGGCCCGGCGGCCGACAATGCGGCAGCGACCGTCCTGATGGCCGGGGTGGCCGTGGCCCAGCTCGGCGGTATCGACAGCTTTCCGACCAACGTGCCGGCATTTCCCATGCTCCCCGATACCGAGCTGGTCAGATTGCCCGCGCCAAAGCGCACCCCCCCAAGCCCGGCTCCCAGCGCGTCTTTGGGAAGGCCGCCGATGGCAGCCGCGTGCGGGGCGAATTTAAGGAACTGCGACGCCGGCAAGTTGATCAGCAGCCCGATGTCGTTGAATCCCGTCGTAAAGCCAAGCGGAACCTTCACAGCGTTGTAGAGGCTGGTAGCCAGCGTGGATGTCCCGGTGCCCAACACGCCGTTGAAGAGGCCATTTATGGTGTCCGTGTAATCGGTGCTGAGGTTTGCCACGGCTGCCAGCAGCGGGTTGCCGGCGGTGAGCGGGTTGAGGAATTCCGACACCAGGGACTGCGCATTGCCGGCCGGGGTGGCGGCCGCCTGGGCAACCGCGGCCGCCTGGCTGGCCGCTCCGCCGGCATTGGTGATCTGCGGCGCCGCGGTGAACGGCGTCACCTTGGAGGCGGCCGCCGACGAGGCGGTGTAGCTGTCCATGGCCAGGGCGTCCTGGGCCCACATTTCGCTGTATTGGATCTCGTTGGCCGCGATCGCCGGGGTGTTCTGCCCGAAGATGTTGGTCGCCACCAATGACGCCAGTTGGCTGCGGTTGGCCGCGACTTCCACTGGCGGCACGTGCGCGGCGAACGCCGTTTCATAGGCGGTTGCCGCCGCGGTGGCCTGGGTCGCGGCTTCGGCGGCCTGAGCCGCGGTGCCCTGCATCCAGCTGAGGTAGGGCGTGACCGCGGCCGCCATGCTGAGCGACGACGGACCGATCCATGATCCGCTGGTCAGGCTGTCGATCAACGACGAATAAGAGGACACGGTGGACTGAA
Source organism: uncultured Actinomycetota bacterium (assembly GCA_963703795.1). Taxonomy (GTDB): domain Bacteria; phylum Actinomycetota; class Actinomycetes; order Mycobacteriales; family Mycobacteriaceae; genus Mycobacterium. The sequence continues at coordinate 368,803 of CAVPFT010000044.1, read as the reverse complement.
TTTCACTGGCCAGCCCCTCCCAGGCCGCCGCGGCGGCCCGCATCGACCCCGATCCCGGGCCGGCGTACATCCGGCCCGAGTTGAACTCCGGCGGAAACGCTGCGTAAAACATGTCTAAACCCCTTGCCTGGTCGTGGTCCTGGGCGCGTGCGCGGCAGTCATGGCAGTCATCACTTTCACTCCTCGAGCGCCGGGATCACGATGATGGTGGCCGCGGCGGGGTCGGCCGCGGCGACGACACCGCCCAGTGAGCTGGCCGCGGTCCCGCCGCTGCCCGCGGACTGGAATGCAGCGGCGCCCACGGCGCGCCCGGCCAGGCTCGACAGGGCCATCTGGCCGAATACGCCACCCTCACCGGCAAGCTCGGCCGCCGGAGCCGCCGCCAGGTTGGTCGGCAGCACTTGGGCCAGCGTTCTGATCCCCGGGGCGGCTTCGGTCCAGCCCTCAGGAACCGACATGCTTCCGACCAGGGCCGCCTTGCCCATGGCCCCCGATACTGGCGCCCCACCCACGGCCGAGCTCAAGTTCGCCGTCGCGCCGCTGGTCAGGGGCGCCAACGCCCCGGTGATGGGCTTTACGGCCCCGAAGGCTGCAAGGCCCTGCCCGTTTTGGGCGTACGAATACACCTGACCGAACGACAGGAACGGCCCGCCCGGTATGGAACTCAAGCCCTGGAGGGAATACGGCCCTGACGCGATCGTCGACATGATCGTGTTCCAGTTGGTCAGGTCGGTCTGAAGTCCCGCTGGCAACGACATCGACGAGGTCAATTGTGGCAAGTCGAGACCCGCCAACAGATTTCCCGACGACGTTGGCGAATTCAGGAGGCCGTTTGCCAGGCTTTGCAGCGCCGTCGGCAGCGAGTTGATCAGCCCGGACAGCTGCGACCCGGTGTTGGCAGCCGGGGTGCTGGCGGCCTGAGAAACCGCGGCCGCTTGCGCGGGCGCGGCGGCGCTGTTCGTGGTCTGCGGCGGCTCGGTGAACGACGTCAACTGCGTCGCGGCCGCCGACGAACCGGCGTAGGCGTACATCGCGGCGGCATCCTGGGCCCACATCTCCATGTAGTGGGCTTCGGTGGCCGCGATCGCCGGGGTGTTCTGGCCCAGGAAGTTGGTGGCGATCAAAGCCATGAGCAGAGCGCGATTGGCCGCGATCACCATCGGTGGGACCGTGGCCGCGAACGCCGTTTCATAGGCCCCCGCGGCTAGCTTGGCCTGGGTGGCTGCCTCCTCGGCCTGCGCGCCCGTGGCGCTCATCCACGCCACGTACGGCGCGGCCGCGGCCGCCATCGCGATCGATGACGGGCCCGTCCACGGGCCGGCCGCCAGGCTCGAGATCGTGGAGCCATATGAGGCCGCTGTCGACTGCAACTCCGTCGCGAGCTCATCCCAGGCCGAGGCGGCTGCCAACATCGGCCCCGACCCCGCGCCGACGTACATCCGGCCGGAGTTGAACTCCGGTGGTAGCGCCCCGAAATCGAACATCTGTTACCTCCGGTCCCCTGAGCGGCCGCTATGGTGGGCACAGCTCCTTAGCTACGTGCGCACCTACGCCGTAGCTACACTGAAATTCATGAACTCTTCTGTTGTATCCGCGCGTTGATCCGACGTGTTTGATCAGGCAACGAAATACAAATCTCCCCTGCTTCGGGCGTTGGGTGGCGAACCCCGGCGTTCCTTACCCACTGCCCGATGTAACCATCTTGATCGCAAGGTAATTCGTATCGCGTTCCTGCGGTGTAATAGTAAGGTAACGAATCCATGTCGCAACGCCTCTAGCGCTGTGAGAATGCTGCAGTTGAGTTACCACCTAGCTGTGACAAATGAGCACTTCCAGCGAACTTACGGGTGGAACTCAGCGATAACTCAGGAACGGCTTTATTCCCCCATTACGTGAAACTTATCCGCCGATCGACAGTCACCCCCGGTGACCAAACACCAGCGATTCCCATTGATGAGAAATCAATCACAGCCCATATTTGCTGACCAACGACAATTACAGTTTCGCCAACATAGGGTGAGTTAGTTCGCTCGAAACCCTTATCGCCTGATGACGAAAGGCGACTATGCCCAGCTTGAACCGACAGTGTCATCGGTTTTAGCAATGTTGCTATTAATAGTATAAATCATTTGCTGACGAGCCTTGGGTCGCCGGCACCGCCCCAGAAGGTGGCAGCGGTCGGACATCGCCAACGATGGCTTGTTGTCCGACTGCCGGCGGCGTTGCCTCACCAAATTGATAGCGAATCGTCATGCGATGCCCCCTGAACTTCACCCAGAATACGCATCCATAGCGGCCGTCCCACTGATTAGCTGCTGGGGGTTTCCTGTGAAGAGCATTCATGCTGTTTTCGCTGGCTATGGCCATGAACCAGCCAGCGGCGCGGGCATGCAGCGTGTTAACTGTATGTCGCGGAACGCTCAATCGAGCTGTGCGGCACCCGTGAGGTCACGTGGCCAAAGGCCGGATACGGGGCCCTCGTGGATTTACGTCGTCTGCTTCTTCTCGGCCACTGCCGCATTGAGACCCTCGGCCAGGTCCGCACGGGTCAGCTCCTTGAACCGCCGCAGCTGATCCTCGCTGAACTCGGTGAGGTCGCTAGCCAACACATCGTCGAGGTCGTCGTCGTCCAGCCGGAAGCTGCGGTGGTCGCGGGCCTTTTCCACCACGTTTCGAACGAAGCCGGCGTTGCCGAGCGTGTCGATGCCGCGAATCAGGTCCCCGTCTTCCGAGTAGCTCTCGTCGAGGTAGAACTTGCTGTACGCCGGCAACAATCCCTCGGCCGATTCGTCGGTGATGACGTCCTCGTTGTCGCGCGCCATCAGTTTGGTCAGCCCGACGAGTTCTTCTGGGTTGTAACTGTAGAACTCGATCACGGTCGAAAAGCGCCGTCGCAGACCCGGATTCACCTCGAGCATCTTGTCCATGGCCTTGGCGTAGCCCGCTCCGAAGACCACCAGCTCGTCGCGATGATTCTCCATGTACAGCAGCAAGGTGTTGATGATCGCGTTCCCGTAGGGGTCGCCCTGGTGGTAGCCGCGCTCGAACAGGGTGTGCATCTCGTCGAAGAAGACCGCGCCGCCCAACGCACCCTCGAGCATCTCCTCGGTGTTCTTTTCGGCGTCGGCCATGTACCGGCCCAGCAGCTTGGTGCGGCTCGTCTCCACCACCAACGGCTTGCGCAACACCGTGAGCCCGCACAGCTGCTTGGTGAAGGCCCGCGCTACCGACGTCTTGCCGGTCCCGGGCGGCCCCAGCAGCAGGGTGTGGCGCGATGTCACCGGCACCGGGAGGCCCATCTTGGCGCGGGCCAAGTTGACCTTGGTGGTCGACTTGATCAGCTTGATTTCCCGCTTGGCTCGTTCCATGCCCAGCATCGCGTTGAGCTCCGCGTCCCCCTCGGCCAGATACTTGGCGGCCTCATCGGCGTGGCGAGCGGCCTCCGTCTCCGCGCGCGTGGGCGCGCTGTCCGGATCCCACGGATCGGTGCGGGCCTCGATCGTTTCGGGGTCGGTCAGTATCAGCCGATAGTTGGGATTGTCCAACGCTTCACGGGCCGGGGTGAACTTCGGATCCCGCGAATACACCCGCCGCAACAGCTCGACGGCCTCCTCCTCGCGGCCGACGTGCCGCAGGCACATGCCCTGGGTGTACAAGGCGATATTGGCAGCCCCCGGCACCCGGTCACCCTCGACGGCGGCCTCGCCGCGCCGGAAGGCTTCTTCGAAGACGCCCAGTGACGCGAGCGCCGTGGTAGCCATCGCCGCGCCGGCGGCCTTCAGTTCGGGGTGCCGCCAGGACTTTCCCTCGGGAAATTGGACGAGGACGTCGGGCCAGCGCCCGGTGCGGAAGTACAGCACGCCCCGCACGTAGTGGACCACTTCCTCGTCGAAAGGATGGCGGGGGTCGATGCCGTTGAGCAGTTGCGCCGCTTCGTCGTAGCGTTTCGCCTCGGCGAGGACGGCGGCATAGGTGCAAGCCAGCGACTCCACGCTGGTGATCGCCAGCCGCAAGAACAAGCCGTCGGAGACCTCGGGACGAAACTGCAGATCGGTAACCCCGAGGCGGCGGGTTTCCCAGCCGAATGTCCTGACCGCCGCCCATGCGCCGGCGAGCACGTCGATGTTCTGCTCACCTGCCAGGATCCGCGCCAGCCAGGCATCGCACATGCCCGGATCGTGGGCGGTCGCCGTGTTGAACATCTGCGACGCCACCTGGGGGTTGTGGCTGGGCTGTAGTCCGTTGACGGAGATCCCCGACGCCAATAGGCCGGCGACCATGGCATTGCGGGCGTCTTCGGCGGTTGATTGCGAGCGCGTCATTGCGCTACGGGCACGCTCGCTGAGCCCTCCCGCACCTGACCTACCGACAGCACCAAATCATCGTCGTCGAGCAACGAACGGCTGGGGACGACCAGGAGCGGGCGGGCGACCGGCGCGGGCAGGCTGGCGCGTACGGCGGCCAGCTGGCGGCCCGTGAGCCGGTTGAGTCCCGACGACAGCTGTCTGGATAGCCGGCGGTCACTGTGGTAACGCACCCAGGCCGACAGCTGACGACGGCCGCCGCTGGTGCCGAGCCGGATCGTGATCACCGTGGCCGTCGCGTCGCGCAGCAACAGCTCTTCGAGTGTCTCGGTCGTGATGTCGGACGGTGTCAGCCAGAAGCTGGTCGTGAACCCGTTGAAGTGCTTGAGGTGTCGCCATCCGGGGCGGCTCCAGGTCGGTTCCAGATCGGCCAGCACGGCGCTGTCGACCTCGGCGATCTCGTCCGCGGTCAACGGTCGGGCCGCACAGCTGTGCCCATCGAGATCTCGGGCAAGCCGCTCGGTAGCCGCCGCCAGCGTTGAAGCCAGCGAATCGCGGGCCGCCACCGCGGCGACGTTGCGCTGCGGGTTCATCCGCAGCACCAGCCAGGTGCGGCGCGCGTAGGAGGTGGGTTGATCACTTACCACCCACTCTTCTGGCCCCCAGTCGTCCAGCTTCGACTTCTCCGCGGCTCTGATTTCGGGGCCCCCACTGCGCGCCTTCACCGACACGATGTCGATGCTGTCGAGGTGAATATCGAACTGGTGCAGGCCATCAGCGACCGTCTGCACCGACAAGGTGCCTGTCGTCGGACGGTGGCGGTGGCGCCCGGGTGCGTCCTCCTCGCCGCCGTCCACGGCGATCACGGTGACCAGATGGCCTTCGTACAGACGTACACCGACCCTGTCTTGCCCGAATTTGCGGTCGTGGTCGAGCGCGGGCGTGCATCCCGCCGCGAGTGCGGCGCCCGGATCGGAGGACCAATCCCACAGCCAGGTGGCCAAGCCGGAAGTCACGGTGAGGCCGTGGTGGGTGACCAGTGAAAGCAGGGTGACCAGTGCCGCGAGGCCAACGCCCACCCAAAACGCGATGTGATGTTCGCCCTGCCAGGAATCGGGACAGTGACTCGCCACCAACAAAATCACGGTGTCGACCAGAAACACCGTGGTCACCCGCGGCCACGACAAGGCCAATCCAAAACTGCGCTGAGCCTTCATTGCTGTTACTGCTCCGCCCTCACTGCTGCTTCCGCGTTCGCTTCAGAAACGTCGTTATACCGAACACAACCCCACCGATCATTAACGCTCCGGTCAATCCGCCGGCGGCCACCCACAATGGCACCATATCGCGGTGAGGAGCGGCTTTAGGGATGTTCAGCGGCGCCGACAATTGCTGCGGCGGCTTCGCTGGACCCTCGGGTACATCCCAGGTCAGCGCGGCTACCGGGTCGACGAGACCGTGACCGAGCTGGTTATCCACGCCGCGCGCCGGTGCCCGTGCCGTGCGTTCCAGCCGGTTGATGACCTGGTATGCCGATAGCTGGGGATACTTGGCGCGGACAAGCGCGGCCACCCCGGACACGATCGCGGTCGAGAAACTGGTGCCGGCCGGAACCAGCAGCGTGTTGTCCGGGCCATCGATGGCGTTGATCAGCCCATCGTCCCGGGGCGAGAGCCCGATGACGTCGATCCCCGGCGCCGCGATTCCCACCCACGGTCCTGCGATGCTCGTCGAACCCTGCCCCTGTGCCTGACCACCTCCGGTGAGCGGTCGGCCGTCTGTGTCGACTGCCGCGACCGTCAGGACATAGTCGCTGAACCAGGACGGCGTTACCACTGTGGTGACACCGGCCCAGTCGCGGGGATCCTTCGGCTGCATGGGATCGAAGATCGGGTTCTGCTTGCAGTCCTTTTTGCTGCTGTCGCCGGCTGCGGCCACGATGACGACGTTCTTATCGACCGCCGCGTAGCGCACCGCGGCGCCCAGCGCACGCTGGTCGATGATGTTGCGCGCACTCATGCAGGTCACATCGGAGATGTTGATGACCGTGGCGCCCAGGTTGGCGGCGTGCACGATCGCCCGCGCCATGGTCTCGACGTCGTCGGCCTTCGCCCGTGTCTGCGGATCCTCGTCGCCGGTGTAGGCGTCCTTGAGGGTAAAGGCCTGGCTGGACTGGCGGATCGCGATGATGTCGACGTCCGGGGCGATTCCGCTGTACGCATCGGGACCCGGCCCCGGCGGCGGTGGTGGTGGGGGCGGCGGTTTGGGCGGGTCGAGTGGACGCGGGCCGCCCGGGTTGTCGACGGCGATTACCTGACGACCGCCGGAGTAGCTCGGTATCGTCACCGTGCCTCCGGCGCCGCGGTTGGCTGACGGTGCCTGAACCGCTCCCGGCTGTGCCTGAGGACCTCCTGGCGGTGCCTGAGCAGGTCCTGGCGGTGCCTGACCAGGCGCCTGTGCCGGCGGTGCCTGAGCAGGCCCTGGCGGTGCCTGACCAGGCGCCTGTGCCGGCGGCGGTGCGGGCGGTGGCGGCGCCGCCGGTAGTCCGAACGGTCCCGGAGGAGGCGCTTCCGACGGGGGCGGGGGAACCATCGTCACGGTCTGGGGTAACGGCGACAAGGTCACCGTCTGTGGCGGTGGTGCTTTCGGGGGCGGCTCGGTGGTGGGAATCGTGACCGGCTTGCGCGGTGCTGCGGGTGGCGCCACTGCGCCGCTGGCCGGCGCCGCGCCGATCATCGACGCCACGATGGTGCCGTGGGCGTCGCAGTCCGACAATCCGTCGCCGGACATGATGTAGTCGCCGCCGGGAATCAGGTGCTGAAACCTGGGGTGTGGAGTCACACCGGTATCTATGACCGCGACCTTCTGCCCGGCGCCTCGGCCGAATTGCCATGCCTCCGACAGATTCAGCATGTCCATGTACTTTGGCTGCAATTGAAAGTCGGTGCCGGGCAGGGCCCCAACCTCGGTGCAGTAGGAGTTCTGCTTCATCGGCGCCACCGGTCCGGGCGGGCCATCGGGCGGCACCGCGGCTGGATCGACCGTCGGTGGCGAAATCGCATACGCCGGCGGCAAGCCGGCTAACGCGCCTGAACTAAGCAGAAGCGCGGCGACGGTCGCGCGGGATGCGCGACCACGCCACACCCTGCCGCTACCGGTAACGGATCGCCGCATAGACGTTCATCAGCCAGAATGCCAACGGGAAAATCGGCATCAGGCAGAGGTACTCAAACCATTCCACGAACTTGCGGAACAGCGGGCTGTAGATGCTGTTGGGCACCACCGCGGCGGCAGTCATTCCCGCCGCCGGCAGCAGAACCAGGATCGCCACGCAGATCGACAGCGACAGCGGGGACTGCAGCCCCAATGCGTACCGCACCAGCACCGCGGCGACGATGATCACCGAGGTCGCGGCCAGGGTGATCGACTGCCAGCGGTCGACGTATGAGCGGCCGCGGAGCATCAGGAAGCCCGAGCAGAAGCCCGCCAGCAAGAGCGGCAGCCAGCGGTCCTCGGTGCGCGGATCCGCTAACGCGGTCAGCGAGATCACCATCAGCACCCCAAGCCCCCACAGCAGACCCGTCAGAAATGACCGGGCACGTTCGGCTTGCAACACCACATCGCGAACCGACGCGGGCCCCTCCAACACCGGAGCACCACCTTCGGGGCGCACCAGAGTGGTGGGCAGATCCGGTCGCGCCTCGAACACCCACCGGCTGGTGGCCGACGGGAACACGGGCAGCCGAATGCCGGACAGCCGACGGGACAGGGCCGGTGCGGTCTGATACGCCAGCACGCAGACCAGCACCACGCAGCTGAAGTTCGTCACCTCGCTGGTCATGGCGACCATGCGCGCCAGGCTTGCGATCGCCGCCACCACGCTGATGGTGACGATCGCGGTGTAGACGCCGAGCCTGCGGCCGGTAAAGCGCAAGGTGAGTGCCGCGGAGATCGCGAGGACGCCAAAGCCCAACACCGCTTGCGGGGACCCGACGCCGCCCGGTGGCGCTGCCGCCGCGGCCACCGTCAGCGGTGCGAGGCCGCTCATCAGCAAGATGTCGGCGACGCGCCGATCCGGGTCCGTTTTCGCACGTATCGCCAGCAGGATGGCCACCGCCAACACGAGCGCGGCGATGATCGACGCGCAGATCGTTGTCAGCCACGAATTGTGGTGCCAACGCCACCAACCCAGCAGACCAGCCGCGGTGGTCACCCCGATCGCGACCATCGACGCGCCGACCTGCAAGGCAACGATCGGGTCGATCGCGGCGAATCGTTTGCTCAGATTTGACGAAACCGCGGTGGAGATGTGTTCGATGACCTGCGATCGATGCTCGGAGTCCGGGAGGAACCGGATCCACAAGCGGTCGCCGTCGTAGACGTCCTGTTCGGTGAGCGATTGGGTGGCCCGCAACGGCGTGCCGTCGACCAGGCACAGCGCCCACCTGCCGCGCCCCGCGGCCTCCAGCGGGGTCTCGCCGAGCTCCCTGAGCCGGCTGTTGACCACTTTCAAAAGCGGGTCGGTCATCACCGAAACCGGGGCGTTGGCGTCCAGCAGAACGCCGATCTGGACACCCTCGCCGGCCATGATGCCGACCACTACCGCCCGAGGTTGTGAAATACCCTCAACGTCTGCCTGAAGGACATCAGCTACCGCGGTCATCGCCCTGTACCCCCTGCCATCGTGAATGTGTCACCCTGTGTCGCCAGCCGCGCTGGGGCCTCCGCCGCCCTACTTGCCGGGACGCTGTGGCCCCCCGGGAGGTGCAGCTCGACCAAATCGGATTTCATCTGCCTCGCCTTGCGATAGAGAGTCGTCATGACACTGGTTTTAGATTTGCTGATGATTCTAGAGAAGTATGCCGTCTTCGCGCCCTGACCGCATGTTATGGGCAAAAGCATTGGTAAAGTTTATGTTTCGCGGGCATGTCAAACCCTGCGGTGGGTTTTCCATTCCCCGTAGGGCAGCGTGTCCAGCACGGTTTTGACCCCCACCTGCACCAGCTGCGGGGTTGCCGGACAGATGGCCAGCCACGCTTCCCCGGAACCCGCGGTGCGCGCCTGCTGGTAGAGCGCGATGCGGCCGCCGGAACCGTCTTTTAGCGAGAGCACCGAGGCGCTCGGGCCCTTGGCGTCGTCGCGATACTGGCGCGCGTACACCGCGACCTCGGCGGCCGGGTCTGACAGCGCCTGGCCCAGCGCGGCCACCGTGGCGGCACTGATACCCATCCGGCGCAGATCACCGCCGGAAAAGACGTTAAAACCGGAGTCCTGCCACGACTTCGTCGCTTCGAGCATCTCCTCCAGGGGCACGTTGACCGCGTTGATGGCCGCGGGCTCGGCGTGGTGGATCGACTCCAGACCGTCCATCACCAACGACGCAATCGAGGCGCTGTCCGCGACGGCGACGTCATCGACCGTGATGTCGCTGCCAACCCGCACAGCCGACACCCAGTGCTGGCCACGACGGGCCAGTACCACCCGGAACTCGTTTTCGGGAATGTCGCGCGAACCCGGCGGTTGGTTCTCGTCGTCAACGACGCCGTAAAGCAGCTTGCCCCGCGACAGCAGGGCGACAACCTCGAGGTCGGGTGCCGCGAGGACCCGCATTCGAGCGGCGACCTGTTCCTGGACCTCGTCGCCGACGACGATGCCCTGCTCGCGCATCACCGCCATTCCGGGGTGGTCGTTGAGCCAGTCGTTCGAGTCAGTAGAGACGAATGGCCGGCACCGCAATTCCGGCGCGACGTGTCTGATGTCGAGCAGCGCCTGAAGCATCCAGAAACCATCGACGTTGACCGTGATGTCGGTGCGAGTGCTCTGTTGGTCCATCAATTCCTCGGAGGTTGAAGTGCATTGTAACCGCAGGACGCGGCAGCACACCGACGGGTGTGCTGCCGCGCCTGAAGTACGGAGCTAGGCCCAGCTGCCACCGACGGAGCTGTCGGTGTTGAACATGTTGCTGCCGGCGCTCTGCACCTTTGACCCGTGGGAGTTGGCCTGCTCGTAGATCACCTGGAAGTTACGACCCAACTGGGTGATGAACTCCTGGCACGCCACCGAACCGGCGCCACCCCAGAAGTCACCGGCGGCCAGCACATCGCGCACGATGGACTGGTGCTCGGCCTCAAGCGACGCGGCCTGGGCGCGAATCGTCGCACCATGGGCGTCCACGTCGCCGAACTGGTAATTGATGCTCATGTTTACGTCCTCCTAAGTTGTAAGTGTCGAGGGCTAGCTGCTGAGGATTTGCTGCGAGGCCTGCTCTTGCGTCTCGTAGTTGTTCGCGTCACGGATCAGACCGTCGCGCACACCGTGCAGCATGTTCACAATGTTGCGGAAAGCCTGGTTCATTTGACCCATGGTGTCGTACGAGGTCGCCTGAGCCTGCCCGCTCCAGCCCGCGCCGGCGATGTTCATCGACGACGCCCACATCTTGCGGGACTCGTCCTCAACCGTCTGCGCGTGCATCTCGAAACGCCCCGCCATCGCACGCATCGAGTGCGGGTCAGTCATAAAACGTGTTGCCATGTTGGCTGTCTCCTTAAGTTGTTCAGTGACTTGTTTTCAGTTGTGATGAGCGACGGTGGCTAGATCGGTCACCCGGTAGCACACCGCCGAGCCGAATAAAGATGGTGCCCCTTCCGTCACCGGCGCCTCCCGGCGTAGTTGACGGAAGGCTGGGTCGAACCCATGCGGGTCCGTCCCAAGTCCTAAACCGGTCAGCCCGATCAGCCGGTAGCCGCTGCGTTGGCGATCTCGGCGGCCAAATACGACGCGCCGCTCATGCCCAGGGTGCTCACGAACTGTTCGTGAATAGCCGCGGCCTGAGCACTGACCGCCTGGTACATCGTGGCGTGCGCAGCGAACTGGGCGGCGGTCAGCGCCGACACCTCGTCGGCGGCAGCGGGAACCACCCCGGTCGTTGGGGTCGCGGCGGCCGCATTCTGGGCACCCAGGGCCGAGCCGATCGCCCCCAGGCTCGCGGCAGCCGCGGCCAAGGCCTCCGGCTGCGTGGTCACGAATGACATACTTTTCCCTCCTCGATTTCCTCCGGCACAGCTCTGTGCTTGAGACTAGATGACAACGTCTGTTTCAGGCCGACTCCGAGGCCAGCTGTTCGCAATTGTTCACTGGATAGCACGCCAAATTCACCTTCGGTAACGACACAGTAACAGCGCCGGCCCCCGCTCGCTTGGCGTTTCAGGACCGTCACAGCAAACCGTCAGGACAACCCGGGGCGTGCGGCGCTGAGAAGCATGCCGACCGGCCCAGACGAGCCTTGGCGGCGACGGGGTGCGATCCCGACGGAGCAAATGATCCATCCGTGGTCGTCTCCGGCCGCAAGCTATCCGCCGAGCGGCGGTCGGGCCATGACGGTAGGGCGGAATCCGTACCTTGGGCCGGTACCGGAACCGGCACCGGAGCCCACGCCGGCCAGCGGCATGCCGCCCAGCAGGTTTCCGGTTCCGCCGGCCTCCGGGGCGGCGCTGACGGTGCTGACCGGTATGGCCGTGGCATGGGGCGCCACCGCCTGGACGTTTCCGGCCCAGGTGGCCGGCACCGTCAGCTTGCCGATCGAGGTCGCGCTGCCCAGATGCGCCGCCGCACCCGCGCCGCCGCCCAGCAGGCCGCCCAGCCCAGGCAAGCCCTTGGGAACGGCCGCCGCCGCCGGCGCCGCCGCACCACCGAGCGCGCCGGTGGTCTTGGCGATCTGAGTGCCGAAGTTGCCCATACCGACGCTGAAGTACGGCAGACCCTCGGTGTTGTAGAAGAAACCGGCATAGGGGGTGTAGGCGTTGACAATCGCCGACAGGCTCGACGGCAGCACGGAGCTCCCGCTCAACAGGAACCAGACTTGGGTCAGCAAGGGATTCTCGGCCCCGATCTGGCTCACCAACTTCCCGGTCCCGGCGGGCGTGGAGAGCTGGCCCAGCGCGGTCTGGATCTCGTTGAGGTATTTCTGCAGGGTCGTCTGGATCGAGGCGGCCGAGTTGCCCGTGGTCGCCGCGGCCTGGGTGCTGGCCGCGGCCGGATTGGCGACATTGGGCGCGTTGCCGAACGACGTCAACTTAGTCGCCGCCGCGGACTGATTCGCATAGTTGAACATCGCCGCGGTATTCGTGGCCCAGAATTCCTGGTACTGGGCTTCCAACTGGGCAATGACGTTGTTGTTTTGACCCAACACGTTGGTCGCCATGGCCTGACCCAGCTCGGCGCGGTTGAGCGCGATATACGGCGGGGGCGTGATCGAGCCGAGCACCGTCTCGTAGGCCGCCGCGGCCGATTGAGCCTGGGCGGCGGCCTCCTCGGCCTGAGCACCCGTGGTCGTCATCCACTCCAGGTATGGCTGCGCCGCCGCAGCCATCGCCGCCGAGGCCGGCCCCAACCACTCCTCGCCCGACAGCTCGGTGATGACCTGGTTAAGGCCCAACGCGCCCGAACTCATTTCCGCGGCAACCGCGTTCCAGGCCGCGGCCGCTCCCATGAACGACGCCGAACCCGGACCCGCGTAGATCTGCGCGGAGGTGATCTCCGGAGGAAACATCCCAAAACCACTCACAATGACCCCCTAGCCGCGGTCAACGCCGAGCCGACACCCTGCAAACCGCCTGCCGCAGCCGGCAACGCCTCGGGCTGCGCAGTCACTAACGACATTGATCGTCTCCTCGGCACTCGACCTCGATTAGCTCTCGGCTATCTCGCTCACTCGGCTATTGAATGAAGGTAATCGGCTCTCGCCGGAATCCCGGTCCACGTAAGCGCTCATCGTGTGGCAGCGACTCTTCATCGTTGGCGGCGATCAGGTGAACGAAGGTTGGCCGAGCGGCGCCCGGTTCATCTCGCTCGTTAGCGATGACCTGCGGATTCAAACGTGATTTTGGTGTATTCGCCGGGGCGGCGGTCCGGGGAGAGTGCCGCGCTTCGTCGCATGACGGAACCACAACCATCCAGCCCGGGGATAAAATCCCGCCGCGGATAAAGGCTGTTTGCCGACGCCCTCCGCCTTGCGTGCGTCTTATGCAGCTCGTGGGCGGATGGTGAAGGGTCCGCCTTGGGATCCGCCTGATGACGAGGGTGGGTGGCTGCCCGTCGTTATCCGGCGGATGGCGGGCGGGTCAGCACGCTGTAGCGGAACCCGTATTTATTGGTGTAGCCATAGCCGGCGGTGCGCCTGCCCACCGCCCCCATCGGCATCCCCCGCAACAGGGCGTTGCTTCCACCTGCCGCGCCGGCGTTTGCTGAAGCTCCTCTATCGCGGCCATCGTGGTGGTCGCCTCCGATGTCGGCGTGGTCCAGTTCGCCGGCACCGACAACATCCCCACCTTGCCGGCCTGGCCCGCACTGGCCAACACCGCCCCATTGCCGCCGGCACCGCTGACCGCATTGACACCGTATGCGCCGCCCAGGTGCAGACCGGCGAACTGTGGCGTCGGGAACCAGGCACCACCGGCACCGGCCGTGGCACCACCGGGACCGAAGGTCAGCTGCTGCCCGATCGACATACCGAAGTTTCCGATGCCCACACCGAAGTAGGCCTGCAGGGTCTGTTTGAGGATCGGGGTGGCCCAGTTCGCCGGAATGTCCACCGAAAACGGGTTGGTCCCGTTCGGTATTGCACCCAGGAACTGCTGCAACCCGTTAATGAACGGCGAGCTGTTCGCCAGTTGCTGCAACAAATTCGGGATGGTGGCCGCCGAGGTCAGCTGCGAAGACGTCGCCGCTGCGGTCTGCCCCGAACTGCCCGCCGGTTGCGCGGCGGCCTCGGCGGTCGCCATGGCCTGATCGAAGATCCCCTGCGGCGTCGTGGTATTCGGCGGAGCCTGATAGGGCGCGAACGCCGTGGCGGTCGCCGACGCGGCGGCATAGCCATACATCGCGACGGCATCCTGGGCCCACATCTCGATGTAGTCGGCTTCGGTGGCCATGATCGCCGGCGTGTTCTGCCCGAAGAAATTCGTCGCCACCAGCGTCATCAACAACACCCGGTTGGCCGCCACCACATACGGGGGCACCGTCATCGTGAACGCGGCCTCAAACGCGGCCGCGGCCGCGCGCGCCTGCGTGGCACTCTCCTCAGCCTGGCCGGCCGCCGTGCCAAGCCAACTCACATACGGCACGACGGCCGAGAGCATCTGCACCGACGACGGCCCCACCCAGGGCCCGCTGGTCAGCTCAGTGACGATCGAGTGATAACCCGAAGCGGCCGAGGCCAACTCCGCCGCCAGCCCATCCCAAGCCGCCGCCGCAACCATCATCGACTCGGCCCCAGGACCCGCATACATCCGACCGGAATTGATTTCGGGCGGCAACGCCCCGAAGTCCAACACTTACAAACCGCCGGACTCGAACGACATGTGTCCCCTCACAAGCTGTCTTCACTCGACCCCCATCATCGAGGTTGTTCGCTGCGAGGCTAAATCGCCGCGATCCCCCGCTATCCCCGCGACGTGGCCCATCGCAAGCACGCGACCAATGCTCAGATGGCGACCCGACGGAACCCGAACTTCGACGCGTCGTCCGCGCGCACGGCTATCACCTGCGAGAATGCGTCGACGATCCCCCGCGATTGGGTTACTGGTCGCTGGCCGGCGGCCCGTTAACGGGTGACACGGCGGGGCTGAAAGTCCCGGTCTCAGATAAAAATCCGGCCGCAGATAAAGGTCTCCGTTTGCCTTCGCTTGGCGCCGCCACCACCACGCTGCACGCCGAGGGCCACGACGGGGGAAGCCCGTATCGGGGTTCGGCACCGCAGGCGGTGCCGAACCCCGCGCCGGTCGGCAGCATGCTGCGGCACGACGTCCGGTTGATCGGGGGGCAGCTACCCGCCGAGCGGGGGGCGGGCCATGACTGTGGGGCGGAATCCGTACCTTGGGCCGGCACCGGAACCGGCACCGGAGCCCACGCCGGCCAGCGGCATGCCGCCCAGTACGTTTCCGGTTCCGCCGGCCTCCGGGGCGGCGCTGACGGTGCTGACCGGTATGGCCGTGGCATGGGGCGCCACCGCCTGGACGTTTCCGGCCCAGGTGGCCGGCACCGTCAGCTTGCCGATCGAGGTCGCGCTGCCCAGATGCGCCGCCGCACCGGCGCCGCCGCCCAGCAGGCCGCCCAGCCCAGGCAAGCCCTTGGGAACGGCCGCCGCCGCCGGGGCCGCCGCACCAGTGAGCGCGCCGGTGGTCTTGGCGATCTGCACACCGAAGTTGCCCATACCGACGCTGAAGTACGGCAGACCCTCGGTGTTGTAGAAGAAGCTGGCATAGGGGCTGTAACCGTTGACAAACGCCGCCAGCGTTGAGGGCAGCGTGGAACTCCCAGTCAGCAGGAACCAGGCTTGGGTCAGCAAGGGATTCTCGGCCCCGATCTGGCTCACCAACTTGCCCGTCCCGGCGGGCGTGGAGAGCTGGCCCAGCGCGGTCTGGATCTCGTTGAGGTATTTCTGCAGGGTCGTCTGGATCGAGGCGGCCGAGTTGCCCGTGGTCGCCGCGGCCTGGGTGCTGGCCGCGGCCGGATTGGCGACATTGGGCGCGTTGCCGAACGACGTCAACTTAGTCGCCGCCGCGGACTGATTCGCATAGTTGAACATCGCCGCGGTATTCGTGGCCCAGAATTCCTGGTACTGGGCTTCCAACTGGGCAATGACGTTGTTGTTTTGACCCAACACGTTGGTCGCCATGGCCTGACCCAGCTCGGCGCGGTTGAGCGCGATATACGGCGGGGGCGTGATCGAGCCGAGCACCGTCTCGTAGGCCGCCGCGGCCGATTGAGCCTGGGCGGCGGCCTCCTCGGCCTGAGCACCCGTGGTCGTCATCCACTCCAGGTATGGCTGCGCCGCCGCAGCCATCGCCGCCGAGGCCGGCCCCAACCACTCCTCGCCCGACAGCTCGGTGATGACCTGGTTAAGGCCCAACGCGCCCGAACTCATTTCCGCGGCAACCGCGTTCCAGGCCGCGGCCGCTCCCATGAACGACGCCGAACCCGGACCCGCGTAGATCTGCGCGGAGGTGATCTCCGGAGGAAACATCCCAAAACCACTCACAATGACCCCCTAGCCGGCCGCGGCCGCGTTGGCGATTTCGGCGGTCGCGTACGACGCCGAGCTGACACCCAGGGTGTTAACGAACATCTCGTGGATCGCCGCAGCCTGGGCGCTGACGGCCTGATACATCTGGGCGTGCGCGGCAAACTGCGCCGCGGTCAGCGCCGACACCTCATCGGCGGCCGCGGGCACCACCCCGGTCGTCGGGGCCGCCGCAGCGGCATTCTGAGCGCTCAACGCCGAGCCGATACCCTGCAAACCGCCCGCCGCGGCCGCCAACGCCTCTGGCTGCGTAGTCACGAACGACATCTTGTTCTCCTCCTCAACCCTCAGGCACTTTGACCTTCAAAGGAATTCTTTGCTGCTGACGCTCACCGCAGACATAGCTCGCTAGTGAGACTAAATGGATCTGGCCTGGTCGCGCCTCCTTAGCGCCAACTGTTCACGGGCGGACAACTGATGTTCACTTCGGGCAGTACAAGTGCCCCCCACCGGGAGATCATTCTCGCGCCCATCGTTATCCGGCGGACGGCGGGCGGGTCAGCACGCTGTAGCGGAACCCGTATTTATTGGTGTAGCCATAGCCGGCGGTGCGCCTGCCCACCGCCCCCATCGGCATCCCCCGCAACAGGGCGTTGCTTCCACCTGCCGCGCCGGCGTTTGCTGAAGCTCCTTTATCGCGGCCATCGTGGTGGTCGCCTCCGATGTCGGCGTGGTCCAGTTCGCCGGCACCGACAACATCCCCACCTTGCCGGCCTGGCCCGCACCGGCCAACACCGCTCCATTGCCGCCGGCACCGCTGACCGCATTGACACCGTACGCGCCGCCCAGATGCAGACCGGCGAACTGAGGCGTCGGGAACCAGGCACCACCGGCACCGGCCGTGGCACCACCGGGACCGAAGGTCAGCTGCTGCCCGATCGACATACCGAAGTTTCCGATGCCCACACCGAAGTAGGCCTGCAGGGTCTGTTTGAGGATCGGGGTGGCCCAGTTCGCCGGAATGTCCACCGAAAACGGGTTGGTCCCGTTCGGTATTGCACCCAGGAACTGCTGCAACCCGTTAATGAACGGCGAGCTGTTCGCCAGTTGCTGCAACAAATTCGGGATGGTGGCCGCCGAGGTCAGCTGCGAAGACGTCGCCGCTGCGGTCTGCCCCGAGTTGCCCGCCGGTTGCGCGGCGGCCTCGGCGGTCGCCATCGCCTGATCGAAGATCCCCTGCGGCGTCGTGGTATTCGGCGGTGCCTGATAGGGCGCGAACGCCGTGGCGGTCGCCGACGCGGCGGCATAGCCATACATCGCGACGGCATCCTGGGCCCACATCTCGATGTAGTCGGCTTCGGTGGCCATGATCGCCGGCGTGTTCTGCCCGAAGAAATTCGTCGCCACCAGCGTCATCAACAACACCCGGTTGGCCGCCACCACATACGGGGGCACCGTCATCGTGAACGCGGCCTCAAACGCGGCCGCGGCCGCGCGCGCCTGCGTGGCACTCTCCTCAGCCTGGCCGGCCGCCGTGCCAAGCCAACTCACATACGGCACGACGGCCGAGAGCATCTGCACCGACGACGGCCCCACCCAGGGCCCGCTGGTCAGCTCAGTGACGATCGAGTGATAACCCGAAGCCGCCGAGGCCAACTCCGCCGCCAGCCCATCCCAAGCCGCCGCCGCAACCATCATCGACTCGGCCCCAGGACCCGCATACATCCGACCGGAATTGATTTCGGGCGGTAACGCCGCGAAGTCGAACACCGTGTCCTCCTCAGTTGACCGTGATCGCGGTGGCGATCTCGGCTATCACGTAAGAACCATGGTGGCCGTGGCCACGACCGTGTGAATCTCTCGAGCAGCAAACCAAGGCGACAGAAAAGCCGATGCATCTTGACGCATCCGTTCGGCGCGCCCGGATGGGGGCTCCACCACCAGGATTCCCGGACTTATGGTCAGGAATGACACGCACAATATGCCTCGATTACCCCACTGTCAGCAACCGAGCGACAGCTCGTTTTTTTGCCTGAACTGCCGCTCGCGAATGACATTAGCGGCTCATGCCGGACACACCGGCCCGGGACGCCAACTGTTCATTCCATGCCAGCGATTGTTCACTCCCGGCCAACCGCGGTTAACCGATGACAACTCAATGTTCACCTGTGGTTCGCCCGGTCCGCTTGCAGTGTCGCGCCCTTAATCCTCTTCAATGATCAGCTCTTCAATGACCAGCGCCATTTCCGGGCAGGAGGCCACCCCGTCGCGAACCAACAGCTCGTCCTCGGGCCTCACCTCGTGTTCCTCGAGAGTCGAATTGCCGGCCTCGTCGATCGGGAAGAGGTCCGGATCGACGGCGTAACACTGGGCATGGCCCACGCATCTGGACTTTTCGAGTCGAACCTTCACAAGGTTTCCTTCGTTGGCGGCGTTAGGGAACTCCGTACTGGGACTGGACAAATCGATACGTAGATCGGTCGGTCGCTAAAGTCTAGAAGATCGTCGCCGGCCGCGACCGCGGCCGCCAAGCTAAACGGGGTCTTCGTCCAGCGGCCGGATTGGTGCCCCTCTACGGCGCGTGCGATATTGGTGTGCCACCAGGAATCGGTGACAACCAAGGGTTCCGAGCAAGGGCTGGCCGAGCCGCGGACTACGACCCCGAAAATGCATAGACAAGCGGAGATGGGAGCGCATGAGCACTCTTGGCGAAGGCCAGCCAGGAACGTTTCACCTACCGCGGCTTGACTACTACAAGCTACCGCTGGCCGCCGACCGAGGTGTCGGATGGAAGACGTTGCGCGACGCCGGGCCGGTGGTGTTCATGAACGGCTTCTATTACCTGACGCGGCGCGAGGATGTGCTCGCCGCGTTGCGCAATCCAAAGGTCTTCTCGTCCCGACTGGCACTGCAGCCCGCCGGGTACCCGCTGCCGGTGCTGCCGCTGGCGTTCGACCCGCCGGAGCACACCCGCTACCGCAAGATCCTGCAACCGTATTTCAGCCCACAAGGATTGAGTAGGTCCAGGCCGGTGCTGCAGCGCCACGCCGCCGAGATGATCGCCGTCCTGGCCGGCCGAGGCAAGTGCGAGGCGATGGCGGATTTCGCGAACCTGTACCCGTTTCAGGTGTTTCTCGAGTTGTACGGCCTGCCACTGGAGGATCTTGACCGCGTCATCGCGTGGAAGGACGCCGTCGTCGCCGACAAGCCCTACCTCTCCCAGGACGATCTCGACAAGGGGCGGCAGCTGCTTGCATATCTGAGCGACTTGATCCAGCAACGCCGGCAAAAGCCGGGCGCTGACATGTTGTCGCAAGTGATGGCCGGCGAGGGCAACTTCAGTGATCTCGAGTTGCTGGGCATGAGCCACCTGTTGATCCTGGCGGGTCTGGACACGGTAACCGCGTCGATCGGATACTCCCTTTTCGAGTTGGCGCGCAGACCGCACCTGCGCAGTGCGCTGCGCGACAATCCGAAGCAGATCAGGGTCTTCATCGAAGAGGTCGTCCGCCTGGAGCCATCGGCGCCGGTGGCGCCCCGGGTGACGACCGAGCTCGTCACCGTCGCGGGCATCACGCTCCCCCCGGGCACACACGTGCGGTTGTGTACGGCGGCGATCAACCGCGACGACAGCGACGCGATGTCCACCAACGATCTGGTCATGGACGGCAAGGTGCACCGGCACTGGGGGTTCGGCGGCGGACCGCACCGCTGCCTGGGCTCTCATTTGGCGCGGATCGAACTCACCATCGTCGTCGCTGAATGGCTCAAGCAGATCCCCGACTTCGAACTGCCTCCGGATTACACCCCGGAAATCAGGTTTCCGTCAAAGACCTTCGCGCTCAAGGAATTACCGCTGCACTGGGCTTAGCCCTAATCCCGGGCAACCCCAGCGCAGCGGACTACTCCTGTTTGGTCCTACTTGCGGAACTCGGTGGCTGCCACCTGGACGAACACGCCGGTGTCCTCGGCCATCAACAGGCCTCGGCCACGGGGCAGCGGGCCACCTTTCATCTTGCCGCGGATGAAGCCCTCGTCCGGGTCGGCGTCCATCACCAGCAATGGCGCGTTCGCCTGGTGCAGTGCCCGCAGCATCGGGTCACTGCCGGCCGAAGACCAGCCGCCGAAGGTACGGGTGCCGATCACATGCAGGCCGACATCGGCGGCCCGGGTCACCCAAGCCGCGGCCTTGTGCAGCGGTGAATCGAACCCTGCCGGCATCTGCTGGATGTCGTCGACGATCAAGAAGATCTCCGGGCCGCTCCACCACGACCGCGACAACAACTCTTCCGCCGACAGACCGGGTGGTGGTTCACGACTGGCCAGCAGGGCGGACAGGTCGTTCATCATCGCCTGTACCCCGTCGAGGTTGTAGGCGAACTTCTCCACATAGTCCGAGCCCAGTACGGTCAGCAACTGACGGCGCGGGTCGACCAGCCATACCTGGGCCGAGGGATGCGACGTCGGCGGCGCGCTGCTGGCGCCCGGCGCGTAGAGCCGGCCGATTTCGGACATGATGGTGGCCAGCGTCGTGGTACGCCCACACTCGCGTCGGCCGGTCACTATCAAGTGCGCGTTCTCGGCGAAATTGAGATAGACCGGCGCCAGGTCCAATTCCGATATGGCCCAGACGATTCCGCCCGCACCGACCCCTTGGCGGTTGTCTCGGGCAGCCAGCTCCCGCAGCTGCTCCACACCGAACCGCGCGGGCAGCCGGCGCACCGGCGGGGCCTGGCCGCTTGCGAGCCGGCTGACCGCGTCGACGATGCTGTCGGAGTGGAACACGTTGTCTGCCGTGTTGGCCAGCGCGGGCCGGGCCACCAAGGTGTGCAGGCCGGCCTGGGGGTCGGCGTCGAGTCGGACGTAGTTGACCGCGACCATGCCGCGCCCCGGCTTGACCGGAACCTCCTTGGCGAACCGGGAACGCACCAGCTTGGCGTCTTCCACCGCGGCCAGGCGCAACTCGACCCGGGAACCGAAACCGCTGCGCACCGGCGGCCGCAGCTCGGATTCGCGATCGGCAGTGACGACGACGTGCACCCCGAACGACGGGCCCTGGTTGATGATGACGTTCACCTGCTCGATCAGCACTTCGTTTTCTTCGGCCAACGCCCGGTAGTTGTCGATCACCAGGTAGACATCGCCGAATCCGTCATTGGGCACCGGACCCTGCTCACCGCCGAACTTGCGGCGCCGGAACACGTCCATCGAGGCGATTCCGTATTCGAGGAAAGTGCGCTTGCGTTCGCGCACCACCGCCAGCAGTTCGGCCACCGTACGGCGCACCCCGTAGGGATCGGTCGGACCGGCGACCTCGCCCACGTGGGGCAAGCGGGCGACCGTAGTCAGGGCGGTGCCGCTGTAGGCCAGGCAGTAGAACTGGACCTGTTCGGGCGTGTGGGTCATCGCGGCCGAGCAGATCAGCGTCTGTAGCGCCGTCGTCTTGCCCGAACCGCCGGCGCCGAGGATCAGGACGTTCGCGCCGGGGCCCGAGGTGTCGACCCACCACGGCGGCTGGTCGTGCTTGAACGGACGGTCGATGATCCCGATCGGGAAGACCAGATCCCGGGCCAATCCGTAGTCCTGCTGCCACGGGTGACCGAGGAACCTATTGACCAGCTCGTCGATGGCGACGGGCCGGTTCAGCGGCGGCTGCCACAATCGGTAGGGCTCGAAGTCGATCTTGCGAAGCTGATCAATGATCACCGTCCCGAACTTTGGTGTCCTGATCCCTTCTTCGTCTTCGTCCTCGCCGTCCACCGGCTCGTGCGCCTCACCGTTCGTGTGCCCGGCCACCAGATCGAGGTCCGGTCCGCCAACGCTTACCTCGAGAGGGGTAAACGAGTTGGTAAACAGTTGCGGGCGAACGTAATCGATGCTGTGCACCAACGCCGGCGCTTCCTCGCCGTCGATGGTGATGCCGCGGGTGACGTAATCCCGCCACAGGAATTCGGCCTGGAACCGGACGATGTCCTCGAGGCTCCTGCGGAAGTATCCCAGACCCGCCTGGGCCGGCAGGTTGACCGCATTCGGCACGCCGGCGGCCTGCGCGGCCCCGGCGGTGCGCGCTTTGAGCACCAACCGGTAACCCATGTTCTCCATGAGTTTTTCGGCCCGGCTCTCGATGGTCTGCGACGCCATCATCAGGTGGATCCAGTACGCGCGGCCCTGACGCCCGATCGAGTCCAGAACGTCGACGGCCGTGGGCATGATGCGGAACCATTCGTAGAACTCGTCGATGACCACCACCAGCATCGGCAGCGGCTCCATGTCCTGGCCGCGGGCCCGCATCCGGGCGCGCACGGAGTTGTATTCCTTGGCGTCGTCTACGCCGGCGCTGTCGCATATCGCCTTGCGCCGGGCGATCTCACCCCACAACGCGTCCAGGAAGCGCTCCATCAACGCCTGGTCTTCTTCCAGGTCGGTGATGATCCGCGACACGTGCGGCACACCGTTGAACGGCTTGACCGCCGACCCACCCTTGAGGTCGGCCAAGACGAACTGGAGTTCCTCCGGCGGATGGCCGAGCATCAGCGATTCGATGACGGTTCGCACCAGCGTCGACTTACCCGAACCGGTTGTGCCGGACATGACCCCGTGGGGGCCGTCACCGCCCTCGTCCAGCGACTTCATGTCCAAGAACAGCAACTCGCCGTTGTCGGAGCGATTACCGAACGGTGCCCGCAATCGCGACCGGCCCATCGCATCGGTGCGGTTGCCCCACAGCGCGTCGAAGTCGATATCGGACGGATCGTCGATCCCGTAGTAGGCCATGATGTCTCGGGCACCGATGTGGGCCACCCGCTGGCCGATCTCCTCGTAGGCCTCGGCGAGCCGCCAGCGCGCCAGCTTCTGCGCGAACTCCTCCGATTCCGCGATGCTGAGCTGGTCCGTGAGAGCGAAGAACCAGGCATTCTCGTCGATCACCATCCAGGTGTCGCGGTCGCGCGGCAACGCGTCGATCACGCCACGTTCGTCGAACCGCAACGTGCGCTCCGGAACGGACGACCACATTGAGGCGCCGGTCAGGTCGAAGAACGTCACCCCGTCGATGCCTTCGGCGCTGATCACGTACTCCCACTGCGGATCCGTGATGTCGGAGATGATCACGGTATGCGGCGTCGGGGTCTGCGTCGACGAACTGGCATGCCGGGGCGTGAAAGACCCACGGCCGGCGAACAATTCGGCTTGCTCGGCGGCGAACTCCCGCACCGAGCTGTAGACCATCCGCGCGTAACCCGCCGCGTCCGTCCGCCGCGGGTCACCGAAGTGCGGAAGCCACTTCACCCAATCCCATTGGTCCAAATCCGAACTGACCACGATCATTTGCATGTGGTCGGGCCCGTGGGAGAACGTCAGCTGGCAGATGATCGCCCGCATCAGGCCCAGTGTCTGCTCGCGCTCTCCGACCAACGAGTACCAGGGCTCGACCAGCAGAGAGATCATCTTCGGCAGGTTGTATACGACGCTTTGATAGCGCCCGAACTCCTGAAGTGCCTTACCGGTTACCGGCTCAAGCTCGATATCGGTCGGCATGTTCTGCGGCTCACCCCAGGTCACTTCGGGACGCGTCATGCCCACGCCGACTCGGACGACACCAAAGTTGAGGTCCTTGCCGTCGGGCTTGCGCTCCCACATCCGCGACGATCCGACGGCGGCCGCGAGCGTGGTGGGTGCCGGGTGGTACCACCGGTAGTTGGCGTCCATGCTGTCGGCCGACTCGTGGGCGGTGTCGCGCAGCATGTCCAGCATCAACATGAACTGGGCGCGCATCGCGTCCAGCTTCGGCCGGCTCATCTGCTGCTGGCCGCCCATCCCCCGGCCGAACATCATGAACATCATCCCGCCGATCATGAAGATCGGGAAGATCGAGCCGACGCCGCCGAACACGTGGGAACCGCTGCTGACGACCATCGCGACCATGCCGATCAGCAGGCCTATCACTAGGACGCCAACAATGATGATCCAGACGGGCTTGCCCTCCGGCGGCGGGATGCTCAACGGCGTCGGCAGGACGATGTTTTCCGGCTTGATCACCGGGGCCTTTTCCGCTGTCGGCCGTGCGAATCCACGTTTCATCTCGGTACCACCAACTCTTCGGGGCTCATATCCATCGGTAGGGTGTCGTGCTCGACCAAGGCATCTGCTCGTGACAAGGTCGGGCCCTGGGGCAGCAGCCGCAGCGCCACCCACGGCGCCAGGCTCGGCACGGTCTTCAAACCCAGCGCCTCACGCACGTCGCGGGTGTCGTCGACTCCGAATCGAGCGCCCGCATCCGACAGCCACCACATCGATTCCGTTGTCTTGGCACCGGCATCGTTGCCGGTGACGGCGACGAAGTTTGCGTAGTCGGGGCCGAAGAAGACCTGGTCGGCCTGGCGGCCGGTCGTGTCGGCCTTGACCAAAGACACGACCTTGGCCGCGTCCTTTGCCACGACCGGAATGGTCGCCCCGGACACCACCTGGATCCGGGCCCGGTTCTCACCGGAGGTCTTCTGCCACCACCAGCAGGTCGCCGGATTGTCCCGGATGTCCATGACGTTCAGGGGGTTGTCCGGATAGGCCGACAGATCCAGCTTGTTGACCACCGGCATTTTCGCCAACGCCGACGGTTCCACGGTCACCGGTTTGGCGTTGCCCGGACCGCCGGCGTTCTGCATGATCTGGGCCACCAACGGTGGCAGCGTCTGCACGCCATCGGCCAACACCAGCGAATACTGTTGCGGCCCACTGATTTGTGGTGTGACGATCACCGTGCCCACTACGCCGGGCGCCCCCGCAAACGTCGCCGGAGAGCCCGCGTTCGGTACTTCCGGCACCGTCAGTTCGGGCCCCACCGGCACCGCGTCGAACAAGGCGCGGCTCATCGGCTTCGCCATGCTGACTTGCTCCGGGGTCAAACCCAGCGGCAACAACACCGATCGGTTCGTCGCGTCGATACGTGACCGGCGGCTTCCCCGGATCACCCAGGGGTCGCCGGCGTAGCTCAGCACGACCGCATCAGATCCGGTCAGCACTCGGCGGTGGCCGCTGAGGTCCGGGGTGCCGTCGATCACGGTAGTGGTCACCCCCGACGGCGACGCGAGCCCGGTCGAACCCGCCACGGTGTCGCAGATCAGCCACGACGACGTGGGCGGGCTTTTGGGTGCGAAGTTCGACGGTGCGCCCGGGATACCCACCAGCGGCCCGCGCGGCAGGCTAGCGATTTGGCTCGACCGAACCAGGTGCGGATTATCCGGCCGCCCGGTGATCAGCCGTGCCGACGCCAGGTTCAGGGCCGGATACAACCTGCCGCCCACGTTGACGTACAGCGCGCCGGAGTCCTTGTCGGCGACGATCGGCGACTCATTGACGGTGCCGGCCGGGCTGAGGAACGAATACACCAGCGCACCCAGGCAGACCACCAAAGCCGCGGAAACCGAGGCCACGACGGACAGAGTCTGACGCCGTCCCGGCTCGATCTCCATGCGGACCCGCCACCGGGTCAGCGCCATTGAGGTTCGGCGAGCGAGGAACTGGTAGCCGGTTACCTGGGTCCGGGTCGACAACCCGAGGCCATACCCCGACCCCCGCCGCTCGCGACTCTCTTCCGCCACTTATTCACCATCCGGTCTGCTAGAACGCCTGGACGTTGTCCATCGCGCGAATTACATCGACAACCGTAAGTGACCCGCACGGACCTCGCCACGCGTTGCCGTGCGCGTTCACTTTATCTACATCTCGCTATGTCTGAGCTGGCCCCAGTGGTCTGCCCCACTGATCCCCCGGCTGGATTTCTCGTACCTTCACAGGCATCGTAGCGGCGGATGGCTGACTCGTCCTGCCGAATGCCTGCATAACGTTGGCTTCCGACCGTTCCTCGGACGTCCCGCGCCGTCGCCAGGGCGGTCGGGCAAGGAAGATGGGCGACATGACTGAGCTCGCGCCCTCGCTGGTCGAACTCGCCCGGCGGTTCGGTATCGCTACGGAGTATGAGGACTGGGCCGGCCGGCGGGTCCTGGTCGCCGAGGCCACGCTGGTGGCGGTGCTCGCCGCACTCGGTGTCACCGCCGGCACCGAACGAGAGCGCAAGGCCGCCCTGACCGCGCAGGTGAGGTCGTATTGGCAACGCCGGTTGCCGGCGACCATCGTCGGGCGCACCCACGCGTCGACGCGATTCTGGGTGCATGTGACGCACGGTCACCCCGCGGAAGTGTGGTTGCAGCTCGAGGATGGCACCGTGTGCGGCGGGGTGCAGCAGGTCGATAACTTCACGCCGCCGTTCGATCTGGACGGACGCTGGGTCGGTGAGGCCAGCTTCGTCTTGCCCACCGACCTCCCGCTCGGCTACCACCGCGTGCACCTGCGTTCCGACGACTCCGAGACGAGCACAGCCCTGATCGTTACGCCGGACTGGCTCGGGCTGCCGGAGCAGCTCGGCGCCCGTCGCGCGTGGGGTCTGGCCGTTCAGCTCTATAGCGTGCGGTCCCGGCAGTCATGGGGTATCGGCGACCTCACCGATCTGACCGACCTTGCGGTGTGGTCCGCGTTCGGCCACGGCGCCGACTACATCCTGGTCAATCCCCTGCACGCGGCCGCTCCGACGACCCCGATGGAGCCGTCGCCGTACCTGCCGACCTCACGGCGGTTCATCAACCCGCTGTATCTCCGCGTCGAGGCAATTCCCGAATTCGCCGATTTGACCAAGCGCGGCCGGGTGCGGCGGCTACGGTCAGACGTCCAACAGCGAGCCGGCCAGCTCGACGCCATCGACCGCGACAGCGCATGGGCCGCCAAGCGGGTTGCACTCAAGTTGTTGCATTCAGTGCCGCGATCGGCGGGCCGCGAGCTGGCCTACGCCGCGTTCCGCGACCGCGAGGGAACCCCACTCGACGACTTCGCCGTCTGGTGCGCGCTGGCCGAAGAGTACGGCGGTGACTGGCATCGCTGGCCGAAGTCGCTGCGGCATCCCGACGCTGCCGGTGTCGCCGGTTTCATCGAAAGGAATTCGGACGCAGTCGATTTCCATCGCTGGTTGCAGTGGCAACTCGACGAGCAACTCGCCTCCGCGCAGTCGCAGGCGACACGGGCCGGGATGGCGTTGGGCGTAATGCACGACCTGGCGGTCGGTGTGCACCCCAACGGCGCCGACGCCTGGGCCCTACAGGACGTGATGGCGCTGGGCGTGACCGCGGGGGCGCCGCCGGACGAGTTCAATCAGCTCGGCCAGGACTGGTCACAGCCGCCGTTGCGGCCGGACCGCCTGGATGAGCAGGAGTATCGGCCCTTTCGCGCACTGATCCGGGCGGTCCTGCGGCATGCCGGCGGGGTCCGCATCGATCACATCATCGGATTGTTCCGGCTGTGGTGGATCCCGCGCGGCGCACCGCCGACCCAGGGCACGTACGTGCGTTACGACCACGAAGCGATGATCGGAATCGTCGCCCTCGAAGCACACCGCGCCGGGGCGCTCGTCGTCGGCGAGGATCTCGGCACCGTCGAGCCATGGGTGCGCGACTACCTTTTATTACGCGGCGTGCTGGGCACCTCGATCCTCTGGTTTGAGTTGGATCGGGCGGGCACGGGCGGGCCATTGCCGGCCGAACGATGGCGGGAGTACTGCCAGTCGTCGGTCACCACCCACGATCTGCCGCCCACCGCCGGGTATCTGGCCGGTGACCACGTGCGGTTGCGGCAGTCCCTGGGATTGCTGACCCGGCCCGTCGAAGATGAGCTCGACTCCGACCGGGCCGAGCTGGCGGCCTGGATGGCCGAGCTGCGCCGGGTTGGGCTGCTGGATGACGGCCAGGACGACCCGGAACTGATCGTTCTCGCCCTGTACCGGTATCTGGGCCGAACGCCGTCGCGGCTGTTGGGCGTGGCGCTGCCCGACGCCGTGGGTGACCGCCGGACCCAGAATCAGCCCGGGACCACCGACGAGTACCCCAACTGGCGGGTTCCGCTGACCGGCCCCGACGGCCGACAGGTGATGCTCGAGGACGTGTGCACCGATCGCCGGGCGGCCACCCTGGCCGAGGCAGTACGCGCCGAGATCGCGCCTCCCACCTAGGGGCGACCTGTTAGCTTCGGCTGTCATGAAGGTTTCCGTCTTGGCCCCGGTCGCCGACGGTGTCACCGCGGATCCCGAGTGGATGGTCAGCTTCGCGAGTCACCTCGAGCGGTGTGGCTTCGAATCGATCGTCGCCGTCGAGCACACCGTCCTGGTCACCCGGTACGACAGCGTGTACCCCTACGACAGTTCCGGACGAGTCGGGCTGGCGGCGGACTGCCCCGTTCCCGACCCGTTGGATCTGCTCAGCTTTCTGGCCGGCCACACCAGCCGACTCGGGTTGGCCACCGGTGTGTTGGTACTGCCCAACCACCATCCGGTGGTGCTCGCCAAACGGGCGGCGACCATCGATGCGCTCTCGGGCGGGAGGCTGCGGCTGTGCGTGGGCGTGGGCTGGCTGAAGGAGGAGTTGGCGGCGTGCGGGGCGGACTTCGACAGCCGGGGCAGACGGGCCGACGAGCAGGTGGGTGTCTTGCGGGCACTGTGGGCAGACCGGCCGCAAGGTGCGTCGCATCACGGCGAATTCTTCAACTTCGACGACGTCATGTGCTACCCCAAACCGATTGCGGGCGAGAGTCTTCCGATTCATATCGGCGGCCACAGCCGGGCGGCCGCCCGCCGCGCCGGGCGCCTGGGGGACGGCTTCCAGCCGCTCGGCGTGACCGGCCCGCAACTCGCGTCACTGATCGCGCTGATGCGGGAGGAGGCGTCGGCGGCCGGCCGCGATCCGGCGGCCCTGGAGGTCTCGCTCGGCCACACCGTCACCAAGATCGATGCCGAGCGCGCGGGCAGGCTCGTCGACCAGGGCGCCGACCGGATCGTGTTGGGCATGCCGCCGACCACCGATATCGAACAGGCCAAGGACCTGTTGTCGGCGTGCGCACAACGACTATCCCTGGCCGCGTGAAGCTTTCGAACCCGGGCCTGATGCTGCGATGACCCTCTCGGCCGATGACCGGACGGCCCTCAGCGATTTGACACACCGGTATGCAGCCAACGTCGATGATCGTCAATTCGACTTCGCGGCAAAACTTTTCACTGCGACAGCCGAACTCGCGGTGCCCGAGCCGCCGGCCTCGTTGGTGCCGATCCGAACCCACGGTGGTCAGAAGGCCATCGCCGCGGCGGTCGCCGCCGTCGCCGCGGTCACCCGCACCGAGCACGCGATCGTCGGTGAGGTGTACGACGACGGCGCCCGGCCCGGCGCCGCCCGAGGGCGCGTCGCGTGCATCGCCCACCACTGGAGTCAGCGCGGCGATGAGGTGGTCGATGCGGTTTGGCATCTGCGCTACGACGACGACTACGAGCTGACCGACGCGGGCTGGCGCTTCAGCCGCCGGGCGTTGACGATCAACGCGATCGAGACCCGGCCGGTGCGCCGATTGCTGCCGCGCGACCCCGGCTAGCCGGGCCTACCGAATCCGCTGTGTGGGTTGGATTCTCGCGGATCGCATCGCGTGGGCGTCGCCACGGCGGCTAACGGGCGCCGTTGATGCCGGCATCTTCGCATCGAAGTCGTTTCTTGGGATGGTGTTTCGGGTAGCCGCATGGAAGCGGTGGAACGAAAGTGACATCTGGGGAGGCGTTCATGAGACAGATCACGTGGGGCCCTGTCGCGCACCGGCGGACCGCTCGTCGGGACACGGCCGAACCGTCACAGGGATGGGAGCGATCGCCCGCACTGGTCGTTGTTGCGGCCGCTGTGCTGGCGTTGTTGGTGTGCGTGACCAATTTCGCCCTCGGAAACGCTCAGGCGGGCGTTGCTGCCGCGATTCTCGGACTGTCGGCCTTCGGGGCCGGCCTGTCATGGCTCGGCATGGACCGCAGGCGGATCCGCGACGCCGAACGCCATTGGCGCGTAAGCCACCCGGCGCGGTAGCCGGTTTCGTGGCTCGCCCGTCGTTTTATCGCAAAGCGGCGAGGTTGTTCACCGACTTACGCACGTCGGACCGGAGCACCCTCACGACCAGCCCGCCGACCGGCCCGCGGAGCAGACCGCCGTTCAGGTCGGCGGTGAGGTGAAGATTCGATCCGGAACCCTCGCCGGTGACGGTCATCGCCACCGTGATCCGGATCCCACCTCGGCCCCGGCCCTGCAGCTCAACTGATTTCGGTTCCTCGTAGCGGGTGACTTTCCAGTGAATGACGTTGCGAAAGCCCTTGACCTTGATGCACGACGAGACCCGGGTGCCCTCCTCGAGGGTCGACGGAACCGGTCCGCGCCAGCCGCCGAAAATCGTCATCCACTCATCGAATCGACGCAGGTCGGACGCCAGCTTCCAGGCGGTCTCCGGTTCCAGGTCCGATGACATCGAAATGTCTACTCGTGCCAAGTCTTGTCGCTCCTCCCCGGTGACGAGGTTGCCCGGGATGCGGGCCTAGCCGCTCAACCGAATACCCGGGCGCGCCGAATCGATAAACACCCGGAAGGCAGGTGTCCGGCGGGTTTCCTACGGCTGCCAGGCCTGCTCCAAGCGGTGTGCGACATCGATGACTTGCGCGGCTTGCGACTGCGGTTGGTCGATTTCGTTGGCGACGTACTGCGCGATGAATCGCCGGATCTCACCGTCGACACCCGCCAGGATGCGTAATACCTCGCCGCGAAAGGACTTGGACGACACATTGACGGTGATGTCCGAAGGCCGCGGTTTTGCCACGTCGACGATCAGGAGAAGCGGTTCGGCGGCTCGTGCCGTGGCGCGCAGGGCGATGTCTCCCGAGACCTTAAACCGCTGCTTATCTAGCCTGAGGTCGAGGAGCAGATCGATCGACAATGGAATGTGGATGACGAAGGTGATGCTGTCACCCACGGTCCGCGTCACCTTGGGGTCGTTGATCTTGACGTTGGCGCTCACCTTGGCGATCCCGCCGGGGCCTTGAGCGATCGGCTCCATGGCGAATTCGTGGCCCGCGATAGCTTCGAAGGCAGCTGCGACACGGCCGGGGGTGACGGCGAGCTCGAAGAATCTACGGCCGAATTCTTCGTAGGTGACATACTCGTGATTTTGCATAGGCTTATACCGTCTCACGTCGCCTCCCGGAACGGTCGCTGATCTGCTCGAGTCGAGCAAATTTCGGGCCATATGCGGCCCGGGATGAGGCGACGAACGCGTCGCGCATCACGAGGATGTGATCCGCACCCGACCTTTGTGCTGTGAACAACACCACACCCGGGCGCTTGGATTCGGTGTGTCGGCCGTCGGCCTGGGAGGCTTGAAAGACTTGGAGGTGTTTGGAGCTAATGTGCGCCCAGGAATTTGCTGAGCCGCGCTCGTTCGCGTCCCGGGTCGAGGGTGTGTTCACCTGGCTTGGCGGCGGGCACTGGCGTGAACTCGGTGAGCGCCACGAGCGGTCCACCCACGCCGTAGCCGGAGCGATCGTGTTGTTCGGAGCCGCACTGGCCTGGCTCATCGCGGGCTTGGTCGTCAGCGAGTCGGCACGCTGGCCAATGCTGGCGATCGTGCCGCTCGCGCTTGTCTTCGGCCTGCTGGTGGGCGCGGTGACCCGCGGCATCGCGAGCGGGCCCGACCGGGGCTGGGCCGGCATCGCGGGACGCGTGGCCGTCGCGGTGGCGGTCGGCGTCGTCGTCGGCGAGCTCGCCGCGCTCGTCCTCTTTTCCAGCTCGATCGACCGCCGCCTGCACGAACAAGCCCTGCGAAACGCCGACTCGACGCCGGCCGTCGCACAGGCGTCGGCATCCCTGCAACAAACCAGGGATGCGCGCGGTCGACTCGACAGCGCCGTCGAACAGGCTCGCGAGCACCAGGACCGGGCCTTGGTCGTCGCACGGTGCGAATACAATCCCACCCCGCCCTGCCCGCAGACGCGGATCACCGGCGTTCCCGGCGCCGGGCCCGAAACGCGGACGGCAAACCAGCTTCTCGCCGACGCGCAGCATGAGCTGGACAACGTGTCGGCGGCTCGCGACCGCCAGGCACCCGACTTGGACGCCAGAATCTCCCAACAGCAGCAGACCGTCGCCGACGCACGCCAAAACGCCGTCGCCGAGGCCGGGCGGGGTCTCGGGGCACGCTGGGTCGCCATGAACGACCTGACGTTCGCCAGCACCGGGGCGTGGGCACTGCGGCTGCTGACGATCGTGTTCTTTGCGTTGGTTTACCTGCTGCCGCTGATACTGCGGCTGTGGCGCGGTGAGACGACCCACGACCGCCATGCGACGGCGCGCGCGGACCGCGAACGCGCCGAACTGGAGGCCGAGACCGCGATCGCGATCAAGCGGGCCGAGGTTCGCCGCGAGGCCGAAATCATGTGGGCCGACCACCAACTCACGCAGGCCCGGCTTGCCATCGAGGCGCAGACCGAAATCGACCGGGAACATCAACGCCGCCGAGTCATGGACGCCCTCGATGCTCCAGTGAGCGCGTCCTCGCGGCGTACCTTCGAGTCGGTGGAGAACGACATGTACTTGCCGATCGCCGCGGAAGCCGAGGCGGCCAGCCGATCGATCACCCAGTTCCCCGCCGATGCGCGGAATGCGGGGGCCGAGAATCTGCCGGCACGGATCGAGCCGGGCGGCGAGGTTGAGCCACACGATGAGCGCGGCACGCGGTTGATCCCGTCGATTCCGGATGCCACCAAGGCCGCGGCTCGCTGGGTCCGCCCGCTGGTTCCGCCGTTCGTCGCGCGGGTGATCGACAACACGACTCAGCCGCTGCGCTCCGCGCGACAGGTGTTCGAAGAGGTCGAGGAGATCACGTTCTTGCTCAAGCGGCACCGCAAGGTGACGGTCAACTCCGAAAGCACCGATACCGGCGAGCAGGCGCCGCTCCAGGCCGCGACCGGCGAAATCCCCTCCGCCGCCGGACGCCGGATCGCGTCGTCGCGCGAAGAACCCGGCCACCAACCCTCCCACCATCCGGCTACCCATGAGCAGCTCTCGTCGTTGCCGCGGTCAGCAAGCAACACGGAGGACCTGTCGCTGGGGTCCGTGCAGCACGAACGCAGGCCCGCCTTGGCGGAGCGAGATGGACCGCGCGAACTGCGTGCACCCGAAGGTCCTCGCCAGCTGCCGCCCGCAAGCGATTTGGAATAGCTTTATTCACGTTGGTGCACAGGGCCTTTGAGACTTCATCGCGGCGGAAGCTGTTGGCCAGCTTCCGTTAACGTCCCGTTGGATGCATGCTCACCGCCACTTTGCGAGAATCACGGAACTATGAGACTCCTACTGTTGCTGGCAAGTGCCGCCGTGGTCATCGGTACGGCCGCCCCTGCCTATGCCGACCCCGACGCCAAAGACCAGACCTTCCTCATCGCACTCAGCCAAGCGGGGGTGACTTACCTGAACCCCGACCGCGCGATAAACGCCGGCAAACAGGTGTGCAGTTTGGCCGACGGGGGAATGACGGGCGAGGAAATCGTCAAGAACCTGCAGGACCGCAATCCGGGGTTCGCGGGCCCCGGGGCCGCCAAGTTCGCGGCGATCGCGGCCTCCGCGTACTGCCCGGAGAAACTGACCCAACCCGAGGATCCAGGCGCACCCCCGAAGGGCGCCGCTTCCTAGCGAGGCTCACCCACTGGCCACGTCCCGCTGAAGCGCCGACGGGGCGCTGCGCCGATGGTTTTCCTACGTCGCACGCCGACCCGTCGGCGCGGTCGGCGGAGCGAGACCCGCCGGCACCCGAGGGTGCGTGCCAACCGCCGTCCGCACCATAATGACCGAATGTCCCTTAGCGAGCATGTCAGGTCCCGGTCGCTGATCCGGTCTCAGCGTAGGATCCAGCGGATAAGACCGGGGAAGGATCTCGTGGCAACCGGAAGACCGATCGCGGCGTCGGCCGACGCATGAAGATCAGCGTGTTCCTGGCGGACGCGGCACACGCCGACGCTCAATCCGGAAAGGTCCACGCCCTCGGGCTGGGCTGGCGGCAGTGCCAAACACCCACTCCCCCTTTCGCTTTGGTGGTGTTTCTTGACATCGACTGGGATGAAACCAACAAACAGCACAAGCTGAGATGCCAACTGTTGACCACCGACGGCAAGCCGGTGACAGTGACGGGGACGCAGGGGCCTCAGCCGATCTCCTTTGAAGCGGCGGCAGAGGCCGGGCGTCCCCCCGGGTCGATCCACGGCACGTCGGTTCGCATGCCGCTCACCCTGAACATCCCGGCCGGAATACCCCTGGAGCCGGGAATCTACGAGTGGCGCGTGGAGGTCGAGGGTTTCGAGCAGGCGACGGCGGTCGAGGCGTTCGTTGTGCTCGGTGCGCCCCACCCGCCGACCGATCTGCTTAGTTGATGGCGTCGATGCCCGAGAGGGTTAGCACGGCAAGCACTTTCATCGCACCGTCACATAGCGGCGGTCATGTGACGGCCAGCTCGAGACGCTCGAGGCGCCGGACCAGGATGCTCGGCAACCACCGCCCGACTTCGGCTGCCTTGATCT
Organism: uncultured Actinomycetota bacterium; assembly: GCA_963703795.1. Lineage (GTDB taxonomy): Bacteria > Actinomycetota > Actinomycetes > Mycobacteriales > Mycobacteriaceae > Mycobacterium. The sequence goes on along the minus strand of CAVPFT010000044.1, from coordinate 334,029 downwards.
CCGACGTGCGATCGAGCAGCAACCGCAAGACGATCACGGCCTCCAGGCGCGCCAGCGCAGCGCCGACGCAGAAATGCGCTCCCCTGCCAAAGCTGATGTGCGCCTTCGCCTCCGAGCGATCGAGGCGGAACTCCCCGGGCGTCTCGAAGTGGGACGGATCCCGGTTGGCCGCGCCCCACAACAGCAACAGCCGCGAGTCGGCGGGCAGGTCGACGCCGGCCAGTGTGGTGTCGTTCCGTACGTGCCGGTAGTGGCCGCGGAACGGTGGCTCGTAACGCAGCGTTTCCTCGATGAATGCCGTTAGCAGCTCGGGGTTTTCGCGCAGCTGTTGCTGGATATCGGGCCGTTGCCCCAGCATCCACGCCGCGCTGCCCAGTAACGACGCGGTCGACTCTCCGCCCGCGGCGAACAAGATCACCATGATCGCCTGGGCGGTGATCTGGTCTACCTCGCCCGCGGCGTAGGCGGTCGCGAGGTCGCCTAACAGATTGTCCTGGGGATCGGCTGCGGCACAGTCGAATTGGTCGTTGATGTAGCCGCTCAGCTCCATGACGGCCACACCCGCGGCGGCGAGCTGTTCTTCGCTGACGAGACCTTCCAGCAGCTGGGTGGCCGCGTACCCCCATTGCACCAACTGAGCGGTGTCGGTGCCGGGCACACCGATGAGCTCGGCCACGACCATCATCGGCAGGCGGTTGGCGATGGCGCCCATCCATTCGATGCGTCCGTCACAAAGGCCTTCGCTCCATAGGCGGTCGGCCGTCTCACCGACGAACCGCTCCATGGCGCGAATCCGCCCGGCCGCCAGTTGGCGTATCAACAGCTTGCGGTGTACCGCGTGGGCGGGGTCGTCGGCGGTGGCCAGCACGTGGGTGGGTCCGCCCAGGGGGTCCATCTCGAATGCCCTGACGGCGCCCTCGGCCGTGTAGGTCATGGTGGCGGTGAGGTTCGACGAGAAGTCCTCGGGTCGGCTGATGGCGTCATTGACCGCGTTCCAACCGCAGACGGCATAGAAGTCCGAGCCGCCAATTCGGTGGACCGCCCCGCCGGCACGCATCCGTTCGTAGAGCGGGTACGGGTCTTGCAGGGATTCGGGGCCGAAGAAGGCGCCGGCCTCGCTAACGACTGTCACATTTTCAGCCTGATCGGCGGGATATCTGCACGTCAATGCCTCCACGTGAAGTTGAAACCCGCTATCCGACGGCGTTGGGTGCCGCGATCTCAGTGCGGATCCGCGACCTGCGGCTACAGTGAGAAAAAAGCCGATATGCGTCTCACGGTGAGATATCAACCGTTGTAGATCTCGATCGAAGGGTGTGATCGGTGCCGCGTGACGATTGGCTGGTCGGGGGCGATCGCCGGGCGATCGCCCCCGAGCGCATCTATGCCGCCGCCACGGACATGATCACGCGCGAAGGCCTGGATACCTTCGACATCGACAGGTTGGCCAAACGGGTCCACTGTTCTCGGGCGACGATTTACCGCTATGTGGGCGGGAAGGCCGAAATCCGCGATGCAGTCGTCGCCCGCACGGCCTCCCGCATCATCGAAACGGTGCGTCAGACCGTCGACACGATGAGCGGACCGGAGCGGGTTGTCACCGCAATCACGGTGGCACTCAGGCTGATCCGAGCCGACCCCCTTTATCAGCTCATGATCAGCTCGGTCCGGGCCAACGAAATGGTGTGGCTGACCGGATCGCCGCTGTTGGCGCGCTTCGCCACCGATCTCACCGGGCTAACCGACAGTGACCCCCAGGCCGCACATTGGGTGGTTCGTGTTGTGCTGTCACTGATGTACTGGCCCGCGGGCGATGACGAGACCGAACGGCAAGTGGTTCAACGGTTTGTCGCGCCGGCATTCACCTGAGCCTGGTTACTCGTCGCCGAATGTGTCGTGCAGCTCGGGCAGGAAACCCGCCAGGTGGTTCATCTCCTGTGCGCAGTGCACCAGCAGATTGCGGGCGGTGGCCTCCGAGGTCCCAAACACTCGCGACGCGATCGGACGCACCGCCCGGGACGCCACGCCCGGGGCGTTGCGCACGGCGATGTGCGGTCCGCCCATCCAGAACCGTGACCGCATCTCGGCCCCGTCCCGCGTCGACCGGATGTGGTGGATGAACCATCCCGCGTCCACCGGCGCGTCACCGGAGCCAAGCCGTGCGCAGATCGACACCGCATTGTCGCTGTCGGGGGGACAGCCCATGGCCGCCGGCGCGACGAATTGGATTGCCGCGTTGAGCATCGTCGAGCCGATGTATTCACTGATCATCGACGAGCGGCCGAGGTAACCCCGGCCGGTGCCTTGAACTCCGTCTTGCGCGTCCCTCCAGGCGGCCGAAAGGTGCGCTCGCGGGTGCCACAGCTTGTAGCGGCGGGTGTCGCAACCGTGCCAGCCGAACCACCATGCCCACATCGCGGGGGAAACCCCGGGCATGTCGGTGCGTACCGACACGTGGAAGCTGCCGTCGTCGAGAATTCCATAACCGTTCTCGGTCTGCTGGTACCCCTCGTCGGCGACGCTCGCGGCGTCGTCGAAGGCCAACAGGGCCATCCCGCCCTGCGGGCCGTGTTGTAGCGCCGCGACGACATGCTGTGGCAGCGGGGCCATCTCGGGCTTGAAGAACTTGCCGAATGGCGTGTTGGCGTCGTCGTTGCGGTAGCCCAGGTAAAGATCGCCAGCCATCAGAGTCGACCCATCCAACTGTTGAACAAACCGTCGGGGTCATAGATGGCGCGGGCCTGGTCGAGGCGGTCCATCGCCTCGTCGGTGGCGAACTTCGCCGGACGTTGGCCGAGGTTTTCGTCGGCGAGTTGAATTCCGGTGGCCAGGTGGGACATCGCGGCCATGTTAGAGCGTGCCCAGTCACAGAACTTGTCGTCGTCGGACGCATCCTTCCACGAGCCGTACAGGGCGAGGTAGATCTCGTCTTCCACGCTGTAGGCCATGTCTTGGCGCGGTGGGGAGGGTCCCCAGTTCAGCCAGAGGAAGTGCGACGGGTGCGGCGGCATCGTATCGAGGATCGCCCGGATGCCCGGCAGCAGCTGCTCGGCCGACGCCGACGTCCACATGTTGTCCGCCGTGTAACGATGGTCGCCGAGGTAGTGGGCCATTACTGCGGTATACCAGGCGGGCAAATCGCTTGGCATATAAGGGACTTTGACTAACGCTCGATCCATGACCGGGCAGGTGCCGAATATGGCAAGGGCCTTTTCGGCTTCTTCTTCGGAGTCGGCGAACGCCGGCGACGCGAAGACGATTCCCGGTCCGTCGATGCCCATCTCGGGGACACTGCGGGTCGCGAGAGCCTGCAGCTCGACGCGGCGGTCCACTTCGGCGCTGATGCCGCGGGCCCAGGTGTAAACCTCGTCGGCCACATCCCATGGGTAGACATAGACGCTGGTGCCGCAGGCGGCCGGGCGCGGATACAGCTTCAGGTGAAAAGAGGTCACCACGCCGAAAAAGCCCGCGCCGGCGCCGCGCGCGGCCCAGTACAGATCGGCGTGATTGTCCGCGTCGCAATGGATGTGCTCGCCGTCGGCGGTGATCACGTCCAGGCCGACGACGCTCTCGCACGCCGGGCCGTAGATGCGGCTGTTCCAGCCGTAGCCGCCCTGCAAGAGGTAGCCACCGACGCAGACGCCCTTGCAATGGCCGCCCGGGAAGAACATGCCCTGCGCCTCCAGGTCGGCCATGAGGAGACTGCCGCCCTTGCCCGGGCCGACGACGGCCAGGCCCTTCTCGGCGTCGATCGTCGCGTGGTCGAGGCGGCTGACGTCGAGCAAAACGGCCCCGTCGCGGAGGTGGCTGGCCGCAAAGCTGTGTCCGCCAGAAACGATGCTCACGTGCTGGCCGTTGGCCCTGGCATGGCGGATGCCGGCGACGATTTCGTCCGCGTCGACGGCCTGCACGATCAGCTCGGGATAGCGGTCGGGCACTCGCTGATGCCAAACGGTTCCGCTGCGGGCGGCTTCGTACCCCACGTCGCCCCGGAAAAAGTGCCGACCGGCAGGTAGCGCGCTCACCCAGGCTCCTCGGGTCCACATCTCGGCTCTTAGTAGTCCACGATGTAGTAGTCCACGATGCGGAACACCTTAGTGAGCTTGTGCCGCCCACGAGCGCGATTTCGCCGACCAGTCGCGGCGACTGACTGCTGGTTGGCAACGACCGGAGTACCCCCCGGGCACCCCGGTCGTGCCAAGCTTCTAATCGCGGCTCAACATGTCGCCGCGGCCGACCCGGCGAACAGCGAGCCCCACTCGTGACGAGCCGCGGACTGCGCATCGACGAAGCTGGGCGTCTTCTCGCCATCGCCGGCCAGGTGGACCAACGCCCACGCCATCGCGAATACCGGCACCTTGTGACGTACTGCCGCACTGTGCAATTCATCGAAAGCGACGTGTGACGGGCAGCGGCGAAGGCCGATCAGAATGCCGCGCGCGGTGTCCAGAATTCGGCCAGAGTTGGGGCCATGCGAAGTCTGGGCGGGAGCCCAACTCGTCATCATGCTGTCGATACCTCCTGCTGCGCCTGGACGTAATGGCGCCTTCTGCCATGATTGTGCATCCGCCCCGCTATGCCAGATCGTCGTGCGCATCGGTATGCACCCGTGACCGTTTCGGGACCAGAAGGTAGCCACCTGAAGAGCGGCCATCGTGGCTGCCGGGCATCCGAATCCGCGGAAATGACCGGCGGCTTGAGGCAATTTCCACTGGTCTCGTCTTGTTTGGAATCCACTGCGAGACAGTGTAATTCACCGGATCACCGGTATTGGCTAAGTGGGCCGGGCCCCGCAACTACTGCGCGGTAAGCGCGCAGCCGGACCCGCCGGGGTCCGTTGGGATCAGCGACGGGCCGGATGCGCGTTGTTGTTGCGCGGCCCGCAGGATCGAGCCCGCGATTGGAAATGCGCGCTTGTCACGGTCAGCGGCCTCAACGGGTAGGTTTGCGGCGCAGCGCAACACCATTAAGGCCAGCGCGCTGTGGGTCGCGAAAGAGATGATCAGCAGGTTAGCGCACGCATGCGTGCCACTGACGGTCATTACGTGCTGGCGCTTGTGTTCCCATCCCGGCCAGTTGAGATCGGGTGGTCGTTGGAGTGGTGACCAGTTGACGTTGATGGAGGCGATCTCTCCGAGCAAAGGAGTCAGGACCGCGACAAGATTCGGTAGTTCACTGGTGATGCGATCTGCACGTGGCCACCACGCGCCGTCGATGTCACGGCCGAGCTCGCGGGCCACCGACAGCCGGATGGGGGTGGCTTGGCGTCGGGCCCCGATCGGATAAATCATCGGAGGTGCCGAAGTCGCCACTGCGCGCACCCGATAATCACGGTGGCGCACTTGCGCGGCAGAGCCGGACTCGGAGCGTCTGGCCGTCGGGCGATAACTGGGGCTGCACAACCCATGGGCGGTTCCCTCACGCTCAGCGTCGCCGGCCCCACGGGCGCGGGACCGACGGAGGAATCACATTGCCCGTGGGTGTCATTCGCGCCGATCGCGCAATGGACCACCGCTGACAACGAAACGGCTCACCCGTGACGCTACGCCACCGGCGTCCCCCCGGGACCATCAGGTAACCAGCGACAGCGCGTAACCGCGGCGCAGCTTGCCCGACGGCGTCTTGGGAATCGCACCCGGGGCCAGTACCACCACATTGCGTGGTCGAGCCGCGACTTCGGTGACCACTTCATGAGCCACCTCATGCTTGATGCGCCGCACCTGCGCCGGGTCGTCGACGTTGTTCGATTCCACCGCCACGGCAAACGATTCCCGGGAATGGCCGGCGTCAAGCCGGACGGCCGCCGCACATCCAGCACGCACGCCGACGACCCGCCCTGCGGCACGTTCCACATCAGTGGGGTAGATGTTGCGTCCGGCCATGATGATCACGTCCTTCGCCCGGCCGCAGACCACAACGTGGCCCCGCTCGGTGAGATAACCCAGGTCCCCGGTGTCAAACCAGCCCTGATGGTCTTGGACGGCCACAAAACCGGCCGCCGTGACATATCCGGATGTCACGGGGTCTCCCCGAACTTCGATGAGCCCCACGCCCCGGGTCCGCTGGACGGCGCCGTCCTCATCAACGATGCGGGCCTGCAAACCGTCCAGCAATGGTCCCAACGAGGCCAACCGGCGGGTGTTGCCGGTGGTGGCGGGCACTGCCCGACGCAGCACCGCGAGCATGTCGGCGTCGACCTCATCGATGACCAGTCCACCGCCGCATTCCGAAAACGACACTGCCACCGTGGCCTCTGCCATCCCATAAGCCGGCAAAATCGCCTCAGGACGCAGCCCGAACGGTGCCCCGGCCTCACAAAGGTCTGCCACATCAGCCGGATCGACCTGTTCGGAACCCGATAACGCCCACCGCAACGACGACAGATCAAAATCACCAGGTTTGGCATGCCGACGTAACCGCTTCGCCAGCAATGCGTAGGCAAAATTCGGTGCCGCGGTCATCGTACCCCGGTACTTGTCAATCAACCTGGGCCACAACAAGATATCCGCCAAGAAGTCGACCGGCGTGATCTTGACCAATTCGGCACCAAACAACATCGGCACCGTCAAAAACCCGGTCATACCCATGTCATGAAACAGCGGTAACCAGCTCACGATCACATCGGAATCCAGGTCGTACTGGGCACCGGCGAACATCGCCTCGGCGTTGGCGATCACGTTGGCATGCGTGATGGCCACCGCCTTGGGGCAATCCGTCGAGCCCGACGTCAACTGCAGAAGCGCCAGATCGTTCTCGCCGCTGCCGACGACGTCGGTCGGTGCCGCGGTCAATAGTTCGGCGATCGTCACCACCGCGACGCCGTGCTCGGCCAACACCGCCACCGCGGCCATGAACGGATCCGACACGATCACCACCGTCGCGTCGATCATGCTGATGACCGCCAAGGTGTCGTGCGCCCACGCTCGCAGATCGGTGCGCGGTGTCGGCTGATGCAACATCGTCAAACACGCGCCCCGCAACCACACGCCCTGCGCGGTGGGGGCGATCTCCACCGGGGCACCGGCCAGCAAACCCACCCGATCACCGTGGCCGACCCCCAACGCGGCCAACCCACCCGCTACGCGCCGGGCGCGCTGGTGGACCTCACCCCAGGTCGACCGAACTGGCACACCAGGGTCACCGGTCACCAGCCCGCGACTACTCGACTCTGCACTGCGGAGCATCGACTCGACGAATCTGCTCATCGTCACCTCCCACGTGTCAGGCCTGTCTGAGACGGGCTTTGGCCATCTCGGGACATATGAGGTGACGAAGCGACGCTATGGCCCCGACGAGCGCAAGCTTGCGAGGCGCGCCCGGATCAGCCAGGTCGTTGCGGTATTGCAACAAAGTCCTGGCGCTGCGCCAGCTAAGTTCGTCGTCATCATGCGTTGGCGTATCTGCGAACTAACCCGTCCTCTAGACACGGGTGCCTCCCGGTCGCCCTCCGGGGCGGACGTTTCAAGTCACTGTCGTCTATAGCCCTTGTGCCAGTGGGCTTTTGGCCGCAACACGTCGGCGCTATCGGTGCGCCTCACAGGATGGCTTTGCGGTCCTTTGCCCTGACGATGTCGTCCCAGTCGACGTCGAGTTCGAGCAGAATTTCCTCGGTATGCTGCCCGTGTTCGGGGGCGCGTGCCGGAGCCGGCGGCGTTTCATCGAATTGAACGGGCGCGGCGACGATTCGGTACTTCTCCCCATGATCGTCGACGTTTGTCACCACGTACCCATTGGGTTCGACCTGGGGGTCGTTGAGGGTCTCCCGCGGCGTCGCCAAGGCGCCCCACACGCCGGGTTCGTCTTCGAGAACCTTCTGCCAGTGCGCAAGGTCGTGGGCGGCGAAGGCGGTCGCCACGATCTCGGTGGCCGCTGCGGCATTGGCGATCAGGTTGCTCGACGGAACAAATCGCTCATCGGTGGCCAGCTGCGCGAGACCCATGCGTCCGCAGAAACCGGCCCAGTACTTGTCGGGCTGCAAGAACACCAGCTGAATCCATCTGCCGTCTTTGGTCTTGTACCTGTTGACGAGTGGATTGATGGCGACCCCGGGCGGCGCGCCGGGGATGCCATCGATATCGAAGAAATCGGCCGCCGAAATCGACGGCGCGATGGCCCACATCGCCTGCGCCAGCAGCGAGGAATCGACGATCGTCGGTTCACCGGTCCGCTCCCGGTGGAACAACGCCGCACACACACCACCCGCCAGCGTCGCGCCACCCTGCAGGTCACCGAATGCCGGACCCTGGACGGAGGGCGTTTCGCTTCCGAACGGCGTGATCGTGTACGCGACCCCGCCACGCGCCAGATACGTGGCGGCGTCGAACCCGCCGCGATCCCGATCCGGGCCCCGGACTCCCAGCCCGGTGCCGCGCGCGATGATGATCTTCGGATTGAACGCGCGAATGTCGTCGACGGTCAGTCGGGCCCGCTCGAGTGCGCCGGGCAGCCAATTGGTCAGGAAGACATCCGCACTGGCCAACAGCCGGCCGAACAAGTCGCGGCCCAGTTCGGATTTGACGTCGACGGCGATGCTGCGCTTACCGCGGTTGCCCAACTCGAGGATGAAGTCGGCATCCGGACGGGCGGCTTCGCGGGTGAACGGGCCGACGACCAGCGCGCGTCCGGGATCACCCGAGACGACGCCTTCCACCTTGATCACGTCGGCGCCCCAGTCGGACAAAGCGGCACCGGCCGACGGTACGTAGGTCCACGACGCCAACTCGACAACTCGGACACCTTGGAGCACGCCACCGTGCACGCCGGACATCGCAAAACCCTTCCTCGTGACCATTTCTTGCTATTTTAGATATTCTAGCTACTCTAAGGGATATTTATAGCCCGGCTGCAGCCACGCGCAGTTTTTTCGTGGAAGAGATGCGATGGAGCCGACGATTGGTCCGATCCCGATCCGCGTTGCGGTGGGCGCGTTGCCCTGCGACAACTGCGGTAGCGAATTGCCTTGGCCCCCAATGTGGGTCGCTGAATTAGCCACTCGGACAAAGGACGGGCGATGGGCAGGGTAGCGGGCAAGGTGGCCGTGATCAGTGGGGCCGCGCGCGGCCAGGGACGTTCGCATGCGCGGTTACTGGCCGCCGAAGGCGCCGACATCATTGCGGTCGATCTCTGCGCAGATATCGAAACCAATGAGTACCCACTGGCCCGGCCGGAGGACCTCGACGAGACGGCCCGGCTGGTCGAAAAGGAGGGGCAGCGCGCGGTCACGGCGATCGCCGACGTTCGCGACCGGGTGGCCCTGGCCGCCGCTATCGAACAGGGTGTTGCCGAGTTCGGCCGTCTCGACATCGTGGTCGCCAACGCCGGGATCTGCCCGCTCACTGCGGGCCTACCGCCCGCAGGCGTTCGCCGACGCCGTCGACGTGGACCTCATCGGCGTGCTCAACCTGGTACACGCGAGCCTTAAACATCTGCAGGCCGGCGCGTCGATCATCGTGATCGGGTCCAACGCGGCGTTCATGTCGTCGATGAACACCACCGGCATCGACGGCGGCCCCGGCGGAGCCGGTTACGCGTTTGCGAAACTCGCTGCCGCGCATTACGTCAACGACTTTGCCTTGGCCCTGGCCCGGTTCTCCATCCGGATGAATGCGGTGCATCCCACGAACGTCAACACCGACATGTTGCACAGCGCACCGATGTACCGGGCCTTCCGGCCCGACCTGAAGGAACCGACCCGCGAGGACGCCGAGCCGGTCTTCCCCGTCGTTCAGGCGATGCCCGTCCCCTACGTCGAACCCGAGGACATCAGCGAGGCGGTGTTGTTCCTGGCTTCCGACGCGGCGCGCTACATCACGGGCCAGCAACTCCGCGTGGACGCGGGCGGGTTCCTGAAGGTCAAGCCTTGGCCGGGCGCGTGACGACGATGACACGAATCATGCTGCCGGGCAACGGAGCTGGAGGCAATCGGTGAGCGACGGGCACTCCGCGGCACACGTCGAGCGTCGCCTCTACGAACTGATGGTCCTGATGAAGGCGGCCGATGACCGACTCTCGAAGGGCATCAGCACCGGCGAGTTCATGTGCGTGTACTGGCCGTCGCGCGGCCAAGAGGCCATCGCCGCCGCGATGGGAGTAGCGCTTCGGCCCGACGACCAGCTGGTGACGACCTACCGCGGACTGCACGATCTCATCGGCAAGGGGGTCCCGCTCGAGGAGATCTACGGCGAGATGATGGGCCGCACCGTCGGCGCGAGCCGCGGCAAGGGCGGCACCATGCACATCGCCAACCCCGACAAGGGAGTCATGCTCTCGACCGGAATCGTCGGCGCCGGACCGCCGGTGGCCGTAGGGCTGGCGATGGCGGGCAAGCGCAAAGGCCTCGACCGCGTCACCGTGGTCAGCTTCGGTGACGGCGCGACGAACACCGGCTCGTTCCACGAGGCGGCCAACATGGCCGCGCTGTGGGATCTGCCGCTGGTCTTCGTGTGCCAGAACAACCTTTTCGCCGAGATGACGCCGACGTCGGACACCATGAAGCTCACGCACGTCGCCGAACGGGCGGCCGGTTACGGCATGCCGGGTGTGCGCGTCGACGGCAATGACCCGCTGGCGGTGAAATCGGCGCTCGACGAAGCCCTGCGGCGGGCCCGCGGCGGCGAGGGGCCCACGTTCATCGAGTGCGTGACCTTCCGCTTCCGCGGCCACTACTTCGGTGACCGGATGCCCTACATCCCCAAGGAACAACTGGCCGCGGCAATGGCGGCCGACCCGGTGCCGCGGTTTCGCAGCCACCTCACCGAAGCCGGCATCTGCGGCGAGGCGGAGCTCGAGCGCATCGACAATGAGGCGTTGGCGACGGTGGAAGACGCCCTGAGGACGGTCATGAATGCGGATCCCCCATCGATCGACGAACTCGACCGTGACGTGTACGCGACCCCGATCAAGTTCCCGGTCTGAGGACTGAAGATGACGGAAGAACGAGAGATGACCATGCGCGAGGCGCTGAACCTCGCGCTCGACGAGGCGCTCGAGGCCGACGACCGGGTGTTCCTGCTCGGTGAGGACATTGCCGACCCGGGCGCATCGGGGCCGACGGCGGGGTTGTCCACGAAGTACGGCCACGAACGGGTATTGGACACGCCCATCTCGGAAGCCGCGATCGTCGGCGCCGCGATCGGCGCGGCGATAGACGGGATGCGGCCGGTGGCCGAGATCATGATCATGGATTTCATCGGCATCGCCGCCGACCAGCTGATCAACAACGCCGCCAAATTGCGGTTCATGACCGCAGGGCGAACGACGGCTCCGATCACCGTCCGCACCCAGGTCTACGGAGGGCTGGCCACCGGTGCCACGCACTCGCAGAGCCTCGAGGCGTGGTTCATGCACATTCCCGGTATGAAGGTGATCGTGCCCTCCACTCCGCGCGACGGCAAAGGCCTACTGACGGCCGCGATCTTCGATGAGGACCCCTGCCTGTTCATCGAGACGATCCGGCTGCAAGGTAAGAAGGGGCTCGTCCCCGTCGAGCCGGGATTCTCAATTCCCCTCGGCCAGGCCGACATCAAACGGTCCGGTACCGACGTGACGCTGATCAGCTACGGACGCAGCGTGCACGACGCACTCGCCGCCGCGACGACATTGGCCGAACAGGGCGTAAGCGCGGAGGTCGTCGATTTGCGCACCCTGGTGCCACTCGACGTCGACACCATTGTCGAATCCGCCCGGCGCACCGGGAGGGTCGTGATCGCCCACGACGCCGTACAATTCGCCGGGCCCGGGGCCGAGATCGCCGCGACCCTGCAATCCGAATTGTTCGACGAGCTGGCCGCCCCCATCGAGCGCGTCGGCGCCAGGTTCGTCCCCAACCCGGCCGCCGCCGCGCTAGAGGCGCAGGTGTATCCGTCGCCGGCGCGCATCGTTGCAGCCGCCCAGCGCACCCTGGAAAGGACAGTAAGGGCGGGGAAAGCCAGAGTGCATGGCTGACTTCATTATTCGCATTCCGCGAGTGTCGGTGGCGGTTTCGGAAGCCGAACTCACCGACCTCCTCGTCGACACGGGCGAGCGCGTCGAAGAGGGAACGCCGATCTACGTGATCGCCACCGAGAAGGCGGAACAGGAAATCGAAGCCGGAGCCTCAGGCATCGTGCAATGGACGGGCCAAATAGGGACCACCTACGACATCGGCGCCCAAATCGGCGTCATCACTTCATAACCAGATAGCGAAATAAACACGAAAGGTAAAGCATATGGACCTCAACGAGACCCGCGAGAGGATCATCTACGAAAAAGAAGGCCCGATCGCACGCGTCACGCTCAACTGGCCCGAGAAGGCCAACGCCCAGGACCAGAAGCTGGCCGAAGAAGTCGACGCCGCGCTGCTGGACGCCGACCGCGACTACGACATCAAAGTGCTGATCTTGAAGGCCAACGGCAAGGGCTTCTGCTCCGGACACGCCATCGGCAACAACGCCGTCGACTACCCGGCGTTCGTCGAGGCCGCCAAGGTGATGGGCACGCCGTGGAAGCCGCAGACCGACCTGTTCGTCAAGCCGATCCTGAACTTGTGGGAGTTCTCGAAGCCGACCATCGCGCAGGTGCACGGCTACTGCGTCGGTGGGGGCACCCACTACGGGCTGACCACCGACATCGTCATCGCCTCCGAGGACGCCTACTTCTCCTATCCGCCGCTGCAGGGATTCGGCATGCCCTCCGGTGAATGCTCAATCGAGCCCTGGGTTTTCATGAACTGGCGACGCGCGGCGTATTACCTGTACCTCGCCGAGGTCATCGACGCCAAGAAGGCGCTCGAGGTCGGTCTGGTCAATGAGGTCGTGCCGCGGGAACAACTCAACGACCGGGTGGAAGCCATTGCCCGCCATATCGCCCAGGCGCCGATGACGACGCTGCTGGCGACCAAGGCCAACCTGAAACGGGCGTGGGAGCTGATGGGCATGCGGGTGCACTGGCAGAGCTCCAACGACCTGGTCGCGCTCGCGTCGGTCAGCAAGGATGTGCAGGAGCTGATTCAGACGGTGTTCAAGGACAAGGTGTTGCCGTCCGAGCAGGCGCGCCGCCAGGCGGCCGCGGCCGCGTCCGATGGCGCAGCCACCACCTAGGCCGGCACGTGAACATCGCCGATCACGCGATCACGGCCGGCCAGGCGCCGGCCATGATCATCGACGGCGACGCGATCTCGTACGGCGAGCTGTATGCCCGAAGCCAACGGGTGGCCGCGGTCCTGCACGATGCCGGGCTGCGCACCGGCGACGGCGTGGCCCTGGTCCTGCCGAATCGGCAAGAGTTCTTCGAAATCACCTGGGGTTGCCAACTTTCCGGGCTGTACTACACCGCGGTCAACACCCACTTCACCCCCGATGAGGTCGCCTACGTCATCGACGACTCCGACGCGAAGGCGGTTTTCATCGATGCCTCGATGCCCGAACTCGCCGCGCATGTCCGGCATGTCAACGCGCAGGTCGACATTCACCTCGCCGTCGGGGGTGACCTGCCCGGATGCCAGTCCTACGAGGAAGCGCTGGCGGCGGCCGGCGATGCCCCACCGGTGTCGGACGGATCGGAGATGCTGTACTCGTCGGGCACCACCGGACGGCCCAAGGCCGTCCGCCGGTCGCTCCCGGCCGACGGCAACGGGTCGTGGGCGCAGTCGGTGCTCGAGATGGCGCTGATTCATCACTACAAGATGGACCAGTCGAGCGTGTACCTCTCCCCCGCGCCGATGTACCACGCCGCGGGCGTGAACTACACCATGGCGGTCAACCGGGTCGGCGCGGCGTCGATCGTCATGCGCAAGTTCGATGCCGAGGCCGTGCTGCGACTGATCGAGACCCACCGTGTCACCCACGCACAATTCGTGCCCACGATGTTCGTGCGAATGCTCAAGCTCCCCGAAGCGGTCCGAGACAAATACGACGTCTCCAGTTTGCGGTGTGTGATCCATGCGGCCGCCCCCTGCCCGGTGGATGTCAAGCACCGGATGATGGAGTGGTTCGGACCGATCATCCACGAATACTACGGGGGCACGGAGGGATTCGCGGGAACCACGATCGGCCCCAACGAATGGCTCGCCCATCCCGGCTCGGTGGGCAAACCGATGTCCCCGGTGCATGTGGTGGGCGACGACGGGCAGGAGCTTCCCATCGGGGAGTCCGGGGAGCTTTACTTCGAGGGTGGGCCTGAGTTCGAGTATTTCAAGGACCCCGCCAAGACCGCGTCGATCTACAACGAACGCGGGTGGCGTTCCTTGGGCGACATGGGTTACGTCGACGAGGAAGGGTACATGTACCTGACCGACCGGTCGACGTTCATGATCGTCTCCGGCGGGGTGAACATCTACCCGCAAGAGGCGGAAAACCTGCTGGTCATGCACCCCAAACTCGTTGACGCGGCGGTGTTCGGTGTCCCCAACGACGAGTTCGGCGAGGAGGTCAAGGCCGTCGTACAACCGGCCCACGGCGTCACTCCCGGGCCCGACCTCGAGGCCGAGCTGATCGAGTACTGCCGGGCTCACCTCGCGGGCTACAAGTGCCCGCGCACTGTCGACTTCGACCCGGAATTGCCGCGGGACCCGAACGGAAAGCTCTACAAGAGACGCATCCGCGAACTTTACTGGCAGGGGCGGGTATCACGGATCGTGTGAGCGGACACAAGGGATGGCGAGATGGCTGTGGAGATGGGTAACCCGATAAGCAACGGGCGAATCGATGCGAACTGGACACCGCTGCCGGTGCCGTGGGCGGTCCAGACCGCCGATCGAATCCCCAAGCAGCGGTACTACGACCCGGAGTTCTACGCGCTGGAGACGGAGATGTTCTGGCCACGCGTGTGGCAGATGGCGTGTCGTCTCGAAGAGATTCCCAAACCGGGCGACTTTGTGGAGTACGAGATCCTCGACGAGTCGATCATCGTGGTGCGCGTCGACAGCGAAAATGTCCGCGCATACCACAACGCCTGCCGCCATCGCGGCGTCAAGCTGGTGGAGGGCAACGGAAATCGGCGCACCTTCGTCTGCCCATTCCACGGCTGGTGCTGGGGCATCGACGGACGCAACACGTTCGTCTTGCGACCCGAAGAGTTCGACGAGCACAACCTGAGCCCGGAAGATCTTGGCCTCGTATCGGTCAGATGTGAGCTCTGGGGCGGATGCGCGTGGATCAACCTCGACGACGGCGCCCCTCCGTTGCGCGACTGCTTCGAGCCCTTCGCATCGATCTACGACGCCTGGAAAGTGGAGTCCCTGCGCGTCGAGTGGTGGCAGTCGTGCCGGCTGCCGGTGAATTGGAAGCTGGCAACGGCGGCATTCATGGAGGGCTACCACGTCCCGCAGACCCATCCGCAGCTGCTGCCGTCATCGCAGCCCAACACGTCACGCGCATCTTCGGGACCACCCGGACTCATCGAGACCAACCTGTATTTCATGCGGACGCTCGGCGAGGGCATGGCCGGCATGACCCACGAGAACGACGTCCGCATCGCCGAAGGCCTCCAGGACATGGAGCTGCCGGCCGATCCGGCCGAGGCGATGGCCATCTGGCGCAGCACCCTCAACGATGCCATCGTGCAGTGGCATCGGGCCCGGGGCTGCGACATCCCCGACCTCAACGAGTTGCAGCGGCGCGGCATCGTCGAGGCGATCAATTTCTGCTTCCCGCACTACTTTCTGCTGCCCCAGTACAGCAGCGCCTCGTCGTACCGGATCCGTCCGCTGGGCCCCGAGGAAACGCTGTTCGAAATCTGGTCCCTCACCCGTCTACCCTCGGATCTTTCCGCGGGTAAGCCACAACCGCCGGAGCCGATGGCGCCCGACGACCCGCGCTGGCCGCCGATCCCGGCCCAAGACTTCTCCAACCTTCCCCGGCAGCAAAAAGGCCTGCACTCCAAGGGCTTTGAATACATGCGATTGTCGGATCAGATCGAAGGATTGATCTCGAACTTCGAACGCGTCGTCGACGGCTTTCTCGCCGGCCTGCCGTACGAGACGCTGGTACCCGCGATCCAGAAGACCAACACCACCATCGACGTGCCAATCGCAGACCTCGGATTCAGCTCGGAGGGACCATGACCAACTCCTGGGACCATTCCGTCGACCTGCTGATCGCGGGCAGCGGAGGCGGCGGCTTGGTTGCGGCCGTGGCGGCGCTGGATTGCGGTATCGAGCCATTGGTGATCGAGAAACAAGCCCTGGTGGGGGGTTCCACAGGACTTTCCGGTGGCATGGTGTGGGTACCGAACAACCCGCTGATGCGCGCCGACGGTATTCCGGACTCGCACGAAGACGGTCTGGCGTACTTCGACGACGTCATCGGCGACATCGGCCCGGCATCATCACCGGCCCGCCGCGAGATGTTCCTCACCGCGGGCCACGAGATGATCACCTTCCTGACCCGCAAGGGCATTCGATTCGTGCGATGCCCGGGGTGGAGCGACTACTACCCGAATCATAAGGGCGGCAACGAAGCTGGTCGCGCGATCGAGTGCATCCCGTACGACGCCGCAGCGCTGGGCAACTGGCGCGACAAGGTGCAACCCTCGATGGCCAAGAACTACGGCGGGTTCGTCCTCAAGACGAACGAGCTGCGCTCGGTGCAGTACTTCAACCGATCGCCGCGGGCCTTCGCGGTGGCGACGCGCGTGTTCGCGCGTACCAGGGCGGCCCGTCTCCGCCGTCGCGAAATCCTCACCAACGGTGCGTCACTCATCGGTCAGATGCTCAAGGTCCTGATCGACCTGCGCGGCGAGCCGCCGATCTGGACCAACACCGCAATGGAAGACCTGATCGTCGAGGACGGTCGCGTCGTCGGCGCGCGCGTGTCTCGTGACGGCGCCTCGCTGAACATCGAGGCGCGCAAGGGCGTACTGCTCGCGGCGGGGGGCTTCAGCCGCAACGCGGACATGCGCCGCCGCTACAGCGGCGACCAGCCCAACGAGGCGCGCTGGTCGATCGCGAACGCCGGCGACACCGGCGAGGTGTTGGAGACGGCGATGCGCCTGGGCGCGAAAACCGACCTGTTGGACGAAGCATGGTGGCTGCCATCGATTTTCATCGCCGACGGAGGTGATGCCGCGAAGGCGCTCGGGAGCGGCCGGCAGCGGCCCGGGGCCATCTACGTCGACGGAACCGGCAGGCGGTTCTGCAACGAGTCGAACTCATACGTCGAGGTCGGCAAGGCGATGTACGCCAACAAGGCGGTGCCGTGCTGGATGGTTTTCGACGAGGGCTATGTGGGCAGATACGTCTCGGGGGCAAACCCGTTCAAGAAGCGTCGCCTCCCCGAAGAGCTGATCTCGCGGGGCGCGGTTCTGCGGGGCGACACCATCGGCGATCTCGCACGCCAGATGGATGTTCCGGCCGACGCCCTGGAGCAGACGGTCAAGCGCTTCAACGGTTTTGCAGCCAAGGGCCTCGACCCGGACTTTGGGCGCGGTCAGTCCGCATACAACGACTGCCTGGGTGATCCCGGACATCGCCCGAACGCCGCGCTCGGGCCGGTCGAGCAGTCACCGTACTACGCCACGAAGGTTGTTCCCGCCGACGTCGGAACGTGCGGAGGAGTGATCACCAACGAACACGCGCAGGTCCTCGACGAGGACGACTGCGTGATCGACGGGCTATACGCGACGGGCAACATCACCGCCACGGTGATGGGCCGAAACTATCTGGGCGCGGGCGGAAGCATCGCCTACACAATGGTTTTCGGTTACGTCGCGGCCCGTCACGCCGGCGGGCGCAAGATCGCGGGAGAGAAGAGCCGCTAGGCCCCCGGTGGGGCGTCCTTGTCGTCGCGGTCGACGAATTCGCGTGGCTTCATGCCCGATTGCATGAGCTCGGTCCGTCGGGCCTGAACATCGGAGGCCGCGCCGACCATGTTGGTCAGGATGTGGCTGACCTGGAGGTGCACCCGCATGCCCATCAATTCCCAGGCACGTTTCACGTTGTTCTTCACCGCCATCAGCGTGGTCAACGGGATCTGCGCGATCTTGCGCGCCATCTCCTCGACGGTGTCCTCCAGCTCTTCGCGGGGCACCACCCGATTGAGCAGGCCCCAGTCGAGGGCTTGCTGCGCCGACAGGGTCGGCGCCAGCAGCAGCCAGTCCATGGTGCGGTGCCAGTTCATCAACAACCACGGCTCGATCATGGTGTGCCCGCCGGGTTCTCCGAGGCTTTGGGCAAGCGGCATCTGAAAATACGCGTCGTCGGACGCCACGCAGAAGTCGGTCAGCAGGCCGAGATAGATCCCGCCGCCCATGCAATAGCCGTGGATCTGCGAGATCGTCGGCTTGGGGAACTCCCACAGGTACAACGTCGGCCACAGAAACAGGTCGGCTGTCCCCTTATAGAGGTCCTCAAACGTGTTTCCGAAATCCGGGTAGGGGTTCTCATCCGGACTCCCAGCGGGCCACGTGTCCGCCGCAGAAGCCTTTGCCGTTGGCCTTGAGGATCACGACCTTGATCTCTTTGTCGCGGTCGGCCTCGTGCAGGCAATCATCGACTTCCGTAACGAGGACCGCGTCCTTGGTGTTGGCCTTATCGACCCGATTCAGGATGATCCGTGCAATCGGCGGTTCGCGTTCATAAATGACCGCTTCGAGGACGCGCCGCTCCATCTCCGGGACACTACCGGAAGCCGGGTGAGCGGAAACCGCAATGGCGCGCGCACATTGCGCCTCGGAGCGCCCCGGAGCGCCCCGGAACTCGCTTGCCGGTTGCGCGAAGTTCACGACAGGAGTGAAGTGTATTCCGGGCGCTGGACTGCGCCACCGGGAATGCATGGCGGCGGCACCGCCCAGGTCCTGACACCGAATGGAGCGTTGATGTCGACTCCCCTGGATCGGGTTAACCAGCTGAACCTCGTCGCCCGGCTCAAATCCTCCTACCCCGAACTCCCGGACGCCCCCACTCCCGACCTCATTGATCACGACCGGTTTACCGCCTACGTCAAGACCCCACACGACGTCGGCGGTGAGCCCGCCGCCCCCCTCGATTTCGAGAACAAGCAGTACGAGGGGTGGGAAGAGAGCACCTACGTCATGTGCGAGGTTCTCGGCTGGCGCGGCATCTGGCTATCGGAAGAGCGACGCCGGATGGGTAACGTCGACCTTGGCCGCACGATCTATCTCGGACTGCCGTACTACGGACGCTGGCTGCTGGCCGTCGCGCGCATCCTCGTCGAGAAGCACCACATCGGCCTGAGCGAGTTGGCCGAGCGCATGGCCGAGGTCAAGGCCCGCTACCAGGGCGGCCTGCAGGGAAAGCCCTTGGAAGCCACGCCAAAGTTCGAAGGTGACCCGTCGGGTGTCAAGCGCAATCGCCACCACACACACGCGGTCGGCAAGGGCGACCCGCAAGTGTATGCCGGACAGGCCGGCGAGCCGAAGTTCAAGGTCGGCGACAAGGTCGTGGTGCGGGAGCTTCCCATCCTGCTCTACACCCGCACCCAGGAGTTCGTGCGTGGCGCGACGGGTGAAATCGCCGTCGTCTCGTACGAGAGCCCCGCAGCCGAGGACGAGACTTGGGACGGGCCCGACCAAAATCCCGAGTGGTTCTACATCGTTCGGTTCAACCTCTCCGAGCTTTGGCACGGGTACACGGGGCCCGGCAACGACACGCTGCAGACCGAGATCCCCGAGCGGTGGCTCGAAAGGAGCTCAGCATGACCGCCGAAACCCACGACCACGATCACGACCGCACCGCGGCGCCCATGGTGGATGAGATCACCGACTTCGAGGTCCTCGAGATCGCGCTCCGCGAATTGTGTATCGAGAAGGGAATTTTCACCGCGGAGGATCATCGGCGCTTCACCGAATTCGCCGAACAGATCGGCCCCGCCCCCGGCGCGCGCCTGGTGGCCCGGGCTTGGCTTGATCCTGATTACAAGAAGCTGGTCTTGTCGGATCCGCTGGCGGCCAGTAAGGAAGTCGGGGTCGACTGGCTGCATCCCACGGGTTTCGGGACACCGAGCGACTTCACGGCCTTTCATGTCCTCGAAGACACTCCCACTCTGCACCACGTGATCGTCTGCACCCTGTGCTCCTGCTACCCGCGACCGATTCTGGGCAATTCCCCCGAGTGGTACCGGACGCCCAACTATCGCCGACGCATCGTGCGGTGGCCGCGCCAGGTGCTCGCGGAGTTCGGACTGTACCTGCCGGAGGAGGTCGAGATCCGGGTGGAGGACTCCAACCAGAAGCATCGGTTCATGGTGATGCCCGTGCGCCCCGAGGGAACCGGCGGCTGGACCGAGGACCAGTTGGTCGAAATCATCACGCGCGATTGCCTGGTCGGTGTCGCGTTGCCCCAGGTTGGCGTGACGGCGAACGCGATTACCGAGACCCGCCCCGCCGTCCATCCCGTCGACCAGTGAGTGCCCGAGTGAGTACCGCGGAAAGTCCGCGCGCGATCGAAGGCTCCACGGTCGCGCCGCTGGCGAAAATCGTTGAACGCAACCAGGTCTGGAGCCGTATAGCGGCCACGCACGGTGTTGAGAACCCCGTCCCGCCATGGAAG
Source organism: uncultured Actinomycetota bacterium (assembly GCA_963703795.1). GTDB lineage: Bacteria > Actinomycetota > Actinomycetes > Mycobacteriales > Mycobacteriaceae > Mycobacterium. Next base: position 313,547 of record CAVPFT010000044.1, on the reverse strand, counting down.
ACGAGCCTCGACGGCATGTGCGACGCACTCGATCAAAGCGCCTGCGGCCCAGCAGTACTCAGCTTTGTCGACCGACGCGACGAAGAGGACGCGCTATCGGCAACCGTCTATTCCGATCTGCCCTACCCGGAGAACCGGCTCGTTGCGCTTGCGCACTCGCTCCTGGCGCGCGGCGTCATCGACGAGGCCGAGCTTGATGAGCGGCTAGCGGCGGTCCGCGCCCGCCTGGAAGCCTGAACCTCGCGCGCGTGCCAACAGCCAGGCGCAGCCCTCACCCTCGCCGGCGGCAACCTGGCCGAGTCCGGCGAACGCCGCCGACAGCTCGCCCGGTTCGGCGCGGAACGGTCCTGGCGTGGCACCGACTTCGCTAAGCACGGCGATCGCCAACAGCCCGCCCGACGCCAGGCGCTCCATGATCGCCTGGTCGAGCCGGCGGTCCCGAAATTTGTGGCAGAGGATCACGTCCGCCGGCGGCCCGACCGGTAGACCATCGTCGAGGTCTGCCACGTCAAAGCGGCAGCGGTCGTCGACCCCTTCGCGCCGGGCCAGATCTCGCGCCTGGCCAATCGCCACCGCAGAGATGTCCAGGCCCCAAACATCGAGCCCCCGCCGGGCCAGCCAAACCGCGCCGAGCCCCTGGCCGCAGGCGAGATCGAGAGCACGCCCACTAGTCGGGAATTCGTTCGCATAGGCGGCAAAGACACCGGGCGGCCCTACCGCGCCGCCGGGCGGTGGCACCTGGCTCGCGTACCGCGCGTCCCAGCGGCACTCGTCCTCCCGGGTCACAAGGGCCACCCTATGGCTGCATGCCAACAACTGGGCGTCAGCTGGTAACGCCTCCAGATCAAGTGGGCGCGTAGGAGCGGCGCGGCAGTCCGCTCGGCAAGCGCGTTTCTGGACAGATGTCTGGATCTGATGCCTGCAGGGGTGGTGGAATGGCGCAGTGTCTAGGAAAGCCGCTTCACCTGCGGGCCACGTCGGCACCGCTGCCGGTGGAACCCGCCGGTCTGACCGTCGGCCGGCGCAAACGATCCGCAAGGTCCTCGACGCAGGACTAGCGGAACTGCGCGAATCGTCGTACGCCAGCCTGACGATGCGGGCGGTCGCGACCCGTGCCGGAGTCTCCCCGGCCAGCGCGTACACCTACTTTCCATCGAAAAGTGCGCTGGTGGCGGCCGTGTACCTGCGCTGTCTGCGCGAACTGTCGCTGCGTACAGATGTCAACGACACCACCGAGACCCGGGTGAGCGCGGCGCTGCGGGATATGGCTCTAATGGTCGCCGATGAGCCCGAGCTGACCACCGCCTGTGGTGCGGCCCTGATGGCCGGCGATCCGGCCGTGCAGCCACTTCGCGAACAGATCGGCGAGGAGGTGTCCCGGCGGATCGGGGCTGCACTGGGCCCGGGATGGCCGCGAGCGGTGAAGTCCACCCTGCAAATGATGTTCGCGGGTGCGCTCATGACGGCCCGGTTCGTGAGCTTCGACGAGATTGCCGGACAGCTCGACGAGGCGGTCGTCCTCATTCTCGGAGGATCGGTGGTCTAAAGTCAGTGGCCTAAAGACCAGTGGCTCAAGGGAATTCAGGTGGCCGAGCGCCCGGTGCCGTGGCGGCCGTCTCGCGGGGGCGTTGCTTGTGCGCCCGGATGGTTGCTCGGTTCCCGAAGTTCGGCGATCCTCAACGGGCCAATGTTTACCGACCGATAGAGGAGCTGACGAGGTGGGTCTGGGACAAATCGCGCTGAACAGCGCGCCCGTTTTTGGTGGCCTGATGCTGGCCCTCGCGGCCGGCCAGTTCAGAGGCCCCGACTATCGCGAGCTGATCAAACAGGACATGGACTTGCTGGATCGGCTCCCGCCCGAGGCCGCCGAAAGACGCGCCGAGCTGCGACGCACCATCGATAGCCGCATCGATGACCTGGTCGATTCCGCCGACCGGAGTCGCGCGTTGCGCAAGGCCGCGCTGTCTTATCGGGGCAATTGGCGGGACGTGGTGCTCTTTCTCTGCGTGCTGCTGTTCACCATCATCTGGTGGGACGTCAGCCACAGCCGCAGCAATTGGCTGCCGATGTTCATCCTGCTGATCCTGCTGTCGCTGGTGGCGGCCGTGTACGCAGTCCGTGGCGTCGTGCGCGCCGCCGGTACGTTGGTGCGCGGACGGCATGGTGCGGAGAAGTGATCCGATCGACTTGATCACATCTCGTAACCCGCACCTAAATTTGGCTCTCACCTTCTAGCGCCCACACCGACGACTCTGGCCGCTGCTTTTGTGGCGCTGAACTGGGATGTTTGGTCGTTGTGAGAGTCGGGTCCGCATCAAGAGCGCTCCCGCCGGGTGCGTCGTCGCGGGCAAATGCCGCCGAGCAGCCGGTAGCACCCTGTGACAAAATCCCAGGCGTGAACCTGCCTCCCCTCCCCGCTCTCATTTGTGCTGCGGCGGCGCCATTTTGGGCGTTGCCGATCGCACTGGTTCCGTCCGCGTCCGCCGAGCCGTGCCCCGATGTCGAGGTGGTGTTTGCCCGGGGCACGACCGAGCCCCCTGGCGTCGGTGGCATCGGTCAGCATTTTGTCGACACGCTGCGCTCGCGCGTGGGCTCAAAATCGCTGGGCGTGTACCCCGTCAACTACCCGGCGACCACCGATTTCCCCACCGCAGTGGACGGCATCAGTGACGCGGGCCACCACGTCGAGTCGATGGCGGCAAGCTGCCCCAGGACGAAGATGGTGCTCGGTGGTTACTCCCAGGGCGCGGCCGTGATGGGTTTCGTCACGGCGAGCCAGGTGCCGGACGGGACGCACCTGCTAGAGGCGCTGCCAGCCGATGCCACCCGACGTCGCCAATCACGTCGCCGCGGTTGCACTCTTCGGCAAGCCGTCGACCCAGTTCATGAGCATCATCAACGAGCCGCCGGTCACTATCGGCCCCCTGTACGCACCCAAGACGATCGAGCTGTGCGTGCCCAACGATCCGGTCTGTTCGGGGTCGGGATACCCCGCCGCACACCGGCAGTACGTCGAGGCCGGAATGGTTGATCAGGCCGTCGATTTCGCCGCGGGTCGCCTATCCCCTGGCGCCTAGCGGAACCCGGCTCCGCTCTCGAGAACTTCAAGGGCCGCATCGATGTTGGGCATGATCGTCGGCCCGTAATTGTTGACCACCTGCCCGAGCGCGCGGGCGATGTGCGGACCGACCGCGCCGGCAGGCGGGACCTCCTCGGCAAGGACGATCCCATTCACCACGTGGGCTGCGCTCAGACGACCGTCAGCGGCGACTTCGTACCGCCAGTCACCGATGTGAATCCGCTCCGGCTGGGACCGGAAGAAGCCGCGCCGCGCGGGAACGAGAATCACTCCCGGAACGCCGCAAAAAACCTTGACCACCAGTGCGACTCCCCCGGGACCGGCCAAGGCCGACCCGACGGCGCGACTCACCCGCTCGGGATCGAAGCCCGTCATCAACCACTCATCGGCAGGACGAACGACGGCGTCAGCGTTTGCGCGTCGCCGCTGCGACGCACCGCCGTACCCGCCACGTAGAACTCCACCGTGTGATGTCCCCACGCGTAGTTGGAGATGGCGAAATGCACACCCACGACGCCGTTTCCGCCGTCTCGCTCGGCTTCGCTCTGCATGCGTGACATCGCCAGTTCCCGAGCTTGGTAGCTGCCCTGCGTCCATTGCGGCATCTCGGCGTTGCGTCCCACCTGGCCGAGTGTCTTTAAAAAGCCTTGTACGGCAACGTGAAACACGCAGTTGCCCATCACGAACGCAACCGGGGCGAATCCGGATCGCAGCAGGGTCGTTAGATCCTGGCCGGACAGGTGGCTGGTGAACGCCTGCCCGCTGGGGCGCCGATATGCCCCGGGCTTCGCGGTGTATCGGACGGCGGTGCCGACCGCGATGAACTCGAGGTGCTCGCCCTCGCCCTGGTGACGCCATTCGAGACGGACACCGACCACCCCGTCCGCGCCCAGCGAATCGGCTTCGGCCTGCATGCGCGACATCGCATTCCAGCGCGCGCGATACGTCGCGTCGGTAAGCACCGGCAGCTCAGATTGCTGCCTGATACCGGTGAACTGGTAGCCCACGTGATAGACCGAAACACCCATCACAAGTTCTATCGGCTCAAATCCCGCCCCGTGCAGCAAGGCGAATTCGTTGATCGACAGGTCAGACGTGAAAACCTTGCCGGCGTGCGACAGCCGTTCGCTGGCTACCGGGTCGAGCGGGTTCGGTTGCATTGTCAGACACCCTCCTGCGGTCCCGGACAGCGTAGCCCGGCGACGGCGAGCGCCGGCACGGCGCGAGTAAGGAGCGGGCCCTCGAACCCAGCCCGGCGACGGCGAGCGCCGGCACGGCGCGAGCAAGGAGCGGGCCCTCGAACCCCGCCCGGCGACGGCGAGGAAGGAGCGTAAGCCAAAGCGCTCACGGCGTCGGCGGACAGCTACCTATCGGCTGTGATCGGCGCATTCCAGCAGTTCCTTGAGGGCCTCGGGGAACGCGTCGGCGATACCCCACAGGTCCGGCAGCAGGTCGGGACAGGCGATCATGCCGACGCCCAGTTCCCCGTTGAGCGACATGACCGTGATGTTGAGTCCCGCGCCGCCGATAACCGGCCCAACCGGATACATCGAGTCGACTTTGCAACCCAGGAGGTACAACTGCTCCTGCGGGCCGGGCACGTTCGACAGGATCAGGTTGTAGACGGGGTTGTGCGGAATGTGCGGCAGGACCCGCATGGCGGTGCCGAACATCGTCGGCCCGCCGAACTGGGTCCAGTCGTGCAGCAGGGTCGGTCCCATAGCCGCGGTGTGGTCTTTTGCGGCGGTGTTTCCGGCAGCAATGGTGCGGATACGTTCGGCGGGGTCGCTGATTTGGCTTTCCACCCGGCAGAACATCCACGTGGTCTGGTTGCGTCCGGGTCGGTCGGACTTGTCCCGCACCGACACCGGCACGGTGGCCACCAGCGCGTTGTCGGGCAGTTCGCCGCGCTCGAGCAGGAAGTGCCGTAACGCCCCGGCGCATAGGGCAACCACGACGTCGTTGACGGTTACCCCGAACCGCTCCTTGACACTCTTGACGTCGCGCATATCCAGCTGGGTGAAAGCGATGTTGCGGTACCGGCTGATCGTGCCGTTGAACGGGGTCGGTGGGGCCGAGAACGGCGCGGCCATGGTCCGGCCCTCGCGTGCGCGAAGCACCGTTTGCGCCAGCGTCAGGATCGTCGCCGGCACCACGGTCGCCAGCCGCAACGGCCGCAACGCAAACCCGATCAGTCCGCTCGCGGCGATCTGCAGCGGGCTACCGCCACCCGCGCCGCGGACGGGCTCCGGTGCCGGCGCGTCGGGATCCAGGGTGCATAGCTGGGCCAGCAGGTTCGCCCCGGCGATCCCGTCGACGACGGCGTGGTGGACCTTGAGCATCACCGCCACCACGCCACTGCGTGCGCCACCCTCAAGCACCCACATCTCCCACAGCGGCCGGTCGCGGTCCAGCGGTCGCCCCGCGATATATCCACATATCTCGGCCAGCTCGCGGCGACCTCCGGGTGCCGGCGCACCGACACGTTGCAGGTGACGCCGCAGCTGAAACTTTTCGTCGTCCACCCACACCGGGTGATCCAGATTCAGCTGGGTGTCGGCGAGCTTCATTCGAAATTCCGGCAATGCCTTCACGTGCTTCGCCAATGCGGCGCGCAACCGGCCGTACGTGTAGCCGCCCGGCATCGTCGAAGTATCCAGTTCCAGAACGCAGCACACGTTCAACGGCTGCGTCGGCGTCTCCATATAGAGGAAAAACGCGTCAAGTCCGGATAGTCGTTCCATAGCTGCCCGATCGACTCGTGACTTCTCTAAATCCCCCGGCCCCCAAAAAAGTTTAGGGAGCGGAAAAGTGGAGATCTACTCCCTGAGAAGCCCTTCCGAGTTAAATGTTGATGACGGTGCCGGTGATATAGCTGAGCCAAGGCACCACCAATTTCCGGATGCGCCCGCCGCGCCCGGTTAAAGCTTCCGAGCGTCTGGTTGCCCAAACGGGCGGAAAAGAAAACATCCTCTGCACCGCCGCCGGGTCTGGTCAGCGCCACCGGATGAACCGATCACGGTCCGGCTTCGTGATATCTATTACGAGCGCCTTCGGGGCACCGGGTTCCCGTGTGGGGTAGATCGTGCGCTGACGAGTGCGGACGCGCAGGAGGATCATGTTCGGACGAGTCGACACCTGCAACGCTCCCGGGCACAACGCTCTCGGGCACAACGCTCCCGGGCACAAATTGCTGACCATCGAACTCCGCGATGTGATGCGCGAATACCGAGTCGGCGGTCAGTCCGTCCGGGCGCTCGACGGGATCAGCCTGCGCCTCGAGGGCGGACAGTTCATATCGGTTGTCGGGCCGTCGGGCGCGGGCAAGAGCACGTTGCTGCATTTGCTGGGCGCACTGGACTCCCCCGATTCCGGGTCGCTCGAATTCGACGGCGACGAGATCGGCCGCCTCACCGATGAGCAGCAGTCGGAGTTTCGCCATCACCGCGTGGGGTTCATATTCCAGTTCTTCAACCTGTTGCCGACGCTATCGGCGTGGGAGAACGTCGCGGTACCGAAGCTGCTCGACGGTGTGCGGCTGGGTAAGGCCAAGCCGGACGCGATTCGGCTGCTGGAGCGCGTCGGGCTCGGTAATCGGACGGAGCACAGGCCCGCCGAGCTGTCGGGCGGGCAGATGCAGCGGGTCGCTGTGGCGCGCGCATTGATGATGGACCCGCCGCTGATCCTCGCCGACGAGCCGACCGGGAACCTCGATTCCACCACGGGCGCGTCGATCTTGGCGCTCCTCGGCGAGGTGGCGCACGAACCCGGCTGCGGCCGACTGGTGGTGATGGTGACCCACAACTCGGACGCCGCGAAGGCGACGGATCGGATGATCACGCTGCAGGACGGCCGGATCGGCTCCGACGAACTGCTGGAGACCCTGGTGTGAGACCGGCCTCCGCGATAACTGCGGCCGCGAGCCGGCTGCGCCTGTTCAGCCTGCGCGAACTTGCCGTGCACCGCCGACGCACGATCGCTTCCGTTGCCGTAATGGCCGTGTCGGCAATGTATCTGGTCGCGGTATTCGGCATCTTCGGATCCATCACCGGATCGGTCAATCGGCTCGCCGACGGGATCGCCGGCATCGCGTCGCTGGAGGTGTCGGGCATCACCGACGCAGGATTTCCCGACTCGATAACCGCCGACGTGGCCGCGGTCCCCGGAGTCGCGACCGCGGCACCCATGATTCGGACCTCGGTGCCCACGTCGTCGGGGCCGGTTCTGCTGTTCGGTGCCGACGACCGCCTCGCCGCGTTGGGCGGCGCCCTCAAGGACGCCCTGAAACAGGGACCGGCCGGGCAGCTCGCAAGTCCCCCGGGCGAATCCGGCCCGGCGAACGCGGTGCGGGTCGGGCCCGGTGTCGGTCATGCCAAGGGCCAGATGTTTCAACTCGGATCCGCATCGGTCACCGTCAGCGAGGTGCTCCAGGGCAAGCAGGTGGCCGCCCTCAACGGCGGGCACTATGTCCTGGCCCCACTTGCGTTGGCGCAGAACATCGCCGGGCGACAGGGTCAGCTCGACTCGATCCTGATCACCATCAAACCCGGCGCCGACCTCGCAAAAGTGCGCGCCGCGGTCGCCGCCGCGGTGAACGGCCGGGCCATCGTCGCCGACCCGAGCATGCGAGCCACCCGGGCCGGCGACGGCGTCAAGCTGATGGACTACATGGCCCTGATGGGCGCCATGGTCGCGCTGATGGTCGGCGCCTTCCTGATCTACACGACGATGACCATGGCGATCACTGCGCGCCGGCCTGTCATCTCGATGCTGCGCGCGATCGGCGGCCGGCGCGCCACGATCGTCCGCGACATGCTCGCCGAGGCGGCGGTCCTCGGAATCATCGGCGGGGCCATCGGATCGGCCCTCGGAATACTGATGGGCCGCATCGCAATTGGGCGATTGCCTCCGGCCATTACCCAGGGTCTGGAGGCTCGCATCGAGTATTGGCTGCCCGGCTACGCGATACCGGCCGCCATCGCGGCGACCGCGCTCACCAGCGTGGTCGCATCGGCGATGGCGGCACGGCAGGTCTACAAGGTTGCACCGATCGAGGCATTGGCACCCGTTGGGGTTTCGGCCGCGGACCGCGTGCCGCGATGGCTGCGGATCGCGAGCGGGGTTGCGGCCGTGGTGGTCTTCGCGGCGTCGATCGTGGTCGTCGTCAACCAACGAGGCGCCGCGGCCTTTGTCGCGATGTCGGCGGTGTTCTCTGCCGAGATAGCGCTGGGTTTCGCGCTGACGGTGCCCATCGTCAAGGCCACGGCCGCGACGGCCCGAATATTCGGCTCCGTCGGCGCGCTCGCGGCGGCGACCATCGAGCGAGCGCCGCGACGGGTATGGGCGACGGTGATGACCGTGCTCATCGCGGTGGTCACCACCGTCGCGATTACCGGCACGAACAACGACATGATCCGGTCGGCGAGGGGCATCTTCGCCTCGGTCGCGGATGTCCCCGTGTGGGTGAGCGCGAATCCCCCCGACAGTTACCCCACCGATGCCCTGCCGCAAGGTCTTTCCGAAAAGGTTGCCGCATTGCCGGGCGTCCAGCGTGTCATCGAGGGAGCGTCCGGTTTCGCCGAGGTCGGGGGCACGCGCGTCTTGCTCGACGGGTTTTCCGCCGGAACCGCCGACCCGTTGTTCCGTGCGCTCAGCGAAAAGGTTCGCGGCCAAGTGCTTGCCGGTCGGGGCGTGGCGCTCTCGCAGAATCTCGGCAAGACTCTGCACGTTCGGGTCGGCGAGCAATTGCGGATGCAAACGCCGCACGGCGTGCAGCAGGCAACCGTGCTTGCCCTGGTTCCGTACTTCTCGACGGTCATCGGCACGGTCGGGATGGGCCTCGATCAAATGCGCTCGTGGTTCGACCGTCCGGTAGCAACAACGCTCGAAATCGCCGCGGCCCCGGGCGCGGATCCCCATCGCTTATTCGCCGATGTCCAGCGGGCGGTACCGGCGCCGAACTTCGTGTATGACGGTCACGCCAAGCTGGCGGGGCTCGAGGCACCGATGCATCAGAGCATGTTCATCGCGAATGCCGTATGGATCATCGTCGTATTGGTGGCCGGAGTCGCGCTGCTGAACACGTTGACGCTTTCCGTGCTGGAACGGCGCCGCGAAATCGGTGTGCTACGGGCGATGGGATCCAGCCGTCGCTTCACGTTGCGGATGGTGCTGGCCGAGGCGACGGGCATCGGCGTCATCGGCGGTGTGCTGGGGTTGGCGTTCGGCCTCACGGACCAGTGGCTGTTCAGCCTGGTCAGCGGGGACATGATGAATTTCCGGGTCGCCTTCCGGCCCAGCTCGATGGCGTTGGTCTTCACCGTTGGCGCGCTGGCGATCAGCCTGCTGGGCTCCGTGCCACCCGCGCGGCGCGCGGCGCGGCTGAACATCATTGAAGCCGTCAGCGTCGACTAGGGCCCCGCGTCCGCGGCGACGTCAGAAGCCGAGCGGCAGCAGCGCGGTAAACAGCGGGGCCAAGGGATCCGTGACAGGAAGGGCGATCGAACTATTCAAGAACGGCGCGACCGGACTTTGGAACGTGAATATTGTCTGGCCGGGCGCACCTAAACCCAAGGTGGGTTCAGCCCCGGATGTCAGCCCAAGCGTGAAGAGCGGGCTCGCGATATTAGTCGCAACAAAGTTTTTGTCGTCAGGGTCGGCAAGAGACGTGGTCGAGAACAAGCCGCCGAAATTGGTGGTTTGACTCATGAAGTCCGGGTCGCCGGCGAGGGGGTTGGTGACCGGGCTGAGGCCCAGCCCCGAGGCGAGCCGGGTCGCCAGACCATTCAGCGATTGCAGCCCCGACGAAAGCTGCGCGGCGGCCGCGGATGCGCCGCCGTGATAGCCAACCAACGCGGTGACGTCCTGGACCCACATCCGCTCATAATCGGCCTCGGCGGCCGCAATCGCCGGCGCATTCTGCCCGAATAGGTTAGACATCACTAGTTGCCTGAACCCATTCCGGTTGGCCGCCACGGCTAACGGATGAACCGTCGCCGCCCGCGCGGCCTCGAACGCATCCGCCGCCGCTCGCGCCTGCCCGGCCGTCCCCGTCGCTCGAGCCGCCGCCTCACTCAGAAACCGCGTATACGGGGCGGCGGCGGCCATCATCGCCGCCGATGCCGGACCCTGCCACGCCTGACCCGTCAATCCCGACGTGACCCTCGAAAACGACGACGCGGCCGAAGCCAATTCGTCTGCCAACCCATTCCAGGCCGCAGCCGCCGCCAACATGGGAGCCGAACCCGCACCGGAGAACATCCGCGCCGAATTGACCTCCGGCGCCAGCACCGAGAAATTCATCGCCACAGTCCCTTCGTTATCGGTCCGCGGCGCTCACACCGGCTGCGCTATCGCCGACGACACGGCCCCGTGTAGCGCTATACGAAATACGCAACCCAAAAGTTCAGTGTGATCTAGGTCACATGGGCGGTGGAACCGGTCATGTGCCTTGCTCGTCGACCACCGTGGCGAATCCCTGCAGATGGGGAGAGCACGGGGGCGGCACCCGGGTCCGTGGGATGCTGCGCAGTCGCGAAGTATCGAATCCGGCTTCGGCGATGGCGTCAACAGTTCGGCGGTTCGGCTCGCAACCCGAAGCCAACCGGGACCACGGCTTCGCGATCAGGTCCTGGAACCGACCCATCGCCCCGTCGCCGCGGACATGCTCGAGGACGACCAACCTGCCTCCGGGCGCGAGCACGCGCCGGATCTCGCGGAGGGTAGCGGCCACATCATCGACCGAGCACAACACCAGCCCGACGTGTACCGAGTCGAAGCTGTTGTCCGGGAACGGAATCGACTCGCCGGCCCCGTCGACAATGTCGACGGCAATGCCGCGGCGATGGGCTAGGCGGGAAGCCATCCGCCGGAACGCGGCCACCGGCTCGATGGCGGCGACCGAAGTCACCATGGGCGGCACGAACTTCAAGTCGGTCCCCGGGCCGAGACCGACCATCAACAGCCGGCCGGTCGCATGCTCAAGCGCCGTTCGACGATACCGGTAATAGAACGCCCGGTCGAAAATCGGCATACCGAAGCGATACACGTACGGGAACAACGGATTATCGCGCGTTATCGGGCACCCAGATCCAGTTGGAAGGGCGGATATTCGTCACGCATGAATGAAACATACACCGCCACCCGGTAACGCCATCGAACCATGCCCATGAGGAGGTCGAACATGCCGCGGTTGATCGTCCCCTTGCACAACAACCACACGGCGTTGGTCACGCAAAGCAGCTGCAGCAGGGGTTCCATGGCCCAGCACAGGAGTATCTGGGGCAATCCCACCAACCACTTCACCAGGACGGCCCATTTCGTGAGGTGCTCGGGATAATCGACCTCGAGGTCGCCCGGGTAATCGTCCCGAGACGCGAGCGTAAAGGGGGGGTACTTGTTGGTCGTATTCATTGGGAATCGGTAATTCATGACCCGCCACGACCAACGCAGCACCCCGACGTTGAACTCGAAGATGGGGCGCGGGTAGCGCCCGGTGAACAAGATTGCGACACCGGCAACGATCGTCAGCAGCGGATACACCAAGTAGAGAAGTATCAGTATGGGATAGTGCGGAACGGCCAGCACGCACCACTTCACGAGCCATAGCCGGCGCGAGGGCGCGTCAATGCCACCGCGCACCCGCACGGGACCGTCGGTGTTGTGCGCCACCGGCGATTCGGTGGTCTTGGACTGGTTCACGGACGACTCGATGCGATCGGAGTTGGTATCGCGAGGGCCCGATCGATCTCCGCCGACATCCGGCGGTGACTGGTCCAACGCAGAAACGTGGTCAAGGCCGAGGTGTGCAGTCGGTCGGAGATCAACACTGCCGGTCTTAGCACGGATTCACTATGCGCTACCTGCAGCGATGCCACCCGGGACACGGCCCTGACCCGACGTCGCCTGGTCTTCTCGTACCGGCGCAGCGCCCCCGAAACATCGGCGTTGCCGCCATTCACGCCATTGGGAAGATCCGCAAGCGCCTTGCATAGCACCATGGTGTCGAGCAGGGCCTGGTTGGTTCCTTGCGCAAGAGTGGGCGGCATGGCGTGTGCGGCGTCGCCGAGCAAGGTCACCGCACCAGCGGCCATCCCCCGGGAAATCGGATGGCGGAAGTGGGGGTACGGCGAACGGGCCAGATCCGCGTCGGTCAGGTTTGCCAGGACCAGGTCGACGGAGTCGGACCAGCCGGCGAAGTTGGACCGGATTACGTCAATCGGATGGTGTGGCCTGACGAAGTCGTAGGACCACGGCAAGTCGAACCACCACTGCACATCGGATCCTCCCGCCGGCCACACCCCGGCGTTCCCGTGCTCGCCGATGACGATCATCGCTACATCCTTGTCGGCGAGTTTCGGAAGGGTGACGAGTCCCTGCCAGCTGCACCAGCCGGTCGGCTCGGCGGCCGGCGCTTTCAGGACGTCTCGAACCACCGAATGCAGACCATCCGCACCGATCACCAGGTCGGCTACGGCGAAGCTGCCATCTTGGAACTCGACCTGCACGCCGTCGGGCGTGGTGACGACCCGAACCGCCCGGGAGTTGCATCGGATGCGATCGATCGGAAAGCCTTCCAGCAGCCTTGCCAGCAGGACCCGACGTGGGACCATCCGGACGGGTGCACCCAGCCGGTTCACCATCGCATTCACGTCCAGGGTCGCGAGCCTTCGCCCCTTGGATGTCATCACCCGCACGGTGGAAAGCAGTTGACCGGCCCCGTTCATGTTGACGCCCAACTGCCGCAGCACCGTCTCGCCATTCGACCAGATGGTCACAGCACCGCCGCCGGCCCGAGGCTGCTCGCGCTGGTCGAAGACGATGGCGTGATGACCGTCTCGCAACAATCCCCGGGCAACGGAAATGCCGCTCACACCGGCGCCGATGACAAGCACCCGAAGCGGCCGCGTCGAGGTCACGCTCTTGGACACGTAAACGCGACCCAATCGGTTCACGCAACCAGGCAATTTGATTGCCGATCCGGGTCAGGCCCGGCGACTGCCACGCTCATCCGGTGGCCGCCGCGGCGCCGATCATCTTGTGCAGGTCCTGAACCGACCACGGCTCGGCGTCATGGTGATCGCGATATCCCAACATGCGCGGCGTCGGCCGATCGAAGCTGCCGACGAATCCGCCTGCGGCAACAAAGATTTGACCCGTGACGTCACGCGCCAAGTCGCTCGCGAGGTAGGCGTAGAGGGGGGCCACAAACTCGGCCGGGGCGCTATCCAGCGAGGCGCGCATGGTCATCTCGTCGAGCAACCCGCGGTGGTGCAGGTCCGCGATGTGTTTTTCGTACTCGGCGCCCGTGGACAACCGCGTCCGCGCGCCGGGACACACCACGTTGGCCCGCACACCGTCGGATTTCAGCTCCGCCGCGATGGCCATCGTCAGGCCGTTGACGGCGCCTTTGCCCGCGGGGTAGCCGGTGCCGCCGTAGTCGCCGAGAAAAGCCACCGAGCCGGTATTGATGATCGCCCCGCTGCCCTGCGAGGCCATGACACGGGCCGCGATCCGGCAGGTGTGAAACGCGGCGCCGAGGTGGGCACTCATCAGGCGGTCGAATTCCTCCGGCGAGATGTTCAGGATCGAGGATCCGGGAGGCTCGGCGATTCCGGCGCAGTTGACCAGGGTGTCCAGCCGGCCAAACGTGCTCAGGCATTCTTCGACGAGCGCGCCGGCTACGCGCTCGTCGTCCGCAGCTCCGACCACCGGGGTGGCCCGCCCGCCCGACGCCGTGATTGCCGCGACGGTCTCCTCCACGGCGCCACCGTCGCGCCCGTTGACGACCACGCCGGCGCCGAGATTGCCGAGTAGTTCGGCGACCGCGCGGCCGATACCGCGGCTGCCACCGGCTACCACCGCCCCGTGCCCGGCCAGCAGGCTCCGGCTACCCATCGGCCGGAGCGCCGGAATGCGTTGTGCCCGAGCTGTTCTCGATGGTGATGCGAAGCGCGCGCCTCAGCGGGGTTAGAAGCATTAGCCGAACAGTACCCAGCCAACACAGAAATGAGAACCGTTCGCCGCCTGCGTTTGCATCGACTTCCAGATCGCTCTCGGGTGGGCGATCGCGGGTATCTGCGGCGCAGCGTATGATGGCCAATGAAGTCCATTCTGGACGTGTCGCCGTTTAGCGAAAAGCGGTCAGTCAGTAGCGCGGCTGCTGGGATGCGCGGCATCGGCGATAAATGCACCCGTCACCCTCCTTCAGCGCTCGTGGGCCGAGTAAGCGACTCGTCCCACGGATAACGGTGCAGCGGGCGACTGTGCACGAATCCGATGCCTCGCCGCACACGGCTCGGAGGAAGTGCGCCTGCAATGCGGACCCGTTTGTGCGCTTGTGTTCCCACGCTTCGTGTCCGGGGAAGGCGGTTCGGCCGATGACGGACGTGGCAACTCCACCTAGCTCTACCCGACCGGGCTCTACCCGACCGGGCTCTACCCGACCGGGCTCCACCCGACCGGCCAGCAAACAATCGGACGATTCCTACGACGATGTCGTCGAGATGTTCGTAGCGCTGCGCGAGATGCCGGCCGAATCCGACGAGTACAGCCGGCAGCGCGGGCGCATCGTGGACCGCTGCCTACCGCTGGCAGACCATGTCGCGAGCCACTTCGCACGTCGCGGCGAAGGGCTCGATGACTTGACTCAGGTTGCGCGGTTGGGCCTGATGAACGCCATCAACCGGTTCGATCCCGCCAAGGGACCCAGCTTCATCGGGTTCGCGATTCCCACCATGATGGGCGAGGTCCGGCGTTATTTTCGCGACCACAGCTGGGGTATGCGTGTGCCGCGGCGGCTGCGCGAGCTGCACGTCCAGATCGGCCGTGCAACAAGCGATTTGACTCAGAAGCTGGGGCGCGCCCCGACCGCCGCCGAGCTGTCTAAGGTGCTGGAAGTCCCCCACGAGGAAATTGTCGAATGCCTCGTCGCGGGCGACGCCTATCGGCTCGACTCGCTGGACGCGCCCCTAGGTAGCGCCAGTTCGGGCACGCCCCGGCTGGTGGCCGACTCGGTCGGTAACATCGATCCGCAAATCGAGCACATCACCAACCGCGAAGCAGTGCGTGCCCTGGTGACCGCGCTCCCCCAGCGCGAACGCCAGGTGCTGCACATGCGGTTCTTTGAGTCGATGACCCAAAGCCAGATCGCCGAGCGAATCGGTGTGTCGCAGATGCAGGTCTCGCGCATCCTGGCCAACACCCTGCGCTGCCTGCGCGACCAACTCGAGTAGCCGTTCCCAACCCACCGGGACCCATCGGGACCTTCGGCGACACGGCGCAATGTACTGTGCGATTCGGGAACGAAGTCGACGATGTCGCCAAACGGGGCCCAGAAGGAGCACGGTGCGATGAGGTTTTCTCAGACGGTGGTCGCGGGTGTAGCGGCGGCGACGGCCCTGACGGTGTCGATGGCCGGCTGCGGCAGTCATCCGTCGTCGTCGACGTCGACATCGGGATCAGCCACCTCGGCGACGACTACGCGCAGCTCAGCACCGACTGCCTCGGCGACGGCACAGCCAACTGACTACACGGGGTGGTTGATAAAGGCGACCGATATCAATGCGCCGATCCAGTTCACGGGCGGCCAGCCGACAAACAACCCGAACGGCCAACCGGGCGTCGCGATAACGTTCAGCACCGACGACAACAGCCACGTAATCAAAGACACGATCCAGGTCCTCGCCGACCCCGCCGCCGCTACGGACGCCCTGAACGCAGCAAAGGGTGCACAGGGTGGCGCCGTCAAGGACCCGAAATCGGCTCCGCTCAACGTCGGTACCGGCGGGACGACGCTGTCCGGGAACTCGCCGGACAACTCCAAGGGCGTACTTGTAGTGCTGTTCACCGAGGGCAAGGCGTTCGTCACGCTGGAATTCGATGGTCCGGCCGACTCCCTCCCGCCAGAGGACTTCGTCACCGACACGAGCCAGAAACAAGACGCGGCGGTAAAGAAGGGGCTCGGCGGCTGATCTCGCGGAGGGAACCGAGGTCACCGCGGACCATCGCCACCGCCTGGAGAGTTCCATGACCGTCATCAACGGCCTGCCGGCTCACGCGCTTTTGGTGCATCTTGTGGTGGTGCTCGTGCCGCTGACCGCGCTGCTGGAAATCGTGTGCGGTCTATGGCCGGCCGGCCGGCGGGGTCCGCTGTTGTGGCTCACATTGGTACTGGCCACCGCCACGATGGCATTGACGCCGCTCACCCTAAACGCCGGGCAATGGCTCTACGATCTGCGGACCAAGCCCAGCCCCATCCTCCGCGAACACGCCGAGCGTGGCAGCACAATGGTGTACTTCTCCGCCGCTCTGCTGGCGGTCGCGATCGGACTCGTCGTACTGCGCTTGATCGAACGCCGACCCGAAAGGCGCCGGATGGTCACCCATATCGTCGTCGGGATAATTGTTCTTGCCGTTGGGATCTCGTCAATGATCCAGGTCTACCGCACGGGCGATGCAGGCGCCCAATCGGTCTGGGGCGGCGAGATTGCGCGCCTGAAAAAGTCCAACGGGACTTAGCGCCGTATCCGCCTCATATCACGCTCAAGGCAACGCGGGCCCACGCGTGATTGCCGCATCCGCGCGGATTCCAGAGGGACGCCGGCGATTCCGGTTGCAGGGCAGCCGTGTCATCCCAGGCGCGGGCGGTGATGCGCAACGGGCCGGGCGCGACGTCGACGGTCAACGACCATGGGCGCCACGACCATCTGCCGGACGCGGGATGTAGGTCGGCTTGCCGCCAGGTGAGTCCGTCGTCGAGGGATACATCGGTGGTCAGCTGGTCATACGTCAGAGTGAGAGGCCTATCCACACACCCATCGACCTCCAGTTTCCACCGCCGCGGCTCGATGTCGGGGAAGGGGCCGTGGTTGCGGGCGTAGAACGCGTCGATCGGGGTGATGTCGCTGCCGGCCAACACGGCGGTCGGCGGTTCAGCGTTGTACGGGAGGCGTCCGCGCACGATCATGTCGTCGCGCTTGCCCCACAGTGCTGTGGTCGGCCCTGTGGTCGACGCCATGATGTCCATTGTCACCGTCTTCTCCTCGGTCTGCTGGGGACAGGCTGCTGGGGGACAGGCTGCTGGGGACAGGCTGCTGGGGGACATTGAAAATCGTCCGTCCTTCGGGGAGGCGCGACTAGCGGGGTGGAGTTTGTCAATTCACAAGTTTTGCGTGTGTCCGTTGGGCCCAGAGTGCGCGCTCGCGCCGGGCATCACCCGCCCGGCGTGAGAAGGAACAGACGGAATTGGCGCCCGCGGGCGCGATCTTGGGCGATCTGATAGTTCGGCCAGTGCGCCAAGGCCGTGACCCACGCCGCCTCGCGTTCCTCTCCCGTGAGCAGGCGCACCTTTGCGGTGAAGCGATGACCGTGTTCACGAACGGTGACGCGTTCCGTCGCTTTGAGGTTCGCCGACCACGACGGATGGCGCTCTCGCCCCCAGTTGGCACCGACCACGATCAGCCCGTCCCCGGCGGGCACATACTGCACCGTCGCCGTGCGGGCCAGACCCGTTTTCCGCCCCGAGGTGGTGACCTGCACGTTGGGCAGGCCGGTAAGGTCCAGAACACCCATGCGCCCGGTAGTTGCGAATCGGAGCAGGGCTTCGAGCCCCGCGGCGATCGGTCGTCCCCTCAGGATCAGCCACCGGTACGCCGTCGGGTTTCGCGCCACCCGCTGCAGCGGATTCACAGGGCCACTCTATTCGCTGCCTATCCAGTCCCCGCCTCCGAACGATGAAATGATCCCGGCTACTTCGGATTCCGAATGCGGCGGCTCCCGGCGCCGATGTCAATCGAGTCCTCACTGAGACGAGCAAATCGCAGTCGACATTAAATAAATGGCTTGATTTAAAACGGCGGGCGGTGTTCACTGGGGCGATGACCGCCGCGCGGACGGCCCGCTCCGACAGGTCGACGGGCACCCGAGAGGCGCTCTTGTCGGCCGCAGAGGTCCTGTTCGCCGAGCGTGGCATGTACGCGGTGTCCAATCGCCAGATCAGCGAAGCCGCCGGACAGGGCAACAACGCCGCGGCTTGCTATCACTTCGGCACCCGCACCGACCTGCTAAGAGCGATCGAAAGCAAGCACCGTGAGCCGATCGAGGAACTGCGCACGCGGATGTTGGCCGATATCGGCGATTCGACCGACCTCCGGGATTGGGTTGGCGCGCTTGTGCGCCCACTTACCGATCACCTGGCCGCGCTGGGCACCCCCAGCTGGTACGCACGGTTTGCCGCCCAGGCGATGGCCGACCCCACGTATCGCCAGGTCGTCACCAAGGACGCGCTTACGTCGCCGATGCTGGTGCAGACGATCGACGGCATCAACCGCTGCCTTCCCGATCTGCCCAAGCGAGTGCGTTTCGAGCGAATCGCGATGGTCCGCAACCTGCTGATGCACACCTGCGCCGAGCACGAAAGTGCGCTGGCCGAACACGGGCCGCGCTCGCGTTCCAGCTGGCCGGTTGCCGGCGAAGGACTCATCGACGCCATCGTCGGGCTATGGCGCGCACCGATCCACGTGCACGCGGCGGGCGGCTAACCGTCCGAGAAACCATGACCGTCCGAGAAATCACGGCAGGCGAAGAAGCAAGGAGCACGATGACCGATATCTCGGCCGGCATCCCCGAGTTTCCGATGACTCGGGCGCCGGGGTGCCCCTTCGCGCCCCCGCCACAGGCATTGGAGCTCAACACCGACAAGCAGCTGAGCAGGGTACGGATCTGGGACAACAGCACGCCGTGGCTGATCCACGGCTATGAGGCGATACGCGAGTTGTTCACCGATTCCCGCACCAGTGTCGACGACCGACTGCCGGGGTACCCGCACTGGAACGAGGGAATGCTGGCGACGGTGCACAAACGGCCGCGTTCGGTGTTCACGTCCGACGCCGAGGAGCACACGCGGTTTCGCCGGATGTTGTCAAAACCCTTCACTTTCAAGCGTGTTGAGGGGCTGCGTCCGGCGGTGCAAAAGATCACCGACGATCAGATCGACGCCCTGCTGGCCGGCCCCAATCCGGGCGACATCGTCAGCACCTTGGCGCTGCCCGTGCCCTCGCTAGTCATCAGTGAATTGCTGGGCGTGCCCTATGAAGACGCGGATTTCTTTCAGGCGCAGGCACAGCGGGGCATGGGCCGCTACGCGACCGAGGAGGACACGGCGCAGGGCGCAGCCTCGCTGGCGAAGTACATCGCGAACCTGGTGCGGGTCAAAATGCAAAGTCCTTCAGAGGATTTGGTGTCCGATCTCGCGGAGCGGGTCAGCGCCGAAGAGATCAGCGTGCGCGAGGCCGCGCAATTGGCCACCGGGGTACTGATCGCCGGCCACGAGACGACGGCGAACATGCTCAGCCTGAGCGTCGCGGCGCTGCTCGAGCATCCCGACCAGCGGGCGCTGCTGCGCGAAGCCGACGACCCGAAGGTGATCGCCACCGCGGTCGAAGAATTGATGCGGTATTTGAGCATCATCCAGACCGGTCAGCGTCGCATCGCCGTCGAGGACATCGAGGTCGGCGGCGAGACCATCCGGGCCGGTGAGGGCATCATCCTCGACGTCGCGCCGGCGAACTGGGATTCCCGCCAGTTTCCCAACCCCGACCGGCTGGACTTACTGCGCGAAGACGGGCCGCACGTCGGGTTCGGCTACGGCCGCCACCAATGCGTGGGTCAGCAACTGGCGCGAATGGAGTTGCAGATCGTCTTGCCGACACTGCTACGCCGCGTTCCGACGCTGCGGCTGGCGGTGCCACTTGATGAGCTTCCCTTCAAACACGACTCGCTCGCCTACGGCGTGTACGAGCTTCCCGTCATATGGTGAAGCCTGATCCCAGTGATCCCGAGTGATCCCAATGGAGGGTGATCCCAATGAAGGGACGACGATGACGACCCTCGCTGGCCGCGGCTCGGTCATCGACCTTCCTAAGGAGCCGGACTGGGCCCGCATGCGCTCGGAGACGGGCGCACGGCTGCGATCCGCGATGGCCGACCACGGCGTCGACGCGCTGATCCTCTTGATGAACGGCTATGTCACGTATGCGACGGGTGTCAGCTGGCCGCTTTTGGATGCGGGCCTCTCGCACGTGGAACGCCCGGTCGCGGTGGTGCTGGCCGATGACGAATATCCGCATCTGTTCATGCCGCTCCGCAGCGGCGCGTCCGCGGAGTCACCAGTGCCCGACGACCATCTTCACGGGCCGGCCTATCTCGAATTCGATCGGGGCGTCGAGCATTTCGGCCGCGAGCTGGCCGGCTTGATCCCACCGGGAGCGACCGTGGCCGTCGACGAACTGACGGGCGCAATGCGGCGCGCGGCGTCCAAGCTATTCCCGACGGGTGCGCCGACGGATGCGGCGATCGTGGTCGGCGCCGCGCAATTGGTCAAGACCCGCGATGAGCTCTCCTGTCTGCGCAGGGCGTCCCGCATCACCGAACAAGCCATTGTCGATGTGCAGAAGGCGCTGACTCCGGGGGTACGCCAGATCGATCTTTCGGCCACGCTGGTGCGCCGCGCTTTCGAGCTCGGAGCTACCACCAACATGCTCGATGCCATCTGGCAGGTGATGCCAAGTTCACGGGCGGCCGGAGTGTGGACGACCCACGGCGATCTCGCGCTACCCTTGCTCCCCACCGCTCGCGAACTGGCCGCCGGTGATGTGTTGTGGACCGACATCAGCATCAGCTACGCCGGCTATTGCTCGGACTTCGGCCGCACCTGGCTGGTCGGCGAGCAACCTTCGGCGCGGCAGCAGGACCAGTTCCGCCAGTGGCGAGCGATCTTGGACGCGACCCTCGCGGTGACCAAAGCCGGTGTCACGTCGGGAGATCTCGCGCGCGCGGCGATCGCGGCCAACGGTGGTCGCAAACCGTGGCTGCCGCACTTCTACCTGGGCCACGGCATCGGTACCTACCCCGCTGAGCCCCCGATGATCGGCACCGATCTCGGCGAAGAATTCGACGACAACTTCGTCTTTCCGCCCGGCATGGTCCTCGTTTTGGAACCCGTCGTGTGGGAGGACGGGACGGGGGGCTACCGCAGTGAGGAGATCGTGGTGATCACCGAAGACGGCTACACGCCGATTACCGACTACCCCTACTCCCCCTATGGCGACTCCCCCTATGGCGAGTGAAGTTTCGCCCGACACCAGGGCGTTGCGAACGGGGCGCCGGGAACGGGCGCTGGCGCAGATGGATGCGCATAACCTCGATGTCCTGGTTCTGGGGCGACAAGCCAATATTCGGTACGTCACCGGGGCCCCGCAGCTGTGGATAGCCGGAACGCGGCCGTTCGCTCCGATGTGTGTGATGGTGCGCGCCACCGGAGACATCTACCTCAACAGCACGGATGACGAGGGAGTTCCCGAAGAGATCGGTCACGATCACCTCTACGGGCTGGCCTGGAATCCCATGACCCTCATCGACGTGTTGAAAAAGATCGACGGGGCCGAAGCGGCGGGGCGAGTCGGAACCGACGCGATCACACCGACTTTCGCCGCACTGCTGCCCGACGCATTCCCGAACGCCGAACTCGTCGATGCCGAGCCGGCCATGCGAGCGGCGCGGCGGATCAAGACCGCCGACGAAATCGCCGCGATGGCCCCGGCGCTCCGCGTGGCTGAACATGGAATCGCCGCTGCCATCGGCGAATTAAGGCCTGGGGTGTCCGAGCAGACGTTAGCCGGAGCAATGCTGGAGGCCATGGCCGCGGGCGGGGTGAGCACACCGGCCACGCAGGACGGCGCGTGGGTGACCTCGCGGGAGCACCCGTGGCGGCGCGCCCGCGGTACCGGCGAGGTGCGGTCGGGCGACCTGGTGGCCTTCGCCGCAGGCGCGCTGGCCGACGGTTATGTCGCCGAGGTGGGCCGGACTTGGCCGGCGGGCGATGCCGCCGACGGATCTCTCGGCGAACTGGTCGGGCGGTCAAAAGCGCTGTACGACAAAATGCTTGCCGCCTGCCACCCGGGTGCGCCGACTCGCGAGCTGCTCGCCGCCTATGCGGCCGTCGGCGAGCCGGTACCGCCGATGCCCGTTGCACACGGGCTGGGGTTGGGTTTCGATCCGCCGGTGGTGTCCGAGATGCTCTGGGCCGCGGGCGAACACGACCGCCTCGATGCCGGGATGGTGCTGGCGATCACCGGCTACGTGTGGCAGGAGGGCGTCGGGGCGGTGTTCCGCCGCGACACCGTCCACATCACCGACGCCGGGGCTGAAGTGCTGACCAGCAGCCCCACCGCGCCTATCGAAAACCTGTCCTGACGTCAAACGGGTTCGTCGTCGTCCGCGTCGCGTAGGAATCTCTCGGGGTGATGATAGGGGTTAGTTCGTGGCTGTCCACGGTCCAGGTGCGGCGGCGGGATCCATTCGGTTTCGCCCCGGGCGTTGGTGCGGGTGGTCCAGCCCTTTTCGGCGAGTCTGTTATCGGGACCGCACGCCAACGCCAGGTCGTTGATCTCAGTGCGGCGGGTGGCCGCCCATCCCCGAACGTGGTGGACTTGGCTGTGGTAAGCCGGTGCGTCACAGCCCGGTTTCGTGCATCCACGATCCTTGGCATACAACATGATTCGCTGCGCGGGGGAAGCCAACCGTTTCGTGTGGTACAACGCCAGCGGCCTGCCGTTGTCAAATATCGCCAAGTAATGGTGCGCGTGGCTCGCCCAGCGGATCACATCCGACATCGGCACCAGGGTTCCGCCACCGGTCAGTCCTTTGCCCGCGGCGGCCTCCAGTTCCCTGAGCGTGGTGGTCACGACGATCGACACGGGTAACCCATTGTGCTGGCCCAGGTCGCCCGAGGCGAACAGGCCGCGCAGCCCCGCGAGGAATCCGTCGTGGTTGCGCTGGGCTTCGGATCGGCTGTCGCGCCGGACCGCATCCTCGTCGGGTGTCGCATCAACCACCGGTGTCTCATCCTCGGGGTTGCACGCGCCGGGGGCGGCCAGCTTGGCGAGCATGGCCTCAATGGCGGCCCGCAATTCCGGGGTCGCCAGCCCGCTGATGCGTGACATGCCGTCGAATTCCTCCTTGCCCAGTGTGATCCCGCGCTTGCGCGCCCGCTCCTGGTCACTGAATTCCCCATCGGGGTTTAGCCAGTCCATGATCCGTTGGGCGTACTTGGCTAACTCATCGGGGCGATATTCGCTGGCCCTGCGAGCCAGATCGGCTTCGGCGGCTTCCCGGGTGAGCAGGTCCACCTCGGCGGGCAGGTGGGCGAAGAAGCTGCGGATCACCCGCACGTGCCCATCGCCGATGAGCCCCTCGCGTTGGGCGGTAGCGGTCGCTTTCAATTCGGGCGCCAGCGACTCACCGGTGAGCGCCCGGCGTTCCCCGAGGTCAGCCGCTTCGTCGATCCGCCGGCCGGCCTCGGCCTTGGTGATACGCAGCCGGTCGGCCAGCGCCGAGCGCAGGGTGCCGCCGAGTTCTTCGTCGCCGGCTTGCGCGTCGAGTTGGTTGATCAGCGCGTGCTCGGGTGCGCGGAGCCGCCGTGCCGTACCTTCCAGGCGCTCCAACGCCCGCAGCCGTTCCGGGGTGGTGAACACGTCAAAGGACAACTCGCACAAGCGGTCCAGGTCTGCGTCGAGCGCGTTGAATACCTCAACGATCTCCTCACGACTGCTGGAACCCATGTCTCGAATTTTACGAATGCGCACCGACAAAATTGCCCATGCTGTGACCACTGAAACTGTTGTTACACAGGGGATTCAATAAGAGCCGAATCAAGCAACTCGCCGAAGCGATACCGTTCCCACAGGCTCAGCAAGTTCGACAGCATCTGCAACGGCGCGCGCACGCTCTCGTCATCCTTGAAGCGAGGATCCCTGCGACTCACGGGTGGGTCGGCACCGAACCGCTTGCGGATCAATGCCGGCACGTCCAGCAGCCACGCGACCCCCATCACGGCCGCGTACGGCAGGGTGTGCCGACGCAACCGGTCCGGGTCGAGATCGGGACCGCCCTAACGATGAACTTCCGCAGCGGAAACGAGAACCGGGCGCCGTCTTCGTGGCCGGATTCGTGTCCTTGCTGCGTTACCGGCAGGTGCAAACCCCCGCCGAACGGCTGGGCTGGCTCATCGTGGGATAGCGATCGCAAATCGCATGAGCCTCCTGCCTAAAGCCGATGTCGGACAGAACTGTTCAGCGGCCGAACTCTTTAGCCAGTGCTCTGACTGCTTGTCTCCTGACTGACGCTCCCCGATCCATCTTCCGAAGTGTCGGATTTCCGATGTCGGGTCGTTTCAGCCGGAGGCGTCCGAGCTGCCGTTATACGCGGGTGTGGTGATTGCGGTCGATCGCCGGGTACGGCGCCGGGGTGCGCGATCTTCGCCGGTGCAGTGGCGCCGTGATGCTCTTGCGGCGTCCGGTAGTGCGAGGGTCGCGGTTGGGTCACGCCAGGCCCCATTCGATGAATGCGCGGGTGGAGTCCTCCAGACGACGCCTGGCCGCGTCGGGGACTTCACGCAGTGGACCCTGCCCGGAGAGCACTGCCAGCCCGTGCACCGTGGACCAGATGGGGTATTCGATCCCGGCGCGGCGCGCTGGATCGAGCACGCCGGCGTCGACAAGTTCGTCGAGCGCCACGCGCAGCTGATCCAACGGCAACGGAGCCTTTCCCGCCTGCACCTCCCTGTAGGCGTGCTGATGGGGCATGGAGAACGCGGTGGCGAACAACCCCGGTTCGGCATGGGCGAATTCCAGATACGCCCGGAAGATCGCCCGGATGCGACGGCGCGCCGCACCGGCATCGCCGTAGGCACCGCGCACCCGGGCCGCGTCAACGGCCATGCGGGCGGCTAGCTCGCCCAAGGCCTCCGCGCACACCGCGGCTAGCAGCTCGTCACGATCGGCGAAGTGCCGATAGGCGGCGTTGGGCACCACCCCGACGATCCGTGCGGCTTCCCGCAGCACTACCGCGCCCGGGCCGCCGGTGCGGGCCAGCTCGACGCCCGCGACGAGCAGACCGTCGCGAACTGCACCTCGTGGGCGCCGCCGACCGGCCTCGGTCACCGCATCCGCCGATGTGTTCGCCATCACCACAAAGTAGTGGACAACGTCCACCTAATGCAATAAAGTGGACGTTGTCCACATAAGAGTGGACATCGTCCACGATTGTCGCCACCCGTGTGCACGGAGGAAACCGCAATGACCAGCCGCATAACCCCGCTGCTCGAGTACAACGAGCAGTTCGCCCAGACCTTCACCCCGGTGCCGCTGGGTGTGCCCGCCGCACAGGTGATCGTCATCACCTGTCTGGACCACCGCGTCGACCCGGCGATCGTCCTGGGACTCCAGCTCGGCGATGCCCCCGTGTTGCGCAACGCCGGGGGACGCGTCACCCAGGCCGTCATCGAAGAAATCGCCTACCTGGCCTACCTGGGCCGGCGGCTGGCCGGCGGCACTCTCACCGGGGATGCCGGCGTCGAGGTCGCGGTCATTCACCACACGCAATGCGGCACCGGCTTTCTGGACGACCCCGACTTCCGCCGCGAGGCCAGCCAGGTCACCGGGGTCGACGAAGACACCCTGCAGGCCTCCGCGGTCGCCGACCCGGCGACTACCGTCACCGCCGACGTCGAACGCCTGCTGTCCTCTCCGCTGCTGCCCGCCACCATGAGCGTCTCCGGCCACGTCTATGACCCCGACACCGGACGCGTCACCACCGTCGTCGACGCCCGCCAGCCCGCTACCCACTAGCCGCATGGACCAACTCACCAACCACGACGCGTGAGGAGTCAACCTGATGACGGTAATTGCGTTTGAGACAACCGGCCCGTTGGCGGTGATCACCATGACTCATGAGCCGCACAACCTGCTGGGCCCGGATCTGATGGAGCCGCTGCTGGACGCCCTGCAGCGGGCATCATCCCAGCATGCGCGGGCGGTGCTGCTCAAGAGCGGGTTGCGGCACTTCTGCGCCGGCGCCGACCTGGCATTGTTCCAAAACCCCACCGACAGTGCGACTTTCGACGCCGTGGGTACGCTGCGCGCGTTTGAGCAGTATCCGTTGCCGATCGTCTGCGCGGTGCACGGCTTGTGCCTGGGCGGCGGGTTGGAACTGGCGTTGGCATGCGACTACCTGGTGGCGGCGCGGTCCGCGCGGCTGGGTTCGGTCGAAGCCACCATTGGCCTGCACCCGCTGCTGGGCGCCGCCCAGCGGGTGGCTCAACGTGCCGGTGCGCTGCGGGCCAAGGAGATGGCGATGCTCGGCCGCCGCTACGACCCCGACACCCTCGCGGCGTGGGGGCTGATCAATCTCGTCGTCGACGACGACGACCTCGACGCCACCGCAACCGCAATCGGCCTGGAGCTGGCGAACGGGCCGACCGTAGCGCACGCCGCCACCAAGACGCTGGTGTCGGTAGCGGTCAACGACGGGGTCGCCGCGGCCGACGAGGCGATGAAGGTGGTGCAGCAACCCATCTGGGCCTCTGCGGACCTGGCTGAGGGGCTGCGCTCGTTCGCCGCGAACGGCCCTGGCGCGGCGCGATTCGAGGGCCGATGAGATGAGCGGGCCACTAACCGGGCTGCGGGTGGTGGACTTCTCGCGGGTCCTCGCTGGACCGTTATGCGCCGACACGCTGCGGCGGCTGGGCGCCGACGTCATCAAGATCGAACCACCGACACCCGACATCTCCCGGTTCGCCTATCCGCGACGCGGCGAGGTGTCAGGCTATTACGCCCAGTTCAATTCGGGCAAGCGCACCATCAGCCTCGACTTGCGCGCACCCGGCGCCCGTGGCGTGGCGTTGGCGTTGTGTGATCGGGCCGACATCGTGGTGGAGAACTTCCGGGCCGGCACGCTCGCGTCGTTCGGGCTCGACTACGCCTCATTGGCCGACCGCAATCCTGGGCTGATCTATGTCAGCATCACCGGTTACGGCCAACGCGGGCCGTGGAGCGCGCGTTCGGCCTACGCTCCCGCGGTCCAAGCCGAAGCCGGGTTGACCGCCAACAGCTGGCGCCACTACGAAGCGGCGCCCAGCTCGCAGCAGACCGATTCGATGTCGCACGCCGACCTCTACAGCGGTCTGCACGGGGTGATCGCCGTGTTGGCCGCGCTTCATCAACGCGGGAGCAGCGGCCGCGGTCAACACATCGACGTTGCGATGGCGGCGGTGTCCGTCGCCGTCAACGAGCGCCTGCACGCCGACCTGGCAGCAGACGACCTCCACGACGAGCCTGCGGCGCTGGGTGCGACCGACACTCCGTTCTTCCGCACCGGCGACGGCCAAACCGTGACCACCGCAGGAAGTCTGGTGGGTAGCCTGACGTTCGGCTTGTATGTGCGGGCGATGCGGCGCCCCGATCTTCTCGACGATCCGCGGTTCGCCACCGCATCCGCGCGAGCAGCCAACCTCACCGACCTACAGCAGCTGGTGGGAAGCTGGGTGCGCAGCTTCCCCACCCGAGCCGACCTGGAAGCTCAGCTCGACGAGGCCAAGATCGCCATGGGCACCGTCCGCACCATCGAGGAACTCGCCAACACGGACTGGGCCCGCGCGTGGGGCGCCATTCAGGTTGTTGAGGACCGATCGGGCGGCAGCTACCAGATTCCGGGATCCCCGTGGAAGTTCTCCGACGCCGCCGCCAACGATGCGGGAAGTCCCGCCCGCTACGGCGAACACAACCACGACGTGCTGGCCGAGATCGGCTACAGCGACGCCGATATCGCGGCACTGATCGCCGAAGGAGCCCTTCCCCCGCCGCCCCCCGATCCCCCGTCCCAGCTCAATCTGAAGGAGGCAGTCTCGTGAACGAGGCCACCGAACGATTTGTCAATGTTGACGACCGGCAGCTGTACGTCCGCGACCATCCCGGGTCGTCACGGGGTCGGCTTAGGAAAGGAAATCCAAATATGGGAGGGAATCCGTGACGCCGTCTGTTGCCGGCCCCGCCGGCACCCGCATCGTCGCCCACCACGTCAATCGCCTGGTGATCGACTCCGATAGCGGCTTCGACGATCTGTGCCGTCGCTACGAGACACTTGTCCCCGATATCGGGTCAGATGAACTGAGGGCCCTGCTGGGAAAGGGCGACTTGGACGAAGTGGTGCGCTACACCGCCGAACACACACCGCACACGTTTGCCCGGTTTTGGTCCTTGGATCCGACACCGATGATGAGGCTACTGGGGCACAAGACCCGAGTGATGACCTACATGATGGGCAATAACGTGGTCGTGGAGACGATGTACCGCCACAATCCGGCGGTCATGCTCTATGCCCCGCTGCGCACCGCGATCTATGAGGATTCATCCGGCGCAACCCATTTCAGCATCGACCAACCCTCGACACGGTTCGCCAGCTTTGGAGATCCCCGCATCACCGAGGTGGGCCGCCTGCTCGACGCCAAGCTCGCCGAGCTGCTGTCGCTACTCAGGCTGCCGGTGCCCGCCGAACTCGAGCAAACCCATCCAGATCGACGCCGCGACAACGAAGGCCAGCACCATGGATGAACCAACCGAACGACTCCTCGACTACGACGGTGGTCAATTGTATGTGCGCGACCATCCGGGCCGCACTCCGGCGATCGTGGCGATGCACGGATTTCCCGACGACTCCCGTATCTACGACCGGCTCATCGGTCCACTCGACCCGCAGCGGGTCGTAACATTCGACTGGATCGGCTACGGGCGATCAAGCCGGCGCGATTCGCGGGAATCGTGCGCCATCAGCCGTCAACAAGAGCTCCTGGCCGTCTGCGACGCCCTACAACTCGAACAGGCGGTGCTGGTCGGACATGACGCATCGGGACCGGAAGCCATCGAGTTCGCCTTGGCCCACCCTGAACGCGTCGCCCGGCTGGTATTACTCAACACTTACTACGGGCGACAGCCGAACCTTCGGTTACCCGAAATGATCGCTCTGATGGCCGATCCCGCGTTGACACCGTTGACCGACGCTCTAGTTAACGACCCCAACCAGCGGTTGTGGCTGTTGGCCTACACCGGCCGTCGCTTCGGCCTCGATGGGAGCCTTCCCCCCGACGGCATCGGCGTCAGCTCCATCGTGCCGCAATTTTTCGGCGACAACAGCCAATCAGACGCGCTCGCCGAAATCCGGTCATGGACCGGCGGTCTTCCGGAGGCCCTAGACCGGCAGGACGCTGTGATCGCATCCGCCCGGCTGCAGACCGTCCAAGTGCCGGTGTCGGTAATATTCGGCCGCGATGATCCGAATCTGACCCCTGATGTGGCACAACACATCTGCGCTCTATTCACGAACTCTGAAGTACACCTGATCGATCGCGCATCCCACTGGCCCCAATGGGATCAACCCGACGAGGTCGCCGATGTCATCAAGCGATCCATTGCCACGCCTGTAACACCGCCCCCCAATCGTTAAGGATGAAGATGAGCAGCGAGCTTCTCGACAGTGTGCTGGACGCCCACGGCGGGCTGGCGAACTGGGACCACGTCAGCGCGGTCACCGCCGAGATCGCGGTCGCAGGGCCGTTTTGGGCCCCGCGAGGCTGGCCGGACCTGGCGCCCACGCTGACGGTCTCGATGGACGCCCACCGCGAACACATCACGACGACACCTTTTCCTGGGCCTGACCACTGTTCAGTGTTCGACGTGGATCCAGAACGGCTGGTCATTCAAACCGCCAGCGGCAAGGTCGTTGAGGAGCGCACCAATCCGCGGTCGAGCTTTCCCCCGTTTGACCTGCAGACCACCAAGTGGGATGCGATCCAGACCGCTTACTTCACCAGCGCCGCAAACTGGAACTACTTCACCCAGCCGTTCAGCCTCACCTACCCCGGCGTGCAGGTCAGCGAAATCCAGCCGTGGCGGGAAGGTGACGAAACTTGGCGGCGCCTCGCAGTGCACTTTCCGCCGAACAACGCCAACCACAACTCCGATCAAGTCTTTTACTACGACCAGCACTTCATGCTGCGCCGGATGGACTACGCCGCCGATGCGACCGGCAGTGCTCCCGTCGCGCACTACACCCACGACTCCAAGACGTTCGACAAGTTCGTCTTCCCAACCCGTCGCCGCATCTACCGGCGCGGCGACGATGGTACCGCCGACCAACGCCTCGCGATCATCACCGTCGATGTTTGCTTGGTCCGCGTCCAATACTTGCCGAGCGCTGACGCGTCAGGTTCTCGCGTACCGAAAGCCCCGGCAAAACGCTTAGGCCACCGCGATGTTTGATCACCACGACATCAACGCTCTCGACGCGGCGGCGCTTCACCGCCTACGCGGCGACGTCGCGAACCTCAGCGACGCCGGGGCCGGCGGCAGACCTGGGAAACTCCCATCTCGGTGACGAGACACATTTCGACATTTCGGCGATGACGGCTCGCGCCAGGATCGACAGGTGTGCGCTCCGACCGCCAGAACAACCTTTCGTCCGGTGCTGCCGCCGGCGACCTCACGAAATCCGGTGATGCGCGTGACGCTGTTGTCGCCGCCGAGCACGCCTGCAACTCGAAACGCATCCGTGAGAAAGCGCGGACCGCCGCGGCGCAGGCCGGCCGGGTCAGCAGGAAACGCCAAGCCGAATTGGTCACCGGTGACCCAACGCTGGTTCTCGGGGTGCTGGTTCTCGGGGGGCTGGTTCTCGGGGTGCTGGTTCTCGGGGTGCACCGGGATCACCAGGTCTGTTCGGCCGCGCGCACCAACATGTGGTTGACCGCGACCCGGCGATCGCGGGTCACCATGTACAGCACGGCATCGGCGATGTCCTCTGGCCGCAACTTGACCATGCCGGCGGTTTGCTTTTCGAATGCCGCACGCGATGGTGCGGCCAAATGGCTGAAGATCTCGGTATCCACGGTTCCGGGACCCACAACGCCAACGCGGACCCGCTTACCGAGTACCTCCTGGCGGACGCCCTCGCTAAACGCGTTCACCCCGAATTTGGTCAGCGAATAGACCGCGGTGCCGGGGCGGGCCACCCAGCCGGCGGTGGAACTGATGGTGACCAGGTCGGCCACGCCGCGCGGTGAGTTTGCGGCCGCGTCGATCAGGTGCGGCAGCGCCGCGTGGGTGACGTAAAGGACGCCTTGGATGTTGACCGAGACCATGTCATCCCAGTCGCGCAATGGCGCCTCCGCCGCGGATCCCGACTGCATCAGGCCGGCATTGTTCACCACGGTGTCGAGCCGCCCCAACTCTTCGACGGTGCGCTGCACGGCGCCCTCGACCTGTTCGGCGTCGGTGACGTCGGCCGCCACGACGAGCGCTGTGCCGCCGGCGGATTCGATGTCGGCTTTCAGGTCGGCCAGCCGATCGGCCCGGCGCGCGAGCAGGGCCACCGCGGCCCCCTGCGCGGTCAGGGCTCTCGCCGTTGCCGCGCCGATACCGCTGCTGGCGCCGGTCACCAGGGCTGTTGTTTTAGCCAGGGTGCCCGCCGGCGACGGCGTCATGCCCTGCCTCCAGTCGGTGATCCGGCGCCGAGGATGTCGCGCAGCACATACTCGGTGTCCTCGCCCAGGTCCGGCGCACCCCGCGCGATCCGCGCCGGAAAGCGCATCCGCCATGACGGTCCCAGTACGGGGCGCTGGCCCTCGCGGTGATCGGTGACAAACCGATACAACTCGCGGTCCCACAACCGTTGGTCGGCGATCACATCAATTGCGTTGGCGCTCTTGCTCGCCGGCACGCCCGCCGCGCGCAGGCGGTGTGCCAGCTCCTCGGCGTCGTGCTTTGGCGTGAGCCGCGCGAGGTCGGCATCGAGCGCCTCGGCGTGATGCTGACGCCCGTCCATGGTGGCATAGCGCGGGTCACTGGCCAGGGCGGCGGCATCGAGCACCTCGCACAACCGGCGCCACTCCTCGTCGTTGGCCACGGCCACGGCGACCCAGGAACCGTCCGAGCACGGATAGCAACCGTGCGGGCACATGTCGGGGTGGCGATTGCCACCCGGCCCCAGGCCTTTTCCGGTGAGGCTCTGTTCGAGCAGGCAGTCCCCCATCATCGAGGAGAGGGTCTCCACGGCCGACACGTCGACGAATTGTCCCGCACCGCTGAGTTCGCGATGCAGCAATGCCACCACGGCGGCGTACGCGGCTGCCGCGCCGACAGTGGAATCGCCATAGCGCATGCTGGTCCCGAGTGGCGGCCCACCCGGGTACCCGACCAGCGACGCGAGCCCGGCCAACGCGGCGAAGCATGGCGCGTAGCCGGTTTGATGACCCAGCGGGCCGTCGTTGCCCCACATCTTGATCGACACCGAGATGATGTCGGGTTTGATGGCCTTGAGTTGTTCGTACGCCAAGCCCTGACGCTCCATGGCACCCGGGCGAAGGTTGTTGATGACGATGTCGCTGCGGGCGATCAGCTCGCGCAGCCGCGCCATGTCTTCGGTCGATTTGATGTCGAGATCCACGCTGAGGATCTCGGGATTGATGCTCAGGAAGTAAGGGGCGTGATTGACATCGGTGCCGCCGTAGGCTCGCATTTCCTCCGGGTTGGAGGCGGTTTCGATCTTGATCACCTCGGCGCCCAGCATCGCCAATAGTTTTCCCGCAAACGGACCGGCCCATACCTTGGTGAGCTCGACGACGCGTACGCCTTCGAGCGGACCACCGCGCGGATCTTTGGGCGGCTTGAGTTGCGCCGACTTTGCGACCGGCGCCGCGCGCGGCGTATCGAGTCGGTCCAAGATCGCGGCGGTGTGCTGCCCGAGAGTGGGTGCTGCAGAGGCGATTTTGGCAGGCGAGGCGCTCAGCGCGTAGGGCACCGTCGGATATGCCGCCTGACCCAACACGGGATGGCTCACGTTCTGGAAGAAGCCGCGGTGGCGGTACTGCGGCGAGTGGTGCAGGTCAGTGGCTACGTTGACCGGGACCAACGGGACGCCCAGGCGCTGGGCCTGGTCGGCCGCGGACTCTTTGGCCAGGTCCCGCACCCACGCGGCGAACCCCCGTCGAAACGCGGCGACCTTTTCCGCCGTCACCGAGAACTCAAGCCAGTCGTCCTCGAAAGCATCGAGCCAGTCCGGGTGGCCCATGAGGTTTTTCAGGCCGAGCCAGTGGGCGCGGCTGGTCATGTACAGGTAGACGAAGCCATCGGCGCAGGCGAAAAACGCTGCCGGGCCGGCTTGGTCGTAATCGTCGCGGGTTCCCTCGGCCGTCACCTCCCCGGTGATGAATCGGCCCAGGATGCAGTCGGCGCGCGAGACCAGCACGGCATGCTCGGAGATGTCGATGGACTCGCCCTGGCCGGTGTGCAGACGCCCGAACAGCGATGACGCGATACACAGTGCCGCATCCAACCCTGCTTCGTAGTCGGCGAGAAATCGGCCCGGGCCTTGCAGCGGCGGCCTGTCGGAGTCGGCATGGCTTGGCGTGTGGTAGCCCCAGCCACTGGCGTGGAACACGTTGATGCTCTTCGCGTTTTCGAACTCGGCGGCCGCCCCTTTGCCAAAAGGGGTGATCGAGCAGAAGACCACGTTCGGATGTCGTTGGGACCACGTGGCGTGGTTGGCCGAGCCGGTGCGATCTTCGATAGCCGCGTCTTCGATAACCGCGTCGGCGGCGCCGATGATCTGATGCAGGAGTTCGTCATCCGCGGCGGAACCGGGGTCAAGCACGACGGACTGTTTGTTCGTGTTGAGGTAGGCGAACAGCGCGCTGCCTTCGTACCCGGCGTCATCGACATCACCGCCGAGGATGGGCGCCATCGCCCGGGTGGGGCTGCCGCAGCCCGGTGCCTCGACCTTGATCACCTCGGCGCCGAAATCGGCCAAGAGCTTTCCGCAGTACTCCCCCGCGACCGATTCGGCAAGCTCGACGACCCTGATACCCGTCAGCGCCGACATGCCGGGGTCAGGGCTTCTTTCTTCCCGAGCGGCTCAGGCGCCACTCTGGCGGGAAGTTCAGGTCGTTG
The DNA here is from genome assembly GCA_963703795.1 of uncultured Actinomycetota bacterium. Classification (GTDB taxonomy): domain Bacteria; phylum Actinomycetota; class Actinomycetes; order Mycobacteriales; family Mycobacteriaceae; genus Mycobacterium. Next base: position 279,638 of record CAVPFT010000044.1, on the reverse strand, counting down.
TCCTTCACGACATTGTTGAGCCCCTTTTCAAAGGTGCCCTCGGTGAGGTCGACCTCTTCCGCGTCGTTCTTGATCAGCGGCAGCATCCCCTCGACCATGCCGGTGAGCAGGCTGCCGAAGTATTCGCCCTTGTGCTGCTTGTAGAGCTCCAAAAAGGTCTTCTGCACCGCGACGGTATCGGTGGGGCGAGAGCGCGAACATGCCATCGCATACTTCAGCGTCTCCTCTTCCAACTTTTCGCGCGGCACCACGCTGTTGAGGAAGCCGCAGTCGTACATCTCCTTCGCGGTGAAAGGCCGCCCGGTGAACAGCATTTCGGAGAACTTGCGCAGGCCCATCGTCTCCGCCCACCACCACAGGCGCGGTCCCCAACCCACGTAGCGGAAGGCCGGGTGGCCGAAAAGGGCGTCGTCGGAGGAGACCACCAGGTCGGCGTCGCCGGCCTGGTAAAAGTGCCAGCCGTAGCAATAGCCCTTGGCCTCGATGATGCTGATCTTCCGGAGCTCCTGCAAGGGGCGGTTTCCGGCGCGGGCCTTGGCGTAGAAGTCGGTGACGGTGGACAGGTAGCGATACGTCCCGCCCGGCGGGTACGTCACGTCGTCGTCGTTGATCGCCAGCTCGTGATGCAGCGGCAGGCCGGGGTTCTCCAGCATGGGGCGCTGCTCCGGCAAATCGCCGCCACTGCCGAAGTCCTGGCCCTCGCCGCGGATCACCACGACCTTGACGTCGTCGTCCACGTTGCACTTGTGGATCAGATCGGCGTAGTTCTGCCGCATGCCCAAGGTGGTGGCGTTCTGCGCTTCGGGACGGTCGAAGGTGATGTAGGCGATCCGGTTCTTCTTGTCCTTCTCGAACTTGATGTATTGCTCGGCTTCCTTCTTCAATTTTTCGTAGTCGTACTCAGGCATGTGTTTCTCCACTTCTTTCGCCTTGTGATTAGGTCCCTACTTGAGCGTGCCTACTTGAGTAAAGCCCCCGCGTCGACGGGCAGCGAAACGCCGGTGACATAACGGGATTCGTCAGAGGCGAGGAACAGGACCGCGTTGCTGATGTCATTGGCTTCCACCCAGGGCACCGGCAGCGTGTGCGTCTGCTGCGAGAACGGCGCGAAATCCTCCGGCCCCGGATTTTCCAGATCCGGCCGGAACAGTTTGTACGTTATGTCGTTCATCGTCATCGGCGTGTTGACCTGGCTCGGGTGCACCGAGTTCACTCGAATCCCGTACTGGCCCAACTCGACGGCAAAACTGCGCATCAGGCCCAGCACGCCGTGCTTGGCGGCGATGTAGTGGCCGGTGTAAGCCATGGCCTTGTGCGACCCGACCGAGCCGGTCATCACGATGGAGCCCCCCCGTTTGCCTGCGAGGATATGCGGCACACCGGCTTTCACGGTCTTCCACACGCCGGAGAGGTTGACGTCGATCATGTCCTGCCAGATGTTCTCCGGGATCTTGTGCAGCTTGTTTCCGAACGTACCGATGCCCGCGTTCGCGACGATGATGTCGAGGCGGCCGAGTTGTTCCACACCGCTGTCCACCAAGGCTTTGAGCGCGTCGTAGTCACGCACGTCGACCTGCGCCGCCACGATGCGGCGATTCGCGGCCTTGACCAGATCGGCGGTCTCCGCGAGGTCATCCGGTGTCGAATGCGGGTAGGCCATGTTGTCGATCGGTCCGCAGATGTCGAACGCGATGATGTCCGCGCCCTCCTGCGCCAGGCGCATCGCGTGACTGCGGCCCTGACCGCGCGCGGCACCGCTGATCAGGGCGACCTTGCCCTCGACCCGGCCGGCCATCACCGAACCACCGTCGGTAGGGTTTCCCAGCCCCGCACGGTCGAGGTCGGACTGAGCCTGGAGTTGGCCAGATCGAGCTCCCACTCCGGGAATCGCTTCAGGATTTCTTCCAGGGCGACTCGGCCCTCCAGCCGGGCCAGCGCTGAACCCAGGCAGAAGTGCGCGCCCACGCTGAAGGTGAGGTGTGGCCGAGCGGCCCGATGAATGTTGAATTCGCTCGCATCGGGGCCGAATTGTCGCTCGTCGCGGCACGCGGACCCGAGGAGCATCAACATCACGCTGCCCTCCGGGACCGTCTGGTCGTAGAGGGTGACGTCGCGGGTGACGTAGCGCGCCATGTGCGGTGCAGGCGGTTCGAAGCGCAGCAGCTCCTCGATCGCCTGCGGGATGAGCGCGGGGTTGTCGACGAGTTCGCGACGCTGTTCGGGGTGCTCCGCGAGAACCTTTCCTGCCCAACCGATCAGGCGTGTCGTCGTTTCGTTGCCCGCGCCGGCCACGACGTTGAGGTACACGAGGATCTCCTCGCGGGTGAGCCGCCGCGTGGTGCCGGTCTCATCGACGAACTCGACGTTGAGCAACTCGGTCATGATGTCGTCGGAGGGATGGTCGGCCCGCCAGTCGATGTAGGCCTCGAACTGCTCGCCTACGGACAAGCTGTGCTTATGGTCCATGGGTTTGCCCGCCTCCGTTCGCAGCTGGGCGTTGACGCGGTCACGAACCATTTCCTGGTCGTCCTCGGGAATACCGAGCAACATGCTGATGACCTTCATCGGCATGATCGCGCCCAGGTCGGTCACGAAGTCGAATCGACCCGAACCCATCAGCGGATCCAGTGCTTGAGCACAGAAGTCGCGGATCAACGGCTCGAGCGCGGCGATCTTGCGCGGGGTGAACATCCGTGAGAGCAGCTTGCGATGCACGTCGTGGATTGGCGGGTCTTCGAAGATCAGCATGCCCGACGGAATCTCGAGGTTGGCCTTGATCAACTCCATGATCACGCCCCGGGCCGAGCTGTACGTGCCGTGGTCGACGACGCCTTTGTTGACATCCGCGTACCGGCTCAATGCATAGAAGTCGTATTCGCGGTTGTAGTAAAGCGGTGCTTCGTCACGCAGGCGCGCGAACATGGGATACGGGTCGGCGATGAGCTCGACATTGTATGGATCGAAGTATGGATCGAAATGAACATCGCTATCGGTGGTTGCCGTCACGAAATTCCTCCTGCTGCTGCCATTTCCGGATAATCCCGGATGATCGTCGAAATGCCCGGCGCCGGCGTCACTGGCTGACGGCGCCGGCTGACGGCGCCGGAATCGGGGTCGGGGTAGGGCACGGGGTCGAGCAATTTGCACACTCCGCTTAACTGCCCTGCTCGGACGGCCGCACGGGCTGGGCCGATAACGGGCTCACCGCCGGCCCGTAAACATCCGCTTACTCTATTATCGTAGAGAACCATGTCGTAGAGAACCATATAGCGGATGCTCCGGCATGGCCAGAAACATGAAACCTGATGCCGCGCGCTCAACCGGACGCAGCCGCCCTGCGGCGCGCTGGACGCGAGTCGCCGCGTTGTGTGAGTCGCCCTTTGTCCGAGCTCTTCAGGATGCCGGTCGCGATGGCCGCCAAGATGCCGTCGAGCTGTTCGGGACTGTCGATGACGCGGTCGCCGTGGGCGAACCGCTGCAGCAGACCGTTGATAAACGTCAACGTCACGTTGCTCAGATCCTCGACGACGGCCGGCTCCAGCTCGGCACCGTGCGGCATGAGTTGCACGAGGATTTCCCGGTGCAGCTTGGTAAACCCGTCGGTTGCCTGCTGCAGAATCGCGGTCAGTGCCGGATCGCGGGTGGCCTGCATTGTCAGCTCGTACCTGGCCCTCGTCCGGGACAACTGCGGCTCGCTGCCGGCTTGGATCACCACCTGCGACAACCGCGAAGGCGACGGGTCGTTGCTGCGGCCCCCGGAGCTGTCGGCGATCGACTGCAAGCTCGCCAGGTCGAGTTCGGCAAGCCGTTCGGCCACTGCACGCAGCAGCGCCGAGCGGGTGCGGAAATAAAACGAGGTCGTCCCGTCAGGCACGCCGGCCTTGCGGTCGACCTTAAGATGGCTCAAGCCCTTGGCCCCGTCGTCGGCCAACAGCTGGATCGCCGCATCGCACAGGTCGCGGCGGCGCTCGACAGGATTGGGCTTTCGTCGTCTATCCATCTCAGGTCCGTTATCTCGGACCGAAACACTACTCTATATTCGTAGTGTCAGTAAAGCGTCGCAATCCTCTTCCCGAGTGAAAGTAGTGGTGGGATGATACGTCGACCCCTGCGAGAGGAGCGCCGTGGCGGACGACCGGCAGGTTAAGCGGTGACGGGCACCCGGCTGGCGACCATCGTTCTGCTCGGCGCGGCGGCGACTGGCTGCCATTCGGCGCAGCACCACGCCTCGCCCACGACGTCGACCGTCGTCCCCGCGCCAACGACGACGGCGGTGCCCGTGGTGAGCATTCAGCCGTTACCGGTTCGGCCGGTGCAGAAGTCACAGCCGACCACGTCCAACAAGTGCCCTACTGCGAATCCAAATGCCCGGGTCGCGCCGAGCGACGTCCTGGTTGCCTGTGATCTCGCCCAGGCCACCCTGTACACGCTGGCTCCCGAGGCGATGCAGCTCGCGCTGACCCAGGTGGACCCGCCCAAATCGCTGACGTCCAGCTTCTTCGAAGTGAACCTGACAATGGATCCACCGTCGGCGGCGGCATGGGCGGCATTCACCGCCGCGCATCTGCACGCCCATGTCGCGTTCACCCGGGACAATCTCGTTCTGGAAGCGCCGATCATCGAGGAACAAGTCACTTCCGGGAAGCTCGCACTCACCACGCAAAACCCCCAGGCCGCCGACCAGTTGGCCCAGTTGGCACGCCGCCCCGCGTAACCATGGACCGGCTTGGTATCGGCTTCCTCGGCGGATTCGGGCTTCCCCCAGTGGAATTCGTGGATCTCACCGCAGATCTAGGCTGCCGGTACATGTCAGCCGTTGTGCAGGGATTGCCGTTGGTGCCACTGGGCTATCCCCCTTTCTCGCTGAAGGACGCCGCACTGCGGCGAGACATGCTCGCCGCTATGAATCACCGCGGTGTCACGATTTCGCTCGGCGACGGTTTCCTGGTGCTGCCCGGCGCCGACATGCGCACGTTCGCAGCCGATCTCGACGCGTTGGCCGAACTCGGCGTTCCCCGGATTAACGTCGTCAGCCTCGACCCCGACCTCGGCCACACGTTCGACCAGTTCGCGATCCTGACCGAACTCGCCGCCCAGCGGGGCATCCAGACGGTCGTCGAACCGGTACCCGGCCTCACCGTCGGTGACCTGTCCACGGCGGTGGCCGCCCGCGAGCACGTCGGACGACCCGAGTTCCGATTGTTGATCGACGCCATGCACCTGGTGCGCTCCGGATCCGGCGCCGCCGACGTGGCTGCCATCGACAGCGACCACATCGGCTACGCCCAACTCAACGACACGACGCTGCGGCCCCGCCTCGACAATTACATGGAGGAAGCCATGTTCGAGCGCATGGTTCCCGGCGAAGGCGATCTACCGCTGCCCGACATCCTTTCGGCACTTCCCGCCGATGTTGTCGTCGAAATCGAAGTGCCGAGAAGGTCATTGGCGCTGGCGGGCGTGAGCCCAATCAATCGCCTGCGTCCGTGCGTCGAAGCGGCGCGGCGGTTGTTGTCCGATGTCGCCGGTGGACCCGGCAATGCCGGACGGCGACAATAACTGCGGCAGATTGTCACAGATTGTCACAAGACCGCAAAAAGTGCCTTGGCGCGAGCCCCGGGGACGAGAAACCCAGGATGGGTAGTTATAGCAGCGGCGCCGGCGACGCGGGTGCGCCGATCGCTTGTGCGAGCTGCTGCGGCGCGAAGTTCACCAGGGCTGGGATGATGCCGCCAATGGGCGTGCCGTGCACTGTGAGTGGAAACGGCCCAACGGTGATGGGTGGAACCGTTTGCGGCCCAATAACGACGGGCGGAACCGGAATATCGAACGGCCCAACGACGATGGACGTACCCGGAATCGTGAAGGCCGGAATGATGATGTCCGGAATCGGAATCGAGAGCTGCCCAACGGTGAGAGGCCCAACTGTGATCGGCCCAACCGTAGCCGTCAGGGGCGCGAGAGGAGTGAGAACCCCCCCTAAGGGAATTCCGATCATCGCTTGCTCCGTCACTGGTATTGCGATCGTCGTTGGTGTTGGGAGCGGCACTTGCTGCGTCAGGTTAGCCGAAAACGACTGTTGCAGGGCCAAGGTCGCGTGGCCGTTCAGGAAACCGTTCGCGATGACGGCGGGGGCATCGACGAGAGTGGTCAACGCCGCCGCGAAGTTTCCGCTTTGCACTGCACTGCCAAACGCCGCCTCGCTCGCGTCGAATGCGAACATCGTGGTGATCGGCGCACCTATCGCGTCAAGGCCGAGCGCCAACGGCAGTCCCAGATTGATCGTGAGCGTCGAATTAACAAGGCTGAAAGGCAGGTCACTGGTGTCAAGCTGAGCTCCGAACGTGATGCTGGGTTCGATGAGTGTGTTGATGACATTGGATGTGTTCTGGGAGATGTGACCGGGTATGGCGAAGATAGGTGAGAGGTTTCCGGTGGTAAAGGCCGTCGCAACCAGCTGGGCGTACCCGATCTGGTTCGCGATGACCTGGCGTAGGAACGGGAACGGATCGGCGAGCCAGCCAGCGCCCAGGCTTTGCAGATTGGCGAACGTATTTTCGAGAACCGTTAGGTACGGGCCGACGATATCAGTGGAGCCGGTGCCGCTCGTACCAGCCCCCAGCAGCTCGGGAAACAGAGAAATCGTAAACCCGGTCTGGGCAGCGGGTAAACCGGGCAGGGCCGCCCCCGAGAGAATCGAATTCAGATTGCCGCCGAGTGAGCCTAACCCGCTCAGGACCCCGCTGGGACCGCTGGTACTACCGGTTAGACCGGCAAGGAGACCCGTGCTACCGGTGAGACCACGGAGCAGCCCACTGCTACCACCGGTGAGACCGCCGACAAGCGAGCTTCTGGTCGTGCCGCCACCCCCGAGGAGTCCGCGGAGGAGACCACCGGCCGAGGCCAGCGAGACTGCCCCACCGCCGCCCGAACCGAGCGACGCTCCACCACCGAGTAACGCCTCCGGACCACCCACCGCATTGGTCAGTGCCTGCTCCGCATTGGCGATCTCGGTGCTGAGGTAGGCACCCGCGCCCGCGTTCATCAAGTTGACGAACTCCGAGTGAAACGCTGCCGCCTGGGCGCTCATCGCTTGATAGGCCTGGCCGTGCGCGCCGAACAACGCCGCAATCGCCGCCGACACCTCATCCTCAGCCGCGACCAGAATTTCCGTCGTCGGTGCCACCGCGGCCGCGTGGGCCGCGTTGAGCGTCGAGCCGATACCGGTCAAATCCGTTGCCGCCGTGCCCAGCACCTCCGGCACCGCCACCACAAATGACATCCGTGAACCTCCCCACAGGTCATGACAACCTGACTGGCGTCCGATCGTCACCGATGCCCCCCGCGGAGACAGACTCTAGACAATGTCAGCCGCGAATTCGGCGTTTTAGCACATCTCCACCATCCAACCCACCGACATATCCGACTCTCCCCGATCCCGGATGCTAGCGATCGGCCTCCGCTTTGCGAGCCGTCTCACGGATCACTTTGTGTACGAATGCCAGCTTGCGGACCACCGCCGGTGGGATGTCGAACGGGTAAAGCGGACTCTTACCCATGGCGGTGTTTACCCGATTCAAGAACATTGCCATCCACCTCCAGTCATCTAGCAGTTCCTCGATCGGCGCATCGTCATAGGACGCGGGTGGGACGATGTCACGCGGCACCGAGAAACGCGCCTAGTCGGCGCGCAAGACCAGCCCCGCCTCGCGGGAGGTATCGATGGTGTCGGTGATGTGCAGGTAGTGGGCAAAGCACTCGGCGAAGTCCTCCCACGGGTGCATCGTCGCGTACTCGGAGATGTAGGCGTCGCCCCAGTTCTCCGGGGCGCCGAACTTGTAGTGTCGCGCGATCTCGTCTTGATAGTCGGCACGCTCGTCGCCAAAGATCTCGCGGCACTCGTCAAGGTAGTGAGCCGCGCCGGGATCGGTTTCCACCAGGATGTTCTGGTAGTAGTGCCCCACGTCGTGGCGGAAGTGACCCAGCATGGTGCGGTAGGGCTCACCGAGGCGCACCCGCAGCGACTCTCGGTAGTCGTCGAGCGACTCGACGAGATCGATCGTGATCACCCCGCCGGCGTGCCCGATCACCACACGCTCACCGCCGCTGTAGCTGGACAGCAGATCAAACGCAAGCCCTCCGTCTTTTTGCCAGAACGGGTCGACCGGCAGGCCGATGTCGATGAGCTGATAGATCAACCGCCGCAGGGCAATCCCGGTGGACACCAGCTTCTCCACTGCGATGGTGTCGTCGGCATCGGGCTCCCGGCGGATCAGGGAATCCGCCAGACATCGCCCCTGCTGGCCACCCAATTCCTGGTCCTGCGGCACCAACCAGTTGCAGCCGAGACTGGCCGACCTCGTGCACGCGACCCAGACCTGACCGTCGACAACGGCCGTGCCCGATGAGGTAGCAACCATGGCGCGGGTCGGTACATGCAATCCGAGTTCGGCCGAGCAATTCGCGCACCGCCGCGACTCAAATGAGACGAAGCCTCGACAAACCGGGCAGGCGAACGCACGCATGGATTAATCCTGGCAGGCGTGACGACGTTCAGCCCGGCTCGCGGAGCGGAAGGCCCGCCGCGCGATAGATGGCATCGATGACCGTCATGTTTTCGATCGCGTCTTCCGGGGTTGTCTTGACCGGTTCGCCGCGCAGCACCGCCGCCACGAAAGCGTCGAGCTGATAGGCGTAGGAGGCGCGGTGCGAGAAACGCTCCACGCGTCTGCCATCGGGCGATCGGACCGAGAGCCGATGAAAAAACGCGGGCATCACCGGATTGAGAACCCGCAACTCACCCTGTTCGCCGACCACCCTGGCGTTCATCTGCAACAGGCGCGTCGACCACATCGAGCAGCGGATCAGGCCGGTGTGTCCGTCGGCGAATCGCACCTGGGCCGTCATGGCCCGGTCGACCTGCGGATCGCGCAATTTCGCCTGCGCCGAAACGACTTCCGGGGTCGAACCGCCGAACGTGCGGACCATGTGGACGGCGTAGCAGCCGGCGTCCATCGTCGCGCCACCGGCGAGCGAATAGTTGTAGCGGATGTCGGAGAACTTCGGCAGTGGGAAGCACAGCGCGGCCTCCACCCTCTTGAGCTTGCCCAGCTCGCCCGAAGCGATGATCTCCTCGACGCGCAGATTCAGCGGGTGGTACCGATAGTGGAAAGCCTCCATCACCACCCGATCCGAATTCGCGGCAATTGCCGCGATCTCACGGGCTTCGGCGGCATTGGCGGTGAACGGCTTTTCGCAGAGCACGTGCTTGCCAGCGCCCAGGGCCGCCCGGGTCCACTTGCCGTGCAAGCCGTTCGGCAACGGGTTGTAGACCGCGTCGAGGTCCGGGTCGGCGATCAGCGCGTCGTAGCTTTCGTGCACGCGCGGGATGCCGTGTTTGGCGGCAAAGGCCTGCGCACGCGACCCATCGCGTGCCGCCACCGCAGCAACCACCACCTCGGCGTTTTCCTTGGCCGGGGTGACCAGCGCCAGCGGCGCGATCCGCGCCGCACCCAGAATGCCAATTCGCAGCGGGGCTTGTTCAGACACGGAGCCGACGCTAGCACTTTGGCACGGGCACTAAGCCTTGGAAACTAAGCCGTAGAAGCTAAGCCTCAGAAGCTAAGCCTCAGAAGCGCTAGGCCGCGACGGGCGAATGCCGGGGCACGTTCCGGCCGGACCCCGACGCCAATGAAGTAGGCGGGCAACACCGACAGCCAGGGCAGGCGCTCGACCACGCCCAGCAGAGCCGCCGGTGGCGTGGGGTCCGCGCCGCGGAGCAGCGGGCCGAGCAGCGCCTTCTGCAACGCCCGCTGCACCGCCTGGGTTACCGCGGTGGGAAACAGGCGACGGCGGCGCACCGCCGCCAGGTCGTGGTCCGTGACCCGGTGCTGCAGCAGCGGTTCGGCCAATATCGTCGCGGCCGCGACGGCATCTTGAACCGCCAGGTTGATGCCGACGCCACCGAGGGGGGACATTGCGTGCGCGGCGTCACCGATGCACAGCAGCCCATCGGTGTGCCAGCGACGCAGCCGGTCCACCCGGACGTCGAGGTGCTTGACGTCGTCCATGGACGTCAGGGTCTCGACCGCCTCGGTCGCGTCGGGCAGCAGTTCGTTGACGTCGCGGCGAAACGCCGCTATGCCTCGCGCACGCAACTGGGCGTCGGTCCCCTTGGGCCCGAGGTAGGCGATCTGGTCATAACCTTCGCGCGGGATCACGACGAGGGCCTTGCCCGGGCCCAGGCGAGGGAAGAAGGTGAATTCCGCGTCGTGTTCGCGGGGCAATCTGAACCACCACACGTCGAAGGTCACCGGGTATTCGCGCGTCTTCAGGCCCGCCTCGCGACGCGCGATCGACCACCGGCCGTCGCACGCGATGGTCAACTCGGCCCCCAGTTCACCGGGGCCGTCGGGTCCTTGGTAGCGCACCCCGGCAACCCTGCCGCCCTCCCGCAGCAGCCCGGTGGCCTCGGTCTTCATCCGCAGTGTGAAGCTCGGTTCGGCCTGGGCCGCCTCGGCGAGGAGGTTCAGCAGGTCCCACTGCGGCACCATGGCGATAAAGGGATGGGGTTGTTGGCGCAAACGCTCGAAGTCGACGTAAGTCACCGAGCGGCCATTCGTTTCGAATTTCGCCTTGCGGACCTCGCTGTAGTGCAATGCCGTGAAGCGCTCCCACAGGCCCAACTCGTCGAGTAACCGCAGCGTGGTCGGATGCACCGTGTCACCGCGAAAGTCGCGCAGGAAGTCGCCGTGCTTCTCCAGCAGGGTGACCTCGATGCCGGCCCGGGCGAGTAGCAGCCCGAGGACCATCCCGGCCGGGCCGCCGCCAATGATCGCGCAGGTGGTTTTCTCAGGCATCAGCGCTCAAGCATAAGCCGCGCCCGGAAAGGGCACGCAGGCCGGCAAGGTCGAGCGTGAAATCCACTACGCGACACGCCGATTGTCGGTCGTGTGGTTCACGCTCGGCGATCATGGTCGCCATTCGTGTCACGTCGGTAGGTCGGCGTCGAACACCGACACGGGTTCGAGGAGAACGCCGGTTTCCTCGACGTAGCGGTCCCACAGCGCCAGAAGCTCGGCCAGCTTGTCGGGCCGCGAGGCGGCCAGGTCGTCGATCTCGCCTGGGTCGCGGGACAGGTCGTAGAGCTGCCAGGCGCCCGGACCGTACGGCGCGGGCAGGTACAACGCCTTCCAGTCGCCCCGACGAATTGCGCGGCGGCCGAACAACTCCCAGCCCGTACCGGTTTGGGCGTCGTGCACTGCGTCGCCGTGGCCCGACAGATACGCGACCAGCGAGCGGCCCCGCATGGGTTCGACTTCGCGGCCACGGTAGGCGGTGCCGGGATGCGCGGCGCCGGCGAGTTCCAGCACGGTGGGTGCGATGTCCATGACCGTCGAGAACGCGGTGCCGATCTCGCCCTGCCGGGCAAACCCCGGCCAGGTGAGGAAGCCCACCACCCGGATCCCGCCCTCGGTGGTAAAGGCCTTGTGCAGACGAGAGGGCGCCGTGGCCGCTTGTGCCCAGCGCGGCCCGTACCAGATGAACGACGTGGGGCCGCCGAGGTTGTCGAGGCTGTTGTCGCAGTACTTTTCGATCTGCGCGACGATTTGGGCGCCACGCAGCGGCATCGCCTCGACGATCGCACCCTCCGCGCCGTTGTCGGACAGGAAGATCACGACCGTGTCGTCAAGTTCGCCGGTGTCGGCCAGGTAGTCGATCACCCGGCCGATGTTCCAGTCCATCCGGTCCACCATCGCGGCGTAGACCTCCATGCTTCGGGCCGAACGCGCGCGCTCGTCGGGTGTCATGTCGGCCCACTCCGGGGCGCCGTCGGCCACGACCGGATGGGCTGCGACGTCGGGCGGGCACAGGCCGAGCCGCCGAAGCGCTGCCAAGCGCGCCTCGCGCAGGGCGTCCGGTCCGTCGTCGTAGCGGCCCCGATAGGTCGCGATGGATTCCTCCGGCGCCTGCAGCGGCCAGTGCGGCGCCTGAAAGGGCAGATAGGCGAAGAACGGTCGGTCCTCGTCCGGTGAACGTTCGCGGAGGTAGCGCAGCAGGGTGTCGGTGTAGGAGTCGGACGAGTAGAAGTCAGAGGAGAAGAAGTCAACGGTGACGAACCGGTCGTCTTCGGTGTAAAGCGTTGGCACGGGCGAGAACCCGCCGCCTGCGGCGGGCCCGTAATGGCTGGCGCCGGCCGGCAGCAGGGCAAACGAGCGCTCGAATCCGCGAGCCCACGGCGACGTCTCGATGGTGTTGCCCAGGTGCCACTTGCCCGACATCAGCGTCAGATATCCGGCGTCGCGCAGCAGCTCGGGCAACGCTACGACCCGGTCGTTCAGATAGCCCTCGTAGCCGGGCGCGCCCCGGAATCCCGGGATCGCGACCTCGAGCATGGTGCCGATTCCGGCGATGTGGTGGTCGGTTCCGGTCAACAGCATCGCCCGAGTGGGTGAGCAGGCCGGGGCGGAATGGAAATCCGTGAACCGGATGCCCGCGTAGGCCAGCCGATCCAGGTTGGGCGTATTGATCTCGCCGCCGAACGCGCCGATATCGGAAAACCCGAGGTCGTCCGCCACGATCACCAGAAAGTTGGGCCTCTTCACGCTGAAGAATCTTGTCAGGTCCGGCCAGGGGATGAAACGTTGGAGGTCCACACCGAAGGGGGCAATGGAATGCTGGCACAGTTTGGGATGTCGATTCCGCTGGTCGCCGCCCCGATGTCGGGTGGCCCGACGACCCCGGCGATGGTGGCGGCGGCGACCCGCGCGGGTGGCCTGGGCATGCTCGCGGCCGGCTACAAGACCGTTGAGACCGTCGAAGCCGAGATCAAGAAGGTCCGCGCCGAGGGAATCCCGTTCGGCATCAACGTGTTCGCGCCGAATCCGTTGCCCGTCGACCCGGACAGCTACCGGACCTACGCCGCGACCATTCAGCAGGAGGCCGACCAGTTTGGCCTGTCCCTGCCCGCTGAGCCAATCGAGGACAACGACAGGTTCGACGAGAAGATCGCGCTGTTGCTCGACGACCCGGTGCCTATGGTGTCATTCACCTTCGGGATACCGCCGCGTAGCGTGATCGCCGCGCTGCAACAGGCCAAAAGCGTTGTGGTTCAAACGGTGACAACGCCCGACGAGGCGGCGCAAGCCCATGCCGCCGGTGTCGACATGCTTGCCGTGCAGGCGGCGGCCGCAGGTGGGCATTCCGGCACGCTCTCGCCGCGGAAACCGTTGACCCCCGTCCCGATCGTGGACCTCGTCAAGGGGATCGTTGCGACGGTGCCCCTGCCGGTGCTGGCCACGGGTGGGCTGGCCACTCCCGCCGCGGTGGCCGAGGTGATCCGCGCGGGCGCCGCAGCGGCCGCGGTGGGAACCGTACTGCTGCGTGCCGCCGAAAGCGGCGCCTCGGCAACCCACCAGGCGGCCCTCACCGATCCCGCCCGCACCGAGACGGTGCTGACCCGCGCCTTCACCGGCCGCCCGGCCCGTGGCCTGCGCAATGCGTTCATCGACGCCCACGAGGCGCAGGCGCCACTGGGTTATCCGGCGCTTCACCACCTGACCAGCCCGCTGCGCAAGGCCGCCGCCGCGGCGGGAAAGCCCGACTATGTACATCTGTGGGCGGGCACCGGTTACCGGCACGCCACTGCCGAACCCGCTTCCGACATACTGCGCCGACTGGCTTCCGACCTCTGATCCGTTACAGCCGCGATTCAGTATTCGAAGCGATTCAGTATTCGAAGCGATTCAGTATTCGAAGCGGTTCAGTATTCGAAGCGGTTCAGCAGGTTGTAGTCGCGGGCAGGAAGTGCGCACAGCAACTTGTAAATCAGCCGCACGACGGTCGATCCGACCTTCTCGTAGTCGGCCACCGCGGATGTCTGCTCGAGGAATCGCAGCCTGGGGTTCCACGTCTGCAGCTCGCGCGCGTCGCGGATCCCCCACTTGACGATGCCTTTTGTGAAGGCTTTCGACAGCCGCGGCGCCGATGGCCACACCGTGTCGAAAAGCATTTCCCCGCAATCGAATCGGTCCGTCAAGCGCTGCAGTAGCTGCCGGACTTGGCTTTCGTGCAAATACATCAGTAGGCCCTCGGCGACGACGAGCGTGGGATGTCCGGTTGGAATCTGATCCAGCCACTGCGAATCGGTCACCGACGAACCGATCATCCGATAGTGCTCGGTATCGTCGTACATCCGGCGGCGCAACTCGATGACGGCCGGCTGATCGACGTCGAACCAGCGCACCGATGCCGGCAAACCCAGCCGAAACGCGCGGCCGTCGAGGCCGCAACCCAGGTGCACGACAACCGCGTCGGGTTGACGCCGCAGGAAGTCGGCGGACCAGTCGTCGAGTTTTTTGGCGCGCAGCACGACCAGATACTGGTTGGACGCCGGCAGCGACATCCGATGAATTCGCTTGAAGTCGTAGTCGATCCGGTCCACCGCCGCCGCGGCCGCTTTGTCGTTCAAAATCGAGTGTTGCGAGCGGCTTTCGTAGGCACGCAGGTACAGCGTCACGAGATTCGTCCACTCTACCGATCCCCAGCTAACGGAACTGAAGTCAACTTTGGCCGTCGCCATCGTCAGAATGCCTCGGGATTCCGCTGCGCTTCGACCGGCACCGGATGGCGGTATAGCCGTGATGCGTTCTCCCAGCTGAACTTGCGGATCACGTCCGGGGGCAGATCGCCGATTTGTTCGTGGATCGTTTGTTGGGTGTGCGGCCAGGTCGAGTCGCAATGCGGATAGTCGGCTTCCAACATGATGTTGTCCACGCCTATTCGGTCACGCTGCACGAACGACGACTTGTCCTCCACCGCGCAGAACCAGAAGTTGCGGGTGAACACCTCGGCGGGAGTCAAGCTTTCACCGAGTGCCGCCCAGGTGCCGTACATCGCGTGATAGCTGAGCATGTGGTCGAGGCGATCCAGCAGCCCCGCGACCCAACCGATTCCGCCTTCCGACAAACAGATTTTCAGATCGGGGAACCTGCTGGGCAGGCCGGAGTACAACCAGTCGACCGCCGCCGAAATCGCATAAGCGAAGAACAGCACGCCCTGAACATCCGGCGGCGCATCGTCGGTGGTGGACGGCGAGGATCCCGAAGATCCGATGTGCAGGTTCACCACGGTGCCCGTCTCGGCGCACGCCGCCATCATCGGATCCCAGTGGCCAGAGTGAATACTCGGCAATCCGAGCATCGCGGGGTTCTCGGTGAACGTGACCGCGTGGAATCCGCGCTCGGCGTTCTCATAGATCATCCGTGCGCCGAGCTGGGGATCAAGCAGCCACGGCAGTTGGCAGGCAATGATCCGCTCGGGATATGACCCCGCCCAAACCTCGAGGTGCCAATCGTTCCATGCGCGCACGGAGGCCAACGCCAGGTCCCGATCCCCCGTCACCTGCTGCAGCCGCTGCCCGGCGAAGCCCGGCAGGAAAGAGGGAAAGTTCAGCGAGGCGAAGATGCCGTTCAGGTCCATATCTTTGACGCGCTCATGAATATCCCATGCGCCCCTGCGCATTTCGTCGAACCGGACCGGCTCGAAGCCGTACTCGGCCACTGGGCGCCCCACCACGGCGTTGAACCCGACGTTGGGCAGTTCCTGGCCGTCGTAAACCCACGTTTGTCCCCCGGTGTCGGTCTCCACGACCCTGGGCGCGCGGTCAGCGAATTTCCGCGGCAGCCGCCCGGTAAAGGTATCGGGCGGTTCGACGATGTGATCGTCCACCGAGATCACCGTGTAGCGCCGTGGCGCCCGGGGCGGATCGGGCAAGAACGTAACCGAGCGATCTTCGCCGGTCTTGGCGGTAGTGAAGTTCGAGTTAGCGGCCAACTCGTCGATCGATTTCATTCGTCAAGCTCCTCGCGGGGCAACGCGCTTGAGTTTGCGCTGACGGCTTTCATTGTGCGTCCAGGGCGCGAATCCGCGAATTGCGCCCTGAGTGCACACTCGACGCCCTGGCTGCACACTCGACCCGGCTCACTGGAGCACGTCGGGATCGGACTTGATGGTCATCCGCGCTGCCCCCGCCCAATACACGTCGGCGGCCCGTTCGATGAGCGACCGTTGCATCCCCGCCATGTCCGACCAGTTCATCTTCACCGGCTCCTTGCCGGTCAACATGACGTCATAGGCGAGCTTGCACACCCGTTCGATCGATGCCGCGCGGTAGACGGCCTCGGCCAGGTTGCGTCCGGTCGCTATGACGCCATGGTTGGCCAATATCGTCAGGTTGGCGCCCCCGATGCGGGCCGCGAGATCCGCTGCGCGAGCGGGGCTGTCGACCTCACCGTCGTAGGTGTCGACCAGACACAGGTCATCGAGGTACAACGAACCGGTTTGGTGGACCAGTTCCGGCAGCCTGCCCAATGCGGCGAGCACGCATACGTAGTAGGGGTGATTGTGAACGACGACTCGGGCGTCGTCGCGCACGCGGTGCAGTTCGGTGTGGATGTGGATCGCCGGAGTGACATCCCAACGACCGCGAACCACCCGCGCGTCGCTGTCCACCACGCAGATGTCTGACGCCGTGAGCTCCTGCCACCACAATCCCCACGGATTGACGAACATGTCCGTTTGGCCCTCGAGCTGCCAGGTGATGTGCCCGGCCATATTCTCTGCGAATCCGATGTGGGCAAGGTGGCGGAAGGCTATCGCGAGCGCCTGCTCGTTGGACAGCTCGACTCCGATTGGGGGCACCACCGACGGCGCCCACGCCTCCAGGCCACCTCGCCGTGCATCAGGAGCGTTCATGATCGGCCTCCATCCTGATTCGAATATCCTCTCGGAGCCGGCCCTTGGCGATCTTGCCGCCGGACGATCGGGGAAGTTCATCGACCACGATGAGCCGTTCGGGTAGCAGTTCCTTGGAAACTCCCAGCGCCAGCAGGTGCTCGACGAGTTCGGGCAGGTCGATGGTCGCCGAGCCGGCCAATTCGGAGTAAAGGCAGACCTTTTCACCGAACACCGCATCGGGCATCGCGACCGCCGCCGCCACGGCGATGGCGGGGTGGGTCGTGACGGCGTCCTCGACCTGGGTCGCGCTGATGTTCTTGCCGCCACGCAGGATGAAATCGGAGGTTCGGCCGGTGACGGTCAGATAGCCGTCCGCGTCGATCTCGCAGATGTCGCCCATGCGCATCCATCCGTCGCGGGTGAACAGCTTGTCGTGGTCCGCCCCGCCGAGGTAGCCGAGGCTGGTCGCCGGGCCTCGGCATGCGGGCTGGCCGCGTCCCGTCTCGGTGACGTCCCGATCTCCGTCGAACAGTCGGACCGCCATTTCGGGGACGATTCGGCCGGCGGTGCGGAGCCGGCGCTCGCGGGAGTCATCGACCGTGGTCGCGCTGAGCATCCCCGTCTCGTTCGAGCCGTAGAACTGCAGGATCTTCGCGCCGGTCAGTTCCTCGAACTCGGCCGCGGGCCGATAAGGCAACGCCTCGCCCCCGGCGAAAACGACACGCAGCGAACTCAGGTCGTGATCGCGACATGCGCGGTCCGCCATCAGCATGGTCAATTGGGTGCTGACACAGCACAACACGGTGACGTTATGACGGGCGATCGCCTCACACGCCGCTGTCGCGGTGAACCGCTGCAGGATCACCGCGGTGGCGCCGAGATAGATCGGAGTGCTGTGGCTGGTCCATATTCCGAAACCGAAGGGCATGGGTATGACCGGCAAGAATACGTCGTCCGGCCTCAGCAACCCGTTGGCGACGGCCTTCTGATGAAAGTAATACCAACGGTTTTGGGTGTGCACGACGCATTTGGGAAGGCCCGTGGTCCCGGAGGTGGAGTTGATGAGAAAGACGTTGTCGGGGCCGAGTTGGGATTCGACGCCGACCGCTCTGGGCTCACCGTGCATGTTGAGGCGCAGCGCGCCGCTATCACCGCCCACGACCAGCGTGGAGACCGACCAATCGTCGGCCACACCCGCCGCGGCCTGCGCCGCGGCACCGCCGCGCTGTTGGTCGCTGATCAGGATCTTCGGCTGCGAACTGCGCAGTATCGCGGCGGCTTCGCGGGTGCCGGCACGCGCGCCGATGCCGACGACGACGGCGCCGCAGCGCTCGATCGCGACGAACAGCACGTGAATGGCGGTGGAGTCGCCATGCCACACCGCCACCCGATCGCCGCGCACGACGCCGACGCGGGTCAGCTGCCCCGTCAGGTCGCTTGCCGCGTAATCGAATTCACGCCAGTTCAGCGACGCGCCGGGATGGTCGACGTAGGCGGGACGGTCCGGTGAGTTTTCGGCGTTGCGGCGCACCGCGTCCGACAGCGTCGCATCCGACCACCAGCCGGCGGCGCGGAACCGCGCCGAGTCCTCGTCGGTGAATGCCGGCGAGCTCACGGTGTCCAGCCCACCGGCGCTCATTACCAAATGATAGGAAAGCCCGAAGCCGAATCGGCTACGGGTTCTACGGTTCGCCCAATCCGCGCCGGCTTGCCCTTTGTTCCGCATAGACCGACGCGAGTTCCTCGAACCCGGTACGGATCGACGGCTCATCGATGGTGCCGTAGCCGAGCACCAGTGCCGGTGGCGCCGAGCTGGGCACCGACCAGTGCCAACTTGCTCCCTCGATGACAAGACCCCGTGTGTAGGCAGCGTCGATCAGGCGCAACTCGTCGCACCATTCGGGTAGTTGCACGTACATGTGCAGACCCGCAGCGACGCGCTTGGGCACCGCATCGGGCAGCGATGTGGCGACCGCTTCGAGGGCGGCATCGAGCCGGCGACGATAGATCGGACGCACGCGACGGAGATGCCGGGTCAGTCCGCCGGTATCGATGAATCGCGTCAGGGTGAGCTGTTCGAGCACGGTGGTCCCCATGTCATCGAGCAGCTTCTGTCGTAGCACATCGTCGACAAGCCGGCCGGGCAGGGCTATCCAGCCGAGTCGTAGTGCGGGAGTTAGGGTTTTGCTCGCACACCCCGCGTAAGCGACGCACTCCGGTGCAAGCCCTTGGAGGGCGCCGATGGGTGCGCGGTCATACCGGAACTCGGCGTCATAGTCGTCCTCGATGATCAGCGCATCCCCGTTGCGCGCCCATTCGATAAGGGCCGTTCGCCGCGCGGGGCTAAGCACTGCTCCGGTGGGATAGGAGTGAGCCGGCGCGACGAGCACGGCGGCCACCTTGTGTTCGGCCAGCCTGACCACGTCAAGGCCTTCGTCGTCGACCTCGATCGGCACCACTCGCAGACCGGTGTTGGCGATCGCTTCACGATGAAACCCAAAGCCGGGGTCTTCGACCGCGATCGCTTCGGCGCCGCGCTCCCGCAAAGCGCGACACACCAGCACGACGGCCTGTGTCAAGCCGGACGTGATCAGCACCCGATCGGGCCGGACCACGACCCCGCGTACGCGGGTGAGGTAGTCGGCCAGCGCTTCACGCAATGGCAGCGCACCCTGCGGTGCCGGGTAACCCAACTGCCGATCGGGCGCGGTGCTGAGCGCCCAGCGGTAGTGGCGAAGCCATTCGGCTCGGGGAAAGAGGGCGGGGTCGGGCAATCCGCCGATGAGACGAACTGTGCGAAGGGGTGGTGCGTGGACCTTGCGATCGGTACTTACCGGCTTTGCGGTCGGCAAGACCCGTGTTCCCGATCCCTGCCGGGCGCCCAAGTACCCGTCGGCCGTGAGCTGTTCGTACGCGTCGACGACCACGCTCCGCGCGACGCCGAGTTCGCGGGCCAGGGTTCGCGACGGCGGAAGCGACGCCTGGGCCGGTAACCGACCCTCCTGGATCGCCAACCGCAATTGCTGCGCCAACTGCTCGCGCAGTCCCCGTCGGCCGGATCGGTCGAGCGCGAGGAAGATGTCCGGGAACCCCGGAACGGAAGAATTGGTCCGTTCAGAAATTTCTGAATTGGATCCTGACACGAGCCAATCTTACGGCCACGCTGAATGGATGCAACCAACGAAAACTGCGGCCACCGGATCGGCGGTCCCGCTGCTAACCCCGTGGATGCCCGGGCCGGTCAAACCGCTCGACAGACCCGTCGTCGTGAGCGTGACCGAATTCGATTCCGATCATCGCCGCGATCTGCCCGGGGTGGTGCTCAAAGGTTTACGCATGCGCATGGGCTGGTACGCCATGCCAGGAGCGGTCGGGCTGTGGCTATGGTCGCTCCCCGCGAGGGCGGTCGGCGGTTCGATATCGGTGTGGGCGAGCGAGGACGATCTGGAGCGATTTATCGGCTTGCCCCACCACGTCAACATCATGCAGCGATACGGCACCAGGGGCACAGTTCGATCCACAAAATGGCAGGCGGACAGGTACGAACCCCAGCCTATCCTGGAACGCGCGCGCAGCTGGATCAGCGGGGGGTCCGCGTGAAGCCGCTGGCCCTCTACGCCACCGCCCGAGTCCTCTTCGGTGTGGCCGCGCTGGCCGCTCCGAGGACCACGGGACAGCTGCTCGCGGGGGATGGTGGTGCCGCCCCCGACGCGCAAGCGTTCCTGCGCGGGATGGGTGGCCGTGAAATCGGTCTCGGCCTCGGCCTTCTCGTCACGATCCGCGCCAACCGCCCCGTCAGGCCGTGGCTCGCGGCCGCCCTGCTCGCGGACGGCAGTGACATCACCGGCATCACGGGCGCGTGGCGGCACATGCCGCCATCGAAACGCCTGCTCGGCTTGGCGACCGCCGGGGGCGCGGCGGCAACCGGAGCCCTGCTGCTTGCCACACTGCCCCGAGATTCGTTCCCGGGGTAGGTGCTACACGCCAAATGCGCAATCTCTGACGTCGAGGACAGCGCACGGCGCCTGCAAATCATTGCTGGGATGTGACCCGCTCTGGATCAGTCGTTGCCGCGGGGCGGCGGATCCACCTCGACGCCGGTGGACTCGTGCTCGGGACCTGCGGCCGGGTGCTCGGCCGGCACACGCTGACGGAATCGGCTCGCCTCGCCGTTGCCGAGCGGTCCCGGACGTCCGGCCTCACTGTGGTAGGGGCCGGGCTTCGGTCGCGGCTTCCCGCCCGGAAAAGCCAATCGAAAGATGGTGCGGTGCACCGTGAACCACTGCTTGGAAAACGGCCCGGTGTTGTACGGCAGCTCGTAGCGCTCGCAGATGTCTTTGATCTTCGGCGCGATCTCCGAGTATCGGCTGCTTGGCATGTCCGGATATAGGTGGTGCTCGACCTGATAACCCAGGTTCCCGCTGATGATGTGGAACAGCGGGCTGCCCTCGATGTTCGCTGCCCCGACCATTTGGCGCAGATACCATTCGCTGCGCGTCTCGTTCTCGACTTCCTCCTGCGTGAACGTGTAGGTCTGGTCGGGGAAATGGCCGCAGAAGATGATGGCGTGCGCCCACACGTTGCGGATGACGTTGGCCAGAGCGTCGGCGGCCAGCGTTCGCACGTATGTGCTTTCCGCACCGGGCAACACCGTGTCGAGGAAGTTCGCCGTGTTGTCGATCCGTCCCTTGCGCGACAGCCGACGAAGCCGCCTGCCGAGACGGGACTCCGGCGGCTGATCAAGGCGGCCGCGCAAGGCCAACTGCACCAGTCCGAATGCGCCGGCACTGATCAACGGCCAGCCGACGTAGTCCTTGATGACCTGCGAACGGGCCTTGCCGCCAATGCCTTTCAGATCCTTACGCACCTCCGACCACGGTTTCTCTCCGGCCCGGATGGCCTCGATATCCAGGTCGTGCACCGCCACGCCCCACTCGAACAGCGCGGTGAGCAGCATGTTGTAGATCGGCTGGAACAAGTAGCCCCACTTCCATTTTTGGTTGGGATCGATCCGCATGATCTCGTAGCCGAGATCCTTGTCCTTGCCCAGGATGTTGGTGAAGGTGTGGTGGATGTAGTTGTGCGAGTGCTTCCACGCCTCCTTGGTGGAGGCGGTGTCCCAGTCCCATACCGAGGAGTGAATGTCGGGATCGTTCATCCAATCCCACTGGCCGTGCATCACGTTGTGGCCGATCTCCATGTTCTCCAAGATCTTGGCCATACCCAGGCACGCTGTGCCGAGAACCCATGCGGTTTTCGATCGCGACGCCAGCAGCAGCACGCGCCCGGCCACCACGATCTGTCGCTGTACGGAAATTACGGTCTTGATATAGCGGCGGTCGCGGTCACCGAGATCGGCGAACACCTCGTCGTGAATCGCGTCGAGTTCCTTCGCGAGCTTTTCCCGTTCCTGTTCGCCCAGGTGAGCGAATGGGTTTCCTGGGCGTTGCAGTGTAGTGGTCACCGCGGCTCCTTTCGGTCAGAGTTCGAGTTCAACGTCGCCCTCGGCGGTGTTGATACAGATCCGCACGTCCTGTTCGGTGGGCTCGATGACGTCGCCGGAGCGCATATCACGCAGCTTGCCCGATTTCAGCGTGCCCACGCAGGTATGGCAGATCCCGATCCGGCAGCCGTAGGCGAGGTTCAGCCCGGCCTTCTCGCCGGCCTCGAGAATCGATGTGCCCCCATCGCATTCGACGGTCTTCTCGCTATCGAGAAAGCAGACCTTGCCGCCCTCGCCGGCGGCGGCGTCGCCGCCGATCTTCGGCTGGAACCGTTCGAAGTGCAGGCGATCCGGATCGCCGTTGTCTTCCCAGTGCTCGATCAGCGCATCGAGCATTTCGCCCGGACCCGAACAAAACGCCTCCCGTTCGCGCCAGTCCGGACAGACCTCATCCAGGTCGTCTGGGGAAAGTCGGCCACGCTCGGAGGTCAGGCGCAGATCGAGCCGCATCCGCTCGTGACGACGAGCGAGGTCTTCGAGGACGGATAAGAACATGACCTGCTCGCGGGTGCGAGCCGAATGGATGACCACCGCGTCGCCAAGTTCACCGGAATGATCAAGGCTGCGCAGCATGCTCATGATTGGCGTGATGCCGCTGCCGGCGCTGATGAAGAGCATCTTGGCCGGCAGTGGTTCGGGCAGCGTGAATACGCCCTCGATTTCGCCGAGCCGCACCAAGTCGCCGGGCTGGATCTTTTGCACGAGGTACGGCGACACGATGCCGCTGTCGACCTTCTTGGGGGTAACGCTGATCAGACCGTCTTCGGGCGACGGATCCGAGGTCAGCGAATAGGCGCGCCAGTGGTAAACGCCGTCAATGACCACGCCGAGCCGCACGTACTGACCAGGCTTGTGACCTGGCCATTCGTACCCTGGCCGGATGAGGACGCTGGCCGCTTCCGAGCCCTGGGGCTCGACGCACTCGACCTTTCCGCGCAACTCCTTGGTCGTCCAGAGGGGGTTGATCATCTCGAGGTAGTCGTCCGGCTGCAGCGGGCTGAACAATTGCCGCACTGCTCGAAGAAACAGCCGACGCCCGCGTGGGACGTTGGGTGCTGCACCGCGTTCGGCCATGGTTTTTATAGTACACAGTCGTACACTGAACTAAACCTGCTATCTGAATCAGCTTGTCATGCTGGATAATCCAAGCTTAGGTAGAGCAAACGAATACACATGTCCGTTTACTGAGCTTATTCAGGTCGATTGGTGTGATGCACATGCACGCCGTACTCAAGGCGTGCCCGTTCTTTGAGCAGCGCAAACACTGAACCACTTAGGAGCTCCGGCGGCCCCATCAAAACCCCCGCCAACCCGTTGCTCCGCGGTCAAGCCGCTGATCGGGCAGAAAGCCGGGCGACGACCCCGTGGGCAAGGACAAATGTCCACCCCGCCGAGGTGAGCCGCACCGCTATCGTCTGTATGTGCTGACCGGATTCGTTCTCGCTCTCGGTTGCTCGGTGTGCTACGGCACGGCCTCGGTATTTCAGGCTGTCGCGACGCGATCGGTGGAACCCGCCGGCAATTCGGGTGTCGACGCGGTGCTGCTGATGCGCGCCGTCCGGCAGTGGCGCTATCTCGCCGGCATCGGTCTTGACGGACTCGGTTTTGTGCTGCAGGTAATGGCGCTGCGCTTGGTGCCGATCTATGTCGTCGCCGCGGCGCTGGCCGCCTCCATCGCGGTCACCGGCATCGTGTCGGCATGGGTCTTGTCGGCGCGGCTTTCAGCGGCCGAGTGGACGGCCGTCGGGGTGGTCTGTGGGAGCCTCGCCGTGCTCGCCTGCGCGGCCGGGCCGGGGCACTTTCGTCGTGCCCCCGCCGGACTCGGCTGGGCGCTGATCGGTGTGGTCGCCGCGATTTTCGTCGCCGGTGCCGCCGCGGGCCGATTGCGCGATCGCGAGCGCGCGCTTGCCCTTGGGCTCGGCGCTGGAAGCGGATTCGGCGTCGTCGAGGTCGGCGTGCGCCTGATGGACGTGTTTGATCCGACCAAAGCGACGTTCTACACCCACCCTGCCCTGTATGCGGCGGCCGGAGGCGGGGCCGCAGGATTCCTCTTGCTGACATCCGCGTTGCAGCGCGGATCGGTAACCACAACAGTGGCCGCCATGGTTGTCGGTGAAACGATCGCTCCGGCGCTCGTGGGAGTGGTGTGGCTGGGTGACACTGCTCGCGACGGTCTCGGCTGGTTGGTAATCGTCGGATTTACGGTGGCGGTGTCCGCAACGCTGGTGCTGGCCCGGTTCGGCGAAGCGCCTAGTCCTGCCGAGTCCGGTTGAGTTCACCCACCGTCGCAGTGTAGGTCGTGTCGCGCGCTTCGCGCGTCCACAGCTGGCCCCCTTGCGCGCTGACACCGTCGGCGATCAGCTCGCGTTTGAGGATCTTGTTGGTGGCCGTCGCCGGCAGGTCATCGTTGATACGCACGAAGCGCGGCCACGCCGTCGGCGACAAGTCGGGCTGCGATGCGAGGAATTTCTCGAAATCGGCGGGCTCCAAACGGGTTCCGGCACGAGGCACGAGGGCCGCCATCACCTGATCGCCGACCCGCTCGTCGGGCACGGCGTAGACCGCGACCTGACTGACCTGCGGCAGCCGTTCCAGGATCCGCTCGATCGGCGCCGCCGCCAAGTTCTCGCCGTCCACTCGCATCCAATCGGCGGTGCGGCCGGCGAGATAGATCCAGCCGTCGGCGTCGCGGTAGGCCAGATCGCCGGACCAGTACATGCCGTGTCGCATGCGTTCGGCCGTCGCCGACGGATCGTTGTAGTAGCCGGTGAACGGCCCGGCGCCTTGGGTGTTGACGAGTTCGCCAACCGCTTCGTGGAAGTTGATCAGGGCGCCATGTTCGTCGAACCGCGCGGTCGCGCATTCCGTCAGGGTCGTCGGGTCATAGATGCTGACCCCGGGGTAAGGCTTGCCGATCGAGCCGGGCGGGGGCCGTCCTCCCGAACGACGATCACCGCGAACTCGCTGGATCCGAAGCTGTCGACCACCCGGCAGCCGAAACGCCTTGCGAATTCGGCTATGTCGCGATCGGTCGCCTCGTTGCCGAACGCGACGCGCAGGGTCGTGTCGGCGTCGTCGGGACGTTCGGGCGTGGCGAGGATCAAGGCGAGGGGCTTGCCGACGTAGTTCAGGTATGTCACCTTGTAGCGGCGCACGTCCTCGAGGAAGCGTGACGGCGAAAATTTCGCCGGAACCATGAGTGCGCCGCTGCCGATGGCGACCGCCCAACCGGCGGCGATGCCGTTGGAGTGAAAGAGCGGCATCGCGAGGTAGCAGACGTCATCGGCGGTGACGTCGTACTGAAAGATCAGGCTGGCCCCGCACATGATCGCCATCCCGTGCGCGAACCGGACGGCTTTGGGATCACCGCTGGTGCCGGAGGTGAAGATCATCATCAGGGTGTCGGCGCCGGTAACCTCGCGGTGGGCGACCAGCTCGGGGGCCGAGGCCACGGTTTCGGCGTAGCGCGCCGAGGTCACGTCAAAAATCTGAATCCCGTTGAGATCCAAGCCGTCCAAGAGTGGCCTGTGTTCGGCGTCGACGAGCAGGATCTGGCAGTCGGATCGCCGGATATCGCCGAGCAAGGCTGCCCCGCGCCGGGTGGTGTTGATGCCGCATAACACGTAGCCGCCCAGGGCGGCGGCGGCCATGGCGCGCAGCATCGCCGGGGAGTTGGTGAGCAAGGCGCCGACATGCAGCGGACGCGTCGTGTCGGCGAGGTTCGATCAGCGCTGCCGCCTCGGCCTCGGCCTCGGCCAGGTGTTGCCGCCACGTCCAGGTCCGCTCACCGTGCGCTATCGCGGGCGTGTCGTCGTTCCTGCGCTGCCGCAGCAGCTGCTGAACGGTCTCCGGCACGCCGCCTACTCCCCCGTCGGACTTCGGGTGGTCAGCACCAGCCCGGCGTAGTCCTGATCGGCCACGGCGTCGCAGTGACGCCGGTAGTGACCGAATCCCCCGGCGTACGGCATGAAGACCCGCTTCTTGCCTTCGATGTTGGCGCCGAGGTACCACGACGACGCCGCTTTCGGGAACAGGGTTTGATCGGCCGCCTTTCCGACATGGGCGGTCCAGACCTCGGCGGCATCACGACGCGGTTCGACCTCACTCACCCCGAGGCGTCGGGTCGTCAAGACCAGTTCGATGACCCAGTCGACCTGAACCTCGGCGTGCAGCACCATATTGGCCAGCACCGACGGACTGCCGGGCCCGCTGATGGTGAACAGATTCGGCAGGCCCGGCACCATCAGCCCAAGAAACGTCACGGGGCCGTCGGCCCAGATGTCGCGCAGCCGCTTTCCCCCGGGTCCAGTCGGGTCGATCCGGGTCAGCGCGCCGGTCAGCGCGTCGAATCCGGTCGCGAAGATCAGCACGTCGCAGGGATAGGTCGCGTCGCTGGTTCGTACTCCCGCGGCGGTGATCGCGTCGATGGGCTCGCGGCGCAGGTTCACCAGTCGGACGTTGTCGCGGTTGAAGGTGGCGTAATAGCCCGCGTCGGTGCAAATCCGCTTTGTTCCGATCGGGTGATCGATCGGAATGAGATCGGCGGCGACCACGGGATCGGTCACGATTTCCCGGATCCGCTCCTCGGCGAACTCCCGGGCGATGTCGTTGGCTGCCAGGTCGGAGTTCTGATCGGGAAAGGTCTTGGCGAAAAGGACGCCGCCCTCGCGCCAGCGCCGCCACAGGGCTTCGACTCGCTCCCGTGGTTCGGTGTCAACGGCGTTCTTGTGATACGTGCCATGCGGTGTGCCCGCCGACGCGTAGGACGCGGTCCGGCGGCGCTCCGGGTACTCCTCGCGGATTTGTTGCTGTTCCTCCGGCGACCACGGGCGGTTGGGCATCGGGATGCTGTAGTTCGCCGATCGCTGGAATACCACCAGCTGCTCCGCTTCCTCGGCGACGATCGGAACCGCTTGAATACCAGACGAACCCGTGCCGATCAGGCCCACGCGCTTGCCGCGCAGATCGGGATCCTCTTGCGGCCACGCCGCGGTGAAGTACACCTCGCCGGCGAAATCGTCGACGCCACTGATATCGGGGCGATTCACCGCCGACAAACAGCCCGTCGCGCACAGGAGAAACTGCGCGGCGTACGTCTGGCCACTCCCGAGCGAATCATGAGTGCTGACCTGCCAGCGACTTCGATCGAAGGCGGCGCCGACGACATCGACACCGAATCGGTAGTGGCGGCGCAGATCGAAGCGGTCCGCGACGTGGCGCAGATAGGCAAGGATCTCCGGCTGGGCGGCGAACCGTTCGCTCCACGTCCAGCCCTGCTGCAGCTCTTCGTCGAACGAGTATGAGTAGTCGACACTTTCAACGTCGCACCGGGCGCCCGGATACCGGTTCCAATACCAGGTGCCGCCCACGTCGGGGGCCGCCTCGAACCCGATCACCGATAGGCGCGCCGACGCCGCTCGGTGCACGGCGTAAAGCCCGGCGAACCCCGCGCCGATGACGATCACGTCGCACACCTCGGTCATGTCGCCAGGCTCTCGGAGCGGGCAGGCTCGAGCAGCCCGCGCAGGTCGGCGCATATCAGGTCGCGCGCCGACGTCGCCGGGGGGAAAGATTGAAAAGTCATGAAGCCGTGGAACAACCCGGGAAAATCACGGTGCACGACACGCACCCCTGCGTTGCGCAACCGCCGGGCGTAGTCGCACCCTTCACTGTGCAATGGATCCAGACCGGCGGTCACGATCACCGCGGGCGGCAGGTCCGCATGGGAGTCGGCGCGAGCCGGTGCCACCAGGTGGGGCGGGTCGACGATCCTTTCCCCCCGAGCCTTTCAGTGCCCAGATATTGGTGCCAGTACCACCGCATCGCGGCGGCAGTGTTGAAGTATCCGGTGCCGTAGCGGTGATAGCTGTCCGTTTCGAACGACGGATCGATGGCCGGGTAGAGCAGCAGCTGCGCGGCGGGCCTGGCGACTCCTCGGTCTCGGCACAGGATGGCGGTGACCGCGGCGAGATTCCCGCCGGCGCTGTCGCCGGCGACCGCCGTTCGCGTCGCGTCGATCCCGAGACCGCCCGCGTGGTCGATCACCCAGCAGAACGCCGCGAAGGCGTCGACCGCGGCCGCTGGTGCGGGGTGCTCGGGTGCGAGGCGGTAGTCGACCGACACGACGACGGCTTGGCTGCCGCGCGCCAGGGCCCGGCAGAAGCCGTCGTGGGATTCGATGTCGCAGAACACGAATCCCCCGCCGTGGCAGAACACGATTCCGGCGCGGTCGCCGAATTGCTCGCCGTGCGGGTGGTAGATCCTGACCGGAATGGCGCCCGCCGGGCCCGGGATCGAATGGTCGATGGTGGTGCGGACGTCGTCAATGTTGTTGGCGGGCATGCGCCGTTGGGCCACCGCGGCGCGGGCCGCCGTGGGGCTCATGGTCTCGACGCGAGGGAATCCGGCGTTCAGCTCGTGCAGCATCGCCTGCACGCCGTCGTCCATGTGGGCCTCCGCCCGCCGCGTTGAGCCGGTCATTCCGGCCGGTATTTCAGCAGGGTAACTCCGGTGTCAGGCAGATCGTAGAACACCGGCCGCACCCGCATTCCGATTCGAATGTCGCCCGGGTCGACCTCCACCAACTCGGTGCTGATCCTTGGCCCGGCATCCCATTGCACCACCGCGAGAAGCTGGGGAACCGCGTCGACCCAGGGTGGACCGGTGGGTCTGCGAGCAACGGTGAAGGTATAGAGCGATCCGGCGCCGTCGATTTCGCGCCATTCCAGGTCGTCGGCCAGCGACCCCGGGGCGAGGGTGCGCGGATAGAAGACGTAGCGCCGCAGGGATGGCGAGTACTGCACGAGGATCCGGTGCTGTGTCAGGCCCTCCCAAAAGGGGCGCGACACCGGTGTCGGCTCGGGCACCGGGCGCGATTCACTCATCGCTAGTCCCCCCGCATCAGCAGCGCGACCTGCTCGCTCATGATGCCGCCATTGCCGGTGACGAACGCGATGTTGCAGTCGCGCACCTGCGCATCGCCGGCGCGTCCCATGATCTGCCGCGCGCCGTCGACGACGTGGTGCATGCCGCCGGCCATGCCGGCCTGGCCGAAGGACAGTTGACCGCCGGCGGTGTTGAGTGGGAAGTCGCCGCGATGGGTCAGATCGTGACCGGTAACCCATGACATGCCTTTGCCTTTGGCGCAGAAGCCGGCGTCTTCCAGGCTCATCAGCACCGTGATGGTGTAGCAGTCGTAGATCGACGCGACGTCGACGTCGGATCGGCTCGCCCCGGCCATCGCGAACGCCTTGTCGGCGGCGCGCGCGATCGGTGTGCACAGCACGTCGTCCGCATAGGTCGGGGTCTTGAACGCGATGTGTTCACCGAACCCGGTGATCCACACCGGGCGGTTGCGACTTCGACGCGCGATGTCGGCGTTGGCGATCAACACCCCGGCGCCGCCGTGCACGCGCATCACCGTTTCGAGCATGTGGATAGGGTCGGCGATCATCGGGCTGGCAAGGACGTCGTCCACCGTGATCGGGGTCCCGTGGAAAACCGCGCCCGGATGCGCGCACGCGTTGGTGCGTTGGTCGACAGCGATCTTGGCGACCGCGGCCGGGTCGTAGCCGAACTCGGCCGCGTAACGCTGAGCGATCTGCGCGTACGGCGCGTTCTGCCCCACGTTCCCGTACGGAATCTCGAACTCGGCCTGCGGCGATCCATAGCTGTTTGATGAGGCCCCATACCAATTCGGGGCGGGCGGCGGCCTTTGTTGGGATTGCGGCACCGACGCCGACCCGGGCACCACGGCCAGCACCGCGTCGCAGACGCCGAGCTCCACGGCGGCCGCGGCCCGCCACACCATGCCCGCCGAGGTCGCTCCGCCGAGGTCGACTCGTTCCCCGAAATCCAGAGCCAGGCCCAGGTATTCGCACAGCGTGGCCGGCGCGAACATCGCCGATTCGGCCACCCCGTGGGTGAGCAGACCGTTGACGCGGGCCGGGTCCACGCCGGCGTCCTCGACGACCATCTTCGCCAGCAATGCGTACTGGTCGAGGGTGAACAGTGGCGGCCTGGTCGGACGCCGTTCGGCGGACAACTCGGCGATGCCGACGATGGCCGCCTCGCCGCGCAGCCCGGTCACGACGGCCTTGCGCGCCGGGGCAGCTCGACCGTCGCCGTTCCCGGCATCAGCACGGTTTCGTCGCGGCGGCCGGAGATGTCGAGATCGACCAGCCCGGCGCCCTCGTCGGTGAGGCGCTTGCCGGTGATTCGCCACCGAAGCTGAGCGCCTCGCCGGGGTGCGCGACCGCCCGGTTCTGCACCGAGAAGGACACGAGGCGCCCGCGCCCGCCGATCCAGTCGCCGATTGCGCGGGCCAGCAGCGCGGCCTGAAGCGGGCCATGTACCAACACATCGTCATAGCCTTCGACCGCGCGGGCCCACTCTTTGTCGTAATGAATGCGGTGACCGTTGTAGGTCGCCGCGCTGAAAAAGAACATCTGGGTCTCATCGACGGTGACGGTCAGCGCGGGAATCCGATCGCCCACGTCGACGTCTTCGAAATAAACCTGGTAGAACACCTGTTGGCCGGTCATGGCGCTCCTACGGTCGGGCGATCATCGACGTCGACGCCTCGGCAACCAGGTCGCGGTGCTGGTTGCGGTATACGGTGTGCCAGGTGACCAGCACGAATCGCCTGAGCGGCCCTGCTTTTCGACGATCGACTCGATGGTGCGGACCATCTCGATTTCGTCGCGGTGGTAGGCCGGCAGGTGGAAGGTGAAGCTCTCCCCGCCGGCCATCCGCTTTGGGGCGCGGGGAACGCCAGGCCGCCCGAGACCGCGCCGGAGGATCCGTCGGGCCGCAGCGTCGCGAGGTGGGTAACACCGAGCACCGCGTACTGCAGAAAGAGCGGAGGACAGATGATGTCCCGAAAACCATTGGCCCGGGCATAATCCGGATCGAACCACAGTGGGTTGTGGTCACCGACCGCCGCCGCCCACCGCTGCCAATCGCGCTGGTTCACCTCGCCCGTCGCGGACGCGGCGACGGTGCCCGCGCGCGACGCCGACTCGGCGTCGATCAACGTTTCCTCGCTCACCGACACTCCTCTCCGTTCATGGTTTCCTCGAGCCATGCTGCGGCGACGTCGGCGCCGCCGCCGAAGGTCGAACCCAGTCTTGCCCTTTCGCTCCACAGATGCAGGTCGGTCTCGGTGACGTAGCCCATCCCGCCGTGCAATTGATGGGCATCCAGGGTTATCAGCCTCGCCGCGGTGGCCGCGTGCATGCGGGCGATCGCCGTTTCCCTGGTCCCCGTGAGACCCCGCGCAATCCAAAAGATCGCCGAGTGCGCCGCCAGTCGCGCTGCGGCCAAGGCGATGTGCATGTTGGCGACCAGGTGTTGAGCGGCCTGGAACGACGCTATCGGCCGGCCGAACTGGTGGCGCAGCTTGGTGTAGTCGACGGTGCGGTCCAGCACGGCCTGTCCGATGCCGACCAGGTCGAGCGACCCGAGTGCCACCGCCATATTCGCGACTCGGCGCAGCGCGGGCTGTGCGATATCGCCCACGAGCGCATCCGTCGTGACAACCACGTCGTCGAAACGCACCGTGAACGCCCGATGTCCCCCGGCCATAGGGAGCGGTTCCGGGCTCACCCCGATCGCGCGCGCGTCGACGATGAAGACCAGCGTGCGCTCGCGCGCCGCGGCGCGAAACCACGATGAGGTCGGCGAGGTCGGCGTCCGCGACGTAATCGGCGATTCCGTTCAGCCGCCAGCTCCCTGTCGAGTCGGCATCGGCGCTCAGCACGCCCGAGACCTGGGCGGCGTCGCGGGCGTTCCATAGCGCGGTGGTGCCGCGAGTATTGCCGCTTGCCAGTGGCGGCAGCCACACCGCCTTGGTCTCCGGAGAACCGAGCTGGTCGATCGCCAACACGGCTTGCACCGAGCTGTGCACGGTCGTCGGGCACAGCGCGCGACCGGCCTCCGTGTAGAAGACGGCGAGATCATCGAGCGAGCCCCCCGAACCGCCGTACTCGCTGGGCGATGACGAGCCCGAACACGCCGGCGTCGGCCAACGCCTTCCACAGCGCCGGGGTGCTCCGGTCCGCATCCGGTGCGTCCAGGGCACGCACCAGGCTCACCGGACTCTCCGCCGACAGCAGGGCCCGCAACATCGCGGCGAATTCGCGCTGCTCGGCGGTGAGTATCGCCTTCATCGCTCAGCGTCCATACGAGGGCATTCCATGGCCGCGCTGGGCGATGATGTCACGCAAAACCTCGTTGGCACCGCCGCCGAAACGCATCAAGGGGGCGGCGCGGTATAGCCGTTCGAATTTGCCGGCCAGAGGCGCGCGTTCGCTGCGATGTGCCAACAAGCCGTCCGGGCCCAGTAGGTCGAGCGCGAGATCGGCGATGCGCTGGCGCAACTCGCTGGTGAACACCTTCTCGACGCTGACCTCCACGGTGGGTAAAAGGGCGCCGTCACCGTCATCAAGGATCGACGCGGCCTCGTAACCCATGAGCGTGGCCACCTCCACGTCGGCTTCGGCCTTCGCCAGCCGACGGCGAAGCGCCGGGCTGTGGGCGGGCACCGTACCGTCACGCCGCGGGCTCAGTGCAAGTTCGCGCAGGTCGTCCACGGCGCGGCGCAGCTCGCCCGCGTTGGTCAGAGCGCCGCGTTCCAGGTCGAGCGCGCCGGTGATGTACGTCCAGCCGCGGTTGATTTCGCCCACCAGGTTGGTGACCGGGACGCGCACCTCGTGGAAGCGCACCTCGTTGGTGCGGTAGCCCGACCACGCGTACAGCGGGCGGATCTCCACGCCGGGGCTGTCGATCGGGACGATGATGACCGAAATCCCCCGATGGCGAACGCCATTCGGGTCGGTGCGCACGCAGAGCCACTCGTGGGTGGCGCGCTGAGCGCCGCTGTTCCAGATCTTCGTCCCGTTGATCACCCATTCTTCGCCGTCACGGGTTGCGCGGGTACGCAGGTTGGCCAGGTCGGTTCCGGCTTCGGGCTCGGAATAGCCTACGGCGCAAATCATTTCACCCTTAGCGATCAGCGGCAGCCATTCGGTTTTGTTCCGTTCGGTGCCGTGGCGCATGATCATCGGCGCCACCGATGTGACGGTCAGATCGGGTCCGGGTACGCCCCAATATTCGAACTCGCTCATCAGCAGGTGCTGATGCACGGCGCCCAGGCCCAGGCCCCCATACTCGCGCGGCCAGTTCAGCCCGAACCAGCCTTTCTCGCCGATCTTGCGACGAAAGCGCGCAACCTCGGCGTCGGGGAACTCCAGATCATGCTGGGCCAGTTCGGCACGCAATTCAGGGGTGACGTTCGCCTGGAGGAATTCGCGAACCTCGGCCAGCCACGCGCGTTGCCCGGCGTCGAGTTCGAAATCCATTCCGGTGCCCACCTAACCCTTTCATCATCCTTTCAAGGGCCGCGTCAGCGTAACGCCACGGCGAAATTCCGCCCGCTATTTCGCACTGACGTTACGCTCGCGCAGTCGCGTTGGCTCGCAGCTCACGACGTTCGCTGACGACCGTCATTGACAGGTGCCAGCGAGCTGGGTAGGTTTGCTTGCGTGCCGTCGATGACATCGACCTCGGAAGCAACTTCGCCGGTTGTAAGCGCTCGGGAGGCCCAACGGCTGCAGACGCGCACCCGTCTGTTCGACGCCGCGGTTGCCGAGCTCGGCCGATCCGGGCTGGCGGGCACGGATGTCGCGGCGATCGCCGCGGCCGTGGGAGTGGCGCGAGGCACGTTCTATTTCCACTTCCCGACCAAGGAGCACGTCCTGGTCGAGTTGGAACGGGCCGAGGAGGCCAAAATCGTCGCAACGCTTGCCGATGAGGCGAGCAAGCCCGGCGATCTGATGTCGGTCCTCACACTGCTGGTGCGCCACGTGCTTGCCGCGGAGCAGCGGCTGGGTCCGGTGGTCTTCAGGGACATGCTTGGGTTGCACTTCTCCGCCACGCGGCCAGTTGAAGATGAGCTTGGTGAGCATCCGCTGGCCGAGTTCCTCATCGCCGCGATTGCCGACGCGCAGGCTGCCGGACGGGTATCCCAGAATGCGGACGCGGGTGAACTCGCCGTGATCTTCCTTACCGGGTTGTTCGCATTGCTCGCCACTCGTGTGGCGGCATCTTGGGATCGGACCCCGCTGTTGGACCGGTATGTGAAAACCATCGTTCAAGGAATGGAGACGCCATGAGCAGCACGGGTATCGCGATGAGCGAGACGGGTATCGAGGGCTACCGGACCTACCTTGCGCAGCGTGACGGCGAGGCTGACCTGCTGCATCGCCGACTTGCCAACCGTGAGGAATTCTTCGCGTCGTTGGAGGCCGACCCGGTTCGCTCCGCCCGTCCCATTGATCGGGGTGTGTTCCTGCGGAATCTGCGCCGCCGCCGGCCCGAGCCAGGGCTCGACCGCGAGATGCTGTTTCTCTTGGCCACCGCAAAGCTGAACCAGGCGGAGCGATTCGGGGTGAACTTGGGAGAGACCTACGGACTCAACAGCGCCGAGGACGTGCCGCCCGAGCGGGTCTACGTCGAGCTCGAGGAGCACTATCACACCCGCCTGTTGGCCTACGTCTTAGACATCTTCGGTTTGCCGTTCCAGGTGATTCCGCCGCCGATGGTGATGCGCCAGTTCGTCAAAATCAACGTGTTCCTCCCCCAGCGCTTCGGGTTCCCGTTCGTGGGCGCGGGCGAAATGGCGGGCTGCATCATGTTCGACGAGCTGCGCCGCGCCGGCGTCGAGTTGTTCGCCGACGAACCGGACGTGGCCGCACGGATCGAGTTGCTCTACAGCGAGATCCTCACCGACGAGCTGGGCCACGTCGGCTACTGCGCGGCGAGCTGCAGCCGCGCGGGGCGGGCGATAATGCGTTGGCTCTACCCGCGTTTCGGACGGTTCTTTGCCCGCCAGACCGCCGAGATCAGCCTTCTCACCGATCGCGAGAAGCTGCACGCCCGCCTCGATGCGCCGTTCGATGTCGAGGGCCTCGCCGCCGGCGTATCGAACGAGACCTTCGTTGCCGCGCGCCCGTAATGTAACCGCGCCGTAGAAAATTAACCGGGCGTACCCGTTCACCATCGCCTCAACCGGCGTGCACTCAATGTAAAAACGCTGTCAATCTCCCGTAAAAACGCTTTGGCGCCATCGCGGTTAAGCAGCGGGAATGCGAGAATTCTTGTCGAACAACATTTCGCTCGTCCGGCGTACAGGAAGAAGTCATGGCCACCCTTGAGACACGCCTCCGCCAGGAGTTGCGCGATTGTGCCACCGAGTTACGGCAGCTGGCCTACACGGTGCCCAACGGGGTTGGCGAGCATGCCCTGCTTCACCTGTCGGACCGGATGCGGGCGGCAGCCGACCAAGTGGTCCGCAGAGGCGCCTAGCTGTCTTTGCGAGGCTGTCCTTGCGAGTGTGCGCCCAGGGCATCGACTGTGCTGTCAGGGCGGGGATTTCGCGAAATCTTCGCCTTCACCGCACACCGAAAACGCTCAGCGCACACCTGCACGCGATCAGCCGCCCCTGAGGCGAATCTTCCAGCGCACGAAGCCCAGGTACAAAACGCAGAGTGCCACCAGCATGCCCATGTCGAACCACCACGCGGCAGGCGTGTGATGCCAGTGCGAGTCGTGCGCGACCGCGGGGACCTGAGCCTCCAAGGTGAGCAGGTCAACGGTGGATGCCGACGCCGCGAAACCCCATCTCGCCGGTGTCGCCCAGGACATTTGGTCAAGACCGGTCCGCGCGGTGACGGGGATCATGCCGCCCGAGAACACCAGCTGCGACATGACCGCCACGACGAGCAACGGCATGATCTGTTCGTTGGACTTGGCGATTGACGACAACACCAACCCGAGCATCGCCGAGGCGACGGTGGTCAAAGCGATGTCGGCGAACAGCTCGACATTGGGAATGCCCAACGCCACGGCGCCCTGGGTCGGACCACCCTTGCCGATAATGGCGATCACGATCACGATCGCCGACTGGACGACCGCGAAGAAGGTGTACACAAACACCTTTGCCAACAAGTACGCGGACGTGGACAGGCCAACCGCCTGTTCGCGCTGGAAGATGGCGCGCTCACCGATCAGATCGCGGATCGTCAACGCGGTGCCCATGAAGACCGCACCGACGTTGAGCAGCACCAGGATCTGACCCGGCTCGGTGGGTGCGTCACCCGTCGGATTCGGATGGCCGAAGCCGACATCGCCGGGCACGGACATCGTCAACGCACCCATGATGAACGGCAGCACCGCGAGGAAGAAGAAGTAGCCACGGTCGGAGACGATCAAGCGCACCTGCCGCCGCGCGATCGTCGAGAACTGGCGGAAGAGACTCGTGTGGGATGGATCGCCCAGCTCGGCGGGCTTCTCCGCCTCTGGTGGCGGCGGGGGCGGACCCGTCCGCGCCAGGTAGCGCGCCTGGGACCCGTCCGGGTCGTTGGCGACCGTGCTGAAGATGTCGGCCCAGTTCGTGGTCCCCATGGTCGGACCGATCTGGCTGGGCGGCCCGCAGAACGCGGTCTTGCCGCCGGGCGCCAGCAGCAGCACCTGATCGCAGACGTCCAGATAGGTCAGCGAGTGGGTGACCACGAGCACCACCCGGCCGGCATCGGCCAACTGCCGCAACATCGTCATGACCTGCCGGTCCAGCGCCGGGTCCAAACCGGATGTCGGCTCGTCGAGGATCAGCAGCGACGGGCCGGTCAGCAGCTCCAGCGCCACCGATGCGCGCTTACGCTGACCGCCGGACAGCTTTTCGACCCGAGTGTTCAGATGCTGGGTCATCTCGAGTTCCTCGAGCACCCGGGCAACCACCTGGGCGCGGTCGGCCTTGGTGGTGTCGGGCGGCAGCCGCAGTTCGGCGGCATACATCAAGGCCTGCTGCACCGTCAGCTGCGCGTGCACCACGTCGTCCTGCGGCACCATCCCGATCCTGCTGCGCAGCGAGGCATATTCGGCGTGCACATTGTGGCCCTCGAACGCAACCGTGCCCTTGGTCGGGTGCGTGTAGCCGGCAACCAGCCTGGCGAATGTCGACTTGCCCGCACCGGACGGACCGATGACGGCCGTCAGCGTTCCGGGCGTCGCCCCCAACGAGATGTCGTCCAGCAGCGTCTTGTTGCCCTCGATCGTCCACGTCACCCCGCGGACGTCGAGGCCGCCGGTGCGCGTCGCGGTCGCGGTCTCGTCGCGGCGGGCGAGCGTGCCGCCCGCGAAGACGAGGTCGATGTTGCCGATCGTGACGACGTCGCCGTCGTGCAACACGGCCGAATCCACCCGGGCGCCGTTGACGAAAGTGCCGTTGATGCTGCGGTTGTCGCGGATCTCGGTGCGGTTGGGCGTCGGGAGCAGGGTTGCATGGTGGCGTGATGCCAGCACCTCTGGAATGACGATGTCGTTGTCGGTGGCGCGGCCGATCTTGATCGCGCCAGGCGTCGATTCCACCGCGGTTCGACCCGGCCGCAGTATTTTCATCATCGACGTCGCGATGTTTGTGGAGTCGCCGACGCGGGAGGTTTCGGGCTCCGCCCCCGACGCCGGGGGCACATGCATGGGTTGAGCCCGGTAAATCTTCGGCGCCTGAGGCGCCGACGAGTAGCCCGGTTGCGATCCGGAGGGCGACGGCCCTGCCTGTGGTCCGGTGGGCGACGGGCCTACCTGCGGCCCAGTGGGCGAAGGGCTCACCTGCGGTCCGCTGGGTGGAGGCGACGGCTGGCGAGGTGCGGTTGACGGCAGCTGCTGAGGCTGGCTGGGCCAGTGCGCGCCGACCTGCTGCGGCGGGCCCCCGGGCACCCAAGCGCTCGGTCCACTGTGCGGGTTGTAAATCGGTATGGACGCCGTCAGCGGAGGCCGCCCGGCCGAACCCTGGTGGCGGCCGACCTCGAAGCTCAGTATCGGGCCGTCCGGGTTGCCGATATTGATCCGCATGCCGTCCTGAATGTCGACGGCCGGCACGCGGCGGTTCTGGACATACAGCCCATTGAGGCTGCCGTTGTCGACGGCGACCCAACGGCCCTGGTCGAATCGCACGATGAGGTGCGTCCGCGAGATCAGCGGGTGTGCGACGCGGACGTCCGCGCGAAGATCGCGCCCAATGGCTACATCGGTGCCTGCCGCGAACGTGCGCTCGGATCCCTCGTACTTCACGGTCAGCACAGGCGGGGCTGGTGGGCTCACGAGGACCAACTGTATCGGCAGTGACGCCGATTGCAGGGCAAGTGGTCAACGCTCGTCACCCGGGGTTCACGGCGGGGGGTGCCAGTCGTCGGCTGACACCGCATGGCGCCGACGGTGTGTTTCCCGACGACGTTCCCGTCGCCGACGCCGGAACTCGAGGAGCCAGAGCAACAGGAATGACGGCCGATCGAAATTGCGGCCGCCTTCGAATGTTTCTGCATGGTTCGTCGAATCGATCGGCGGCGCGGATGCTTGGCGATCTCGCCGAATGGCCGAAGATATGGGCATGGAGGCAACACACGCTGCCCGGCTGTTGGAAGAGCGAGTCGCGGTGGTGACCGGCGGCGGTGGCGGTATCGGCGCGGCAACCGCGCGGCTGTTCGCTCAGCACGGCGCCCGGGTGGTCATCGCCGACGTCGACGCCGAGCTGGGCCAACGGATGGCCGACGAGATCACGGCGTCCGGTCACTCGGCTGCGGCGGTAGTCGCCGACGTCCGCGAGCCCGAGCAGGTCGCGGGCTTGGCCCGAATGGTGCTGGATCGCTACGGCCGGGTAGATGTGCTGGTGAACAACGTGGGCCACTGGCTGCGCCACCCGGGCGACTTCGTCGACACCGATGAGCAACTGTGGAATGAGCTCTACCGCATCAATCTGCACCACGTCTTCCTGGTCACTCACGCGTTCCTGCCCGCGATGATCGATCAGCACGCCGGCGCGATCGTCAACGTCTCGTCAATCGAAGGTTTGCGCGGCTATCCCGAGGACCCGGTCTATGCCGCCTTCAAAGCCGCGGTCGTCCACTTCACCCGCAGCCTTGCGGTTCAGGTTGGCCGTGACGGCGTGCGAGTCAATGGGATCGGCCCCGACGTCACCGAGTCACTACAGGTGCCCTACTCGCAGTGGCTATCCGCCGAGGAACAGACGCAGTGGCCGCAATGGGTTCCGCTCGGACGGATGGGGCTGCCCGAGGACCAGGCCCGCGTGATCCTGTTCCTGGCCTCCGACCTGTCGGCGTTCGTCACCGGCCACACCATTCCGACCGACGGCGGCACCGGCGCGGCGGGTGGATGGTTCCGCTCGTCGCGCCGGGGCGACCGAGAATGGACGAATCGACCGGTCGCACCCTGACTGGTCAGGCGTAACCCAACGCGGCGTTCTCCGCGCGGATCCGCACATCGAGCACCAGGGCATTGGCGATGCTGAACACGATCGCCGTCAGCCATGCCGAATGCATCAGCGGAAGCGCCGCGAATCTCCAAGCCGCACATGGCTTCACACAATGGGCAAGTTCCGCTACTCCGCGTAGCGCACGCGGCAAATATCGAGATCAGGAGGCCCAGGGCCCGATGCCGCCGACCTTGTCGATGCGGACGCGGGTGAGGAACCCGGGCGGCGCATTGTCCGGCGGGAACTTCATGTTCGGGTCGCCCAGAATCGGGTTGAGCTCCGTGAGGAGCTCGGGCGCCCCGCCCTCGACGATCCGTGCGGTTCCGTCGATGGAGAGGTAGGGCCGCATCCCCTGACCCGACGCGCCGACCGACACGATCGTCACGGCAACGCGTGGATCCCTGCGGATATTGCGGACCTTCTTGTGTTCGGCCAGGTGCGCGCTCACGAGTTCGTCTCCGTCCGGAGTCGTCTGCAAGGCGACCCACACCACGCTCACCTGGGGGCTGCCGTCGGGATTGAGGGTGACCAGGGTGGCGTCGGCACCCTTGCCAATGAGGTCGCGCGCGGCATCGTTGAGTTTCATGCGTGCTTATACAGTCGCGCGTCGCGATTCATTCCCGCAGGCGGCGGTCAATGGGAGGCTATTGACCATGACCGGCCTGCTCGATGCCGTGCTGGCGGCGCACGGAGGGCTCGAACGGTGGCGCCAGTTCAGCTCGATGGAGGCGACCATCGTCAGCGGCGGCGAGCTATGGGAGATCAAGGGCCAGCCGCAAGATCCGGCGCCGCGACGGATGACCGTGGCCCTGCACCGCGAATGGTCGTCGGTTCAGCCGTTCGGCGCCCCAGATCAGAAAACGGACTTCACGCCCGAACGCGTCGCCATCGAGAAGCTCGACGGCCGGGTGGTCGCGGAGCGTAGCAACCCGCGGGAATCGTTCAACGGTCACGCCCTGACCACACCATGGGATCCATTGCAGCGCACCTACTTTAACGGCTATGCGCTGTGGACCTATTTGACGACCCCGTTCCTGATGACCCTACCCGGGTTCACCGTCACCGAAATCGAGCCCATCGAGGACAACGGCGAGTGGTGGTCGGGGCTGCGGGCGCATTTCCCGGACCACTTCCCCAGCCACAGCAGCCTGCAGGAGTTCTACTTCGACAGCGATTTCCTGCTGCGCCGCCACGACTACCGCGTCGACGTCGCGGGCGGGTTCGCCGCGATCCAGTACGTCTACGACGTGGTGGAGGCTGACGGGATCAAGCTGCCGTCCAGGCGCCGGGCGTACCGCTGCGACGACGACGGCCGGCTGACCGACCAACTAATGGTGTCGATCGACATCAGCGACGTGCGCCTGACATGAGGAGTGATGACGGTGGAGATGTGGGAACTTGTTGCCCGTGAGCAGATCCGCGACACTCTGGCGCGGTACAACTGGTC
This sequence comes from uncultured Actinomycetota bacterium, assembly GCA_963703795.1. Taxonomy (GTDB): domain Bacteria; phylum Actinomycetota; class Actinomycetes; order Mycobacteriales; family Mycobacteriaceae; genus Mycobacterium. The sequence continues at coordinate 238,625 of CAVPFT010000044.1, read as the reverse complement.
GGGTGATGCCGGCCGGGTCGACGGTCTCGCGGAGACGTTCTGCGCGGACGGCATCCTTGAGATACGCGGTTTGCGGCCGCTGTGCGGGCGATCCGAGATCGCGTCGTTCCTCAGCGGTGTCACCGGGACCGTCGGCGACAGGCTAACCGACAGGGTCGACGTCAAGCCCGTCGTCCGGCACACCCTGGCCAATGTGCTGTTCACCGGGTTGACTCCGCACGAGGCGCACGTTTCGTCGTACTTCACCGTGGTCACCCACATTGGGCTCGACCACTTCGGCCGCTATCGCGACACCCTGGTGCCCGAGGGTGACAGCTGGCTGATCAAGCATCGCAAGGTATCGACCGACTGGGCGGCCGACAATTCGGCCATGGCCCGGCGATCGCCAGCTGGCTGATGGCACCGAACGTGTAACTGGTGCGACCGGCATCGGCGTGTCGTCGCACCAGTTACACGTTGGGCGGCGATGCCCCGATCGTGATGACGCTGAGCCGACACCCTTCCGGACCCGCGCGCCAGGCGTGGTCGACGCCCGTGACCACCGCGCTGTCGCCGGGCGCAAGCGGGTGCTCACCGTCATCGAGGATCAAATCGACCGAGCCCGCAAGCACCACATCGAGATCGACGGTATCCGTGTGGTGCATCGAAAACGCCGCGCCCGGCCCGTAGTCGATCACCGTCCAGCGCATGGCGCCGGCCGGGACGGCCAGGTCGAGAACGTCGGCTGACCGCCCGCCGCCAGTCGAGATCGACGGAAGGGACGGCGTCGCGTAGAGCACCGCATAGAGGATGCCTTCGAGGCCGTCGCCGCCTTGCAGCGTGAGGGGGCCGTCCTCGGCGGCGCACGAACGCCCGGCCGCGTCGACGCCGGTGATCAGCACGCTATTGGTGGTACCGCTGCCCCGGATTGAGCCGGGTGGGTTGACGTTCATCCCGAATGTCTCCCGCCTCCGTCGGCCCAGGGCACTATGGCTTGTTGACCGCGGCCCATGTCCCCGAACATTATGCGGCTGGCTGCGCGTCGAAACGGGTTGGTCGGTCGCGCCGTATGACGAACGATAAGACAACGCCGACGGTCATGACACCCCCGACGAAAAGAGACCCGAACGCCACGGTTGACGTATAGGCCTTGCCCCCCAACACATGGGCATCCAGCGAGGATCCGGGGCCGGGGACGTGAAATCCGCTCTGGATGTACCCGGTCTGTGACACTCCGTCGATCGTCCACGTGCCTTCGCAGGACCTGTACTTGCCGGTGCCGCCGCAGTGGGTGACTGTCACCGTCGTCGGCGTGCCGATGAGATACGTGTACTGCGTGTCCGCGCCGTAATAGAGCACGTAAAGTCCCACGCAGGCGAACACGATTCTGGTGAACCAGCCACCAAACCCCCGCCGCATGCGACCGGGGACCACTGTCCTTCCCGAGAACACGGCGCTTCCTAGGCGGCGCGACGCCAGCTGCGGACCCAAGCCGAAGCTGTCCACCAGCACGGGCCAGTCCTCATCGGAGACCACATACCGCAGGTGCCGCCTCCTGAGACACCTCGCCGCGCCAAGACCGGGCTCCGGGACTACCGATGGCCAGCGGTTGCCAACCGGGAGCACACACAACCAGGACGGGTATCGGGATACTGGCGCCGTCGTTCCCTGGCCTGTGCAATGCCGGGGCCGCGGTGATCTGCGCACGCCACGCCGAGGCAACCGGTTCATTACTGCTCGCGTCGACCAGCCGGATCCCGTCCCCGCTAACGTCAAGCGCCAGAGTCGGTTTCGGGGACTGCACACCGACGGCGTTGGGCAGCAGCAGGCAGCGGAAGGATCGCTCGGGTGCCGCACCGGACGTGCCCAACATGGCCTGAGTATGTCACTGGCGGGCTGATCGGCGACGGTCCGAAGAAGTTTCGGCGCGGTCTCCACCGCCCGCGGGCCACCGAGGAGGTCCCACTCCGGCGCGGGAGATGCTGGAAATCGTGTGCGCAACGCCGCTCCCGCTCGTCGCGACGGCATGGCAGGGTGACTTACGTGGCCAACACCTCAGAACCGACCGTCGAGCACGACCTGCGTGAAATCGATACTCCGAAGGGCGCTTTGCGCTATTACGACTGCGGCCCGGATTCCGGCCCGGTGCTGTTGTTCCTGCACGGCTCCGGGCCCGGGGTCACCGGCTGGCGAAACTTCCGCGGCATACTGCCCACGTTCGCAGAGCACTACCGCTGCCTGGTGCTGGAATTCCCCGGATTCGGCGTCAGTCCCGACTCCGGTGGCCACCCGATGGTCACCGCGCACGGCGCCGTCGTGCCGTTCCTGGACGCCCTCGGGGTCGACACAGTCCACGTCGTCGGCAACTCGATGGGTGGCGGCGTGGGCGTCAGCTTCGCCATCCGCAATCCGGACCGCATCGGCCGGCTGGTGACGATCGGCGGCATCGGGACCAACATCTTCAGCCCCGGCCCCAGCGAGGGCATCCGCCTGCTGCAGGAGTTCGTCGAGGACCCGACCCGGCAACGGCTCGTCGACTGGCTCAAATCGATGGTGTACGACCAGGCCCTGGTCACCGACGAACTGATCGAGGAACGCTGGCGGCTGGCCACCGATCCCGAGACGTTGGCCGCCGCGCGCCGCATGTACGGGAAGGCGGCGTTCGCCGCGATGACGGCGGCGATGGAGGCCTCCGACAGGCCGATGCCCTGGGCGGCCATGCACAAACTGGCCGCGCCAACCCTGCTGACGTGGGGCCGAGACGACAGGGTGAGCCCGCCGGACATGGCGCTCATCCCGATGCGCACCATCCCCAACGCGGAACTGCATATATTCCCCAACTCCGGGCACTGGGTGATGATCGAGGCCAGGGAGGCGTTCGAAAGCACGGTGTTGGCGTTCCTGTCACGCGAATAGGCACCTGCTGCGGTACACCATTAGTACGCCCACACGTAAAGGACGCGAGCATGGCCGAGCGGGTTATTGACCGGGTAGTGGCGATGGCCGACCAGTTGCGCGATCAGGCCGCCGAAGCGGAGCGGATCGGCCGGCTCACCGACGAGACCGTGAAGCTGATGAAGGGCGCCGGCCTGATCCGGCTGCTGCAGCCCAAGAGTTACCAAGGGTTTCAGGTCCATCCGCGTGAGTGGGCGGAGACCGCGATGACCACCGCGGCACTGGATCCGGCCGCCGGCTGGATCGTCGGCGTGGTGGGCGTGCACCCCTACCAGTTGGCCTATGCGGATCCGAAGGTGCCCGCCGAGGTCTGGGCCGACGACGTCGACACCTGGATGGCCTCCCCGTACGCACCGCAGGGAGTGGCCAAGCCCATCGACGGGGGCGCCGGCGGCTACCTCTTCAACGGCCGGTGGCAGTTCAGTTCGGGCACCGACCATTGCGACTGGATCATCCTGGGAGCGATGCTCGGCGATGCCAACGGCATCCCGCTGATGCCGCCCCAAATGCTGCACATGATCCTGCCCCGCAAGGACTACGAGATCGTCGAGGACTCGTGGAATGTGGTGGGGCTGCGCGGAACCGGCTCCAAGGACGTCATCGTCAAGGATGCGTTCGTCCCGAGCTACCGGACCATGGACGCGACAAAGGTCATGGACGGCACCGCGCAGCGCGAGGCCGGCATGACCGAGACGCTGTATCTGATGCCGTGGTCCACGATGTTCCCGCTCGGCATCTCCGCGGCCACCATCGGCATCGCCGAGGGAGCGCTCGCCGCGCATCTGGACTACCAGCGGGAGCGCGTCGGCGCGACCGGAACGGCGATCAAGGACGACCCCTACGTCATGCACGCCATCGGCGAGGCGGCGGCCGACATCAACGCCGCCCGCCAGGAATTGCTGGCCAACGTCGACCGCATCTACGACATGGTCGCCGCCGGCAAGGAGGTGTCGTTCGCGGACCGCGCCGCCGGTCGCCGCACCCAGGTTCGCGCGGTCTGGCGCGCGGTGGCGGCCGTCGATGAGATCTTCGCCCGCTCGGGCGGCAACGCGGCGCGGATGGACAAGCCGCTGCAGCGGTACTGGCGTGACGTGCACGTCGGGCACCTGCATGCCATCCATGTTCCGGGCACCACCTACCACGCGTCGGCGCTGAGTTCGCTGGGCATCGATCCGCCGCCCGGGCCGCTGCGGGCCCTGATCTAGGAGGACGCCTCAATGAGTGATCTGAAAAGCCTCGGCTACATTACTGTTTCGACCAGCGACATCGACCGCTGGCGGCATTTCGCCTTTCGAGTCCTGGGTTTCGCGGAAGGCACGGGATCCGACGCCTCGGCGCTGTACCTGCGGATGGACGAGCGCGCGGCGCGGATCATCGTGAGTCCCGGCGAGACCGACCGGGTGCTCGCCGTCGGGTGGGAGGTGCGCGACCACGCGGCGCTGCACCGGATCAAGGCCACCCTCGACGGTGCCGGAGTGGCGTTCAAACAACTGTCGACCGACGAGGCCGAGGCCCGCCGCGTCGAAGAGGTGATCGCCTTCGAGGACCCGGCCGGCACCCCGCTCGAGGTGTTCCACGGTGCGGTTCTTGACCACAGCCCCGTGATCACCCCGTTCGGCGCCAAATTCGTCACCGGCGATCAGGGCCTCGGCCATATCGTGCTGCCGGCCACCGATCCGGGCGGTGTGTTCGACTTCTACACCGACGTACTGGGTTTCCGCTCCCGCGGCGCATTCCGGGTGCCTTTAACACCAAGGGGGCCGAAAGAGTTCGGCCCGGTGCGGGTGCGTTTTCTCGGCATCAACGAGCGCCACCACAGTCTGGCGATCTGCCCGGCGGCCCACCAGCGTGACCCGGGCGTCGTCCACATCATGGTGGAAGTCGACAGCCTCGACGCCGTGGGTCAGGCGCTGGACCGCATCAACGCCGAGGGCATCCAGTTGTCATCCACGCTGGGACGTCACACCAACGACAAGATGGTGTCGTTCTACGTCCGCGCGCCCGGTGACTGGGACCTCGAATTCGGCACCGACGGCTTGCGGGTCGACGAAACCTATTACACCGCGGAGGAAATCACTGCCGACAGCTACTGGGGCCACCAGTGGGTCGGCGACTTGCCGGCGGCAATGCGGCTATGACGCCCGACAACGCTGTCCGAATTATGGTGTGACGAACTCTATTTCGTCCACGATAGCCAGATCGCCGTGTCGGACCGCGTCGATTATCGACTCGCCCAGCGCTGAGCACCGCGACGTCATGAGGATGATTCAACTCCCGCGGCGGGGCTCGTGGGGATTACTCAACCGAGTCTCACTTGATCCGGAACCCACGTCTGCGCACCCACAGCAGGGCCGCGAGCGTTCCCGCGATCCAAACCCCCGCGGCGGTTGCGAGATGGGCGAAGCTCTTGGCGTCGCGCCCGAACACCGGCCACATCATTTTGGGTACCTGGGTCCACAACACCCGGTGCTCTACCCCATTCATTGGGTCGGCGACGTAGTACAGCGCATAAGGCAGCGTCAGCGCCACCACCCAGCCGCCGGTGCGGCGATAATCGCCACGCCGCCGCCATCGCAGTATCAGCGGCTCGACGCTCACCGGGTGCAGGGTCGAGACGAAGTTACCCACGCCCAGCCAGGACACGATGGGCACCGCGACCGTTGGGATCGTCTTGGCCAGGCTCGCGGGCGATTGGAACCACAGGGTGAGGGCCATCGCCGTCGCTAAGGTGGGCAGCCCGACGATCGCGAGCAGGGCCAGATTTTTGATCAACACCACCCGCCAGAATGGCACTCCGTCGGACAAAGCCTGCAGGACACGATAGTGATCGGCGCCGAACTGGTTGGTGGTGGTGACGTCGGCGAGGATCCACGAGGCGAAGTAGGTACCGACCATGACCGCCCAGTCGTGGTGGTGGCGGCCGGGGGTCAGCGGCTGCACCAGTAACCACGCCGCCGCGAAGATCAGGTTGGCCACCACGCCCAGCAGCCAGGCGTGCGGCGGGGTGAAAGCCCAGCGGATCTCGGCGCCAACCGCCCGCCACAGGCCTTGCTGATAGTCCTTGGCGGCCCGCCTCGCCGCGGTGGGTCGGGGGGCCGACGCACGCACCGCGGCACGCAACGCGGCACGCGCGCGTGGGCGCATCCTCTCCTGTAACTCCATAGCGGTTGTCCGCCCGGCCAATGCTTCTCGTCGCGTGTCGTCGTTCCTTAGCTGGGTGCCGCGGACGTGTCGTGCTCGGACGTTGGTCCGAGGAGGCGCCTGTGCAATTCCTCTGTGAGCACGTGAATCTGGCGAGTGAGCTCGGTGTTGGTCTTCAGCTCCAATTCCTGGGTCTGAAAGTCATGGTCGGCCTTAACCTGTTGGAAAGCCGCCTGACGATTCTGGCCGATCATCACGAAGGTCGACAGGAAAATCGCCTCAAGCGACACCACCAGGGTCAACGTCGGCCAGGGGTTTTTCTCCAGGACCAACATCCACACGGCAAACAATCCCGCGTGAATCCAGACGAAGTTCATCGACCCGGCAAACGACGTTATCCGGTCGGCCAGGCGCAGCTGAAAATTCGCACGCCGTATCTTGGCCTCGCCGATGACGGCCGGATGGTGGATCTGCCCGCTTCGCAATAGCCGGCCCGGAATCAATTGAGGTCTGTGCCGATGGTTTTCGGCCGGTGTCGTCATGCTGAGCCGTTCCTTTCGATGCCATGGCGATACGCGGGTTCGCGGCCGCTGGCTAATGCTACTGATCCAGGGTGTGGTCGGGCGCCCGATCGACGCTGAGCCGGGCGGCGCGTCGGTAGAACGTGTTACAGTTTGCGCCACCCTGGCCGAGGGTCCGGGGCGAACCGGGCAGTGCAGGTGAGGAGGCCCGCGTGGATTTCAGCGTCGCCGGCCGCGCGTGTCCTCGGGCGCCGAAAAGCCCAGTGGAACACGTCAATTGGACGTAGCGATAAACCGTAAGCGGGTCGTCGTCGCCGGGTTGGGCGATGCCGGCGTCCTGGCCGCGATCCGCCTGTCCCGGCACGCCGACGTCGTTGGAATCTCGGCCAAACCCGCGCTGGTGAGCGGCCAGGAACTCGGCATCCGGCTCTCCCGTCCGGAGGACTGGGCCCGCGACTACTGGATTCCCTTCGACAGGTTCCGCCGGTTGGATCGGGTGCGGACGGTTCAGGCCACGCTGACCGGCGTGGACCTCGCCGCCCGAGCCGTCTTGGGCCGGCGTGAGGACGGCGCAACCATCGCCGAGGAGTATGACGCCCTGGTCATCTCGACTGGGGTCGCCAATGGCTTCTGGCGGCGGCCGACGCTGCAGTCGGCCGATGAGATCGGTGCCGGGCTGCGCGCCGTGCACGACCGGTTGGCCGCGGCCAACTCGGTGATCATCGTCGGCGGCGGCGCGGCCGCGGTCAGCAGCGCCGTCAACATGGCAACCACGTGGCCGGAGAAGCGGATCGACCTGTACTTCCCCGGAGAGCGCGCGTTGGGCGAGTATCACCCAGCGATCTGGCAGCGCCTCCGCGGCAGGCTGACCGGCTTGGGCGTGGGCGTGCACCCGGGGCACCGTGCGGCGGTCTCAAACGGCTTCGCGGGCGACGAGATCACCGGCGAGCCGGTTCGCTGGAGCACCGGACAGCCCACGGCTTCCGCCGATGCCGTGCTCTGGGCGATCGGGCGCGTACGGCCCAACACCGATTGGCTGCCGTCGGAAATCCTTGACGGGCACGGATTCGTGCGCGTGACACCGGACCTGCGAGTGCCCGGTCATCGAGGCGTGTTCGCGGTCGGCGACGTCGCCGCGACCGACCCTCTTCGCAGCTCCGCCCGCAATCGTGGGGATGCGCTGGTGGCCCGCAACATCAGGGCCGAGTTCGCGGGTCGACGGTTGCGCACCTTGCGCACGCCGGGTCGGCGGTGGGGGTCGCTGGTGGGCATACAGCCAGACGGGCTGGAGGTCGTCCTGCCCACCGGTTATGCGTTCCGCCTCCCGTCATGGTCGGTCGAACGAGTGGTGATGCCGTGGATCGTCCGACGGGGCATGTATGGCGGGATGCGGGAAAACCACCCGTTCGCACAACGCACTGCGACGCCGGATCTGGACTGACGCCGGCAATGGACTAACGAATGGTCTGCCGCTAATCGCCTGAGCGCGTGATTGTTTCGTCGAAGTCCGCGTTGACTTCGCACGGCGCGGTCTGTTCCAGGTGACCGTGCCCGGTGAGCCGCATGATGGGATCCACCGGCGGTTGCGGCAGCGGAACCTGCCCGCTGGATTTCATGCGCGCGGGGTCGCCGCTCCGTGGACACGTGATGTCGATGTCCATGCTCCCAGATCCAGTTTCCGCCGCCGAATACCAGCGGTTGGTCATTCGATGGTTCGTGGAAGTAGCTCATGCACCGATCGCCGGTACGCAGACATTCGGTAGTGACGACGGTGTTCATCTGCACCTGTTGGTTCCCCTGGGGGAAGGTTTGGGTGATGTTGTAGCGGCCCCGCAGCGCTTGAGCCGGCGAGATTACCCGCGGCAGTTGGCCGGACGGGTCGGGAAGTCTGTTGACGTCGACGTCGCCGGTGCGGGTGAAGGTCACGGTGCGCCGGTCGGCGCACGCATTGGCGGCGGTCGCGGTGTAGTCGCCGACGAGGGAGCCATCGGGGCGCGGTTGCAGAGTGAACACCTGCCAAAATTGGGCGTCGGCGTTTCGGCAACTGTCCGAGCCGAGGGCGACCGCCACCCAGCGATCCCCGATGTGGTCGAACACCATCGTCGGTTGCGCGACTGCCGCGCCGCTGAGGCGGGACGCCGTCATTACGCATCCACCGGGGCGACACATCGAACGGAGCCCATAGGTGCTCGTCAGCGCCGGTGGCCCACCGGGTTCCGCGATATCGTCGAGGGCGATGATCGGGCCGAAGTCGGTCCGGAACGTGCCCGAGAAGGGACCCGACGACGCGGCCGAATTGTGGTGCCCGATTAGCTTGACGCCCGCGAAGACGCCACCGGCGATCAGCAACGCGACACCCGCCAGCGCGCCGATCAGCAGACCGAAGCGCCGGCCCGACCGCTTCGAGACGGGGGGCGCCAGCGGCAACGCGGGCAGCGTTTTGTCGTCAACCGCGGGGTGGATGTAGGGGAAGGGCGCGGTGAGGTGCTCACGTAACTGGCGCGCGAATTCCCCACAGCTGCCAAACCGGCCGGACGGATCCTTGGCCAGCGCGCAGGCAAATACGGGGTCCAACCTGGCCAACTCCGGCCGGTAGGCGGCGATCGAGGGCGGCGTCGCGCTGACGTGTTGGCCGATCACCACCGCGAGGTTGGGACCGCCGTACGGTGGCGCGCCCGTCAGCAAATGAAATGCGGTGCACGCCAACGCATACTGGTCGGCGCGGCCGTCAACAGCCCCGGCCATCAACTGCTCGGGCGCCGCATAGGCCACCGTGCCCACCGCCATCCTGGCCGTGGTCAGGCCCGCTGCGTCGTCCATTCGCCGCGCGATGCCGAAATCGGCCAGATAAACCCGACGCGCCTGCCCATCCGAATCGGTCACCAAAATGTTGGCCGGCTTGACATCGCGGTGCAGCAATCCCCGACGGTGCGCGTAGTCCAGCGCCGAGGCGACCGCACCGATGATCGCCATCGCCTCATCGACGGGCATCCCGCCCGGGAATCGCTCACGCAACAGCCTGGCCGCATCGGTGCCGGCCACGTAATCCATCGAGATCCAAAACTGGCCCTCATATTCACCGCGGTCATGTATCCCGACGATGTGCGGATTGGACAATCCGGCGGCCAACTCGGCCTCACGCTCGAACCGCTCCCGATACTGGGGATCGGCGGTCACTTCCGTCGGCAGTACCTTCAGCGCATCCTCACGCGGCAACCGCGGATGCTCCGCCAAGTACACCTCCCCCATCCCGCCCGAGCCCAGCACCCGCAGGATGGTGTATCCGGCAAACACTTGGCCGACCTCAAGGGACATGGCCAAATCGTAAGTCCCAGCCTTTGTTCGCGGTTGTCCGACGGCGCTTCGATCACGTGATCACGTTGTGCGACAGGCGCCGCGAATATGCTCGCGACCATGGCCTGGCGCGCGACGTGACACAGTCGTGTCCATTCTCAGCAATCCGAGGAGACCGAGTGTCGGATAGCGATCCCGTCAACAACCCGCCCGACACCGGGACAAACCAGGAGCTTCGTCGCAGCCTGGGTGTGTTCGACGCGGTGGTGATCGGACTGGGTTCGATGATCGGCGCCGGGATTTTCGCGGCGCTTGGCCCCGCGGCGCACGCCGCCGGCTCGGGGCTGCTGCTGGGCCTGGCGTTAGCGGCGGTAGTGGCCTACTGCAACGCGACCTCCTCCGCACGGTTGGCGGCCCGCTACCCCGCGTCCGGCGGCACCTACGTCTACGGCCGAAAGCGGCTGGGCGATTTCTGGGGATATTTGGCGGGTGGGGGTTCGTCGCCGGCAAGACCGCCTCGTGCGCGGCGATGGCGTTGACCGTCGGCTCTTATGCGTGGCCGTCGCAGACGCACGCGGTGGCCGTCGCGGCGGTGGTGGCGCTGACCGCGGTGAACTATGCCGGGGTGCAGAAGTCGGCCTGGCTGACCCGCATCGTCGTCGCGTTGGTGCTGGCAGTCCTGGCCGCGGTGGTTGTCGCGGTCTTCACCTCGGGGATCGCCGGCACCGAACGGCTGCAGTTGGTGAATGTCAGCCTCGGCGGGGTGATACAAGCCGCGGGCCTACTCTTTTTCGCGTTCGCCGGGTATGCGCGCATCGCCACGTTGGGCGAGGAGGTGCGCGATCCGGCACGCACGATCCCCCGGGCGATCCCGCTGGCGCTCACCATCGCCCTGGCTGTCTACGCGCTTGTCGCCGTTGCGGCGCTGTCCGCGTTGGGGCCGCGCCGTCTCGCCGAGGCCGCCGCGCCGCTGTCGGAGGCGGTGCGGGTGGCGGGGATGGGCTGGCTGGTGCCTGTCGTCCAGGTCGGTGCGGCGATAGCGGCGCTCGGATCGCTGCTGGCGTTGATCCTCGGGGTCTCGCGCACCACCTTGGCCATGGCCCGCGACCACCACCTCCCCCACGCCTTGAGCGCCGTGCACTCGCGGTTCCGGGTGCCCCACCGCGCCGAGCTGCTGATCGGGGCCATCGTGGCGGCGTTGGCCGCGACCGTCGACCTTCGTGGCGCGATCGGCTTTTCCTCGTTCGCCGTGCTGATCTACTACGCGGTCGCCAACGCGTCCGCGTTCACCCTCGGACCCGACGAGGGCCGCCCGCATCGGGCGATCCCGTTGATCGGCTTGGTCGGATGCGTGGTGTTGGCGTTCGCGATGCCGCTGTCTTCGGTGCTGTCCGGCGTCGCGGTGCTGGGTATCGGCGTCGCCGCCTACGCAATTCGGCGCGTCACGCGATCCACCTGACAGGCGCTTTCTCGCCTGATGGCCGCCTCGGCCGCGACATTGCGATTCCCGCCGGATCCGATGGGGAAAACTGAGCGGGTGGCCGAGCCGGGAACCGAAGCGTTCGAAAAGCTGGTGGCGTTGCTGAATTATCCGATGTTCGTCGTTACCACGAGCGCCGGCGGCATCGCGGCCGGCTGCCTGGTGGGCTTTGCCAGTCAGGCCAGCATCCATCCGCCGCGTTTCCTGGTCGGTCTGTCCACGAAGAACCACACGTTCCGGGTGGCCGCAGACGCCACTCACCTGGCGGTGCACGTGTTCGACCGTGAGCACCTCGATGTGGTGGAGCTATTCGGCGGCCAGACCGGCGACATCGTCGACAAGTTCGACCGCTGCTCCTGGCATCGCGGCCCGGCGCAGATGCCGATCCTCGACGACGCGGCCGCGTGGTTCGTCGGCAAGATCCTCGATCGCTTCCGGCTTGGCGACCACGTCGGGCATCTGCTGGAACCGGTCGATGGCAACCCGCCGGCCGATCTGGAGCATTGGGTGTCCTTCGGCGACGTCCGCAACCTGCCACCGGGCCACGAGGCCTAACGGATGCCGGGGTCAGCCCCGGGGATAACCGCGGCGGACCGCGCGGTCGAGAATGCCCAGGGTCGCCCGCAACGCGCCCTCGGACAGCACTGGGAAAATCCCGGCGTCGCGCCACTTCGGGTCGATGTTCGACCAGTCGTAGAACGAGGTGACGACGGTGGCCGCGCCGTCGTCGGTCGGCTCGAGCCGGTAGCCGTAGACGTGGCCGATCTGGGGGCGTAGTTGGCCGAGAACCGTCCACGAGATCAGCCGATCCTGTTCGAACTCCTTGATGTCGACCGTGATGTCGTATTTGCCAAGTTGCGGATAGTCGTTCAACGACTCCCGGTCCATGTGGACCACGAAGGTGTCCCCGACGCCTCGGACCGGATCGCCCTCGGCGTCCTGAAGCATCCCCGTGGAATCGATCGCGACGTGGCCCTGGGGATCGCAGAGCACCGCGAAGATATCGGCCGCCGACGCCGCAATAGTGCGATTGGTTTCGATGCGTTCGGTCATCGCCGGTTACTCTACGACGCCCTGGCCCGATTTGCCGGACGATCGCTCGGCATGCAGCAACCGAAACTGCTTCCTATGATGAGTGTCCTGGGAAAGTTTCATCGAATTGCCTGCGCGACATTACCTTCAGTCCATCGTCGTCGAGTTACCTGCGGGCACACACAGGAGGACCATCGGCCACGTGAGGGATTCAAACGACTCGGACGAATACCGCAATCTGGCGGTGAACCGACTGCGGCCCGGCGAACTTCACTGGGCCCTCAACCACGATGCCGTACACGGCATCGCGTACGCATTCAGGAACCCCGTTGCCGTCGCCGAATCGATCGACGATCCCCAAGACGATAGAAAGACCTACCTGGTCCGGGTCAGGCGCGAGGACCTCGCCAAGGCATTCGGCCAGATCAACGACTGGATCGTCAAGAATCCCGGCCCGGCGGGGATGCAGGCTTACGGCTTTGTCAGGGCGCTGTCGCGGGAGGGTCTGAGCGAACGCAAAATCGGTGACGAGTAACCTTCGATTCCAGCGTCTGGCCTCAGGCCGCCATTGCCAGCGGAAGGGGAATTCGCTGGCATTCTGGTTATTCACCATGCCCGGCGGTTGCCGAAACCATTAGCCTTATGCCTGGCACGCCACCGCGGTGGGAGGTGAGGAGTCGGCGATGGGTGAGACGACCGCAGATTCGCGGGAGGGTACGCAGTTCGGGCCGTATCGGCTGCGGCGGCTGGTGGGTCGCGGCGGAATGGGCGACGTCTATGAGGCCGAGGACACGGTGCGGGAACGGGTCGTGGCGCTCAAGCTGATGTCGCAGACGCTCTCCAACGATCCGGTTTTCCGCTCGCGCATGCAGCGCGAGGCCCGCACCGCCGGACGCCTGCAGGAACCGCACGTCGTCCCGATCCACGACTTCGGCGAGATCGACGGCCAGCTCTATGTGGACATGCGCCTGATCGACGGCAAGGACCTGGCCAGCACGCTGAGCAGGTATGGGCCGCTGACGCCGCCGCGGGCGGTGGCGGTTATCCGCCAAATCGGCTCCGCGCTCGATGCCGCGCACGCCGCCGGGGTGCTGCACCGCGACGTAAAACCGGAGAACATTCTGATCAGCGGGGACGACTTCGCCTACCTCGTCGACTTCGGCATCGCCAGCGCCACCTCCGACGAAAAGCTGACGCAGTTCGGCACGACGGTGGGCACCGTGAAGTACATGGCCCCGGAACGGTTCAGCGAGTCCGACGTGAGCTATCGGGCCGACATCTACGCGCTGGCGTGCGTGTTGTATGAGTGCCTGACCGGATCGCCGCCGTACGGCGGCGACACGTTCAGCGTGATGGGGGCCCACCTCAACCAGGCGATCCCGCGGCCCAGCGCCGCGCGGCCGGGCATTCCGGTGGCCTTCGACGCCGTGATCGCCCGCGGAATGGCCAAGGATCCCGCGAGCCGGTATGCCACCTGCGGCGATATGTCAGCGGCCGCGTACGCGGCGCTGGCCACACCCGACCAGGACCGTGCCACCGACATCTTGTCGCGCAGCCAGGTTGCGCAGCTACCGCCCGCATTTGCCGGCCAGCAGCCCAGCGGTTTTGCGCAGGTGCCGCCCGGCTTGTCGACGAATACTCCCCCACCCGGCGGGTGGCGCGCGACGTCGGCTCCCGGCTCGGGTGTCGACACGGGCACACCGGTGCCATACCCGACGGGATGGAGCGGCGTTTCCGGCTGGGGCACGGGCCACTCGGGCACCGCGGCACCGCCGTGGGGGCCACCGGGTCAACAGCCTCAAGGCAGACACAACCCCTGGCCGTGGGTTGGGCTTGCCGCCGCCGTCTTGGTGGCCGTCATCATCGCGGCGATCGTCGTCGCCCAGCCATGGGGGTCGTCCCCGCCGTCGTCGCCGAAAACGTCCGCGGCGCCGGCGCCGGACGCGGTTGACCTCCGGGTGATCGATGACGGCGTGTATGTGGGAAGCTCCGCGGCCCCGACGACGATCGACATCTTCAACGAACCCCTGTGCCCGCCGTGCGGCAGCTTTATCAGGTCGAATGCGGGCGATATCGACACGGCGGTGAACAACAAGAAGCTTGCGGTCCGCTACCACCTGCTCGACTTCCTCGACGACAAGTCGCACAGCAAGAACTACTCGACGCGCGCGGTGGCGGCCACGTACTGCGTCGCGTCGCAGAACGACCCGAAGCTGTTCACCAGCTTCTATTCCGGCCTGTTCGCCAGCGGGTTTCAGCCCGCGGAGAACGCCCCGGAAGATCGCACCGACGGCGAATTAGCCCAACTGGCGAAAACCGTCGACGTCGACGCCAGCGTGATCGATTGCATCAAGGCGGGAGATGACGTCGGCATCGGCAAGGCGAAATCCGGGGCCGCGGCCGCGACGCTGGCCGGGTTCCACGCCACCGGCACGCCGTTCGTGTGGGACGGCAGCAGGGCCCTGAACTATCAGGATCCGACGTGGCTCACCAAGCTGATCGGATAGTCGCCCGGCGCTAATCGCCGACCCGGGCGAACTGCATCTCGACATCGGTGCTCTTGCAGGGAGACGGTCCCGTGATGTCCTCGTGCCCGTGCCCGGTGAGCAGCGTAATCGGGTCCTGCGGTGGTTGCGGCAACGGGAACGGCACGAAAAGCTTCAGGTGTGAGGTGCCGCCCTTGGTGCACTTGGCGTCGAACTCGCGGGTATGAGTCCACGTCCCATGGTCGAATACCAGCGCCAGGGCCGCGGCCGGTGGTTTGTGGAAAAGGCTCATGCACCGGTCGCCCGTGCGAAGGCATTCCGTGACGACCGAGTATTCGCCTTCCTCGTCTCGGTAACCGTTCGGCTGAATATTCGTGTTCCGATAGCGGCCGCGCAGCGCCTCGGCCGGTGACGCCACCCGCGGCGGCAGGGTGTTGGGGTCGGCCAGGCTGCTGACGTCGACGTCGCCGGTGCGGGTGAATGTCACGCCTCGTCTGTTGGCGCAACCGTCCATCATCTCGGTGGCCTCGCCGGAAAGGGTGCCGTCCGCACGCGGCCCCACCGTGAACGATTCCCAGATTTCGCCTTCGGCGTTCTTGCACGTACTCGACCCGAAGCTCACGGCCTGCCAGTTTTCGCCGACCTGATCGAGCACCATCGTCGGTATCTGCATGGTTTCGCCGGTCAAGCGTGTCGCGGTCGCCACGCAACCCGTGGGGCGGCACACGGAGCTGATACCCCACGTTTCGGTTGTCGGCGCGGCGCCCGGCGGCGGTACGCCTTCCATGCTGGCGATCCGCGCGAAGTCGACCCGGTAGACCCCCGTGAGGGGGCCCGTGTTGGGTACCGGGGTCTTGGACGGCGCGGCGGTGGTGGGCGCCGCGGTGTTCGCCGCCTGGTGGGGAGATTGGGTGAGCTTCTGGCCCGCGAAGACGCCACCCGCGACCAGCAACGCGACGCCCAAGACGGCCGCAACCAGCACACCGGGCCGTTTCCAGGCGGGTGCCTTCTGCCGCAGCGGGACGGTGGGCGCGGCGACGCCGAGGCTCGGTTGGGTGGCTTGGTTGTCCGGTCGTAGTGGAATCTCAGCGGCGTACGCGAAGCCCGGAGTCGCCTGCCCGCCCAGTTGGGCGGCGAAAAGCCCACAGCTGGCAAACCGGCCGGAAGGCTCTTTGGCCATCGCGGTGGCAAACACCGGATCCAGCCAGGCCAACTCAGGTCGGTGGGCACCGATCGAGGGCGGCGGGGCATAGACGTGCTGGCTGATCACGACCGCGGGATTGGAATCGACGTACGGTTGCGCGCCGGTCAGCAGGTGAAAGGCGGTGCAGGCCAACGCATATTGATCGGCGCGCCCGTCGACCGGCTCACCTTTCAGCTGTTCGGGTGCCGCGTAGGCCGCGGTGCCCACCGTCATGTTGGTTGCGGTCAACCCCGTCGCGTCGTCGATGCGCCGCGCGATACCGAAGTCGGCGAGAAAGACCCGGCGCGCCTGCCCGTCGGGATCGGTCAACAAGATGTTGGCCGGCTTGATATCGCGGTGCAACAACCCTCGGTGATGCGCGTAATCCAGCGCCGAGGCGACCGCGGCAACTATCGGCACCACCTCGTCGCGCGGCATCCCACCCGGGTAGATGTCGCGCAACAGCCGGCCCACATCGGTGCCGGGCACGTAGGCCATGGAGATCCAGAATTGGCCGTTCTCTTCACCGCGGTCGTGAACCCGCACGATGTTCGGATGGGACAAGCCCGCCGCCAAGTCGGCCTCGCGCACGAACCGGGCCCGAAACTCCGCATCGGCGGTCAATTCCGGCGGCAACACTTTCAGCGCATCCTCGCGGGGCAATCGTGGATGCGACACCAGGTACACCTGGCCCATCCCGCCCGAGCCCAGCACCCGCAAGATCGTGTACCCGGCAAACACCTGACCGATCTCAAGCGACATGGCCAAATCGTAAGTCCTGTTTTCGGGGCTCTTAGGCACTTCGCATCCTTTCCCCGGCAAATGGGCCGAATGACCGACGGCAGATAGGTTGCGGCATAGCGCTTGCCAGGTCTTGGCGAAGTTCTTGCGAAATTCTTGCGTGCGCCTTACCAGCGCGGCCCCGCGCTCGCCGAGTCTGCGTCCACGGCCCCCAATTCGATTTGTTGGCACTCTCACCGCAGGATCGGCGCCACCGCGGCAGGCTCGACGCGATCATCGCAACGCGCCGCACCACGACGATGAACGTAGTGGTGCGACGGGGCGCTGATTGGCTTGCGCCGTCGGTGGTTTGGCGGTCGGGGTCACACAGGCGCGTTAGTGGCCCGCGCCGCCCGCCGACTCGTCTTCGCCCTCGGCGTCGGCCACCGTCAGGGGCAATGCCAGGTCTTCGAGCGGGCGTTGCTCTGCCGCGATGCCGAGCCACAGTTCGATCAGGCCCGCGACCGCCATCACCGCCGCTCCGATGAGGAACGACCAGACCACCTGGCCGCGCTGTCCGGAATTGATCAACTGGCTGAACAGCAACGGCCCGGTGATGCCGCCGATTGCCGTTCCCACCGCGAAGAAAAAGGCGATCGCCAGCGCCCGGGTCTCCATCGGGAAGATCTCGCTGACGGTCAAGTAGGCCGCGCTCGCCCCCGCCGAGGCCAAAAAGAACGCGACCGCAAGCACGCCGATGAACGTCCAGACACCGCCGGTCTGGGTGACGAACAGGACCGCGAGGACCACGGTCACAACGGCCGAACCGAGGTAAGTCAGCGAGATCATCGGTTTGCGGCCGACGGTGTCGAACAACCGCCCGAGCAGCAGGGGGCCGCCGAAATTGCTTAACGCCCAGAGGATGAAGAACAGGGGCACCTTTGCGGACGGGACTCCGTAGAACGCGCTCAACAGGGTGCCCAGATTGAATGTGACGCCGTTGTAGAGGAACGCCTGTCCGATGAACAGCGCCAGCCCCAGGACCGCGCGCCGCGGGTACAGCGTAAACGCGACCCTGGCGATCTCCGTGAATGAAATACTTTGGCGCTGACGGATTTTGAGCGGGCTGCCCTGTGGGTCGGGCGGTCGTTGGCCGGTTTCCCGCTGCACCGCGTCTTCGATCTCGCCGACGATCCGCTCGGCTTCTTCGCTGCGCCCGTGAATGAACAACCATCGTGGACTTTCCGGAACGTTGCGCCGGACCAGGAGGACGAAGATGCCGAAAATGGCGCCGACGCCGAACGCCAGCCGCCATCCGATGTTCGCCGGGAAATTAGACGTGTCGAGAAGCACCAGTGCGCCGGCCGCACCGGCGGCCGAGCCCAGCCAGTACGTCCCGTTGATAATCAGGTCCACGCGACCGCGCACGCGCGCGGGGATCAACTCGTCGATCGCCGAATTGATCGCTGCGTATTCACCGCCGATGCCGGAACCCGTGAAGAAGCGCGCGATGAAGAAATACCAAGGCGCGAACGCGAATGCGGTCGCGACGGTGGCGGCCAAGTACACCGCGAGGGTCAGCATGAACAGGTTGCGCCGCCCGAAGCGGTCCGTCAGGTGGCCGAAGAACAATGCGCCCAAGCAGGCCCCGGCGATGTAGAACGCCGCCGCCACGCCGATCTGCGCGGCGTTGAGTTCGATGCCGCTGCCCTTCTCCGTGAGGCGCGACGACACGTTGCCGACCATCGTGACCTCGAGCCCGTCGAGGATCCACACACCGCCGAGACCGATGACGACGCGCCAGTGAAACCGCGACCACGGCAGCCGGTCCAGCCGTGCCGGTACCTGAGTCCTGATGATTCCGGTTTGCGCGCTTGGGCTCATGGGGCTCCTATCTGGGTGAGGAGAAGTTACCCGGGCACGGCGTGCGGCAATCCTCAGTCACGGTCAGGGCGCGACTCCTCGGGAGTCCATGCCAGCGGCTGGCCGGGCTGACCGGGAAACAGGTAGTCAACGAAAGCCGCGGCCGTGGGTTGGGGCTCGTGGTTGGCCAGTCCGGGTCGCTCGTTGGCTTCGATGAAGGCGTAATCGGCGCCGGTGACGTCGGACACCAGCAGGTCGATGCCCGTCACCGGGATGCCGATCGCCTCGGCCGCCGCCACGGCGACCCGACAAAGTTCCGGGTTCACCTGGGCGGTGACATCGTGGATCGTCCCGCCCTGATGCAGGTTGGCGGTGCGGCGAACGCGGAGCCGGGTTCCCTGGGGCAGCACATCGTCCAGCGTCCAACCGGCTTCGGCAACCGTCGCCTCGGTGATGTCGTCGACCGGGATGCGGGACTCGCCACCGGTGGCCGCCGAGCGCCGTCGGCTCTCGGCCGCGATCAAGTCCCGCACGGTGTGGTCGCCCGTGCCGATGATCTCGGGGGGCTTGCGTAGCGCGGCGGCGACCACCCGACGGTCGATCACCACCAACCGGAGGTCGTCGCCCACCACCCGCTCCTCGATCAGCACCTCGGGATATTGCGCCCGCGCCCGCGTGACGGCCGCGGCAAGATCGTCGGGGCCGTTTTCGGCGGTTACGCCCACGGTGATGCCGTTGCCTTGCTCTCCGCGAGTGGGTTTGACGACGACCTCGCCGATCTCCTTCAGGAAGGCGTAGTCGCCGTCGTCGAAGGTGGCCAGGCGGGCAAGAGGCACGGTGATGCCCGCCTCCGAGACAAGGCGCCGTGTCAAACGCTTGTCGTCGCAACGGCACATCGCGACCGCCGAGGTGAACTCTGACAGCGATTCACGGGTGATCACGCTGCGGCCACCGTGAGTGAGTCGCATCTCGCCGGACTCGGCATCCAGGATCTCGACCCAGATTCCGCGGCGCATCGCCTCGTCGGCGATGATCCGGGCGTACGGGTTGAGGTCCTCGACCGTCTCCGGCGGCGGAGGTGAACAGCGGCTCGTTGATCGCGTTCTTACGCTTGATCGCCAGCACCGGAACGCGGACGAAACCGAGCTTTTCGTACAGCGCCATCGCGGCCGCGTTGTCGTGTGCCACGGACAGGTCCATGTACGCGCGGCCCGCACTGCGGAAGTGCTCGGCCAGCGCGCGGGTAAGGGCCGCGCCGACCCCGGGTAGTGCCGCGGCGGGGTCGACCGCCAGGGTCCACAGGCTCGCGCCTCGCTCCGGGTCGGAGAAAAGCAACTCATGGTCGACACCGGTCACGGTGCCGACCACGGCACCGTCGTCGTCACGCACCGCGAGCAGATATGTCACCGCCTCCGCGTGCAGATGGTTGTTCCAGATCGTCTCGACCGGCGCGGGGACCATTCCGCATCGCACGAAGACGCGATTCATGGCGTCGGCGTCGTCCGGGCCGTTCAGCGTGCGCACGGTGACCCCGAGCGGCGGCTTGTCCAGACCCTCTGGCTGCGAGTCACCGGTGAACCGCAGTCGATAGGTGTGGCTCGGGTCGATGAAGAGCTCGGTCGGCGCCCCGGCGACGACCACGTGGGACTCGCGGGCGTAGATGCAGATGTCGCGCCGTCCGGGTGTTTCGTGTCGCAGTGTCTCGGCCAGCGTGTCGGCATCGGCGAAGGTCTGGCCGAAGATGAGTCGGCCCCAACCCAATTCGAGCTCGACGTCCTTGTCCATCGCGTCCACCAGGTCCGGCGGCGACGCGTCGTGCAGGCCCAGCGTGATCGCCTCGGTATGGTCCTCGGGAGGATCGACGACGCTCACGCCGCGGCCCCCGTCACACCGTGGCGCTGCAGCCAGAGTTCGAGCAGGGCGACCTGCCAGAGTTCATTGCCGCGCAGCGGCGTCAGCCTGCCGTTGGGGTCGGCCAACAGCGCGTCGACGGCGTCGGTGTCAAACAGCCCGCGCTCCTTGGCAACCGGCGAATAGAGGGCATCGCGAACCAGATCCAGGTAGGGCCCTTCAAGGTGGGTCAGCGCGGGAACCGGGAAATAACCCTTCGGCCGATCGATGACCTCCGACGGGATCACCCGTCGCGCAGCTTCTTTGAGGACGCCCTTGCCGCCCTGGGCGATCTTCAACTCCGGGGGGCACGCCGCCGCGAGCTCGACCAACTCGTGGTCGAGGAATGGAACCCGGCCCTCCAACCCCCAGGCCATGGTCATGTTGTCCACGCGCTTCACCGGATCGTCGACCAGCATCACCGTCGTATCGAGCCGCAGCGCACGGTCAATGCCGGTTTCGGCGCCGGCACGCGCAAAGTGTTCCGTGACGAAGCGGCCACTGGGATCGCGCTGCGCGACGTAGCCCGATCCCACCAGCGCCCCGACCCCCGCCGCGTCCCGATCGAAGAAGGCGGCCCGGTACTGGGCGACGGAGCCCTCCAGGGTGGCGGCGTCCGGCGAACCCATCGGCGGGTACCAGTGATAGCCGGCGAACACCTCGTCGGCGCCCTGACCCGATTGCACGACCTTCACATGGCGCGACACTTCCTGGCTGAGCAGGTAGAAGGCGACGCAGTCGTGGCTGACCATCGGCTCACTCATCGCGCCGATCGCGCCGTCGAGCGCGGGCAGCATCCGTTCCGTTCCGATGCGGATCTGATGATGGTCGGTGTCAAAGCGTTTCGCCACGATGTCCGACCACTGGAACTCGTCGCCCGCGACGCCACCCGCCGACTCGAAGCCGATGGAGAAGGTCGACAACCCGTGCTGACCGGCCTCGGCGAGCAGGCCGACGATCAGGCTGGAGTCGACACCGCCCGACAGCAGGCACCCGACCGGGACGTCGGCGACGAGTCGGCGCTCGACCGCGATCCGCAGCGCGGACAGCACGGCGTCCTCCCAGTCGCGTTCGGTCCAGTCGGAGCGGTCGTCGTGCCTGGCGAAATGGGGCGTCCAGTAGGTGGTGGCGACGCTGCGGCCGTCGGGCTCGATGGCGACGAGCGAACCGGGGGGGACCTTGCGTACCCCGCGCAGGATGGTCAACGGCGCCGGCACCACGGAGTGAAAGGTCATGTAGTGGTGCAGTGCGTCGCGGTCGATCCGGGTATCCACACCGCCGCCGGCAAGCAGCGCCGGCAGCGTCGACGCGAACCGGATCCGGTGACTGTCTTCGGTCAGGTACAAGGGTTTGATACCGAGCCGGTCGCGGCCGAGCAACACCCGGCCGCTATCTCTTTCCGCGATGGCGAAGGCGAACATCCCGTGGAGGTGGCTGACGAAGTCGTCGCCCCAGCGGTGGTAGGCCTTGAGCAGAACCTCGGTGTCGCTGTGCGAGAAGAACCGGTAGCCCTGCCCCGCGAGCTCGCGCCGCAGTTCCTTGTAGTTGTAGATGCAGCCGTTCCAGACAATCGTCAGGCCCAGGTCGGCATCGACCATCGGCTGGGCGCCGGCCTCGGTCAGGTCAATGATCTTGAGGCGACGATGTCCGAAGGCAACCCGGCCTTGTGACCAGGTGCCCGCCGAATCCGGCCCCCTCGGCGCCATCACGGCAGCCATCGCTGACACCGCCGCTACATCGGGGACGCGGCCGTCGAGTCGCACCTCACCGGTGGCTCCGCACATCTACTCGACCCTACCGCGAGCCACTCCGACACGCGCGAAGCCGCCGGGGCGACGGGTACGCCGAACGCCACTCCGATTGATTCGCTTTCATCTCCCGGATTGGTCGGCACGGCATATCGTTTCCTGAGTCGCGGTTTGCTCAGAGGCCGATGTCGAGGGGAGCTGGCCACGGTGATGCTGGTCGACTATTACCTGCGGATCCTGCATTTCGACCGGCGGATGCCACTCAACTTCGACCTGGGTCCGCTGCACGTCCACCTGTACGCCCGGTCCGTGTTCTTCATGTGGGTCACGGTGATAATCCTGGTGATCGCCGGCGTGGCGGTGCTGGCATCGCGCCGACGGGAGCTGATCCGCAGGTGGACCACCTGGGTGATGATCGCGCCGGTGGTCGGCATCCCGATCTGGATCGGCCGGGGCACGACCGCGGCGCTGGCGGCCGCGCTGGCCGTGGTCGCGGTGTTCGAGTACGGGCGCCTGGTGAAGCTCGGCAAGGTCGACACCTATTTGCTACTGATGCTCGCCGTGCTGTATCCGCTCGCGGCGTGGCTGCACCCACCGCTGTTGCGGTTGGCGCCGATCATCGTGCTGGCTTGCGCGCTGCCCGCGGTGTTCAGCGGTGATGTCGAAAATGGCGGCAGGCGCACCACGTTCACCGCGTTCGGTTCGGTGTGGATTTGCTGGTCCCTGGCGCACCTGGTGATGTTGTGGCAGGACGCGTATCTGGTGTGCTTCGCCGCGGCGGCCACCGATGTCGCCGCCTGGTGCGGCGGAAAGGGGTTACGCCACTTCCGCTGGGCCCGCCGGCCGCTGTCCCCGCTGAGCCCCAACAAGACGGTCGGCGGACTGGTCGGCGCCGTCATCGGGGCGTTTCTGGTGCTCACGCTGCTGGGCACGGTCACCATCGGTCTGCTCGTCGCGGTCGCGTTCGGCGGCGTGCTGGGCGACCTGGTCGAATCGATGGTGAAGCGACAGGCCCAGGTCAAGGACGCCGGCTCGTGGCTCCCGGGTTTCGGCGGTCTGCTCGACCGGATCGACTCGCTGTTGCTGGTTCTCCCGCTGGCGTATCTCCTCGGCTGACCTCACGCGACACGTGCGAGCTCGACAGTCTCAGGCAGGGAGCCTTCGCGCAGGGCCATGACCTGCGCCCGCAGCTCCGGCCCCGAGGCGCCGTTCGGGTCCACGGGTTGACCGATGCGGACCCGCATCGGCGCGTGGGAGATGAAACCGGCCCCCTTGGGCAGCACCTCGGCCGTGCCCAGCACGGCGATCGGAACTATTGGCACACCGCAGTCGCGTGCCAACCGCACCGCGCCGGAATGGAATTCACCTACGGTTCCGTCGGTCGAACGGGTTCCCTCGGGGTAGATGACGACGGTGCGTCCGGCCTTCAGCGCGGGGCGGGCCGCGGCCAGCAGCCGCGCATAGGTGCCGTCACCGGAGCGCCGCACCGGCAGGATGCCGGCCAGCGAGCCGGCCGCGAAACGGCGCACCGGCACGTCGAACCAGTAGTCCGCCGCCGCGGCGAACACCGGCTGGGCCTTGGCCGGCAGCGCGGCCAGCAGCACCGCGGTGTCGGCGTGCGAGGCGTGGTTGGCCACCACCACGCAGCCACCCGACACCCGCCACGGGCCGGTCACGGTCAGTCCGCCCGAAACCCCGCACACCGCCCGCCACAGCCAGTGCCGGAGCAGACTCGAGAATCGGGTCGTGGTCATGACGCCAGCACCCCTTTCTGGGTGGCGGCTTCGGCGGGCTGCTCGTCCGGTCGCTTCGCCACCAACTCGCGGTGCGCCGCGCGCAGCCGCAGCGCGGCGGTGATCAGCGATCCGTTGACCATCTGAGTGCACACAACCGGCAGGATCACCGGGAATACGGTGGCCAGCACCACGAACAAGCAGCGTTCTGTCTTGCCCAGCGGGCCCCCGTTGCGCCGCTGTGCGCCGGCGCCCGCCGCGGCCAGGGACGCGAAGGTGGGCAGCGTCGCGGCCAGCGCGGCCACCAGCACCAAGATCACCGGCCAGGACAGGAAATGCAGTCCGGGGCCACGCTGCCGCGCCGCCCACACGGCCAGCCCGGCGAAGGTCAGCAGATCCGAGGCACGGTCGCCGACTTCGTTGACGACGAATCCCCACGGTCGGCTAACGCCGCGAGCGCGGGCAACCGCGCCATCGAGATTGGCACCGGCCAACCGCAGCGCCAGGAACAGCGCCACCAACGGCCACCATCCCAGCGCGACGGCGGCCCCGGCCAGGCCCGCGGCCACCACCCCGACCACGGTGAACACATCCGGTGAAATCCGTCGAGCCACAGCGATATTGACGATCGGAGTCAATCGGCGGGTGTACCACGGCTTCAGCGCGTACAGACCCAGCCATTTCCGGGGACTCGCCGGCGCGCTGCTGGGTGCCGTGGGTAGCGGCGTCACGGCGGCGGTAACGGTCTTGACCCGGGGAAGCGTGGTGGCATCGATCGCCCGCGACCCCGACGTGTAGCAGCCGCGATGGGCGATCCGGGGCTCGCTCACGGGGGTCAGGGTGCTGATGCTGCGAAGGCGGAGCGTCGACGTGTTGTCGAGGTCGGTGCCCACGGTTTGTTTCCTCTCGGTGAGTGGTCTTCAGTTGTGACGAGTGGACCCCGGCCGCACCGCTACCGGTCCCAAAATCTCGCACTTGAAGGCTGCTGCACCCCGCTTGCCGCTTGTTCGCGAAGTTCTTGCGGAATTCTTGCGGTCGCTCTACGGCGGTTGTTAAGGAAAGATCAATTCCATAGCCGTGCCGAGAACGACACTGCGATTTCGGCTAATCTTTGAGCCAGTCTTTCTTGACCGAATCCGGATTCGCCCGCCCAAAGGGAGGCCATGACCCCTATGCACGGAGGTCGTGGGACGTGGTCGGCAGGCTGCGCGGTCGCGCTGTCCGCCGCCGCGCTGCTCTGCGCCGCGCCCGCATCGGCGGATCACCTGGATGACGCGTTCGTCGCGGCCCTAGCCAAGGACGGGATTGCCGTGCCGGACGCTATTACGATGGCCCATTCGGTGTGTGACGGATTCGATAAGGGCGAAGCGTCGAGCGCTCTGGCGATGAGGATCGTAAGGGACACCCCTCTTTCGCCGAAGCAAGCCGGTTATTTCATCGGCGTTTCGGTGGCCGCCTACTGCCCGCAATACAAAGGCAAAACCGACAATTCGTTTACCTGGATGGTGCCGTTTCCCCCGATGATGTGAGCGAACTGAGCTCGCTCCGAATCAGGTTGTGTTGCAATGACTTCCGGTGCAAAGCATCGTTTTGGTTAACAGCGTTTGACTTCGGCGTGAACGCATGCGAACCTGACGCGGTGATCGAGTTGAGCGAACAGACGATCATCGACGAAGTGGCTGATCGATTGACCAGGAAGTATCCGAACATTCCACCCGACACCCTGACCGCCGTCGTGCAGGGCGTGCATGCCCGGTTCGACGGACGCCGGTTGCGGGAGTATGTTCCGCTTCTCGTTGAGCGCTTCGCGGGGAGGAACTGGACGACCGCCTGAAATCAGCGGCCTGCCCGCCTGCCGCGGAAGCGTCTTTGGACGCAGCGCATCTCGCCGATCACCCCTGACTATCCGTCATCGCGCGGGCCGATCTGTCGTTGTATCTCTTGGCCGAACAGCACTCGGCGGGCGATCGCCCGCCAACGACGATCGATGGGTTCGTTTTCGCTGTCGGATGCAATGCCGGCGCTCTCGCTGAGCCCGAACCGATCGTGCAGGCGGGCCAGCGGTTTCGGTTCCCACCAGTTGGCGCGACCGAGCACATGCATCAACGCCGGCACTAGCAGCGTCCGCACCAGCGTGGCGTCGACCAGCACCGCCACCGTCAGCCCGAATCCGAACAACCGCATGAACGACACCTGCGCGGCCATCAACGCCGCAAAGGAGATGGCCATGATCAGCGCCGCGGCCGTGATCACCCGCCCGGTATGGGCCACGCCCAGCGCGATGCTCTTGTCGTTGGCGCCCCAGCCACGGTGAGAGGCCAGCCAGTACTCCCGGATTCGCGAGATGAGAAACAGCTCGTAATCCATCGAAAGACCAAAAGCGATGCAGAACAACAACACCGGCAGGTCCACCCCCAGGGTGCCGGTCGCCGCGGTACCCAGCCCGCCGAGGTGTCCTTCCTGAAATACCCACACCATCGCACCGAACGCCGCGGCCAGCGACAGGGTGTTCGTCAGCACGGCCTGGATGGGCAACACCGCGCTACCGGTCAGCAGGAAAACCAGCACCACGGTGATCACGGCGATGATGGTGAGCACCAGGTGCAGGCACGACGCTATCGCGTGCACGGTGTCGCGGTTGCTCTGCGCCACGCCGGCCAGCTGCATCGGTCTGCCCGCCGGGGTCGCAACGGCATGCAGTCGGTCAAGCTGGGCGGCCGAGGCCGCGGAATACAGCGGTGCGGTGCTGTGCACCGTGACAAAGGCGCTGCGGTCCTTGATGCCGCTGGGCGCCGACGGTGGCCCGGCCAGCCCGCCGTTGACGAACGTGCCGCCCGGCGCCGACACCGATGACACGTCTGGCACGCGCGACAGTGCCGCGGCGTAACCATCCAGACCGGCCGGGCTCAGATCGGTCGCGTTCCGGAGTACGACGGTGACATCGGGGATGCCGCTGCCCGGAAAGTCGTTCCGTAGCTGGTCGCCGACCTGGCGGGCCGAGGCCGAGGTGGGCAGCACCCGGTCGTCGGCAACTCCCCAGCGCACGTCGCGGAAAGGCGAGCCGAGCAGCAGCAGGAACGCGACAACGGCGACAATGATCGGAACCACTTCGCGCACGACGGTTTTCGTCCATCGGTACCAAAACCACCGCTCGACCGGCGCGGGTCGGGGTTCCGGGCGCCGGAGGAGCCGGCGCACCAACCGGCGTACGTCCAGCGAATCGAGCCGGCCACTTAGCAGCACGATCGCCGCCGGCGCCACGATGATCGCCGCGGCCACCGCGAACGCGACCACCGCCACTCCCGCGTACGCGAAGGATTTCAGGAAGTACTGCGGGAACAGCACCATCGTCGCCATCGAAAGCGCGACCGTCATCGCCGAGAACAACACCGTGCGGCCGGCCGTGGCCATCGTGCGGACCAGCGCCGCGTCGCGGGTCTGGCCCTCCGCCAACTCATCTCGGAAGCGGCTGAGGATCAACAATGTGTAGTCGATGGCCAGTGCCGTGCCCATCGCGACGGTCAGGTTCAGCGCGAAGATTGACACGTTGGCAAACAGCGAGATCGCGTGCAGCGACGCCATCGCACCGAGAATCGCGAACCCCCCGACCGCGACGGGCAGCGCCGCCGCAACCAAACCACCGAAGACCCGGACCAGCACCAGAAAACTAAGCGGCAGCGCCAGCGATTCCATGAGCAACAGGTCTTTGCGGGTCTGCTCGCTCACCTGCCAGTAGATGGTGGCTTCCCCACCGACGCGGACCGTGACGCCGTCGCGATCGTGCACAAGTTCGTCCGATAGATGTTTGGCGGTGTTCTGGGCATTGGTCTCACCACCGGAGATCGCGGCCGTGATCAGTCCCGTCTTGCCGTCCTCGCTGATGAACGAGTGCGCCGCTGCCGGCGGCACGGTCCACGCCGATCGGACCTGCCCTACGTTTGCCGAATTCTGCAGCCGCCGAACGAGTTCGGTGCCGACCGCGGTGGCCTGGGTCCCTTGCGCGCCGCGGTCGGAGGTGACCGTGATCAACATGCCCATATCGCCCTGGCCGAATTTCTGCGAGAGGAGTGCGGCCGCCTGTGCCGATTCAGAGCCCGGATCGCCCCACCCGCCGGCCGATAGCGTCTTGATGACCGGGAGGCCGAAGATCGCGGTACCGATCAACACGAGCACCGCCACGGCAATCACCTTGCGCGGGGCGGCGATGGCAAGCCGAGCGATTCGGTACAGCAAGACGCTCCCTTCCGACCGCCCACAGTCGATCGCGCTCTAGCGCGGGGCGAATTCGTGTTCGATGAGTTCGCGGTAGATCGGCATGCGCATCAGTTCGGTGTGGGTGCCGGTCGCTTGGATTCGGCCGTGCTGGAGAACCAGAATCTGGTCGGCGTTGGTGACGGTGGAGAGCCTGTGGGCGACCACAAGGAGACTTCGCTGGCCGCGAGCCCGCCGCAGGTTGCCCATGACGTCGTACTCGTTGGCGCGGTCGAGGTGGGCGGTTGGCTCGTCCATGAGTATGAGCTGCGATCGCGACAGGAAGGCGCGAGCCAGGGCCAGTCGCTGGCGTTGGCCACCGGACAGGCTGCGCCCGCGCTCGAGCACGGGGGCGTCGAGTTGCCCTGGGAAACGGGCGATTTCGTCAGCGATGTTGGCCTGTTCGAGCACCCGCCATAACTCGGCATCGCCGGCGTGCGGATCGGCGATGAGCAGGTTGTCGCGGATGCTGCCATGCAGCACCGGTGCGTCCTGTTCCAGCAGCCCGAGTCGGCCGCGAAGTTCTCTCAGCGGGATGCTGCGGAAGTCCCGGCCTTCCCAGCGCACCGTTCCGGCGCCGGGATCGTGGAAGCGGCACAGCAGCGCCAGAACGGTTGACTTTCCGGCGCCGGACGGCCCGATCAGCGCGGTGATCTGATCGCGGCCGAGCGTGAAGGAGAGGTCCTCGAGGACCGGGGCCTCGCCGTAGGAAAACGACACCTGGTCGAATTCGACCAGCGGCGCGGTGTTTTGGCCCACCTCCGGAATGCTCGGCGCGCCGACACCGTCGGCAATGGCGAGCGATGGCGGATCGCCTTCCGGTAGTTCCCGCAGGGTCGCGGTGAGGTGGTCATACGCACCGGCGGAGGTGCGCAGCTGGGTGAGCGCGGTGAAGACGGCGGTGACGGGAAAAACCGCGTACATGGCGAAGGCGAACAGCGTGACGAACTGGCCTACGGGCAGGCCGCCGGTGGCGACGCGGCGCCCGTCGATGATCATGATCGCCAGAAACGCGCCGGTGATGCCCAGCCGGACGATGGAGATGTCGATGGCGTTGGCCAGGCCGATGCGGACGCCGGATTCATACGCGGCGTCCGCGTGGGCGCTGATGGACTTCACCTCGCGGTCTTCGGCGCCGAACAGCTTCACGGTGCGCGCGGCGCCCAACGCTCGGTCCAACCCGGCCGCGTAGTCACCCAGTGCGGCTTGGCGATTCAACGAGGCGCGATGGACCCGCGACAGAAACGGACCCGCGGCGGTGAACGCGACCCCCATGACGGCCATCACGACACCCACGGTGACCGGATCGATCGTCAGCATGAAGACGCACGCACCCAGCAGGGTCAGCGTCCCGAAGACGACGTCGGCGACGGCGCGGGGCATCTCACGCAACAAACCCGCATCGTTGGTTCCGCGCGCCAGCAGGTCTCCGGTGCGACCGCGGTCCAACAGCCCGATGGGCAGGCGCACCACCTGGTTGGTGAAGGCGGCCCGCAACTGCAAGACGATTTTCTCGCCGGTTCGCTCCAGTTGAAAACGGCCCAACGCCTCCAGCAGTAGCTGTCCGACAAGCATCGTCACCAGCAGAATGGCGAACGCGCCAATCGGTGAGCCCGCCGCCGCACGGTCGACGAGTCGGCCGGCCAGTAGCGGCTGCAACAGGGTGAACATGGTCGCGATGCCGAGCAGACACATGCTCGCCGTCGTCGAGACCCAATGAGCGCGAAGCAATGTCAACATTATCGAATTCCTCAAGCGGGCTAGAGCAGTCCGAGCAGTTGCAAGTCGGTGACGTATTTGAGGATGATCGGCGCCGAGACGTGCGGGATGTCCGGGTTGTCGCGGGCCGATTTTCGCTTCTTGCACCGCAGCACGGAATCGGTCGGTCGGCGCGAACGACCCGCGGGTCGGCTCGGCGGGCTGCAAATGCGTGGAATTGCGCAGCAGCAACATCTGCAGCACCGAATGCTGGCGCTGTCGATCCGGCAGGGCACGCAGGCCGGCCTCGAACCGCTGCAACCACTCGCCGAAGTCATCGATGCGCTGGATCGGGTAACCGGCCTCGATCAGCCAGTCGACGTACTCGTCGAGCCCGATGCCGTCGTCGTGCGGGTTCATCACGTGGTAGGTCTCGAAACCCGTCGACCACCTGGGCACCCAGCGTGGCGATCGCCTCGGCGACGAATTCGACTGGGAGCCCGTCGAAATGCGCGCGTTGCCGGTTGCCGTCGGCGTCGAGCTGGTAGAACGAGCCGGGCGCGATGCCGGTGGCCATGATGCTCAGCACCATCCGGGTGAACATGTCCGACACGTTGAGCTGGCCCGCATAGGTGGTGTCGGCCAGGATCATGTCGCAGCGAAACACCGCGACCGGCAAGCCGCACAGGTCGTTGGCCTCGCGCAGCAGCACCTCGCCGGCCCACTTGCTGTTGCCGTAGCCGTTGGCCAGGCTGCCGTCGCTGTGCGGGTGGGGCTGATGACCCGGATGTCGGCATCCTCGGTGAACGCCGACGGCTCGATCTGGCCCGCCACGTTGGCGGTCGACACGTAGGCGTAAGGCTTGAGCTTGGTGGTGAGCGCGATGCGGATCAGCTCGGCGGTGCCCGCGACGTTGGGCGCGAACAGCTGCGCTGTAGGGCAGGACGGCGTTCACCAGGGCCGCGGAATCGACGATCAGATCGACGGACTCGGCCAGCCGCTGCCAAGTGTGGTCGTCCAGGCCCAGGTCGGGTTCGCCCTTGTCGCCGGCGAGGACCTCCAGATGATCGGCGGCCAGTTCCTGGAAGGCCGCGAGCAGCCGGGGGTCGCCGCTGCCGAAGGTCTTGTCCAGACGGCGCCGCGCCTCCTCGTCGGATTCACCCCGTACCAGGCAGATGAGCCTGCCGTCGACCGCTTCCATCTGCTGCAGCAATTCCAGGGTCAGGTAGCGGCCGAGGAAACCGGTCGCCCCGGTCAACAGGACCGTCCGCACCTCGGCGCCGGGCGCCGGCAGCGCCGGGGCGGCGCCCAGCGTCGTGGCATCGATGAACTTGTCCAGCGTGAGGTCGGCGGCGTGCACCTCGATGGCGTCTTCCCCATCTGCAAAGCCGTGCACGGCCACAAAGCTGTCCGAGTTGGCATGTCTGCCCAACTGCCGGCTCAAGCTTGCAACGGACGGCGCGGCGAATAAGGCGCCGACCGCAAGGTGGGCGTCCAGGGCTGATGTTGATCGCGGCGGTCAGCCGCATCGCCAGGATGCTGTCCCCGCCGAGGTCGAAGAACGACTCGTCGACCCCGACGCGCTCCAGACCCAGTACCTCGGCATAGATGGCGGCCAGGGTCTCCTCGACGGGCGTGGCCGGGGCGCGGTCACGATCGTCAGCGCGATGTTCGGGTGGCGGCAACGCGCGAATGTCCAGTTTGCCGTTGACCGTCAGCGGCAGCGCCTCCACGACCACCACCGCGGCCGGCACCAGGTAGGCCGGCAGCCGCTCGGCCAGGCTCGCGCGCGCCGCGGCAGCGTCCGCGGTGCCGGTGATGTAGCCCACCAGGCGCCTATCGCCGGGGCGGTCCTCGCGGGCGATCACCACCGCCTGATCCACCCCGTCCAGCCCGGCCAGCGCCGCGCGCACCTCACCGAGCTCGACGCGATACCCGCGGATCTTGACCTGCTCGTCGGCGCGCCCCACGTAGTCCAACTGCCCATCGGCGCGCCAGCACACCAAGTCACCGGTGCGATACATGCGGGCCCCGGCTCCGCCGAACGGGCACGCCACAAACCGCGACGCCGTCAACCCGGCGCGACGCCAATACCCAACCCCCACACCGCGACCCGCGACATACAGCTCCCCCACCACACCGGCCGGCACCGGGCGCAACCACCCGTCCAGCACGAACACCGCCGCCCCCGGCACCGGCGAGCCGATCGGCGGCACCGCTGAGCCCGGCGTTCCGGCTGCCAGCGGCGCACTCATGGCGGCATCGACCGTCGTCTCGGTCGGGCCGTAGGCGTTGAGCATCACCCGCCCGGGCGCCCACCGATCCACCACCGCCGCCGGACAGGCCTCACCACCCACCACCAGCGCCATCGATTCCAAACCATCACCCTCCAAAAGTCCCTAGCGCGGAAGGGGTTTGGCGTGAGGACGTCGATGTGTTGGGAGACCAGCAAGTCGTGAAAGTCGGTGGGCGAGCCCGCCACCGACTCGGGCACCACCACGAGCCGTCCCCCGCCCAACAGCGCGCCCCAGATCTCCCACACCGAGACGTCGAAGGAATACGAATGGCACTGCGCCCACACCCGCGCGCGCGGCAGCGATGCACCCAGTGACTCCGCCAGTTGGGTGATGTTGTGGTGGGTGATGGCCACGCCCTTGGGCACGCCGGTGGTGCCCGAGGTGTAGACGATGTAGGCGATGTCCTCGGCGCACGGCGCCGGCAACGCGGTGCCCGGCTGCTCCGGGATTCGCGGGTCCGCGACATCGATCACCGACAGGTCGTGCCCGCCCAGCCGAGCGGCCAACCCCGCGGTCGTGATCGCGGCCACCGGCGCGGCATCGGCAAGCATGAACCCGACCCGCGCCGCCGGCAACGCCGGATCGATCGGCAGATACGCCGCCCCCGTCTTGAGCACCGCCAGCATCGCCACGATCGCCTCGGCCGAACGCGAAAACACCAGCGCCACACCCGCGCCCGGGCCGACACCGTAACGCAATAGGAAGTGCGCCAACCGGTTAGACGCCTCATCGAGCTCCCGATACGTCAACGACACACCCGCGAAACTCAACGCCACCGCCCCGGGGCTACGCGCGACCTGGGCGGCAAAAAGCACCGGAATCGACGCCGCCGGCGGCGCCGGGCGGGTCAACACCGAGCGATTACCCCACCGGTCCAGCCGCGCATGCTCACCGGCATCAAGCAGATCCACCGCCGACACCCGCCGCCCCACATCGCCCGTCATCGCCACCAACACCCGCTGCAACCACCCGATCAACGCCTCGATCCCGGCCGCCTCGAACACATCGGTGCGAAACTCCACGCGAAGGGCCAATTCGCGGCCCGGGGAGGCGGTCACCACGAGCGGGTAGTGGGTGCATTCGCGGCTACTGATCCCGGTGATGGCGAGTTCGCCATCACCGAACGGCGCACCGGTGTCGATCGGGTAGTTCTCGTAAACGAAAAGGGTGTCGAACAGCTGTTCCTGACCGGTCATGCGATGGATCTCGCCCAGGGCCAGGTGCTGGTGCTCAAGCGTACGGTTGTGGGCATCTTGCAGCCGGCCCAGCAGGTCCGCGGCGGTGGTTGCCGCCGTGATGGTCGCCCGCACCGGCACCGTGTTGATGAACAGGCCCACCATCGATTCGACCCCGGCCACCTCGGCCGGCCTGCCCGACACCGTGGCGCCGAAGGCGACATCGTGGTGGCCGGTCAGCCACGTCAGCAACTGAGCCCACGCGCCCTGCAGCACGATGTTGACCGTGGTGTGGCAGGAGCGTGCCAGCTCGGTGAGGGCCATCGTGGTCTCGGCGGGCACCCGAAAGGACGTGACGCCGCGGGGGCCGAGCCCCAATCGATCCGGCGGGCCGACCAGTGTCGGGGTGTCAAAGCCGGCGAGCACCTCGCGCCAGGCGGCGTGGGCGGCTTCGCGATCCCGATCGGCCAGCCAGGCAAGGAATCTGCGATAGGACCCGGGCGCAGGTAGCCGCTGCCCGTGGTAAGTACCGAATATTTCCCGCAGCAGGATCGGCATCGACCAGCCGTCGACGACGATGTGGTGATTGGTGAACACCAGTCGGTGCCGGTCGTCGGCGGTGCGGATGACGGCGACGCGAAAGCCGGGCTGGTGCGCGATATCGCGGACGGCGGCGCGTTCGGCGTCGCACACACGCTGGATCCGCTCCTGGACGTCGGGGCCGCCTCCGTCCAGCTCGACATACCGCCACGGCGCGACCGGATCCTGCGTGATGATCTGCACCGGGTGGTCGAACTCTGGGCAGAAGCGTGCCAACAGGTTTGGGTGACGGGTGAGCACCGTCTGCACCGCATCGCGGAGACGATCGGCGTCGAGCCGACCGGTGACGGTGATGTCCAGCTGCACCGCGTACAGGTCACCGCGATCCGCAGCGCTGCTGGCGTGGAAGAGCAGTCCCCGCTGCAACGGGGTCAGCGGCAAGATATCGGCGACCCGGTACCGCCGCTGCAGCTCGTCGATCTGGCGCTGGTTGAGCCGGGCGGGCGCGATGTCCGACGGGGTCAGCCCGCCCCCGCCGCGCCGGACATACGCGCAGATGCCGCCCAGGGCTTCGAACCACAGCCGGCCAAGCCGATTGATCCGCGAGCGATCGACGGCCGACGGGGCCCACAGCCAGTTGGTGTGCAGTTGCAGGCCGGCATCGGTGTCGACGCTGACGGCGGTGACGTCCACGGTGTGCAGCAACGGCATGGGTAACCCCGCGCTGCCGTTGTCGGCAAACAACGAGCCCACCTGGCAGATCCGCCAGCCGGCGTCGGTCTGCGCGGCGGCGCCCAAGCGTCCCAGGTAGTTGAATCCGATCGGTGGGTCCGCCCCGGGCAGGTCGACGTCGGCGTTCAGGTAGCGCAGCAGACCGTAGGTCAGTCCGTCCGGGAGGGCCCGCAGCTGTTCCTTGACGTCCTTGACCATCGCCCCCAGCGCCGCCTCCCCGGCCACCACCTGCGCCCAGCACAGCCCGCTCACGTCGAGTGCCACCGGGTATTTCGCGGTGAACCACCCCACTGTGCGCGACAGGTCGACCCCGGGAGCCAGGTCCTCGTGGCGCCCGTGGCCCTCGACGTCGATGCCGATCGGCGCGCCCCCGTTGCCCAACACCTCCGCGCAGGCCAACCCGAATGCCATCAAGAGGATGTCTTGCACCCCGGCGTGGAACGCCGCCGGCACTTCGCCCAGCAGCAGGCGGGTCGTCTCGACGTCCAATGACATAGACAGGCGCTCGGCCGTGGCAAACGTGTCCACCGCGGGGTTGACCGCCGGCAGTGCGGCGGGCGTCGCCAACACCCGCCGCCACGCGCCAACCTGGTCGACGACCGCCGGGCGGCGCGCATGCTCACCCAGCAGCGACGCCCACCGCCGAAACGACGTCCCCGCCGCCGGCAGCGCCACCTCCCGCCCGCTGCGGCGTTGGCTCCAGGCGGTATTGAGGTCGCCCAGCAAGATTCGCCACGACACCCCGTCGACGGCCAAATGATGAACGATCAGCGCCAGTTGGCCGGTGCCGGCAATCCACAGTGCGCTCAGCATCACCCCGTCGGCCGGATTCAACCGGGACCGGGCCTGGATCAGCGCCGCGTCGGACAACCCGTCCACCCGTTGCAGAAGGCGGCCGGCCTCCACCGAACCCGGTTCGGGCGCCGACAGCGACCAACCCCCCGGCCCGTCGTCGACGACCCGTAACCGCAGCATGGCGTGCCGATCCAGCAAGGCCTGAAGGACGGCCACCGCGTCGGCCTCGGTGACCCCGACGGGGGCCTGGAGCAACACCGCCTGGTTGAACTGGTCGACCGGGCCGCCGCTTTCCAGGTCCCGCAGCCAACGCATGATCGGTGTGGGCGGCACGTCGCCGATGCCCTCATCGAGCACCCCGGCCTCGCCATCGGCGAAACCGGCGACCCGGGCAACCCCGGCAACGGTCTGCTCGACGAAAAGATCGCGCGGCCGACACGTCACACCGGCGTCGCGGGCCCGCGCCACCACCTGCATCGCCAGGATGCTGTCCCCGCCGAGGTCGAAGAACGACTCGCCGACCCCGACACGGTCGAGACCCAGTACCTCGGCATAGATGGCGGCCAGGATCTCCTCGACGGGCGTGGCCGGGGCGCGGCAACGATCGTCAGCGCGATATTCGGGTGGCGGCAACGCGCGAATGTCCAGTTTGCCGTTGACCGTCAGCGGCAACGCCTCCACGACCACCACCGCGGCCGGCACCAGGTAGGCCGGCAGCCGCTCGCCCAAGCTGGCGCGCGCCGCGGCAGCGTCCGCGGTGCCGGTGATGTAGCCCACCAGGCGCCTATCGCCGGGGCGGTCCTCCCGGGCGATCACCACCGCCTGATCCACCCCGTCCAGCCCGGCCAGCGCCGCGCGCACCTCACCGAGCTCGACGCGATACCCGCGGATCTTGACCTGCTCGTCGGCGCGCCCCACGTAGTCCAACTGCCCATCGGCGCGCCAGCACACCAAGTCCCCGGTGCGATACATGCGGGCCCCGGCTCCGCCGAACGGGCACGCCACAAACCGCGACGCCGTCAACCCGGCACGGCGCCAATACCCAACCCCCACACCGCGACCCGCGACATACAGCTCCCCCACCACACCGGCCGGCACCGGGCGCAACCAGCCGTCCAGCACGAACAGCGCCGCCCCGGACACCGGCGAGCCAATCGGCGGCGTCCCCGACCCGGCGGCCAGCGGCGGGCTCATCGCCGCATAGATCGTGGTTTCGGTTGGGCCGTAGGCGTTGATCATCACCCGGCCGGGCGCCCACCGATCCACCAGCTCGGCGGGGCAGACTTCACCGGCCACCACCAGTGCGGTCGATTCCAAGCCCTCGGCCGCCAACATCCCTGCCGCAGAGGGGGTTTGGCTTAGAACGCTGACGTGTTCGTTGGCAAGCATGTCGTGCAGGTCGGTCGGCGAGCCGGCCACTTCCTCGGACACCACGACCAGCCGTCCGCCGCGCAACAGCGCACCCCAGATCTCCCACACCGAGACGTCGAAGGAATGCGAATGCCATTGGGCCACCGCGAATGGCGCCGGGTTGCCATTGGCGCAAAAGAAGTCTGTGATTCCAAAGAGTTGGGTGATGTTGTGGTGGGTGATGGCCACGCCCTTGGGCACCCCGGTGGTGCCCGAGGTGTAGACGATGTAGGCGATGTCCTCGGCGCACGGCGCCGGCAACGCGGTGCCCGGCTGCTCCGGGATTCGCGGGTCCGCGACATCGATCACCGACAGGTCGTGCCCGCCCAGCCGAGCGGCCAACCCCGCGGTCGTGATCGCGGCCACCGGCGCGGCATCGGCAAGCATGAACCCGACCCGCGCCGCCGGCAACGCCGGATCGATCGGCAGATACGCCGCCCCCGTCTTGAGCACCGCCAGCATCGCCACAATCGCCTCGGCCGAACGCGAAAACACCAGCGCCACACCCGCGCCCGGGCCGACACCGTAACGCAATAGGAAGTGCGCCAACCGGTTAGACGCCTCATCGAGCTCCCGATACGTCAACGACACACCCCCGAAGCTCAACGCCACCGCCCCGGGGCTACGCGCGACCTGGGCGGCAAATAGCACCGGAATCGACGCCGCCGGCGGCGCCGGGCGGGTCAACACCGAGCGATTACCCCACCGGTCCAGCCGCGCATGCTCACCGGCATCAAGCAGATCCACCGCCGACACCCGCCGCCCCACATCGCCCGTCATCGCCACCAACACCCGGCGCAACCACCCGATCAACGCCTCGATCCCGGCCGCCTCGAACACATCGGTGCGAAACTCCACCGTTCCGTCGATCCCGGCGGGCTCACCGGACTCGGTCCAGCGTTCGCCGAGCGAAAACGTCAGATCCATGCGGGCGCTGTGGGTGTCCACCGGCATCGGTGTGACCTGCAGGTCGCCCAAGGCCAGCCCGGCGGATGGGTCACCGTCGTGCCCGGCGAAGTTCTGCCAGGCCAGCATGACCTGGATCAGCGGGTGATGGGTCATGGATCGAGTGGGGTTGAGCCGCTCGACGAGCACCTCAAAAGGCACGTCTTGGTGCTCGTAGGCGGCCAGACTGCGCCGACGCACCTGGGCCAGCAGCTCGGCGACGGTGGGGTCTTCGGCCAGGTCGACCCGCAGCACCAAGGTGTTGACGAAGAAACCCACCAGCTCGTCGAGCGCGGGGTCGCGGCGCCCGGCGATCGGGAACCCCACGGCCACGTCGCTGCCGCCGCCGATCTTGGACAACAGCACCGCCAGGGCGGCCTGCATCACCATGAAGCTGGTCGCCCTGTGCGTGCGGGCCAGATCGCGTACCCGCTGCTGCAGCTGCGCCGGCCACTCCAGGGCCACCCGCGCGCCGCGGTGATCGGCGACCGGCGGATAGGGCCGATCGGTGGGCAGCTGCAGGCGCTCGGGCAGCCCGGCCAGGGTCTCTTCCCAATACCTCAGCTGCGCGGCGACGGGGCTGTGGCTGTCGTCGAGATCGCCAAACTGCGCCCGCTGCCACAGCGTGTAATCGACGTACTGCAACGGCAATTCAGCCCACTCGAGGGCCCGCCCCGCGCAGCGGCTGGCATAGGCCGCACCCAGATCGCGCGCCAGCGGGGCCACCGACCAGCCATCGGCGGCGATATGGTGCGCCACGATCACCAGCACATACTCGTCATCGGTGACACTGAACAGTGTTGCGCGCAGCGGGATTTGGGTGGTCAGGTCGAACGGGTGACGCGCCGCGCCGGCGATGGCCTCCTCCAGCCGATCCGCCGGCCACGCGGTTGCGTCAATGATCTGCCAGCCGAAGTCCGCACGCTCGGGCGTAACCACCAGCTGCCTGGGAATCCCGTCGGGCGCGGCGAACAGCGTGCGCAGGCTTTCGTGGCGGGCCACCACGTCGGCAAGCGCCGCCGCCAGCGCGTCGGCATCGAGCCGCCCGCGCAGCCGCAGCGCCACCGCCATGTTGTAGACCGGTGAAGGGCCTTGCAATTGGTCGAGGAACCACAACCGGCTCTGGGCATACGACAACGGGATCACCGCGGGCCGCTCACTGGCCACCAACGGCTCGAGCCCGCGCCCATCCACATCGATGCGGGGCGCCAGCTGGGCGATCGCCGGCGCATCGAACAGGGTGCCCACCTTTAGCTCGGCATCCGCGGCCGCGTTGATTGCGGTGATCACCCGCATCGCCGACAGTGAGTCCCCGCCGAGGTCGAAGAACGACTCATCGACCCCGACGCGCTCGAGACCCAGTACCTCGGCATAGATGCCGGCCAGGATCTCCTCGACGGGCGTGGCCGGGGCGCGGCAACGATCGTCAACGCGATATTCGGGTGGCGGCAACGCGCGAATGTCCAGTTTGCCGTTGACCGTCAGCGGCAACGCCTCCACGACCACCACCGCGGCCGGCACCAGGTAGGCCGGCAGCCGCTCGGCCAAGCTGGCGCGCGCCGCGGCAGCGTCCGCGGTGCCGGTGATGTAGCCCACCAGGCGCCTATCGCCGGGGCGATCCTCCCGGGCGATCACCACCGCCCGATCCACCCCGTCCAGCCCGGCCAACACCGCCTGAACCTCACCGAGCTCGACGCGATACCCGCGGATCTTGACCTGCTCATCAGCGCGGCCCACATACTCCAACTGCCCATCGGCGCGCCAGCACACCAAGTCACCGGTGCGATACATGCGGGCCCCGGGTCCGCCGAACGGGCACGCCACAAACCGCGACGCCGTCAACCCGGCGCGACGCCAATACCCAACCCCCACACCGCGACCCGCGACATACAACTCCCCCACCACACCGGCCGGCACCGGTTGCAGGCGCGCGTCGAGCACGAACAGCGCCGCTCCCGCCACCGGCGAACCGATCGGCGCCGCACCCGAGCCCCCAGCCCCCAGGGGCGCGCTCAACGCCACATAGATCGTCGTCTCGGTCGGGCCGTAGGCGTTGAGCATCACCCGCCCGCGCGCCCACCGGTCCACCACCGCCGCCGGACAGGCCTCACCGCCCATCAACAACGCCGCCGATTCCAAACCCTCGGCTGCCAACGTCCCTATAGCAGACGGGGTTTGGGTGAGGACGTTGACGTGTTGGGAGACCAGCAGGTCGTGAAAGTCGGCGGGCGAGCCCGCCACCGACTCGGGCACCACCACGAGCCGCCCCCCGCGTAGCAGTGCACCCCAGATCTCCCACACCGAGAAGTCGAAAGCGTAGGAATGCCACTGCGACCACACCTGTTCCGACGCCGCGGGCAGCCCCCCGTCGAGGGACATGATCAGCTGGGTGACGTTGTGGTGGGTGATGGCCACACCCTTGGGCACGCCGGTGGTGCCCGAGGTGTAGATGACGTGCGCGATGTCGTCGGCGGTGGGCGGCGGCAAGGCCGTGCTCGGATGGTCCTGGGTTCGGGGGTCCGCGACGTCGATCACCGGCAGGTCGTGCCCGCTCAGCCGGTCGGCCAGCCCGGCGCTGGTGATCGCGGCCACCGGCGCGGCATCGCGAACCATGAACGCCAACCGCGCCCCGGGTGTCGCCGGGTCCAGGGGCAGGTAGGCCGCCCCGGTCTTGAGCACCGCCAGTATCGCGATGACGGCCTGCGCCGAACGCTCCAGCAACAGCGCCACGGACCCACCCGGCGCCGCACCGTACCCGAACAGCAAGTGCGCCAGGCGGTTTGCGGCCTCATCAACCTCGCGATAGGTCCACGAGCGCTGCCCGCACGTCAGCGCCACCGCCTCCGGGGTACGCACTACCCGCGCGGTCCACGCCTCCGGAATCGACATCGCGTGAGGCGCGGGCCGGCCCAGTGCCCCGCGGTTACTCCACCCGTCCAGCCGAGCATGCTCGCCGGCATCAAGTAGATCCACCGACGACACCGGCCGCGCCGGATCCGCCGTGACCGCGACCAACATGGTCTCCAGCCGTCCGATCAACGCCTCGATACTGGCCGCATCGAACACATCGGTACGGAATTCCACCGTCCCGCCGATCCCGGCGGGCTCACCGGTGTCGGTGACGCGTTCGGCAAGGAAAAACGCCAAATCCATGCGGGCGGTGCGGGTGCTGATGGGCACGGGGGTGGTTTGCAGCTCACCCAACGCCAGCCCGGCGGCGGGGTCGTCGTACTGGAAGGTGAAGTTCTGCCAGGCCAACATCACCTGAACCAGGGGGTGATGGGTCCGCGATCGAGGCGGGTTGAGGCGATCGACCAGTGCCTCAAAGGGCACGTCTTGATGCTCGTAGGCGGCCAGGCTGCGCCGTCGCACCCGGTCGAGCAACTCGGCGAAGGTGGGATCGCCCGTCAGGTTGACCCGCAGAATCAGGGTGTTGACGAAAATGCCGACCAGGCCATCGAGCGCGGGATCGCCGCGACCGGCGATCGGGAAGCCAACCGCCACATCGGGACTCGCGCTCAGTCGAGACAGCAACGCAACGAGGGCCGCCTGGACCACCATGAAACTGGTCGCGTTGTGTTCACGGGCAATGGTGTGCACCCGGTGTTGCAGCTGCGCCGGCCAGTGCACGGCAACACTCGCGCCGCGGTGATCGGCAACCAACGGATAAGGCCGATCGGTGGGAAGTTGCAGGCGTTCGGGCATCCCGGCCAGCGCGTCTTCCCAATAGTCCACCTGCGCGGCCAGGGGGCTGGTTCGATCCGCGAGATCACCGAGGTTTTTCCGCTGCCACAGCGTGTAATCGATGTACTGGACGGGCAATTGAGCCCAGCCCGGGGTCCGCCCCGCGCATCGGCTCAGATAGGCAACGTGCAGATCGGCGGCCAGCACACCGATCGACCAGCCGTCCCCGGCGATATGATGCAGCGTGATCACCAACACGTGTTCTCGGTCGCCACTACGGAAAAGCCTTGTCCGTATTGGGATCTCGGCAGCCAGGTCAAAGCTGTAGCGCGTCGCTTCCTCGATGGCCTCCGTCAGCCGGGCCGCCGGCCACCCGCTCGCGTCGACCACCTCCCAACCGAAGTCGGCCTGCTCGGCGGAAAGGACCAGCTGCTGCGGTGTCCCGTCGATCGCGGAGAACACCGTGCGCAGGCTTTCGTGGCGGCCCACCACATCGGCCAGGGCCACACTCAGCGCGTCGACATCGAGCCGCCCGTCCAGCCGCAACGCCACCGCCCGGTTGTAGACCGGTGACGACCCCTGCAGCTGGTCAATGAACCACAACCGGCTTTGAGCGAACGAAAGTGGAACCACTGCGGGCCGCTCGACGGCCATTAACGGCTTAAGCCCGCCCGAATCCCCACCAATACGAGATGCCAATTGGGCGATAGTCGGCGCGTTGAATATGGTGCTTACTTTGAGATCGGCGTCCAGGGCCGCGTTGACCGCGACGATCGCCCGCATCGCCGACAGCGAATCCCCGCCCAGGTCGAAAAACGACTCATCGACCCCGACGGTGTCCACACCGAGCACCTGGGCGAAGATGCCGGCCAGCGCCTGCTCGATCGCCCGGAAACGATCGGTTTCCTCATATTCCGGTGCGGGCAGCGCGCGGGTGTCGAGTTCGCCGCCAACCGTCAGCGGCAACGCCGCCACCACCATCACGACGGCCGGCACCAGGTACGACGGCAGCCGCTCCGCCAACTCCGCACGCGCGCCTACCGGATCCACCGCCCCGATCACCGACTCGGTGACATAACCGACCAGGCGCTTATCACCGGGGCGGTCCTGACGGGCGATCGCCACCGCCTGCTGCACCCCGGCCAGGCCGGCTAGCGCCGCCTCAACCTCACCCAGCTCGATGCGATACCCGCGGATCGTGACCCGCTCATCGGCGCGCCCCGAATACCGCAGCTGCTCATAAGATTTCATCCGACCCCACCCCGGACGGCTTTCGGATCAGCAGGCCGTGTTCGGCGCCAGCCTGGCGCGCAGACTCTTCGGCCGGATGTCGGGCCAGTGCTGTTCGATGTAGTCCAGGCACGCGGCCCGGGCCGCCGCACCGTAAACGACGCGCCAACCGGCCGGAAGCTCAGCGAACTCCGGCCACAGGCTGTGTTGGTCCTCGTCGTTAACCAAAACGAAGAAGCTACAGTTGTCATCGTCGAACGGATTGATACTCACTCGCTCTCCTAATCGGCTACTAGAGACCGTCGAGGGCAAACAGTGGACGAAGCGGTCCATCCCCGCAGCACATTTGCCTGCAAATCATGGACCGGGCGACGCAAACATAGCACCAGCAACTTTCAATTAAGGGCTAACCACGCTCCTACCGATCCCAACCTCACCGACTACGGACAGGCCAACACCACACAGGGTGCCGCAGACCGCTTGCGAGATGTTCACGAAGTTCTTGCCGAATCCTTGCGTTCGCTTCGACGACGGGCCAGGACGGCTTGGACTCGTGGAAACACGTCGGACCACCGCACCGACGGCTCCACAGTGCCGCAGCCGTGACGGGTGAATGACTTGCCGCGCAAAGGGTCCCACGGCGAGTCGGCGGCTATCGCAGGCCGTCGATATCTGAGACGCCTTGGCCCGCAAGGTAACCCGGAGGCACGGGTCGACGATCTCAGCCCTTCTTTACGAAGTTCCCAGATCCCGCAACCGAGATCTCGGGCGCTCCGCTGTGGTAGATCACCTGGTTACCCGAGCCATCGGCGTCGATGGCGTCCGCGCTGTCGACGACCACTTTGTTGTCGGACCCCTTGACGGTGAGATGGGCGCAGTGGCCGGACAGATAGACCGAGTTCGTGTTGCCGCCGACGGTCATGTCCCCCCGATCACACACGAACGTGACGGTTCCGTTGGTGGGCTCCGCGGTCAGGTTTCCGCCCGGCCCCACTGTGATGACCGCATCCGACAAATCCGGGGTGGGCTCGGCGCCCGACATGGCGGGCGTCGAGGGCTTCTCCACCCGGTACGGGTGAAACAC
Source organism: uncultured Actinomycetota bacterium (assembly GCA_963703795.1). Taxonomy (GTDB): domain Bacteria; phylum Actinomycetota; class Actinomycetes; order Mycobacteriales; family Mycobacteriaceae; genus Mycobacterium. The sequence continues at coordinate 194,759 of CAVPFT010000044.1, read as the reverse complement.
GAGGACGGCGATCAGCATGATGCCGGGCACCAAGAAAACCAGCCAAATGCTTCTGAATCGCCGCCGCCGGTCCATCTGGCGGCGCAGGACGCTGTAGCTCGGGGGATACATGCCCGGTGGCGCGGGCGCCATCATCGGCGGCGGAGGGGGCGGCATCATGCCGGGCACCTCGGCGGGTCCCAACTCGTCGCCGACCGGGACATTCTCCCGAGGGCCGCCCTTGGCGTCAGAGAGCTGGCGCTCCAACTCCCTGATTCGCCTCTCGGGATCGTCGGAATCCATGACTGGAATGGTCGCACAACTCGTGCTGACGGGCGCCGACCTTTCTGCTCAGACCTCGGCCCCCAAAACCCACCCGCCGCTTAGCTAAAGCGCCGTTGATCGCGCACAGCCAGATACGGGGCCAGGCCGAATTTCTCAACGAGGGTGCACCAATCCGCGTTCGAGACCACAAACGCCGGTGGCGGCTCCGATGGCACCCGGGTGTTCCACGAAAACGGACGCTCGCGGCATGCGATGTGCCCGGCGCAGTTGATTCCTCGTTGACGCGCATACCGAAAAGCCTCCCACCCCGTGGGCCCGAGGACTGACGATTTCAGACGCCTCGGTTTTAGACGGATGCTGGCCCGCGAGAGATAACGAAGAACATTGCCACAGGCGCCGCACACGACACTAAGCTGCTGATTCGTGGGCACAAAGGTGTTGGCCAACGGCGTGGGCCGCTGGTTGCTGTTCGCGGCCGCGCTCGCCGTCTCGGCCGGCATGGTCTACGCCCAGGGCGCAAAGCCCGCCTGCTGCGCCGAGGCCGCGGCACCAACCCCGGCCGGCTCGGCTCCGACCACCTCGACGACCGCGCCGGCCGGCGCGCCGGCCGGCGGACCACACGTCGCCACTCAAGCGGAGGCGGACCAGCTGGCGGCGCAGGCGCCTGCCGCCCTCCCGCCCGGTGGCCAGCCGTTCCGGTTCGCGTTGCCGCCCGGCGTCGCCCCGGAGGAGAAATTGCAGGTCAAGACCATCTGGGCGGCCCGTGTCATCGGCGTGCTGTTCCCGCAGATCAAAACCATCTACGGGTATCGGCCCGACCCCTTGCCGTGGCATCCCAACGGCCTGGCGATCGATGTGATGATCCCGAACCATGGCACCCCCGAGGGCATCGAGCTCGGCAACCAAATCGCCGGTTATGCCCTGGCGAATGCCAAGCGATGGGGAGTCAACCATGTGATCTGGCGCCAAACGATTTACCCCGGCGTCGGCGCGCCGAGCTGGATGTCAAACTTGGGCAACGAAACCCTCAATCACTACGACCACGTTCACATCGCCACCGGTGGTGGCGGATACCCAACCGGGCAAGAAACCTATTACATCGATTCCATGACCACTGCGCCGCCAGGGTGATCGCCGCTCGGACTTGATCCCCCGGGTTGCGCGACGAAATCCTCGTGCGGCCTAGCGAAGTCGCCCAACCGCGACGTACGCGGCTAGTATCCGCATACGGTCACCCACCATCCCCCATGCCATTTTCCATTGACTCTGCGGGTCGCTAACCAGGCTCGGGAGCCGATGCCTCGCGTGCGCGGTCTGGTCCTGCGCAAAGCCTCGAATCCGGAAGGTACCCAACATGTATCGCCAGATCCTCGATCCCGTCGCCCACTCGCTGGCTTGGAGCTCACTGGTCGCGGCCTTGCCGCTGGCGGCGCTGTTCGTGATGCTCGGCGTGTTGCGCGTCCGCGCCTGGATCGCGTCAGTGGTGTCCCTGGCCGTCGCGATCGCGGTAGCCGTCGCGGCATACGGAATGCCGATCGGCCAGGCGGCCCTGGCGGGCAGCGAAGGTGCCGTCTTCGGATTCTTCCCGATCCTCTGGATCGTGATCAACGCAATCTGGGTTTACCAGATGACGGTGGAAACAGGGCATTTCGACGTACTGCGCCGTAGTTTTGCAACGGTCAGTGACGATCACCGCGTCCAGGCGATCATCATCGCCTTTTCCTTCGGCGCGTTGCTCGAGGCGTTGGCCGGGTTCGGCACACCCGTGGCGGTGACGTCGGTGATGCTGCTGGCCCTGGGCTTCAAACCGCTCAAAGCGGCCGTCCTGGCGCTGGTCGCCAACACGGCGCCGGTCGCGTTCGGTGCGATGGCCACGCCCATCATCACCCTCGCTAAGACATCCGGGTTGCCGACGGACACGCTCGGCGCGATGGTCGGGCGGCAAACCCCGATCATGGCCGTCTTCGTCCCGCTGGCGCTGGTCGCCATCGTCGACGGCTGGCGCGGTGTCCGCGAAACCTGGCTAGTCGCGCTCGCGGGCGGTGTGGTTTTCGGCCTTGGCCAATACGCCACCTCGAACTTCGTGTCGGTACCGCTGGCCGACGTGATGGCCTCACTGCTGTCCGCCGCCGCCGTGGTGTCGTTGGTCCGGGTCAGGCCGCCGCGCGCCGAAAGCGTACCCACCGCGGTGATCGCCGGCGGCGCCGCCGACGCGCCGACCCCCGAGTTCACCGAACACCTCGCAATCGACGATTCACGCGCGCAGGTGCTGCGCGCATACGCTCCCTACGCGATCGTCATCGTCGTCTTCGTCCTGTGCCAGATCTCGGCGGTGAAAAAGCTCCTCGAAAAGGCGACATTCACCGTGCACTGGCCGGGATTGCACCTGTACACCTTCAAGGGCACCTCGTCGGCGCTTCCGACCTTCACCTTCAACCTGCTGACCACGCCGGGCACCCAGATGCTCGTCGCGGGCGTCCTCACCATGTTGGTGCTGCGCCTGTCGGTGGTCAGGGCGCTTCGGGCCTACGGCGCGACGCTGCATCAGCTGCGCTGGGCCGTCGTCACCGTAATGACGGTGCTGGCCTTGGCATTCGTGATGAACGCGTCCGGACAAACCATCACCCTGGGCACGTGGATGGCCGGAGCCGGAGGCATGTTCGCGCTGCTCTCCCCAATGCTGGGCTGGCTCGGCGTGGCGGTGACGGGCTCGGATACGTCCTCGAACTCCCTGTTCGGCGCGCTGCAGGTGACGGCGGCTGCCAAGGCGGGACTGTCCCCGGTGCTGATGGCCGCGGGCAACAGCTCCGGCGGCGTGCTCGGCAAGATGATCTCGCCGCAGAACCTTGCCATCGGGGCCGCCGCGGTCGGGGTGCACGGCAAGGAAGGCGACATCTTCCGCCGAGTGTTCATCTGGAGCCTGGTGTTCCTCGCGTTCATGTGCGCCCTGTCGGGACTGCAGTCCTCAGTGCTGTCCTGGATGGTGCCGTGACTCTTAGTCAGTAGAGACATTCAGTAGAGACATAAGGAGATGAGCAGGTCACGAGGTGCGCGTATGCATTGCTCGCCTTGATCGCCATGGAATCACGCCCAGGACCGGGCCTTGGTAGGCTGGGCGTCCGACCGCGTGCGCAACCCAAAACGCGACTGCTGGGGAGGGCGGCCGCGTAAGCCGCGCCACGGATGCCTGTCCGCCAAAACCTAGTGTCGCCGACCAGTTATCAAGGTCCGGCAAGAAGCATGGCAAACATCGACGTCCAAACCGCAAACCCGTTACCACGCCGGACGACGTGGAACGGTCTCCGGCGATGGTCGGCGGTGCTCGGCCTGACGGCCGCAGTGGCCATGGCTTCGCCACTCGTGGCGTGTGGCTCGCACGACGAAATCGGCCCCACCACCACGACCACTACGACCACCACAATTTCAACGCCGACCACATTGCCTTGGGGGCGTCACCCCGACAGCGGCCCACCATTTGTGCCGGCACCACGTAGTAGCCCGCCCCGCGGTAGTAACCCGCCACGCCGTAGTCCCCCGCCACCCGGTAATACCCCGCCCCCCGGTAATACCCCGCCCCCCGGTAATACCCCGCCCCCCGGTACACCCCGCCCCGCGCCCCCGTCACCCCAACCACCACACCCAGCGAGCCCGCCATCCCGCAGCCCATAACCCCGGGGCCCGGAGACCTCGTCCCGTTTGGGGCTACGACGGCTCAGTGATCATTACGGCGTCGACTTTTGGCGATGCTCCTGGTCGATTAGTCGCCGCCAATGTTCGTTGATCTGGTCGGACTGACGCTCAAGCGGGGGTCTGGGCAAGCCGGCGGCGTGCGCGGGATCCGCGCCGAGGAACTGCAAAACCCGCGCAATCTCATCGTGATAGTTCGCGTCGATGTCTTCATAGCGGACCGTCAGAACCTCAAGACGCCGAGTGGTGAAGTAGTTGATCCACGCGTCCTGTTCGGCGTCGAGGCTCCGTTCTATGCCGACAATCTGCTCGTATGTCGGCGCCACGCCGGAGAGATCGACCGCTTTCCGGCCGCCCGTGGACCGGGCCAGGTAGAGCCCCCACGGGCGCACTCTCCGCGACGAGCCGTGAGAACGAAACCACTCGCCGGTCGTTTCGGCACGAAACAGCGATATGGCCTGCGCGCGCCGATCGGCGCGGACGATATTGACGAAAACTGCTGCGGGGAAAAGCGCTTCGAGAACAACCCCCGGATCGCCACGAAAACCCAGGGCTTCCGCAAGCACGACGACATGCCGCCAATGAATCTTGAAACCCCGAACACCATTCTCTGTCGCCGCGAAGGCCATAACCTTCGCCAGATATTCTGCCCACGAGCAATTCCTCGGCAGTTTGAAATCTTCCTTGTATGCCCCGATGTGGTCGGGCGTGAAGTACTCTTCGGGCCGCCCGGCAGCCCCGGTCGCCACGAGGCCGGCGGCCAGAAGCGAGCTGCCTGACCGCGGCGTGGAAGCGATGACATAGGTTGCGTGGCTCATGACCTCGGCCCCTCCGGGATTGCTCCATGCTCGCAATCGGATTTTGTCACCAAACGCCCCCGGGGCTGCCCCTGTTCGATCCGACAGAGGCCCGAGTGGCCGCAGCGTACCGCACGTCGAGACCCGCACGCCTGTCACCGTCGACCCAGAATGGATCAGCTGATCTTGCTGCCAAAGATCATGATTTCGAGTAGCCGATTCCGCCGGCGACCGTTCGGCTTGCAGCGGTGATCGCCACGGAACAACCACCGAGCCGACAGCAACGGGTTCAGCATCAAGGATCAACTGCGCCGGGGATGAGAACTGCCGCCAGGCTGTACTGTTGCTGCCTATGAGCACCCCCTTGATCTACTACAAGCCGTGCTCCATCGGGGATGTGTTCTTCCGTGAATGCCTGACGTGCGGTGCCATCGTCCGCAACGAAGGCCTCCACACCCTCTACCACGAGCAGCAGACCAGCCCGAAGCGGTGCGCTAAATGCGGGCTACTCGACATCGGCCGGCATATCTGCCCAAAAGCGGACTGACACACAAGTTCGTTTCGTTAACTGGATTGTCAAGGGCCCTAAGCATTTCGCTTACGGGATTAATCCGCCGATGAGCTCGTAACCGGTCGTTCCGAGGGCCTCCGCGACGGGAAGAACAACACCAAACGCGGCTAAGAACGGGAGCAGCGCCACGTCCGCGGCGATCGGATCGCCGACCGCGGCCAAAAGGTTGCCGGTGGCAAGGTTATTGAGGAACAGGCTGGCGTCGTCGGTGGGCAGCGACACAGCCACGGCAAGGGCGGTGTTTAGCGCCGGATCCACAACGGAAACGTCTGTGGAGGCCACGCTGGTGAGAACGTTGACAACATCTGAGGGCGACGATCCCAGAGTTATCGGGGTAACGGGAACGTCCCCGTTGAAGAACGTGGCCGCCGCCCCTAATAGCTGCGACAGGGTCGGGTGCGTGCTGGGAGTCAGGCCGAACGTGTATGCCGCGTCGAGGAGCCCTCGCAGCGCCGAAAAGTTCGTCAGCTGCCCCGTTTGCAGATCCGAGATTGCGTTGGTAACTCCCACGGGTATGCCTTGGGCCAGGGCGGTGCCGACATCGATCGGGTTGATGTTTGTCGGGAACAGCCCGAACGGCGTCGGCACATTCGGCGGCCCCGGAGACCAACCCTGGGTGGTGCTGCCGTAGCCGAGGTCAACCAGCACCTTGAGGTCGGGTTGCAGCAGGTCGGCCAGCGGGTTCCCGAAGGGAATCCAGCGCAGCGGCTCCAGCAGTGGCAGGTTGTTGGTGGGGATCATGTAGTAGGTGGTGTTGGCGAAGGTACCCAGATTGGTGGCGCCGGAGATCTGCTGCGGCGTGAGGTTGACGTATGCGGTGTGATCGAAAGCGATGCCCGCGAAAGCATTCAGGTCCGACAGCAAATTGACCGGGTATTGCGGGAAGTCGGCGAACCCGTCGTACTCCTTGGTGTAAATGGAGGTCGGGTAGAGATTGCTCGGGGTGGCGCCGGTGATGCTCGCCGTCAGGCCGAAACTCGGGGCAGACACGCCAACAAAGCGTTCCAGGAAGCCCCCGTTCGGATTGCTGGGATCGCCGACAAGGATGAACGACACATCGCCCGACGGAATATGCTCCGTGGCGAGCTGGGACATCAGCAGCGAGGAAACTGTGGAGCTCTGCGAGTAGCCGAACACGTCGACGTGGTTGCCGAGGGCGACCTGCTGCAGGATCGCGTTGTTCAGCGTCGCTACGCCCTGTGTCACCGAGTTGTTGATCTTCAGGGTGTTGACCCCGGTGATCGGATATAGCCCCTCCGGCGTGGTTAAGGGCAGCGGGGTGGCACCCGGGTGGAGGACCTGGACGTACAGCTTGTTCGCGGCGTTCAGGTAGGTCAGCGGAGGTACCGGAAAGCCGCTGGGACCCAGGATGAGCGCCACGTCAGCGGCGGCCCCGCGCGACGCACCGGACAGGCCGGGTGCCTTCACCAGGTCCAGTGCGTCTCGGACCACGCTTTTCAGCGGCCCGGCGTTGGCGGCCTCGGCTTCCGCGTACGCATTGGCCGCGCCGGTCAAGGCCTGCACGAACTGGGTGTGGAACACCGCCGCCTCGGCGCTGAGCGCCTGATGGGCCTGCGCGTGACTGGAAAACAGCGTCGCGATGGCCGACGAGACCTCATCGGCGCCGGCGGCCGCCACCGCGGTGGTCGGGGCCGCCGCGGCCGCAGTTGCCGCGCTCAGCGATGAGCCGATGTCCTCCACATCCGTCGCCGCCGACGCCAGCATCTCGGGGACCGCCACCAGATACGACACCGCTTGTCCTCCCCCGCGCCCGTCATGCCTCGTCGACAGCAGTTCACCCTATCGCAACCACGCCCCTAACGAATGGAATGGCTTGCGGGCGTTAGTGGTACGGCCGTATCACTCAATAAGGAGAACCGGAATCCGCTGTAGGACCGGTTACGCGGCGCGAGGGCCACGCCGCGACGACCGTGCCGGCGCTCTTTTCGGCTCGCGCTGGCCGGCCAATGCCGGGCGAAGGCGCGTCACCGAAGCCGTCGTCGCATTGCGGGAAACCCACCAGGCTGCGGTCGCGATCGCGAACGCGAGAGCCAACAGGGTCAACGCGATGGCCAACAGGGGCAACACGTCCCGGAAGGCGATCACCACGATGACGCCGGCGAAGATCCAGAACGCGGCAGCCTCCGCGTCGTAAGTGCCATGGTGTCGGTTGCTTGACGTCTGCGGCATGCCTGCCTCGCTCCGATTGGGGCCACCGCCTGATACGAGACCGCCTGTTGAAAGAGAGGAAAGGATTGCCCGATCCGGGGTGCCGCTAAACATCTATTTCACTTAGTGGCACGGGGCGGGCGCACGCCGGCCCAAACCCAGCGTCCCGGCAGTTGCACACGGGCCAAATAAGCGCCGGTTCCGCCTATTCGGTGCCGAAGGCGAAAACCGTTGTCGAGTTGTAGGTCTGGTCCGGGTTGAGAGTTGTGGTTGGGAAGTCCGGGTGGTTCGGCGAATCCGGGTAGTGCTGGGTCTCCATCGTGAATCCCGCTCCCTGCCGGTAGATATGCCCGCTGGTGCCCGTGAACGCCCCGTCGATGAAGTTGGACGTGTAGAACTGCACACCGGGTTCGGTTGTGGAGACGGTCAGAGTGCGCCCAGTCCGCGGATCCTCGGCCCTGGCCGCCTGTGCCAGCCCGGTGTTGTTGCCGCGGTTGATCACCCAGTTGTGGTCATAACCGTGGGCCAGCAACAGCTGCGGGTCATTCGCGTTGATATGCGCGCCGATCGCGGTCGGTGACGTGAAGTCGAAAGGTGTGCCCTTCACCGGGGCGATCTGCCCGGTCGGGATCTGTGTCTGATCGGTTGGGGTGTAGTTGTCGGCGTTGATGGTTGCCTTCTGGTCGTAGACATCGAGCGTGTCCTCCCCTGCCAAGTTGAAGTAGCTGTGATTAGTCAGGTTGATCACGGTCGGAGCATCGGTGGTGGCGTGGTAGTCGACGCGCAATTCGTTTTCCTGGCCCAGGGTGTAGGTGACCGTGGTCGTCAGCGTTCCGGGATAGCCCATTTCCCCTGCGGGACTGACGTATTGGAGTTTCAGGCTCACCATGTCGCTGTCGTTCTGCAGACTTGCCTGCCACACCTTCGTATCGAAGCCCGCGGTCCCGCCGTGCAGGCTGTTGCCGTTGTTGTTGATCGGCAAGTGATACTGCGTGCCGTTCAACGAGAACGTTCCTTTGGCAATCCGGTTGCCGTAGCGACCGATGACCGCGCCGAAGTAGGTTTTGGCGGATCCGGTGTTGTTCAGGTATCCGTCCAGGGTCGGGAAACCGAGCACCACATCGTCGACCTGCCCGCTGCGATCGGGCACCTCGATCGACTGAATGATGCTGCCGTAGGTCAGTATTCGCACTCGCATGCCGTGCCCACTGGTGAGTACGTAGCGGCTCACCGGGGTCCCGCCCACCTGACCGAACGGCTCGCTGCTGATCGTTGGTCGCCCTGCGGGCATCGGCGCATTACCGCTGTCCATGGGGGAGTTTCTCATGGTGCTGCACGCCGCCAAGCCCGCTACGCCGGTGATGGCGATCAGCTGAAGCAATCGTTTGCCACACATGGGCACCCCTCACACTCGTACCGGACCCGCCTGCGCGGAAGCACCACCGCGCGTGATGAGGTAAGGGGCGCCCATGCAGTCAGCTGCTACTTCTCTGGTCGGGCTGACAGGATTTGAACTAGTTGCCGTTGACGTAGTCGCCGGTGCAGATGTTGTAGTGCCCGGCTGGATCGAATGCCTCTCCCTTGCCGGGGAAGTACCACTTCGCCGCCTGGTACATCAGCTGGCCATTGCAGTTGCCGAGGTTGTAGGCCACGATCGTCGCCGGTTCCTTGACCGACGCCGCGACGCCGGCGTTCGGCGGCTCCCAGTAGGAGGTTCCCGTCCCGGTGGCCTGTTCTCCACCCCATGAGGACCACGTGATGTCCCAGATATCGCCCGTCGGGTCGCCACCGTTGAAGACTCTCGCCGGCCGCACCGTTCCATAGCCCTTCACACCCGGGGCCCAGGCACCGCCGAGAGTCGGTTGTGGGTTGGCCCACGCGGAGGGAGCGCCGGCCATTACCAGCGCCACCAACACGGCCGCGGCACTCAGTGTTTTGATCACGATCAAGACCTCCCTCGGTATGGCCGACGGGAGGGATCTTCGCACCACGGGGACTCCCAGGGCTACCGAAACGACAGATCCGTTCGTCTGACATCGGGGCCGCGACTCGGGTGCTCAACAGGCGCGGGGCGTGGGTGCCGGTCGCCACCCCACCCAACCGCGAGCGCGGTCAGGCTGCGGGTGGGGCAGGCTGATCGCGCGGAATCGCCCCGGCGCAGCCACCAGGCGGTGGCGGCCCCGGGAGAGGTTCGTCGCCGCCGACGCAGTCGAAGTAGAACTGAGGGCCGGCTATCCAGGTTTTCATCCACTGGTGCCAAAACGACCCGTCGGGGTACTTATCGCCGTCGCACACGGCCAAATTGCCGTAACCCCATCGACCGCCCGGGCAGTAGCCCTTCGTCATGTCCGGCTGGTGCGGGTCAGGCGGATCAGCGCTGGCATTCCCAGCAGAAAGCACAAGCGCCGCAGCACAACCCAATATTGCAGCGCCAAGGCGAGTAAACCTGAACTTCATTTCGACTCCCTTAAAGCGTTGAATCGATACAGCCTATCCAAGCGATGATCACAACTTGTGGAGTGAGCCGCGGCGACGAGGCGTAGTTCAGCATTGGCGAGTACTACATGGTCCGCGACGAGCTCTCGGACCAGTACGGGCCAGCTCGCGGCTGCCTATGCATTGGCTGCCTAGAAGACCGCCTAGGCGGGAACCTAAAGCCCGCCGACCTCACCGATGCCGTAAAACCGGGTTGCCATCCCCGTTGGCAAGGCTTCCAAAGCCACTGGGTGTACAGTAGAAGGCCGACCGTCTCGTGTTAGCGTTGATCCCGAATCGTAAACGCATTACGAACAAGATCAGCGCGCGACTCGCTCGTCGACCGCTCCAGCACACTGTTTGCGGGTCGACCCTGCCAATTCGTAAGGATGCGCTCCATGGATTTTCTCAACTTGTTTTCTCACCCCCAGGAGCCTGAGGTTGTTTCTTCCGGCGATACCTCAACTGAGGCAGTGGAGCACCCCACTTTCTCGGACCGGCCCGAAGCTAATGCTCGTGTCGGTACGACGCCGTCATCGTGACCGTCTGACGCGCGCGCGCACCTGTGCTCGTCCCGTGCGGATCGCTTTGGCCACGCTCGGGGGCGGTGCTGCCGATGGGGCCATGGTTGCCGCGCACACGTTCGGTGGCAGCACAGCCGTCTCGCGGCACCTGAACACACCAATGGGCTGGTGCGACATCGCACCAGCCCATGGTTATGTTCGGGTCAACTAGACCGCGGTCACGCCGACGGCCTGGGGACCTTTGGGTCCTTGCTCGACCTCGAACTGGACACGCTGGTTTTCCTCGAGCGTCCGAAAGCCGCTGCCTTGGATCTCCGAGAAGTGGACGAACACATCCTTCGCCCCATCGTCGGGAGCGATAAAGCCGAAGCCCTTTTCACCGTTGAACCATTTCACAGTTCCCTGTGCCATTTACTTACTTCTCTCATTCAGAGCGGATGTACCAAAAACATCCGCGCGCAGTCTAACAGGATTGATGATGGACAAAAAATCATTCGCGCCGTCGTGTGGAACACGTCGTCACGCGTCGGCGTTCTTTCGAGCCGCTGCCCCAGCGTGATGGTCCGCTGCCTATCGAAAATTCCGTTCTGGGCGGCTCGGCCGGCGACGACGTCGTTGCCCCGCGCCACCCGACCCGCGACGCTGGGAAGGTTGCGGCGCGGCGGCCTTGGGAGCCGGAGCGCGGTAGGGGGCAATCTCACCGACCAGCGCATGCACTTCGGCAGAGTCCGCGGCCACCTGCTGCGGAGTGACACGGATACCGGCCTTACGCAGCAATGCCTGGGTGTCGGTGCGCTGCTCGGGCAGTACCACGGTAACCACGTCGCCCGAGTTGCCGGCCCGCGCCGTGCGCCCGGAACGATGGAGATAGGCCTTGTGCTCGCTCGGCGGATCGATGTGGACCACCAACTCGACCTCGTCGACGTGCACGCCGCGCGCAGCGATATCGGTTGCCACCAGAACCCTGGCCTCACCTGTGGTGAACGCGGCGAGATTGCGATCGCGCGCAGGCTGAGAAAGGTTGCCGTGCAAGTCAACTGACGGTATCCCAGATTCGGTGAGTTGCTTGGCGAGCTTGCGGGCGTGATGTTTGGTGCGCATGAAGAGGATCCGGCGCCCGGTGCCGGAGGCCAGCCGGTGCACCAGCTCCTTCTTGGCTTCGGCGCTGGCGACGTGGAAGACGTGGTGGGTCATCGCGGCCACCGGTGCGTTCAGCTCATCGACGGAGTGCAACACCTGATTGCCGAGGAACCGGTTGACGAGTTTGTCGACGCCGTTGTCGAGTGTCGCGGAGAAGAGCAAACGCTGACCGCCCGCCGGTGTGGCGGCCAGGATGCGGGTGACGCCGGGCAGAAAACCGAGATCGGCCATGTGATCGGCTTCGTCGATCACGGTGATCTCGACGGCGTCGAGGCTGATCAAGCGCTGTTTCATCAGGTCCTCGAGCCGACCCGGGCAGGCCACCACGATGTCGATGCCGGATTTGAGGGCGGCCACCTGCCGGTTCTGCGGTACGCCGCCGAAGATGGTGGTGACCCGCAGGTTGGTGGAGGCTGCCAACGGTTCCAGCGTCGCGGCGATCTGGGTGGCCAGCTCACGGGTGGGTGCCAACACCAAACCGGACGGGCGCGACGGGCGTCGCTTGCCTGCTGCGAGCCTGCTGACTAACGGAATCGAGAAGGCGAGCGTCTTTCCGCTGCCGGTCTTTCCGCGGCCGAGGACGTCTCGGCCGGCGAGCGTATCGGGAAGGGTCTGGACCTGGATCGGGAACGGAAGGGTGATGCCGGCGGCGGCGAGCACGCGGACCAATGGTTCGCGCACGCCGAGATCGGCGAAGGTCTTGTCTGTTGTCACTTTTCGGTGCCTTTCAGGCATCGGGTGTGCCGGATCGTCGCGACGGTTCGCGCGCCCAATCAGCACAAGCTGGCGAGATTGCCGGTGGGCAAAATCGATCGCCGCGAGACGGTAGTGCTGGATGCACGGATCATCTGAATACGGTGCTTCAGCCGCGAATTTCGGGCTGGCGCCGGGTGGGATGAAGGAGCGTTCCACGACGTGTTGGCAGCTGTCACATGAGGCCAACGTTGCCGTCAGTGTATCCGACCGACGAGCGAGGCCCTAATGCTCCGCGTGTCCGCCAATGCCACCGACCCGGCCGCCTATGCGTCCCAGTCGATCTCCGTAGCACGTTGAGCTGCGTCCTGACGGCCTGCTTGGCTTCGTGCCGCCGCCGCGTGTTGCACCTGCTCGTTTTTGCTGGCGAGGGTTTCAGCCTCCGCGACTAGCTCCTGCAGCCTGCGCTTGTTGCTTTCGATCGCGCCGATGGACGCACCGTTCATGGTGACGACCTGGGGACCCTTTACCACGGTGAGCGCGAACTTCGACAAGATCCCGGAGATCGCGTCTTGCTCGAAATGCGTCAGGGGTCGGGAAAGGTGCAAGTCGAACGAATCACTGCGTGATGGTTCATGGGGATTCGCCTCGGAGGAGACGATCCTCAACGGGTCCATTGCAGGCGTCTCCTTTCGACACAACCGTTGCGCTACATACCCTAAATGTCGTCGCCACCGGCTGCCACAAAACACCCTTTCCTACATGTTCTCCGGTCGGGCTGACCGGATTTGAACCTGCGACCGCTTAACCCCCAGTCCATTCGAGGTGGTCCTAGGCAGTGGCAGCGGGTGTCTCAAGCCTCGCCCATCTGGACAGATGGGTCCCCGGGCCAGGTGATCACAACCGGTTTCGGGGATGTTGTGACACCGTCGTGACAACCCTGACCGCCAAACCCAATACAGGTTCGACTTCCTAGTGACAGTCAGTAGTGATACCTCGCCTGGAGGATTTGCAAATCCTCACCCACGACCCGATACACCAATCGGTGCTCCTCGGTGATACGGCGAGACCACGCTCCCGAGAGCCCATACCTCAGTGGCTCGGGCTTGCCAATGCCTTCGTTGGGCGAACGGGACGCTTCGCTGATGAGCTTGTTGATCCGTGTGAGAATCGCCCGGTCAGCACTCTGCCAGTGCACGTAGTCCTCCCACGCCTGCGGCGCAAAAACGATGTTCACTCCGCCAGGTCTAGATCGGTTCGCATGCCCCGACCTTCGTCGAGGGCCGCAGCGGCATCGAGAAGCCGACGCGCGTTTTCCGGCGAACTGAACAGGTAGGCGGTTTCCTGCCACGCTTCCCAGTCGTCGGCGGCAACGAGGAACGCTCGGCCGGCCTTCGAGGTGATCTCCACCGGAGTGCGGTCAGCGTTGACTTTTTCGATCAACGGGAACAGGTTCTTCCGCGCCTCACTGGCTGTGATTGCCATCGTCGCCGCCTTTCCTCAGACTGGTACAAGAAATGGTACCACCAGTGTCCGGCACCAGGAGGCGACGCAGTATCTGCCCGTATCGCATCATCTAGCTGACCTGCGTCGGGCTGACGGGATTGAACCTGCGACCACTTGACCCCAGGAAGTAGCGGTGGCGCGTTTTCGCAGGTCGCCAGCGGCTTTCGCTGTCAGGGCGTGGTGTGTGACGTTCACGGACGTGCTGCGCCCAGTGCTGGCCGCAACCCTTGCTAGCCGTGTACGTACATTTACCGTACAATGAAGTGATCGACAGCTGCGAGCAGAGATGACTGAGGGAAGATGGGGGTGTCGCTGTGGCAGTCAAAACGAAGCGCATCGAGCTTCGCGCGGAGCAAGCAACCTTGGACCGCATCCAGCGCGCCGCCAACCTTGTCCATGAGCAGACGTCGGAGTTCGTGCGGAAAGCTGCGATGCAACGGGCCGAAGACATCCTGCGTCAGGAGCTGGTAACGGCAATGGAGCCCGAACAGTTCGACAAACTGATGTCCTCGCTCGACGCTGCTGACGACGCGCCGCGGCTGGCGGCAGCCGCACGCGAACCAGTGGTCTTCACAAGGCGTTGAACAGTGTTCGAGTCCGCGCGACTCACTGACGCTCACACGCTGGAAGGATTCGACTGCGGTAAGGAGTCGCTGGATACCTGGCTCATCGCCCATGCCCGTCGCGCCGACAGCAGCGGGGTCGCGCACGTCTACGTGTGGACCCCGCTCGGCGAACAGAAAGTCAGCGCCTATTTCGCCATCTGCCCCACCGAAGTGGTACGCAACGACGACGGCGTCTCGGGATCGATGGCCGGCGGCTATTCCCGCATACCCGGATACTTGATTGCCCGCCTGGCGATCGACACGTCGCAGCGGGGTCAGGGATATGGCGAGCAGCTGCTCCTCGACGCACTAGGCAAAGCCGTCGCCGCATCGGAAATCGGCGGCGGCCGGCTCATCGTCGTTGATGCCATAGACGACGAGGCGCAATCCTTTTACGAGCACTACCACTTGGTTCCCGTCCGCAACCGCGAGCGTCGTCTGGTCATGAAGGTGTCCACAGCGGCGAAAGCGCTCGGGGAGCGCTGGCGAGAGTAAACCCTTCCGCCGAAGAGTTTGCTGCCCAAAGGAGTTGACCGTTAGCGGTGTCGAGAGTTTCCCTGGTGAGTTGGACACGCTGCGTGCCGACAATGTGCGTTTGCGTCGTCTTCTTCAGTTGAGTGAGGAACAGGCACGCGCGGCCGCCAGTGACCAGGCGACGCTGACGGGGGCGCCGGCCTCACCGGTGACAATGGGCTCCAGCTCCGCTGATAAGGTGCTGTTCTTCTTCGAGTTGTTCCGTTGTCGCACCGATGTTTACGCGCTCCGCTGGGAAAACCGGCGAGATGGCCGTTCAGGTTGGATGCCGGCGATTAAAGGCTATTGGCGCAAGGGTATGAATCGGGCCGACGCACCTTACCTCCCGCTGATCCCAGAGATCATTGATGCCCACCTGCGGGGCGAGGCGCACATCGGCCTTTATCACCGCCAACTACGGATTCGTCATTGTGGACGAATGCCACCACGTCGCCGCCAGCGCATTCTTCGGCGTCCTGAGCCGCATAGCCGCGCGGTACTGGCTCGGCCTGACCGCGACCCCGGAACGCCGCGATGGGCTCGAAGACCTGATCTATCACCAACTCGGATCACACCACGTGGCCATCGAGCCGCCCAGCACAGGACAACTCCCGGTCGACGGTTCCGATCTACTGACGCCCCACCCGGTTCTGCACCTGCACCCGACCGAATTCCACTACCGCGGCGACGCCGACCCCACCGCACCCGGTGGAATGGCCGAAATCTATCGAGCCCTCGTCGCAGACCGCACTCGACTCGAGCAGATCGTCGACGACGTGCTGACCGCCTTCGAAACCGGAGCCAACATCCTGGTGCTCACCACCTGGGTCGAACACCTCAACGCCATCACCGACCAGCTACGCGCCGCCGGAAAGACCGTCACCGTTCTCAGCGGTGGCATGAAGGCTCGTGAACGCCGGCAGATCGCCGACCAACTTGCCAACCACACGCCCGATTCGGATCCGCTCCTGATCGTTGGCACCAGCTCGTTCATCGGGGAAGGCTTCGACTGCCCAGCCCTCGACACATTGTTCCTGGCTGCGCCAATCACCTTCAAGAACCGCCTCGTGCAATACGTCGGTCGCGTCACCCGTCCCTACCCCTCGAAGACCACCGCAACCGTGCACGACTACCACGACGAGCTCACTCCCGTCATCGCCTCATCGCTGAAGAAACGAACACCCGGCTACCTCAAAATGGGCTTCCCCGACCCGCGCAAGATACTCCGATAGAACTCAATGCCGCAGATCGAAGCACTTGACGAGCGGACAAGTACGCTAGGGCACGCCCGAAGGTCGCGATGCCGCGATGTACTCTCGACGACATCGGATCAAATCCGGATCGGGAATCGCTCTCAGCTGCACGTCTGACGGCCAGAAGCACGTGCGATTACGAACGGGGAGTCGATTGCATACAAGGCGCATTGCGTGACCTACTGTGTCGGCGTAATGCTCGACAAGGGCATGATTTTCGCCTCGGACTCTCGTACGAATGCCGGCGTGGATAACTTCGCCAAGTTCTGCAAGATGACGGTATTCGAGCGTAGCGGCAACCGCGTTGTCGTCCTGCTGAGTTCGGGAAACCTGGCCGGAACCCAAGCTGTCATCAGCGTATTGACGCAGCGTTGTGCTGAAGGCGACGCGCCGACCAATCTGTTGGGTGCCGGGACGATGTTCGACGTCGTGAGGCTGGTTTCCGATGCGACGCGCGATATCGAGAAACGCGACGCCGGGTACCTGGAAGAGAACAATCTCCGCTTCAATGCCTCGTTCATCGTCGGTGGGCAAATCCTCGGCGAGCCGATACGGCTGTTCCGGACTTATGCCGAAGGCAATTTCATCGAAGCGGGGACCGACACGCCCTTCTTGCAGACCGGTGAAACCAAGTATGGAAAGCCGATCCTCGACCGAGTAATTACGCAACACACGCCCCTTGCAGACGCCACGAAGTGTGTCCTGGTGTCCTTCGATTCGACCATGCGCAGCAACTTGTCAGTGGGCATGCCAATCGACCTGATTTGCTACGAACGGGACAGCCTCGAACTGCAGTGGCGGCGGCGATTCGATGAGGGGGACCCCTATTTCACCGCCCTCAGCGACGAGTGGGGCGAAGGTGTTCGGCAGGTGTTTCGCCATCTGCCCGAGCTGCAGTGGTGACGGGTCGTCACGACGATGGATACCTTCATCATCACCTGTGAACACGGAGGCAACCGGATACCCGCGCCCTACCGTCGGCTGTTTCGGGGGCAACGGGCGCTGCTCGATTCCCACCGCGGGTACGACCCCGGTTCGCTAGTCATGGCGAAGGCACTCGCCAGCGCCTTCGGAGCGCCTCTTGCGGCTTCGACTGTCAGCCGTCTGCTTATCGATCTCAATCGCTCGATCGGCCACCCACAACTTTTCTCGGCGATGACCCGCGCTGCCCCGGCCCAGACCCAGGCGCAGATCGTCGAGCAGCATTACCGGCCCTATCGCACGCAGGTCGAGCGCCTCGTCGGGCAAGCGGTAGCGCGCGGGCATCGCGTGATCCACATTTCGTCGCACAGCTTTACCGCGGAGCTGGATGGCAGGGTGCGCGGCGCCGACGTAGGTTTGCTCTACCACCCCAGGCGGCGCGGGGAGGCCGAGGTGTGCGCCCGCTGGAAGGAATCGCTTGCGGCACTGGCTTCGGACCTTCGCGTACGCCGCAATTACCCCTACGCCGGAAAAGGAGACGGGTTGACCTCGCACTTGCGCCTGCGCTTCGCGCAGAGCGACTACGTCGGAATCGAGCTGGAAATCAACCAGGGCATCGTTTTTGCCGCGGGCCGACGCTGGACGGCGTTGCGGCGCAAGCTGATCGATTCGTTACAAACGGCATGTGCGGCCTGATGATTCAGCCCTGCGCCAAGGAGCCCGAATGAGAACCCTTTCCACCACCTACGCCGCCAGCCAAGCGCGACCCCAGCTGGCGGATACCAGAGACTAATTATGCAAATTCACGTCGGCTTCGAAATCATCTACGACTGCCCGCAGCCGACCCCGATCATATTCAACCTCAACGTTCACTTCACACGGGTGTCCGACCTCGTCGGCCGTGACGACCTGGTGGTCGACCCGCCGGTCCCGGTGGCAGCCTATCGTGACGACTTCGGCAACTGGTGCACCCGCATTGTCGCCCCGACGGGCCGCACGCGCGTCACGGCAGATGTGCTCCTCAACGACACGGGACTTCCCGACGTCATTGTTCCTCAGGCGCAACAGATTCCCGTGCCGGACCTGCCTGCGGACACGCTTATCTTCCTGCTTGGGAGCCGGTATTGCGAAACCGATCGGCTGTCCGAGACGGCGTGGAGTCTTTTTGGGCAGGCGCCAACGGGATGGGGCCGCGTTCAGGCAATCTGCGACTACGTTCACCGACACCTGACGTTCGGCTACGAGCACGCGAGCATGACACGGACGGCGCTAGAAGCTTTTAACGAACGGACCGGCGTATGCCGTGATTTTACGCATCTTGCCGTGGCCTTCTGTCGCTGCATGAACATCCCCGCGCGCTACTGCACCGGGTACCTCGGCGACATCGGTGTGCCCCCACTGGACGATCCGATGGACTTCTCTGCCTGGTTCGAGGTGTTCCTCGGCGGGCAATGGCATACCTTCGACGCGCGCCACAATACGCCGCGCATCGGCAGGGTGTTGATCGCGCGTGGCCGCGACGCCGCCGACGTCGCGCTGAGCAACACCTTCGGTCCTGCCACATTGACGAGCTTTAGGGTATGGACCGACGAGGTGTCCGCCGGTTGATTCAGTGACAACGTCGTGACAACGTCCGTCGGCCCACAGGCCCGACACCGACCCGTGGACGCGCCCCGCGATGCGACTCGCCGGATGTCGTCAGAACTGTCGTCATTTGGCAACTGTGACGGCCGCCGGGCAAACCGCAGTCAGCAAGCGACAATATCCGTTTGAACCACTTGACCCCCAGTAAATCGCGGTAACGCGTTTCCGCTGGTCACCCAGAGTATCCGGTCGTTTTGCGGCCATGCGAGACGTGCACAGACACGCAGGTCGTTCATCACCGCGCATAACGTGTGGTCCGCAATCGGTCCCCACGGTCACATGCCAACCGGCCCCTCCTATCGATATCGCCGAATCTAGTGGGTCAGGCGATGCGGTCGATGGAGGCTAGTTCAGTCGCGAGCAGTTCGCGGGCTATCTGGGCGTCGTAGTGGGCTTGCATGTTGATGAAGAACATGTCGCTAAGACCTAGGGCGCGCGACAACCGTAGCGCGGTGTCGGCGGTGATCGCGCGCTTGCCGTGCACGATTTCGTTGATGCGTCGCGGTGACACATCGATGGCTTTGGCGATCCGGTACTGCGAGATCTCCATCGGCTCGAGGAACTCGGTCAAGAGGATCTCGCCGGGATGGGTGGGGGCGAAGTCAGCCATCGGTTTCTCCTTTCTAGTGGTAGTCGACCAGCTCGACGTTGCTCGCGCCGCTGGCGCTCCAGGTAAAGCAGATGCGCCACTGATCGTTGACGCGGATGCAGTACTGGCCGGCGCGGCTGCCGGCCAGCTTCTCCAGCCGGTTGCCCGGCGGCACTCGTAGGTCGTTGATGTTCTCGGCGGCATTGATGAGGACGAGCTTGTTGTAGGTGAGTCTGCTGAGCTCCGGGCTGAGTTTCTTGACGTAGCGGCGCTGCCAGATCGCCTCCGTGTCCTTTTCCCGGAACGAGCGGATCACCCGTCAATGATAACGCTGAGCGTTATTAACGGCAAGCGTTATCACAGGGCGCCGAAGATTGTCACAAAGTGGTCACCAGGGCGAATTACAGTAGTGGAACACCACTCACTACAAGGGGATCGCACGACCTGGCCGTCCAGGATCTGACCCGCCGACACATCGACGATCTGATCGTGAAGCTGCGTGCCGGTAGCTTGGTGCGGCCCGACGGCCGAGCGCGCAAGGCGTGGAGCGCGCGCTCGTGCAACTACATGCTGGGCGAACGGCGGTACTGGTAGTACCGGCGGCCCGGGCAGCCCGGGCGGGGGCGGCTCGTAACCGCCGCCCGCCCAACCATGGCGAAATGTCGCTGGCCGGCGACCGCTCCACACCAGTACGCCGAAGGCGCGAGATACCCTGCCACACAGGGCTATCCATACCCCCAGCGGGTATGAGAAAAGGCGGCACTCGATTTCTCGGAAACCGCCTCTGAAATGCACATTCTCTGGTCGGGCTGACAGGATTTGAACCTGCGACCACTTGACCCCCAGTCAAGTGCGCTACCAAACTGCGCCACAGCCCGGTCGCCGCCTGAATCATCGGCAGCGGTCGAAAGCCTACCGCAGCCGGAGCCCAAGGACTCACACCAGCCGATTTGTCGCGCGGAGGCGCACACCGGCGATACACATCGAAAGCGGTCAACGCGTCAGAGGCTGGTCAAATCCCCGACGATCGATTCGGCCGCGGAAGCGAGGACTATGGCTTCGAAGCCGCCCGCGATCGTGAACAGTCCGATGTCGGCGGCGATCGGATCGCCGACCGCATGGATCAGGCCAATTGGATCACCGTTGACCGCTTGCAAGATCCCGTTCAGGAAGAGATTGACGTCATAGGACGGGATGGAGAGCAGGGCGGCGGTCGCGAAGTCCGCCGTCGGAAGTAGAACGGCGTAGCCGGTCGACACTGCGCTCGTGAGGGCATTGACGATATGGGTGTTCGCCGCCTGCAGGGCAGTGGTGAAGCCGGGAATCGACGTCGGCGTGCTGAGCGACGGCAGCGCGATCGACGACAGCGTGTGCGACATGCCGGCAAGTGACAGGCCTGATCCCGCGGCGCCGACGTCGCGCACGAAAGCACCGATTCCTTGTTGGGTGCCGCTGACCAGATCGCTGAGCACTGCGCCCGGGTTGACCGGCGGGAACAGCCCGAATGGGGTGAGCACGTTCGGCGGCCCCGTCGACCAGCCCTGGTCGGGGCTGCCGTAGCCCAAGTTGACGAGCACCCGCGTGTCGGGTTCGAGCAGGTCTGCTACCGGAGTCCCGACAACCGGAATTGCGCGCAGCGGCTCCAGCAGCGGCAGATGCGGGTTCGGGATCATGTAGTAGTTGGTCAGAGTGGGGCCGACCGTGTTCGTCAGCGGAATCGCCGAATTGATCTGTGTGGGAGTGAGATCCGCGTAGGTGCCGTGCACGTAATAGATGCCTGTGAGGGCGTTGAGATCTGCCAGGAAATCGATCGGGTACTGCGGGAAGTCGGCGAACCCGTCGTATTCGATCGTGTAGATGTTTGTCGCGAAGTCATTGCCGGGAGTCGCGCCGTAGAACGTGAAACCCAGACTCGGCATCGTCAGGCCGGGAAACCGCGCCAGGAGACCGCCGTTCGGGTTCATCGGATCACCGAGCAGCGTGAAGACTATCGGGAGTGAGCTCGGCGTGCCGCTTGGGTCGAGGTTCTCCATCTCCAGCGAGGCGATGATGGAGCTCTGCGAGAAGCCCAACACGGCAACGTTGTTCCCGGCGGCGAGTTGTTGATGGATCGCGGTGTCCAAAATCGTTACACCCCTGGACACTGAGACGTTCGGGATCAAGTCCTTGATGCCGGTAAGCGGATAGAACGACTCGGGCGTGAACAGCGCTTGCGCGTCACCCAGCAGGAAAGCCGGGAAGTTGGGCGTGATGTATTTCGTCACAACGGCATTCACGTAACTTTGCGGCGGATTCGGGTTGCCGCTGCCGCCCATGACCAGAGTGACGTTCGCCGCGGAGGCGGCGTTCACGGCCTCGGCCCGCGCGTAGGCGCTTCCCGCTGCCGACAACAAGTCAGCGAACCGGGCGTGAAAAGCTTCCGCCTGACGCAGGAGCGACTGAAACTCGCCGGCGTATGCGTTGAACAGCGTCGCCGTGGCCTCCGACACCTCATCGACGGCCGCCGCCACCACCCTGGTTGTCCGGCCCGCCGCAGCGGCATTGGCCGCTTCTATCGCCGAACCAATCCCCGCCGTATCCACGGCAGCCGTCGCCAGCATCTGCGGCTGGGTGATCACGTACGTCATCGATGTTGAGTGTGCCCCGAGGTCGGGAAAATCGCTGGAGTTCCGCCGAGAGCGCACAGGCGACTCCGGGACGCACCGACGAGGCGTCGCTCAGCGGCGCTTGGCCGCCCGCTTCTCGCGCATCCGCACGTTGATGCGAATCGGGCTGCCCTCGAACCCGAACGTCTCGCGCAGCCGACGTTCCAGGAAACGCCGGTAGCCGGCCTCCAGGAAACCGGTGGTGAACAGCACGAACGTCGGCGGACGGGCGGTGGCCTGGGTGGCGAACAGGATCCGGGGCTGCTTGCCCCCACGCACCGGGGGCGGCGTGGCCGCCACCACCTCCTTGATCCAGGTATTCAGCGGACCGGTCGCGATCCGCGTGTCCCAGGACGCCAACGCGGTCTCCATCGCCGGCACCAGCTTCTGCACCGCGCGACCCGTCTTGGCGGAGATGTTGACCCGCTGCGCCCACCGCAGCTGCAGCAATTCGCGATCGATCTCACGCTCCAGCAGCTCGCGGCGGTCCTCGTCGACCAGGTCCCACTTGTTGAAGGCCAGCACCAGCGCCCGACCGGCTTCGGTGACCATCGACAGGACCCGCTGGTCCTGCTCGGTCAACGGCTCCGCGGCGTCGATCAACACGATCACCACCTCGGCCGCATCGATAGCCGAGCGGGTGCGCACCGAGGCATAAAACTCGTGGCCGCTGGCCTGGCCGACCTTGCGCCGCAGACCCGCGGTGTCGACGAACCGCCAGACCTTGTCACCCAACTCGATCAGCGAGTCCACCGGATCCACCGTCGTACCGGCGACCTCGTGCACCACCGAACGCTGGTCGCCCGCAAGCTTGTTCAGCAACGAGCTCTTGCCGACGTTCGGCTTGCCGACCAGCGCCACCCGCCGAGGACCGCCGCGGCGCCGGTGCCGCTTCGCGACACCTCGGGCACCGCGGCCAGCACCTCGTCGAGCAGATCGGCAACGCCACGACCGTGCATCGCGCTGACCGCATGCGGCTCGCCGAGTCCCAGCGACCACAACGCCGCCGCGTCCGCTTCCCCCTTTTCGTTGTCAACCTTGTTGGCGGCCAAAAAGACTGGCTTACCCGAGCGGAGCAGGATGCGGGCCGCGTCCTCGTCGGCCGCGGTGGCGCCGACGGTGGCGTCGACCACCAGGATCACCGCGTCGGCGGTGCGCATGGCCACCGACGCCTGCTCGGCCACCAGCTGCTGCAGCCCCTTGGCGTCGGGCTCCCATCCCCCGGTGTCCTGCACGACGAACCGGCGTCCGGTCCACAGCGCGTCGTAGGACACCCGGTCGCGCGTGACGCCGGGAATGTCCTGCACCACCGCTTCGCGCCGCCCGAGGATACGGTTCACCAGCGTCGACTTGCCGACGTTGGGCCGGCCCACCACCGCGACCACCGGCGCCGGGCCCTGCTCGGCCAGCTCGTCTGGGCCGGAATCGGTTACCTCCCAGTCGCTTTCGTTGGCCCAGGTGCCGTCCTGCGTCACCGCACCGCCCCGCTTCGTTGCTTGACCAACTGCAGCAGGTGGGCGATCACCTGCGCCTCAGTCATCTCGCTGGTGTCGACGATCACCGCGTCCGAAGCGGCGCGCAGCGGCGACACCTGTCGCGTGGAATCGAGATGGTCGCGGCGGCGAACGTCGGCCAGCACAGCGTCATAGTCATCGGGCAGGCCCGACGCGACGTTCTGGTCGTTGCGCCGCCTGGCCCGTGTTTCGGCCGAGGCGGTCAGGAAGATCTTCACCGGCGCATCGGGCAGTACCACCGTTCCGATGTCTCTGCCCTCGACGACCACGTTGCCCGGACCCTTGGCCATCTCGCGTTGCAGACCGACCAGGCGCGTGCGCACGGTGGGCACCGCCGAAACGGCGGAAACCGCCCCGGTAACCCCGTCGCCGCGAATCTCTGACGAAACATCCTCTCCGGCAAGGTAATAGCGATCCACGTCGGGGGTGTAGTCTACCGACATCTGCACCGTCGTTCCAATCTGCGCGACGGCTTCGGCATCCGCCGGGTCGATACCCGCACGCAGCACCGCAAGCGTGACCATCCGGTACATCGCCCCGGTGTCCAGGTACCGGGCACCCAGCGCACGCGCCAATCCTCTTGACACCGAGGACTTTCCGGTTCCCGCCGGCCCGTCGATGGCGACAACGATTCCGCCACTCACAGGCCCACTGCCTTGTACAGTTGCCCGATCTCGTCCCGGCGCAACGGGCGGATGCTGCCCGGGCGCTGCTCCCCCAGCGACACCGCGCCGATGTCGGTGCGCACCAGCGACTCCACCGGGTAGCTCGCGGCCGCCAGCAGCCGGCGCACGATGCGATTGCGCCCCGCGTGTAATGTCAACCGCACCAACGTCTTACCGGGAATCGCGTCAACCACCGCGAAATCGTCGACGCGTGCGAGCCCGTCCTCCAACTCGATTCCGGCTCGCAGCTTTTTGCCCAGCCCGCGTGGCACCGACCCGATCACCGTCGCCAGATACGTCTTGGGCACCTCGTGCGAGGGGTGCATCAACCGGTGCGCCAGCTCGCCGTCGTTGGTCAACAGGATCAGTCCCTCGGTGTCGGCGTCCAACCGCCCGACGTGGAACAGCTTCTTGTTGCCGCGCACCCGGCGCTCGACCAGGTCGCCGATGCACGGCCGCCCGCGATCGTCGGACATGGTCGAGTGCATGCCGCGCGGCTTGTTCAGGGCCAGGTACACCAGCGAGTCGTCGACGACCACCCTGGCCCCGTCGACCCGGATCACCGAAACGTCCGGATCCACCCGGGTGCCCAACTCGGTCACCAGCTGCCCGTCCACCTCGACGCGGCCGTCCATGATCAACTTCTCGGCGGCGCGACGCGATGCAACTCCGGCTTGGGACAAGACTTTTTGTAAGCGGATCCCTTGGGTTTCGACCATCAATCCTGGTCCACGTCGAACGACGGCGCCTCCTCGGGCGCCCGGCCGCCCGCGAGTTTGATGAAACGGGGCTCGCTGTCCAGCGAGTCGCTGAGGTCTTCGATCGTGTCGACGTCGGGAAGCAGCGGCGCGATATCGGGGAGGTCGGTCAGCGACGTCAACCCCAAACGCTCCAAAAACAGCTCGGTGGTGGCGAAGGTCACGGCGCCGGTGTCTTCGTCAGCCCCGGCTTCGGTGATCAGGCCGCGCGCCAGCAGGGTGCGCATCACGGCGTCGACGTTGACGCCGCGGACCGCACTCACCCGCGCGCGCGTCACCGGCTGGCGGTAGGCCACCACGGCCAGCGTCTCCAGCGCGGCCCGGGTGAGCTTGGATCGCGCGCCGTCGAGCAGCAGCTTTTCGACGTAGGGCGCGAAGCGCGCGCGGGTGTACATCCGCCAGCCCTCGCTGTTCTTTCGCAGGTCGATGCCGCTGTCGCGTTCGGTGAGTTCGTCGGCCATCTGCTGCAGCTTGGTCGCGATCCGGTAGACGGGTTGCTGGGTGGCCGCCGCCAGGGCCTCGACGCTGACCGGCGTGTCCACCACCAGCAACAGCGCCTCCAGCACCGAGCCGAGTTCTTCGGGATCCAGCGGCGCGGCCTCGGCGATGTCCGGGATGCCGACGTCGAGATCGAGGTCGGCGCGGACGTCGTGGTTTACCTCGGTCAAGCGCCGCTCCTCCACATCGCTGTGCTCTGCATCGTCGTCGGCGTAGGTCATGATTCGTTCCGCACTTCTGCCAAGGCTTCGCTGGTCGGACGCTCCCCGGTCCACGAAATCTGGAGCACGCCGAGCGGCTCCGACTGGTCGAATGCTACCGTCCGGGTCCGATACAGCTCGAGCAGCGCCAGGAAGCGACCGACGACCTCCATCGACGCCTGACAGTCGGCGACCAGCTCAGAAAATGTGGCCCATTGGCCGCTGCCCCGCGCTTCCAGGATCGCCAGCAGCCTTTCGGCCTGCTCGGGGATCGAGACAAACAGTTCATGCAGATGCTCGATGGCCACCGTCGGAACCGGCCGCGGGGTGAACGCGATCGCGGCGATCTCCGCGAACCGTTCGGCGTCGACACCGAGCATCACCTCGGGGAGCAGGTCGGTGAAGCGGTCCTCCAGCGACACGGCCCGCGGATAACTGCGCAGCGCCGCGGCTTCCAACTCGGCGAACAACTCCGCGACGTGCTTGAACGCGCGGTACTGCAGCAGCCGGGCGAACAGCAGGTCGCGCACCTCCAGCAGCGCCAAATCCTCTTCGTCGTCGACCTGTCCGGCCGGCAACAGCCGGGCGGCCTTGAGATCGAGCAGGGTCGCGGCGATCACCAGGAACGCGGTGGTCTCCTCTAGGCCCAGCTCGGAGCCGATCTCGCGGGTATAGGCGATGAAGTCGTCGGTGACCTGGTGCAGCGCCACCTCGGTGACGTCGAGCCGATGGGCGAAGATCAGCTGCAGCAACAGATCGAACGGCCCCTCGAAGTTGGTCAGCCGGACCTGGAAGCCGTTCTTGGTTGGCGCCTCACCATTCACGCTGCCCTTCACGCGCCGAAACGATCGATGACTTCGCGCGCCAAAGCGCGGTAGGCAACGGCGCCCGCCGACTTCGGCGCCCAGGTGGTGATGGGTTCGCCCGCCACACTGGTCTCCGGGAATCGGACGGTCCGGGTGATCACGGTGTCGAACACCATGTCGCCGAACCGCTCCACGACGCGGGCCATCACCTCGCGCGCGTTGACCGTGCGCGGGTCGTAACGAGTGAGCAGGATGCCGCTGATCTCCAGCTTCGGGTTGAGCCGGTCGCGCACCTTGTCGACGGTGTCGGTGAGCAGCGCCAGGCCGCGCAGCGAGAAGAACTCGCACTCGGTGGGGATCACCACGCCGTCCGAACAGGCCAGGCCGTTGACAGTGAGGAGGCCCAGCGACGGCTGGCAGTCGATCAGCACGTAGTCGTAGCGGTCCAGCACGGGATGCAGCGCGCGACCCAGAGTCTGCTCGCGGCCCACCTCGTTGACCAGCTGGATCTCGGCGGCCGACAGGTCGATATTGCTGGGCACCAAGTCCATGTGCTTGACCCGGGTGGAGAGCAGCACGTCGTCGATCGAGACCCGCGGCTCCACCAGCACGTTATGAATGGTGTTCTCCAGCTCGTAGTGCGGGACACCGAGGCCCGCCGACAGCGCGCCCTGCGGGTCCATGTCCACCAGCAGCACCCGACGACCGTACTCGGCGAGCGCGGCGCCCAGGTTGATCGTCGACGTGGTTTTCCCCACGCCGCCCTTCTGGTTGCACATGGCGACGACCTTGGCCGGGCCGTGCGAGGTGCGCGGCTCGGGTTGGGGGATCGGCCGCGGCGGACGTCCCGTCAGCCCGACGACGACATCGTCGTCGGCGTGGTCGGTCATGCCGATCTCAGGATCGTCGGTCATGCCCGGGGTCGTCCGGAGGTGCACATCGCAGGAAAGTCTAACGGCTGCGCGCTTTTAAGCCGGGCGACCCGCAGGCAATTAACCAGCTAATACGGGGAAAATCGCTGGGCGGAGCACCCACCCGCACGACGCGTTAACATCAGTCACACCAGCACCATTCAGAGCCGACCTGGCAGTCCTCCAGCCCGCCCTATGGTGGCCCTATGGACCTCAAGCGACGACTGCCCATGCTGCGATGGTCGGCCTTGCGGATGGCCACCGCGGTCCGCAACTTCACCACCACGGGCCAGGTCGGTGACGGACGCGAGGCCGCGGCGGTCGAGTACGTCCTCAAGAACGCCCGGGCCGGCGACATCGACGACGTGCTGGCCACCATCGACAAGTTCGCCTACGAGAAGTCGATACTGATCAACGTCGGCGACGAAAAAGGGCTACTTCTCGACGCCGCCGTGCGTCGCGCGAATCCCGCGCTCGCGCTCGAGCTGGGCACCTACTGCGGATATGGCGCGCTGCGAATCGCCGGGGCCGCACCCACCGCCAAGGTCTACTCCGTCGAACTCGCCGAGGCAAACGCCATCAACGCCCGGCAGATCTGGGAGCACGCCGGTGTCGCCGACCGGGTGACGTGCGTCGTCGGCACCATCGGCGACGGCGGACGCACCCTTGACGCGCTGGCCGCTGAGCACGGATTTGCCTCTGGCGCCCTCGATTTCGTGTTCCTCGACCATGACAAGGACGCCTACCTGGACGACCTGAAGAGCATCCTGGACCGGGGCTGGCTGCACCGGGGCACGATCGCGGTCGCCGACAACGTCAGGATTCCCGGCGCGCCGAAATACCGCGAATACATGCGCCAGCAGCAGGGCAAGCTATGGAACACCGTCGAGCACAAGACACACCTGGAATATCAGTCGCTGGTGTCGGATCTGGTGCTGGAGTCCGAATACCTGGGCTGACCGCCCGTCGAACGTCGACTTGTGTCGGGATTTCCAGCGGGATTGGGCCAACAAGTCGACGTTCGGCGCAGAGTTATCGGGCCCGGGGGTGGGCTCCGGCCCACACCTCGCGCAGCGCGTGCACGGTGACCAGCGTGTAGATCTGCGTCGTCGTCACCGAGGCATGGCCCAGCAATTCCTGCACGACCCGGACGTCCGCGCCGCCCTCCAGCAGATGGGTGGCGAAGGAATGCCGCAACATGTGCGGCGACACGCCCGAGGTGATGCCGGCGCGCTCGGCGGCGTCCTGCAGCACCTGCCACGCGCTTTGCCGCGACAACCGCCCGCCGCGCGCGTTGAGGAAGATGGCCGGCGTGCCGCGGCCGCGGCGCGCCAGGTCCGGGCGGCCGCGCACCAGGTAGGCGTCCAGCGCTTGCACGGCGGGCCGCCCCACCGGCACCAGCCGCTGCTTGCCACCCTTGCCGCGCAGCAGCACGGATCTGGCCTGCGTGTCGATGTCGTCGACGTCGAGGCCGACTGCCTCGGAGATCCGTGATCCGGTGGAGTACAAGAGCTCCAGCAGCGCCCGGTTGCGCAGCGTCAACGGGCCGTCGCTCGGGCTGTCGCCACCCGCGCCTTCCAGCAGCGCCAGCACATCGTCGATCGTCAGGCTTTTGGGAAGCCGACGCCCCGGCGTCGGCGGCCTGACCGCTCGGGCCACGTCCAGTTCGGCCAGCCCTTCGGCCGCCGCGAACCGATGCAGGCCGCGTACCGCGATCAGTGCCCGCGCCGCCGACACCGCGGACAGCGCCGTGGCCCCGGAATCGGGATCGCCGCGCCGCAGTGCGACCAGAAACTCACTGACGTCGTCCTCACCGACCTTGGCCAGATCCTGAATTCCGCGGTCGGACAGGTGCTTGCTATAGCGGCGCAGGTCGCGGCGATAGGAGCTCAGCGTGTTTTTCGCGACACCGCGCTCGATTGTCAGGTGGTCGAGGTAGCCCTGCAGTTGTGTGTCCAGCGCCACCGCCGTCACTGCGCGGCCTTTCGCGCGGCGAACGCCGTCGGCTTGTCGATCCAGGGGCTGTCCACCGGCCGCGGCTGCGCAACCCCGGTGCTTACCGCATGGGCGGCCAAAATCCCGGCCACGGCAATGGAATTGAACACCTCACCGCCGATCACAAGGCGGGCCGCCTCGTCGATGGGAACCCAGCGCATCGTCATGTCGGCTTCTTCGTCGTGCGCCTTGGGGCGATCCACCTCGCTCAACTCGGTCGCCAGGTAGACCCGCACCGATTCGTCACTGAAGCCGGGCGCCGTATTGAGGTCGACCAGGACCCGCCAGGTGCCGGCTTGCAGGCCGACTTCTTCCTGGAGCTCGCGCGCGGCCGTTAGGTGAGGTGGCTCCCCCGCGACATCGAGCAGGCCCGCGGGAAGCTCCCACAGTCGCCGGCGGAACGCGTGGCGGTACTGATAGACCATCCGGATGTTTTTGCGGTCGTCCATCGCCACGACCGCCACCGCCCCGTAGTGCTCGACGACTTCCCGTATCGCTATGTTGCCGCCCGGCATCCGCACCTCGTCACGGCGCAGCGCGAAAATGTTTCCGGTGTGCAGCGTTTCGGATGACGCCGTCTCGAATACGTGCTCAGCCACGGGACGCGGGCTCGGGTAGCGGCCGCGCAACGCTGTCTCGGTGCTGACTGCCGTTGGGCGAGTGCTCGGGAATTTCCACCGGCAACTGCTCGCCCGCCCTGTAGTCAAGGGCCGCCCCGACGAAGGCGACGAATAGCGGGTGCGGCCGGGTGGGCCGGCTCTTGAGTTCGGGGTGTGCCTGGGTGCCGACGACGAACGGGTGCACGTCGGGCGGGTATTCGACGAACTCCACCAGGTGCCCGTCGGGCGAGGTCCCGGAGAACCGCAGCCCGCTTTCGGCGATCCGTTCGCGGTAGGCGTTGTTGACCTCGTAACGGTGCCGGTGTCGCTCGGAAACCTCCGTCATTCCATAGGCTTGGGCCACAATCGAATCCGGCTCGAGCACCGCGGGATAGGCCCCCAGCCGCATGGTGCCGCCGAGGTCGGCTTCACCGGCGACGATCTGTTCCTGGTCGGCCATCGTGGAGATGACGGGATCCGGTGTACCCGGCTCGAATTCGGCCGAATTGGCCTCCGTGAGACCCACCGAGCGCGCGGCTTCGATCACGATGCACTGCAGGCCGAGGCACAGACCCAGCAACGGTAGCCCCCGCGCCCGGGCATGACGGATGGCGCCGATCTTGCCCTCGATTCCGCGGATGCCGAACCCGCCGGGGATCAGCACGCCGTGCACGTCGGCCAGCGCGGCGGCCGCATCGCTGGTGCATTCGTCGGAGGGCACCCAGACCATTTCGACCTTGGCGTGGTGTTTGAAGCCGCCGGCACGCAGCGCCTCGGTGACCGACAGGTAGGCGTCGGAAAGCTCAACATACTTGCCTACCAAGGCGATTCGCACCGTCTCGTGCGGCTCATGCACTCTGCGCAGCAGGTCGTCCCATTCGGTCCAGTCCACGTCGCGGAACGGCAGGTTGAGGCGGCGCACCACGAAGGCGTCGAGTTCCTCGCGGTGTAGCACCTTCGGGATGTCGTAGATCGACGGTGCGTCCGGGGTGGAGATGACGCCGTCGATGTCGACGTCGCAACTCAGCGCGATCTTGTTCTTCAGCGCCTCGGGGACGTCCCGGTCGCAGCGCAGTATCAGCGCGTCCGGGGTGATGCCGATGCTGCGCAGTGCGGCCACCGAGTGCTGCGTGGGCTTGGTCTTGAGCTCACCGGATGGGGCGAGGTAAGGCACCAGCGACACGTGCAGAAAGAACACGTTTTCCCGGCCGAGGTCGTGGCGAACCTGCCGGGCCGCCTCCAGGAAGGGCTGCGACTCGATATCGCCCACGGTGCCACCGATTTCGGTGATCACGACGTCCGGGCGGTGGCCGTCGGCATCCGGTTGAGCCATCGCCTGGATGCGCCGCTTGATCTCGTCGGTGATGTGCGGGATCACCTGCACCGTGTCACCGAGGTATTCACCGCGTCGTTCCTTGGCGATAACGGTCGAATACACTTGTCCGGTAGTAACATTCGCCGAACCGGACAGATCCCGATCCAGGAACCGCTCGTAGTGGCCGACGTCGAGGTCGGTCTCGGCGCCGTCCTCTGTGACGAAAACCTCGCCGTGCTGGAAGGGGTTCATCGTGCCCGGGTCGACGTTGAGGTACGGGTCGAGCTTCTGCATCGTCACGTGCAACCCGCGGGCGGTCAGCAGCTGCCCGAGGCTGCTGGCGGTCAGGCCCTTACCCAGCGACGACGCGACGCCCCCGCTGACGAAGAGGTGCTTGGTGGCGCTTTGCGGGTGCTTACGCACTGGCGACCTCCGTGAAGACGCGGCAGGGCTTTAGTTAACTAGCTGGGCCTGCCGACCCACGGAAACCCACCCTAACACTCGGCACGCCGCGGTGCCGCGAACACGCCCTATTGGCGACCCAATTGGCCTTACTGAGGCACCGTGATTGACGTGGCGCCATGACCGGTGCCGTACTGCCCGATATGGCCCCCGTTGATCAGATCATGCAGGCCCAGGACCGCGGTGATCCGTCCCGGCGCGGTGTCCAGGTCGTCGACGGTGCTGATCGCCGACGACATGCCGGTGTCGGCGCGGGTCACCGCGACCGCGGCGCCTCCCGTCGCCGAACCGTCGCGCCCGGCCAGCAGGGTGCCCGAGCCGTGCGGCGCCAATGCGGCGGAGAACCGGGCCACGCTGACGCCCTGATTGCCCGCATCCTGGGGTAGCGCGCTGCCGGTGACGATCAGCGCAGCATTGGCCGCCGGCATGCGGTCGCTGGGCTGATAGGTGATGAATCCCGTATCGCGCAGCGAGGCCAGCACGGTATCGCGCTGCGGGTCGTCGACGGGAGGCACGGCCGGGTTGGTGTTGGTCAGCACGGCGATGCCCAACAGGTCGCCGGCCTGCGAACCCTGGTCGACGAGCTTGGTGCTCAGTTGCTGACCCGCCGGCAGGATCGACGAGTTGACCACCGTCCGCAGTTTCTCCGCGGAGTTGGCATCGACGAATTCCTGCGTCAGCGACACCGTTCCCGTGACCGTGCCGCCGGCCTGGCCGATGTATTTGGACACCGCGGCGACGTCGTCGTCTTTTGCGTCCGGGGTGCGGAACACGACCACCGATTTGCCACCAAGCGCGTCGTGCACCATCCGGCCGGCCAGTTGGTTGTCGAAATTGTTTGCCGCCGAGAGCTTTTCGTTCAGCGTGTTCTTTTGGTCGTTTAGCCCGCTGATCTGTGAGTACAGGTCGCGTTTCTCGTCACGCAGGCTCGACAGCAGGGTGTCCGACAAAAAGCCCGAACCGAGCACGACTCCCACGGCCAACGCCAAGAACACGGCGGCCAGGGATAACGCGTGTTGGCGTAACGAGATCATTTAACGCACCGTCCTGAAAGGCCTAGGTGATCAAGTGCTGCACCCAGAGGGAGAAGTGGTTCCAGTAATCGGTTATCCAATGCAGCACCATGCCGTCCGTGCGCGACACCCACAGGGCGACAATGACGGCGATCAGCATCGTCAGCGCCAGAAGCGCGATGGCGCCCGCCGAAATGTGGTTGCGGTACAAGGTGGCAACGGCCTTGGCGTCCACCACCTTCTCCCCGAC
Source organism: uncultured Actinomycetota bacterium (assembly GCA_963703795.1). Classification (GTDB taxonomy): domain Bacteria; phylum Actinomycetota; class Actinomycetes; order Mycobacteriales; family Mycobacteriaceae; genus Mycobacterium. Next base: position 161,777 of record CAVPFT010000044.1, on the reverse strand, counting down.
GCGAAGCCGGGTCAGGAAGGTCGACGGGTTGCTTTGCGTGCGCGTCCGGTCGAAGAACGTCTCGATGTTGGCGGTGTGGCCGGCCGTCACGAGCAACGCCGCGCCGTGGTGATCCGCGAGCAGCAGGGCCAGGTCGACCGCCGAACCCGCGGCGGGAAAGGTCATCGCCCCGACCCCGAGATCCTGAATTCGTTCCAAACCGGGCGCGTGTCCGTCGGCGTCGGCGGGCAACACCACGTGGGCACCGCACTTGAGGGCTTCGGTGCTGATGTGCTCGGGGTCGCCGACGATGATCTGGGGGCGATAACCCGCACCGCGCAACACGTCCGCGCCGAGACCGACGCCGATGAGCACCGGCTGGTATTCCTTGATGAACGGCTTGAGGGATCGGAGATCATCGGTGGCGCTGGGCTCGTCGGCGACGATCACCACGTGCCGACGGCGTAGGTCCACGTCGATGTCGGGGATGCCGATACCGTCGATCAACAGCGGGCTTTCGCTCTTGATGAACTCGATGGTGTTGCCCGCGAACGCCTCCAGGTGGGCGGCCAGTCCGCTCTTGGCCTCGCGCATCAGGTCGGCGATGTCGTGATCGGTGCGTTCGGTGCCGCGGACCAGCCGGCGGTCGCCGACGTACACCCCGCCTTCGTGCAGGCGAATCCTGGCGCCGTCCTTGACCTTCTTGAAGATGTCGGGCCCGGTCTCGTCGATCAGCGTGACCCCGTTGTTGACCAGCACCTCCGGCCCCAGATTCGGGTAGCGGCCCGAGACCGACGGCGATGCGTTGACGACGGCGGCGATGTCCGCTTCCACCAGCGCGTCCGCGGTGATGCGGTCCAGATCCAGGATGTCGAGCACCACTATGTCGCCGGGACCGACCCTGCGCAGCAGTCGGTCGATGTTCCGGTCCACCCGGGCGGTGCCGGTGAGGCCCGGCCGGTTGGTGTTACGCGATAGCAGCCCTGACATCTTCATGGGGGCGATTCTGTCGGTGAACCATGGGTGACGCGGGGAGGCGCGCCGTAACATTAGCCCCACAAGTTATCTAGAGTCACATCTGTCACAGGCTGATAAATGTTGGACATCGGTTTGATGGGCGAGTGTGCGCAGTTGTACAGGTTTTGCGGCGTGTCGGCGCGCAGACACGCACGCTCGCCGATTCCAGAGGCTAGATCTCGCCGCTTTGCGCCGCGTCGAGGAGTTCACGGGCGTGCGCGCGCCCGCTGTCGGAGTCGCCCAGGCCGGCCAGCATCCGCGCCAGCTCGGCGACCCGGTCGTCGCCGCTCACCCGCCGCACCACGCTGGTTCCCTTTGGTCCGGCGTTATGCACCACCAGGTGCACGTCGCCGTACGCCGCGACCTGTGGCAGGTGCGTGACCACGATGACCTGGTGGGTGCGCGCCAACCGGGCCAACCGCCGCCCGATCTGCACCGCCGCCCGGCCGCCGACGCCGGCATCGACCTCGTCGAACACCATGGTGGTGCCCGCCGCCGAAGCGGCCAGCACCGCCTCCAGCGCCAGCATCACCCGGGACAACTCGCCACCGGACGCGCTCTTCGCCAGCGGCAGCACCGTGATGCCGCGGTGCGCCGCGAACCCGAACTCGACCTGGTCGATGCCATCGCCGCCGGCCCGGGCCGGCTCGCCGGAGGGCAGCGTCAGTGTGGCCGGATCATCCTGGCCAATCGCGACATCGATCGTCACGCCGATAGTGAATTCGGCGTCGGCCATCGCCAGCCCGGACAGCTCCGCCGTCACCTCTTTGGCCAGTCGTTTGGCGGCCTTGCGCCGAATCTCGCTGAGATCGACTGCGGCTTCGCATAATTCGCGCGCCAGCTCATCGACCCGCCGTTCCAGCGCTGCTAGCCCTTCTTCGGAGACGTCGAGTTGCGCCAGCCGCTCCCGGGACTCCGCGGCCCACCGCAGCACGCCGTCGATGTCCGCGGCGTACTTGCGGGTCAGGGTGCGTAGTTGGGCTTGTCGGACCAGCTTGGATTCCAGCGCGCTGGCGTCGACGGGCAGGTCGTCCAGGAATCCGCCCAGTTCGCGCGCCGCGTCGGCGACCACCGTCAGGGCCTCGCCGACTTGGCCGGCCAACGCCTGCAGCGTCGCATCATCGGTCGATTCCAGTGCGGCCCTTGCCTTTCCCAGGGTGTCGGTGGCACTGAGGCCGGACCCGTCCGGGTCGTCCGCCGACAACGCCGCGCGCGCCACGGCCGCGGCCTCGCGCAACGTGTCCAGTTCGGAGAGCCGCAGGATGTCGGCGACCAGCGCATCGTCTTCCCCGGGCTGCGGGTCGACGGTGTCGATCTCGCTCAGCGCGAATTTCAGCCGGTCCGCCTCCTGGGCGAGTTCGCGGGAGCGCTTGCGGCGGTCGATGAGGTCGCGCCGCGCCGACAGCCAAGCGTCGCGCAGTTTGCGGTAGCGCTCCAACCCCGGACCGGCCCCCGCGAAGCGGTCCAGCGCGCCGCGTTGTTCCTCGGCCCGCATCAACCGGAGCTGGTCGTTCTGCCCGTGCAGGGTCAGCAGCTCGTTGGTGACGTCGCTCAACGACTTGGCGGGCACGCTGCGACCCCCGAGATAGGCCCGCGAAGGTCCGTCGCGGCTGACCGAACGCTGCACGATCACACTGCCGTCCTCATCGCGCTCCGCGCCCGACGCGTCCAGCATCTCATCCAGCTGCGCCACCACGGCGTCGTCGAGATCGGTTGTCGTGAAACGGCCTTCGACGACCGCTCGGTCGGATCCGGACCGCACGCGGGTCGGGTCGGCGCGTGCACCGCCGAGCAGCTGCAGCCCGGTCACGACCATGGTCTTGCCGGTGCCGGTCTCGCCGGTCAGCACGGTCAGGCCACGGCCGAACTCCCCGACCGCGGCGCTGATGGCGCCCAGCGACTCGATTCGGATTTCGGTCAGCACCAGGTCGCGCCGTTACTTCCCGCGCCAACCGGTCACCGGCAACCGGAATTTGCGCACCAACCGGTCGGTGAACGGCGCGCTGTCCAGCCGTGCCCACTTCACGGGTGTGCCACAACGTTTCACCTCGACCCGGCCGCCGGCCGGTATCAGCATTTCGCGGCGACCGTCGCAGAACAGCAGGGCGTCGTGGCCGTCGGCTTCCGTCTCGATCGCGATGGTCGCTTCGGGGCTGGTGACCATCGGGCGGCCGAACAGCGCGTGAGCGTTGTTGGGGACCACCAGGATTGCCTCGAGGTCCGGCCACAACACCGGGCCGCCGGCCGAGAACGCGTAGGCGGTGGATCCGGTCGGCGTCGACACCAACACCCCGTCGCAGCCGAACGTCGATACCGGCCGCCCATCGATTTCGACGACCACCCCGAGCACGCCCAGCCGCGGGCCCTTTTCCAGGCTCATTTCGTTGAGCGCCCACCCCTGCTCGATGAGGCGGCCCTTTTCGCGGACCACCACATCGAGCGTGAGGCGCTCATCCACCCGGTAGTCCCGCGCGACCACGTGCTCCAGCACCCGGTCGATGTGCTCGGCCTCGGCCTCGGCCAAGAAGCCGATCCGGCCGAGGTTGACGCCCAGCACCGGAATTCCGGCGTTTCGGGCGAGGTCGGCCGCCCGCAGGAAGGTGCCATCGCCGCCGAGCACCAGCACCAGTTCGCAGCCCTCGGCCGCCCGCGGGTCCGCGTCGACCACCTCGATTTCGGCGCCAATTGCCCGTATGTCGTCGGGGGCCAGGTGCAGCGATTCCCGGTCGACCGCCTCGGCGGATAGCACCCGAAGGCTAATTCCGTTGTCGCCCAATACCTTCTGCACGCGCCGCGCGGTCTCGGTCACTTCGTCGCGGCCGGGGTGGACCACCAGCAGGACGGTACGGTCAGTGCTCATTGCGGACCCTCGCTTATCGCGCGGTGTATCGCATGCACCAGCCCTTCATCCGACAGGGACCGGTCTGTTTGGGCGCGCAGCCACAGGAAGTATTCGACGTTGCCCGACGGGCCCGGCAGCGGGCTGGCGGTGACGTCGACGGCTTGCCAGCCCAGTTCCCCGGCGCGCCGCGCCACGGACAACACCGCGTCGGCTCGCAAGCCGGGGTCGTGGACCACGCCGCCGGCGCCGACCTGGCCCTTCCCCACCTCAAACTGCGGCTTCACCATTGGAACGATATCCGCACTCGGCCAAGCACATCCAATCAGCGCCGGCAACACCGTGGCCAGCGAGATGAACGACAGGTCGGCCACCACCAGGTCGACCGGGCCGCCGATCGCCCCGGGCGACAGCTCACGGGCGTTGGTCCGCTCGACAACCTGCACGCGTGCGTCGCTGCGCAACGACCAAGCGAGCTGGCCGTACCCCACGTCCGCGGCCACCACTTCGGCCGCTCCCCGATCCAGCAGCACCTCGGTGAACCCACCCGTCGACGCCCCGGCGTCCAGGCAGCGGCGGCCCGCGACGGGGATCTCGAAGGCGTCCAGCGCGCCGATGAGTTTGTGCGCCCCGCGCGACACCCAGCCGCGTTCGCGATCGCCGGCGACCGTCAGCGCAGCGGTGACGGCGACCGCAGTGCCGGGCTTGCGCGCCGGCATGCCGTTGATGCTCACCTTCCCGGCGCCGATCAACTCCGCGGCCTGCTGACGAGATCGGGCGAGCCCGCGGCGGACGAGCTCGGCGTCAACGCGGGCACGTCGTGCCACCGCCGACCTCAGCCCTTCTCCGCCGACTCCAGCGCCCGCAACAGCACGTCGTGGGCCTCGGAAAGGCGGCGGGCTATCTCTTCTAGCTCGGCGAGCGACGGCTGTCGTTCGGGGTGGTCGGTATCGGGCAGCCGGGCCACCAGGGCGTCAATTTCAGCGCGAAGCTGATCGGGATCGATTTCCATTGCGGTTCTACGGTAGCTATCGGCTAATCGCCGCGCACCAGAGACCAGCGCTGCAGCGCGTCGCGGGCCCGGTCGTCGGCCGCCTCGATCCGCAAGGCACGGGCATCCCGGGCACCCCATACCGCGGCGGCGACCGCGCGGACGATCGCCAGTCCGTCTCCCTCGTCGGCGCCATTGGCGCTGACCGTCACCGCCTTCTCGCCGACGTCGACGTGCCAGCCCGGCTGCGGCCCCACCGCGAGCAGCTCGCCGTCCTGGTGCAGCGAGCGCAGGTCGTGGCCGATGTAGGTGGGCCGGCGCGCGGGTTCGGCTAACACCGCATCCCGCGCGTTATTGACCCCGGTGAGCACCATCAGGCTGGGCAGCTTGGCGGCGGTGGCGCCCTCGATGTCGGTGTCCAATCTGTCGCCGATCACCAACGACGCGCGGAAATCGCCCCGGGCCACCGCATCTTGGAATAAGCCTGGCGCCGGTTTGCCCGCCACCCGTGGTTCGGTGTCGGTGGCCGCCCGCAGCGCGGCGACCAGGGATCCGTTCCCGGGCACCAGGCCACGCTCGGTGGGCAAGGTGGGGTCGACGTTGGCGGCCACCCACAGGGCGCCGGCCCGGATGGCCAGGGCGGCCTCGGCAAGATCGGGCCAGCCGATGGTCGTGGACAGGCCCTGCACCACGGCCACCGGCGCGTCGTCGTACCGGCGCACCGGACGCAGTCCGACGGCGGCGATCTCGTTGGCCAAGGCCTCGGTACCCACGATCAGCACCGCGGAGTCCGCCGGTAGCTCACCGGCCAGCAGGTGGGCCGCGCTCTGGGCACTGGTGACGACATCGTCGCCGGTGGCGGTGAAGCCGAGCTCACGCAAATGCGACGCCACCTGGTCGGCGCTGCGGGAGGCGTTGTTGGTCACAAACAGCTTGCGGCTGTGCACCTCGTCGAGCGAGTGCACCGCGCCGGCAGTGGGCTCGGCGCCACGAAATACCGTTCCGTCCAGGTCTATCAGCAGGCAATCATATTCCTGCGCAATGCTTTTCACGGTCAGCCTGTCACTTCAGCCCAGCTCGCTGACACGATCTTCGGCGTCGGTGACGCCTTCGATGTCGGCGGCCGCGGAACGCAAAAACCATTGCAGCGCTTCGTCGTTACGGCCGAGCGCCAGCAGGGTGTCCGCGTAGGCGTAGAACAACCGCGCCGGCGTCGAGCCGTTGCGGCTCGGGTCAAGCTGCGGCGTGGACAAGACGGTCAGCGCCTGCTCGAACTGCCCGAGATCAGAGCGCGCGCCGGCCGCCACGATGCGCAACTCGTCGGCGTCGTCGCCGCTGAGCTGGGCCGCCTCGGGTCCGCGCGCCAGCTCGATCGCCCGTTCCGGACGGCCAAGTCCGCGTTCGCAATCGGCGATCATTGCAAGCAATGAGGACTTGCTGCCCATCCTGCGCGCGGCGCGCAATTCGGCCAGCGCCTGGCCCCAATCGCCGCACTGGTAGGCGGCGATTCCGACGGCCTCGCGGACCGCGGCGATCCTGCTGGAGCGGGCGCGCGCCGCGCGGGCGTGGCTCAGCGCGGCTTCCGGGTCCTCGTCGATCAGCTCACCGGCGGCCACCAAATGGCGTGCCACCGCGTCGGCCGTGGCGCGGTCCAGGGTGGTCAGTTCGCGCCGGACCTCGGGTGCCAGCTGCCTGGCCTCGACCCCGGGCGGTATCGGGGGCCCGCCGGCCTGCATCCCGGGGCGCGCGATCGCCTTGGCCGGGTTGGTCGGCGCTGCGTGGCTGGACCGGGCGCGCACGGCCCGGGCCCGACCAGCCACCCGACGCCGAGCGCGGTCGTCGCCCACCCCCCTGCCCCTGCTTGTCGTCGACCACTCTGGAAAGGATACGGGCGCCCGGCGGCTAGACCTTTTCTAGACCTTTTCGATGCCGGCGACGTTGCGTTTGCCGCGGCGCAGCACCAGCCACCGGCCGTGCAGGAAGTCCGACGACTGGGGCACCCATTCGTCGCTGTCGATGCGCACGTTGTTGACCGAAACGCCGCCTTCGCCGATCGTGCGCCGGGCGGCCTTATTGCTGGCCGACAGGCCGGTGGCCACCAAGAGGTCGACGATCCCGTCGGGACCACCCGGCTTGAGTTCGGCGACCGACGTCTCGCGTAGCGCCGCGGCCAGCGTCGCCTCGTCCAAGCGGCTCAGTTCGCCCTGCCCGAAGAGCGCCCGGCTGGCGTGCTCGACCGCCTCGGTGGCCGCCTCGCCGTGCACCAGAACGGTGAGCTCGCGGGCCAGCCGTCGTTGAGCGGCGCGTTGCTGCGGGCGCTCGGCCGTGGCCTGTTCCAGCTCGGCCAGCTCCTCGGCCGTCAGGAAGGTGAACCAGCGCAGGTACCGGATCACATCGGCGTCGGCGGTGTTGACGAAGTACTGGTACCAGGCGTACGGGCTGGTCATCTGCGGGTCCAGCCACAAGCTGCCGCCGCCGGTGGATTTGCCGAATTTGGTGCCGTCGGCGGCGGTCACCAGCGGGACCGTCAGCGCATGCACGCCGGCGCCCAGCTTCTGGCGGACCAGGCGGACCCCGGCGATGATGTTGCCCCACTGATCGGAGCCGCCGATCTGCAGCGTGCAGCCGTGACGCCGGTGCAATTCGACGTAGTCGTTGGCCTGCAGCAGCATGTAACTGAATTCGGTGTAGGAGATTCCCTCGCCCTCCAGGCGCCGCCGGACGGTGTCGCGATCCAGCATCACGTTGACCGAGAAGTGCTTGCCGATATCGCGCAGGAACTCGATGGCGGACAGGCGGCCCGTCCACTCCAGGTTGTCGACGACGATGGCGCCCGTAGAAGACTGGGCCGAATCGTCGAAATCGACGAAGCGTTCCAGCTGCCCGCGGATCCGTTCGGTCCAGGCGGCGACGGTGTCGGCCTCGTTGAGGCTGCGCTCCCCGGCGTCGCGCGGGTCACCGATCATGCCGGTGGCGCCACCGGCGAGCACGATCGGGCGGTGCCCGGCGCGCTGAAACCGACGCAACGCCAGCAGCGGCACCAGGTGTCCGGCATGCAGGCTCGGCGCGGTCGGGTCGAAGCCGGCGTAGACCGTGATGGGCCCGCGGCGCGCTTCGGCGGCCAGCGCATCGAGGTCGGTGGACTGGGCGATCAACCCGCGCCAGCCCAGCTCATCCAGGATCATGTTGGAAGATTCTCCCAGAGCCTCAGACGGCGACCAGCGTCGACTTGTGGTGCGGTTTCGGGCATCCTCGCCCAACAGCTCGACGTTCGGCACGAATTAGTTGCTCTGGCCCGGCGCCGGAGCCCGGGGGCTGCGGCGGTAGGCCGAGACCTCCGGTCGGCCCGCGAGCCACAATCGCCACGGTCGGTCGGCGGCCTGGCTGACCCCGACGCGGGGACCGGTCACGGCGGTCAACGGGGCATTGAGTTCCAGCGTCACCGGGCCGTCCGGGTCGAATAGATCAATTCCGTTGTCGTCCATGGTGATTCCCAGAGCCGAGCACAGATTGCCCGGGCCGCGCGCCAGCGCGGCGGCGCGGACCAGCTCACCGCGGCGGGCGCGCGCGACGTCGGTGCCGTCCTCGAGGGCCGCGGCCCGCAGCAAGACGGCCGCCGCGGTCCCATCGGGTGCGCACGACACATTGGCGCAGACGTGGATCCCGTGGCTGCGGTAGGTGTAAAGGCGCCCGGGCGGTCCGAACATCACGGCGTTACGGCCGTTGCGGCCGCGGTAGGAGTGGGCCGAGGCATCCGGCCAGGGACCGTCGGGAACCCCGCCGTAGGCCTCGACCTCGACGACGACGGCGCGCACGCCCCGTCCGCTGAGGGTGGCGCCGAGCAGTCGACGCGCGGCCGCGACCGGGTCGACCTGCAGTTCGTCAGCGCTCACCGCAGTTATCTAACCGTCCCGCAACGGGTGTCAGCCCGCGGGCAGCTTGAGCACGAAACCCTGCGCGTCATCCTTCTCCCAGGGAAGGCCCCCTCCGTCGCCCGGGAGCCCAGGTGATCGGTGACGTACACGTTGCCGCGGGTGTCCACCGCCAAACCCAGGGGGTCCACCAAGGGCGGCGCTCCCTGCAGCTCTGTCCAGTTGCCCGACCCGGGCGCCAACTTCGAGCACGTCTTCTCGACGCGATCACGTACACATTGCCGGCGGCGTCCACCGCCACGGTTCTGCTCGCCCGAGCTGAAAGTGTCGCCGGAGTGGTCGGGGGCTGACGGCAACCTGGTCCAGGTGTCCGACCCGGGCGCCAGCCTCATCAGACAACTAAGGCGACTGCGCCCGCGGCTGCAGCTGACGTAGACGTTGCCGGTGGTGTCCACCGCCACGTCGCCGGTGGGACCGGCGCGTGCCGGTCTTCGGCAGCACGGTTTGGGTGCCCGACCCGGCCGCCAACTTCAGTACCCGACCGTCGGAGTGGTCGACGCACGTACACGGCACCGGCGCTGTCCACCGCCACACCGTGGGGGAATCCAGGCCCCGGAACGGCAGCACGGTTTGGGTGCTCGACCCGGCCGCCAGCTTCACCACCCGGTTGTGGCAGCTGTCGCTGACGTAGACGTCGCCGGCGGCGTCCACCGCCACACCGGCGGTGGCAGCCTCGATGACGTTGGCGCACAAATCGAGACCGGTGAACGGCAGCACGGTTTGCGTGTTGGACCCGGCCGTCAGCTTCACCACGCGATTGGTGTGGGAGTCGGTGACGTAGACGTTGCCGGCGGCATCCACCGCGACACCGTGCGGAACGCGCAGGTCGGTGAACGGCAGCGCGAACGGCTTTTCCCGATCCGCCTTCCGCTGATCGGCTTGGCGTTGATGGCTGTTCGAGATATTGCCGGCGACCAACATCATCGCGGGGGCCGCGATGAACATGATCCCGGCGAAAATGGCGGCATAAATCCAGATCTTGCGTTTGGGCCGAGCCAGTGGCGCCCCACCCGGCGTTGTGGCGGCGCTTCCTTGCGTTGCCCTGTCCTCCAGACGCGGGGCCAAGCCGAATTTCTCGACGAGCGTCAGCCAATCCGCGTCCGAGATCACAAACGCCGGTTCGTCCTCGGCGGGCACCTCGCCGCGCCACGCAAAGCGGTACGCCAGCTTGGTGCCGCCGCTCCACGTCGACTCCGGGGGCCCGGCCCAATCGGGGCACCCGATGGTCAGTGGTTCCGAGTCGGGAACGCGCACGACCAGGACGGCCATCGTCAACACACCCATGCGCGGAACCGAACGGGTGCTTGCTGCCGGTGTCGCGGTCACCTGTTCAAGCGGGGCCGAGGCAATGCGCGCGTTGCTCGTCAGGTCGATCACCGAGATCGCATCCTCGCCCACGTCGATGGCCATGCTCGATTTCGGTGGGTTGGCGTTCATTCTCAGCGCCGTTGCGGTGTTTTTGAACATCCCAAAGATTGAGGACGAGAACATTCTCGCGGGGTTGGGCGTCAGCAGACAGCGAGTCGGTTGCCCCGGCGTGGGCGCGTGCACATCCGGCCGTCGCGGGCCACCGACCATGGTGAGAAACTCATCGAACTCAGGGGCCGACATCGACGCGTCGACGCTGTCCACGGGCGGCGCTTCCAGCGGTGTTTCGTTGGCAATGCGATGATCCCGTCCGCCGAGAACGAAGCGGTCCCGGCCGCCGCTTCGCAGGTGCAGCGCCGTGCCTTTCGTGACGGCGCCGTACCCCTCGAGGGTCCATCGGCCCAGCTGCGCTTCACCGAACGAAAAGACGTCACCAGGCTTTGTGCTGACGGTCAGGCCGCCGCTGCCGACGTCGACGAGGACCGTCTTTTCGCGATTCATCCGCCGTCGGAAGGCGCCGAAAGCCGGCATGGCACCTAGCAGAAACGCGATGAACACGAGGGGGCCACCGACTTGCACGAACACTTGCGTCCCCACGGCGGCACCAATCAGAAAAAGCGCCATATTCACCAAGCCAAGCGCCGCCATGGCCCCGAACATGAGCACGTAGGTGTACTTCATCATCTGCTTGGTGCTGGGTGGGGCGGCGGACGCGACGAAACGGCGCGACGACGCCGCGCCGTGCTGGCGTTCCAGAGCGGCGATGCGCTTCTCGGGATCGTCGTGATCCGTCAGTAAATCGTCCATCACCGTTCCTTCTCGTGGCTGTCGGGCCGCCAGGTTAGTCGGGAGCACTTGCGAGATTTATGTGTCCGCTTCGCTACCGATCCCAACTCCCAACGTCGCCAACAAATCGTCCCACCTGCAAGCCGCGGCGGCAGGACAATCCCGCCCGGAGTCTTGACAAGCGCGAGCCGACGGCGGATATTCATCTTATGATGACTTCATCGCATGATGAATTAATGTCGCAAGGTAGCGAGCCCGCCGTCAGCATCGAGCATCTGCGCGTGATCCGCTTCAAACGCCCTGCGCTGCACGACTTCTCGGTGCGGGTCGCCCGGGGCAGCATCACCGGCCTGCTCGGTCCGTCCGGCTGCGGCAAGACCACGCTGATCCGCTGCATCGTCGGCACCCAGCTCGTGACGGCCGGCACGGTGGCGGTGCTGGGCCAGCCGGCCGGGTCCGCGGCGCTGCGTCATCGCGTCGGATACATGCCGCAGGACCCAACCATCTACAACGACCTGCGGATCGTCGACAATGTCCGCTATTTCGCCTCGCTATACGGCTTCGACAACAGCGCCGCGGATACGGCGATCGAACGCGTGGGCCTCACGGATCATCGCACCGCCTTCTGCGGCAACCTCTCCGGTGGCCAGCGCACCAGGGCGTCGCTGGCGTGCGCGCTGGTCTGCCAACCCGATCTGCTGGTGCTGGACGAGCCAACGGTGGGCCTGGATCCCGTGCTGCGGGCCGATCTCTGGGAGCAGTTCGCCGATCTCGCCGGCGGCGGGACGACGCTGCTGGTCTCCAGCCACGTCATGGACGAAGCCGACCACTGCGGTGACCTGTTGCTGATGCGCGACGGCCGCTTGGTTGCGCACACGACCCCGACCCAACTACGAGAGGACACCGGATGCACGTCACTGGAGGACGCGTTTCTGTCGATCATCAGGCGCAGCACCACGCTCCAAGCGGGTTAGGGCTTCCCCTCCTCAGGGGGTACACCGCGACCACAACACGGATCCTGCGTCAGCTGGCCGCCGACCACCGCAGCGTCGCGATGATCCTGGCGGTGCCGGTCCTGGTCATAACGCTGATGTACTTCATGTTCGAAAATGCTCCGCACCGCCCTGGCACGCCAACGCCGTTCAACAACATCTGCCTGATCCTGCTGGGCCTGTTCCCGCTTTTCGTGATGTTCATCATCACGTCGATCACGATGCAGCGCGAACGGGCATCGGGGACGCTGGAGCGCATTCTGACCACTCCGCTGCGCCGGCTCGACCTGCTGATCGCCTATGGCACGGCGTTCTCGATCGCCGCCGCGGTGCAAGCGAGCGTGGCTTGCGCCGTGTCGTTTTGGTTGCTCGGCTTCGACACCGCTGGCAGCCCGGTGTGGGTGTTCGTGATCGCGATCATCAACGCGGTCCTTGGCGTCGGCCTGGGGCTGCTCTGTAGTGCGTTCGCCCGCACCGAGTTTCAGGCGGTGCAGTTCATACCGCTGGTGATGGTGCCGCAGCTGCTGCTGGCCGGCATCATCGCGCCCCGGGCGTTGATGCCGCACTGGCTGCAGTGGATCAGCGATGTGCTGCCGGCCAGCTACGCGCTGGAGGCCCTGCAGCAGGTGGGCGCGCATCCCGAGCTCACCCACATCGCGGTGCGCGACATCGTCGTCGTGCTCGGTTTCGCGCTCGCGGCGCTGTGCCTGGCCGCTGCGACCCTGCGGCGACGGACGCCCTAGCGTGGCGGCAACCAACGCCAGGCGCAGGCGGCCCGGGCGACCGGCGGGGAGCTCCGATACCCGGGATCGGATCCTGGCCAGTGCCCGAGAATTGTTTGCCCACAACGGGATTAGCAATACGTCGGTACGTGCGGTGGCCGCGGCGGCGGGCGTCGATTCGGCGTTGGTGCACCACTACTTCGGCACCAAGGAAAGGCTGTTCGCCGCGGCGGTTCGCATCCCGATCGACCCGATGGCGGTTCTCGGCCCGTTGCGCGAAGTGCCCGTCGAGGAGCTCGGCTACAAAATTCCGTCAACGTTGTTGTCGCTGTGGGACTCCGAGATCGGCACCGCCTTCATGGCCACCCTGCGGTCGATCCTGGCCGGTCCCGAGGCCAACCTGTTTCGTTCGTTCATCCAAGACGTGATCGCGGTCGAAGTGGGGTCACGCGTCGACAACCCCCCGGGCAGCGGACTTATCAGGGTCGAGTTCGTCGCGTCGCAACTGGTGGGCGTGGTGATCGCGCGCTACATCCTGGAATTGGAGCCGTTCGCGTCGCTGCCGGCCGAGCAGATCGCGCGAACCGTCGCGCCGAACCTGCAGCGCTACCTCACCGGGGATCTGCCGGACGCGCTCGCGCCATGAGCCGGTCGTGCTCGTCGGCGTCGACATCGCGCGCCTCGTCGATCAGCAGCACCGGGATCCCGTCCTCGATGCGGTAGGCGCGCCGCAGCCGCGGGTTGTAGAGCAGGCCCCCCTCGCCCGCGTCCACCAGAACCAACGGACCCCGGTCCGCCGGGCACACCAGGATGCGCAGCAGCGAATCGTCCAGCATCAACGCGCGCTGCTCAGCCCGGACCGCGCGGCGGGAGTCAGCCGGCGGAACTCGTTGCTATCCGCGTCGAAATACCACGCCTGGCGTTTCGCCTTGGGGATCCCGGCGGCCCGCAGTGCGCTGACGGTCGGACGGTAGGTCGTCGGGCTGAGGGGCAGTTCCGGGCAAACGTGCACAATGTCAGGTCCAACCCCGGCGGGTAGGTTGGCGAGGGCTTCGGTCAAGTCGGCCGCGGTGACGGTGGCTCCCGGGAGCAGCGCCAGCGCCGATACCGCCACCTGCTGGTCACCTACCGGCACGTTGTAGGTGACCGCGAGGTCCACGCCGTTGATGTGACCGAGTGCGTCGGTGACCGGTTCGGCATACACCAGCCCGCGCGCGGTGTGGACCTCCGAGCCGCGCCTGCCCATCAACCAGTAGTCCCCGTCCTCGTCGCGGCGGAACAGATACTCCGTCGATATCCAGGTGTCCCCGGGCGCGAACACTCCGCGTTTCACCGACGCGGTCGGATCGATCGGCCCGTTGGATTTAGCGAGTAGGACACCGATCTGGTTGACGTCGGCGACCTGTACGAAGCCGCGGTCGTCCTCCAGGATCAGGTCATGTTCAGCGTCGTAGGCACCGAGCTCGACATGGCCGGCGCCGGGCAACGGACGACCCTTGCTGCCGATCTTGGCACCGGACACGTTGGCCAGCACCGCCTGCCCGTCGGTGGTCGCGAAGAACTCGACGACGTGGGCGGGCGCGAACTTCTCGACGACCCGCTCCCACAATCCGGTCGGCATCCCCGAGCCGATGAACAGCCGCACCGGATGATTACCCTGCAGCACGAACGCCGGATCGTCGACGACCTCACGCAGCATGGCCCAGGTATACGACACGACCGTTACACCGTATTGCCGTATCTCCTGGACGAATCGGTCCGTTTGCAGGCCGCGCGACAGCGCGATGCGGGTGCCGCCGACGACCGCGCCGCCCAGGTTGACCAGCAGGGCGGATTCGTGGTGCAGCGGCGTCAAGCAATACACGGTGTCTTTGCGGTCGAGCGCGGCCGCCGAGGCGGTTCCGAAGGCCGACACCGCCCACCGGTAGTTGGTGATCTGCTTGGCCACCACCTCGCCGCTGGCCGTGCTGAATGCGATGGCCGCCAGGTCGCGCGCCAACCCCGGGTTGGGGCGGTACCAGGCGGGCAACTCGACGGCGTCGGGGTCGATCTGCTCCATGTCGATGACCTGGTTTTGCTCCAAGGCGTCCTCGGGCAGATGCAGGTCGCGCGCCTCGCCGCCACCGAGCACCAGTACCTGCCCCGGCAGTTGTCGTGCCGCCTCGAGGTTGGTGGGATCGGTCAGGATTTCGGTCACTCCCCCGAGCCGGACCGTCATGGCGAGGTCGGCATCTGGCCGCATCACGACGGCGACGGCGCCCAGCCGCGACAGCGCGGCGATGGCGACCAGGGCGCTGGGCCGGGTCTCCATCAAGACACCCACGCGGTCGCCCTGCCGCACCCCGACTTCGATCAGGCCGCGAACGACGTTGTTGATGCGCCGGTTCACGGCCTCGTAGGTGTGCACGCGCCCGTCGAACAACAGGAATTCGCCCTGTGGGGCGTCGTGTGCCTGCTCGTCGATGATGCGGCCCAGCGAAATCCGGGTGTGATCGTTGATCTGTCCCAGCCGGGCCAGCCGCGGCAGCGTCCGGACCGTTTCCACTGCCAGCGTCCGCATTGATTTGTTGGCCGCGACGACCGTGTTGGCCGCGCCGCGCACCATGCCCAGCGCCGCCTCGGAGACCTCCCCGATGCCGTGCGCGAGCCGCGAGCTGAACGCGACACCGCTGTCGGTGTGCTCGACCGGCTGATCGGCCATCAGGTCGATGCTGTCCGGCTTGTCGCCGCCGGTGGAGAGCCATTGCACCCACTCGGCGACCGTCGGCCAACTCTGTCGGGCGGCCCTGGATCCCACGACCAGACCGAAATGGCCAGTCCGGATAAGGCATTCGTAGACCTCGGCGTATGGCGCCGCCCGCCGGATGCCGCGCACCGACGCCGGCTGGCCGATGTCGTCAACCTCGCCGACGAAAGCCAGGATCGGGCAGGTGATGTCGGTGAGCGTCACCATCTGGCCGTTGATGGCGAAACCGCCGGTCATCATGCGGTTGTGCGCGATGAACTGCTTGAGCAACTCGGAGATCGCGGGGCCCGACCACGCGATCCAGCCTTCGCGCTCCAGGAATCTGCGCTGCTGTTCCCGCGGCAGCAGGGCCTCACGGTCGTGCAGCTGACGCACGAAGTCGACCCGGCCCTTGGCGGTCTTGAGCGGATCCATCATCTGGAAACCGGTGCGCGCCAACCAACTTGGTATATTCAACCGGTTGAACACGTGATCGGCCATGAAGTCGGCAATGCCGGGGGCCATGTTCGCCGGCAGGCCCATGGGCAGCGCGGCCAGGGTGTCCACCGGGGAGCCGAACGTCACGACGCTGGCGACGTTCTTCGAACGCCGGTATGCCGCGACCTGATAGCACCACATCCCGCCCTGGGAGTATCCGACCAGGTGCACGTCCTGCCCGACGGTGTCCTTGACCGTGTCGATGGCCTGATCGAGCGCGACGATGTGGTCGGCCAGCGTGCGCTGCATCCCGCCCTCGACCTTGTCGGGCGAGCCGAAGTCGATCACCCACGGATCGATCCCGCTCGCGTGCAGGATGCCCACCGCGCCGTCCTCGCGGGTGACGTCCCACATGTCAGCCGACATCATCATCGGATGCACCATCAGCACCGGCGGGCCCGCCGGCGGCTGTCCGGGCCGGCTGTCGGGCGGAAAGTACCGTTTCAGCTTGTACATCGGTACGCTCTCGACGATCTGGGAGGGCGACGGGACACTGCCCGTTTCCAAGCCCCCCAGCCGCAAGACCTCCAGCCCGTTCTGCGCCGTGGCAACCAGACGCTCGACCGGTCGTGTGATCATCGAAAAATTGAGATCCACCGCTGCTCCCTGACTCTATTGACAGCGTGGTCATCATGGCACATCACCCCGCTTAGCGGTTCTGGTCAGGCCGTTTTCCAGCAGCGGTTGGGATCAGCGGCCACGGGGGGTGGATCGTCGGAGTTCCCGTTGGCGGCTCGGCGAGGTTCCCAAGGCATGGCGGCATTGTCGAGCGAGTTAATTTCTGCCATTCGTCGCGGCGATCGCGGTGTTCGGCCCCTTCCTGGATGCCTTTGGGTTCGCTCGTGACTCGCCGCGGAAGCGTCCAAGCTGTCGGCGGCGGCACGCCGTGCCGCCTTCACTTCTCGGCGCGCTTGCTCGGCTCGTTAATGCGCGCGGAACGCTTCGTCGGCCCCCGCGGTCGGCGGTCAGGTTGGGCCGGCTGTAGTGGCTGAAACGGCCCGCACGCAAAGACTTTATGCGCGATAGGTGACATCGGCGCCCGACGGTTTACCCGAAACGGAAAGGGGTACGTACGGGACGCGCACGGTCGCGACGCATGTGCGTACATGTCGTCAGACCGCCTCGGTTGAATAGCCAGCCGGGCGCGTTTCCAGTTCTCTGGGCAGCCATCTCGGCCCGCTGTTCGGCAAACGGCGTAGCCCCGTGGCAGCCGGAGCATCTTTTCGTTCCATGAACTAGGTGGCCCGAGATGTGCATGACGGCTGCGGGGTCTCGTGGCTGACGAGACGATCGACATCGAGTCACCCTTCCCGCCGCGGGTGCTGCGTGAGTATGCGTTGCTCGCCGACGGGGAGCGCGCCGCGTTGATCGGGCCGCAGGGCGAGGTCACCTGGATGTGCGTGCCCAGTTGGGAGTCCGACGCCGTCTTCTCCAGCCTTATCGGCGGCGGCGGGGTCTATGCGGTCACCCCGACCGACGTGCGACACGTGTGGGGCGGCTTCTACGAGCCGCGAAGTCTGATCTGGCGCAGCCGCTGGATCACCCACGACGGCGTGGTGGAATCCCGCGAGGCGCTGGCCTTCCCCGGCGACGCCGACCGCGTGGTACTGCTGCGGCGCATCATGGGCCGCCGCGGGACGGCACAGGTCCGAGTGCTGCTGCAACCGAGCGCCGCGTTCGGTCGCCACGGCCCCGGCCAGCTGACCTGCCACGACGGAGTCTGGAGTGGCCGGTCGGGGCGGGTGCGCTGGCGATGGTCTGGTGGCCGCGATGCACGCGCCGCGCGGTCGGAACGCGGCCGCAGCGAAATCCTCACCTGCGATATCACCGTCTACGAGGGCCAGCAGCACGACCTCGTGTTGGAGTTGTCCGAACGCGCCCTGCCCGATCGGCCCCCGGAGCCCGACATCGCCTGGGACGCCACCGCGGCCGCCTGGCAGCGCAGCGTACCCGAACTGAATTCCACCCTCGCCCCAGCCGACGCGCGGCACGCCGCCGCGGTGCTGCGTGGACTGACAAGCAGCGGCGGCGGAATGGTCGCCGCCGCCACCATGAGCCTGCCCGAGCGCGCGCACAGCAACCGGAACTACGACTATCGCTACGCCTGGATTCGGGACCAGGTTTACGCCGGAATCGGTGCAGCCGCCGCAGGGACGACCGAGCTGCTCGACGACGCCGTCGGGTTCGTCGGCGCCCGGCTCCTCGAGGACGGCCCGAACCTGAGACCGGCCTACACCGTCACCGGGGGTCGCGTGCCCAGTGAGGAGGCCCTCGACCTGCCCGGCTATCCGGGCGGCGCCGACAAGGTCGGCAACTGGGCCAACCAGCAATTCCAGCTCGACGTCTTCGGTGAGGCGCTGCTGCTGCTGGCCGGGGCCGCAAGCGCCGACCGGCTCGACGCCGAGGGCTGGCGCGCCGCGCAGGGCGCGATCAGCGCGATCGAAAAGCGTTGGCACGACCCGGATGCCGGCATCTGGGAACTCGATGACCAGCACTGGACGCAGTCCCGCCTGGCCTGTGTGGCGGGGCTTCGCGCCATCGCCAAGGTGGACGGCGCCGGTCCCGAGATTGCCGCGTCCGCGGCACTGGCCGACGCCATCCTCGCCGACACCGCCGCCACCAGCCTGCATCCCCAGCGGGGATATTGGCAGCGCAGCCCGGGCCTGGACCAGGTTGACGCATCGCTGGTGCTGCCGCCCGTCCGTGGCGCCGTGCCCGTCGACGACCCCCGCACCCGCGCCACCCTCGACGCCGTTCGTCGGGAGCTCACCGACGACGGGTTCGTCTACCGCTTCCGGCACGATGAGCGCGACCTCGGCGACGCCGAGGGCGCCTTTCTGCTGTGTGGATTCATGATGGCGCTGGCCGAACACCAGCAGGGTCACGCTCTGGGCGCGTTGCGCTGGTTCGATCGCAACCGCTCCGCCTGCGGGCCCCCGGGACTGTTCTGCGAGGAATACGACGTCAGGCAGCGGCAGCTTCGCGGCAACCTGCCCCAGGCGTTCGCGCATGCCTTGCTGCTCGAATGCACGGCCACCCTCACCGAGGAGTCGGGCCACCGCGACTGACCGCTCAACCGAACGAAAGGTATTCCCGATGACACAGAACGTGGTAATCACCGGAGCCAGCGCCGGTATCGGCCGCGCCACGGCCCAGCTATTCGGGCAGCGCGGGGCGAATGTCGCCCTGCTGGCCCGCGGCACGGCGGGGCTGGAGGGCGCGGCCCGTGATGTCGAGGCCGGCGGCGGCAAGGCGCTGGCCATCGCGACCGATGTGGCCGACTATTCGGCCGTCGCGGCCGCGGCTGACGAGGCCGAAGCGGCATTCGGCCCAATCGACACCTGGGTCAACGTCGCGTTCACCTCCGTGTTCGCGCCTTTCAGCGACATCACCGCCGAGGAATTCCGACGCGTGACCGAGGTGAGCTACCTCGGGTACGTGCACGGCACCATGGCGGCGCTGACGAAGATGCGGCCGCGCGACCGCGGCACCATCGTGCAGGTCGGCTCCGCGCTCAGCCAGCGATCCATCCCGCTGCAGTCCGCCTATTGCGGCGCCAAACACGCGATCAACGGGTTCACCGAGTCGGTCCGCTGCGAATTGCTGCACGAGCGCTCGAAAGTGCGGATCACGCTGGTGCAGATGCCCGCGGTCAACACCCCGCAGTTTTCCTGGGTGCTCTCCCGCCTGCCCGGCATCCCCAGCCGGTGCCGCCCATCTACCAGCCCGAAGTCGCCGCCCGAGGCGTTGCCTATGCCGCCGACCATCCCGAGCGCAAACAGTATTGGGTCGGCGAGAGCACCGTGGTCACGCTCCTCGCCCAGAAGTTCGTCGCGCCGCTGCTGGACCGTTATCTCGGCCGCACCGGCTACGAGTCCCAGCAGACCGACCAACGCGTCAACGGGCAACAGCCGCAAAACCTTTGGCAGCCGGTCGACGAAGAGCCCGGCAGCGACCACGGCGCGCATGGCGGGTTCGACGAAAAGTCACACGCACACAGCCCGCAAGTCTGGTTCGCCCACCATCCCGTTGCGGGCGGCACCGGGGCGGTGAGCCTTGGATTAGGTGCACTGGGTGCGTTCGGCGCCCTCCTCGCCCGACGGCGGGCGCGATGATCGCCTGGGCGCGAATCGTCTACGGGACGGTGCTGCTCGCCCTTCCGAACCCGGTGCTACGACTGGTCACCAGTCAGCCGGCGACCACGCGGGAACGGGCGGCGACCCGCATCCTGGGCGCGCGGCTGCTGGCGCAGGCCGCGGTGACGGACGTCCGGCCCGACGCCGTGTCCGTTGCCTTGGGCGCCGAAACCGACCTCGTGCACACCGTCAGCATGCTCGTTTGGGCCACCGTAGACCGCGGGTCGCGGCGGCTGACGCTGCCGAGCGCCGCGATCGCCGGTCTGTTCGCCGTCGGCGGCGCCGTGCAAGCTCGGCGGACGCCCGTCGTCGCGCCGTCGCCGACCGATGATGCGCTGGCCGCCTTCGTTCGCCTTCGCCATCAGCTCGCAGTCGCCGTCGCCCGCTACACCCTGCCCGGGGCCGTTCGCGCCGGCTTGAAAACCTAAGGAAGCCCTCATGTCCGGCCACTTTGACGCTTGCATCGACGAGATCACCGCGCAGGTATACGAAATCCCCACCGACGCACCCGAAGCCGACGGCACACTCGCGTGGTCGTCGACAACGCTGGTACTGGTCGAGGCGACGGCCGGCGGCCGGCGCGGGGCCGGATACACCTATGCCGCCGGCGCGTGCCGCGGACTGATCACCGGGCCGCTCGCCTCCGCCGTCAAGGGAAACAGTGCCCTCGACATCACGGGCGCGTGGGAGTCGATGGTCCGGGCGATCCGTAACAACGGGCGCCCGGGCCTGGCGTCGTGCGCGATCTCGGCGATCGACACCGCGCTGTGGGACCTCAAGGGCAAGCTGCTGGACATACCGGTGTGCCGGCTCCTCGGTGTGGTGCATCCCGAGGTACCGATCTACGGCAGCGGCGGTTTCACCACCTACGACGAACGCGCGGCCGCCGCCCAACTCGAACGCTGGGTCGACGCCTGGAAGATTCCCCGCGTGAAGATCAAGATCGGCGAGGCGTCGGGTTCCGACGAGCGTCGTGACCTGAACCGGATCGCCTTCGCGCGCAACGTGATCGGACCCGACACCGAACTGTACGTCGACGCCAACGGCGGCTACCGCCGCAAGCAGGCGATCCGGGTCGCGCACGCCATGGCCGAGCACGATGTCACGTGGTTCGAGGAACCGGTCTCCTCGGACGACCTCGCCGGACTGCGGGAAGTTCGCGATCAGGTGACGCCGGATGTCACCGCCGGTGAGTACGGCTACGACCTCACCTATTTCAACCGGATGCTGGCCGCCGAAGCGGTCGACTGCCTGCAAGTCGACGTCACCCGCTGTGGCGGCATCACCGACTGGCTGCGAGCCGCTGCCGTGGCCGCCGCACATCACCTCGACGTTTCCGGGCACTGCGCCCCCAACCTGCACGCCCACGTCGCCACCGCGGTCCCGAACCTGCGGCACCTGGAGTACTTCCACGACCACCACCGCATCGAACACCTGCTCTTCGACGGCGCGCTGGCGCCCGACGGTGGCGCGTTGCGGCCGGACCAGCACCGGCCCGGGCTGGGACTCGAGTTCAAACACCGCGACGCCGAGCGATACCGGGTGGCGTGAGCGGTCACGGTGCTTGGCGGCGGCGAAAATGGGCATTGCTGGCACAGGAGCCGAGGCAGCGCGAGAGAGGTGCCCGATGACCGTGAACTTCGAAGATGAAACCGTTCGGCGTCACGATGACGGTTCAGCGGCGCCGTCCGAGGCACTCATGTCTGACGTGGTCGAGGAACAACAGCTGGGCGCCGTCGATCTGGTGCTGGGTCTGGGCGAGCCGCAAAAGGTCGGCAGGTTCCGGTTCTTCCTGGACGGCCAGCGCTGGGAGTGGTCGGACGCCGTCGCGCGCATGCACGGGTACGAAGCGGGAATGGTCGAGCCGACCACGGAACTGTTGCTGCGGCACAAGCACCCCGCGGACCGCGAGCGCGTCGCGGCCGTTTTGGACAACGTGCACCGGGGAAAGCCGTTCAGCAGTCGGCACCGCATCATCGATACCGCCGGCTGCACCCGGTGCGTCGTCGTGGCGGGCGATCGGATGCTCGGCGACACCGGTGTGCTGATCGGCACGTCCGGGTTTTACGTCGACGTCACCGACTCGCTGCACTCCGACATCAGCGATGTCCTGTCGGCCGTCGCCGAAGCGCGCGCACGGATCGAACAGGCCAAAGGCGTGCTGATGGCCGCCTACGGAATCTCCGCGGAGCGCGCGTTCGACATCCTGGCCTGGCGCTCCCAGGAAACCAATCTGAAGGTGCGCGACCTCGCCGGCCGCTTCCTGGACGCCGTAGCGGGCACAGCGTCGGCGGACACGCGCACCCACATCGACCATGCCCTGCTCACTCTGGGGTGATGGCGTCGCAACGGTAGCGTCGGCCCGGTGGCGCACCTACTGGGAGCCGAGGCCGTACACCTGGAATATCCGACCCAGGTGGTGTTCGAGTCGGTCACCCTGGGAGTCAACGACGGCGCGCGTATCGGCATCGTGGGGCGAAACGGGGATGGCAAGTCCAGCCTGCTGGGTCTGCTGACGGGTGAACTGCGGCCCAACACCGGCCGGGTCACCCGGCGCAGCGGATTGCGGGTCAGCGCGCTGAGTCAGGCGGACACCCTCGACCCGGGCCACACCGTGGGCTGGACACTCGTCGGCGACCAGGCCGACCACCAGTGGGCGGGTGACGCCCGAATTCGCGACGTAGTCGACGGGCTGGTATCCGACATCGATTGGGACGCAACGGTTGCCACGCTCAGCGGTGGTCAGCGCCGACGCGTGCAACTGGCCCGGCTGCTGGTCGGCGAATGGGACGTGATCGCCCTCGACGAGCCCACCAACCATCTCGACATCGAGGGCATCACCTGGCTGGCCGGCCATCTGGGAGAACGTTGGGCGCGCAACGCCGGCGGGCTGCTGCTGGTGACTCACGACCGCTGGTTTCTCGACGAGGTCGCCACCACGACGTGGGAGGTGCACGACGGGATCGTCGAGCCCTTCGACGGCGGGTACGCGGCTTACGTGCTGCAGCGGGTCGAGCGCGACCGGCTGGCCGCCGCGGCCGAGGCCAAGCGGCAGAACCTGATGCGCAAAGAGCTGGCCTGGTTGCGGCGGGGTCCGCCGGCGCGGACCTCGAAGCCCAAGTTCCGGATCGAAGCCGCCAACCAATTGATCGCCGACGTGCCACCGCTGCGCAACACCGTCGAGTTGGCCAAGCTGGCGACCGCTCGGCTGGGCAAGGTCGTCGTCGATCTGCTCGACGTGTCGGTCTCGTTCCCGTCTTCTGGGGGCCGCCCGGTGCTGCGCGACGTCGAATGGCGAATCGCCCCGGGCGAACGCACCGGCATCGTCGGAGCCAACGGCGCCGGGAAGTCGACGCTGCTGGGACTGATCGCCGGCACCATTGCGCCCGACACCGGCCGCGTCAAGCGCGGCAAGACCGTTCGGCTGGCGGTCCTCGACCAGCGCGGCGAGGAACTCGCGGCGCTCGCCGGCGACCGGATCGCCGACGTGCTGAGCCAGCTGCGCGGCGGCTATCAGGTCGAGGGCCGGGAGGTCACCCCCGCCCAGCTATTGGAGCGACTCGGGTTCGCCGGCCAGCTGTCCGCGCGGGTCGGCGACCTCTCCGGCGGCCAGCGACGGCGGTTGCAGCTGATGCTCACGTTGTTGTCCGAACCCAACGTCCTGCTGCTCGACGAGCCCACCAATGACGTCGACACCGAAATGCTCACCGCCACCGAGGACCTCCTCGACTCCTGGGCGGGCACCCTGATCGTCGTCTCGCACGACCGATATCTGCTCGAGCGGGTCACCGATCAGCAATACGCGATCCTCGACGGACGGTTGCGGCACCTGCCCGGCGGCATCGACGAGTATCTGCGACTGGCCGCGCACCGGTCGGCCGCACCGGCCGCCGCGCCCTCGCCCGCCGAGCCGCGGGAAATGTCCGGCGCACAGCGACGTGGCGCCGAGAAGGAGCTGGCCGCGGCCGAGCGTCAGCTGGCGAAATTGGCCGATCGGATCGCGGCCAAACACCACGAGCTCGCCGAGCACGACCAGTCCGATCACGTCGCGTTGACGCGACTGACCCAAGAGTTGCGTGGCCTGGAAGACGAGGTCGCCGTAACGGAGAGCCGCTGGCTGGAGCTGTCGGAGGTGCTCGAATAATCAGATCGTGCATTCGGGTCCGATCGAAACCGTGGCGTGCGTCGGCTCCAGCGCCACCGCGTCCAAGGGAACCTACCGCTGGATCGCCGAGTTGGAGAGCCGACCGCGCAACGGCCGGTTCCGGTTCGTCAACCTGGGGGTGGGCGGCGACCTGTCGTTCAACATCGTCAGGCGGCTGCCCCGCGTGATCGCCATTCAGCCCGACCGGGTGATCATCCTGATCGGCACGAACGACATTCTGGCCAGCGTCTTTCCCAACTTCCGCAGGGTCGTTCGACTTTGGAAGGGGCGCGAGGGGCTGTCGGACGAGCCCACCCCGCAGCGATTCCGCGATAATCTCAGCCTCATCGCGCAAAAGTTGCGGCAGCAGACAGACGCGAGGATCGCGCTGAGTTCCCTTGCGCCCGTTGGCGAAGACCCGCATTCGGTCGATCCCGTCCAGTCCCGGCTCAATGATCTCTATGCCGCCTACAACGACGCGATCCGGGAAGTGTCGTCGCGCGAGCGCACGGACTACATCGGGTTCTATGAGGCTTTCCGGGACGAGCTGGAAAGCTCGAAGACCGCCAAACCCTTTACCCGCTTCTCCTTTCCGTCCTTCTACCGCGACTATCTGATCAGGGAGATGATCCTGCGGCGCAGCTTCGACGAGATCTCCCGCAGCAACGGGTGGGAATTTCACATCGACGGGATTCATCTCAACACCCGCGGCGGGCGAATCCTCGCGGAGGCCGTTCAGCGGTTCCTGGACTCGCCGGGCGAGGGGGCTGCGCCATGAGGCAACGGCCGTCACGCCCGGTGCGGTACCCGCCCGGCGAAGCGCTGCTGGCGCTGTATCGACGACGAGGTCCCGGTACTCAACTCCGGGGCCGGGCGACACGGCTACACCTATCTGCTGGGGCCGGAGGCAAACAAGTTCGTGTTCGCCAATGCCGACGCGTTCAGCTGGCGGGAGACGTTTCAAAACCTGGCCCTGGTCGACGGGCCCACCGCGCTGATCGTCAGCGACGGGGACGACCACCGGCGCCGACGCAGCGTGGTCGCGCCCGGGCTGCGTCACCGACAGATCCAGGAGTACGTGCAAACCATGGTCGCCGGCATCGACACCGTCATCGACGGCTGGCGGCCCGGGCAGCGGCTGGACATCTACCAGCAGTGCCGCGCGGCGGTGCGGCGCAGCACGGCCGAGTCGCTGTTCGGCGAGCGGATCGCCGCCCACTCCGACTTCCTTGGGGAACAATTGCAGCCGCTGCTGGACCTCACCCACCGGCTACCGCAGGTGGTGCGGCTGCAGCAGCTTCTCCGCGCACCGGGTTGGCGGCGGGCGATGGCCGCCCGGGAACGCATCGACGACCTCGTCGACGCGCAGATCGCCGACGCCCGCACCGCGGCCAGGCCCGACGACAACCTGCTGACCATGCTGATCAACGGTCGGGGCGAAGAGGGTTATGCGCTGAGCGACAACGAGATTCGTGATTCGGTAATTTCGCTCATCACCGCCGGTTACGAGACCACCAGCGGCGCGATGGCATGGGCGATCTACACGCTGCTGTCCCTGCCGGGGGCGTGGGACACCGCCGTCGGGGAAGTGGATCGCGCGCTCGGCGGTCGACCACCCGCCCCGGGCGACCTGGACGCGCTGACCTATCTCAACGGCGTCGTTCACGAGACGCTTCGGCTGTACCCGCCCGGCGTGATCTCGGCCCGCAGGGTGATGCGTGACCTTTCGTTCGACGGGCACCGCATCCGGGCGGGCCGGTTGCTGATCTTCAGCCCGTACGTCACCCACCGACTGCCCGAGTTATGGCCCGAACCAACCGAATTCCGGCCGCTGCGCTGGGACCCCGACTCTCCGGGTTACCGCAAGCCCGCGCCACACGAATTCCTTCCGTTCGGCGGGGGCCTGCATCGGTGCATCGGAGCGGCCATGGCCACCACCGAGATGACCGTCATGCTCGCCCGGCTGGTCGCCAGGACTCGGCTCCGGTTGCCCGCTCAGCGCATCCGCGCCAGGAACCTCGCCGCGCTGTCCCCCCGGCCGGGACTGACCGTCGAGATCATCGACTCAGTGCCAGCGCAATAGCACCAATTCGGACGAGAATCCGGGCCCCATCGCGAGCATCAGCCCGGGGCTTCCGCTGGGCGGCGGCTTGGCGATGGTGTCACGCAAGATGTGCAGCACCGAGGCCGACGAGAGGTTGCCGATTTCGCCCAGTGAGCGCCGGGTCAAGTCGAGCGCCGCCGGGTCCAGGTCGAGGGCCTTGGTAATCGCGTCAATCACTTTGGGGCCCTCGGGGTGGCTGACCCACGCGCCGATGTCGTCCTTGGTCAGCCCGTGTGCGGCGAGGAACCCGTTGACGTCGTCGGCCAGATACCGGTCGATAAGCGTGGTGAGGTCGGGGGACAGCACCAGGTGGAGCCCGCCGGAACCGACGTTCCAGCCCATGATGTGCAGCGATTCGGGATACAGGCGGCTGCGCGAATCGAGAATGTCGGGCCCGGTGGCACGAACCTGTTCCGCGCGACGTTCGCCGACGGCCACCACCGCGGCCGCCCCGTCGCCGAACAGCGCGCTCCCGACGAGTCCCGACACGGTGGGTTTGACCGCCGGGTGGGTCAGCGAGCCAAGCTCGACCGCGATCAGAACCGCGACGTCGTCGGGCGCGCCGCGCAGGTAGTCATGGAGCAGGGCCACCCCCGCCGCGCCGCCCACGCAGCCCAGGCCGAACAGCGGCTGCCGGCGCACGTCCGTTCGCAAGCCGAGCCGTCCGGCGATTCGGGCATCCAGCGACGGCACCGCCACTCCGGTGACCGTCGTGGTGACAATCATGTCGATGTCTTGGGGCCGCAGGCCCGCCTCGTCGAGCGCGCCGAGCAGCGCCTCGCAGCCAAGATCCACGGCGCCTTCGATGAAGATCTCGTTGGCCTCGCCGAAGTCGGTCAGTGCCGGGTAGCGCTCCAGCGGGAGGACAAAGTGGCGACTGTTGACCTTCGCGGCGGCGTGCATACGCCGAACGATCTCCTCGTGGTCCTTCAGTCCCGGGAATTGGACGAACTGATCGGTGATCTCACTCTGGCTATAGCGATACGGCGGCAACGCACCGAACACACCCGCGATAACGCTCATGCCCACACGCTCTTAGCCAACTCGAGGATCCCCTTAGCGAACAGCTTAAGTGGTGGTGCTCGGCGCGTAAAGTTAGCTGTATTCAACATATGTCGGTTTGTAAGTGGCTCCGCGCAACCGAAAGTGAGGCTATTCCACGCATGTCGGATGTGGCGCCCGGTGCTGTGGATGTAATCGGGTCGGCCAGCGTGCGTTTCGTCATTCCGCATGATCGTCAGATTCCGGCTTAGGGTCTGGGTTAAGCGCCATCGCGATTAACGCCTCGGGGCTCAAAGAGTCGATGGTGTCGTCGCTAATTGTCAATTCAGTAAGGGGCTTTTCCGATTCGCCGGCCAGCAGCAGCAGCGTGTCGAGCAACCCGGTTCTGCGAAGTTCATGAAGCGGAATCTTTCTCAGCGAGGACCAGACTTTCTCATCGTCCGACTCTTCGTGATCGCCGTGGAGTAGTTGCTGACGCAGCCGATCGGCCAACGCCGTCGGGTTGGGATAGTCAAATATCAGCGTGCGCGGTAAAGCCAGCCCGGTGTCAATTTTGAGGCGCTTGCGAAGTTCGACCCCGGTCAATGAGTCAAACCCGAGGTCCTGGAAGGCGCGCTCGGCATCCAGCGCGTGGGGATCCGAATGTCCCAGGACGGCCGCCGCATGCGCGCACACCAATTCGACCAGCTGACGGCGCTGCTCCTTGGGCGTCAGCTCTCGGATACGCTGGGCCAACTCGGCCGGCCGAGCCGCGACCTGCGGTGGCGGATGCAAACCCGCGCTCAGCCAAAACCGTTGGCGTGCAAACCCATACGTTGGCAACGCAACCCGTTGGCCGGATACGCCGGCCAGGGCCGCGCCCCAATTGACCGGGACGCCGGCTCCGAACAGCTGCCCGGCCGCGGTGAGCAGCGAGTCTGCTTCCGGGCGGCCTTGGGTCATCGTGACCACCGACACCGGCTGATCGGTCGTCAGGGACTGCTCCACCGCGGCGTTAAGACCGCCCGGACCCAATTCGACAAACACCTCGGCCCCCAACGCCTCGGCGGCTTGCACCCCGTCGACAAAACGCACCGGACGGCGCACATGCTCAACCCAGTATTGCGCCGACCCGTACCCGCGACCCGCCAGCCGACCAGACACGTTGGACACCAGGCTAATTCGCGGCTCAGCTGGCGAGATCTCGGCCACCACGGCGGAGAAGTCTTCGATCATAGGCTCCATCAACGGTGAATGAAACGCGTGCGAGACCGCCAACCGATGCACCTGCCTGCCCCGCTGCGCCAAGCTCTCGGCGATCGCGGTGACCGGCGCCTCGGCACCCGAGATGACCACCGCATTCGGGCCGTTGACCGCGGCGATCGCCACCCCGTCGGTCAGTAACGGTGCCACCTCGGCCTCACCCGCGGCCACCGCCACCATCGCTCCACCGGCGGGTAACGCGCCCATCAACCGGCCCCGCGACGCCACCACCTTGGCCGCATCGGCCAACGACAACACCCCCGCCACATACGCCGCGGTGATCTCCCCCACCGAATGACCCATCACCACATCCGGCACCACACCCCAGTGCTCCAGCAGCGCCGCCAACGCCACTTCGATGGCAAACAGCGCGGGCTGGGCAAACTCGGTGTTGTCCAACAACTTTGCGTGCTGTGCGTCACCGCCCCACATCACGTCGCGCAGGCTCAGCCGCAGCTGGCCACCCAGCGCCCCCGCGGCCTCGTCGAAAGCCCGCGCAAACGCCGGGAACCGGGCGTACAGCTGCGCCCCCATCCCCTGCCACTGCGCACCCTGGCCCGGAAACACAAACACCGTCTTGCCCACCGGGCGTGCCCGGCCCACGGTCACGTCGGGACCCGGCTCCCCGGAGGCCAATCCGGCCAATCCCGCGAGCAGGGCTTCGCGGTCAGCTCCCACCAGCACGGCCCGATGCTCGAACACGGACCGCGTCGTCGCCAACGACCACCCCACATCGCTGATGCGTAGCTCCGCATCTCCGGCCACATGGGCCCGCAGCCTTGCGGCCTGATTCGTCAATGCCTGGCGGGACCGACCCGACACCACCCACGCCACGTGCGAGCTATCAGGTTGAGCCGCGGTACCTTTCGGTTGCGCCGGTGGCTCTTCGACAACCACGTGCGCATTCGTCCCGCCCATCCCGAACGACGACACCCCCGCCCGCCGCGGCCCATCCCCCGCAGGCCACGGGGTTGACGTGGTGTTGACGTGCAACCCAAGGCCGTCCATATCAATGCCGGCACCAGGGTTGGCATAGTTGAGACTTGGCGGTATTACCGCGTTTTCGATCGCCAGCACGGTCTTGAGCAAGCCCGCGATCCCCGCCGCGCCTCCGGCGTGACCGATGTTGGTCTTCACCGATCCGAGGTTCACCGGACGGTGTCGGCGCCCGGCGAACACCTCCCCCAGTGCCCTGCGCCTCCACCGAGTCACCGATTTCGGTGCCGGTGCCATGGGCCTCGATGTACTGGACCTGGCCGGCATCCAGGCCCGCTCGGGACAGGGCACGCCGGATGACGTCGGCCTGTCCGGAAACCGAAGGCACGGTCTGTGCGGCGGCGCCGTGCCCGGCGTTGCCGACCGCGCTGCCGCGAATGATGGCACGGACGCGGTTTCCGTCGTCGAGGGCGGCGCGTAAGGGTTTCAGTAGCACGAGGCCGCCGCCTTCGCTCCGCACGTAACCGTCGGCGCGTCCGTCGAACGCGTAGGTGTGCCCTGACGTCGACACCGCACCGAATGCTTTCTCCAGCAATGCCGGTCTCGCCCGCCAGATTCAGGTGGACACCGCCGGCTATGGCCAGCGCCGATTCGCCCGTGCGGAGACTCTCACCCGCGAGGTGCACCGCCACCAGGGACGACGACTGTCCGGAGTCGACGGTCAAACTGGACCCGCGCAGCCCGAAGGCATACGAGATCCGGTTCGCGATCATCGCTCGGCTGACTCCGCTAAATGAGTGATGATCGAGGTTCTCGGCGGTGTCGTCCAGCGTCAGCACGGCGTAGTCGTCGGTCATCGCGCCGAGGTAAACGGCGACCTGTTGTCCGCGTAGCGTTTCCGGCACGACGAACGCATCTTCGAGCAGTTCCCAGGTCAGTTCCAGCGCGAGTCGCTGCCGGGGGTCCATCGCGCAGGCCTCGCGCGGCGATACGTTGAAGAAGTCGGCATCGAACTCAGCGACGTTGTCCAGCATGCCTTCTCGCGGTTGGCCTGCGCGGCCCTCTTTGCCGGCCGGTCGGGTGACTTCGAGTCCGTCCCGGATAACGCGCCAGAAGTCCCGGGATTGGCGGAAGCGGGGAATCGACAGGCGAGCCCAATGATCGCTACGTCTGCCGGTTGCACGCTCTCCTGCACGTTCAGGGCCCTACTTCTTCATCGAGGATGGCGAAGAGTTGGCTTTCGGTGGCCGTGTTGATGTCGTCGTCATAAAGATCAGGATGAGGTTCCGGGTGAGGCGCGCTCAGGGTGGAAAGCAGGGTCTGGATCCGGGCGCTCAGGATCCTTTTGTCGTCGGGGTTCCAGCCGGGTTGATCGATCAGCGTTTGCAGTTCGCGGGCGATGTCGTTGAAGCGGGCCATGCGATCGGGCGGTTCATTGTGGGCCGTGGTGGCCAATTGAACTTCGAGGTGCCCGGCCAGCGCGGCGGGCGTGGGGTAGTCGAAAATCAGGGTGGGCGAAAGGACGAGGCCGGTCGCGTTTTTAAGCCGGTTGCGCAGTTCCACCGCGGTCAGCGAGTCGAACCCGAGATCTTGAAAAGCGTGCTCGGCGTTGATGTCTGCGGTGCTGTGTCCGAGCACGGTCGCGGCATTGCCGCAGATCAAGTCGACGAGTTCGCGGTGTCGCTGCTCCGTGCCGAGGCCTTGCAGCCGTGCCCGCAGCCCCGACGTCGACGCCGCGTTGCCGGTGTCGACGACGACGCGCCGCGTCGGGCGGATGGCCAAGTCGCGCAGAATGGGTGGCAAAACCGCGCCGTCGCCGGGTAGCGCCGCCGTGTCCAGCCGGGCGGCCACCAGCACCGAGCGATCGGCGAGCATCGCGTCATCGAAGAGCGCTAACGCCTGTTGGCTGGACAAGGGTTTTAGCCCGACTCGACTCATGCGGGCCCGGTCGCTGTCACCAAGGTGCCGTGTCATGGCGCTGGCTTGTTCCCAGAGTCCCCATGCCACTGACAACCCGGCGAACCCATGGGCGCGCCGGTAGGCGGCCAGCCCGTCAAGGAAACTGTTGGCCGCCGCATAGTTACCTTGCCCCGGCGCCCCCACGATTCCGGCCATCGACGAAAACATCACGAACGCCGGCAAATTCAAATCCTTTGTCAGCTCATGCAGGTTCCAAGCCCCGTCGACCTTGGCCCGCAACACCGCATCCACCCGATCGGGGGTCAACGAGGAGATCAGCCCGTCGTCGAGCACGCCGGCAGCATGGAAGACCCCCCGCAACGGATAGCGCGGCGGAAGCTGCGCCAACAACCTCGCTACCGCATCCCGATCGCCGACATCACAAGCCGCCACCGACACCAGCGCCCCCGCGTCCCTCAAGTCGGCGACCAACTCCGCGACACCGTCGGCGTGCTCACCGCCGCGGCTGACCAGCATCACGTGGGCCACCCCATAGCGGTCAACGAGGTGACGAGCCAGCGCCGAACCCGCCATGCCGGTTCCACCGGTGATCAACGCCGTGCCCCCGGCCAGCACGCTGGGCCCAACGGGCAGGCTGAGCACCACCTTGCCGATATGGCGGGCGTGGCTCACAAACCGGTAGCCTGCCGCGGCACGCCGGACGTCAAAGGCCTTGACCGGCAACGGTGTCAACGCACCGGCGGCGAACAGCTCCATCAACTCGGCCAGCATTTCGGCGATGTGGTCTCGGCCCGCCTCCATCAGATCGAACGCCCGATACTGCACCCCCGGGTACTGTTCGGCAATTACCCGCGGATCGCGCAAGTCGGTCTTGCCCATCTCGACAAACCACCCGCCGCCGGTCAACAACCGCAACGATGCGTCGGTGAACTCACCGGCCAGCGAGTTGAGCACCACATCGAACCCGGCTCCGCCGGTGGTGGCCAGAAACTTCCCCTCAAACTCCAACGTGCGCGAATCAGCGATATGGTCATCGTCAATTCCCATTGTTCGCAACGCGTCCCACTTACCGCGACTGGCCGTGGCGAAAACCTCCGCGCCGCAATGCCGGGCCAGCTGCACCGCGGCCATCCCGACCCCACCCGCGGCGGCATGGACCAACACCCGCTGACCGGCGCGCACCCCCGCCAAGATCGACAACCCGTACAACGCCGTCAAGAACACCACCGGCACACCCGCGGCCTGGACCAACGACCAGTCGGCCGGTACCCGCACCACCAACCGCTCGTCCACCACCGCTTCGGAACCCGCCAGCCCCAATATCCCCGTCACGGCATCACCCACGGAAAAATCGGTCACACCCGGGCCGACCTCAATGACGACACCGGCGCCCTCGGCGCCCAACTCGGCTGCGCCGGGATACATGCCCAGCGCCACCAAAACATCCCGGAAATTCACCCCGACCGCGGCAACCGCCACCCGCACCTGCCCGGCCGCGAGTTCCACCCGCGGGCACGGCTGCACGATCAGATCCTCGAGCGTCCCCGCGCCGCCCGCGGCCAACCGCCACTCCCCCGGGGGCAACGACAACAGCGCCCCCGCGTCCGCCGGCGTCAAACGGGCGGCATACACCACACCCCTGCGAATCACCAATTGCGGTTCGCCACAACCAACTACAGTCTCAACATCCACCGACCCATCCGAATCCACCAACACCACCCGGCCCGGGTGCTCGGCCTGCGCTGAACGGACCAACCCCCACACCGCCGCGGCAGCTAGATCCGTGACGTCCTCATCGGCCAATCCCACCGCTCCACGCGTGAGCACCACCAACACCCCCGACCCATCACCACCGAGCCAGGATTGCAACACCCCCAACACCTCGTGCGTGGCCGCACGCACCGACCCCACCAAATCCGCGCCGGCGCTTCCGGACTCCCACACAACCAGCCCATCGCCAATGCCGTTGTCCCCCTGGGGTACCGGAGACCACGCCAATTCCAGCAATCCCCCGGCCGGCGCCGCCGCCGCCGACAACTGCCCGGCCGAAACCGGACGCATGGTCAACGACCGCACCGACAACATCGGTAAGCCCGCCGCGTCGGCCATGTCCACCGACACCGTCCCGGCTCCGGTCGGCGCTATGCGGACCCGCGCCCGCGAGGCACCGGCCGCATACAACGACACCCCCTGCCAGGAAAACGGCAACACCGCCTGGGCCTGCTCGTCGTCTATGCCCAGCGCATGCAACGCCGCATCCAGCAACACCGGATGCATCCCGAACCCGCCAACCGTCAGGTCAGCGGCCTGCGGCACCGCGACTTCGGCGAAGATCTCAGATCCCCTCCGCCACATCGCCTGCAACCCCCGGAACGCCGGGCCATACCCATAACCCCGTCCGGCCAACCGCTCGTAACCGCCCGCCACGTCCGCCGCCGTCGCTCCTACCGGCGGCCACACCGCCAAATCCGCGGACGGCTGCACCGAACCCGGGCTCAACTCCCCCTCGGCATGCAACACCCAACCCGAACCCGACTGAACACCAGACGAATACACCGACACCGCCCGCCGGCCCGCATCGGCCGCGGCACCCACCACCACCTGCACCCGCGCCCCGACTGCGGCCGGTAACACCAACGGAGCCGACAATGTCAACTCCTCAATCACCGAACAGCCGACCTCATCGCCCGCCCGCAAGGCCAGCTCCACAAATCCCGCCCCCGGGAACAGCACCACCCCTGCCACCGCGTGATCGGCCAACCACGGCTGGGCGGCCGTCGATAGCCGGCCCGTCAACACCACCCCGCCCGAATCGGGCCGTGCCACCACCACACGCAACAACCCGTGCTCGGCCCCGACCACACCCAAACCGCCAACATCCCCGAGCCCACCAACTCGGCCGGCAACCAAAACCGCCGCCGCTGAAACGCATACGTCGGCAATCCCACCCGTTGAGCACCCAAGCCGGCAAACGCCGCCGCCCAGTCCACGCCAATGCCGGCGACAAACAGGGTTCCGGCCGCGATCAGCAGCGAGTCGATTTCGCGGCGGTCCTTGGCCATCGTCACCACCGAAATCGCCTGGTCGGTGGTCAACGACTGCGCCACCGAGGTCGTCAATGCCGCTCCCGGGCCGACTTCCAGGAACACCCCGGCCCCCAGCGACTCGGCCAACCGCACGCCATCGACAAAACGCACCGGCTCGCGCACGTGCTCGACCCAATACGCCGGCGACCCGTACCCGGGTCCGGCCTGTTGTCCGGTCACGTTGGACACCAACATGATCCGCGGCTCACCGGCCGCCACGTCGGCCACTACGCGTGAGAAGTCTTCGATCATCGGCTCGATCAGCGGCGAGTGAAACGCGTGCGACACGGCGAGCCGATGCACCCGCCGGCCGCGCTTCGCCAGCCGATCCGCCACGGCATCCACCGCGGCCTGCGCACCCGAAACCACCACCGAATCGGGGCCATTGACCGCAGCAATGCTCAGGCCCTCGGTCAGCATTGGCGCCACCTCGGTCTCACTGGCCGCCACCGCCACCATCGCCCCACCGGCGGGCAACTGCGCCATCAAGCGACCCCGCGCCGCCACCACACGCGCCGCATCAGCAAGCGACAACACGCCGGCCACATGTGCGGCGGCGAGCTCGCCCACCGAATGACCCATCACCACGTCGGGCGCCACGCCCCAGGACCGCCACAGCGCCGCCAACGCGATCTCGAGGGCGAACAACGCCGGCTGGGCGAACTCCGTGCTCTGCAGCGACTCCGCGTCGGCGCCCCACATCACCTGGCGCAGCGGCAACCGCAGATGCGCATCCAGCGCGTCGGCGGCCTCGTCAAAAGCCCGGGCGAACACGGGGAAGCGTTCGTGCAACGACGCGCCCATCCCCAACCACTGCGAACCCTGGCCGGGAAACACAAACACCGTCTTACCCACCGACCGGGCGCGTCCCACCACCACGGCCGGACCCGGCTCCCCGGACACCACTCCCGACAACCCATCGATCAGGGCATCCCGATCGCTGCCCACCAGCACCGCGCGATGTTCAAACACCGACCGCGTGGTGGCCAACGACCACCCCACGTCCACCGCATCCAAACCGGCCTCGTCCACGTACGTGCGCGAACAACCGCGACGCCTGATCGGCCAGTGCAGTCTCCGAACGACCCGACACCACCCAGGGCCACCACCGGGCTGATGTACTGCGTTCAACCACATGGGTTTCCGGTTCCGCGGGAGGCTCCTCAACGATCACATGCGCATTCGTCCCGCTCATACCGAACGCCGATACGCCCGCCCGGCGCGGCCGGTCCTGTGCCGGCCATGGCCGCGACTCGGTCAACACCGAAAGCGCGCCCCCAGACCAATCCACGTGTGGCTAGGCACATCCACGTGCAGCGCTTCGGCATGAGCCCATGCCGCATCGCCTGCACCATCTTGATCACCCCGGCCACCCCCGCGCCGGCCGACGTATGACCGATATTGGATTTGATCGACCCCAACCACAACGGCCGATCCGCCCCGGTCCTGCCCGTACGTCGCCAAAAGCGCCTGGGCCTCAATCGGATCGCCCAGACGCGTCCCGGTCCCATGCCCCTCGACCACGTCCACGTCGGCCGGACTCAATCCGGCGTTGGCCAGTGCCGCCCGAACCACCCGCTGCTGCGACGGCCCATTCGGCGCGGTCAAACCGTTGGACGCGCCGTCCTGATTCACTGCCGAGCCCCGCAGCACCGCCAACACCGGATGCCCCAACCGGCGCGCATCGGCCAGCCGCTCCAACACCAGCACCCCCACGCCTTCCGACCACGCGGTACCGTCGGCGGCGCCGGCATACACTTTGCAACGGCCATCGGGGGCCAGTGCCCGTTGCCGGCTGAACTCCACGAATCCCGCCGGCGTGGCCATGACCGTTCCCCCACCGGCCAGCGCCAGATCACACTCCCCCGAGCGCAAAGACTGCGCCGCCAAATGCATCGCCACCAGTGACGACGAACACGCCGTATCCACCGACACCGCCGGGCCTTCCAGCCCCAACACGTACGCCACCCGGCCCGACGCCACGCTCAACGTCGAGCCCGTGAGGCCGTACCCCTCCAGCTCGCCTTTGACCTCGCCGCCGTAACTGGCGTGGATGACCCCGGCGAACACCCCCGTCGCCGAGCCGCTCAACGAGAAAGGGTCAATCCCGGTGCGCTCCAACGCCTCCCATGACACCTCGAGCATCAGTCGTTGCTGCGGATCCATGGCCAGGGCCTCGTTGGGCCCGATGCCGAAGAATCCGGCGTCGAAGTCGGCGGCGTTATGCAAGAAGCTGCCGCGACGTGTGTACATCTTTCCCCGAGCATCGGGATCCGGGTCGAACAACCCGTCGTTGTCCCAGCCGCGATCGGTCGGAAAATCCGACACCGTGTCGCGGCCCTCAACCACCAACTCCCACAACGCCTCTGGCGAATCCACCCCACCCGGATAGCGGCAGGCCATCCCCACCACCGCCACCGGCTCGGACAGCTTGCCTTCCAGCTCGGACAGGCGCCGTCGGGCCTGCCGGAGATCAGCGGTCAGGCGTTTGAGGTAATCGACGTGTTTTGTGGTGTCCGGAATTGTTGCTCCTGAGAGGTGTCAGTGGCCGAGTTCTTCGTCGAGGATGGCGAACAGTTCGCTTTCGGTGGCGGCGCGGAGGTCGTCGTCGAGCTGCTCGGGCTCCGGGCGATCGGCAGGGGTGATCCTGCTGAGCAGGCCCTGGATGCGTCCGCCCAGCCGTGCTTTGTCGTCGGGTTTCCAATCGGGCTGGTCGAGCAGTGCCTGCAGCTCGCGGACGATGTCGTTGAAACGGGCCATCGGGCTGGGTCGATCAGCGGTGGTCAGCTGGGCGTCGAGATGTCCGGCCAGGACGACCGGAGTGGGATAGTCGAAAATCAGGGTGGGCGAAAGGGTCAGGCCGGTCGCCGTTTTGAGCCGGTTGCGTAGTTCGACGGCGGTCGAGCGAATCAAAGCCGAGGTCTTGAAATGTGTGCCCGACGTTGACGTCAGCGGTGCTGGACAGCCCCAGCACGGTGGCGGCGTTGGCGCAGACCAGGTCGACCAATTCGCGCTGCCGCGCCTCGAGACTCAGTCCGCGCAGGCGTGCGGTGGGACCGGTCGTCGAGCGGTGATATCGGAGTCGGCGACGGTGCGGCGGGCTGGGCGGACAGCCAATTCGCGCAGCAGCGGAGGCAGCCCGGCAACGTTGTCGGATAGGGCGACGCGATCCACGCGGGCGGCCACCACGACCGCACGGTCAGCCAGCATTGCGGCATCGAACGACTGCAGTGCCTGCTCGGTCGATAGGGACGCGAGTCCGATCCGGCTCATGCGAGCTTTGTCCCGATCACCCAGGTGCTGCCGTCATCGCCAACGTTGCTCCCATGGTCCCCACGCCACCGACAACCCGGCCAGCCCGTGCGCGCCGGTGGGCGGCCAGCCCATCAAGGAAACTATTGGCCGCCGCGTCGTTTGGCTTGTCCCGGGGTGCCGACGATTCCGGCCATCGACGAAAACATCACAAACGCCGACAAATCCCGATCCTTGGTCAGCTCATGCAGGTTCCACGCCCCATCGGCTTTGGCCCGCAACACCGCATCCACCCGATCCGGGGTCAACGACGCGATCAACCCATCATCGAGCACCCCGGCGGCGTGAAACACCCCACGCAACGGGTATTGCGACGGGTAGCTGTTCGAGCATCCCCGCCACAGCGCCACGGTCGGCCACATCACAGGCCACCGCCGACACCAACGCACCCGCGTCGCGCAACTCGGCCACCAACTCCGCGACCCCACCGGCCCGCTCACCGCTGCGACTGACCAGCATCACATGGCCCACCCCATAGCGATCGACAAGGTGACGGGCCAGCACCGAACCCACCATGCCGGTCCCGCCGGTGATCAACGCCGTTCCCCGGCCAGGCCGCCGGGCCCTGCGGACAGGCTCAGCACCACCTTGCCGATATGGCGGGCCTGACTCACAAACCGGTAGGCCTCGGCGGCGCGCGCCACCTCAAAGGCCTTGACCGGCAACGGCTGTAATACGCCGTCCCGCATCAGTCGCATGACCTCGGCCAGCATTGTCGCGATGCGATCCGGGCCGGCCTCGACTAGATCGAACGCCCGATACCCGACGCCCGGATGCCGGTCGGCAATGACCTGGGGATCGCGAAGGTCGGTCTTGCCCATCTCGATAAAACGGCCGCCGCTCACCAACAACCGCAGCGACGCATCGGTGAACTCTCCGGCCAGCGAGTTGAGCACCACATCCACCCCGGCCCCGCCCGTGGTGGCCGGAGACTTCTCCTCAAACTCCAATGTGCGCGAATCACCGATATGGTCGTCGTCAAAGCCCATCGCGCGCAACGTATCCCACTTGCCACGACTGGCCGTGACGAAAACCTCCGCACCCCAATGCCGGGCCAGCTGCACCGCGGCCATCCCGACCCCGCCCGTAGCGGTGTGCACCAACACCCGCTGACCGGCCCGCAGCCCGGCCAGCACCGATAACCCGTACAACGCCGTCAAAAACACCACCGGCACACCCGAGGCCTCGGCGGACGACCACTCGGCCGGCACCCGCACCACCAACCGCTCGTCCACCACCGCTTCCGAACCGACCACCCCCAACAACCCCAGCACCGCGTCGCCGACGGCTAACCCGGTCACGCCCGCACCGACCTGCGACGACCACCCCGGCACCCTCGACCCCCAACTGGCCGCCCCCCGGATAGATGCCCAACGCCACCAACACATCCCGGAAATTCACGCCCACCGCGGTCACCGCCACCCGCACCTGCCCCGCGGCCAGCCCCACCCGCGGGCACGTGCTGACCACCAGGTCCTCCAACGTGCCCCGGCCACCCGCATCCAACCGCCATCCCCCGGGCGGCAGGGTGAGCACCGAACCCCGGTCGACCGGCGCCAACCGTGCCGCATGCACGACGCCGCCGCGGATGACCAGTTGCGGTTCGCCGCAGCCGATTGCCTTACCCACCTCCACCGAGCCATCGGAATCGACGAGGACCACTCGGCCGGGATGCTCGGCCTGCGCCGACCGCACCAACCCCCACACCGCCGCACCGGCCAGATCCGAAACCTCCTCACCGGCGGGCGCAGCGGCCCCGCGGGTGAGCACCGCCAACACCCCGGGCTCGTCGCCACCGAGCCACGATTGCAATACGCCCAACACCTCGTGCGTGGCCGCACGCACCGACGCCAGCACGTCCGGTCCAGCAGCTCCCAACTCCCAGACGATCAGACCATCGCTAATGCCGTTGTCCCCCAGGCTGACCGGAGACCACGTCACCGCCAGCAATCCCTCGGCAACGGCCGCTGGAGCCGCAGCGGCCGCCAACTGCCCGGCCGATACCGGACGCATCGTCAACGACCGCACCGACAACACCGGCAACCCCGCCGCATCGGCGATCTCCACCGACGCCGCCCCGGCGCCGGCCGGTGCTACGCGGACCCGCGCCCGCGAGGCGCCGGCCGCATGCAACGACACCCCCTGCCAGGAAAACGGCAGCATCGTCTGGGCCCGCTCGTCGTCTAATCCCAAAGCATGCAACGCGGCATCCAACAGCACCGGGTGTATCCCGAACCCGCCAACCTGCGTACCGACCGCCTGCGGCACAGCGACTTCGGCGAAGACCTCGCTCCCCCGGCGCCACATCGCCTGCAAACCCCGAAACGCCGGACCATACTCATAACCTCGGGCGGCCAACCGCGCGTAGCCGGCGGCCACATCCACCGCCGTCGCTCCCACCGGCGGCCACACCGACAGATCGGTAGGTGGCTCCATCGAGCCCGGGCTCAACTCCCCCTCGGCATGCAGCACCCAGGCCGAATCCGACCCGATACCGGAGGAATACACCGAGACCGCGCGCCGCCCCGAGTCAGCGGCGGCACCCGCCACCACCTGCACCCGCACTTCGCGTGCCGCCGGCAACACCAACGGAGCCGACAACGTCAACTCCTCGACCACCGAACAGCCGACCTCGTCGCCGGCCCGCAACACCAACTCGACGAACCCCGCCCCCGGGAACAACACCGACCCCGCCACCGCATGATCGGCCAACCACGGCTGGGCGACCGTCGACAACCGGCCCGTCAACACCACCCCACCCGAATCGGGCCGCCCGACCACCGCCCCCAACAATCCATGCTCGGCCCCCACCAAGCCCAAACCGCCCACATCCCGCGACCCCACCAACTCACCCGGCAGCCAAAACCGGCGCCGCTGAAAGGCATACGTCGGCAACTCCACCCGTCGGGCACCCAGGCCGGCGAACGCCGCGCGCCAGTTCACCCCCACACCGGCCACGTGCGCCTGACCCGCCGACAGCCAGAACCGTTGCAGCCCGCCGTCATCGCGGCCCAATGACGGAATGACGATCGTATCGGCGGTGACATCGCGATCGGCCAGGGTCTCTTCGATGCCGGCGATCAACACCGGATGCGGACTGGATTCGATGAAAACCCGATACCCGGCGTTGCCGGCGCCACGCACCGCCTGCTCGAATTGCACCGTCTGCCGGATGCTTCGGTACCAGTAGTCGGCATCCAACGTGGCGGTGTCCGTGAGCTCGCCCGTCACGGTCGAGAAGAAGTCGACCGACGAAGGACGCGGCCGAATTCCGGTCAGCGCCTCGGCGA
Source organism: uncultured Actinomycetota bacterium (assembly GCA_963703795.1). Lineage (GTDB taxonomy): Bacteria > Actinomycetota > Actinomycetes > Mycobacteriales > Mycobacteriaceae > Mycobacterium. The sequence continues at coordinate 120,756 of CAVPFT010000044.1, read as the reverse complement.
GCGGTTCGCGGATCGCGTCGACCTGCACGGAGTGCGACGCGTAGTCGACATCGATCTTGCGGGCCCGAACGCCTTCGTCCTCGCACCGTCGCATCAGCCCCGCTAGCGCATCGACGTCACCGGAGACCGCCATGGCTGAAACACCGTTGATCGCGGCGATATTCAGCCGATCGCCCCACGCGGCCATCAACTCCCGGGCTCGCGGCAGCCCGCACGCCAACGAGACCATGCCGCCCGCGCCGGACAATCGCACCAGTAACCGGCTGCGCAGCGCCACCACCCGCGCGGCATCTTCCAGCGACAGCGCTCCCGCCACACAGGCCGCCGCGATCTCGCCCTGCGAATGCCCGATCACCGCGTCGGGAACCACGCCGCACCGAGCGCCACAACTCGGCCAGCGACACCATCACCGCCCATAGCGCGGGCTGCACCACGTCGACCCGATCCAATCCGGGCGCACCCGGCACCGCGCGGATGACGTCGATCAACGACCACTCCACGTGCTCGGCGAGCGCCTTGTCGCACCGGTGCAGGTGTTCGGCGAATACCGCTGTGGTGTCGAGCAACTGGGCTCCCATGCCGGCCCATTGCGAGCCCTGGCCGGGAAACACAAACACGGTCTTACCCACCGGCTGCGCACGACCGACCGCCACACCCGCGCCCGGCTCACCGGAGGCCAGGCCCGCCAATCCCGCCACCAGCTGGTCGCGATCGCAGCCCACCACCACCGCGCGGTGCTCGAACGACGCCCGCGTCGAAACCAACGACCAGCCCACGTCCGGCGCGCGCAAACCCGGATCGGCGCGCACCTGCGCCAGCAGCCGCGCCGCCTGGCTCGTCAGGGCGTCGGCCGACCGGGCCGACAACACCCACGGCACCACCGCGTCGTCGCCCGCGACCGCGGGGCTTTCCGGCTCCACCGGCGACTGCTCCAAAATCACGTGCGCGTTCGTGCCGCTGATTCCGAACGACGACACCCCCGCGCGGCGCGGCCGGTCCTGTGTCGGCTCGGCTGGCCAAGGCCGCTGTTCGGTCAACAGCGACACCGCCCCGGCCGACCAATCCACATGCGGCGTAGGCACATCCACGTGCAAGGTCTTGGGCATCACCCCGTGCCGCATCGCCTGCACCATCTTGATCACCCCGGCCACCCCCGCGGCGGCCGACGTATGCCCCATGTTCGATTTGATCGACCCCAACCACAACGGCCGATCCGCCGGCCGGTCCCGCCCATAGGTCGCCAAAAGCGCTTGGGCCTCAATCGGATCCCCGAGCGTGGTCCCCGTCCCGTGGCCCTCCACGATGTCGACATCGGCCGCGCTCAGCCGCGCATTGGCCAGCGCCGCCCTGACCACCCGCTGCTGCGACGGCCCATTGGGCGTCGCCAGTCCGTTGGAGGCGCCGTCCTGATTCACCGCGGACCCCCGCAGCACCGCCAACACCGGATGCCCCAACCGCCGGGCATCGGCCAACCGCTCCAGCACCAGCACGCCCACGCCCTCGGAAAACCCGGTTCCGTCGGCGGCCCCGGCGTATGCCTTGCACCGGCCGTCCGCGGACACCTGCTCGCTGCCGGCTGAATTCGACGAACATCGCCGGTGTGGCCATCACCGTCACGCCGCCGGACAGCGCGAGATCACACTCCCCGGACCGCAGCGACTGCGCGGCCAGATGCATCGCCACCAACGACGACGAGCACGCCGTATCCACCGAGACCGCGGGGCCTTCCAAGCCCAACGCATACGCCACCCGACCCGACGCCACGCTCAGGGTAGAACCGCGCAGCCCGTACCCTTCCAGGTCTCCCGGCATCCGCCCCTGACCGCCGTAGGAACCGTGAAACACCCCGGCGAACACACCCGTCGCCGAACCCCGCAACGCAAAAGGATCAATCCCGGCCCGCTCCAACGCCTCCCACGACACCTCCAGCAACAAGCGTTGCTGCGGATCCATCGTCAGCGCCTCGCTGGGTGCGATCCCGAAAAAGGCGGCATCGAAATCGGCCACATCCGCCAAAAACCCGCCGCCCCGGGTGTACGACTTGCCCACCGCGTCGGGATCCGGATCAAACAATCCCGCCAAAGCCCAGCCTCGGTTTGTGGGAAATTCCGACACCACATCGCGGCCCTCGACGACCATGTCCCACAAGCCGTCCGGCGAATCAATCCCGCCGGGATACCGGCAGGCCATCCCCACCACCGCCACCGGCTCGGTGGCCAAGCCAAGGTACTGGCGGTTCTCTCGCTTCAGCCGCTCGTTTTCCTTCAATGACCTTCGAAGGGCTGTGACGAGCTCTTCCCGGGTGCTGTTCATACGATCCGACCGATCGGGGTCATCCGCCCCGCCCATCACCGACCGCGCCTTTCTTGAGCTCCCAGAGGCCCCGAACCAACGACGCCAAGTTCAAGGGCACGGCGAATCAGTGCCACCGCAGCAACACAAGTTCGGAGCAGAATCCTGGACCCATCGCGATCATCAGCCCGGGGCTTTCGCTGGGCGGCGGTTTGGCGATGGTGTCGCGCAGCACGTGCAAAACCGAAGCCGACGAAAGATTGCCGATCTCGCCGAGCGATCGCCAGGTCAGTTCCAGGGCCTGCGGCGGCAGCGCGAGCGTGTCGGTGATCGCTTCGATGACCTTGGGACCGCCGGGGTGCGTGACCCAGGCACCGATGTCCGCGGTGGTCAGGCCGTGCGCGGCCAGAAAGGCGGTGACGTCGTCGCCCACGTGCTGCTGGACAATGCTGGCCAGCTCCCGCGACAGCACCAGCTCGAACCCGGCGGCGCCGACGTCATAGCCCATGGTGCGCAGCGAGTCGGGGTAGAGGTGGCTGCGCGAGTCCAGGATGCCGGGCCCGCGGGCGCCCACCCGTTCGGCGCGGCGCTCGCCGACGGCCACCACCGCCGCGGCTCCGTCGGCAAACAGCGCGCTGCCTACCAGGCCGGCCAGCGAGGGCTTGTAACCCGGGTAGGTGAGTGAGCAAAGCTCGACCGAGACCAGGGCCGCGACGCCGTCGACCGCACCGCGCAGATAGTCGTGCAGGCGCGCCACCCCCGCCGCCCCGGCCACGCAGCCCAGCCCGAACAGCGGCACCCGTCGCACATCGTCACGCAGCCCGAGCCGCCCGGCGATCCGGGCATCCAACGACGGCACCGCGAGACCCGTGACCGTCGTCGTGACGAGCACGTCGAGGTCCCGAGGCTGCAGGCCGGCCTCGTCGAGCGCGCCCGAAAGCGCCTCACAGCCCAGATCCACGGCTTTCTCGATGAAAATCCGGTTCGCTGACGCCGAAGTCGGTCAGCGTCGGATACCGCTCCAGCGGAAGAACCAGGTGGCGACTGTTGACTTTGGCGCTGGCGTGCAGTTGCCGAACGATGTCTTCATAGTCCCGGAAATCGGGAATGCTGACGAAAAAATCGGTGAGCTCTCGCTGGGAATAGCGGTAGGGCGGCAACGCACCGAATACTCCGGCGATGACGCTCATCGGTCCCATCCCTTGATGACGGAGATCTGGGTCGAAAGGTTCGCCCGGATCGCTCCAAGCTGCAAGTTTAGCCTGCCTAAAACTGCCCGGCACAAAAATTTGAGTCCTCTCAGCTGCGGCTGCGCAGCCGGTCCCTGAGCTCGGCAGAGCTGATCAGGACCGCATCGAGCTGCTCGGCGACCCGGGTCGGCGCGGTGCCGCCCCGCCCGTCACGCGACGACACCGAACCCTCGATCGACAGCACCTCGCGGACCTGCGGCGTCAGCTCGGGGCTGATGGCGGCCAGCTCGTCGTCGGTGAGCTCGTCGAGGCCGACGCCGCGCTCCTCGGCGGCGCGCACGGCGGCCCCGGCGGCCTCGTGCGCGGATCGGAACGGAAGACCTTGACGCACCAACCACTCCGCAATGTCGGTGGCCAGCGTGTAGCCGGCCGGAGCCAGGGCCGCCATCCGCTCGACGTCGAACGTCAGGCTGGCCACCAGTCCCGCCGTCGCCGGCAGCAGCAGCTCCAGCTGGGCCACCGCGTCGAACACCGGCTCCTTGTCTTCCTGCAGGTCACGGTTGTAGGCCAGCGGCTGGGCCTTCAGCGTCGCCAGCAACCCGGTCAGGTTTCCGATCAGCCGCCCGGCCTTGCCGCGGGCCAGCTCGGCGATGTCGGGGTTCTTCTTTTGCGGCATGATCGAGCTGCCGGTGGACCAGGAATCGTGCAACGTGACGTAGCCGAATTCCGTCGAGCTCCAGATGATGATGTCCTCGGCCAGCCGGGACAGGTCGACACCGATCATCGCGAAGATGAACGCGGCCTCGGCGGCGAAATCCCGGGCCGCGGTCGCGTCGATGGAATTGTCGGCGGCGGCGGAAAAACCCAGTTCCTCGGCGATGGCTTCCGGGTCAAGGCCCAGCGACGAGCCGGCGAGCGCTCCCGACCCGTACGGGGACACCGCCGCGCGCTTGTCGAAGTCGACGATTCGGTCCACGTCGCGCAGCAACGGGTGGGCGTGGGCGAGCAGATGGTGGGCCAGCAGGATCGGCTGGGCGGACTGCAGATGGGTCTTGCCGGGCATGATGGCCATCGGATGAGCTGCCGCCTGAGCGGCCAGTGCGCCGACGACGTCGAGCGCTCCGGCGGCGACGCGTCGCACCGCGTCCCGAAGCCACATCCGGAACAGCGTGGCCACCTGGTCGTTGCGCGACCGTCCGGCGCGCAGCCGGCCGCCCAGGTCGGGCCCGACGCGGTCGATCAGGCCGCGTTCCAGCGCTGCGTGCACGTCCTCGTCGGTGACCACCGGGCCAAAGCTGCCGTCGGCGACGTCCTCGGCGAGGCTGTCCAACCCGGCCAACAGCCCGTCGCGCTGCTCTTCGTTGAGCAACCCGGCCCGGAACAAAACCACGGTGTGGGCCCGCGAGGCGATGATGTCGTAGGGCGCCAGCACCCAGTCGAAGTGTGTGGACTTGCTCAGCGCGGCCAGCGCGTCGGACGGGCCATCGGCGAACCGCCCGCCCCACAGCGATCCCTCGCGAGTGCTCACGGTCCTGTCAACCCCGCGAGTGTGAATCTGACGACGCCTCGCCGGCGTGTCGCGTCGCACATTTCACACTCGCGCCAGGAAAGCGGGCTCACCGCAGGTCCCGGCGGGCGGAAAGCTTGGACGACAACCCGTGCACGTAGACGAAGCCCTTCGATGCCGACTGGTCGAAGCTGTCGCCCTCGTCGTAGGTGGCCAAATTGAAGTCGTACAGCGACTCCGCGCTGCGCCTACCGTTCACGGCGATGTGGCCGCCGTGCAACACCATTCGCACCTCACCCGACACGTGCTCCTGCGTCTTGGCGACGAAGCTCTCCAGGGCGGCCTTCAGCGGCGAATACCACAGCCCGTCGTACACCAATTCGGCCCAGCGCTGGTCGGTTTGGCGTTTGAACCGGCCCAGCTCGCGCTCGAGGGTGACGTGTTCGAGCTCGGTGTGCGCGGTGATGAGCACCATCGCCCCCGGCGCCTCGTAGATCTCGCGGCTCTTGATCCCCACCAGCCGGTCCTCGACGACGTCGAGGCGCCCGACACCCTGCGCCCCGGCGCGCGCGTTGAGCTCCTCGATGGCCTGCAGCATCGACACCGGTTTGCCGTCGATCGTGACGGGCACACCGCGCTCGAACCCGACGATCACCTCATCGGGCGTGCTCCAGTTCAGCGTGGGGTCCTCGGTGTAGGCGTAGATGTCCTTGGTGGGGGCATTCCACAGGTGCTCCAGGAAGCCGGTTTCCACCGCGCGGCCCCACACGTTCTGGTCGATCGAGAACGGCGAGCGTTTGGTGACGTTGATCGGGATGGCGTTCTCCTCGGCGAACGCGATGGCCTTCTCCCGCGTCCAGGCATAGTCGCGGACCGGCGCCAGCACCTCCAGATCCGGTGCCAGTGAGGCGAATCCGACCTCGAAACGGACCTGGTCATTGCCCTTGCCGGTGCAGCCGTGCGCGACGATGCCGCCGCCGTGTTCGCGCGCGGCCGCGACCAGATGCTTGACGATCAGCGGCCGGCTGATCGCCGACACCAGCGGGTACCGGTCCATGTACAGCGCGTTGTTCAGCACGGTCGGCAGGCAATAGCCCTCGGCGAACTCGTCGCGGGCGTCGACGACGACGGCCTCCACGGCGCCGCAGTCCACGGCCCGCTGGCGCACGACCTCCATGTCCTCGCCGCCCTGGCCGAGGTCGATCGCCACCGCCACGACCTCGCGGCCGGTCTCCTTGCCGATCCAACTGATCGCCACCGAGGTGTCCAGACCGCCGGAATACGCCAGGATGACGCGTTCTGACATGACTCTCCTTAAGTTATTTGAGCTGCTCCAAGGCGCTGGCCAGCTCGGCGCCGGTCATCGGCTCTCGGGCGGCCACGAAGACGGTGTCGTCGCCGGCGATGGTGCCGACCACGTACGGTAGCGCCGCGCGATCGATTGCGCTGGCCAAATAGTTAGCGCCGCCGGGAGGGGTGCGCAGCACCGCGAGGTTGGCGCTGGCATCCGCGGACACCAGCAGCTCGCTAGCAGCCGGGACAGCCGTGCAGTCCCGCCCGATACGCCGCGCACCGGGCTGCCGTCCTCGGGAACGATGTAGACCCCGACGCCGCCGTCCGCGCCGCGCAGCTTCACCGCGCCCAGCTCCTCGAGGTCGCGCGACAGCGTGGCCTGGGTGACGTCGATGCCGTCGTCGGCCAGCCGGGCCGCCAGTTCGCCTTGGCTGCTGATCGACGCCGACGACAGGATCGCCACGATGCGGTCTTGGCGCCCGGCCCGGGTGGTCTCGGGAGTGGTCTTCGAGCCGCTGTGGGTCACGGCGCCGCGCGGGGTCATCGCGGCCGCTCCAGCAGCCACACCAGCAGCGCCTTCTGGGCGTGCAGCCGGTTTTCGGCCTCGTCCCAGACCGCGCTGGCCGGCCCGTCCATCACCTCGTCAGTGATCTCGTCCCCGCGGTGGGCCGGAAGGCAATGCAGCACAATGGCTTCCGGGTCGGCAAGCGCCACAAGTCGCGCGTTGACCTGGAACGGCCGAAACGGCTTGACGCGGTCGAGCCCGTCCTGCTCCTGCCCCATCGACGTCCAGGTGTCGGTCACTAACACGTCGGCGCCCTTCGCGGCCGCCTCGGGGTCGGCAGTCACGGTGACCGAGGCGCCGGTGGCTTCGGCGCGTTGCCTGGCCGCGCCCACCAGTGCCGGGTCGGGCGCGAAGCCGTCGGGTGCGGCGACGGTGACGTGGACGCCGGCGGTGACCCCGCCGAGCAGCAGCGAGTGGGCCATGTTGTTGGCGCCGTCGCCGAAGTACGACAGCCTCAAACCGCGCAACGGCCCCTTACGCTCGGCGATGGTCTGCAGGTCGGCGAGCACCTGACAGGGATGGAACTCGTCGGAGAGCGCATTGACCACCGGCACCGTCGCGGCCGCGGCCATATCGTCGAGCCTGTCTTGGCCGAAGGTCCGCCACACGATGGCATCGACGTAGCGGGACAACACTTTTGCGGTGTCCTGCAGGGTCTCGCTGCGGCCCAGCTGAGTGTTGCTGCTGTCGACGACGACGGCATGCCCGCCGAGCTGCGCGATGCCCATCTCGAACGAGAACCGGGTGCGGGTGGAGTTCTTGTCGAAGATGACCGCGACCCCGCGCGGCCCCTCGAGGGGACGACGGCCGAACGGGTCCTTCTTCAGTTCGGCGGCCAGCTCAAGCACCTCGGCCTGTTCATCGGGCGACAGGTCGTCGTCGCGCAGGAAGTGTCTAGTCATGCCGGGCCGCCCGCGCGGTCGAGGATGCCCGGCAGGGCGGTGATGAAACCGTCGATCTGGGCTTCGGTGACGATCAGCGGCGGCGCCAACCGGATGACGTCGGGTGCGGCGGCGTTCACCAGGAATCCGGCGTCTCGCGCGGCGGCTTCGACATCCTTGGCCCGCGGCGCGGTCAGCACGATGCCCCATAGCAATCCGCGCCCGCGGACGTGGTCGATCAGCGGGTGGCCGAGCGTTTCGATCCCGTGACGCACCGACTTGCCCAGCACCTCGGCGTGCCGGACCAGGTCCTCGGCCTCGAGAACCCGCAACACCGCAAGCGCCGCCGCGGTGCAGATCGGGTTGCCGCCGAACGTGCTGCCGTGCAGGCCGGGTGTCAGCAGCCCGGCGGCCGGCCCGACGGCCAGGCACGCGCCGATCGGCAATCCGCCGCCGAGCCCCTTGGCCATGGTCACCACGTCCGGGGTGATGCCGTCGTGCTGGTGGGCGAAAAAGGCGCCGGTGCGGCCCATTCCGGTCTGCACCTCGTCGAGCACGAGCAGCGCACCGTGCCGCGCCGTGACGTCTCGCGCGGCCGCCAGATAGCCCTCGGGTGGGACGACGACGCCGCTCTCTCCCATGATCGGTTCGAGGAACACCGCGGCGGTGTCGCCATCGACTGCGGCGGCCAGCGCGCCGATGTCGCCGTACGGCACATGCGTGACCTCACCGGGCAGCGGTTCGAACGGTGCCTGCTTGGTCGGCTGACCGGTCAGCGCCAGCGAACCCATCGTCCGGCCATGAAAAGCCTCTTGTGCGGCAACCAGTTTCGTACGACCGGTGAGCCGCGACAGCTTGAACGCCAGCTCGTTGGCCTCGGTGCCGGAGTTGCAGAAGAACACCCGCGCCGGGGCGTCCGCCCCCAGCAGGGCGACCAGTTCTTCGGCCAGTGCGATACCGGGTTCGGTGGCATACAGGTTGGAGGTGTGGCCCAGCGTCGCCATCTGATGCGTGACGGCCTCGATGACCGCGGGGTGGCGATGGCCGAGAACATTGACCGCGATGCCGCCGAGCAGGTCCACGTAGGTCTTGCCGTCCACGTCGGTGACCACGGCGCCGTCACCGCTGGCCAGAGCCACCGGCGGGGTGCCGTAGTTGTTCATCATCACGGCTTCCCATCTGGCCCGCATCGTGTCGGTGTGGGTCATGCGCCCACCACCTTGGTGCCGGTGCCCGCATCGGTGAAAAGCTCGACCAACACACAGTGTTCGACGCGCCCGTCGATGACGTGCGCGCTGGGCACACCCGCGGTGACGGCCCGCAGGCACGCCTCGACCTTGGGGATCATGCCCGCCTTCAGCGTGGGCAGCAGTTGCGCGAGTGTTGCGGTATCGATCTCGCTGACCAACGACTCCCGGTCCGGCCAGCTGGTGTAGAGACCTTCGACATCGGTGAGCATCAACAGCTTTTCGGCACCCAGGGCTTCGGCCAGCGCCGCTGCGGCCGTGTCGCCGTTGATGTTGTGCACCACACCCTCGGCGTCCGGCGCGAGCGTCGATACCACCGGAATGCGCCGTGCCGCAATCAGATCCAGAACGGCCGCCGTATTGACCCGATCGACGTCGCCGACCAGACCGATGTCGGTGGCCACGCCGTCGACGGTGACGCTGCGCCGCACCGCGGTGAACAGTTGCGCGTCCTCGCCGGTGATACCGACGGCGTACGGCCCGTGCGCGTTGATCAGGTTGACCAGTTCGCGGCCCACCTGTCCGAACAACACCATCCGCGCCACGTCGAGCACTTCCGGTGTGGTGACCCGGAAGCCGCCCTTGAAGTCACCCTGGATGCCCAGCCGCCGCAGCATCGCGGTGATCTGTGGTCCGCCGCCGTGCACGACGACGGGATGGATACCACAGTTGCGCAGAAACGCCATGTCCGCCGCGAAGGCCTGCCGCAGCGTGTCGTCGGTCATCGCGTTGCCGCCGTATTTGATGACGACGATCTTGCCGTGCAGCTGCTTGAGCCAGGGCAGGGCCTCGGCCAGCACCTGCGCTTTGGCCTGGGTGGGCAGTGTGTCGATTTTTATGGTCATGAGCTGTAGGCCGAATTCTCTTCGACGTAGCCGTGCGACAGGTCGGTTGTCCGGACGGCGGCCTGGCCGTCGCCGACACGCAGGTCGACGGTGATGTCGATGTCGGCCGCCGAAAGGTCCACCTCGCGCGCGCCCGGAGCCCCAACTCCGTCGATGCACACCGCAGAGCCGTTGAACGACACCGTAATTCGGTCAGGGTCGAGGGTGACCGGCGCCATCCCGACGGCCGCGAGCACCCGGCCCCAGTTGGGGTCGGACCCGAACACCGCCGTCTTGACCAGGCTGTCGCGGGCGACGGCCCGCGCGGTGGTCAGCGCGTCGTCATCGCACGCGGCTCCGGTCACGGTCACGGTGACCCGCTTGGTGACGCCCTCGGCGTCGGCTTGCAACTGGGCGCACAGGTCGTCGCAGACCCGCAGCACGGCGTCGTCGAGATCGGCCTGGGGCGGGGCGATCCCGCTGGCGCCCGACGCCAGCAGCAGCACGGTGTCGTTGGTCGAACAACAGCCGTCGATGTCGAGCCGGTCGAAGGTGCGTGCGGTGGCGTTTCGCAGCGCCCGGTCGAGCGCCGCCGACTCGACGACCGCGTCGGTGGTGATCACACAGAGCATGGTGGCCAGCGACGGCGCCAGCATGCCGGCGCCCTTGGTCATCCCGCCGACCGTCCAGTTGCCCGGATGGTGCAACGCAACCTGTTTGGGCACGGTGTCGGTGGTCATGATCGCCTGCGCGGCGTCCTCGCCGCCGTTCAGCCCGCCGGCCATCTCGCGCACGATTTCGGTCACACCGGCGAGCACCTTGTCCATCGGCAGCCGGTCACCGATCAGGCCGGTGGAGCAGACCGCGACCTCGATGGCGCCGGTCTCGGTCCCCCAGTCCGACAGCGCGTTCGCGACCGCCTCCGCCGTGGCGTGGGTGTCCTGGAACCCACCCGGTCCGGTGCAGGCGTTGGCGCCGCCGGAGTTGAGGATCACCGCGCGCAGTTGTCCCGTGGTCAGCACCTGTTGGGTCCACAGCACCGGCGCGGCTTTGACCTTGTTGCGGGTGAACACACCGGCGACCCCATAGTCGGGCCCCTCGTTGAAGACCAGCGCCAGGTCGCGGGCCCCCGATGCCTTGATCCCGGCGGCGATGCCCGCGGCCCGGAAGCCCGCCGGGGCGGTGACGCCCTGCTCGCGCACCAACCGTGCCGCGGCGGCAAGGCCGGTCACGGCGCAACTCCGACCACCGAAAGGCCCTCTGTCTCCGGCCAACCCAGCGCCAGGTTCATCGACTGCACCGCCGCGCCGCCCGTGCCCTTGACCAGGTTGTCGATCGCGGCGATCGCCACGAACGTCTCGGCCGCCTCGTCCACGGCGACGGCGATGTGCGCCGCGTTACTGCCGATCACCGCTCCGGTGCGGGGCAGCTGTCCTTCGGGCATCAGGTAGATGAACGGTTCTGCGTCATAAGCCTTTTCGTAGGCGGCGCGCAGCTGCGATAGCGGTGATCGGGTGCGGGCGGTGCAGGTGGCCAGGATGCCGCGGGACGTCGGGATGAGCACCGGGGTGAACGACACCGTGACGTCGCGGTCGGTGACGGCCCCCAGTCCCTGAGAGATCTCGGGAGTGTGCCGGTGCGCGCCGGCGATGTTGTAGGCCCGCGCCGATCCGATGACCTCCGAGCCGAGCAACTCGGTTTTGGCCGCGCGGCCGGCTCCGGAGGTGCCACTGACGGCGACGACCGTGACGGCCGGCTCGATGAGGTCCTCGGCCATCGCGGGCAATAACGCAAGTAATGCCGCGGTCGGGTAGCAGCCCGGAACCGCGATGCGGCGTGCACCGCGCAGCCGCTCCCGTCCGCCGGGCAGTTCGGGCAGCCCGTACGGCCAGCTGCCGGCGTGCGGGGACCCGTAGAACCGCTCCCAGGTGGCGGGGTCGGTGAGCCGGAAGTCGGCGCCACAGTCGATGATCAGGGTTTCGGGACTGAGCTGTTCGGCCAGCGCGGCCGAATGCCCGTGTGGCAGACCCAGGAACACCACGTCATGGCCCGCCAGCGCAGAGACGTCGGTGGGCTCAACCACGCGCTGGGCCAACGGGGTTAGGTGTGGATGGTGCTCACCCAGCGTGCTGCCGGCACTCGCCGCGGCGGTCACCGCGCCGATCGTGAGGCGGCCGTCAGTGTGGGCCGGATGCCCGAGCAGCAGCCGTAGGATTTCGCCGCCTGCGTAACCTGTGGCACCGGCAACCGCCACCTTTACTACGTCGGCCATCCTGACGATTCTGCATGGTTATGCAGTTGTTTGCAAATCCATGCTGTGGGTCGGTTGAGGCAGTGCGGGCTTCCTCGAGCGTCGTGTTTGTTAAAGCTCCGCAACCTAGGCGAAGAAGCCCAAGCTCAAGTTCAGAGACCCTGCCGGCAAAACCGTATGAGGGCTAGATGGTTAAGAGGGGTATGTCGATCAGTGGCGGCGGATTTGCGGGCGCACCGATTGCCAGTGCGAGCTGCTGGGGTGCGTAGTTCACGATGAAAGGCGCAAGGCCGCTGAAGGGCGTGCTTCCGAGACCGACGTCAACCGTAATTGGAGGAAGACCAAGTGCACCAACCGTCACCGTCGCCGCGTAGAAGCCGGGAGGATGAAGTATTCCGTCAAGGGGAAGACTGAGGGCCACGTCGGCGATGGTCCCAAGAACTGGCACGCTCAGCGACACGGGCAACGTCGCCTGGCCGTTGAGGAAGCCGTTGGCGATGACGGCGGGTGCATCGATTGCAGCGGCGAACGCCCCGCCAACGTTCCCGGTCGCCAGCGCGGTGCTGAACGCTCCGAAACTGAAACTGGCCGCCTCGAACGTGGCGACCGGCGCGCCTATCAAATCGATACCGGCCACTAACGGCAACCCCACAAGGGTGTCCAGAGTGACTTGGAGGGGCACAGAGAGACGCCCAAGACCGGGGTGATGCTCGTATTGGTAAGTGTCGCAAAGACATTGCCCACGTTGTGCGAGATGTCAGCAGGTATGGTGGAAAGCAGCTGCAGATTCCCGGTTGTGAGGGCCGTCGCGGCGATCTGCCCGTAGCCTGCCCAGTTAGCGCCGATCTGACGCAGGAACGGGAACGGGTCGGCCAACCAGCCGGCGGTGAGGCTTTGGAGGTTGTTCGCCGTATTGGCGAAGAGCGCTTCGTACGGCCCCAAGATGCCGGTGAAGCCGGTGCCCATGCTCCCGCCGACTTGTAGGTTAAGCAGCCCGGGCAGCAACGAATTGAGGGTGGGGGCAAGGCCGCCGAGGAGCCCGCCGAGACCGCCGCTGCCGCCGGTCAGTCCGCCGACCAGCCCACCGAGACCGCTCGTACTACCGGTCAGACCCCCAAGCAGGCCGCCACCGGAGCTCGTGCCACCAAGTAGCCCTCCAAGAAGGCCCCCAGCGCCTGAGGTAGCGGCAGCCGCGGCCGCGCTCCCCCCAATCGCGTGCACCACAGCCTGCTCAATTGCATGCAGCTCGCGGAAGAATGGGGCAAAAATTCCGCCAAAAGGACCGGTATGGGTCATACCCCCAAGACCACTGGTCCCACCCGTCAGACCACTAAGCAATCCACCCAGACCACTCGGACCGGTCAGACCCCCAAGCAGCCCACCGACGCCGCTCGTCCCACCGGTCAAACCACCAAGCAGCCCACCGACGCCACTCGTCCCACCGGTCAAACCACCAAGCAGCCCACCGACGCCACTCGTCCCACCGGTCAAACCACCAAGCAGCCCACCGACGCCACTCGTCCCACCGGTCAAACCACCAAGCAGCCCACCGACGCCACTCGTGCCACCGGTCGTACCGCCGGTCAGACCCCCAAGCAGCCCGCCGCCGGAGCTGCTACCGCCACCAAGAAGCCCGTCGAGAAGGCTGGCCGCTGCGCCCGGGGTGGCGCCGGCCGATCCCACGCTCCCGGCACCACCGATCGCGTTCATCGCAGCCTGCTCCGCGTTGGCGATCTCGGTGTTGAGGTAGGCGCCCGCACCGGCGTTCAACAAGCTGACGAACTCGCCATGAAACGCTTGAGCCTGGGCGCTGAGCACCTGAAATTGCTGGCCAAAGTTGCCGAACAGCGCCGAGATCGCGGCCGATACCTCGTCGGCCGCCGCAGGCATGACTCCCGTTGTGGGAGCGGCGACCATCGCCGCGGCCTCGGCCAGCGACGCGCGAATACCTGCCAAATCATTGGCCGCGCCCTGAACCAGGTCGGGCGCAGCAATCACAAACGACATTGGCCCGCTCCCCTTGACTCGCGACATTTCAAGTCAACATGAGCCTAATAGGTCCCAAGCGGGCGCGGAGCGAAATCGCGTTTTTACGTCGTTAACCAGAAAGAGACGCACCAACGAGACCACGCCAGCAAACGCGGCGAGCTTCGGCGCCGTGTCCCTCAACGCCTACATATCGGGCGTGATTGCCAACGCCAGCTGTTCGGGCGCGTAGACCAGCAGACCGGTAGCGAGGCCGCTGATCGGCGTGCCTCCGACGGGAACCGTGAGCGTTCCGAACGGGGCACCCAGGGCTACCGACGCGGTGTAGGGAGTTTGCGGAACAAGAAGTCCGTCCAAAGGAATATTCAGAGTGGCGGGCAAGCCGCTTATTTCGACTGTCAGGGGCAGCGACAATTGGCCATTGAGGAAGGCGTTGGTGACGACGGCCGGAGCATCGACGAGCGTGCCGATCGCCCCGAGCGGGTTCCCGGTCTCCAAGTCGTGGACAAACGCTGCGGCGCTGGATCCGAACGCGGCCACCCCGTTGACCGGCGCCCCCAGCCCATCAATGACGAGCGCCAGCGGCAGGCCAAAGTTGGCGTCAAGGGAGAGGGTGACGGAGGGAGGGAGAAGCTTGGTCTTGGCTGACACATTCGCCGTGATAGATGTGTCCGTAAGCGTGTTAATCACGTTCGTGGTGTTCTGCGAGATGTGCGCCGCGATGGAGCCGGGTGGCAGCAGGTTGGTGAAGTTCTGCGCCATCAGTCCCGGAACGGTGAGGATGGGTAACAGGTCTCCTACGGTGCCCGTCGGGGTGACCGTGGCGGAAATGTTCGACGTGCCGGGGATAACGATGCCCCCGGTGGTCGTGACGTCAACGCCGTTGACGAACAGACCCACAAGCCCCTTCGCGATGTCGCCCACAGCGCCGCCGACATCACCCATCTGCAGGGCCTGGAAGGCGGACTGGAACGCCATCGGCAAAGCTTGCAGCCCGGTACCGAAATCGTGTGCCGCATTCAGCAGTGACGTAGCGATGATGTTGAAGTAGCTGATTTGGTTGTTGATGATCTGCTGCACAACGGGCCACGGGTTGAACGCCAAGAGCGCTTGGATGTTCGCCGGCAGATTGGCCAGCACGGCCGGGAAGTTCTGGATCGCAAATTGGATGTCCGCCGCGATCGTGTTCGCGTAGCCCATCTCGTTGGTAATGAGTTGATGCAGGAACGGCGCAGGATGAGCCAATATGCCACCGCGGAGAATTTGCAGGTTGGCGACGGTATTGGCGAAGAGCGACTGGTACGGGCCCCCGCTCGCGGCAACGCTGGTGCTCGCGCCGGTCTGTGCCAGCCCGGGCGCCAGGCCATGGCCGAACCCGGTTAGCGCCGCGGGCAGACGGGCAATGCCCCCGGGCAGGGTTTGCAAACCCGTCCCGGTTTGGCCGGATAACAGCGGGATGGCGCTGCCATTCTCCAGAACATTGACGACACCGTTGATGCTCGGGCCCACGGATCCGCCACCGACGCCGCCGAGGATTGATCCCACCGACGCGCCGGCGCCACCGACGAGCGAGAGAGCAGCCGTCCGAGCGGCGGCCAGTACCGACGTGACGGCACCGCTCGCGCCAGCCGCCGCGCTACTGGATTGCGCGAGCAATCCCCGGACTGGCGCAGTCGCGGCGTTCACCAGAGTCTGCTGGGCATTGGCGACGTCGGTGCTCAGGTAGGCAGCGGCACCCGCGTTCAAAAGGTTGACGAACTGCGCGTGGAAAGCCTGCGTCTCGGCGCTGAGAGCCTGATATTCCTGGCCGAACGAGTTGAATATAGCTGCGACTCCGGCCGACACCTGGTCCTCGGCCGCGGCCGCCATCGCGGTCGTGGGCGCCGCAACCGACGCGCTCGCCTCGGCAAGCGTTGAGTGGATGCCCGCCAAGCCTTGGGCTGCCGTCTGTACCTGCTCCGGCGCAGCGACGACAAACGACATGTCCATCTCCCATCGATCCCGATGCGGCGGTTACCGGGGCTTGGGCACTCTAGATAACTGAGCGTAATAGGACGATATCTGTTCTCGCGCAAAAAACCGGCGCGTTTCCAGCGTTAACCTGAGCCGAACACGCCTAAGCGTCACCAAGATTCGCGCCCGGGCGCCGGCGGAGCCCGGCGTCGTGGCCCGCGATGACTACGTGATGGGCGTGATTGCCTGTGCGAGCTGAGACCCAATGCGCAACCGGCCGGGAATCAAGCCACCGATCGGGGGTGCCACCCGTGATATCGGCATTAAGTTCGAGGGGCACGCCCAAAAGCTCAGTAGCGGCCGTAGCTGTCGGAAAACTCAGCGGAGTGAGAATCCCGCCGAGGGGGAGGGTGACTGTTGAGCCTGCGCGGCGTTGGCCTCGGTGCTCATCAGAAGGGTGCTAGGCGCGCAGGACCGCGCCCACCGCCTCGGCGGCGCGTCGCACCGCGGCATCGCGAGCGGCGCTGGCGTCGTCTTCGGTCAGCGTGCGATCGGGCGCGCGGAAGCGCAGCGCGAAGGTCAGCGATTTGTGATCCTCGCCGATCTGCGGGCCGGTGAAGACGTCGAACAGTTGAATGTCTTCCAGCAGTTCACCGGCACCCTCCCGGACGGCATCCGCCACCGCCTGGGCCGGTACGTTCGCGGGCACCACGAGGCTGACATCCTGGAACACGGCCGGAAATGGCGACACCCTCGGCGCCGGCAACGCCTCGAGGATGGGAATCGCATCGAGGTTGAGCTCGACTGCGCAGGTGCCTTTGGGTAAGCCCGAACGCTCGATCACGGCCGGATGTAGCTGCCCCGCGTAACCGACGGTCATCTCCCCCACAAGCACTTCGGCGCATCGACCCGGATGCCACGGCAGATACTTGGCCGCCCGGAAACTGACGTCGATTCCGCTGGCGCGCGCGATGATTCGCACCGCCTCCAAGGCATCGGCAGTCTCAGCCTGTCGGCCGGGGCCCCATGGGCCGGGGCGTTCACGCAGGCCGGCCAGCACCGCCGCGACGTACTGCGGTTGCCGGGGCAACGACGCGTCCAGCATGGCGATCTCGGTGTCGGTCGGCCGCCGGTGGACGGGGATGAGCTCGACACGGCGAGTTTCCTTGGTCGGCTGGACCACTTGCGCCTGGGCATATAGCGCGACGTCGACCAGGCCGCGAGATACGTTGCGCACCAAGGCTTCCAGCAACGCGGGCAGCAGAGTGGTGGCCAGGTACGGACGGTCCGCCTCCAGCGGATTGAGCACTTGCGTCGTTGCGCGTCTCGGGTCGTCGGCCGGCAGGCCCCAGAGATCGAAGACGTTCGCGGGCAAGAACGGATTGGGCAGTATCTCGACGTAACCGGACTGGGCCAGCGACTTACCGATCGCACGGCGGCGCTTTTGCGCCGCGGTGAGCCCCGTCCCCGCCGGGGCCGAGGGCAGCACCGATGGAATGACCTCCAACCCCTCCAGCCGCATGACCTCCTCGACCAGGTCGGCGGGCTCCAGCAGATCGGGTCGCCAACTCGGCGGCGTGACCATCAAGATGTCGTCGTTCTCGGCCACCACTGCGCCGATTTGGTTCAGCCGCCTGACGGTCGTGCCCTGCGCATACGCCACCCCGGCGACGCGGTCCGGGAGGTCGACGGCCATTCGGATCCCTGGCAGCGACCAGTCGTCGCGTGGCGGGTCGCCTCGCCAATCGGTCAAAGTCGGCGACACCGCTCCCCCGGCGATGTCGGCGAGCAACGTGGCACAGCGGTCCAGCGCGGCCACCGAAATGGCCGGGTCCACGCCCCGCTCATAACGCCGGGCCGCCTCGCTGGGCAGGTGCAGCCTGCGCTGGGTGCGCGACACCGCGGGCGCGTCCCACACCGCGGCCTCCAGCAGGACGTCGGTGGAATCGGCGCGCACCTCGGTGCTTGCCGCCCCCATCACGCCGCCGATCGCTGCGGTCGCCACGTCGTCGACGATGAGGACGTCGGCCGGCTCGAGCCGGCGCTCGATGCCATCGAGGGTCACGACGGTCTCGCCGGGCCGGGCGAACCGCACGCCGAAATCCCCGGTGATGCGGTTGCGGTCGTGGGCGTGCATGGGGTGGCCCAGTTCGAGCATCACGTAATTCGTCACGTCCACCGCCGGCGAGGTTGCGCGGATGCCGCACAGCAGCAGTCGGCGCTGCAACCACCACGGCGATACCGCGGCGGGATCGATCCCGGTGACCGGGCGCAGCGCGAACCGGCGCACCCCCGTTTCGGCCTGCACCCTCAGCGGCCAAGCCTCTCCGTCCGCCGGCAATGGCTTCACGTCCGCCAGATCGACGTAGCCCAGGTCGTAGGCGCACGCGATCTCGCGGGCCAGGCCACGCACCGACATGCTGTAGCCACGGTCGGGGGTGATCGCCAGGTGGAAGACCAGGTCGTCTAGCCCCAGCACGGCTGCGCCGTCGGATCCCGGTGCGGCGGTTTCGGGCGGCAGCACCAGGATCCCGGAATGGTCCGCGCCCAAACCGAGTTCGGCCGCCGAGCAGATCATTCCGTCGGAGTTGCGGCCGTAGGTCTTGCGCGCCGTGATGGCAAGGCCGCCGGGCAGCGTAGTGCCCGGCAATGCGACCACAACCAGGTCGCCGACTACGAAATTAGTTGCCCCGCAAACGATCTCGCGTTGCTGATCGTCGCCGACGTCCACCACGCAGGCCCGGATCGGCTTCTTGAATTCCGTGAGCTCCTCGATACTGGTGACCCGCCCCACGGTCAGCGGGCCGTCGACCGGGCCGAGGGTGATGACCTCTTCGATCTCGTGGCCGATGCGCACCAGCGTCTGCTCGAGATCGCCGGGACCGACATCCCAGCCGGGGGCGCCGGCGGCGACGGCTTCACGCAGCCAGCTATAGGGAACGCGCATCAGGCGCCCACCCCGAACGGCAACGAAAACCGGACGTCGCCCTCGACCATGTCGCGCATGTCAGGAATCCCGTTTCGGAACTGCAGCGTGCGCTCCAGGCCCATTCCGAACGCGAAACCGGAATAGATTTCCGGGTCAATCCCCGCGGCCCGCAACACGTTTGGATGCACCATTCCGCAGCCGCCCCACTCTACCCAGTCGGCGCCGCCCCTCTTGTTGGCAAACCAGACGTCGACCTCGGCGGACGGCTCGGTGAAGGGGAAGAAGTGTGGTCGGATCCGGGTCCGCGCGGAGGGACCGAACTCGGCGCGCGCGAACGCGTCGAGCGTTCCGCGCAGATGCGCCATGGACAGGCCGCGGTCCACGGCCAAGCCTTCGACCTGATGGAACACGGGCGTGTGCGTCGCGTCGAGCTCGTCGGTGCGGAACGTGCGGCCGATCGAGACGATGTAGACGGGCAGCTCGTGGGCCAGCAGGGTGCGCACCTGCACCGGCGAGGTGTGGGTGCGCAGCAGCTGCCGGGAATCCTCCGGCGCGATATAGAAGGTGTCCTGTTCGCTGCGCGCCGGGTGGTCGGCCGGAAAGTTCAGAGCATCGAAATTGAACTGCTCGGTTTCGACTTCCGGCCCCTCCGCCAGTTCCCATCCCATTGCGATGAAGGTATCGGCGATGTGTTCGGCCAAGATTGTGATCGGGTGCCGGGCGCCGGGCGGCTGGCGAGTCGACGGCAACGTGACATCGATGCCTTCGGCGACCAGCACCGCCGCGTCGCGCTCGGCGCGTAGCGCCGCCAGCCGTTCGTCGTAGCCGCGTTGGGCCTCGCCGCGTGCGGCGTTGACACGCTTGCCGACATCGGCGCGCTCCTCCTTGGACACGCCGCCCAGCGCTTGCCGCGCCAATGCCAGCGGAGAGCGGTCGCCGAGGTGGTCGGCCTTGACGCGCGCCAGCGTGTCCAGGTCGTCGGCACGTGCGATGGCCCGTTGCGCGGCGGTGACCGCCTTGGCCAAGGCTTCCGGCGATAGGTCGACGGGTTGATCGCCCACGCGGCGGCACTCTCCTTGTTGACGAGGCTGTTCGGGCTGCGGACACGAGCGGACGCGAGCGTGACGCAAGTGCCGATCATAGGTGATTCGGTACACGGCGCTCGGCGCGTGCTTCGAAGAAGTGCGACGGGATGGCTAGCCGGTCATGACCGGCTGCGGGCCGGTCATCGTGCGATCGTCCGCGACTGGCAAACCCGGCAGCGCATTACGGCCGGTCGCGAATTGAACGATCTTGTGCGCCGCCAGCGCGCCGAGGACACCGAACACCGGCGCGCCGGCCATGGTTCCCCAGTGGTGAGCCAAGACGAGGAAACCGAACCCGGAGGACGCCACCATCATCAGGCAACGCACCGGCGTCCAATGGATCGGCTGCCGGAATCGGGCGGACACCAGCACGCCCAGGATCACGGCGACGGTGTGACCGCCATCGGTGAAATCGCCGCCAATGATCGCCGCGGCCAGGCCGGCCGATATCCACCAGCCGACCCAAGCGGCGCGCCAGCGGGAGGGAACCACGGACGTCATCGCCCCGAGCACCGCCAGCGCCCCGTAGCTCATTCCGACATCGCTGGCCCGGGTGATCGACACCGGCATCCAGCCGAACTCGACCGCCGCGGCAAGAGCGGCGGCGACCACCAGCGTCGCGCCGATGTGACCGACGACAAACGCGACGACCAGCCGGATGGTGCGCAAGTGCAGCTCCGCGAGCGCGAGCAGGCAGGTCAGGAAGGGCAACCAGAAGTAGAGCGGACCGGCGTCGACGACCAACGCGCTGCCCAGCAGCGTCCCAATGTGGCCATGGGCCAGGTTGTGCAGGTTGGTGCTGGCGCGCTGGACGAGTACGTCATGCGCGTGCGGGCCAAGCACCAGGATCGCGCAGCTGATAGTAAGCAGCACCACCGCATACGCGACGGTGAATTGGACCCGGGCCAGCCGGGAGAAGATGCCCCCAAACATTAATTTCCATTATCCCGGCTAATTTGTTTCAGCCGTGTGATCGGAGCCTGTCAACTCCTTAAGAGTCCGGATCCGGTATATCCCCAGGTCCGCGGGAACCCCCGCGGTTTTGGGGAGCAAAAACGGGTTTACGTGCGCGTTTGGCGACTACGCCCAAGGCGTCCAGCTCGGTTTGCGGGATCAGATCCAACGCCGAGCTCGAGACCATGACTCCGCCTTTTGTGGCGCGTTCCATAACGCGAGCGGCGATGTTGACGTCGACACCCAGCCAGTCCGCGGCCATCCGCTGCGGCCGGCCGGTGTGGATCCCCACCCGCATTCGTGGTGTGTAGCCGTCGACCTCAACCGATTTCACGGCCTCCTTGGCGGCGAGTACCGCCCGCAGCGCGACCGTCGGAGTGCGGAAGACCGCCATGATTCCGTCGCCCATGCGTTTGACGATGTGCCCACCTGCGTCGAGGAGCGGCGGCTCGACGGCCCGCGCCACCTGTCGCAGCAGGGCCAGGGCCGCCTCGTCACCGGCTTCCAACGACCACGTCGAGAAGCCGACGAGGTCGGTGAATACCAGCGTGACCTCAGGGTTTGCCGGCCGTCGGGACACCGCTTCGGTCAGCGCCTGCCACACCTGCAACACGCCGAGGCTGACCTCGCGCGACGCCGCGCCGCGATTCCCCAGCAGCCGGTCGGCTGCTCGCGCCGCCGCGCGCGGGCCGCCCTCCCCCGCGGTGGACAGTGGGTCACCGAACTCGGGATCCCCGGGCAACAGCCGTCGCCAACGCCGAACAAGCGCGACCGCGCCGGGGCTGTGATTTGTGGTGCGAAACCAGTCCGCCGCGGTATGAATCGACGCCGCCGATCGCCGTTTCGAGGTGGGAGGCGCCGTGGTCACCGCTTCTTCGGGCGCGCCCGGGTCCGGATCGGCAGGCGCGAGTTCCACCTGGCCAGGGTAGGTGGTTTCGGGAGAGACGGGCAATCAGGTTGGCGGTTTGTGTTGGAGCTCGCACCACGCGGCCAAAGACTCGCCGCACACGGCTGTGCAGCCTTAGTACCTGTCACCGGCGATGCCGATGGTGGGCACTCACAACTTCTCCAGGGTGAACTGGTTGACGTCGCTGTAGCCCATCCGGAACAACTTGGCGCAGCCGGTCAGGTACTTCATGTAGCGCTCATACACCTCTTCGGACTGAATCTCGATGGCCTCGCGTTTATGCGCCTCCAGGGCCTCTGCCCATCGATCGAGGGTCCTGGCGTAATGGCGCTGCAGCGACTGGCGGCGGGTCAGCGTGAAACCCGCCTTCGCCGAGTGCTCCTCCACCATCTCGATCGACGGCGTAAAGCCTCCCGGGAAGATCTCGGTCAGTATGAACTTGAAGAACTGGACGAGCTCGAGCGTGATCGGCAAGAAGCGGTCAATCATTTGCTGTTCAGTCAAGCCGGTGATGGTATGCAGCAGCATCACGCCGTCAGCGGGCAGGATGTCGTGGGCCAGCGCGAAGAAGTCGTCGTAGCGGTCGGGGCCGAAGTGCTCGAACGCGCCGATCGACACAATGCGGTCGACGGGCTCGTCGAACTGCTCCCAGCCATTGAGCAACACCCGTCTGCGGCGCGGGTTGTCCATTTCGTCGAACAACTTCTGCACGTGGGCGGCCTGGTTCTTCGACAACGTCAAACCGACGACGTTCACGTCGTACTTCTCGATGGCCCGCCGCATGGTGGCGCCCCAGCCGCAGCCGACGTCGAGCAGCGTCATGCCCGGCTGCAAACCCAGCTTGCCCAGCGCGAGGTCGATCTTGGCGAGCTGGGCCTCTTCCAGCGTCATGCCCCCGCGCTCGAAGTATGCGCAGCTGTAGGTCTGGGTGGGGTCCAGAAACAGACGGAAGAAGTCGTCGGATAGGTCGTAGTGCGCCTGCACATCCGCGAAGTGCGGCGTCAGATTTTTAGCCATAATCTTGTGTGTCCTTCTGGGCCGGAGGACGGTGCCCCCACCGGGGACGCTACGCCGAAGCACAACCCAGCTGGTGCCGTTTGACGGAGACTCCCTTTCGGGCACTGTGATTCGAAGTGAACCCGGCAGAGGTAGTGGAGGAGATGTCGTTCATACCCGACGTACGTTGCGGTGCCCGGCTCGCACCATACGGCCACGGAATTACCGTACTGGGCTCCGCAGCCCGAGTACCTGGGGAGCGCACACACCTGCCGTCAGGCCGGAACGCAGCCGCCCGGTTCGGTACCCGCCCAAAGTGACGGTCACCCGATGGCACCGCCGAAGACCGACCTCGGAGGCGTCCACGGGTCGCTGAAGGAGATGGGGATGCTGCCAACATGTCCGGAGACGGTGAGGGTGGCGGCGCCGCTCGTCGCTGGCGCGGTAGGCGTTTCACGCCACCCGACCCCGCCGGCCAACAGCACCCCTCGACGCCGGCGCAGTCCGCGCGTACTCCCATGCACGCGTACGAAACCGCCTGGTTACAGGGTTGCGACGCGGACGTCGAGAGTCGGTAACACTCTTCCGGCCTATTCGCCGAAATCGTAGACAACGTGCGTTGTCAAAGTTATCGTGAGCGAAGTTAGGCGCAGCGTGGCGCAGGAGGCCGAGATGACCGCCATTTCAATGACATCCGCGGATCCGCTCGGACCCGACTCACTCACCTGGAAATATTTCGGTGACCTGCGCACCGGGATGATGGGCATCTGGATCGGGGCAATCCAGAACATGTATCCGGAACTGGGCGCGGGCGTCGAAGAGCATTCGATCCTGCTACGCGAGCCTTTACAGCGAGTGGCCCGGTCGGTGTATCCGATCATGGGCGTGGTCTACGACGGTGACCGGGCGAACCAAACCGGCCAGCAGATCAAGCGCTACCACGACACCATCAAGGGCGTCGACGCCACGGGGCGTCGTTATCACGCGCTCAATCCGGACACCTTCTATTGGGCGCATGCCACGTTCTTCATGCTGGTCATCAAAGTGGCCGAGTACTTCTGCGGTGGCTTGACGGAGGCCGACAAGCGACAGCTGTTCGACGAGCACGTGCAGTGGTACCGCATGTATGGCATGAGCATGCGGCCGGTGCCCAACTCGTGGGAGGAATTCCAGGAGTACTGGGACCGAGTCTGTCGCGACGAGCTGGAAATCAATCAGGCGACGCTGGACATCTTCCAGATCCGAATCCCCAAACCGAAGTTCATCCTGATGCCGACGCCCGTCTGGGACCAGTTGTTCAAGCCGCTGGTGGCCGGTCAGCGCTGGATCGCGGCGGGGCTGTTCGAGCCGGCGGTTCGCGAGAAGGCGGGCATGCGCTGGACACCGGGCGACGAGATGCTGCTGCGCCTGTTCGGCAAGTTCGTCGAACTGGCTTTCCTGGCGGTTCCCGACGAAATCCGCCTGCACCCACGCGCATTGGCCGCCTACCGCCGCGCCCAGGGACGGGCTCCCACCGACGCGCCGTTGGTCGAGGCGCCGACGTTCACGGCACCGCCGCGTGACCGCCGCGGGCTGTCGATGCACTACTTTCCACCTCGGTCTCGCTCCCCTCTGGACCCCGCCAAGTTCCTCATGGAGCGGGCGGGATCGCTGGTGCACGGCACGCTCTCGCTTACCGGCCTACGGCCGGCGAGGGGCCGCGCCAAGAAGGCCGCTTGAGCCTGGGCGCGAGCGACAAATCCGGGCGGGCTCAATCGAGTCTGCGGTGAGCGCGCGATCTACGGCATCGAGTGGTCCTACAACGCAGAATCGAATCCCTCACCGCAGGCTCGACGGTAAGGCGACTTGTATCGCCTAAACCGATCAGCGAAAGCAGCCCAGGGCCTGGGCGCTCTGGTACAGGCAGATGGCCGCGGCGGCGGCCACGTTCAGGCTCTCGGCACCGCCGGACATCGGAATGCGCACGCGGCCGTCCGCCGCGTCCGCGATCTCGGCCGATAAACCGTGCGACTCGGCCCCGAACAGCCAGGCCGTGGGCGCCGCGAGGTCGGCCTCGTCGAGGCGTGTCTCTCCGTCCACCGTGGTGGCCAGCACCCGCAGCCGGGCGGCGCGCAACGCGGCGACGGCGCCGTGGATGTCGGGTGCGGCGACGACGGGGATCGAGAAGATGCTGCCGGCCGACGCCCGCAGGCACTTGCCGTTGTATGGGTCGACGCTGTTTCCGCCGAGTACCACGGCCCCCGCACCCATGGCGTCGGCGATGCGAATCAGCGTGCCCGCGTTGCCGGGCTCGCCGATCTCGACGGCAACCGCAATCAGTCGGGGCGAACCGGCCAGCACATCCTCCAGCCGGGTCGCCGGCATATCGCACACCGCGAACAATCCCGCCGGAGTTACGGTGTCGGACAGCGCTTTCGCGGCCCGCTCGCTGACCAGATGGACCGGAAACCCGTGGCCGGCCACCAAGGATGAGTGTCGCTGCGCCGCAAGTTCGGTAACGAACATCTCGCGGACCAAACCGCGAGCGGCCGCGGCCTCAACCAGGTTAGGGCCTTCGGCGAGAAACCGTCCCGCGCGTCGACGGCCGACGTGCCGATGCAGTTTGACCGCCGCGGCCACCCTGGCCGAGCGTTCGGTGAGCACCTCCGGCATGATCGCCCGGTTAGGCTGCCTCTCCCGAATCCGATGGCGCGTTGACGTCTTCGGGCAGTGCGGCCCGCGCGACGTCCACGAGCGCGGTGAACGCCGCCGGATCGGTGATCGCGATATCGGCGAGGTTCTTGCGGTCCACCTCCACACCGGCGGCCTTCAGGCCCTGGATCAGCCGGTTGTAGGTGATGTTGTTGGCGCGCGCGGCCGCATTGATTCGCGAGATCCACAATTTGCGGAACTCACCCTTGCGCGCGCGACGGTCGCGGTAGGCGTAGCTCAGTGAATGCAGCTGTTGCTCTTTGGCTTTCCGATAGAGCCGGGACCGCTGGCCGCGATAGCCTTTCGAGGCCTTCAGGACGCTGCGCCTCTTCTTGTGGGCGTTGACCGCCCGCTTTACGCGTGCCATGGATGTTCCTACTCTCGTTCAGAGGTAAATGGAGGTACAGGCGCCGGGTCCGGCACCCTGTCCTTTGGGGCTCAGCCGTTGAGCAGCGAGTTGACCCGCTTGGTGTCGTTGGCTGCAACCGTCGTGCGGCCGTCCAGCCGCCGGGTTCGTTTGGTCGGCTTGTGCTCGAGCAGGTGCCGACGATTGGCTTTCTGGCGCACGATCTTTCCGGTCCCGGTGCGCCGGAACCGTTTCGACGCTCCGCTGTGGGTCTTCGCCTTGGGCATATTTTTTCTCAGTTCCTCTTGTTTCGCTGTCAGGTCAGTTGGGTGAAGGTTCGGTGTCTGCGGCCGGAGCCGAGTCCGGTGCCGGGCCGGGGCCCGGTGCCTCGGGATGCCGCGCCCTGGCGCGAGTCTTCGCGCCCCGGTGCGGCGCCAGCACCATCGTCATGTTGCGGCCGTCCTGCTTGGCGGACGTTTCGACGAATCCGTAGTCGGCGACGTCCGTACCCAGTCGTTGGAGCAATCGATAGCCCAGCTCGGGCCGCGACTGCTCACGTCCGCGAAACATAATGGTGACCTTTACCTTCGACCCCGCCTCCAGGAAGCGGATGACGTGGCCCTTCTTGGTCTCGTAATCGTGATCGTCGATCTTTGGTCGCAGCTTTTGCTCTTTGACGACGGTCTGCTGCTGGTTGCGGCGGGATTCGCGCGCCTTCTGCGCCGCCTCGTATTTGAACTTTCCGTAGTCCATGATCTTGCAGACCGGCGGTCTGGCGTTCGGGGCAACTTCGACGAGGTCGAGATCGGCGTCCGCGGCGACGCGCAGTGCGTCTTCGATACGCACGATGCCTACCTGCTCTCCCCCTGGGCCAATCAATCGGACTTCCGGCACGCGGATGCGCTCGTTGACGCGGGTCTCAGTGCTGATGGGGCCTCCCTCGTTGGGTTATCTTTCATCCTGCAGTCGCGCCCAGCCCGAAGCCCGTCGGAGATTCAGCAGGTGAAAACCCACACCATCAGCAAAAAGGCCCTGCACAAGCAGGGCCCAATGCCGACCGATCGCGGCTCGAAACTACTCAAGCCGCCCGCGGTTACCGCGGAACAGACATTCACGATGCCTGTGACCGGACCGCATAGCCTGGACAGAAATTCTCGGCCAGCGGTGGGAGTGGGACTCCACTTAACTGTCCCCGGCCTTCGCCGGGATGGTCGCGATCGCTAGTTTAGCAGCCATGAAGCGTCTTCCAGCACTTCGACGGCCGAACGGGCGTTCGGCGCACGCTACACCTGCTCGGCAAAACCGGCTGACTACTCCTCGTGACTCTTGGCGCTTCGTCAGGATTTTCACGGATTAAAGGAATATCCTCGCGGTCTGTGACAGTCGCTACTCGCCCGTACGGGCAGCCAGGCGAACTCCCGGTTTCGCTGGGTACCGGCGGCGGCTGGCTGGATCGTTGGCGTCATCGCCACGCTGTCACTGATCGGCAGCGTGTCACCGCTGATCCGGTGGTTGATCAAGGCTCCCCGGGAGTTCATCAACAGCTACCTGTTCAACTTCCCCGACACCAGCATCGCGTGGTCGTTCGTGCTGGCATTGCTGGCCGCGGCGCTCACCGCGCGCAAGCGCGTGGCCTGGGTGGTGTTGCTCGCCAACATGGTCCTGGCCGCCGGGTTGAACGCCGCCGACATCGCCGCGGGCGGCAATACGCCGGCGGAGAACTTCGGCGAGAACCTCGGGTTCGCCGTCCACATCGTCGCGATCGTCCTCCTTGTCCTGGCCTATCGGCAGTTCTGGGCCAAGGTCCGCAGAGGAGCGCTATTCAAGGCCGCCGCGGTGCTGGTCGCCGGGGATGTGATCGGAATCTTGGCGTCCTGGGGCCTGGTCGAGATGTGGCCGGGAACCCTCGCGCCGGACTCCCGCTTTTGGTACGTGGTCAACCGGGTGGTCGGATTCTCCATCGTCGACCCCGACGTCGTTCACCGGCCGGCCGCACGTCATCCTCAACGCGATCTTCGGCTTGTTCGGAGCGCTCGCGCTGATCGCGGCGGCGATCGTGCTCTTCCAGTCCCAGCGCGCCGACAACGCGCTGACGGGTGAGGACGAGTCCGCCATCCGCGGGCTGCTCGAGCTGTACGGCACCAACGACTCCCTGGGCTACTTCGCCACCCGCCGCGACAAGTCGGTGGTGTTCGCGCAGAGTGGCCGCGCCGCCATCACCTACCGCGTCGAAATCGGCGTCTGCCTGGCCAGCGGCGATCCGGTAGGCGACCCGCGGGCCTGGCCACAGGCCATCGACGCATGGTTGGGGTTGTGCCAGACCTACGGCTGGGCGCCCGGCGTCATGGGCGCCAGTTCGCAAGGGGCCCAGGCATATCGCGAGGCCGGCCTCAACGCCCTCGAACTGGGCGACGAGGCGATCTTGGTTACCGCCGACTACAAGCTGTCCGGCCCCGACATGCGCGGGGTGCGCCAGGCGGTCACGCGGGCCCGCCGGGCCGGGCTGACGGTGCGAATCCGGCGGCACCGCGACATCTCCGCCGACGAAATGGCCGACACCGTTACGCGGGCCGACGCCTGGCGCGACACCCAAACCGAGCGCGGCTTTTCGATGGCACTGGGCCGGCTCGGTGATCCGGCCGACGGGGACTGCCTCCTGGTCGAGGCGGTCGACCGCGACGGCCAAGTGGCTGCGATGCTGTCGCTGGTCCCGTGGGGAAACACCGGCGCCTCCCTGGACCTGATGCGCCGTTCCCCGCAGTCCCCCAACGGCACCATCGAACTCATGGTCAGTGATCTCGCCCTGAACGCCGAAACCCTTGGGCTCACCCGGATTTCACTGAATTTTGCGATGTTCCGGTCCGCCTTCGAGCAGGGCGCCCAACTCGGTGCCGGCCCGGTAGCGCGGTTGTGGCGCGGTTTCTTGCTGTTCTTCTCTCGGTGGTGGCAGCTCGAGACGCTGTACCGCTCGAACATGAAATACCAACCGGAATGGATTCCGCGCTACGCGTGCTACGAGGACGCCCGGCTGGTTCCCCGCGTCGGCGTCGCCTCGGCGCTCGCCGAGGGGTTCCTCGCGTTGCCGTTCAGCCGGCGGGACCGAGTGCATACCGGGCACCATCCCGCCGTGCCGCCCAGGCTCGCGGAATCCGGGTTGCTGCATCACGACGGGTCGACGCCCGACGTGAGCCGGCTGCAACAGCGGGCCAGCGTGGTCGAAGCCAAAGAGTCCAGAGCCCGCCTTCCGGAACAGGTACGGGTGCGTCTGACCAAACTGAAAAGCCTGCAGCGCAGCGGTATTGACGCCTACCCGGTGGGGTCCCCACCCAGCCACACGGTCGCCAGGGCACTCGACGCGGACGACCAGGACAGCGTCTCGGTTGCCGGCCGGATATTGCGGATACGTGACTTCGGCGGCGTCCTGTTTGCCCAGTTGCGCGACTGGTCCGGGGAAATGCAAGTGCTGCTGGAAAATTCGCGCCTGGAGCACGGCCGCAACGCCGATTTCACGGCGGCCATCGATCTCGGTGACCTGGTCGAGATGACAGGGCACATGGGCTTTTCCAAAAGGGGAACCCGGTCGTTGATCGTGCGTGACTGGCGGATGATCGGTAAGTGCTTGCGACCGTTGCCGAACAAGTGGAAGGGGCTGACCGACCCCGAGGCGCGAGTGCGGACCCGCTACGTCGACCTGGCGGTCAATGCCGAATCGCGCGAGCTGATCAAGGCCCGCGGCAGCGTGTTGCGCTCGGTCCGGGAAACGCTGTTCGCCAAGGGGTTCCTCGAAGTCGAGACCCCGATCCTGCAGCAGGTCCACGGCGGGGCCGCCGCCCGGCCGTTCGTCACCCACATCAATTCCTATGACATGAACATGTTCTTGCGAATCGCACCCGAGCTCTATCTCAAGCGGTTGTGCGTCGGCGGCGTGGAGCGGGTGTTCGAACTGGGCCGTGCCTTCCGCAATGAGGGCGTCGACTTCAGCCACAACCCCGAGTTCACCTTGCTGGAGGCCTACCAGGCGCACGCCGACTACAAGACGTGGATCGACGGCGCCCGTGAGCTGATCCAGAACGCCGCCCAAGCCGCCAACGGCGAGCAGACCGTGCTGCGGCCGTGCGCTGACGCCGATGGCGCCGATACCCGCCTCGAACCGGTCGATATCTCCGGCGTCTGGCACGTCAAGACGGTCTACAACGCGGTATCCGAGGCGCTTGGAGAACACATCGACCCCGACACCTCGCTGGCCGCTCTGCGCAAGCTGTCCGACGCGGCACGCATTCCGTATCGGGCGCATTGGGACGCCGGCGCGGTGGTGCTCGAACTGTACGAGCACCTGGTCGAGGACCGGACCGGGCAACCGACCTTCTACATCGACTTTCCGACCTCCGTGTCGCCGTTGACCCGGCCGCACCGCACTGAACGCGGCGTCGCCGAGCGGTGGGACCTGGTCGCGTGGGGTGTCGAGCTGGCGACCGCCTACAGCGAGCTCACCGATCCGGTCGAGCAGCGGCGCCGACTGCAGGAACAGTCGCTGCTGGCCGCCGGCGGAGACCCCGAAGCGATGGAGCTCGACGAAGACTTCCTGCAGGCGATGGAGTACGCGATGCCGCCCACGGGCGGCCTCGGCATGGGCATCGACCGGCTCATCATGCTGATAACCGGCCGCAGCATCCGCGAGACGCTGCCATTTCCGCTGGCCAAGCCGCATTAGCCGAGCAGGTACCGAGGTGCTGACCGTCGCACGCGTTCGGCGCGCGATATTCGCGCGGCACTGCAATCCCTGGAGCGCGTGGACACGTTGGGCGAGCACACCGCTGCCACTGGTGCCCGTATGGACGCGACGATGCAGCCACGCGGCTTTGATCGCGCTGTGGCTGGCGGTCAATCCGTTCGTCTTCGGCAAGCCGGCGCATGAACGCGCGTGGTCGACTCGGGCAATGCTGGGCGAGGAACTGTGGATCAGCCGCCGCCCCCGGGGCGCCGCGACGTTCGTCGGCGCGGTGACATCCGTGGCCGCCCTGAGCGCGGTCATCGCCGCCCGCCGCCATCGTCTTCTCCCGGCGGTGATCGCGACCGCGGTGCAGATGGCCCTGACGCTGGTGTACTGGGAGCAAATGGCGCGCTATTTCGATCGCCGGTCGCAGTAACGTTGCGGCATGCCCGACGAACCAACGACTACCACGCCCGCCGAATCCGACTCCGGGTTCGACAGCGCCGGTGTGCCGACTTTCGAATCCGTGCGCGACAAAATCGAAGGCCGGTATGCGACGGCACAGGGTGCGGCGGAACTCGACGCCGAGACGGCAGAGGGCCGCTCCGTCGAAGAGCAATACGAAGAGCGTCAGCGCGCCGCGGCCGAGCGGTTGGCGCAGATCCGTGAGTCGATGCGCTCCGAAGAACACGGATGACTCGGTAACCGCACCGCATCGACGATTTGACACATGCGGACATTCACCATCGCCGAGCGGCGTAACCGCCTGGCGCGCAGACATTTTCTATCGGACACCCACTCCCGGCCGATATCGCAGATCGCCGCCGCGCTGGTCGGACTGCATGCCACCGACCCCGCCACTCCCTACCTGTCGCTGTGGGCGCGGTCCCGGGGTTTCGTCGCCGCCGACCTGGAGATGGAGCTGTACCAGAAGCGCTCTGCGGTAAGGCATTTGGCGATGCGGCGGACGCTGTGGTTGGTGAACAGCGACGATCTTGCGATGATCCAGTCGGCGTCCAGCCACCGTGTCGCCATCAATGAACGTCGTCGACTGATCGCCGATGTACAACGGGCCGGGGCGGCCGAAGATGGCGAGCACTGGCTGGACCGGGCCTGCGACGCAGTGCTGCGCCACCTGGGCGAAAACGGGCCTGCCAGCAGCACCGAGCTGCGCTCGGCGCTGCCCGAACTGGCCGGAACTTACGATCCGGCGCCAGGAAAGCGTTGGGGCGGCGTGGTTCCCCTGGCCCCACGGGTACTGACGGTGCTTTCGGCGCGAGGCGACATCGTGCGCGGGCCCAATGACGGGAGCTGGACCACCTCGCGACCGCGCTGGGCCACCACCGCGGCATGGCTTGGAAAGCTCAGCACACCCGTAGACGCCCTGTCCGCCCAAGCGGAGCTGACCCGCCGCTGGATGCGGACGTTCGGGCCGGCCACCGTCGTCGACATCAAATGGTGGTTCGGCACCACGTTGACTGGCGCCCGAAAGGCCTTGACCGAGATCGGCGCGGTGGAAGTCGATGTGCACGGCAGTCCCGGCTACGCGCTCCCCGATGACCTCGAGCCGGAACCTGGCGAGCCCCCGTGGTGCGCCCTGCTGCCGGGCCTGGACCCCACCACAATGGGCTGGTTTGAGCGCGATTGGTATCTCGGCGAACACCGCGACCAGGTTTTCGACCGAAACGGCAACGCCGGGCCCACGGCGTGGTGGAGCGGACGCGTGGTGGGCGGCTGGCATCAAGACGAGGGCGGTCGTGTACAGCTGCAGCTCACCGAAGACCCGGGCCGCGACGGACGACGCGCCCTGCAGAGACGGGCCGACGAACTCACCGCGTGGCTGGACGGCGTCCGGATCAGCCCGCGCTTCCCGTCTCCGCTGTCGAAGACGGTGCGCGAGACATAAACCACGCAAACGCTTTTCGCGGCGTGTGGTGCGCGTGGGTTATATGTCGCGGCGAACTCAGGCCGTGACTTTGCGGCGCCGGTCGGTCCGGCGTGTGCCCGAATCGACTTCCCCGCCGACGACTTCGGCGAGGAACTTTCCGGTGTAGCTTTCCGGCACCGCGGCGATGTGCTCCGGAGTGCCTTCGGCGACGATTGTTCCGCCCTCGGCGCCGCCCTCGGGCCCCATGTCGACGATCCAATCCGATGTCTTGATGACGTCCAGGTTGTGTTCGATGACGATGACCGTATTGCCCTTGTCGACAAGGCCGTTGATGACGTTCAGCAGCTTGCGGATGTCGTCGAAATGCAGCCCGGTGGTGGGTTCGTCGAGGATGTAGATGGTGCGCCCGGTCGAGCGCTTCTGTAATTCTGCGGCCAGCTTGACGCGCTGTGCCTCGCCACCCGACAGGGTCGGCGCCGGCTGACCCAGCCGGACATAGCCCAGCCCGACGTCGACGAGCGTGCGCAGGTACCGGTGAATGCCGGTGATCGGCTCGAAGAACTCCGCCGCTTCCTCGATCGACATGTCCAGCACTTCGGAGATCGTCTTGCCCTTGTAGTGCACTTCGAGGGTTTCGCGGTTGTAGCGGGCCCCATGGCAGACCTCGCACGGCACATACACGTCCGGCAGGAAGTTCATCTCGATCTTGATGGTGCCGTCACCGGTACACGCCTCGCAGCGACCGCCCTTGACGTTGAACGAGAATCGGCCGGGTTGATACCCACGGACCTTGGCCTCGGTGGTGGCCGCGAACAGCGTGCGGATCTTGTCGAACACCCCGGTGTAGGTGGCCGGGTTGGATCGCGGCGTGCGGCCGATCGGCGATTGGTCGACCCGCACCAGCTTGTCCAGGTGGTCCAGCCCGGTGACCCGCGTATGGCGACCCGGGACTTGCCGGGCGCCGTTGAGCCGGTTCGCCAGCACCGCGGCCAGGATGTCGTTGACCAAAGTTGACTTGCCGGAGCCGGATACGCCGGTCACCGCGGTCAGCACGCCGAGCGGAAACGACACGTCGAGGCCGCGCAGGTTGTGCTCGCGGGCACCGACGACCGTGAGGCGACGCCGCCGGTCGACGGGGCGCCGGATCGCGGGGATTTCGATGCTTTCCTTGCCCGACAGGTAGGCGCCCGTGATCGAGTCGGTGTTGGCCAGCAGTTCCCCGTAGGTTCCGCTGTGCACGATTTGGCCACCGTGCTCGCCGGCGCCCGGACCGATGTCGACGATCCAGTCGGCGTGCGCGATGGTGTCCTCGTCGTGCTCGACCACGATCAGCGTGTTGCCTAAATCCCTTAAACGGGTGAGGGTTTCGATGAGGCGACGGTTGTCGCGCTGGTGCAGCCCGATGGATGGCTCGTCGAGCACGTAGAGCACACCCACCAGACCGGACCCGATCTGGGTGGCCAGCCGAATGCGTTGGGCCTCACCGCCGGACAGCGTGGCCGCGGCGCGCGACAGCGACAAGTAGTCCAGCCCGACATCGAGCAAAAAGCCGAGCCGCGACTGGATTTCCTTGAGCACCTGTCCGGCGATCGCCCGCTCGCGCGGGCCCAGGGTGAGTGCGTTCAGGAAATCCGAGCAGTCCGAGATCGACAGCTCACACACTTCGGCGATGGACTTCTTGCCGCGCTGCCCCGCGGCCAGCGTCACCGCCAGAATCTCCGGCTTGAGCCGGGTGCCCTCACACACCGGGCAGGGCACGTCACGCATGAAGCCCTCGTAGCGTTCCTTCATCTGCTCGGATTCGGTCTGGGCCATCTTGCGCTCCAGGAACGCCAGCACGCCTTCGAAATCGGCGTAGTACGACCGGGTGCGGCCGTACCGGTTGCGATACCGCACATGCACCTGGTGGTCGGATCCCTCGAGGATCGCCTTGCGGGCCTTGGCCGGCAGTTTGCGCCACGGCGTGTCGACGTCGAATCCCAGCGCGTCACCCAGCCCGGCCATCATGCGGATGAAGTACTCGGCGGTGTGGCCCGTCGACCACGGCGCCACCGCACCCTCGGCGAGCGTTCGCTCGGGGTCGGGCACCACCAGGTCGGGGTCTACTTCCTTGCGGATTCCCAGGCCGGTGCACTCCGGGCAGGCGCCGTAGGGCGAGTTGAACGAGAACGACCGGGGTTCGAGGTCGTCGACCGCCAGCGCATGCCCGTTGGGGCAGGCCAGCTTCTCGGAGAACCGCTGCTCCCGGTGCTGATCGGGCTCGTGAGCTCCGTGGTCCGGGAACTCCAGCACGACGATGCCGTCGGCCAGCTTCAGCGCGGTTTCCACCGAGTCGGTAAGCCGCTGCTTGGCGGCGGCCTTGACGGTGAGCCGATCCACCACCACCTCGATGTCGTGCTTTTCCTGCTTCTTCAGCTTGGGCGGATCGGTCAGCGGATGCACAACGCCGTCGACGCGCACGCGGCTGTAGCCCTGGGCGTTGAGCTTCTCGAACAAGTCGGCGAACTCGCCCTTGCGAGTGCGCACCACCGGCGCGAGTACCAGAAATCGGGTGCCCTCCGGCATCGCCAGCACCTGGTCGACGATTTGCTGCGGCGTCTGGCGCGCGATCCGCTCACCGCAAACGGGGCAGTGCGGTGCGCCGGCACGGGCGTAGAGCAGCCGCAGGTAGTCGTATACCTCGGTGATCGTTCCGACCGTCGATCGCGGGTTGCGGTTGGTCGACTTCTGGTCGATCGACACCGCCGGGGAGAGACCCTCGATGAAGTCGACGTCCGGCTTGTCCATCTGCCCCAGGAATTGGCGGGCGTAGGCCGACAGCGACTCCACGTAACGGCGCTGGCCCTCGGCGAAGATCGTGTCGAAGGCGAGCGACGACTTGCCCGATCCGGACAGCCCGGTGAACACGATCAACGAGTCACGCGGCAGGTCGAGGTCGACGCCGCGCAGGTTGTGCTCACGGGCGCCCTTGACAATCAGGCGGTCAGCCACGCTGCCCCTCTCAGGAACTATCTGGCAACTCTTACGTGCGTGCAGCAGATATCGCGCACGGCGCATTCCATGCTATGTGCCCCCACCGACAAGCAGCGGGCCGATTTCTTCAGAGCAGTAACCTTGCCGCTATGACTGCCTCGGAGCCAAGCGACAACTACACCGGCCATGTCGACCCTGGTACTGTCGGCGCGCCGGACCCTACCCGGCGCCACGATTCTAAAGGCGTCGGTGGGCCCGATGGACAACAATGCCTATCTGGTGACATGTTCAGCCACCGGCGAAACACTGCTGATTGACGCCGCCAACGACGCCGATGTCCTCATCGACCTGGTCCGGCGTCACGCCCCGAAGGTCTCGCTGATCGTGACCAGCCACCAGCACTTCGATCACTGGCAGGCCCTCGAGGCGGTGGCCGCTGCCACCGGCGCGCCGACCGCCGCCAACGAGATCGACGCCGGACCGCTGCCGATCAAACCGGACCGTTTGCTGGCGGGCGGCGACACCGTGCAAATTGGCGAGCTGAGCTTCGATGTGCTCCACCTGCGCGGGCACACGCCGGGATCGATAGCGCTGGCCCTCGACGGGCCCGCGACCGGCGGGGTCACCCAGTTGTTCACCGGCGACTGCCTGTTCCCGGGCGGTCTCGGGCGGACGACAAAACCCGCGGAGTTCGACTCGCTGTTCCAAGACGTGAAGACGAG
The DNA here is from genome assembly GCA_963703795.1 of uncultured Actinomycetota bacterium. GTDB lineage: Bacteria > Actinomycetota > Actinomycetes > Mycobacteriales > Mycobacteriaceae > Mycobacterium. The sequence goes on along the minus strand of CAVPFT010000044.1, from coordinate 84,565 downwards.
GGTCTTCGACCGGTTCGGCGACCAGACGGTTGTCTACCCGGGCCACGGAGACGACACCACGCTCGGTGCCGAGCGCCCCCACCTCGAAGAGTGGCGCGAACGAAAATGGTGACCGAGGCGCGCGCCGGTTAAGACGTGGTGTGCACGATCAACACGTCGACGGTGGCCCGGCGCGAGACGTTGGCCGGTACCGATCCCAGCAGCCGGCCCGCGATCGTGCTCAGACCGACGTTGCCCACGACCAGCAGATCGGCTTTTTCGTCCTCGGCCAGCTTGACCAGCGCGTCGACCGGAGCGCCGACGATCGACCGCTCCTCCACGTTCTTGGCACCCGCCGCGCGCGCCCGCTCCTTGGCGTCGTGCAGGATCGCGTAAATCGGCGCGGTCCCCGACACCTTGTAGCTTTCGTCCCTCAGGGCGTCAGCGGCCCGCGAGTCCTCGGGGTGGGGCAGGTACGCCGACGCGACGATCAACCTGGCGTCGCCCCCGGCGATACTGGCCGCCCGCTCCACCGCGCGCATCGATGAATCCGAGCCGTCGGTCCCGACCACCACGGTCCGATAGGCGCTCATTTACCCTCCCAGTTTCGGTTGGTCTACCAACCCAAGACAGTATCGCGTTTGCCGGATGCAGAGGAGAAAGAATACTGGCTCAGCGTGGCGTGGCGCGAGCGGCATTTGCTGGGCCACGCGGCACCGCGCGGACAATGTTGCGGGCGGTGACTCGGCTTAATGCCCAATGGCCAAGGCGGAAAGCCTTGCATTGCTCGGCTTTTCGGAAAATACCGGCCTGGGTGCGAATGCGCCTTATGGGCGCCACCGATGCCTGGCGCCCGTGCCCGGTCCTGATGGTGAGCCGGTTCATCCCGCGCGCCCTACAGTGACAGGCATCATGTCCACTTCCGCCCTTGAGCAGCGCGCGGCGGGCCCGGTTGCCCAGCCCGCGGCCGCGCGCCCGCGCGCCAGGTTGCTCGACCCGTGGGCGATCGCCGCGTTCGCCGCCCTTATCAGCGGCGCCTGGGCCAGCAGGCCCTCGTTGTGGTTCGACGAGGGAGCGACGATTTCGGCTTCCGCGAGCCGCACCCTGCCTGAGCTGTGGAAACTGCTGGGCCACATCGACGCGGTGCACGGGCTGTATTACCTGGTGATGCACGGTTGGTTCACGATATTTCCGCCGTCCGAATTCTGGTCACGGGTGCCCAGCGCCCTGGCAATCGGGGCCGCCGCCGCCGGCGTCACCGTGTTCACCAGGCAGTTCGTCCCCGGACGTGCCACCGCGGTGTGCGCGGGAGTCGTCTTCGCCATTTTGCCGCGCATCACCTGGGCGGGTATCGAAGCGCGCTCGTATGCGTTCGGCGCCGCCGCGGCCGTCTGGCTGACGGTGTTGCTCGTCGCCGCCGTCCGGCGCAACAGGCCGCGATTGTGGCTGTTCTACGCGTTGGCATTGATGCTGTCGATTTTGCTGAGCCTCAATCTGATCCTGTTAGTGGTGGTTTACGCGGCGATGCTGCCGCTATTAGCGCCGAAAAAATCCCGCAAATCCCCGCTCATTTGGTGGGCCGTCAGCTCGGTGGTCGCCATCGGTCTCATGACACCGTTCATCGTGTTCGCCCACGGCGAGATCGGGCAGGTCAACTGGATCTATCCGGTCAGCTGGCATTATGCCTTCGACATCATCCTTCGGCAGTATTTCGACCACAGCGTTCCGTTCGCCGTTCTGACGGCCGTCCTCATCGTCGCGGCGGTCGTGGCCCGGCTGAAAGGCGCCCGGGGTCCGGCGGGCGACCTGCGCAGTCTCTTGATCATCTGCGCGGCCTGGATCGTCCTTCCCACCGCCCTCGTCGTCATCTATTCGGCCGTCAGTGAACCGATCTACTTCCCGCGCTACCTGATCCTCACCACGCCCGCCATGGCAGTCGTCATGGCGGTCTGCATCGTCACGATCGGCCGCAAACCCTGGCCCGTCGCCGGCGTCGTGTTGCTGTTCGCCGTCGCGGCGGTCCCGGATTACCTCTTCATCCAGCGCTGGCCGTATGCGAAAGAGGGCTGGGATTACAGCCAAGTGGCCGACCTGATCAGTTCCCACGCCGCGCCCGGCGACTGCCTGATGGTCGACAACACCGTGCCCTGGCGGCCCGGCCCGATCCGCGCCTTGCTGGCCACCCGCCCGGCGGCCTTCCGATCGCTGATCGACGTCGAACGCGGCGCGTACGGACCCAAGGTCGGTTGGCTGTGGGACGGCCACGTCGCCGTGTGGCTGACGACGGCCAAGATCAACAAATGCGCCACCATCTGGACCATCACCGACCATGACAAGTCGCTGCCCGATCACCAAACCGGGCACTCCTTGCCGCCGGGCACCGCGTTCGGGCGCGCCCCGGCGTACCGGTTCCCGGGCTACCTCGGATTCCGCATCGTCGAGCGTTGGCAATTCCATTACTCTCAGGTCGTCAAATCGACACGATGAATGGTTCCGCGGTGGGCTAGCTTGACGGACATGCAGATCTGGCTGCCTGACTCGCTGTTGAATGGACCTGGCCAAGGCACCCGACAAATCGTCGAACTCCTGGCCGCGTTCGGGCTGACATCGCTGATCGGCCTGGAACGCACCATCCAGGGCAAGAGCGCGGGGCTGCGGACCCAGACCATCGTCGGCACGTCGGCGGCGCTGATCCTGTTGATCAGTAAGTACGGCTTCGGCGATGTCCTGAAGTCGGGCGCGGTCGAACTCGACCCGTCCCGCATTGCGGCCCAATCGTATCCGGCATAGGCTTTTTGGGCGCCGGGATCATCATCACCCGGCGTGGCGCGGTGCACGGGCTCACGACGGCGGCGGCGGTCTGGGAGTCGGCCGCGATCGGCATGGCGGCGGGCGCGGGCCTGGTGGGGCTCGCCGTCGTGGTTGTCGCCCTGCACTTCATCAGCGCGTTCGCCTACAGTGCGGTGGAGCGCCAGCTGACCGGTCGGCTGCACGGAACGGTGCGGCTGCACATCATCTACGACGGCGGCCAGGGTGTGCAGCGGGAGCTGCTGCGGCTTTGCGGACGCAGGAAGTGGCACATCTACGAACTCGATTCGGCGCCGCTCGACGTCGAGCGCGGTCAGGTCGGGGTGACGATGACCTTGTCGGGCGCCAAGATCATGGACGCGACCGACACGCTCGCCGGAGTCGCCGGGGTTGCCGCGGTGCTGCAGGCCGCCAACGAGCCGGAATAGGCCCGGCGGCCGGGTCTAGCGTGGCGCGCGACGGTGGCTGCGCGTCGCGTTGTAGGAAGCCACGACACCGGCCGCGCTCAGCGCGGTGAACACCGCGAACAACCAGCGGGCCGCCATCACGTCGCCGCCCTTGGTCATGTTGACGACGACACCGGCCAGCCCGGCGCCGAATGCCGCGGAGATGACCTGCACCGTGTTGATCGCCGCTGCGGCCGCGCCGCCTTCGGCCGGGTCGTTGACGGAATCCATTGCGCGCACGGACAAATGGGGCCAGGCCATCCCAATCCCAATGCCGGCCACGAACAATGCGATTGTCCAGAGCGCGACGATCCCGGCCGACGCGTTGGCGCGCTGCGTGAGCGCGCCCAGCGCCAGGCCCGACGCCACCACCACCGGCGCGGCCGCGATCACCCGCCCGATCGCCCGCGGGTTCTCCAACGACGCGCTGACGATCTCGCTGACGGTCCACCCGACCGCCAGGGCCGCGCCCAGAAATCCGGCCGCCACCGGCGACAGATGTGCCAGCCGCTGGCCGAACAGCGGCACATAGGTGTCCACCATCGCGCCGACCATCAGCACAGCCATGGTCAGGTAGATCCACTTCAGGGGTCCACGACCAAACACGCTGAGCGGCAACACCGCCGCATGCATCCGCCAGTCAACGATCAGAAACAATCCCACCAGCGCAACGCCGGCGGCCAGCAGCGCGACGGTCGCGCCGGCGTTGTGCGGAATCTGGGCCACGCTCACCGCCAGCGCGGCGGCGCCGATCAGCAGCAGCGACCACACCGGGACCTTCATCGCCGGTGTCGCGGCGCTCTGGTCACCCCGGCCTGCGGGCAGCGCGATCGGCACCAACGCGGCCATCAAGGCGGTCGGAATCGCCATCGCGACGAAGGCCCACCGCCACAACCCGAATTGCGCGAACACCCCACCCGTCGCCGGGCCAACCACCGTTGCGACGCCCCACATGGCCGAGACCAGCGCCGAGGCCCTGGTCCACAGGGAGCGGGGCAGCGCGGCGTTGATGACCGCGTAACCGAGGCCGGCGAGCAGGCCGCCGGCCATGCCCTGCAGGGCGCGTGCCGCGATCAGGATCACCATGTTGGGAGCCGCCCCGCACGCCACACTGGAGACGCCGAACAGGGCCAGCCCCATGAGGTACGACGAACGGGGCCCGATCCGCACGAGCAGCGGATTGACCATGGTCGCGGCGACCACCGACCCGACCAGGTACAGGGTGGTCACCCATGCGTAGAGGCGGCCGCCGCCGATTTCGGCGACCGTGTTCGGCAGCAGGCTCAGCGTCAGAAACTCGTTGGTCGCGTACAGCGCGACGCCGCCGGCCAGCACGACCGACGTGCCCAGGTACTTGGCGCCCAGCAGCTCCCGCCAGCCGCCGGTGATGCCGGCCGTGTGTGTCACTTGAGGCCGGCGGCGTCCATCCCGCGCAGTTCCTTCTTGAGGTCGGCGATCTCGTCGCGGAACCGGGCCGCCAGCTCGAACTGCAAGTCACGCGCGGCGGCCATCATCTGCGCGGTGAGGTCTTTGATCAGGTCGGCCAGTTCGGCGCGCGGCATGCCGGCGACGTCGCGGCCCTCGAACACGCCGGCGCTGACGGCGCGGCCGGGCTCGCCCTGGGCCCGCCGGCCGCGGGAGGCGTTGCGGCCCGACCCGCCGACCGGGACGGACTCGGTGGCATCAGTATCCGCGGCCTCGCGATAGACCTGGTCGAGAATGTCGGCGATCTTCTTGCGCAGCGGCTGCGGGTCGATGCCGTTGGCCTCGTTGTAGGCGACCTGCTTCGCCCGCCGCCGTTCGGTCTCGTCGATCGCCTCCTTCATCGAGTCAGTCATCCTGTCGGCGTACATGTGCACTTCGCCGGAGACGTTGCGGGCGGCGCGGCCGATGGTCTGGATCAGGCTGCGCGACGACCGCAAAAAGCCTTCCTTGTCGGCGTCGAGGATCGCCACCAACGACACCTCGGGCAGGTCCAGGCCCTCGCGCAGCAGGTTGATGCCGACCAGCACGTCGTATTCGCCCAACCGCAGCTGGCGCAGCAGTTCGACGCGCCGCAGCGTGTCGACCTCGGAGTGCAGGTAGCGCACCCGGATGCCCATCTCCAGCAGATAGTCGGTCAGGTCTTCGGCCATCTTCTTGGTCAGCGTGGTCACCAGCACCCGCTGGTCGGCGTTGGCACGGGCGCGAATCTCGCCGATCAGGTCGTCGATCTGGCCCTTGGTCGGCTTGACGACGACCTTCGGGTCGACCAGGCCGGTGGGCCGGATCACCTGCTCGACGAACTCGCCGCCGGTCTGGCTGAGCTCGTAGGGCCCGGGTGTGGCCGACAAGTACACCGTCTGCCCGATCCGGTCGGCGAACTCCTCCCAGGTCAGCGGCCGGTTGTCGCACGCCGACGGCAACCGGAACCCGTACTCCACGAGATTGCGTTTGCGCGACATGTCGCCCTCGTACATGCCGCCGATCTGCGGCACCGTGACATGCGACTCGTCGATGACCAGCAGGAAGTCCTCCGGGAAGTAGTCGAGCAACGTCGCCGGCGGCGAGCCCGGCCCCCGGCCATCGATGTGGCGGGAGTAGTTCTCGATGCCCGAGCAGAACCCGACCTGGCGCATCATCTCGATGTCGTAGTTGGTGCGCATCCGCAGTCGCTGCGCCTCCAGCAGCTTGCCCTGGCCCTCGAATTCGGCGAGCCGCTCGGCGAGTTCCTCCTCGATGGTGGAGATCGCGTGGGCCATCCGCTCCGGACCGGCCACATAGTGCGTCGCGGGGAAGATCCGCAGCGAGTCGACCTGCCGGATCACCTCGCCGGTCAGCGGGTGCAGGTAGTACAGCGCCTCGATCTCGTCGCCGAAGAACTCGATGCGGACGGCCAACTCTTCGTAGGACGGGATGATCTCCACGGTGTCGCCGCGCACCCGGAACGAGCCGCGGGTGAAGGACAGGTCGTTGCGGGTGTACTGCACGTCGACCAGCAGCCGCAGCAGCCCGTCCCGCGCCACCTCGTTCCCCACCCGCACCTCGACGGAGCGGTCCAGGTAGGACTGCGGCGTGCCCAGGCCGTAGATGCACGACACCGAGGCCACCACCACCACATCGCGGCGCGACAGCAGCGACGACGTCGCGGAGTGCCGCAGCCGCTCCACGTCGTCGTTGATGGAGCTGTCCTTTTCGATGTACGTGTCGGTCTGGGCGATGTAGGCCTCCGGCTGGTAGTAGTCGTAATACGATACGAAGTACTCAACCGCGTTGTGCGGCAACATCTCTCGCAGCTCATTGGCCAACTGGGCGGCCAGCGTCTTGTTGGGTGCCATCACCAAAGTGGGGCGTTGCAGCCGCTCGATGAGCCAGGCGGTGGTGGCCGACTTCCCGGTGCCGGTGGCGCCGAGCAGCACCACGTCGCGCTCCCCCGCCCGGACCCGCCGCTCCAGGTCGACGATGGCGGCCGGCTGGTCGCCGGCCGGAGCGTGCGGGCTGACCACCTCGAAGCGGCCGCCGGCGCGCACGACCTCATCGACGGCGCGATATTCCGAATGCGCTACTACCGGATGTTCAGTGGCGAAAGCCATTGGTAGTCAGGGGCGCGGTGCCCGCAGTGCAGGTCCGTTTCCCCATCCCCCTTTCAATCCGTGCGTGCGGTTCTCCCGCACACGGCTTACCGATGATCTTCTTGACATGGTTACGCAGCCTTCGGGTAGCGGATGGTGCCACGAAGTCGGTGCAGGCCGTGCCCGTTGAACCACTCCTCAGTCCACTGATCAGCTTGTCCGGCACGCAGGTTGCGGCCCCGCTTCTTAACCATCAAGCGGAACAGCCGATGCACCACGTACCAGTCGGCCTGGCGGAACTTGTTGGCAGCATTGCCGGTGCGAAAGTAATTACCCCAACCACGCAAGATCGGGTTCAAGTCCGCGATCACGTCCCGGATATCGATCCCGACCCGATTGCGGCCAGTACGGTCACGAACCTTGGCCCGCAACCGCTTCATGGCCGTTTGGCTGGGCCAACGGTGCAGGTAGTAACGGACAATCCGCTTCTGCTCCCACAACCGCCCCGACATGCGGGCCCGGAAATGACAACCCAGAAAGTCCAGGCCCTCACGACCGTTCCGCAGATCGACCACCTTCGTCTTGCCCGGATGCAGCCGCAACCCCAACCCGGTCAGGATTTCTCCCACCGCCGCCAGGGCACGCTCGGCTTGGACCGCACTGCGGCACAACACCACACCATCATCGGCGTAGCGCACCAACTCACCCACCTTGCGGCGGGAGAGCTCGATGTCGAGCACATGCAGGAAGATGTTGGCCAACAGTGGCGAGATCACCCCGCCCTGTGGAGTGCCCGCGACCGTCCGCTGCACCACCCCATCGACCAAGACTCCTGCTTGCAGCCACAAACGCAGCAGTTTGAGCACCCGCCGATCCGAAACCCGCCTACCTACCTGCGCAAGCAAACGCTCGTGGTCGATCTCGCCGAAGAAATTGGCGATATCGAACTCGACCACGAACTGGTAGCCCTCGATGAACCCGGTCCGCAAGCGTTCCATCGCCATCGTCGCCGACCGCTTCGGCCGAAACCCATACGAGCACGACATAAAGTCCGCCTCGAAAATCGGTTCCAGCACGATCTTGGCCGCCGCCTGGGCCACCCGGTCTCGCACCGTCGGAATCCCCAACGGCCGCTTACCACCTCGTGGTTTGGGGATCTCCACCCGGCGCGCCGGCGCCGGACGGTACACACCCTCGCGAAGGTCCCGACGCAACTCACGCAACATGCGGTCCACGCCGTAGTCCTCCACCGCGACCAAAGTGACACGATCCACCCCGGCCGCGCCCTTGTTCTTGCACACCCGTTCCCACGCCTCCCACAAGACGTCACCCCTGCAGATACGGTCATACAGGGCGTGGAAACGCCGACCCGAAGACTGCTTGGCCGCAGCCCATAGCGCACGTTGCAGTTGTTGCACTTTCACCGGCGAGACCACCAACGGCCCTTCGTCAGCTACGGCAAGCGATGCCTTGCCGGGGTGGTTGGACCGAGATAACTCGGTCATGCCCTCACGCTTACCCGCTTCGTGCGCGTGATCAAAGTTGGGGCCCTTTCCTCCCGGCGCGTTATGTTGCACGCCGATCAGCGGTACTACGACCCCATCGGACTCCCGCTGCCCTCCAAGAGCTTTCACCATCGGCTTATACCCCTGGTCTTTGCCCGACGCAGGCCAGGCAGACGGGTCTCTCCTGTTCCGAACCAGACTGTGTGCACGTGCCGCCTCCCGTACCCCGGAAGGACCCGACAAGCTGACCCCGGACCAAGGCTCGCCGGACATGGCCTTCGCCGTGACATGAGCGGCTCGGCTCCTCCGTTGTATCTGTGACGAGGCTGCAGAGTTCGCTTAACGCTACGGCCCGCGCACTTGCTCCCTCCGAAGAGGCTCTCGACGCCCCGCTTAGCCCGCCGCCTCTCGACGACGAACCGGGGCCTGCTACCCGGCGCTCCGGTGCTTACCGGGACGGGACTCCCACCCGCTAGTCCAGTCCAACTTGCAGGACGCAACATGCCACCAGGGTAGAGGCACCCGCCGACAAGGTCCCGCCCGCGAGCGTGCGCAGAATGCCAGCCTTATCGGCGTGTCTCTGTACAGACGCGCACGCTCGCGCCGAACAAGCTATGAGGCGGGGCGGGTCCACGCCCGGCTGACCGGATCGCACTGGAGCAGGTAGCCGTCGTTCGAGGTGGACAGGGCGAACGCGGAGGTGTTCGGCCGGTCGCATGAGCTGCCTGAGGCGTGAACTCCCATCGCGATGGGGGCCTTGGCCCAGGCGTTGCCTTCGCAGACGACCTGCTCGTTGTTGGTCGGGTCGTAGGCGAGCTTGTCGACGTCGCTGCACGATCCGCCGAGGACAGGCAGGATGCGCGGCTGGGACGGCGTCTTCGAGGTGCTGATCGAATTCGTTGGGATCGGCCAAGTCCACGGCCGCCGGCGCATCACCGACCCAGTTGCCACCATGGGCACCCGCACCACCGCCCTCGTGCCCGCACTCATTGCTGAGCACCGTCTCGGTCTGCGTGCCACGCAGGGAGCCGTTCGGTTGCAGCGCCAACGGCCGGCGATCATTTCTTGCTCGGTCGAAGTGATTGTCCGTCCGGCTGAGTGCAGGCCACGCGCTCCTGCTGCGGAGCGCCTTGCCAGTAGCCGTTGATGAAGTGCAGCGTGTCCGTGTGCCCTCCGTCGGCGGTGCTGGCGACCTGGTGGTTGCCGTCGTCGAGCTGGGTCCCGGTGGCCACGCACCCGTCGGTGGGGCACACCCAACGGAAGGCCCACCAGGCGGTGTCGGCCCCGTCATGACGGATCGGGATGCCGTTGCCGGTCTGCTTGCTGTGGTCGAAGGTCAACTGGAAGGTGCCGTTGAATACCTGCCCGGGTGTTGCGGGCGCGGCGCTGGGCGCAGGGACCGCGGGCCGCACGGCCAGCGAGGGGTTCGCCGGCGGGCTCTCCGGCTGAAACGAGTACACGGCCGACCAGGTCGCCGCGATGGCGATCAGCACCGCGCAGACCAGCGCCGTCGCCCACCGGGCGCGTGCCGAAAACCTGTGGTGCAAGAGCGCTATAACCCCGCGGAGCCCGCGCCGCCGCGGCGTCACCAGAGCGCTTCCGGGTTGGGCGCCCCGACCCACGTCGGACGCGCCGTCGACCCGCTCGCTGATCGCGCCGGCGAACGCGCGACACCGCTCGAACCTGTCTTCGGGTTGTTTGGCAAGGGCTTTGCGGAACACGTCGTCGAGGTACGCCAATTCCGGGCGGTGGTCGCTCAGCCGGGGCGGATCCTCGTGCAGATGCTGGCTGATCACCGCGATCGGGTTGGAGTGCTGGAACGGCGGCGCGCCGGTTAGCAGATGAAATGCCGTGGCGGCCAACGCGTATTGATCCGCCCGCCCGTCGATGTTGCAACCCGTCAGCTGTTCGGGCGCGGCATAGGCCACCGTTCCCACCGCGACATTGGTTTCGGTGATGCCGCTGATGTTGGCGAGGTGGCGAGCTACCCCGAAGTCCGCCAACAGGATTCGGCGATCCTCATCATCGGGGTGGGTGAGCAGGATGTTAGCGGGCTTGACGTCACGGTGCAGCAAGCCGCGGTCGTGGGCGTAGTCGAGCGCACCCGCGACCGCTTGGAGGATTGCGCACACCTCGTGGATCGGCATGCCGTCCAGGTAGCGCTCCTTGACCAGACCGGCGGCGTCGGTGCCCTCGACGTAGTCCATGGAAATCCAGAGCTGACCGTTGAATTCGCCCCGATCGTGGACGCCGACGATGTGCGGATGCCAGAGCGTCGCCGCGAGGTCGGCCTCCCGGTTGAACCTCTCGCGGAACTCGGAATCCGCGGTGACCGCCTCGGCGAGGACCTTGATCACGTCGCGACGCGGCAACCTGGGATGCAAAGCCAGATAGACCTCGGCCATGCCGCCGGCGCCGAGCTGGCGAAGGATCGTGTACCCGGCGAATTTCGCACCACCGTTGAGCGCGAGACGGGAACCACTTGGCCTGTCGTGCTGTTCCGCCGGCGCAGGCTCCGCGTTCGGGTTCGAGCTGACGGGCGGAATGCGGCCAAGCAGGTGCGCGAAGGGCGCCGACGGCAGCGAGTGAAAACCCGCGCGGAGGGCCTCGCGGGCCAAACGCGGGTTGCTCAGCAGCCGTCGCCCGGCGTCAATGCGCCGGGTGGTCCCCTTGTGCTCGTCCATCAATCGTTGCCCCCCCTGGGCGTTTGCATCGGGATCGGGGCCCGTTGCTTCATTCCGGTGCCGCCGGCCGGCACCGCGGTGTGCCCGCCGCACGCGAACACAACTCTCGTAACTCCCCTCACATTGGAATGATGCCGAACCCCGGTGGGCGGTGGGTCTCAGCAGGCTATGAAACGGCTATGAGTGGCCAGACCGAAATAGAGCTAAGTCACAGGCGAGTCTCATGGAGCCCACTCAAGCCGCGGACCGATACTTGAGTAGTGAGTCGACCCGCCCCGCCTGTCCTGACAATTCGGCACGACGGGTCCCAACGTTCTTTCACCGCAGGTTACGAGGTGATCATCGGCCGTGACCTGAACGCCGACCTGCGCATTCCCGACCCCCGGATCTCCCGCGCGCACCTGATACTGCGGTTCGATCAAGGCCGGTGGCTGGCAATTGACAACTCGAAGAATGGGACGTACGTCAACGGCTACCGGACTCCGGTCATCGACATCCATGACGGTCAGAGCATCAACGTCGGGAATCCGCGCGGACCGCGCCTGACGTTCGCGGTCGGACCACAGCAGGGTGAAATCACCGGGCCACCACAGCCGAGGCCGGCGCGGGACTCCGGCCCACCCACCCTGGCCTGGTCCGCGATCCCCGAACAGACGAATCCCACGGCGCCGCCGTCGCCGCGACGTGGCCAGACCGGCAGCCAGCCCAGAAGCCCCGCCCGAAGCGGTCCGCGCCCCGCACATCCGCGCCCGAAGCCGTCCATGCAGCCACGGGTCCCACCCGCGGGGCCGCCCAATCCACCCCCGCCGAGGCAGCCTGCTCCACCGCGCCAAGCGCCACCGCCACGGGTGCCGCCTCGCGGGACGCCGCCCGACCAGCTGACCGTGGTCAACGCCGGGGCGCCGGCCCGGCCGGACCCGACGCCGGCCATCGAATCCACCGTGATCGACGCCAAGACCGCCGACGTATCGAACCTCGCGACGCGCTTTGTAAAACTGTTCGCACCGCGCGCATCCTCGGCCGCGGGCACGGCCGGAGCCATGACGATCGGTCGCGCGGCCGAAAACGACATCGTCATCTCCGACGTCTTGGCCTCGCGTCAACACGCGACGCTGATACCCACGCCGATCGGCGCCGAGATCCGCGACAACAGCATCAACGGGACGTTCGTCAACGGCACCCGGGTCGGATCGGCGATCCTGGCCGAGGACGACGTCGTCACCATCGGCAACGTCGACCTGGTGTTCCGGGACGGCACGCTGGTCAAACTCAGCGAGGCCGCGTCGCGCACCGGCGGTCTGGAGGTGCGCAACGTCGAGTACGTCGTCGACAACGGCAAACAACTGCTGGACGACATCTCACTATCCGCCAGGCCCGGCACGCTGACCGCGGTGATCGGTGGCTCGGGCGCCGGAAAGACCACGCTGGCCAGGCTGATCGCCGGCTACACCAGCCCCAGTTCCGGCTCGGTCACTTTCGAGGGCCACAACATCCACGCCGAATACGCGTCGCTGCGCAGCCGGATCGGCATGGTCCCGCAGGACGACGTGGTGCACCGCCAGCTCACGGTCAACCAGGCGCTGGGCTACGCGGCCGAACTGCGGCTGCCGCCGGACACCGGCAAGGCCGACCGCGCCAAGGTGGTCACCCAGGTGCTCGACGAGCTCGACCTGACCAAACACGCCGATACCCGGGTCGACAAGCTGTCCGGCGGTCAACGCAAACGCGCTTCGGTGGCACTGGAACTGCTCACCGGGCCGTCGTTGTTGATCCTCGACGAGCCGACGTCGGGTCTGGACCCGGCGCTGGACCACCAGGTCATGACGATGCTGCGCAAGTTGGCCGACGCCGATCGCGTGGTGATCGTGGTGACGCACATGCTGTCCTACCTGGATGTCTGCGACCAGCTGCTGTTGGTGGCACCGGGGGGCAAGACCGCCTACTGTGGCCCGCCCGACCAGATCGGTGAGGCGATGGGCACCACCAACTGGGCCAAGATCTTCACCAAGGTGGGCGCCGACCCCGAAGAAGCCAACCGGCGCTTTCTGGCCCAGCGCGAGGCCCAAAAGCGACCACAGCTTTTGCCGGATAAGACCGACGAGCCGGGCGACCTGGGCGAACCGGTTCATACCAGCTTGCGGCGCCAGATCTCGACGGTCGCCCGCCGTCAGGTACGCCTGGTGGTCGCGGACCGCGGCTATTTCATATTCCTGGCGCTGCTGCCGTTCATCCTGGGCGCGCTGTCCCTGACGGTTCCCGGCCACAGCGGATTCCGCGTCCCCGAGCCGCATGCCGGCACGCCCGACGAATCCGCGCAGATCCTGAACCTGCTGTTGCTCGCCGCGGCCTTCATGGGCACCGCGCTGACCATCCGCGACCTGGTCGGCGAACGCGCCATCTTCCAACGCGAACAGGCGGTCGGGTTGTCGGCTTCGGCCTACCTGCTCGCCAAGACAATGGTGTTCTGCGCGTTCGCCATCCTGCAGTCGGCGATCACCACCACGATCGTGGTGGTCGGCAAGGGCGCCCCCACCCAGGGGGCCGTGGTATTCGGCCACGGAACCGTGGGGGCCACCGCCGAGCTGTTCACGACGGTCGCTGCGACCTGTGTCGCCTCGGCCATTCTCGGCCTGGCGATTTCGTCGCTGGTCCGCTCCAGCGAGCAGATCATGCCGTTGTTCGTGGTGTCGATCATGGCGCAGCTGGTGCTGTGCGGCGGAATGGTCCCGGTGACCGGCCGGCTCGGTCTCGACCAGCTGTCCTTCGCGATGCCCGCGCGGTGGGGCTACGCCGCGGCTGCCGCAACGGTCGACGTGCGGCACCTGGTGCCCGGTTCGCTGCTCCCCCAGGACCGGTTCTGGGAGCACACATCGAAGATCTGGCTGTTCGACATGGGCATGCTGGCCGCGCTGTCCGTGTTCTATGCCGGCTTTGTGCGGTGGAAAATCCGACTGCGTCGTTGAGGCCCGAGAGGCTGACCATCATCCATCCGCCGAAGCACGAGACGTTCGACCTGATCGCCCGCACCAATACCGATCCGAAGGGCATTGTGCGGGCCGTCGACGAGTATGCGGTGCACCCGTGGGGGCTCTATGTCGCGCGTCCGACGCCGGGCCGGGCCCAGTTCCATTACCTCGAATCGTGGCTGCTTCCGTCGTTAGGCTTGCGCGCCACCGTCTTTCACTACAATCCGGGTCACGAGCGCGACCACGACTATTACCTCGATGTGGGCGAGTACACGCCTGGCCCGACAATGTGGCGTTCCGAAGACCACTACCTCGACATCGAGGTCCGCACCGGCTCGGCGGCGGGACTGTCAGACGTCGATGAGCTGCTGGAGGCCGTACGGCACGGGCTGCTGACCCCGGAAGTCGCCGAGCGGGCGGTGCGGCGTGCCGTGGCTGCCGTCGACGGTCTGGCCCGCAATGGCTACGACCTTTCCCGGTGGCTGGCCACCCGCGGCATGCAACTCACCTGGCGCGGGTCGTCATAGTTTTCCGGTCCATCACGCGGGTATGCCTTTCGCATGCCTTTGAGCGACTACCGGCGCAAGCGCCGCTTCGGCCGCAGCCCCGAGCCGGCCGGACGGCGGGGGCGAAACCGCCCCCAAACTGACGACGAGCCATGTTTCGTCATCCAGCACCATGCGGCGCGCAGCGACCACTATGACTTTCGTCTCGAAATTGACGGCGTGCTCGTATCCTGGGCGATACCCAAAGGGCCGTCGATAAATCCCAAGGACAGGCGAATGGCGCGCCGCACCGAGGACCACCCACTGGACTACGCGTCGTTCGAGGGCGTGATCCCGGAGGGCGAGTACGGCGCCGGCGGCGTCATTGTCTGGGACCGCGGCACGTATGCCAACGCGACCGGCTACGAAATGACCGAAGGTCTTGAGCGCGGCCATCTTTCGTTTCGATTGCACGGCGAGAAGCTGAGCGGTGGCTATGGGCTCACCCGGATCAGGGAAGGCAAGGAAGAAACGTGGCTGCTGATCAAACGCAGAGACGAGGACGCGGACGCCCGGCGTAAGCCGGTGCGCAGCCAGCCCGAATCGGTGCTGTCCGGCCGCACGCTGGACGAGCTGGACGAATCGCCATGACGGACTTCGCCGGTCTGCCCGGATCGGTGCGCGCCGCGCTGCGCGACGAGCCCGTGCCCGACTGGCGAGCTCCCACGTTGGCAACCCTGACCGACAAGCGGTTTTCCGACCCGCGCTGGATCTTCGAGCGCAAATTCGACGGGATGCGCTGCCTGGCGTTCCGCGACGCCGACCTGGTTCGGCTCGTGTCGCGAAATCGTCAGCCGCTCAATGGCACCTACCCCGAGCTGGTTGACGCGCTCAGTGCCCAACACACCACCCGGTTCGTCGTGGACGGCGAGGTGGTGGCGTTCCAGGGACGCCGTACCAGCTTCGCCCGGCTGCAGGGTCGGCTGGGCATCACCAACCCCGAGGTGGCCCTGGCGTCCCCGGTCCGCGTCTTCTACTACCTCTTCGACGTGCTGCACCTCGATGGCGTGTCCACGACCGATGTGCCGCTGCTGTGGCGTAAGCGGTTGCTGCGCAATGCCTTTAACTTCGATGATCCGCTTCGTTACACCACTCACCGCGTCGAGGACGGCATCGCGGCCTTCCGGGCCGCATGCGATCGCGGCGACGAAGGAGTGATCGCCAAGCTGGCCGGCTCAAAATACGATGGTCGCCGTTCGCCGAACTGGTTGAAGTTCAAATGCGTTCGCGATCAGGAATTCGTCGTGGGCGGATACACCAGCCCCAAAGGCAGCCGTATCGAATTGGGAGCACTCCTACTCGGCTACCACAAAGGCCGAGACCTCGTCTACGCGGGCAAGGTCGGAACCGGCTTCGACGAAGCCACCCTGCACTGCCTGCACGAGCGGCTGTCACCCATCGAGCAGGACACACCACCATTCAGCCGGGGTCTGGGGCACGTGAAGGGCGCCCGCTGGGTGCGGCCGGAGCTGGTGGCCCAAATCGGGTTCACCGAATGGACGCGCGACGGCAAGCTGCGCCATCCGCGCTACCTCGGCCTGCGCACCGACAAGGACCCCGGCGACGTCGTGCGGGAAACACGCTGATGGCACGAATCGAGGTTGAGGTCACCCACCCGGACCGGGTGCTGTTTCCCGACCCCTCCTCTAGAAAGGGCATCACCAAAGGCGACCTCGTCGACTACTACGGCGAGGTCGCCGACACGATGCTGCCGCACCTCAAGGGCCGCGCGCTGACCGTGCAGCGGTTCCCGCGCGGCATCGACGAACAAGGTTGGGTGCAGCAGGATTTCGCCGATTCGATGCCGGACTGGATGGGCCGCGTCCAAGTCGCCAGGGAAGGCGGCGCGGGCGGCTCGCTCGTCCATCCGGTCGCCGAACGCCCGGAGGCGTTGCGGTGGCTGGCCAACCAGAACTGCGTCGCACTGCACGTGTGGCAGTCACGAAAGGCACGACTGCACCACCCCGACCGACTGGTCTTCGACCTCGACCCAACCGACAGCGACTTCGCCGTGCTGCGGGAGACCGCCCGCGCGGTGGCCGCGGTGCTGGAGGACCTCGGGCTGGCGTCTTATGTGCAGACCACCGGGTCGCGCGGGCTGCACGTCGTGGTGCCACTGCGCGCCGACACCCATTTCGACACCACACGCCAATTCGCCCGTGACGTCGCCGAGGTGGTGGTAGCCGACGACCCCGCGCATCGCACCGTGGAGGTCCGCAAGGACAAGCGGGGCCAGCGGATATATCTCGACGTCATGCGAAACGCCTACGCGCAGACGGCGGTTGCGCCATATTCGGTCCGAGCCCGCAAGGGTGCGCCGGTGGCGACGCCACTGGAGTGGGACGAACTGGACACCCGTGGCTTGCGGTCCGACCGATTCACGATCCGTATTCTTGGCAAACGGCTTGCCGGGCAGCGCGATCCATGGGCGGATATGCACCGGCACGCCCGTTCACTTACCGGCCCCGCGCGCCGCCTCGCGAAGCATCGTGCCTGACGGCCCGGCGCCGTTGATCCACAGCGGCACGACGGGCCACCGCTACTGGCGAGTTTGGTACCGAATGACGCTCGGCGTAATCTCGGCAGTCATGAGCGCCAGCAAGCACAGGTGGATGCCGATCGCCGCCATGACACTCATCGTGGTCTTCTCGCAGGTAAGTCCTGCGACGGCGCGGGCGGAGCTGCACAACATCACCTATCGGGCCAGGATCGACGCGCTGACAACCGGTAGCCAGGCCACCTTCGTGACCAACGGCGGCCAGACGAACACCACCGGCCTTCCCACCATGCCCGGCAACTTGTTCGAGGCCAACACGGTGCTGCCCGACCCGCAGCAAGCCGGCATGCGGATCGTGCTTCACTTTCCCTACTCGGCCAACGTGCACTGCGAGATCGACGTGGACGACAACGTTTTGGTGCAGGTCGACCAGATGGTGCGGCCGGCGCTCGGGAATTCCGACCCCATGAACGGCGCGCTGCAGTGCGGCGCACCCTTGTCCGGCTAGGTGCCCGGCCGGGGCCGCCACCCGGTTGAGTCAGCCCACAACCACGCCCGCCGGTAGGCGTCGAGGAACCAGGACTCCTTGGCGTTGACGTAACGCGCGATGTCGCCGCCTCCGTCGGCATCGGCTTTGCGCTTGACGTCCAGGTAATCGGCGCGCACACCGGGGTTGGCCGCAAGCCAGTCGACAAACAGTAGGGCGAACTGCTGGTTGGGCCAGCCCGCCACCCTGATGTGCACGTTGGTCGGCCGCCCGGGGTCGGCCGACGCGTGAATCCGCTTGTGCCACAACGATGAGTCGTCGCTGTGGTCGAAGTGCGCTACGGTGCTGCGGGCATCGGACTTTGCCACGTCCTCGGTGATGTGCTCGAGGCGAGGGTAGCCCGCGGCCAACAGCGGCTCGGCGAGTTCGTCGGCGACCGCAAGGGATTCGACGGTGATCTGGATGTCGATGACGTCCTTTGCGTCAAACTCCGGCACGGCGGTCGATCCGATGTGGTCGACCCTCATCGCCCGATGCCCGCATGCGGTCTTCAACCGGTTGACGATCCGCCGCGCCTGGTCCGGCCAACCCGGATCGGGCGGCACCAGCCGCGCCGGAGCCCGGGCGATCTGACGCGCGGTGAGGTTGTGAGCGAACGGCAGGATCCGGTTATTCCATACGTCGTGGGCCCGCCGCTCCAGCTCCGCCGGGCTGCCCGAGTTGTCCAGCCAGACGTCCGCGACGGCGCGACGCTGCTCGTCGTCGGCCTGCGCGGCGATCCTGGCGCGGGCGTCTTCTTCGGACATGCCACGTTGCCCGACCAGCCGTCGCACCCGCACCTCGGCGTCGGCGTGCACCACCACAACCAGCGGGAACATCGGCGCCATTCCGGATTCCACCAGCAGCGGAATGTCTTCGACGACAACGGCATCCTCGGCCACCGCCGCGATGATCTCCGACCGGCGCTTGCCAACCAACGGGTGGACGATCCCATTGAGCTTCTTGCGCGCTTCGTCGTCCCGAAAAGCCTTGGCGGCCAGGGCCGGCCGATCCAACGATCCGTCGGGACGCAGGATGTCGTCACCGAACGCATCGACGAGCGACGCCAATCCCTCCGTGCCCGGCTCGACCACCTCGCGGGCGATGACATCGCCGTCGACGATGATTCCACCGCATTCCGAGAACGTCTTGGACACGGCCGATTTCCCGGCGCCAATGCCACCGGTCAGCCCGATGCGCAGCATTCGTGAACGGGGTTAGGCGTTGCCGGCGAGCTTTTCCCGCAGAGCGGCCAATTGGGCGTCGCTGGCCAGCGAGCCGCCGGCCGACTTCTCCGAAGGCGCACCATTGCTCGGCGACGAGTCGTCACCGCTGTGCAGGGCAGCGTCCGCCGCGGCGAACTTCTCCATCTGCGCGGTGTGCATCTTGTGTCGGCGCTCGGCCTCGGCGTAGCGGCCTTCCCATTCGGTGCGCTGCTTTTCGAATCCCTCCAACCACTCGTTGGTTTCGGGGTCGAAGCCTTCGGGGAAGATGTAGTTGCCCTGCTCGTCGTAACTGTCGGCCATGCCGTACTTCGCCGGGTCGAACTCCTCGGTGTAGTCCTCGTTGGCCTGCTTGAGCGACAACGAGATTCGGCGGCGCTCCAGGTCGATGTCGATGACCTTGACCATCGCGTCGTCGCCGACGGCAACCACCTGGTCGGGTACCTCGACGTGCCGCTCGGCCAGCTCGGAGATGTGCACCAGGCCTTCGATGCCTTCCTCGACACGGACGAACGCGCCAAACGGAACCAACTTGGTGACCTTGCCCGGCACGATCTGGCCGATGGCGTGCGTACGGGCGAAGTGCCGCCACGGGTCTTCCTGGGTTGCTTTGAGCGACAACGAAACCCGTTCGCGATCCATGTCGACGTCGAGCACCTCGACGGTGACTTCGTCGCCAACCTGGACCACCTCGGACGGATGGTCGATGTGCTTCCAGGACAGCTCGGAGACGTGCACCAGACCGTCGACACCGCCGAGATCGACGAACGCGCCGAAGTTGACGATGGACGAAACCACACCCTTGCGGATGGCGCCCTTCTGCAGCTGGTTGAGGAACTCGCTGCGCACCTCGGACTGGGTCTGCTCCAGCCACGCCCGTCGCGACAGCACGACGTTGTTGCGGTTCTTGTCCAGCTCGATGATCTTGGCTTCGATCTCCTTGCCGATGTACGGCTGCAGATCACGGACACGCCGCATTTCGACAAGCGAGGCGGGCAGGAAGCCGCGCAACCCGATGTCGAGAATCAGGCCACCCTTGACCACCTCGATAACCGTGCCCTTGACGGCCTCGTCCTTCTCCTTGAGCGCCTCGATGGTGCCCCAGGCGCGCTCGTACTGCGCGCGCTTCTTGGAGAGGATCAGCCGGCCCTCTTTGTCCTCCTTGGTGAGGACCAGGGCCTCGACCTCGTCGCCCACGGAAACGACCTCGCTGGGGTCGACATCGTGCTTGATCGAGAGCTCGCGGGCGGGGATGACCCCTTCGGTCTTGTAGCCGATGTCGAGGAGCACCTCGTCCCGGTCAACTTTGACGATCGTGCCTTCGACGATGTCGCCATCGTTGAAGTACTTGATCGTTTTATCTATTGCTGCGAGAAAATCCTCGCTCGAGCCAATGTCGTTGACGGCTACTTGCGGCGAGGTGACGGAGGGACTCGGCATGTTGTTGGGTTGCTCCGGACAGGTTGGGTCGTAGGGACAAAACGGGATTTACCTGTTGAGGCTACTCGACAGGGCACACGCTGGACAAACCCGGCCTACGCGCGCATTGCGCGCGGCCTGCTGAAATGTTCCCCGCGAATGTAACGCAGCGGCGAATTTTGGGCCAGTTTTTCACCGTGGCGTTACGTTGGCGGCCAATTGACCAGCCAGAGTGCGCGTTCAATGTGCCGCCGAGTCCCAACTGCGGCCGTAGCCCACCGAGACCTCGAGCGGGACGTCGAGCGGGTAGGCACCGCCCATCTTCTGGCGCGCCAGCGCTTCCACCTGTTCTCGCTCACCGGGCGCGATTTCGAACAGCAGCTCGTCGTGTACCTGCAGCAGCATCCGGGATGACAGTCCGGCCTCGTTGATTGCCTTGTCGACCTCGATCATCGCCACCTTGATGATGTCGGCGGCGCTGCCCTGGATGGGTGCGTTGAGCGCCGCCCGCTCGGCGGCCTCCCGTACCTGACGATTGCTGCTGTCCAGCTCGGGAAGGTAGCGGCGCCGGCCCAGCACCGTGGAGGTGTACCCGTCCTTGCGGGCCTGCTCGACGACGTCCATCAGGTAGTCGCGCACCCCGCCGAACCTGGCGAAGTATTGGTCCATCTGGACCTTCGCCTCCTCGGTGGAGATTTTCAGCTGGGCGGCCAGCCCGTACGCACTCAACCCGTAGGCCAGCCCGTACGACATGGCCTTGACCCGGCGCCGCAACTCGGCGGTGACCTCCTCGATCGGCACGCCGAATGCCCGCGAGGCGACGAACGAGTGCAGGTCCTCCCCCGTATTGAAAGCTTCGATCAAGCCGTCATCTCTCGACAAGTGCGCCATGATCCGCATCTCGATCTGGCTGTAGTCGGCGGTCATCAGCTCGGCAAAGGGCTTTTTGGGGCCATTGGCCCCGATACCGACCACGAACGCATCCCGGATCTGCCGCCCCGCGTCGGTGCGGATCGGGATGTTCTGCAGGTTGGGTTCGGTCGACGACAGCCTGCCGGTCGCCGCGATCGTCTGATTGAACGTGGTGTGAATGCGGCCGTCGACGGCCACCGAATTCAGTAGACCGTCGACGGTGACCTTCAGCCGGGTGACATCGCGGTGGGCCAGCAGGTGCTGGAGGAAAGGATGGCCGGTCTTGTCGAACAGCGATTGCAGCGCGTCGGCGTCGGTGGTGTAGCCGGTTTTGGTCCGCTTGGTCTTCGGCATTCCCAGTTCGTCGAACAAGACCACCTGCAGTTGCTTCGGCGAGCCCAGATTGATCTGCTTGCCGATCACGGCGTATGCCGCCTCGGCGGCATCGCGAATCTGGTCGCCGAAATTGCTTTGCAGTTCGCCCAGCAGCTCCAAATCGACTGCGATGCCGGCGCTTTCCATGTCCGCCAGCACCTGCTGTACCGGCAGCTCCATCTGGCCCAGCAACGCGGTGGAATCGATGCGGTCGAGCTCGGCGTCCAACGCGTCGGCCAGGTCCACCACGGCCCGGGCCCGCAGCACCAGGGTCTGGACGGCTTGCTCGTCCACCCCGTCGATATCGTCGAGCAACGAAAGCTGTTGTTGTTCAGTCGTTTCCGCGCGCAGCTCGCGACGCAGGTAACGCAGCGAGAGATCGTCGAGGGTGAAGCTGCGCTGCCCCGGCCGCACCAGGTAGGCCGCCAGCGCACTGTCGGAGGTGACGCCGTTCAGCGTCCAGCCCCGGCCCGCCACGTCGTGCATGGCCAGCTTGGCCTCATGCAGCGCTTTGGGTTTCGCCGGATCGGCCAACCAGGCCGCCAACGCGGCGTCGTCGTCGGGAGTCAACGTGGCGGTATCGACGTAACCACCTTCGCCGTCGGCGGCGGCGATGGCCAGCGCGGTGGCGTCCCCACCGTAGGGCAGGTGCGTGCCCGCGACGGCCAGCCCGGCCCGGCGCCCATCGTCGGCGTGCTCGGCCAGCCACTGCCCGACCGTGCCGGGCTCCAGCGCGCCGCCGCGCACGTCGAAACCCTCGTCGACCTCGGGCTCGACGGCTACCAGGGTGTCGAACAACCGGTCCCGTAAAACCCGGAACTCCAGGTCGTCGAAGAGCCGGTGAATCTGGTCGCGATCCCACGGCCGCAGCCGCAGCGTGTCCGGGGTTTGCGCGAGCGGCACATCTTTGACCAGATCGGTGAGCTCGCGGTTGCGCACCACGCCGGCCAGATTCGCCCGCAGCGCGTCGCCCACCTTGCCGCGGACCGAGTCGACGTTGTCGACCAGCGTTTGCAGCGAACCGTATTCGACGATCCACTTGGACGCGGTCTTCTCCCCCACGCCGGGGATGCCGGGCAGGTTGTCGCTGGGATCGCCACGCAGCGCGGCGAAGTCGGGGTATTGCTTGGGGGTCAGCCCGTACTTCTCGACGACGGCCTCGGGGGTGAAGCGGGTCAGTTCGCTTACGCCCTTGCGGGGATACAGCACGGTGACGTCGTCGCTGACCAACTGCAGGGAGTCGCGGTCACCGCTGACCACCAGCACGCGGTAACCCTCGTTCTCGGCCTGCGTGGCCAGCGTCGCGATCAGGTCGTCGGCTTCGAATCCCGGCTCGGAAAGCACCGTAATGCCCAGTGCGCCCAGCACTTCCTTGGTGATGTCGATCTGACCGTGGAACTCGTCGGGCGTCGCCGAGCGGTTGGCCTTGTACTCCGGGTAACGCTCGGAGCGGAAGGTCTGCCGCGACACGTCGAACGCCGCGGCGATGTGCGTCGGCGCCTCGTCGCGGAGCAGGTTGATCAACATGGCGGTGAAGCCGTACACCGCGTTGGTGGTCAGCCCGCCGCGGGTCTTGAAGTTTTCTGGGGGCAGCGCGTAGAACGCGCGAAACGCAAGCGAATTGCCGTCCAACAGCATCAGGGTGGGCTTGGCTTGCTCCTCGCCGGCAGTACCCACGGCTCACACTCTAAGCACCGCTCCCGACATCAGGTCAGCCGCCGCTCATCTCCGACGTCGTATTCGGAGACCGACGCGGACACGATCGAGCCTCGTTGTTCATCGCTGGGTCCGCTACCCCGGAACGCATCCACAGCGGCCTGCGACTCCCACCGTTCGAAGACGTCAACGCGCCTGGGATCGAGCAGGTCGGCGCTGATCGCAAAGTCGAGGCAACCTCGCGTGCTGCGCGCCCGTTGCACGACGGCCCTACATCCGACCAGATAGCCGTCGCGCTCGGATGGCTCAACGACGAGGTAACCCGCAACGATCACCATTGAATACTCCTTCACCTGCCTGAGGACTCCGACGTTATGACCGCCGACGCCCACCGAAGTCATCGCGAACTGGAACACGTTTCAGTTTTGTGTTCGGGCTGGGTAGTCTGGCCGGGTGCCAGAGGTCAAAAGCCAACGTCCCGCGATCGACGGATGGTTCGCCACCGACGACGCCGGAGTCCCGCATCTGATCGGCAGCAAGTGCCCCGAGTGCGGCACGTATGTTTTCCCGCCACGGGAGAACAACTGCCCCAATCCGGCCTGCGCCAGCGACACACTAGAGTCCGTCGCGTTGTCGACCCGGGGAACGTTGTGGAGCTACACCGAAAATCGGTATCCGCCGCCCCCGCCCTACCCGGCCCCGGACCCGTTTGAGCCGTTTGCCGTCGCCGCGGTCGAGCTGGCCGACGAGGGGCTCATCGTGCTGGGCAAGGTGGTCGAGGGCACGTTGGCGGCGGACCTGAAGGTCGGCATGGAGATGGAGCTGACCACCATGCCGCTGTTCACCGACGACGACGGCGTGGAGCGCACGGTGCACGCGTGGAGGATCGCATCAGAAAGAATGCTGATGACGACGAGCACCCGCGTACATTCTCGGCGCCGGAATGCACCCCTGGGGCAAGTGGGGCAGGGACTTCACCGAATACGGGGTGGTCGCCGCGCGCGCCGCGCTTTCGGAGGCCGGCCTGGACTGGCGGCAGATCCAGTTGGTCGCCGGGGCCGACACCATCCGCAACGGCTATCCGGGGTTCATCGCCGGATCGACCTTCGCGCAGAAACTCGGCTGGAACGGCGTGCCGGTCAGCTCCAGCTATGCCGCGTGCGCGAGCGGCTCGCAGGCCCTGCAGAGCGCCCGGGCCCAGATTTTGGCCGGTTTTTGCGACGTCGCGCTGGTGATCGGCGCCGACACCACCCCGAAGGGTGCTTTCGCCCCGGTCGGCGGGGAGCGCAAAAACGACCCCGACTGGCAGCGGTTCCACCTGATCGGCGCGATGAACCCGGTGTACTTCGCGCTGCTCGCACGCCGCCGGATGGACCTTCATGGCGCGACACCCGAGGACTTCGCACAGGTAAAGGTGAAGAACTCCCGGCATGGCCTGCAGAACCCGAACGCCCGCTACCGCAAAGAGACCTCGGTCGACGACGTGTTCGCCAGCCCGGTTGTGGCCGACCCGCTGCGACAGCTCGACATCTGCGCCACCTCCGACGGCGCGGCGGCCTTGATCGTGGCCAGCGCGGACTTCGCCCGTAAACACCTGGGCTCGCTCGACGGCGTCCCTTCGGTGCGCGCGGTGAGCACCGTGACCCCGCGCTACCCGCAGCACCTGCCCGAATTACCCGACATCGCAACGGATTCCACCGCTGCGGTGGCGGCACCGGACCGGGTGTTCAAGGATCAGATCCTCGACGCGGCCTACGCGGAGGCGGGCATCGGGCCCCAGGACGTGAGCCTGGCCGAGGTATACGACCTGTCCACCGCGCTGGAACTCGACTGGTACGAGCACCTGGGCCTGTGCGCCAAGGGTGAAGCCGAGGCGTTGTTGCGCAGCGGCGCGACCACCATCGGCGGCAGGGTCCCGGTCAACCCGTCGGGGGGCTGGCGTGCTTCGGCGAGGCCATCCCCGCGCAGGCGATCGCTCAGGTCTGCGAGCTGACCTGGCAGCTGCGCGGCCAGGCCACCGGCCGGCAGGTGGAGAACGCCACCGTCGGCGTCACCGCCAACCAAGGCCTGTTCGGACACGGCTCGTCGGTGATCGTGGCGCGGTAAGCGCCGCCGGCTTGCGGCGAGCGTGCGCAGATGCGCGGCCTCAACGGCGTGTCGCTGTACAGACACGCTCGCTCGCGACTACTCGGAAGCAGCGTCCTTGGGCGCGTCCCCAAGCGATTCCAGGACAACTTCGGCCACCCGTTTCATGGTGGTCCGCCGATCCATGGCGGCTCGCTGGATCCATTTGAACGCCTCGGGCTCGGTCATGCCCTGTTTGGTCTGCAGCAGGCCTTTGGCGCGTTCGACGAGCTTGCGGGTCTCCAACCGGTCCGAGAGGGTCTCCACTTCGCGTTCCAGCGCGGTGATCTCACTGAACCGGCTGAGCGCCAATTCGATTGCCGGGATCAGGTCGCTGATGGTGAAGGGCTTCACCAGGTAGGCCATTGCCCCGGCGTCACGCGCACGTTCGACCAGGTCGCGCTGGCTGAAAGCGGTCAGCACCACGATCGGCGCGATGCGTTTGCCGGCTATCTCCGACGCCGCGTCGATACCGTCGCGGCGCGGCATCTTCACGTCCATGATCACCAGGTCCGGCTTATGGCGCTCGGCCAACTCGACGGCTTCCTGGCCGTCGCCGGCCTCGCCGACGATCTCGTAACCCTCCTCGCGCAGCATCTCGGCCAAGTCCATTCGGATGAGCGCTTCGTCTTCTGCGATCAGCACCCGGCGCGGCACAGCGGCGCCGGTGTCGGTCGTGGGGCCTGCCATGACCGACATTGTGTCGTGAACGCATGGCACCAGCGAACTCGGGGGCGGTGCGAACCGATGACGACGGCGATCCTCTATGGTGGGAGGCTGCCTTAAGGTGGGAGGCCGGCACCGCTCTCCTTAAGAGCCCTCGTATCCCAACTGGCAGAGGAAACGGACTCAAAACCCGTCCAGTGTGGGTTCGAATCCCACCGAGGGCACTCAAACACCACCGAGGGCACTCAAACTATTTCTTGATGCCCCCTTCGGTCGGATCGATAACCTCGGCGTCGGCGGCTTTCTTGACCGCCTGAATGCCCTTCTCGGCGTTGGCCTTCCTCACGTATGCCTGGCCGTCAGCGATGATTTTGCCGTGGCCCGCCCTCAAGTGGAATCGGACTTACCGGCCTTGTCCGATCTCGAATTTTCGAGTACTCAGACAGCGGAAAACGCTACGCCTGCATGGCTTGTTGAAAAGGGTCTTGAGCAGGTAGCTTCACTGCGCTCGTCAAGCACCGGCCATCCTGCGAATAGCGCGGCGCGTAGTAGTTAGCCCCCCAGCGGGGTAGGGTGGCAGGCGCGGTTGGGAGACGCTAAAAACACCCCCAGGTGCATCACGGATAGACAGCTGGACGGCATCAGATTTCAAGCCTGGCTATACGAACAGTCCGAGCGTCTAAGTAAATCCCTGCCACAGGAAGAGATCATGCCCACCTTGGAGGCGCAGCTCCGCCAGGACTTGCGCGACTACGCCGTCGAGTTACGGCAACTTGCCTACACCCTGCCCGAAGGTGTGGGCGAGCACGATCTGCTTCGATTGTCTGGTCGGATGCGCGCTACTGCTGAGCAAGCTAATAATGGCTGATCGCGTCATGAGAGGCAGTCGCCTCGGATCCGTGAGCTACGAGACTGAGCGCAACCACGACCTGGCGCCGCGTCAGATCGCGCGGTATCGGACCGAGAACGGCGAGGAGTTCGAGGTCCCCTTCGCCGAAGACGCTGAGATCCCCGGTACCTGGCTGTGCCGCAACGGCATGGAGGGCACCCTGATCGAGGGTGGTGACCCGGTCGAACCCAAGAAGGTCAAGGTGCCGCGCACACCCTGGGACATGCTGCGGGAACGCCGCTCGATCGAGGAACTCGAGGAACTGCTCAAGGAACGTCTAGAGATCATGAAGTCAGGCCGCCGCGGCAGCTAGCTCAGCTTGTGTGTTTCCGCGTACGGATCGACGAGGCACCTCATCCGCGCGGAGCGGGCAGCTCCGACCGGGCACTCACCCTTTTCTTGACGCCCTCTTCGGTCAGATCGACAACTTCGGCGTCGGCACCCGAGGGGCCGAGACGCTACCACCCTAGAGGCGCTTTGCCGCTGCGTGACGCGGTCTTTTGCGCAGTTAACGGAGGGTCGAATGGGCTGGTGAGAGCCGCGCAGGTGGGCGACTACAGGGCGAAGAGGGCCAGCGACAGGAGCAGGTCGGGCCCATCGGCTTGCAGCCAGGGAACGAAGCCGCCGGTCTCCAGACCCAGGAGCGGGACGGTAATCGGCGGGCTCCCGGTAGCCGTCACGCTCACCGTGAGGGGCTGAACGGGAGCGAGAACACCGCCAAAGGGAACGTTGAGCGCCGCTGATTGCACACCCGATACCGACCCCGGCAGCGGCACGGACACCGTCTTTTGGCCGTAAAGGGCGGCTTGTTGGACGACGGGGCTGGTGAGTGCGGCCGTCGCCGCGCCCAGGTTTCCCGTCTGCAGAGCATTGACAAACCCTGTCTGGTGTTCGAGCGCAGGCAGCGCGACGACCGCCGGCCCCGCCGCAACAACGGCGAGTTCGAGTTCCGACACGCCCGGAATGCTGCCAGTCAGTAAGGACAGGACGCCGCCGGAGCCACCACCGAAACCGAACGGAGCGACTGCACGCGCGTTGGCGAGCTCGGTGCTGGCATACGAACCCGTGCCGGCGTTCAACAAGCTCACGAACTGGCTGTGAAAGTCCGCCGCCTGGGCGCCGACGGCCTGATAGTCCTCGGCGTGCGTGCCCAACAGCGCCGCGACGGCCGCCGACACCGCATCGGCGCCTGGCGCCACTATCCCCGTGGTCGAGGCCGCCGCAGCCGCATTTGCCGCGCTCAGCGAGGAGCCAATGCTGTCCAACTCCCCGACAGCCTGGCCCACAACGTCGGGCGTCACCGACACAAACGACATAACGGATCTCACCTCAACTCGACCACGGCGATCACCCGATGATCGTCGAGCAAATCCAGCCTACTGACAGCGCTGCATATTCGTGGTGAAAGCAGCGTTTCGCAAACACGTTCCGGTCGCTCGGCCGCCTCAGGCGATCTGCCTTGGTGGGTAGTCACCGTAGATGCCGCGATCGTCCCCGGCGAGGACCCAGGCGTGTTGCTGATCGGCGCGCGCCACCAACCCGTCGCGTTTCTCCTCCCGGCCGTCGACGCGGCGTACTACGTAGAGCGCCAGCCACAACAGGCCGACCAACAGCACCGCGGTGGCCACCAACACGAGGACGAACAGCGCTCTCACGTTTCTCTCCGCGGGGCGCAGCACACTTCACCGCGCAGGGAAGTTTCGCGGCCTATTGGACACATATACATTTAGCGTTAGTGGGCGCTGCGCTCGTTTCCTATTGATTAGACGTATGTACAATTATGCGGGCGTCGGCGGGCGCTACCTGGTGGCGGCCGGTATCTTGCTGTGCCCCAAGTGTTTTAGGCGATCGGGCCGAATCACGCTCGCGGCGTTGAGCTCAAATTCGATCCATTCAAATCTATGAATCTTCCATGAATTTGGATTCACAACCCGATCGGACGACCGTCGCGTATTCAGATTATTCCGGATTTCGCCTGGCCCGAATCTTTCCCCGCTGATGGGAGTTAAGTATGTCGTCGTTTGTGATCGCCTCGCCGGATGTGTTGGCCTCAGCGTCGCGGGATTTGAGTGGGATTGGGTCGGCGATTAGGGCAGCGAACTTGGCGGCGGCGCCGTCGACGACGTCGGTGGTGGCCGCGGCCTCTGATGAGGTGTCGGGGGCGATCGCTGCGTTGTTTGGCGGCCACGGGCTGCAGTTTCAGGCGCTCAGTGCGCGGGTGTCGGCGTTTCACGACGAGTTTGTGCAGTTGTTGAGTTCGGGTGGGTCAATGTATGCGGCCGCCGAGGCCGCCAACGCCTCACCACTTCAGGCGGCCGCATCGCCGGCGCAGACGCTCGGGCAAGACGTGTTGAGTGTCATCAATGCGCCCAGCGAGCTGTTAACCGGGCGCCCGCTGATCGGCCACGGCACCAACGGTGCGCCGGGGACCGGGCAGGCCGGCGGGCCCGGCGGGTGGCTGGTCGGTAGCGGCGGCAACGGTGGGTCGGGGGCGCCCGGTCAGGCCGGAGGGCGGGGCGGCAACGCTGGGTTGATCGGTCATGGCGGTAGTGGTGGTGCCGGTGGCAACGCCACCGCGGCCGGCGGTGCCGGGGGGGCCGGCGGGCACGGCGGTGCCGGTGGCTTTTTGAGCGGGGCCGGTGGGGCCGGCGGGACCGGCGGGACCGCCGGTGCCGGTGTTAATGGCCTCCCCAACCCCACACCCGGTGCTACCGGCGGTATCGGCACTGCGGGCGGAGTCGGCGGGGCCGGCGGCGCTGGTGGCTCGGCCCGCGGGCTGTTCAGTGCTGGCGGGGCCGGCGGGGTCGGCGGCAACGGCGGCCTGGGCGGCAACGGCGGCGCCGGTAGCGTTGGTCCGAGTCTGGCCGGCGGAGACGGAGGCGCCGCTGGCAATGGCGGTAACGCCGGGGCCGGCGGGGTCGGCGGGTCCGGCGGATTCTTCGGGGCCCACGGGGCATCGGCCGGCGCGGGCGTCGGCGGTCAGGGTGGTGTCGGTGGTAACGGTGCGTCCGGCGCTGCGGCGACCATGGCCGGCGCGGCCGGCCTTGCCGGCGGCGCGGGCGGCAACGGGGGCCAGGGCGGCTCGGCCGGTTCTGGCGGCACCAACGGCACCGGTGGTTTGGGTGGTAATGGCGGTGCCGGCGGCGCCGGTGCCAACGGTGATTCGGGTGTGAGCACGCACGCCGCCGGGCAGGCCGGTGGCGCCGGTGGTAACGGCGGCACCGCCGGTGCCGGCGGTAGCGCTGGCACCGGTGCGGGCGCCGCGGGGACCGCGGGGCATGCGGGTACTGGCGGCAACGGCGGCACCGGCGGTAATGGTGGAGCCGGAGGTAATCCGAACACGAACGACGCGGACGGCTTTAACGGTGGCGATGGCGGCGCCGGCGGCCGGGGCGGAAGTACGGGTGCCGGCGGCACCGGTGGCATCGGCGGCGCCGGCGGTGTCGGCGGCGACGGGGGCGTCGGCAACGGCGGCTTCAATGGCCCGGCCGGCGACGTCGCCGGTCAAGGCGGCAATGGCGGCCACGGCGGGGCCGGCGGTACCGGTGGCGGCACCCCCGGCGGCGGAACCAACGGTAATGGCGGCGCCGGAGGCGCCGGCGGCAAGGGCGGCAACGGCGGCGGCAACTCGTCGCAGGGCTCTCGGGCCGCGAAAACTTTGGCGGCGGCGGCGGCGGGGGCGGTGCCGGCGGTGCGGGCGGCGACGCCGGCACCGGCACCGGTACCGGTGGCAGCGGCAATGTCGGCGGAGCCGGCGGCGGCGGCGGGACGGGCGGGACCGCCCTTAGCAGTGGCACCGTGGGCGGCAACCATGCCGCCATCGGAGGAGGCGGAGGAGGCGGCGGCGGCGGCGCCGGTGCCAGTGCCTCTGGCGAGACCGGCGGGACCGGCGGCGGTGGTGGCGGCGGCGGCGCGGGCGGGTTCGCCAAAGGTGATTCCGCTGGCGGTGGCGGTGGTGGCGGCGGCGGTAATGGTGGTTCCGCCAGCGCCACCGGCGGCAGCGGCGGCACCGGTGGCAGTGCCACCGTCTCCGCCCCCGGCATTGCCGTCAACGCTAACGGCGGCCCCGGCGGGGCAGGCGGCCCCGGCACCGACGGCGGTGGCGGGGGCGGCTCCTTCGCCAACGACCCCCAAATCAACCCCGGCCTCGGCAGCGACGGCGGGCCCGGCGGCAGCGGCGCCAACGGCGGGGCAGGCGGCTCCGGCGCCGATGGTGGTCTTGACTTCAACGACGGTGGCGACGGCGGCACGGCCGGCGGCGGTGGCGGCAGAGGCGGCACGGCCGTCGTGGCCGGCTTTGGTGCGAACGGCGCGGACGGCCAGCCCTAACACCAACTGACGCGGCGAGCGACTACCACTGCGGCGGGGCCGGCGGGGCCGTGGCCGCCAGCGCCCGCCTGACCGATCTTGACCACGCAGCCGACAATGTCGGGGTCAGCGGTTACGCTTTGAACGTGGCGGCTAAAAAGTGCGGCGCCCCACCCACGTCAGATGGCTCGTCGAGAACCCCGGACTGCGTAGCGGCGGTGCGGGAGCAAACCCGTGACCGCAATCAGCACTATGCCGACATCGCCGCGCGCCGAGCGCGGCTGCTCACCATCACCGCGTGGCTGTCCGTGACGGTGAGCTCGAGCTTTGTGCTCATGCAGATCGTCACCGGATCCTGGACGTGGCAGGTCAGCTCGGTCAACGTCGCCGCCGCGATGATCTTCGCGTTCGTCCCGTGGCTGCAGCGCTTCGGGGAATTGGTTGCGCCGCTTACCTTTATCGGCGCGGCCTATGTCACGGTCTTCGCCACCTGCTGGGACATGGGCACGGGTTCCGGTTCGGAATTCTTCTTGCTGGTGGGGGCCTGCCTGGTCGTGCTGCTGCTGGGAATCGAACACATCGTCCTGGCATCGGCGCTGGCCGCGGTCGCCATCGGCCTGATCATCGCGGTCGAGTTCCTGGTCCCCCGCGACACGGGGCTTCAGCCGGCCTGGGCCCAGACGACGGGATTTGTCATCACGACCGTATCCAGTGTCGTGATGGTGGTCGTCACGGTGTGGTTCGCCCTGCGTGACACCGCGCGCGCCGAGGCAGAGATGGAGGCCCAGTACGAGCGCTCCGAGGCACTGCTGGCCAACATGTTGCCGGCCAGCATCGCCGAGCGGCTCAAGGAGCCCGACCGGGGCGTCATCGCCGACAAGTACGACGTGGCCTCGGTCTTGTTCGCCGACATCGTCGGATTCACCGAACGCGCGAGCAGCAGCGCACCGGCCGACGTGGTGCGCTTCCTCGACCGCTTGTACAGCGCTTTCGACGCCCTCGTGGACAAGTACGGCCTGGAGAAGATCAAAGTCAGCGGCGACTCGTACATGGTGGTCAGCGGGGTCCCGCGACCGCGGCCCGACCACGCCCAGGCCCTCGCGGATTTCGCGCTCGACATGGCCAATGTTGCGGCCGGACTGAAGGATCCGCACAACGATGCCGTCCCGCTGCGGGTGGGCATGGCCTGCGGGCCGGTGGTCGCGGGTGTCGTGGGTTCGCGCCGGTTCTTCTACGACGTGTGGGGGGACGCGGTCAATGTCGCGTCGCGCATGGAATCCACCGACTCGGTGGGAAGGATTCAGGTGCCCGAGGCGATGTACGAGCGCCTCAAGGAGGAGTTTGTGCTGCAGGAGCGCGGCCACATCGACGTCAAGGGGAAGGGCTCCATGCGCACGTGGTATCTGATCGGCCGCACGGCAACCGAAGAATCCGCGGATCTGCTTGCCGAGCAACCGCGCACCGCCCACGTCTGACCCGAAATGCCGTACAACGGCGGCACAACATTGCCTGTAGCGCTGACCCCACCGGATCTACTACACTTTGTCGTAGCTGTTGACCGGCTCCGCAGTTCGGGAGATGACAGATGAATGTCGTCGAAATTTCGCGATGGCAGTTCGGTATCACCACCGTCTACCACTTCATCTTCGTGCCGCTCACCATCGGGTTGGCTCCCCTGATCGCGATCATTCAGACGGTGTGGGTGGCCACCGGCAAAACCGCCTGGTATCGCCTCACCAAGTTCTTCGGCAAGCTGTTTCTCATCAACTTCGCCATCGGTGTGGCGACCGGGATCGTGCAGGAATTTCAGTTCGGCATGAACTGGAGCGAGTACTCCCGGTTCGTCGGCGACGTCTTCGGCGCGCCGCTGGCCATCGAGGGCCTGGCCGCGTTCTTCTTCGAATCCACGTTCCTCGGGTTGTGGATCTTCGGCTGGGGCCGGCTGCCGCGGCTGGTACACCTGGCATGCATCTGGATCGTTGCGATCGCCGTCAACGCGTCCGCGTTCTTCATCATCGTGGCGAACTCGTTCATGCAGCACCCCGTCGGCGCGCACTACAATCCGGCGACCCGGCGCGCCGAGTTGGACAACATCGGCGCGTTGCTGTCCAATAACACTGCGCAAGCGGCGTTTTCACACGCGGTCGCCGGTTCGCTACTGACCGCGGGAACATTCGTCGCCGCCGTCAGCGCGTGGTGGCTGGTGCGGTCGCAGAAGGCCGAGATTCGGATACCCGCACCATGTATCGCCCGGCCGCCATCTTGGGGTGCGGGGTTGCACTGATCGCCACCGTCGGCTTGTTCTTCACCGGTGACACCCAAGGCAAATTGATGTTCGTCCAGCAGCCGATGAAGATGGCGTCGGCGGAATCGTTGTGCAACACCGAAACCGATCCGGACTTCTCGATCCTCACGGTTGGCACGCACAACAACTGCGAGAGCATCACGCGGGTGATCGAGGTCCCCTACGTGCTGCCGTTCCTCGCCGACAGCCGATTCAGCAATGTCACGCTGCAGGGCGTGCGCGACCTCCAGCAGGCTGACGAGCAAAGATTCGGGCCAAATGACTACCGGCCCAACCTGTTTGTCACTTACTGGTCATTTCGCATGATGATCGGGTTGCTGGCGATTCCGGGGCTGTTCGCGCTGGCCACGCTGTGGCTCACCCGCGCGGGCCGGACCCCGGGTCAAAAGTGGTTCTCCTGGCTGGCGCTGTTGACCATTCCCACGCCCTTCCTGGCCAACAGCGCCGGGTGGGTGTTCACCGAGATGGGCCGTCAGCCGTGGATCGTCGTCCCCAACCCGACCGGCGACCAGCTCGTCCGGCTCACCGTGCGCGAGGGCGTCTCCAGTCACGCCTCCGGCATGGTCATCACCTCGCTGGTGACGTTCACCCTGCTGTACGCGGTGCTCGCGGTCATCTGGTTCTGGCTGCTCAAGCGCTACGTTGCCGCCGGACCACTGGAACACGACGCGGAACCGGCCCCGGCCCAGGGGCCCGAAGATGCCGAAGTGGCGCCGCTGTCTTTCGCGTACTGACCCGGAAAGGAGCAGACGGTGGGACTGCAAGAGTTGTGGTTCGGCATCATTGCGGCGCTGTTCCTTGGCTTCTTCATCCTGGAGGGCTTCGACTTCGGCGTGGGCATGTTGATGGAGCCGTTCGCGCACGTCGGCACCGGCGACCCGGAGACCCGCCGCCGAACCGTGCTGAACACCATCGGGCCGGTGTGGGACGGCAACGAGGTCTGGCTGATCGTCGCGGGCGCATCCATGTTCGCCGCGTTTCCCGGCTGGTACGCCACCGTGTTCTCCACGCTGTACTCTGCCGCTGCTGGCGATCCTGTTCGGCATGATCGTGCGCGCGGTGTCGATCGAATGGCGCGGCAAGATCGACGACACGAAATGGCGCGCCTGGGCCGATTTCGGTATCGCCGTTGGCTCCTGGCTGCCCGGCGTGTTGTGGGGTGTGGCGTTCGCCGTCCT
Source organism: uncultured Actinomycetota bacterium (assembly GCA_963703795.1). Taxonomy (GTDB): domain Bacteria; phylum Actinomycetota; class Actinomycetes; order Mycobacteriales; family Mycobacteriaceae; genus Mycobacterium. The sequence continues at coordinate 50,003 of CAVPFT010000044.1, read as the reverse complement.
GGTCCGGGGCCTGCCCGTGGACGCCGCCGGGCACGTTCACCTGTCGATCACCGACGTGCTCAATGCCTACACGGTGCTCGGCGGATTGGCCACCGCCGGCCTGTTTTTGCTCTACGGCGCGGTGTTCATCGCTTTGAAGACCGCAGGCACGATCCGCGACGACGCGCACCGATTCGCCGTGCGGTTATCGCTACCGGTGACCGGACTGGTTGCGGGCTTTGGGCTTTGGACGCAACTTGCGCACGGTAAGGACTGGACCTGGCTGGTGCTGGGTGTCGCGGTGGTCGCCCAACTGGCGGCGGTGGCGTTGGTGTGGCGGCGCGCGTCCGATGGCTGGGCGTTCGCCTGCACCGCCTCGGTGGTGGCCGCCGTCGTGGTCCTTCTGTTCGGCGCGCTGTATCCGAACCTCGTTCCCTCGACGCTGAACCCTCAATGGAGCGTGACCATCTACAACGCCTCATCGACCCCGTACACCCTCAAGATCATGACCTGGGTGACGGCGATCATGGCGCCGCTGACGGTGGTATATCAGGCCTGGACGTATTGGGTTTTCCGGCAACGGATCTCGGCCGAACGGATACCGCCGCCGATCGGCCTGCCGAGGCGTGCGTCCTGAGCGCAAAGGACTCGGCGACCCGCTCACCCCTGGACCCGCGACTGTGGCGGGCGTCGGCCGCATTGCGGCGCTATCTGATCTCCGCAGTGGGCTGCGGAGGGGTGATCTCCGGCTGCGCGATCGGCTCGGCGATCGTGCTCGCGAGCATCGTCGCGCACGTGGTCGGCGATGCCTCGGCGCGTAGCCCGCGCGCCTGGCTGGGACCGTTGTCAATCCTGTTGGCGCTGTGGGTTGTCCGTACGGTGGCGCACTGGCTTCAGGCGCGGCTGGGTCAACGGGGGGCCAGCACGGTCATCGCCGATCTCAACGGTCAGGTGCTGGCGGCAGTGACGGCGCGGCAGCCCCGTGAACTCGCCGCGCAGCATGATGCCGCCGCCGTGGTGGTCACCCGCGGCCTGGACGGGCTGCGTCCCTACTTCACCGGGTACCTGCCCGCATTGCTGCTCGCCGCGATCCTCACCCCGGCGACCGTTGCCGTGATCGCGATCTACGACCTGAAATCGACGGCGATCGTGGCGATCACCCTGCCGCTGATACCGGTTTTCATGGTGCTGATCGGGCTGGCCACCGCGGACCGATCGGCTACCGCACTGGCCGCCATGACGACCCTGCAGGCGCGACTGCTGGATCTGATCGCCGGTATCCCCACGCTGCGGGCGCTGGGGCGCGGCCGCGGCCCCGAACAGCGCATCGCCGAACTCGCCGCCGCCCACCGGCGTTCGGCGATGGCGACGCTACGGCTCGCCTTCCTGTCGGCGCTGGTGCTTGAGTTGCTGGCCACGCTGGGCGTGGCACTGATCGCGGTGGGTATCGGCCTTCGCCTGGTGTTCGGTGAGATGACCCTGACCACCGGCCTGACGGTGCTGCTGCTGGCGCCGGATGTCTACTGGCCGCTGCGCCGGATCGGCGTGGAATTCCATGCCGCTCAAGACGGTAGAACCGCGGCCGACGAGGCGTTCGCCCTCATCGGCGAGCCGGTTGCGCCGCGGCCGCGAAACCAGGCGGTGACCGCGCGAGGTGCCGAGATCCGCCTGGAAAGGCTCAGCGTCGTGGGCCGTGACGGCCGCGCGCCACGCGATCTCACCGGGGTGATCGAGCCCGGTCGGGTGACGGTGCTGACCGGACCCAACGGCGCCGGCAAGAGCACCACGCTGCAGGCGATCGCCGGAGTCGCGGTGCCATCATCGGGCCGGGTCACCGTCGCCGGAATAGACGTCGCCGACCTCGACCCGACCGCGTGGTGGCGGCAGTTGTCCTGGCTGCCGCAACGCCCGGCGCTGGTCCCGGGCACCGTGCACGACAACCTGCTCCTGTTAGGGGACTCGACGAATCTCGAAAGCGCCTGCACCGCAGCCTGTTTCGATGCGGTGCTGGCCGAGCTGCCCGACGGGATGGATACCATGCTCGGCCGCGGGGGCGTCGGCCTGTCACTGGGCCAGCGACAACGGCTGGGCCTTGCGCGTGCACTCGGATCGGTGGCCCCGGTGTTGCTGCTCGACGAGCCCACCGCGCACCTGGATGCCGACACCGAGGAGCGGGTTTTGCGGGCCATCGTGGAGCGCGCACGCGCGGGCGCGACCGTGGTCGTCGTCGGCCACCGCGAGCCCGTCGTCGCAATCGGCGACCACGTCGTCGAGGTGGCCGCCGACGGTGGGGTGCGTTTTGCGCCGGTCTGATCCACTCTTGGCCGCCACCAGCCTGCTGCGCCCGCGGCTGGCCCGGATCCTGGCCGCCATCGCGTTGGGGGTGTTGTCGTTGGGCAGCGCGCTTGCGCTGGCCGGGTTTTCGGCGTGGCTGATCACGCGGGCCTGGCAGATGCCGCCGGTGCTGGACCTGTCCGTCGCGGTCGTCGCGGTGCGCACGTTCGCGATTTCGCGGGCCGTGCTGCACTACTGCGAGCGGCTGGCCACCCACGACACCGCGCTGCGCGCGGCCGGCACCGCGCGGGCGCAGATCTATCGCCGGCTGGCCCACGGACCCGCGGCGGCCGCGGTCCGGCTGCCCAGCGGTGAGCTGGTGGCACGGGTGGGCGCCGACGTCGACGAGCTGGCCAACGTGGTGGTGCGTGCCCTGGTGCCGATCGGTGTCGCGGCGGTGCTGGCGGTGGCGGCGACGGCGGTCGTCGCGGTCATTTCGCTACCCGCCGGCGCGGTGCTGGCGATCTGTCTGCTGATCGCCGGCTTTGTTGCGCCCTGGCTCGCCGGCAGGGCGGCGGCCATGCAGGAAGAGGTTGCGCGCCAACACCATTCCGACCGGGACACCGCCGCAATGATCGCTCTCGAACACGCGCCCGAGCTTCGCGTCGCCGGCGCTCTGCCCGGTGTCATCGCCGAAGCACAACGCCGCCAACGTGAGTGGGGCGATGCCCTCGACGCCGCCGCCAGGCCGGCCGCCATTGCTGAGGCCATGCCGACGGCCGCGATCGGTGCCAGTGTGCTTGGCGCGGTGGTGGCCGGGATCGGGTTGGCGCACACGGTTGCGCCCACCACCCTGGCGGTCCTGATGTTGTTGCCGCTGTCCGCGTTCGAGGCGATGACGCCCTTGCCGGCGGCCGCCGTCCAGTTGACGCGGTCGCGGATCGCCGCGCGTCGCCTGCTCGACCTGGCTCCCCCCGACCGTCCCGATGAGTCCGCGTCGGCGCCGGCGCCACCCGTTGGCACCGGCAGGCTATCTGTCGATATCCGCTCCGGCCACGTCGATGCGGCGCGGACAACCCGCGTGGAGCTTGACCTATCGCCCGGTGCCCGGTTGGCCGTCACCGGCGCCAGCGGTTCCGGTAAGACGACGCTGCTGATGACGCTCGCCGGACTGATGCCTCCCCTGGACGGAGATGTGATGCTGGACGGAACCGGCCTGGGTCGGTTCGACGATGATGAATTGCACAGGACCGTAAGCTTTTTCGCCGAGGATGCGCACATTTTCGCCACCACCGTCCGGGACAATTTGTTGGTGGCCCGCGGGGACTGCCCAGACGTGGAGCTGACGGCGGCGCTGGATGCCGTCGGCCTCGGCTGGTGGCTCGCCAGTTTGCCCGAGCGTCTGTCAACCGTGTTGACCGGTGGCGCGCAAGCGCTCTCGGCCGGCCAGCGGAGGAGGTTACTGCTGGCCCGGGCGGTGATTTCGCCCGCCCGAATCGTGCTGCTCGACGAGCCTACCGAACACCTCGACGCGCTCGACGCCGAACGAATCCTCTGCGATCTGCTGGGTTCAGGATCCGGGCTGATGTCCACGCGGCGGACCGTGGTGGTCGCTACTCACCAACTACCCAACGGCATTCGCTGTCGCGAACTGCGCGTTTGAATGCGCAGCCGCCGCCGAGGCTAGCCCTAGGCTAGGCCAGAAATTCGAGCGTTCAATTGCATTACGGGCATGGTGTCGCCAAACCGCTTCGCGGTTATCCACAGTTGGCGGTTCATCCACAACTTGGCTTTTGGGTCCGCATTCGCGGGGCGCTGCAAACTAGAATCGAAAGTATGTTCGATTGGCAGTTCCCCGATGCCGACGCGCTGCGCCGCGCCGACGACGCGGGCGTGGTGGCCGCGATCGCTGGGTGCGCTCGGGTGGAGGCGGCCGCTGCGGCGCGTCGGCTTTCGGCGATCGCCGAGTTGGTGGGTCGCCGCGCCGACGGTCCCACCGACTGCGCGCACTGGTCGTGTGACAACTGGGACGCGATCGCCGCCGAAGTCGCCGCCGCCCACGGCATCAGCCACGCCATGGCCTCGGGCCAGATGTATCTGGGTGTGGCACTGCGCGAGCGGCTGCCGAAGGTGGGCGCCCTGTTCGCTGCGGGCGCCATCAGCGCCCGGCTGGCCAGCGCGATCGTGTGGCACACCGATCTGATCAAAGACCCCGACACACTGCGCCTCGTCGAGACGAGGCTGGCCCAAGACGCCACAGCCTTTGGGCCGCTGTCGGTGAGCAAGACCGCCCAAGCCATCGACGCCATCGTCGATCGCCACGACCCCGCGGCGCTGCGCCGCGCCCGCGCGGGTGGACGCGGGCGCGACGTGGTCATCACGCCCGCCGACGATCACTCCGGCACCGCGAACCTGTGGGGCTCCTTGTTCGCCAACGACGCGGCCGTCTTGGACCGCCGGCTGAGCCAGCTGGCCCACGACGTGTGTGAGGGCGATCCGCGCACCGTTGCCCAGCGCCGCGCCGATGCGCTCGGCGCCCTGGCCGCCGGAGCCGACCGGCTCGCGTGTGGCTGCGGCAACACCGAGTGCCCCACCGGTGTCGACTCCGACCCGCGCGCGGCCGCCGTGGTCATCCACGTCGTCGCCGAGTCGGCCACCCTGGACGCGCAGCCCGACCCGCACATCTCCGGGGAGCGCCCGTCGCGGCCCCTCACCCCCGACATGACCCTGGCCGAGGCGCTGGCCCCTGACCCCGAACCCGACCTGCCCGCCGCACCAAGACCGCCGGCGGCCCACCTTTTCGGCGGCGCCACACTACCGGCTTCGATGGTGGCCGAGCTGATCCGCAACGGCGCCAAGGTGCGGCCGCTGCGCCATCCCGGCGATGGGCCACCCGAGTCGGGTTATCGTCCCTCGGCCGCGCTGGAGCGCTTCATCCGGTGTCGCGATATGACGTGTCGGTTTCCCGGCTGCGATCATCCCGCCGAGTTCGCCGACATCGACCACACCATCCCCTGGCCGTGGGGACCCACCCACGCGTCCAACCTCAAATGTCTGTGCAAAAAACATCAGGTGCAGAAGGTTTTTTGCAAACCCACCGCTACGAAGAGGCGACGGCGAACAGTCGCCATTCACCGGGCACGCCCTTGAGCTCGCGAGTGCCCCGCTCTTCGAATTCGAGCCCTGACCCGATCACCAGGTCGCGCAGCGTGCTGGACACGAGCACGTCGTTCGGCCCGGCCAGTGCGCTCACCCGCGCACCGATATGCACGCCGATACCGCCGATGTCATCGCCGCGAACTTCACACTCGCCGGTGTGCAACCCGGCGCGCATCTCGATGCCCAGCGCCTGCACCGCATCACGTATCGCCATCGCGCAGCGGATCGCTCGCTGAGGGCCGTCGAACATCGCCAGGAAGCCGTCGCCCGACGTGTTCACCTCGCGGCCCCTAAACCGACCGAGTTGTGCGCGGACGACGGCGTCGTGCGCATCGAGAAGCGCATGCCAGTCACGGTCGCCCATCTCTGCGGCGCGGCGCGTCGAGTCCACGATGTCGGTGAACAACACAGTGGCAAGAACCCGATCATCGGGCACGTCGGCCTTGTGGCCGGTGAGGAACTCGGCGACCGCTTGAAACGACGCGCGCCATCCCGGTTCAACGAAGTGGTACATGTTGCGGCCCGGCAGCTCTACGTACTTCGCGCCGGGAATGCTGTCTGCGATGTACCTGCCCGCTGCGGGCGGGATGATCGGGTCGTCAGCGTGCTGGAGTACCAGCGTTGGCACGCGGACGGCGGGTAGGACCGCACGCACGTCCAACTCGGTAATGAGCGGCATCATGAGAGCGAGGGTGCCGGGGCTTGCCGCCAGTCGTTCTTCGCGCGCCCACGCTGCCCGGATCTCCTCGTTCCACGGCATGTCCGGATTGATCAGATGTTGCCATTCCCCGGTCCCCCACGCGGAGACCCAAGTAGCGATGAGTTCCTCGTTGGTGGATCCGTAAGGCCGTTCAACGAGCGGATGTGCATAGCATTCGAGAGCTACTAGCGCGGTTGTCCGGGACGGATGTGTTGCTGCAAACAGCGCCGCTGGTGCCGACGCGCCGTCGACGCTCGCGACCAGGACCGCTTCATCACTTCCCAGATCATCGAGCACAGCCGTGACGCTGTCGGCCCATTGCTCCAGGGTCGGTAGTGCGTTCGGTGTCACGGGATCGGACCCACCGGTACCGGCTGGTCGAAGAAGATCAGCCGACCAAGCGATCTCATCGCCGCGACCCACCCTTGAAGGGACGGAAGCTCCGGAAAGACCTCACAGTTCGTGAACCAGTTCGGGACGAACACGATGTCGCGCGCACCAGGGGGTGAAGCGCGGTAGGCGACGCGCAAGTCCCCGTTCATCGCATACCGCGTCTGCGAGAACATTGCGGAAGTGTAAGCCGGGCAGCAGGCAGCCGGCGCGTATCGGCAGCGTTTATGCTGCTCACGGGCAATATTCTTGAAGTGTACTTAACCCAGTCGATGACACCACTTGCTCAAAACCTTTTGGACCGCCTGGCTCGACGAGCAACTCCCCGACGGCACCATCGTCTGGACCTCACCGGCCGGGCAGAAATACCTCACCCGCCCGGGCAGCCGGCTGCTATTCCCGGCCCTGTGCCTGCCCACCGGCGAACTACCCACCGCCCCAACGGCATACCCGCCATCGGGTAATCGCAGCATCATGATGCCCAAACGCGGCCGCACCCGAGAACAAGACCGCGCCCACCGCATCGACGCCGAACGCGCCCTCAACACTGGCCGCGTCGCCGAACGTAACCAACCACCACCCTTTTAACCCAGCTGCCGAGTAGTTCAGCCCAGTCAGAGGTGTCGCCGACGCGGCGTGAACTCCAGCGTCAAAAGGACGAACACCAGCGGAACCAGTTGGGTCATGGATATCAGCGCGTAGCGCCGGGCGTCCATCGCGTGAAACTTGCGCACGTATCGGTACAACGACTCGAGCGCGATCAACGGGTCGAGGACATGGATCAAGCGGTAGAAGACACGCTGGATCGGACCGCGATTCTTGTCCTCGAAGATCTCGGGAAACGCCGCGAACGACAGCGATACCCGCTGCGCCCCAGCCTCTTTGGCGGCCATGATCATGTCCACGCTGAGTCGTTCGTCGATCCCGTTGGGAGCCCCACGACGACGCCAGGGCACGTCGAGGCTGATGTCGCCACCGCGGCCGGCGGTCGCATACCGATGGAAGCCCTGCACCCGCCCCGAGTCATCCCGGGCGATGATCAGCCGTATTCCGGGAAATCGGCCCTCCAGCACGCCGTCGAGGTTCATGTAGAAGCCGCGATCGGTGTGGGCGCCGCTGGGAGACGCTCGCACGACATCGGCCAGCTGGGCGTGTCGCTCGTCGTCGAGTTCCTGCTCGGCCACGATCTCGGTCGTGATGCCGGCATTGTGGGTGCGCTGCACCGCCTGACGCAGGTTGCGGAACTTGCGGCCCACCATGTCGAAGCCGGACACGTCGACGACGACGTCGCGGCCGATCGGTACTGCCCGCAGCGATCGCCCGATAACCATCGCGTCGCTCCACAGCTCGAGTCGCTTCTCGCCGCACCCCACCACCGCGATTCGCCAGCCGTGGGTGTGGCACATGCCGGCGAAGTCGGCCACCAGTTCGGGGAATTTCGCCTCGTCACCGACGGGGTCCCCGCCGACCACGGCAAATCCCATCCGCGTCCGATACGCCAGCGCGGCGGTGCCGTCCGCGGTGAAGTGGTAGCACTTGCCGGTCTGCATCGCGAACGGCGCCAGCGGGTCGTCGCTGGTGGCATCGATCAACGCCCATATCCGGGGCAGGTCCTGGGTCGCGGAGACGACGACGTCGGCCACATCAGCACCAGTCCCGCGCTGGCGATCAGCAAATTACCGAGCCGGTCGAAGGACAGCACGTGCGCGCCCAGCCCCGCCAACACGAAAAAAGCCGAAGCGGCGGCGTGCAGGGCAGTCACCGGACGGCCGAGGAAGATGCCGCGGGCAACAAACACCACCGCGCCCAGAACCGCCAGCGACCAGCCCAGCCGGTCGGCGTAGTGCCACGCCGGATTGTGGTGGTGCCGGGCGAGTACGACGACCAGCCAGCACGCCGCGCAAACCAGCGCCAAGGCACCGATCCAGCGGGCCGCGACTGAATCGACGTGAACCACAACACGTTCGCGCGCGCGAAGCCTCGGTGAGATACCAACCGGCGGCCCTTTCACAATCACCTCCCGATGCGCTGACTCTCAGCTGGGCGGCTTATCTGCCGCTGCTACATCGAATACCCGGCTGATTTGAACTTACGCCTGATCACGGCCCCGTCGCGGCGTCTATCGGCGGGGAGGAAAGTATTTCAGCACGCCCTCTTGCACCACGGTCGCGATGAGTTGCCCGGAGCGATCAAAGAGATGCCCGGTGCCCAGTCCGCGTGAATCCGCTGCCACCGGCGACGACGTCGCATACAACAACCAGTCGTTGAAGTTGACCTGCCGGTGAAACCACACGGAATGGTTGGCGGACGCGGCGAAGATGCGGTCGAAACCCCATGACAGCCCGTGGGTGGTGATGACCGAGTCCAGCACCGTGGTATCCGAGGAGTACACCATGGTCGCGGTGTGCAACACCGGGTCGTCGGGCATCGCGCCCCCGGCCTTGACCCAGACCCTGTTGTGCGGAAGCCGCTCGCCTTTGTCTTCGCATCACCCAGGCCGGGTCGTTGGTGTAGCGCCATTCAATCGGCTGCAGGGCCTTGACGAAGTGCGGGACGGTCTCCTCGTAGCCGCGCAACAGCTCGCCGATGGACGGCTGCGTGTCGGGCTGCGGCACCCGCGGCGGATCAATGGCGTGTTCCAGGCCGCGGCCGCCGGACATGTAGGAGATCATCGCCGAGGACAGCAGCATCCCGTCCTGCACCGCGTCGACGCGCCGGTTGGCGAAGCGACGCTCATCCCGCAGCCGCACCACGCGGAATTCGATGTCCTTCGTGGTGTCGCCGCCGTTGACGAAGTGCACCGACAGCGCGCTGGGCGGCAGATCGTCGCGGACCAGCGTGCGGCTGCTCGCGACGAACGATTGCGCCATGAGCTGGCCGCCGAAGGTCCGCATCGGGTTCTTGCTGGGATGGGATCCGATGAACAGGTCGTCGCCGACGCGGTTCAGGTCGAGTATCGCCAGCAGTTCCTTGAAATCTCGCGAATTCGGCTGTTCGCCCGCCGGCACCGGCTGCCCCCTAGACGTCGTCCTCCCCGATCCGGTGCACGTGGATCAGGTTGGTCGAGCCTACTGTGCCCGGTGGCGCGCCGGCGACGATGACCACCAGGTCGCCGCGCTTGTAGCGACCGAGTTCGAGCAGCGACTTGTCGACCTGGCGGATCATGCCGTCGGTGGACGTCATCATCGGGACGATGAACGTCTCAGTGCCCCAGGTCATCGCGAGTTGGCTGCGTACCTCGGGCCACGCGGTGAAGGCGAGCAGCGGCAGCGGGGTATGCAGGCGCGCCAGCCGCTTCACGGTGTCGCCGGATTGGGTGAACGCGACCAGTGCCTTGGCGTCGAGTCGCTCGCCGATGTCGCGGGCGGCGTAGGAGATAACGCCTCGCTTGGTGCGCGGCACATGCGTCAACGGCGGGGCGGCGGTGGAATTCTCCTCGACCGCGCACACGATTCGCGACATGGTCCGGACGGCGGCCATCGGGTACTTCCCCACCGAGGTCTCCCCGGACAGCATCAGTGCGTCCGCGCCGTCGAGCACGGCGTTGGCGACGTCGGAGGCCTCGGCCCGCGTCGGCCGCGAGTTTTCGATCATCGAGTCGAGCATCTGGGTCGCGACGATGACGGGTTTCGCGTTCTCCCGGGCCATTTGGATGGCCCGCTTCTGGACCAGCGGAACCTCTTCCAGCGGCAGTTCGACGCCCAGGTCGCCACGGGCCACCATGATGGCGTCGAAGGCCAGCACGATGGCTTCGAGGTTGTCGATGGCTTCCGGCTTCTCCAGCTTGGCGATCACCGGTACCCGACGCCCGATGCGGTCCATCACCTCGTGCACCAGTTCGACGTCGGACGGCGAGCGCACGAATGACAGCGCGACCAGGTCGACGCCGAGCTCCAGCGCGAAGGTGAGATCGTCAATGTCCTTGTCCGACAGGGCCGGTGCAGATACGTTCATCCCGGGTAGCGACATGCCCTTGTTATTGCTGACCGGGCCACCTTCGGTGACAGTGCAGATCACATCGTCGCCGTCGATGCCGTCGACAACCAGCCCGATTATGCCGTCGTCGACCAGCACCCGGTCGCCGACCGTCGCGTCCTTGGCCAGCCGCTTGTACGTGGTCGACACCCGGTCGTGGGTTCCTTCGCAGTCGGCGACGGTGATCCGTATGGTCTCACCGTCAGCCCAGAAGGTGGAGCCCGTCGCGAAGCGCCCCAGCCTGATCTTCGGGCCCTGCAGGTCGGCGAGCACCCCGACCGCGCGGCCGGTGGCATCGGAAGCGGCGCGTATCCGATCGTAGGCGGCTTTGTGATCGGCGTAGTCGCCGTGACTGAAGTTCAGTCGGGCGACGTCCATTCCGGCCTCTACCAGCGCCAGAATCAGCTCGTCGGAGTTAGTTGCAGGGCCAAGGGTGCAGACGATCTTTCCGCGTCTACTCACGGCGCCAGCATAGTCGCGCGGGGCCGTGACGACCCCGCGTTAACCGATTGGGCGCTTTGCGGCTACCCGCTGAGAACGGTCGGAACCAACGGAAAGCCAGGAAGATTACGCAGCACCGTCCACGCCGCCGCCACGACCGTGATCGTCACCACCGCCGGTATTGGCAACCACCGCCGGCCTTGGCGGCGCCGAATCAGGAGCCATCCGGCCAGCATCGGGATGCCCACGAGGAGGAAGACATTGTCGTTGATGCTGGCCATCAGGTGGCCGTGCAGCAGGTCGTGCGCCATCCGAAGCCCACCGCAGAACGGGCAATTCCAGCCAGTGAGCCACTTGAACGGGCACAGCGGATACACCGAATTCGTGTCGTGCGGATCGACCAGCCCCACGTAGCCGAGTGCACCGGCCAGCAGCACGCCGCCGCCGGCCGCCGCGTAAAGGCGAAGCCCGTGCGGGCCGTGCCGACGGCACCGCCCCGAAGCCGGCGAAGCCGCGTCACTATCCATCGCGCAACGGGCGACCCTGCGGGTCGTGGACCTTGTCGGCGAACATCAATATCCCGTCGACGATGGGCCAGATCAGACCGATTCCACACGTAAGCCAGCCCACAAGCAGCTGCGCCACGCCCATTCCGATGTCACCGATGTAGAAGCGGCCGATCCCGCCGACGCCGATCAGGCTCAGCAGCTGCAAAAGGCCGGCGGTGAGCTTGGATTTGTCGGAATACGGTTGCCCGGTCACCGGATGGCGGCCATAGGGCGCGCCCGGGTCGAAGTAGGGACCGGGTGACGGATATTGCGGATACGGCTGTGCCGGGTACCCGGACGGATATCCCGGCGGCGGCTGCGGTGGCGGGCCGGATCCAGCAGCTTCGTTCCACGGCTGTTCAGTCACGCTTTCAGGATGCCAGATCGGCCCCTGGCCCGCCGAACGTCGACAAGTTGGGTCGCAAGCGCGAGCGTTTCGCGCGACAACTCGACGTTGGACGAGCCGGGCTGCTATCGGCCCCCGCGGTTCCTCAGCCGCCCGCTCAATCGCCGCCAGGTCGCGCCAACGGCGCCCGCCGTCGTCGCGTCGTTCTCGGACGAGGTTTGCTCAACGGGTTTTTCAGCGTCGGCGGCCGGCTTCGCGTCGTCCTCCTCCGACTCGACTTCGAGCTCTACGGCTTCGGGCTCGGCGACTTCGGCTTCCCCGGCCTCCGTCTCGACGGCCTCGGGATCAGCTTCCGCCTGCACCGCCTCCGCGACGGCCGCCTCTGCCTCCGCGACGCCGCCTCTGCCTCCGCGACCTCGGGCTCTTCGGCCTCGGGCTCTTCGGCCTCGGGCTCTTCGACCTCGGGCTCTTCGACCTCGGGCTCTTCGGCCTCCGGCGCTACTGCCGCGGGCTCTTCGGCCTCCGGCGCTACGGCCTCGGGCTCTTCGGCCTCCGGCGCTACGGCCTCGGGCCTACGGCCTCGGGCGCTACGGCCTCGGGCTCCACGACCTCCGGCGCTACGGCCTCGGGCTCTTCGGCCTCGGGCTCCACGACCTCCGGCGCGACGGCCTCGGGCTCCTCGGCCTCGACGGCCTCGGGCTCGACGACCTCGGGCGCTACCTCGGGCTCGGCGACTTCGGCCTTGGCGGTTTCGGGCTCTTTTGATTCCGGCTCGGCGGCCGATCCCTCCACGGCTTCGGCGCCGGCCTCGTCCGTCCCCGGTTCTGCGGTTTGCACCTCGGTGACTTCGGCGGATTCGTCCGTTTTCGCCGGATCAGCCGGTTCGAGTTCGGATGCCGGCTCGGATTCCTCGGCGTAATCGTTGCCGCGCAGGCTCTCGGGGTCCTCGCGGCCCTTCGGCGCCAGCATGACGTACACCACGGCCCCGATGAAAACGAACGTCGACGTGAATACATTGATCCTGATTCCGGCGATGTGCGTGGCGCTGTCGTTGCGCAGCAGCTCGACGCAGAAGCGCCCGATGCAGTAGCCGGCCACATAGAGCGCGAACAGTCGCCCGTGGCCGAGCTTGAACCGCCGGTCCAAATAGATCAATGCGAAGAACAGCAGGAGATTCCAGATCAATTCGTAGAGGAACGTCGGCTGCACGATGTACGCGAGCTGCCCCGTCGAGACGCCGTCGAGCGAATGCGGGTCGACGTAGCCGGAGGGATCTCGACGGTAGAAGATCTCCAAACCCCACGGCACCGTCGTTTCCCGGCCGTAGAGCTCCTGGTTGAAATAGTTCCCGAGCCGGCCGATGGCCTGCGCCAAGACGATTCCCGGGGCAATCGCGTCGCCGAAGGCCGGCAGCGGAATTCCGCGACGCCGGCAGCCGATCCACGCGCCGACGCCGCCGAGGGCCACCGCGCCCCAGATGCCCAAGCCGCCGTCCCAGATTCGCAGCGCCGCCCAGAATCCGGCTCCCCCCGGTCCCCAATAGGTCCGCCAGTCGGTGGCCAGGTGATACAGCCTGCCGCCCAGCAATCCGAACGGCACAGCCCACAGCGCGATGTCATAGATCACGCCGCGCTGACCGCCGCGCGCCTCCCAGCGCCGGTCGCCGATCACCAGCGCGGCGATGATGCCGACGATGATGAACAGCGCGTACGCACGAATGGGCAACGGCCCAAGGTGCCACACGCCCCGCGACGGGCTGGGGAAATAGGTGGGCAACGTCCTCACGAGGCGGCCGCCCCTTGCCGCACACCGATGGCCAGTTCCTCGGTCAGCGCGCGCAACGCGGGCAGACCGCCGTCGCTCAGCGCCGACACCAGCGCGGAACCGACGATGACGCCGTCGGCGTAGCTGCCGATCTGCGCGGCGTGCTCACGCGACCGCACCCCCAGGCCGACGCCGACGGGTATGTCGGACACCGCCCTTACCCTGCTCACCAATTCGGGCGCCGCCCGCGACACCGCGTCACGCGCACCCGTCACACCCATCGTCGACGCCGCGTAGACGAATCCGCGCGTTGCCTCGACCGTGGTCACCAACCGCTGCGGCGTCGAGGACGGCGCCACGAGAAATATGCGATCCAACCGATGCTCCTCGGATGCCGCCAGCCACTGCCCGGCTTCCTCGGGGATGAGGTCGGGGGTGATCAGCCCGTGTCCGCCTGCCGCCGCCAGGTCCCGCGCGAACGCGTCAACTCCGTAGCGCAGCACCGGATTCCAGTACGTCATCACCACGGCGCGTCCGCCGGCTCGACTGATCGCCTCGACCGCGGCCAGCGTGTCCCGGACTCGCACTCCCCCATCCAGCGCGGCCTCGGTGGCCCTGGCAATCGTCGGGCCGTCCATGCCAGGATCCGAATACGGCACCCCGACTTCGACAATGTCACAACCGGATTCGACCAGGGCGACCATCGCGTCCACGGAAGTCGGCACGTCGGGGTAACCCGTGGGCAGGTATCCGATCAGGGCCGCGCGATTATCCTTGCGGCACGCATCGAAAGTGGGCCCGAGGCTGCTGGCCGCGCTCTGTTGCACCGTCATTGCTTGCCCTGGTCGCCGGGCGAAAGGAGACCGAACCACTTCGCGGCTGTCTCGACGTCCTTGTCGCCGCGACCCGAAAGGTTCACCACAATGACTGCGCCCCTTCCCAACTCAACGCCAAGCTTCAGGGCACCGGCCACCGCGTGCGCGGATTCGATGGCCGGGATGATCCCTTCCGTGCGGCACAGCAGGCCGAAGGCGTCCATCGCTTCGGCGTCGGTGATGGGGCGGTATTCGGCGCGTCCGGTCTTCCGGAGCCAGGCGTGCTCGGGGCCCACCCCCGGATAATCCAGACCCGCTGATATCGAGTGGGATTCGATGGTCTGCCCGTCCTCGTCCTGCAGCAGATAGGAGAACGATCCCTGGAATGCGCCGGGTGAACCGCCGCTGAATGTCGCCGCGTGCCTGCCGGTCTCGACGCCATCACCGGCCGCTTCGAATCCCACCAGCCGCACGTCCGGGTCATCGATGAACGGATGGAAGATCCCGATGGCGTTGGATCCGCCGCCGACGCACGCCGTGACCGCGTCGGGCAATCGGCCGGCTTGAGCCTGGATCTGAACGCGGGTCTCCAGGCCGATGATGCGCTGAAAATCACGCACCATGGTCGGGAAAGGGTGCGGTCCGGCGGCGGTGCCGAAGCAGTAGTAGGTGTTGTCTGCGTTGGTGACCCAATCGCGGAACGCCTCGTTGATGGCGTCCTTGAGCGTTTGCGAGCCGGTGTCGACCGAGACGACCTCGGCGCCCAATAGCCGCATCCGGGCCACGTTGAGCGCCTGACGCTCGGTGTCGACGGCGCCCATATAGACCACACAATCCAGCCCGAGCAACGCGCACGCGGTGGCGGTGGCCACGCCGTGCTGACCGGCCCCGGTCTCGGCGATCACCCGCGTCTTACCCATTCTCTGTGCCAGCAGCGCCTGGCCGAGCACATTGTTGATCTTGTGAGAACCGGTGTGGTTCAAGTCTTCTCGTTTGAGGAAAAGGCGCGCCGAGCCGGCGTGCTCACTCAGGCGGGTGGCCTCGTACAGCGGCGACGGCCGGCCCGCGTAGTTCGCTTGCAGCTCATCGATGGTGTCGAGGAAGTCCGGGTTGACGCGTTCCTTTTCGTACGCGGCGGTCACTTCTTCGATCACCGCCATCAACGCCTCGGCAACGTAGCGCCCCCCATAACCACCGGGGCCACCGAAATGACCACCCGGATCGGGGTCGTGGCGGGTGGGTTCGGCGATAGCCGCACTCGAAAGCGGAAGTTCCGGGCGGGACAGGTCTACCATCACCAATTCTCGACGCGGGGACGGCTCATTCGGTTCAACGTTTCGGCGATCTGCACCGTCTAGCGAGCCGGTTTGGGACAGGACGGATGGGTGCCCGCGGTGACCAGATCGGCCACCGCCGCACGCGGGTCACCGCTTTTGACCAGTCCTTCACCGACCAGCACGGCATCGGCACCCGCGCCCGCATAAGCCAGCAGGTCTCCGGTGCCACGCACACCGGACTCGGCGATCCTGATCACATTGCTGGGCAGCCCGGGAGCGATCCGCGCGAAGCAGTCCCGGTCCACGTGCAACGTCGCGAGATCGCGGGCGTTGACCCCGATCACGTTGGCTCCCGCCTTAAGTGCCCGGTCGGCCTCTAGCTCCGTGTGCACCTCGACGAGGGCAGTCATGCCAAGTGATTCCGTGCGGTCCAGCATCGACGCCAACGCCGACTGGTCCAACGCCGCAACGATGAGCAACAACATATCGGCGCCGTGTGCGCGCGCCTCGTGAATCTGATATGGCTGCACCACAAAGTCTTTGCGCAAAATCGGAACCGACACGGCGGCCCGCACCGCGTCGAGGTCATCGAGCGAGCCATGAAAGCATCGCTCCTCGGTCAAGACGCTGATGATCCGGGCACCACCGTCTTCGTAGGCCCGTGCCAGCTTTGCCGGATCGGCAATGGCCGCTAGTGAACCCGCCGACGGACTGGCGCGCTTCACCTCGGCGATGACGCCGATGCCGGGCTCGCGCAAGGCGGCCATCACGTCCAGCGGCGGCGGTGCCGCCGCTGCGGCCGCTTTGATCTCGGCCAGCGGGATAACGGCTTCGCGCGCGGCAACGTCGGCCCGGACTCCCTCGAGGATGGAGTCAAGCACGGTTGCCGGACTCATGCCTGTCGTTTCCTTCCCACGGTCCCTGGCGCATAACGACGACGTTCATGAAGGGTAGCCGCCGTCAGCCGACGACCGTTCACCGACCCTCGCTGTCGGACTCGCGCGGCCGATCGGTCGGGTCGCGACCCTCGTCAAGCGCGTCCCAGATCATCCGCTCCGACATCTCCGGCTTCTCCGGCCCCTCCAGCATCGCCCCGGTCGCGTCGTCGCGTAGCGCATTCGACCGACGGGCCGCGGGCGCCGCATATTTCGTCGCGCTATCGCGCGCCGACCGCAGCAGCAGGACCGCCGCGATCAAAGTGCACACCGAAGCGGCCACCGCGATGCCCGCCCCCCAATAGCGCCGCTCGCTTCCCACCAGCGACAGCACCGAAACGTGTGCCAGGCCGGCGCCGCGCAGCGCCACGTCGGGAAGCGCCCAAAGGCTGATCCCCAGATAGCCGACCGCGAGACTGGCCGCCGCCAGCAGCCCCCCCACCACCCGCAGCGGCCAGCCGCGCACCGCGAGTGCCGCAACGGCCGTTGCCAGCATGAGCAACGCCAACGGCAGGAGCGCCGTCGACCACGACGCTCCGGACAGGGTCACCTCCTTCGGCGGCCCCAGCCCGTCAAAGGACCGGATAACGACCCACGGCAGCCGCGACGCCGCCCACAGCGCGCCGGCGGCAACCACCAGCAACAGCTGGGCGATCCCGATCGTCAGCCGGCCGGTCAGTCGACGGGGCCGGTCCGGCCGGCCATCAGCCATTGCGGCCCGGGTCGGGAGCGGTCAGCGTCTCGGCCGCGGCGATCGCGCTCAGCACCGCTCGCGCCTTGTTGGTGGCCTCGGTGAATTCGTAGGGACCGTTGGAATCGGCCACGACCCCGCCACCGGCCTGGACATAGGCGGTGCCGTCGCGCATCAACGCGGTGCGGATCGCGATCGCGAAGTCGGCGTTGCCGGCGAAATCGAGGTAACCGACCACGCCGCCGTACAGTCCGCGGCGCGTCTTCTCCACCTCTTCGATCAGCTCCATGGCCCGCACCTTGGGTGCGCCCGAGAGCGTGCCGGCCGGGAAGCAGGCCGTCACCGCGTCCAACGCCGTCCTGCCCTCGCCGAGCATCCCGGTCACCGTCGACACCAGGTGCATCACGTGGCTATAGCGTTCGATGTGGCTGTAATCGTCGACGCGCACGGTGCCCGGCGTGCAGACCCGGCCGAGGTCGTTGCGGCCCAAATCGACGAGCATCAGGTGCTCGGCGCGTTCCTTCTCGTCGGCCAGCAGTTCCTTTCCCAGCAGCTGATCCTCTTCGTCGGTTTGCCCGCGCCACCGGGTTCCGGCGATCGGATGCGTCGTCGCCCACCCGTCCGCGACGGTGACCAGCGCCTCCGGACTGGATCCGACTATCGAAAAGTCCGTTTCCCCAGCGCTATTCGGAACATGCAACAGATACATGTAGGGGCTGGGATTGGTTGCCCGCAGCATCCGGTACACGTCGATCGGATCGACCTGGGTGTCCATCTCGAAGCGCTGCGAGGGCACCACCTGAAAGGCTTCGCCGGCCGCGATCTGCTCGACGAGGAACTCGACGATCTTGCCGTATTCCTCCACCGTGCGCTGCGCCCGGTGCCGGGGCTCGGGCCTGCTGAACGTGGCGACCGTCGAGGGCAGCGGCTGGCCCAGCGCAGTCGTCATCACGTCGAGCCGGGCGACCGCGTCGTCGTAGGCCTCATCGACCCGCTCGTCGGTGCCGTTCCAGTTCACCGCGTTCGCGATCAGCGTGATGGTGCCCTCGTGGTGATCCACCGCCGCCAGGTCGGTGGCCAGCAGCAGCAGCATGTCGGGCAGGCGGAGGTCGTCGACCGCCAATTGGGGCAGGCGTTCCAGGCGCCGCACCAGGTCATAGGCGAAGAAGCCGACCATGCCGCCCGACAGCGGCGGCAGCCCCGGCAGCGCCGCGGTGGCCAACAGCTCAAGGGTGGCCCGCAGGACGTGCAGCGGCTCGCCCCCGGTGGGCGCGTCCTGCAGCGCGGCGCCCAGCCACACCGCTTCGCCGTCGCGCACGGTCAGCGCCGACGGCGCCCCCGCGCCGATGAAGGACCACCGCGACCAGGAGCGGCCATTCTCGGCGGACTCGAGCAGAAACGTGCCCGGCCGGTTGGCGGCGAGTTTGCGGTAGGCCGATAGTGGCGTCTCGCTATCGGCCAGGACCTTGCGGGTCACCGGAACCACCCGGTGCTCCGCCGCCAGATGGCGGAATTCCTCCCGTGAGGTGGCGGCGGCGAGGTGGGCGGGCACCGAACCATCCTCCCAGACGCGAGGAATGCAGCCCGCGAGCTGGGGGCGCGTCGGGCGCCGGCGTAGCCTGACGCCCATGAGAACTGGTGATACCGTGGCCGACTTCGAACTTCCCGACCAGACGGGAACGCCTCGTAAGCTAAGCGCCCTGCTTGCCGACGGCCCCGTGGTTCTTTTCTTTTATCCGGCTGCCGGGACACCGGGGTGTACGCGGGAGGCGTGCCACTTCCGTGACGTGGCCGGCGAGTTCGCCGCAGTCGGCGCAGCACGGGTCGGCATCAGCACCGACCCGGTGAACAAGCAAGCGAAGTTCGCCGGCGACCACGACTTCGACTATCCACTGCTATCGGACGCCGACGGTGCGGTTGCCAGCACCTTCGGTGTCAAACGCGGCTTGCTGGGGAAGGTGATGCCGGTCAAGCGCACCACCTTCGTCATCGACACCGACCGCAAGGTGCTCGACGTGATCGGCAGCGAGTTCAACTTCAATTCGCACGCCGACAAGGCGCTGGAGACGCTGCGGGCGCGATCGTCGGCCTAGGTGACACGGGTCACGGGACGATCGCCAGAAACACGTAAGCGGCGAGCAACGCCAGGTGCACCTCGCCCTGCAGTCGGGTGGCCCGGCCGGGCACCACGGTCAGAATGCTGATCACCACCGTCAGCGCGAACAGCACCAACTGAGTGGCGCCCAGGCCGAGCACCAGCGGTCCCTTCAGCCAGATGGAGGCAAGCGCGATGGCCGGGATGGTGAGGCCGATGCTTGCCAGCGACGAGCCATAGGCCAGGTTGAGGCTCGTCTGGATGCGGCCCTGCCGGGCCGCGCGCCCAGCCGCGATCGTCTCCGGCAACATCACCAGGGTCGCGATCGCCACCCCGACGAACGACGGCGGGAATTGGGCCGCAGACACCAGATGCTCGATCGCCGGCGACTCCTGTTCGGCCAGACCCACCACCGCCAGCAGCGCGACAAACAGCAGCCCCAGGCTCCTCAGCGCGGCCTTGGTGCTCGGCGGCTCCGCCTGGCTTTCGTCCTCGAACAGGCTTTTTTGACCCTTCTGCGCGACCGGCAGGAAAAAACCGCGATGCCGCACGGTCTGGGTGAAGACGAACAGCAGGTAGAGGCCCAGCGAGGCGACCGCCGCGAAGATCAACTGGGCGGGTGAGAATTCGTTTCCCGCGTGGCTGGTGGTGAACGTGGGCAGCACGAGGCTCAGCGTCGCCAGCGTGGTGAGGGTGGCCAGCGCCGCCCCGCTGCCCTCGGCGTTGAACTGGGTCACGCCATAGCGCCGGGAACCGAGCAACAGTGACAGGCCGGCGATCCCGTTCGTGGTGATCATCAGCGCGGCGAACACGGTGTCGCGAGCCAACGTCGACGCCTCGTTCCCGCCGGACGCCATCAGCGTGACGATCAGGGCCACCTCGATGGTCGTCACCGCGGCGGCCAGCACCAGCGACCCGTACGGCTCGCCGACCCGGTGCGCGACCACCTCCGCGTGGTGCACCGCGGCCAGCACCGCGCCGATGAGAAATACGGCCTCCACCACCGCAAGCACCGTCCCGGGCTTCATTCCCAACGTGAGGACCAGCGCGATGAGGGCCAGCGGCGGCGCGATCGCGGTCCAGGGCACCCGTTTCAGCATCGCCCGCCATTCTCTTCGAAGTCAGCCGCGGCTGCGCCCCGGGCCGCGCCACTCTTACCGAATACGTGTCTTCCGCGGTCATCGCCTCAGTAGCATGCTCACATGCCGATAAGCGACGGCCGCGGCGAAAGCCTAAAAGAGGGCCAGGTGTTCGCCGGCTACACCATCATTCGGCGTCTGGGCAGTGGCGGCATGGGCCACGTGTATCTGGCGCAGCACCCTCGGCTGCCCCGCCACGATGCCCTCAAGATTTTGCCCACCGGGCTAACCGCGGACGACGAATTTCGTCAGCGCTTCAACAGAGAGGCCGACCTGGCCGCCAGCCTGTACAACGAGCACATCGTCGGCATCCACGACCGCGGCGAATACGAAGGGCAACTGTGGATCTCGATGGACTACGTGGAGGGAACCGACGCCGCGAAATTGATGCGGACCAATTATCCGTCCGGGATGCCGAAAGCCGATGTCGTCGAGATCATTTCGGCCGTCGCCGACGCGCTCGATTACGCGCATTCGCGCGGACTGCTGCATCGCGATGTCAAGCCCTCCAACATCTTGCTGACCGATGCCCGCCCCCGACGCCGGATCCTGCTCGCCGATTTCGGCATCGCCCGCGAATTGGGCGAAATCAGCGGCCTGACCGCCACGAACATGCTGGTGGGCACCACCGCATACTGTGCACCCGAACAACTACAGGGTTCGGATCTGGACGGACGAGCCGACCAATACGCGCTGGGCTGCACCGCCTTTGATCTGCTGGCCGCGTCCGCCCCGTTTCACCACTCCAACCCGGCGGTGGTCATCACCCAGCATTTGTCCGCGCCACCGCCGCACATCAGCGAGCGCCGACCCGAACTCGCCGACTTCGACGGCACCCTTGCCAAGGCCCTCGCCAAGAAACCCGACGACCGATACCCGACGTGCGGGGATTTCGCCGCCGCACTGCGTAGTCAGCTCGACACCGCCGCGTCCGAGGTCGCGGCGGGCCCCACGCAAGTCATAGCGGCACCGACGGAAGTGATCGGCTCGCCCCCGAGCGCACCCCCGACCCCGCCCAACACCAGCAGCACGAGAGGGAGCCGGCGAGGACCCGCACTGGCGATCGCGGCGCTCGTCGTCGTCGCGCTGGTCGCGGTGAGCGGCTACGTCGCCGTGCGCGCGCTCGGCGCCCGGGGCCACCAGCACAGCAACAGCAGCAACGCCCCGTCGCAGTCGGTGGCGCCGCCGGCGCCCGGCAACGCCGCTCCCCCGCCGGCAACGCCGGGGATCAAGCTCTCCGGTCAGATCACCGATCAATCGAATGCGCTCGGCCCGCTCGAGTACGACGCGGTGAACCGCGCACTCACCAACCTCTACAACGGGCGCGGCACCCGGCTCTGGGTGGTGTATGTCAACAACTTCGGCGGCCTCAGGCCGTTCAGGTGGGCCGAGGACACCATGCTCGCCAACAATTTCACCGATTCCGACGCCATCCTGGCCGTCGCCACCGACGGGCCGGCCTTCGCCTTCCGGGTGCCCAACGCGGTGACCGCCGGAAAGGCCATAGATCTCGAGGTCATCCGCCGCGACCGCATCCAGCCGGCCGTTTTCCGCCACGAATGGGCCCGCGCGGCAATAGCAGCGGCCAACGGATTGGACGTCGCCCCCAGCTAGTTTTGCGGCTAGCTTTCGGGTTCCAGCAGCACGTCCGCGTCAAAGCAGCTGTGGTCGCCCGTGTGGCACGCGGCGCCGACCTGGTCGACCGTCAGCAGCACGGTGTCGCCGTCGCAGTCCAGCCGCACCGAGTGGACGCGCTGGGTGTGGCCGGACGTCGCTCCCTTGATCCACTGTTGGCCGCGGGATCGCGAATAGTATGTGGCCTCACGGGTTTCCAGCGTGCGGGCCAGCGCCTCGTCGTCCATCCAGGCGACCATCAGGACGTCGCCGCTGCCGCGCTCCTGCACGACGGCGGTGAACAGGCCGTCGGCGTTGCGCTTCAGGCGCGCGGCGATGTTCGGGTCCAGCGTCATCGGACGGTGATCCCTGCTGCGGCCATGGCGGCCTTCACCTGACCGATCGTCAGCTCGCGGAAGTGAAAGACGCTGGCCGCCAATACCGCATCGGCGCCGGCGGCGACGGCGGGGGCGAAGTGTTCGGTCGTGCCGGCGCCGCCGCTGGCGATCACCGGCACCGTGACCGCAGCGCGCACCGCGCGCAGCATCGGCAGGTCGAACCCGGCCTTGGTGCCGTCGGCGTCCATCGAGTTCAGCAGGATCTCCCCCACCCCGAGATCGGCGCCGCGCGCGGCCCATTCGACGGCGTCGATGCCGGTGCCGCGGCGACCGCCATGGGTGGTGACCTCCCAGCCCGACGGGGTCGGCGCCGATCCGGCGGGCACCGTGCGGGCGTCTACGGACAACACGATGCACTGGGAGCCGAATTGGGTTGCCATTTCAGCCAGCAGGTCGGGGCGGGCGATGGCGGCGGTGTTGACCGAGACCTTGTCGGCGCCCGCGCGCAGCAGCGTGTCGACGTCGGCCACCGTGCGCACGCCACCACCGACCGTGAGCGGGATGAACACCTGCTCGGCGGTGCGGCGCACCACCTCGAGCATCGTCGCCCGGCCCGACGACGACGCGGTCACGTCCAGGAACGTCAGCTCGTCGGCGCCTTCGGCGTCATAGGCGGCCGCCAGCTCCACCGGATCGCCCGCGTCCCGGAGGTTTTCGAAATTGACGCCCTTGACCACCCGCCCGGCGTCGACGTCCAGGCACGGGATCACGCGCACGGCAAGGTCTGTGCCCGAGTACATGTCAGTAGTCCTCCGGTTCACCCACGCCGCGCAGCATCTCGAGGACCTCGCCGTGCACGCCGGGCGCCGCGGCCAGCACCGACCGCGACGCGGGTGTCCACGGTTTTCCGGCAAGGTCCGTCACGATGCCACCGGCGGACCTCACCTGCGCCACCCCGGCGGCGTGGTCCCAGACCTGGCCGCCGAAAGTCACTGCGGCACCGAGGATTCCATCGGCCACGTAGACCAGGTCAATTCCGGTAGACCCGTGCATGCGCAACCGCGAAGACACCCGGCTGAGATTTTCCAGCACCGCCAGCCGATAACGTCCCGGGAACCGGCCGCGGGAGTCGGCGCTGAAAGTCCCGACCGCCACCAGACTTTCGGCCAGCCCGGCCGAACCCAGCGATGGTTGCGGCTCACCGTTTTTGACCAGCGGGCCGCCCGCGACTGTGGTGTAGCGCTCGTCGGTGAACGGTATCCAGGTCAGGCCGGCCACGGGGTCGCCTTCGTGGAGCAGGGCCAAAAGAATCGCCGCCATCGGCGACCCGGCGGCGTAGTTGAACGTGCCGTCGACGGGATCCAACACCCACACCCACGGCGAGTCGACGGCCGGACCGCCGAATTCCTCGCCGTGCACGCCGATTCCGGTGGCCGCCTCCAGCGCGGCGACCACCTGGCGCTCGATCGCCAGGTCGACTTCGGTCGCGAAGTCGTCGCCCTTCTTGGCGACCGCCGAAGCGGCGCGGTGGCCGGACAGGAACCTCGGCACCGCCGCGTCGAGGATCGCCGACGCCTTGTCAACCAAGGGGGCCACCAACGCGTCCAGGTCCATCGCCGGCCTACTCCCGCACCGCGGCAAGGGCTTCCGGCAAGGTGAACCGCCCGGCGTAGAGGGCTTTACCGACGATGGCGCCCTCGACCCCGCGGCCGGTGAGCGTGGCGATGGCGCGCAGGTCATCCAGGCTGGACACCCCACCGGAGGCGATCACCGGGGCTTCGGTCCGATCGGTCACGGCGGCCAGCAAGTCGAGGTTGGGGCCGCCCAAGGTGCCGTCCTTGGTGACATCGGTGACCACGAACCGCGAACATCCTTGACCGTCAAGGCGTTCCAGCACGTCCCATAGGTCACCGCCGTCGGTTTCCCAGCCGCGGCCGCGCAACCGGTGTTCGCCGGCCGGATTGCCCTTGTCGATCTGGACGTCCAGGCCGACCGCGACCTTGTCGCCGTGCTCGGCGATCGCCCGCGCGCACCATTGCGGGTTCTCCAAGGCCGCCGTTCCCAGGTTGACCCGCGCGCAACCGGTGGCCAGCGCCGTGGCCAGGGAATCGTCGTCGCGGATCCCGCCGGACAGCTCAACGTGCACGTCGAGCTTGCCCACCACCTTGGCGAGCAGTTCGCGGTTGGAGCCGCGGCCGAACGCGGCGTCCAGGTCCACCAGATGGATCCACTCGGCGCCGTCGCGCTGCCAGCCCAGCGCGGCATCCAGCGCCGAGCCGTACTCGGTTTCGCTGCCGGCCTTGCCCTGCACCAGGCGCACGGCGCGCCCGTCGACCACGTCGACGGCGGGTAACAAAATCAGCGACATCACCGGCATCCCTTAAAGCCCCTCGACCCAATTGCTCAGCACGGCCGCCCCGGTGTCGCCGCTCTTCTCCGGGTGGAACTGGGTGGCGGCCAGCGGCCCGTCCTCAACCGCGGCCAGAAACGGCACCCGATGGGTGGCCCACGTCAGCGCCGCCTCCGGGGCACCTTCCCAGCGCTGCGCGGCGTAGGAGTGCACGAAGTAGAACCGGGCGTTCGCGTCCAGCCCCTTGAACAGCGCGCTGCCCGGCCCGGGATTGACCACGTTCCAGCCCATGTGCGGAACCACCGGCGCATCCAGCCTTGTGACGGCTCCCGGCCACTGCCCGCAGCCCGTCGTCTCCACCCCGAATTCGACGCCGCGGGCGAACAAAATCTGCATGCCGACACAGACGCCCAGCACCGGGCGTCCCGCGTCGATTCGCTCGGCGATGATCCGCTCCCCCGCGATCTTGCGCAGGCCCGTCATGCACGCCTCGAAACGCGCCGACGCCCGGTACCACCAACCCGTCGGCGGCCGCCGCGGCGCCCGCGTCGGCGGTCACCTCCACCGAAGCACCGATCCGCTGCAGCGCGCGCTGCGCCGACCGCAGATTGCCCGAGCCATAGTCCAGGACGACAACCGATTTGCCGGTCACAGAACACCTTTGGTGGACGGCACACCCGACACCCGGGGATCGGGCTCGACCGCCTGGCGCAACGCGCGGGCCACCGCCTTGTACTGCGCTTCGGTGACGTGATGCGGGTCGCGCCCATACAGGACGCGCACGTGCAACGCGATGCGGGCGTTGGCGGCCAGCGTCTCGAACACGTGCCGGTTGACGACGGTGTGGTAGGGCACCTTGCTGCCGGCAATGGTGGTGTGCTGCAGGTGATCCGGCTCCCCGGTGTGCACGCAGTAGGCCCGGCCGGACACGTCGACCACGGCGTGGGCCAGCGCCTCGTCCATCGGGATGAAGGCGTCCCCGAACCGGCGGATGCCCTTCTTGTCGCCGAGGGCCTGCCCGAGCGCCTGACCCAGCGCGATGGCGGTGTCCTCGATGGTGTGGTGCCCTTCGATCTCGACGTCGCCCTTGGTGCGCACGGTCAGGTCGAAGCTGGCGTGGCTCCCCAGCGCCGTCAGCATGTGGTCGTAGAACGGCACACCGGTGTCGACGTGAACCTGCCCGGTGCCGTCGAGGTCGAGTTCGACGACGATGTCGGATTCCTTGGTGCGGCGTTCAATACGCGAGCGCCGCGTCGCTTTCGAAGTTTCAGTGGTCACGGGGCTCCTATGGGGGTCACTGGGGCCAGTTCGGTGGCCGCGATCTGGGCGCTGGCTTTGAGGAACGCGTCGTTCTCGTCGGCCAGTCCCGTAGTTGCGCGCAGGTAGCCGGCAATTCCGACATCTCGGATCAGGATGCCGGCGTCCAGGTAGCGCTGCCAGGTGGCCGGCGCGTCGGCGAATTCGCCGAACAGCACGAAGTTCGCGTCGCTCGGGATCACCCGAAACCCCATGTCGCTCAATCCCGTTGTGACGCGGCCACGTTCGGCGATCAGCGTCGCGACGCTGCCCAGGGTGTCGTCGGCGTGCCGCAGCGCGGCCCGCGCCGCGGCCTGGGTGACCGACGAGAGGTGATACGGCAGCCGCACCAGCAGCATCGCCTCGATCATCGCCGGCGTGGCGACCAAGTAGCCGAGCCTGCCGCCGGCGAAGGCGAACGCCTTGCTCATGGTGCGGGTGACCACGAGCTTGGCCGGATACTCCGCCACCAGCGCCACCGCGCTGGGCTGCGACGAGAACTCGCCGTAGGCCTCGTCGACGATCAGGATGCCGGGCACCACGTCGAGCAGCCGCCGCAGATCCCGCAGCGAAACGCTCTGTCCGGACGGGTTGTTCGGGCTGGCGATGAAGACCACGTCAGGTTTGCGTTCGACGACCGCGGCGACCGCCGTGTCGATGTCGAAGCTGAAGTCTTCGGCGCGGGCGGCTTCGAGCCATTGGGTGCGGGTGCCGTCGGCGATGATCGGGTGCATCGAGTAGGACGGGACGAACCCGATCGCAGTGCGCCCCGGCCCACCGAACGCCTGCAGCAGCTGTTGCAGGATCTCGTTGGAACCATTTGCAGCCCAAAGGTTCTCGACGCCAAGCCGGGTACCGGTCTGCGCGGTGAGGTAGTCGGCGAGGTCCCGGCGCAGGGCCACCGCATCGCGGTCGGGATAGCGGTGCAGGTTCGCGGCCGCGTCGCCCACCGACCGCACCACGTCGTCGACCAGCGCCTTGGTCGGCGGGTGCGGGTTCTCGTTGGTGTTCAGCCGCACGGGAACCGCCAGTTGTGGTGCCCCGTAAGGCGATTTGCCACGCAAATCGTCGCGCAGCGGCAAGTCGTCCAGCGTCGGTTGTTCGGGTCCCGTCATCGCTCGAACCTCCGCCGGACCGCCTCGCCGTGCGCCGGCAGGTCTTCGGCCTCGGCCAGCGTGATCACGTGTCCCGAAACGTCTTTGAGCGCCGCCTCGGTGTAGTCGACGACATGGATCCCGCGCAGGAACGTCTGCACCGAAAGGCCGCTGGAATGCCGGGCACAGCCCGCGGTCGGCAGCACGTGGTTGGATCCGGCGCAGTAGTCGCCGAGGCTGACCGGAGCCCACGGGCCGACGAAAATCGCTCCGGCCGAACGTATTTGGCTGGCCACCCGCGGCGCATCGACGGTCTGGATCTCCAGGTGTTCGGCGGCGTACGCGTTGACGACCCGGACGCCGACTTCGAGGTCGTCGACCAGGATGATCGCCGATTGGCGTCCGCGCAGCGCGGCCTCCACCCGTTCGTGGTGCACGGTCGTCTGCAGCTGGGCGGCCAACTCGGTGTCGGTGGCGGCGGCCAGGGCCTCGCTGGGGGTCACGAGCACGCTGCTGGCCATCTCGTCGTGTTCGGCCTGGCTGATCAAGTCGGCGGCCACGTGCGCCGGATCGGCGGTGTGGTCGGCCAGGATGGCGATCTCGGTCGGCCCTGCTTCGGCGTCGATGCCCACCCGTGAGCGGCACAGCCGCTTGGCGGCGGTGACGTAGATATTGCCCGGCCCGGTGATCAGGTCGACCGGCGTCAGCTCAGCTCCGTCGGTGTCGGTGCCGCCGTAGGCGAGCAGCGCCACCGCCTGCGCACCGCCCACGGCCCACACCTCGTCGACTCCCAGCAGCCGGGCCGCGGCCAGGATCGTCGGATGCGGCAGTCCCTTGAACTGGCCGTGCAGCGGATCCTGCGGCGGGCTCGCCACCACCAGCGAGCCGACACCGGCGGCCTGCGCCGGCACCACGTTCATCACCACGCTGGACGGGTACACGGCGTTGCCGCCGGGCACATACAGGCCGACCCGTTCGACGGGAACCCATCGCTCGGTGACCGTCGCGCCGGGGGCGAGCGTGGTGGTGACGTCCGTGCGGAGCTGGTCGGCGTGCACGGCTCGGGTGCGTTCGATCATCACCTGCAGCGCTTCGCGGACGGCCGCGTCCAGTCCGGCCAGTGCCGCCTGTAGCGCGGCGTCGGGCACCCGGACGGCCGGTGGGCGCACGCCGTCGAACGACGCCCCGAACTCCAAAGCCGCCTCGGCCCCACGCTCGGCGACGGCCTGCACGATCGGGCGCACCTGCGGCAGCACGGTCTCCACGTCGGCGCCGCCGCGCGGCAGCGCCGCCCGCAGTCGGGCGGCCGTCAACTCGGCGCCCCGCAGGTCGATGCGGGCGAGCACGGGTGTTGGAGTGGTACTCATTGCTTCCATTGTCCCCGATGGGAGCAACAGCTTTAGCTTTCGGGGGTTCAGGCCACCAGCGAAGTCACCGTCCCAGAGCAATTCAAGTCGATATTCGGCCGGTACAGTGCCGGTAAGCCGCACACCCCCGTTCAAGCAGGGAGCTCGCCATGTCCACAAAGGACCACCCGAACAACGCCCCAGGCATCCCGATGGTGTATCCGGCCTGGTTCGAGAACATCCAGGTCAAATACCTCAACCCGGCGCTCAAACCGATCGCGCGCTACCTGCCCGGAACGGCGACCATCGAACACCGCGGTCGCAAGTCCGGCAAGCCGTACAAGACCATCGTGACCACGTACCGCAAAGGCAACACGCTGGCCATCGCGCTGGCTCACGGGAAGACCGACTGGGTCAAGAACGTGCTGGCCGCGGGCCAGGCCGACCTGCGCTATGCCCGCCGCGAGGTGCACATCACCAATCCGCGGATCCTGCCCGCCGGCTCCGACGGCGGCGAGGGGCTGCCGCGGCTGGCGCGCGTCCAGCTGAGCCGAATGGCGGTTTTTGTCGCCGACATCGCCTGAGCCGCAGCCGCGGCCTTCGCATCTAGTGTGTGCTGAGGGCTTTCGGTGTGCACCCAAGGCGGAATTCGTGCGATTTTTCCGCCCAGGACGCACACGCGAAGCCCAGGACGCACACGCGACGCCAGCCTGGACTACGCCCTGGTGAAGACGGTCTTGCCGATCATCGTCGGCCAGGCCGCAGGCGCGTCCTCCCAGGCGACGACGCGGTCGACGGCCGGCGACAGGTCCAGCCCGGCGGCGAGTAGCTCGAGCACCTGCGGGATGACCGTCCGCGCACTGACACGTCCGGTGACGAACTGCACACCGCGGGTGTACATCGGCAGCAACGGCATCTCGACGTTGTATTCGGGGTAGATCCCGGTGTCGGTGCACACGCCGTCGGGCCAGGTCGCGCGCAGTGTCGCCGAAAGCAGCTCCGAATCGCCCGTCGTGTGCACGGTGACCGGATAGGGATCCCACGACTTGTCCGGCTTGGGCCGGTCGTGCGCGACCGCGCCCAATTTCTCGGCGGCGGCCAGGCGCTGCGGGTCGGTGTCGACGTAGTCGACGTGGGCTCCCAGCGCTGTGGCGAAGGCGGCCGAGTACAAACCGATCGACAGCCGCCCGACCACGAGGACGCGGCGGTCGACCGGATCGAGCCGGTCCAACTCCTCGTGGAATGGCCCGACGGTCCGCCAGCCGTCGGGAATGTTGTCGGACAGGGACGCGATCGAGATGGGTTCGACGGCGTCCGGAAATGGGATGAGCATCGCGTCCGCGTACGGCACCAGCACCAGATCCGACATGAAGCCGCCGCCGTCCAGGCCGGCGATCGGCGCCATCCCGTAGGCCGCCATCAACGGCACCGAGCCGCATGAGCCGGTCACGCCACGGCGGCATTCGCGACAGGTTCCGCAGTTGATCTGAAACGGCACCACGACGCGGTCGCCTGCCTGAACGCCCGTGACGCCGTCGCCGACCGCGACGACCTCGGCCAATCCCTCGTGGCCCACCGCGTACCCCGGCGGCAACGGCACCCGCCCGTGGCATACCGCGACGTCGAGGTCACAGCACGCCACCATCAGGGGCCGAACGAGCGCCTGTTCCGGCGCGGTGATCTCCGGTTCGGGCACCTCGCGCCACGCGTATCGCCCGGTTTCCTCGTAGGTCAACTGTCTCATCTCAGCATTCTTGAGCGATCACTCAAGTAAAGTCAATACCGTGCCCCGCCCCGATCGCAGCCGCGCCGCCCTGATCGACAGCGCCGCCACCCTGTTCCGCCGCCAGGGCTACGCGGCGACCGGGCTCAACCAGATCCTCGGCGAGGCCGGCATCAAACCCGGCTCGCTCTATCACCACTTCCCGCAGGGCAAGCAGCAACTCGCCGCCGCAGTGGTGGACACCGCCGGGTCCGGCATCGAGCAACTGCTGCGCCGGTTCCTGGCCACCGGCCGACCGGTGGCCGACATCGTCGATCGCTGGGTCGATCTGCTGGTGGCGGGGCTGGCCGGGGACCACCGCGACGGCTGCCCGGTCGAACCGATCGCCACCGAGTCGGTGAATGCCAGCCCCGCGGTGAGACGGGCGTCGGCACGCGCCTTCAAAAGTTGGTGTGTGGCGATCGAAGAGCGACTGCGCGCCGACGGCTGGTCGGCGCCTGAGGCGAATCGGGTTGCGATCGCGGTGATCTCACTGATCGAGGGAGCGCTGATCCTGTCCCGCATCGCGGGCGACCCAGCCGCGCTCGACGCCGCCAAGCCCGCGGCGCGCGAATTGCTGCGTGTTAAACGCTGACGGCGGCTAGAACTACATGTCGAGGCCGATGTCGAGCGCGCGCACCGAATGGGTCAGCGCACCCACGGCCAGGTAGTCCACACCGGTCGCGGCGTAGGTCGCCGCGTTCTCCAGGCTGAGCCCACCGGACGACTCGAGCAGAACGGCGGGCGCTCGGGCGTCGCGACGTTGCACGGCCGTCTGCGTCTGCCACACCGGAAAGTTGTCCAGCAAGATCAACTCGGGCTTTTCGGGCAGCACCGCATCGAGCTGCTCGAGGGAATCCACTTCGACCTCGCACGGCAGATCGGGGGCGGCCTCGCGCACCGCCCGCAGCGCTTCGACCACCGATCCCGCGGCCGCGACGTGGTTGTCCTTGATCAGCGCCGCGTCGCCAAGCCCCATGCGGTGGTTGACGCCCCCGCCGACCCGCACCGCGTATTTCTGCAGCAGCCGCAGGCCGGGCAGGGTTTTGCGGGTATCGCGGACCTTGGCCTTGGTGCCGTGCACCGCCTCGACCCAGGCCGCAGTCGCCGTGGTGATCCCCGACAGGTGGCAGACGAGGTTCAGCATCGTCCGCTCCGCGGTCAACAGGCCACGGGTCTCCGCCTGCACCGTCAACAGCGACTCACCCGGCTGCGACCGGGCACCGTCCTCGACACGATCGAGCACCTGATAGCCGCCGGCGCCGAGCACCTCGTCGAGTGCCAGCAACGCGAAGTCCACCCCGGCGATCACGCCCGGCTCGCGGGGCACCATCGACGCGATCGCCACGGCACCGGCGGGCACCGTGGAAAGCGTGGTGACGTCGGGCCCGTACCGCAGATCCTCTTGCAGACCGCGCCGAATGATGTCGCGAGCGGCGCTCAGTTCGCAGTCGGACAGCATCAGCAAGCCACCGCCGCCAGCACCTCCACACACACCGTGTCTTGGTCGTCGGCCAGCCGAATCACACTGCTGCGCGGCCGTTCCGGCGCGGCGTCCGAGTATTCCGCGCGGTGGTGGCAACCCCGACTTTCGTTGCGGGCCAAGGCTGCGGCGGTAACGGCCCGAGCGGTCAACGCCAGCGCCACGTCTTCGAAATCGGAACGGCGCGCCACAGTGCGAACCCGCGCGTCCGAGAGTGTCTCGGACAACCGGAGCAGCCCGGCGGCGTCGCGAACCACTGAGGCGTCCCGGCTCATCGCTCGTTGCAGTTTGCTCCGCTTCGGCGCGGTGTGGGTGATGGGCTCGGGCCATGTCGCGGGCGGGCGCCCGGCCGCCGTCGCATGCGCGGCCGCGGCCTTTCCGGCGCGGCCACCGACGACCAGACCTTCCAGCAAGCTGTTGGAGGCCAGCCGATTGGCGCCGTGCATCCCGGTGCGCGCGACCTCGCCGGCGGCGAACAGCCCGGGCAGCTCGGTCTGTCCGTACACATCGGTCACGACGCCGCCGCAACTATAGTGCGCCCCCGGGAGCACCGGGATCGGTTGACGCACAGGGTCGATGCCCGCGGACCGGCACGCGGCGGCGACGGTCGGGAACCGCGTCTCGAAGCCCTGGATGCCGCGCGCGTCGAGGTAAACGCACGGATCACCGGTGGCCTTCATCCGCGCGTCGATGGCCGCCGCGACGACATCGCGCGGCGCCAGATCGCCCATCGGATGAATACCTGTCGTTACCGAATTTCCTTTGCTGTCAAGCAATATCGCGCCCTCGCCGCGGATGGCTTCGGTGACCAGCGGCCGTCGTCCGCCGCCCTTGCCGCCGAACAGCATGGTGGGGTGGAACTGGATGAACTCGAGGTCGCTGACCGCGACGCCGGCCCACAACGCCAGCGCGATCCCGTCGCCGGTGGAGCCGTTGGGATTCGTCGTAGCGCGGTAGAGGTGCCCGAGCCCGCCCGATGCCAGGATCACCGACGGCGAGCTGATGATGCCGCATCCGTCCGGGTTGATGACCGACACGCCGTTCACCGCGGTGCCGTCGCGCAGCACTCGCACGGCAACGTGGCTGGTGCGGATGTCGAGCATGCCCGCCGCGTGGTCCAGGGCCCGCTGCACCTCGGCGCCGGTGGCATCACCACCGGCGTGCACGATGCGTCGCCGCGAGTGGCCGCCTTCGCGGGTCAGCGCCCACCGGCCGGGCACCGATTCGTCGAAACGCGCTCCGTCACAGACTAATTCGGCGACTGCGCGGTAACCGTCGGCGACGATCGAGTGCACGGCGTCGAAATCGCACAGGCCCGCTCCCGCGGCCAGGGTGTCGGCGACGTGGTCATCCACCGAGTCTTCGTTTTCCGGATTCTCCGGCAGCGCCACCGCGATGCCGCCTTGTGCGTAGTGCGTAGCGGTCACCCCGTGCCGCTGGTCCGCCTTGCTGAGCACCACGACCTTGCGGCCGGCGCGGTGGGCGGCCAGCGCGGCGGCCAAACCCGCCACGCCCGTGCCGATTACGACGACGTCGGCGGTATCGGTCCAGCCCGGGCGGGTGATCATTCGCCGCCGCCCGGCTGCCCGATTTCGATCATCCGCCGCACACTGCGGCGCCCGGCTGCCGCGATTTCCGGGTCAACGTGAACTTCATCGGCACCCTCGACCAGGCAGCGCAACAGCGCGGCCGGCGTGATCATCTTCATGTATTTGCACGACGCGCGGTCGTTGACGGCGCGGAAGTCCACGGCCGGCGCCGCCTTTCGCAGTTGGTACAGCATGCCGACCTCGGTGGCGACCAGAACCTTGCGTGCCCGCGTCTGGTTGGCGGCGTCGAGCATGCCGCCCGTGGACAGGATACGCACCCGGTCCGCCGGAAACGCGCCCTCGCCGGCCAGGTACAAGGCGGAAGTGGCACAACCGCATTCGGGATGCACGAAGAGTTCGGCGTCCGGATTTGCGCGTGCTTGCTCGGTGAGCTCGTCGCCGTTGATGCCGGCGTGCACGTGGCACTCACCGGCCCACACGTGCAGGTTCTTGCGACCGGTCACCCGACGCACATGGGCGCCAAGGAATTGATCCGGGCAGAACAGCACCTCGCGGTCGGGGTCGATGGACTCGACCACGTCGACCGCGTTGGACGAGGTGCAGCAGATGTCGGTGAGGGCCTTCACGGCGGCCGTGGTGTTGACGTAGGAGACGACGACGGCGCCGGGGTGCTCGTCCTTCCAGGCACTCAGGTCGTCGGGGGTGATCGAATCGGCCAGCGAGCAGCCGGCCCGCTGATCCGGAATGAGCACGGTCTTGTCCGGGCTGAGCATCTTGGCGGTCTCGGCCATGAAGTGCACGCCGCAGAACACGATCGTGTCCTCGGGCGCGTCGGCGGCGATCCGCGACAGCGCCAGCGAATCCCCAACGTGGTCGGCGACATCCTGGATGGCGGGCAGCTGGTAGTTGTGCGCCAGCAGGGTCGCGCCGCGCAACTTCGCCAGCCGGCGAACCTGGTCGGCCCACCGGTCATCGGGGTCAACACCGGCGTAGCCCGTGGACGTGTTCGTGACCCGGGCAGCCATGTCGCGTGCGAGCGTGTCCATGCCAGTCGAAACCGTCATGGCGGTTCCTTTCGTCCCGACCGGTTTTCGACTTACAATCGAAAACATGGCCCATGGTAGCACCGCCCACGAAGTGCTTGCGGTCGTGTTCCAGGTTCGCCAGGTTACGGCCGCCAAGCGCGCGGAAAAGCCGCAGCTGAACGTGCTGTTATGGCAGCGTGCCCGCGATCCCCAACGCGGCGCATGGTCGCTGCCCGGTGGCCGGCTGCGCAATGACGAGGACCTGATCACGTCGGTGCGGCGCCAATTGGCCGAAAAGGTCGACCTGCGGGAGCTGGCGCACCTGGAGCAGCTCGCCGCGTTTTCCGACCCGCACCGGGTGCCGGGTACTCGGGTCATCGCGTCGACCTTCCTGGGCCTGGTCCCCTCCCCCGCCACCCCCGAGCTGCCGCCCGACACCCGCTGGCATCCGGTGAACTCGCTGCCGCCGATGGCGTTCGATCACGGCCCGATGGTGGCACACGCCCGCGCCAGGCTGGTCGCCAAGATGTCGTACACTAACGTCGGATTCGCTTTGGCACCAAGGGAATTCGCGCTATCCACCCTTCGTGACATCTACGGCGCCGTGCTGGGTTACCAGGTCGACGCGACGAATCTGCAACGAGTCCTGGTCCGACGCGGAGTCATCATCCAAACGGGCACCATCGCGCAGTCCGGCCGCAGCGGCGGGCGGCCGGCGGCGCTGTACCGCTTTACCGACTCTGCGCTCCGGGTCACCGACGAATTCGCCGCATTTCGGCCGCCCGGGTTGCCCTCGACCGGCGCCCAGCCCGACTGACGGAACCTTTCCCGCAGTGATTCGGCTCTAAACTCGCGGGGCCCAGTGGCGCCGGTGACCCGCACCCGCCGACGCCGACTGGCTCACAATGCGGCGATTACGCTTTGGCTACCGCGGGTTCGTACGCGAGAATGCCGGTTGGCCAAGAAGGGATACTCAATGGTTGAGTTCGGCAATCTGGCGGGGACACGCGACGCGGAGTGGATCGGCCGACCG
This sequence comes from uncultured Actinomycetota bacterium, assembly GCA_963703795.1. GTDB lineage: Bacteria > Actinomycetota > Actinomycetes > Mycobacteriales > Mycobacteriaceae > Mycobacterium. Next base: position 14,584 of record CAVPFT010000044.1, on the reverse strand, counting down.
CCGCACGAGGAACTGCAGCGCAAGGTGCGGCCGCTGCTGCCCCGCGACGACCCCTTCTACCAGCCGCCGGCCGGCTTTCAGCACGCCGAGCCGGGGACGGTGTTGCGCTCGCGCGACGTCGAGCTGGCCTTTCTGGGCCGGATACGGCAGCCGATCAAAGCCACCCAGCTGCTGTACCGGACCGCCGACTTGAACGGCGAGCCCGAGGCGACGGTAACCACGGTGATCGTCCCGGCGGATTTGGCCGAAGGCCAGACCTGCCCCCTGCTGTCGTATCAGTGCGCGATCGACGCCGTGTCGTCCCGCTGTTTTCCGTCGTATGCGCTGCGCAGAAGGGCGAAGGCCCTCGGTTCGCTGGCCCAATTGGAGCTGTTGTTGATCGCCGCCGCCGTGGCCGAAGGTTGGGCGGTTTCGGTGCCCGACCACGAGGGTCTCGCGGGCGCGTGGGGCGCGCCGTACGAACCGGGGTATCGGGTCCTCGACGGGATCAGGGCCGTGCTGAGTTCGGACCGGATCGGATTGTCTGCAGGGGCCTCTTCAAAGGCGCCGATCGGGCTGTGGGGATACTCCGGCGGTGGGCTGGCCAGCGCCTGGGCGGCCGAGATGTGTGGCGAGTACGCACCCGAACTGGACATCGTCGGGGCGGTGCTGGGCTCACCGGTCGGCGACCTGGGTAACACCTTCCGACGTCTCAACGGCAAACTCTTCGCCGGGCTGCCCGCGATGGTGGTGGCCGCGCTCGTGCACGTCTACCCCGACTTGGACCGGGTGATCAAGGAGCACGCCAGTGACGAGGGGCGTGCCCTGCTGGACTCGCTGGAGAAGATGACGACCGTGGAGGCGGTCTTCCGGATGGCCGGCAAGAACATGGGCGACTATCTCGACGAGCCGCTCGAGGACATCCTGTCCACGCCCGAGGTCTCACATATCTTCGAAGCCATCAAGCTGGGCGCGGTGGTGCCGACGCCGCCGGTGTTGATCGTGCAGGCCGTGCACGACTACCTGATCGACGTGAAGGACATCGATGAGCTGGCCGATGCGTATTCGGCGGGCGGCGCGAGGGTCACCTATCACCGCGACGCGTTCAACGAACACATGGTCCTGCACCCGCTGTCCGCCCCGATGACCCTGCGCTGGCTCACGGACCGGTTCGCCGGCCGACCGCTGAGCGAGCACCTCATCAGGACCACCTGGCCGACGATGTTCAATCCGATGACCTACGTCGGGATGGCGCGTCTGGCCAAGATCGCGGCCAAGGTCATCACCGGCCGGAAGGTCCCGCACCGCCCGCTATGAGATAGCGGCTTCGGGGGCCTCCGGCTCCGCCGGCAGCGGATGCGAAGGATGATCGACCACCGGAAGTCCCCCCAGGTCGTCGCGGGCATTCGCGGCCGCCAGCACGGCATAGACCAGCGCGGCGACGGCGGCGGGCCACATGAGGGTCGTCGCCGCCGGCAGCAGCTCGTCGGAGAAAAACACCGGCGGGGCCTGGATGACGTACGCCACCGACGGCTTTCCCGACAGGGGTACCGCGTCGAAATTCAACGCGCCGTAGCTCAGCCGAACCAACGCCGCCCCCGTCGCCGAAGCGGCGGCGGCGGCGGTCACCATGCCGATCGACAGCCCGATGACCATCGCCGGCCCGCGGTGCTCACGCCACTGCCACACGCAGCACCGCCCCCACCACCGCGAGCATGGTCAGCAGGCCCAATAGCAGGCATGGCGCGTCGAAGAAGTGCTGGGACTCCATGCCCAGATAGTCATGAACCCGCTCGCCCGAGTGAGTGATCGCCACCACCGCGCGTATCGGCGGGGCGATAAACGCCCACAGGCCGCCGATCACCACACCCGCCACCGCGGCGCCCAGCACCGCGCTGACGACCGCGCGCCGCCGGTACGTGCGGGGCACGCCGGCGGGCTCGGACGTCTCAGGCCCCGCGTCCACTGTCACCGCTGCGCCTCCATGTCGGCAGAGTCCACCCTTCCGTGCCGCGAGCACCGCGCCTGCCAGCCGTCGGGACGAACCTGGACCACCATCCGGCGTCCGCATTCGGCGCAGAACCGAGGCGGCTCAAGACCCAACTGGGCCGCTGTCGGCACGGCGGTTCCTCCTACTTCCCCGGTGTAGACGTTGTAGACACCGGCACTGATTGGAGCGCCTAGATTTCGAACCACGCTTCCCAGTTTCTTACAAACTGGCGTTGAGCGCCTTGATTGGCATCTGCAGATCCTCGAGCAGTTCCAGATCGGCCTCGGCCGGCCGGCCGAGCGTGGTCAGGTAGTTCCCGACGATCACGGCGTTGACGCCGCCGAGGATGCCCTGCTTGGCGCCGAGGTCACCCAGCGTGATTTCGCGGCCCCCGGCAAAGCGCAACATGGTGCGGGGCAGCGCCAGCCGGAATGCGGCCACCGACTTCAATGCCTCGGTGGCCGGCATCACGTCAAGGTCTCCGAACGGGGTGCCCGGCCGTGGGTTGAGGAAGTTCAACGGCACCTCGTCGGGGCCGAGTTCGGCCAGGTCAGCGGCGAACTCCGCGCGCTGCTCCAAGGTCTCGCCCATGCCGAGAATGCCGCCACAGCACACCTGGATGCCGGCGTCGCGCACCATCGACAACGTCTGCCAGCGCTCCTCCCAGGTGTGGGTGGTGACGACGTCAGGGAAAAACGAGCGGGCCGTCTCCAGGTTGTGGTTGTAGCGGTGCACACCCATCGCCGAGAGTTCCTCGACCTGCTCGGCGGTCAGCATCCCCAGCGAGCAGGCGATGTTGATCTCAACCTCGTTGCGAATCGCCTCGATGCCGGCCGCAACCTGGGCCATCAACCGCTCGTCGGGTCCGCGTACCGCGGCCACGATGCAGAACTCGGTGGCACCCGACTTGGCGGTCTGTTTGGCCGCCTCGACCAGGCTGGGTATGTCGAGCCGGGCGCTGCGCACCGGCGACGAGAAAAGCCCCGATTGCGAGCAGAAATGACAATCCTCCGGGCAACCGCCGGTCTTCAGGCTGATGATGCCCTCGACCTCGACCTCCGGCCCGCACCAGCGCATCCGCACTTCGTGGGCCAGCGCCAGCAGCTCATCGAGCCGGTCGTCGGGCAGCCGCAGCACCCGCAGCACCTGGTCGCGGCTCAATCCCCGGCCGCCCTCCAGCACCTGCTGCCGGGCCGCCGCCAGGATGTCAACGTCGTGGTCGGCTTCGCCTGTCGGTCGCGTTGCCGCTTGAGTCACCGGGTGCTCCCTGCATCTTGTCGGCGGCTGAGCGTCGATCGCGTCAGCACGCACCCGCCACGTGGTGGCAGTCTGAGTAAAACGTGTTCAAAGTAGGGTAACGGCCGCAGAACGTGAGGACCGCCTGGGTATGTCAGCACAATGACTCATCCGCATGTCGAGTACCTGGCTCACCACTGGATCCTGCTGGCGGTCCCGGCGTTCCTGCCGGCGATCGTCGTCGTCGCCGTGGTCCTCTACGTCGCGTTGCGCGACCGCCGCGCCGGATCCGACGAGGGCGATAAAAAGGGTGATTGACCCGCCCTGAATTGGGGCACTATCAACACTGGATCGCGAACTTACCTCGAGGTAAGAAGTGATAGTCGGATCAATTCTCCCGGGGCGGCCCGGCGCAGTTGGGAGGGCATGACGATGAAGTCGACTGAACTGACGATTGTTGCCGAGGCACCGGCACGCGGTGCGGGGCTGAACCAGGTGATCGGGCTGTCGATCGCCGCGGTCGTGATCACCCTGGTGATGCTGTGGGTGGGCCATGCCCACCGCACTCATCGCATCGAGTGGTTGACCTGGATCGCCGACAAGATGGGCGAAAAATTCCACCGCCCCAGCTGGGTTGCCCTGCCGGTGCTGGTCTTCACCACGTCGATCATCTGCGCCCTGTTCGGGTTCATCTGGGACGTGAGCTGGCACATCGGCAACGGGCGCGACCCCGGCCCGTTGGCCAACCCGGCGCACTACTTCATCATCATCGGCTTGTTCGGAATCTTCGTGGGCGGCATGTTGGCGGTCGTGCTGCCCTTCGACAAGCCGGGTCCGGCGGCGGTACGCATCACGCGCAATTGGCAGGCGCCGGTCGGCGGCGTGCTGATGGCGGGCTGCGGACTGTACGCGATGATCGGATTTCCGCTCGACGACATCTGGCACCGGATCTTCGGCCAAGACGTCACCCTCTGGGGCCCAACGCATTTGATGATGATCGGCGGTGCCTGCTTTTCCCTGTTCGCGGTGCTGATGCTGGAGCGCGAGGGCGAGGCGGCGCAGGGCGAGGAGGTGGCCCTCGGCACCTTCATCACGCTCCTGCGTTACCTGTCCTTCGGCGGGATGTTCATCGGCTTGTCGGTCTATCAGATCGAATACGACTTCGGCGTCGAGCAATTCCGACTGGTGTTGCAGCCGATGATGATCGCCGCCGCCTCCGCGCTGGCGGCGGTCGCGGCCCGCATCACCATGGGGCGGGGAGCGGCCGTCGTGGCCGCCGCGTTCGCCATCGCGCTGCGAGGTGCCGTCGCATTTCTGGTCGGCCCCGTCCTTGGAGCTCCGATCAACTGGTTCCCGCTGTATCTGGGGCCCGCGGTGGTGGTCGAGCTGGTGGCGCTGACCCCACTGCTCAAGCGCCCCATAGCTTTTGGTGCCGTTTCGGGTCTCGTCGTGGGCACCGTGGGGCTGTGGCTGGAGTCGCTGTGGATCTCGGCGGTATACCACTACCCCTGGCCGATGAGCATGTGGGGCGAGGCGCTGGCGATGGCGGTGCCGGTGGCGATGTTGACCGGGGTGTGCGGGGCACTGTTTGGCATGGTGCTCACCGGACAGCGCCTTCCGGGCCGCGCGATCGGAATCTCGGTCGTGGCGGCGACGGTCTTGGTGATCGGCGGCGCGGTGGCCAACGGGCTGCACATCGTTGTGCCGCGCCAAAATACCGCCACCATCACCTTGACGGACCAGCCCGGCCCTCCGGGGCAGCGCATGGTGTGGGCCGACGTGCAACTCACGCCGCCCGACATGGTCAGCGACCACCCGGACTGGGTGACGATCCTGTCCTGGCAGGGGCGGATGGAGAACGCCCGCGGCCTGGTTATCGACCGGCTCAATAAGGTCGGACCGGGGCACTACCGTTCCGCCCAACCGGTTCCGGTCTGGGGATCGTGGAAGACGCTGCTGCGGGTGCAAGACGGTTACACGATGACCGCCGTGCCGATCTACGAGCCGGCCGATGACGCTATCCCGGCACCCGAGGTTCCCGCCCTGGCGTCGAGTACCCGGCCGTTCGTGCAGGAGGTCACCATCCTGCAGCGCGAACGCGACCAGAACGCCCCGCTGTGGTTGTTCACCGCCGGGTCGATCGTGGTGTTGTTCCTGACGCTGATGGTGATCTCCGCGCTCACCTGGGGTGCGGGCCGGATCAACAACTCCGTCAACGAGCCGGAGCCGGTCGAGGAGAAGCAGCCGGTTCCCAGAGCGGCGTGAGCCGATGACAATTCGTGGCACCCTCGCCGCCGCGTGGGTGACGGCGCTGATGTGGGCCCTAATCGCTTGTGGCGGTTCGCAAAACCACGCCCCGGCCGCCGCGCCGGTGGTCGATGTCACCATCGCCAAGGGTCAGGTCACTCCGACCAACACCACGCTGCAGGCCAAGGTGCACCAGCAGATCACCTTCCGGGTCACCAGCGACGCCACCGATGAGCTGCACGTGCACTCGACGCCCGATCACAAATTCCAAATCGCCGCCGCCCCCAACCAGACGTTCCAGTTCAGTGTCGACGTCCCCGGCAATGTCGAGGTGGAGCTGCACCATCTGGACCGCACGATCGCGACCATTCAAGTACAGCCGTGAGCTCCGGCCGCGCGACGGTGGTACTCGCGCACGGTCTTGGCGGCTCGGGTGATCTTCCGGTTCCGTACCTCTACGCGATGGTCGGAGCGGCATGGGCGTTGACGTTCACCTTCGCGCTGGTCGCGTTCGCGTGGCGACGGCCCCGGTTCGATCCACTCAAGCCGGGTCGCCCGTTGCCGGCGGCGGTGACCACACTGGTCGACGCCCGGGTGACGCGCTGGGCGGCCGCCGCGCTGGCGCTGGTTTTCGCGGTGTGGGTGGTGCTGGCCGGGGTGCTGGGTCCGCAATCGGAGTCGAACGCCCTGCTCGGGGTTTTCTACGTGCTGTTGTGGGTCGGGCTGGTGGCGGCGTCGTTGGCTTTCGGACCGGTGTGGCGGGTGCTGTCCCCGATGCGCACGGTGTACCTGCTGCTGCGGCGGGCCGCTCCGCGGCGGCTCGGCCGGCCACGACTGTCCTATCCCGAAGGTTGGGGATATCGCCCGGCCGCGCTGGGCCTGTTCGCCTTCGTCTGGTTGGAACTGGCCAGCCCGAACTCGGCGTCACTGCCGTGGGTCAAGGCGTGGCTGCTGGCCTATGCCGTGGTGCTGCTGGGCGGGGCCTGGCTGTGCGGCCAGCGCTGGCTGGCCCGGGCCGACCCGTTCGGCGTGTACAGCATGGCGGTGTCTCGCCTTTCGCCGTTTCGTCGCAACCCGGCCTCCGGGAGAATCGTCATCGGCAACCCGCTCGACCACCTCCCGTCGCTGCCGGTTCGGCCCGGCGTGGTGGTGATGCTCGCGGTGCTGCTCGGGTCGACGGCGTTCGACAGCTTCTCATCCTCACCGACATGGCGGGGGTTCGCCGATCGGCTCACGCGATCCTTCGGCCTGGCGCCGACGCTGTCGTCGTCGGCGCTGCGAACCCTGGGGCTGATTGTCTTCATTTCGGTTGTGGCGGTGACGTTTTCGCTCGCCGCGCGCGCGACCGGCGGCGTCGACCGTGCGCAACGCCGCGCCCTGCCCGGCCAGATGGCGCATTCACTCATCCCGATCGTCGTGGGCTATATCTTCGCGCACTACCTGTCCTACCTCGTGGAACGCGGACAACAGGCCATCGTGGCGCTGGCGGACCCGTTCGGCCGCGGCTGGAACCTATTGGGGTTGGCGCACATGCACGTCGCCTATGTGCTGTCCACGCACCCCCCGGTGCTGGCCGGCATCAAGGTGGCATGCGTGGTCACCGGGCACATCGTCGCGGTGATCGCGGCCCACGACAAAGCGCTGCGCCTGCTGCCCGCCGGCCATCAGCTCACCGGGCAGCTCACCATGATGCTGGTCATGGTCGGCTACACGTTCACCGGCTTGTATCTACTGTTCGGCGGCTAAAGCAGGTATTCCGTCTTTTTGTTGCCGTCCCAACGGCGTAAACGCGCGAAGCGGCCGTCGATCTGCGCCGGCCGGCCCGCGATGCGCAGCGCCCGCCCGAGCTGTGGTCCCCCGACCCGGCGGGCCAGCGTGACATGCGCGGTCCACTGCCCGGGCAGGCTGTTGGCCATCGGCTTGGGCGCCAGATGCGGAAGGCACAGCCGGTGCACCTCGGCATGGAGGGCCAACAGCTCGCTCGTCGGCACCACCAGCCGCGCGAACACGACGTTCGCCCGGCCGAACAGCACCGGCGCGCCAACCGCGCACTCCAGCGGCAACCGTCGGCTCACCGGACCCAGCAAGTCGTCGACGTCGGCGTCGATGCCCTCGGCGACGGCCAGCGTCACGTGCGGCCGGCTGGCGGGGGCCTGACTGGGAATTCCGGCGCCGGCCAGCGCTTCCCAGATGCCGCGGATGGCCGCCTCGGTGTCGGCGTCGAAAACGAGCTCGATCGAATGCACCATCAGCGGACCAACGTCGTCACCCAGTCGTGGTCGAACGCCGCGTTGCTCAGCACCGCGAAGTCGGCGGCGTCCATCGATCCCGCCCCCGCGGGCAGCGCGGCCCGCACCGGAGCCAGCCGGGCCAGCGCGGACCGGTTCGAGGTCTCCACCAATCCGGGCCGCGCGGGCCAGCTCCCGATCACCAACCCGACACACGAAATCCCGTTGTGCGGCAAGTGCTTCCAGGGTCAACGCGGTGTGGTTGAGGGTGCCCAGCTCCGCGGTGACCACGACCAGCACCGCGGCGCCCAGATCGGCCGCGAGATCGCGCAACGTCACTCCCGAGTCGGCGAGTTCGACCAGCAGCCCGCCGGCGCCTTCGACCAGGGTCAGCCGCCGCGGGCGGTCCAGGCCGGTTATCAGCTGCACCAGCTCGTCACCGGTGGGCAGCGCCCTCCCGGCGTGCTCGGCGGCGGCGGCCGGCGCCAATGGCTGGCGATATCGGGCCAGCGTCGCGAGCTCGGTCACCCCGGACAGCCGGGCCACCTCGGCCAGGTCGTCATCACCGGCGTCGGTGCCGGTCTGGACCGGTTTACACACCGCCACGTCGATGCCGGCCTGACGGGCGTGGCAGGCCAGCGCCGCGGTGACGACCGTCTTGCCGACACCCGTGCCGGTGCCCGTGACGACCAGGCTCGTCAACGGCGGGCCTTAAACAAGCCCCGCGAGCACGTCCGTGAGCACCCGGCGCGCGATCTCGAGCTCCGCGGGATCCAGCGACGCGCGCGCGGTCAGCCGCAGCCGCGACGTCCCGACGGGCACGGTCGGGGGCCGAAAGCACCCCACCTTGACGCCCGCGTCCAGGCAGGCGGTCGCGGCGGCCAGCGCCGCTTCCGGGTCGCCCAGGATCACCGACACCACCGCGGACTGCGGCACTTCGGGAACGTCGCAGACGTCGGCCAGCGTGCGGGCATGCCGCAACACCGCCTGCGGCCGCCACGTTTCGGCCCGCAGCACGTTCAGTGCGGCCCGCGCGGCGCCCACCGCCGCGGGCGCCAGGCCGGTGTCGAAGATGAACGGGCGGGCCGCGTCGATCAGGTGGGCACGCACCGCCGCCGGCCCGAGGACGGCACCACCCTGACTACCGAGCGCCTTGGACAACGTCGTGGTCAGCACCACGTCGGGCGCACCGGCGAGGCCGAGCTCGTGCAGCAGCCCGCGCCCGCCGCCGCGCACACCCAGGCCGTGGGCCTCGTCCACGATGAGCAGCGCGCGGTGGCGCCGGCAGACCTCGTGCAACTCGCGCAGCGGGGCCAGCGTGCCGTCGGCGCTGAACACCGAGTCGGTGATCACAGCGGCGCGCTCCTCGTCGCGGCAACCCAGGGCCGCGTCGACGGCGCCGACGTCGCGGTGCGGCGACACCACCACCCGCGCCCGTGACAGCCGGCAGGCGTCCACCAGGGACGCGTGCGAATGGGCGTCGGACACCAGCAGGGAACCGGGCCCGGACAGGCCGACGACGGCCCCCAGGTTGGCCGTGTATCCGGAGGAGAACAGCAACGCCGAGGCGGCGCCGACGAACTCGGCGAGCTCGGATTCGAACTGCTGGTGCAGCTCCGTGTCGCCGGTGACCAGGCGTGAACCGGTCGCCCCGGCGCCCCAGATCCGCAGGGCCGCAACGCCGCCCTCGATCACGTCGGGATGTTGTGACAGACCGAGGTAGTCGTTAGACGCCAGATCCAGCTCGGTAGCAACGGGTGGGCGCGGCCGCAGCGAGCGACGCAGCCCGGCCTCGCGCCGGCGCCGCTCGACCTGGTCCAGCCAGGCGAGGGGCGACGTCTGAATAGGTGCCTTCATCGCGGTTCAGCCTACGAGGCGCGCCACCTCGACCATCGCGGAGGTGATCTGCGATATCTCAGCGGGCGGGCAGATGTACGGCGGCATCGCGTAGACCAGGTTGCGGAACGGGCGCAGCCAGACGCCGTGGTCCAGCGCCGCCGGGGTGGCGACGGCCAGGTCGACCGGCCGGTCGCATTCGATGACGCCGATGGCCCCGCACACCCGGACATCGGTAACGCCGGGCAACGCCCGGGCCGGCTCGAGCCCGTCGGCCAGCCCGGCGGAGATCTCGGCGACCCGCGACCGCCAGTCCTGCCCGAGCAGCAGGTCGATGCTGGCCACCGACACCGCGCAGGCCAGCGGATTGGCCATGAACGTGGGCCCGTGCATCAGCGCACCGGGCTCACCGGCGCTGACGGTGTGCGCGATTTCGGTGCTGCACAGCGTGGCGGCCAGGCTCAGGTATCCGCCGGTCAGCGCCTTGCCGACACACATGATGTCCGGGCTCACCCCGGCGTGGTCGGCGCCGAAAAGCTCACCGGTGCGGCCGAAACCGGTCGCGATCTCGTCGAAGATCAGCAGCACCTCGTGCCGCCGGCAGATGTCGCGCAGGTCACCGAGATACCGCGGGTCGTGAAAGCGCATCCCGCCCGCCCCCTGCACGACGGGCTCGACGACCACGGCCGCCAGCTCGGAGCTCTGCTGGGCCAGTTGCGCCTCGAACGCCGCGCTGTAGGCGGGGTCGTAGCCCCGGGGCACCTGCGGGGCGAACACCTGCCGGGCCAGGATGTCGGTCCACAGCGAGTGCATGCCACCCTCGGGATCGCAGATGCTCATCGGGGTGAAGGTGTCGCCGTGGTAGCCGCCCCGCCAGGTCATCAGCCGCCGCTTGCCGGGCCGCCCACGGCTGCGCCAGTACTGGAACGCCATCTTGACCGCGACCTCCACCGCCACGGACCCGGAGTCGCTGAAGAAAACCGTCTCCAGACCGCGCGGGGTGATCTCGACCAGCAATTGCGCCAGCCGCGCCGCGGGCTCGTGGGTCAGCCCGCCGAACATGACGTGGTTCATCGTGTCCAGCTGCCTGGCCAGCGCCGCGTCCAGCTCCGGGTGGCCGTGCCCGTGGATGGCGGTCCACCAGGAGCTCATCGCGTCGAGCGCCTCGATCGGCCCGTCGTCGCGGATCAGCGTCAGCCAGGCGCCGCGGGCGGCGACCGCCACCACGGGTGTCACGGATTCGCTGCCGATGGTGCTGTAGGGGTGCCACAGGTGGGCGGCGTCGATCGCGCTGATTTGCTCGGGCGTCAACCCGGCCTTCGCCGCACGCATAGAGATCGAGCGTAAAGCAGCCGGTTCGCACAAACCGAAGCCATCGGGGAGCATCTAACGGCATGGCCTCGCCACACCAGCCCGACGGCCCGAACCACTCCGACCGCTCCGACCAACAGGCGCCCCGGGTGCTTCGCCTGCGCATCGTCTCCTGGGACGTCGTCTGCACCGTCGTTCTGTTGATTCTGCTGGTCGTCCTGGCCACGGCGACGGGCTGGCCGACGCGGCTCTTTGGCTTTCTCGGGCAGCTGTGCGAGGACGAAACGTGTGGGCCGGTGCCGTTCGGGCTCGATTTCTATATCCGCCCGGTGGTGTGGGGCGGCATCGGTGCGGCGATTGCCGCGGCGGGGATCGGCCCGTTCGTTTCCCTCTTGAAGGGCTGGTACATGTCCTTTTGGCCGGTCCTGGCCCTCGCCATCCTCATGGTGAGCTCCGTCACCGGCACCATGCTGACCATGTTCAGCGAACGGTATTGGGCTCTGCCCTCGTAGCTGAGACCGAAATCACAACCGCACGCACGAAAATGGGCGTGCCAGTCACCGTGCGGTCACGGTACGACAAACAATCCCTCGCGCGGCCCACCAGCTATTTTCCGTCGGCAACTTCTGTTGTAAAAGTGTCTGTAGTGACTGGTGTGAATTCAGGCGGGTAACCGCCCCGTTTCACTTCCAACCGTCATACAGGCGGCGTTCGGCCCCGACGGAGAGGCCGTCGCGTCGTCACGCACGAGCGGCCGATGCGCGAAGTCACCGCGACTGAGGCCCAGGACCCCAAGGAGTGGGAATCCAATGAAACGCATCTACGCCTTCGCGATCGGTCTCGCGATGCTGGTGGCCCCGCTGTGGACGATCGGCGGCGAGAGCGCGGTTCTCGGCGAAAAAGGCGGCGGCATCGCCTACCGCTTCCACGCCCGCGATCTGCATCTCGTGCTCGGTCCCGGGCCCGGCGGCGCGCCGGTCCACTTCCGCGTCACGATCGGCGGAAAGGCGCCGGGCGATGGTCACGGCGCGGATACCGACGCCGAAGGTCTGGGCGTCGTCAGCGAGCAGCCGCTCTACCAACTCGTCGAAAGACCGGCGAAGTCGGCGATCACACGTTCAAGATCGAATTCCTCGATCCTGGCGTGCAGGCGTTCGGATTGTCCGTGGCCACGGAGCTGTCCATCCGGCTGTGCGACGCCGGGCTGCGGGCCAGCGTCCCGTCCGCCGCCGTGATCTCGGTGCGTGCCCCTTCCGCTGAGGCCGCTGTCACCTGGTCTCGAAACTGCCGGGCTGCCGGTGTCGCGGTCGGGTGTTCCGCCCGCCCTCGGTGCCGGACACCGAATCCCGGTTACGGCTGGCGGCTCGCGCCGATCTCACCGAAGCCGAACTGGACAAGGCCGTCGAGGTGATCACCACCACGGCCCCTCGGTATCCTGACGCAGAGCGCTAGCGCCTGCGCATTCGGGACTCCCGGCTCAGTCCTCCAAGTGGCCCTCGAGGTCCAGATAAACCGCACGTAGTCGGTCCAACATGTCAGCGTCCGGCTCGGCCCAGAGACCGCGGTCGGCGGCTTCCAGCAAGCGCTCGGTGACTCCGCGGAGGGCCCAGGGATTGGATTGCCGCATGAATTTAGCCACCTGATCGTCGAACACGTACGACTCGGCCAGCTTCGCGTACATCCAGTCGTCCATCCACACCGGCGGTCGCGTCGAAGCCCGAACAGGTAGTCCACGGTGGCCGCGAGCTCGAACGCACCCTTGTAACCATGCCGCTGCATCGCCGCGATCCATTTCGGGTTGACTACCCTGGCGCGGAACACCCTGCTCAGTCTCCTCGCCGAGCGTGCGGGTACTTCACCGCGTGTGGGACCGCTGAATCACCGACGTAGGCGGCCGGGTTGGTGCCGCTCAGCGTGCGAACCATCGCCACCATTCCGCCGTGGTACTGGAAGTAGTCGTCCGAGTCCGCGATGTCGTGCTCTCGAGTGTCCACGTTCTTGGCCGCGACCTGGATGCGACGGAAAACCGTTTCCATCTCCTGCCGAGCCTGCCGCCCGTCCAGCCCCTTGCCATAGGCATACCCACCCCAACTCGGTGTACACCTCGGCCAGATCGGCGTCGTCACGCCAGTTGCCCGCATCGATCACCGGCAGCAGCCCGGCGCCGTAGGCTCCCGGCTTGGAACCGAAGATTCGCATCGAAGCCCGGCGGGTATCGCCGGACCGGGCCAGATCGGCGCGGTAGTGCGCGGCGACGTAGTTGTCCTCGTCCGGTTCGTCCAGCTCCGCCACCGCACACAGGGCACTGTCCAGAAGGGACACAATATTCGGGAAGGCGTCCCGGAAGAAACCGGAGATCCGTACCACAACGTCGATCCGTGGCCGGGCGAGCTCCGCCAGTGGCACGATCTGAAAATCCACCACCCGCCGTGATGCGTCATCCCACTCCGGACGCACTCCGATCAGCGCGAGTACCTCGGAGATGTCATCGCCCTGGGTGCGCATCGCCGAAGGGCCCCATACGGTGAGCCCTACCGAGCGCGGATACTCCCCGGTGTCCCGCCTGTGCCGGGACAGCAACGAGTCGGCCAGTGCCGAACCTACGTCGAACGAATTGCGTGAGGGGATCGCCTTCGGGTCGACCGAATAGAAGTTACGTCCGGTCGGCAACACCGAGACGAGCCCACGGGTGGGTGAGCCGGAAGGACCGGGGTGGCACGAACCGGCCGTCCAGCGCGCGCAGCACATTGGTCACCTCGTCCGTGGTGCGTGCCAGCCGAGGAACTACCTGTTCGCAGGCGAAACGCAGCACGTCCAGCACGGCGGACACTCGCTCACCGAGTACCTCGACGACGACATCGGCGACCCGTTTCACGTCCCAGCCGAGGGTCTGGATACCGACAATTAGCTTGCGCGCCAATGATTCCAGCAGGTCTACCACGTCCGCAGCGGTCCTGTTCGGCCCGTCCACCACCCTGGTCAGCGTGGCCGGAACATCCACCGTCACACCCGGATCGGTCAGTAACACCTGCTCGTCGAGTCCAAAATGGATTGCCAGCGCCGAGCGCAGTCCAGGCAGAGCCCCTACGGTCCCACCGAAGACCTGGCGTGCCCGCAGGACTGCGAGCACATCGTTCACCAGCTCCTCCCCCGCCGGGAACTCGTCCGAGACGCGCAGGCCGTCGCGGATCATCCTTGATTTCGCACAGGTAGCCGTCGATATGCAGCACGAAGTTATCGAACTCTTCGGCGCCGGGCTGCCGCTCGGTGTTCAGGTCGTGATGCAGCTGGGCGGCTTGGACCAAATCCCAGACCTGGGCACGCAGGGTAGGCAGCTTGTCCGGATCCAGTGCCTGCGCGATGGCGTATTCGTCCAGCAGCTGCTCCAGTCTGGCCATGTCGCCGTAGGTGTCCGCGCGCGCCATCGGCGGGATGAGGTGATGCCGACAACGGTGGCGTGGCCGCGCCGCTTGGCCTGGGTGCCTTCGCCCGGATCGTTGACGATGAACGGGTACACCAACGGCAAATCACCAAGCACCGCATCCGGTGCGCAGTCGGCGGAGAGCCCAACCCCCTTACCGGGCAACCACTCCAGCGTGCCATGCTTGCCGAGATGCACGATCGCGTCCGCACCAAAGGATGTGTCCAGGTAACGGTAGGCCGCCAGGTAGTGGTGCGAGGGCGGTAGTTCTGGATCATGATAGATCGCCACCGGGTTCTCGCCGAAACCTCTGGGTGGCTGGATCATCAGTACGAC
>CAVPFT010000043.1:0-10478 GCA_963703795.1 uncultured Actinomycetota bacterium | reverse complement strand
GGAAGTTGCCCAGCCGCTCGATCGCCGCGGCAAGGTCGCGGGCCCACGGCAACGTCACGATGCGCAGGTGATCCGGCTCCGGCCAATTGAATCCGGTGCCCTGCGTGACCAGGATCTTTTCGGACAGCAACAGGTCGAGGACGAGTTGCTCGTCGTCGGCGATGTCGTAGACCTCGGGATCCAGCCGGGGAAACACATACAGCGCGCCCTCGGGTTTGACGCACGACACCCCGGGAATCTCGTTGAGCCGGGTCCAGGCCAGGTCGCGCTGCTCGAGCAGCCGGCCCCCGGGAAGCACCAGGTCTTCGATGCTCTGATGACCGCCGAGGGCGACCTGGACTGCATGCTGCGCAGGGACGTTCGGGCACAGCCGCATGTTCGCCAGCAGGCTGATTCCCTCGATGAAGCTGCCGGCGTGCTCCTTGGGCCCGGTGATGGCCAGCCAGCCGGCCCGATAGCCCGCGACCCGGTAGGCCTTCGACAGGCCGTTGAACGTCAGGCACAGCATGTCGTGCGCCAGCGAGGCCACGCTGATGTGTTCGGCGTCGCCGTAAAGGATCTTGTCGTAGATCTCGTCGGCGAGCAGCAGCAGCTGATGTTTGCGTGCCAGATCGACCATCTGGGTGAGGATTTCGCGGCTGTAGACCGCGCCGGTCGGGTTGTTCGGGTTGATCACGACCAGCGCCTTGGTGCGCTCGGTGATCTTGGACTCCAGGTCGGCGATGTCCGGCTGCCAGTTCTGGGTCTCGTCGCACAGGTAGTGCACGGGTGTGCCGCCCGCCAGGGAGGTCGACGCCGTCCACAGCGGGTAGTCCGGCGACGGGATCAACACCTGATCGCCGTTGTCGAGCAGGGCTTGCAGCGTCATCGTGATCAGCTCGGAGACGCCGTTGCCCAGGTAGACGTCGTCGACGTCGAACCGGGGGAAGTCGTCGACCAGTTCGTAGCGGGTGACCACCGCCCGCCGCGCGGGCAGGATGCCCTGCGAGTCGGAGTATCCCTGGGCGTAGGGCAGGGCCTGGATCATGTCCCGCATGATCACGTCGGGCGCCTCGAAGCCGAACGGCGCCGGGTTACCGATGTTGAGTTTGAGGATGCGGTGCCCCTCGGCTTCCAGCCGCGCGGCATGCTGGTGCACCGGGCCGCGGATCTCGTACAGAACGTCCTGCAGTTTGGACGACTGCGCGAAGGCCCGTTGGCGGTGGTGGCCGACTTGATGACCAGAACCGTGCCCGGGCAGCTGGTGAGTAGTCACGTCACCCATGGTGCCATTGTTGTCCAATGAAATTTGCTGACACCGCCAAATCGGCGGTCAGCGCTTGCCCGGTGGCCGGGCGCCACGTGCGATGCCCAGCCCTTTGACGGGTGCCGTTGGCTTTGCTGCGTCGCCGTCGGGTTGCGGGGCCGGCTCCTGTTTCGGCTCTGTCTGTTTCGGCTCTGTCGCCGCCTTCGTTTCGGGCTCCGCGGGGGCCTCGGTCGCCTTGGCTGCGGGCGCCGCTTTCTTGGCGCCGGGTCGCTTCGCTCCGGCGGCGATGCCCAGCCCTTTGACGGGCGCTGCGGGCGCGGCCGGTGCTGCGGGCGCGGCCGGCACCGCGGGGGCCTTGGCCTCCTCGGCCGGTGCGGCGGGCGCCTCGGGCGCCTCGGGCGCGGGAGCTGCCGTGGCCGCCGGTGCTGCCTTCTTGGCGCCGGGCCGCTTGGCGCCGGCGGCAATGCCCAGCCCCTTAGCGGGTGCCGCGGGTGCCGGGGGAGCCTCGGGCGCGGTTGCCTCGGTCGGTGCCTCGGGCGCGGCGGCCGCCGTGGCCGCCGGTGCTGCCTTCTTGGCGCCGGGTCGCTTGGCGCCGCCGGCGATGCCCAGCCCCTTGGCGGGCGCGGCCGGCGCCGCCGGCGCCGCGGCCTTCTCGGGCGCGGCCGGTGCCGGCTCCTCGGGCTTGGCGGGTGCGGGTGCGCTTTGCGCGGCGGCGGGCTTGGGCTCGACTTTGGGCTCAGCCTTGGTCGCCTCTTTTGCGGCCGTGCCCTTGGCCGGCAGCGTCGCCTTGTCGTAGTCGAGCGACCCGAGCAGCACCTGGGCCACGTCAAGCACCTCGACGCCGCTGCGACCCGCCTCTTCCTGGCGATCGTTGACACCGTCGGTGACCATCACCCGGCAGAACGGGCAGGCGGTGGCGATCGTGGTGGCGTTGGTGGCCAGCGCCTCGTCGACGCGTTCGTGGTTGATCCGCTTGCCGATGTGCTCTTCCATCCACATGCGGGCGCCACCCGCGCCGCAGCAGAAGCTGCGATCGGCGTGGCGCGGCATTTCGGTCAGCTTGGCTCCCGCGGCGCCGATCAGCTCACGCGGCGCCTCGTACACCTTGTTGTGCCGGCCCAGGTAACACGGGTCGTGGTAGGTGATGTCCTGGGAGACCGAGGTAACCGGGACCAGCTTCTTATCGCGCACCAGCCGGTTGAGCAGCTGGGTGTGGTGCAGCACGGTGTAGTTGGAGCCCAGCTGCCGGTATTCCTTGCCGAGGGTGTTGAAGCAGTGCGGGCAGGTGACGACGATCTTGCGGTCAACGGTCTCGACCCCCTCGAACACCCCGTCCAGGGTCTCGACGGCTTGGGCGGCCAGTTGCTGGAACAGGAACTCGTTGCCCGATCGGCGCGCCGAGTCGCCGTTGCAGGATTCGCCGGTTCCCAGCACCAGATACTTCACGCCGGCGATGGCGAGCAGTTCCGCGACGGCCTTGGTGGTCTTCTTCGCCTTGTCGTCGTAGGCGCCCGCACAGCCCACCCAGAACAGGTACTCGTAGCCGTCGAAGCTCTCGACGTCCTCGCCGTACACCGGGACGTCGAAGTCGACCTCGTCGATCCAGTTGGTCCGATCCGAGGCGTTCTGCCCCCACGGATTGCCTTTGGTTTCAAGGTTTTTGAACAGCGTGGACAGCTCGGACGGGAACTCCGACTCCATCATCACCTGGTAGCGGCGCATATCGACGATGTGGTCGATGTGCTCGATGTCCACCGGGCACTGCTCGACGCACGCGCCGCAGGTCACACAGGACCACAACACGTCGGGGTCGATGACGCCGCCCTGTTCGGCGGTGCCGACCAGCGGGCGGGCCACCTGCTCGGGCCCGTGCCCGGGTACCCGGCCGAAGCCGGACTCCGGCACGTGGTGGCCCTCTTCCTTGACCGTCTCGAGGTCCAGCCCCTCGAGCGGCTCCGAGGTCTTCTCGCCGAGGATGTAGGGCGCCTTAGCCATCCAGTGGTCGCGCAGGTCCATGATGACGAGCTTGGGCGACAAGGGTTTTCCGGTGTTCCAGGCCGGGCATTGCGACTGGCAGCGTCCGCACTCGGTGCAGGTGGCGAAGTCGAGCATGGCCTTCCAGGTGAAGTCCTCGATCTTGCCGCGGCCGAATTCGGCGTCGTCGGGCGGGTTTTCGAAGTCGATGGGCTTGCCTCCGGACTCGACCGGAAGCAGCGGGCCCAACCCGTCGGGCAGCCGTTTGAACGTGACGTTGATCGGCGCCAAGAAAATGTGCAGGTGCTTGGAGTGCAGCACGATCAGCAGGAAGCCCAGCATCACCGCGATGTGCAGCAGCAGGGCAGTCGTTTCGATGTATTCGTTGGCAGGCTGGCCGAGCGGGCGCAGGATCGCGCCGAACAGCTGCGACAGGAACGCCGGCTTGCCGTAGGGCAGCGTGCCGTTGTTGACCGCGGACCCACGGACCAGCACGTAGGTCCAGATGACGTTGAAGATCATGAACAGGATCAGCCAGGCGCCGCCGGTGTGCGAGCCGTAGAACCGCGACTGGCGGCCGTACTCTTTCGGCCCGTTGCGAAGCCGGATGATGGCGAAGGTCGTGATGCCGAGGAAGACGGCGGTCGCGAAGAAGTCCTGCACGAAGCCCAGCGCGTCCCACCGGCCGATGATCGGGATGTGGAAGTTCTCCTGGAACAGGAAGCCGTATGCCTCGATGTAGACCGTGAGCAGGATGAAGAAGCCCCACATGGTGAAGAAGTGCGCCAGACCCGGGATCGACCACTTCAGTAGCCGGCGTTGCCCGAAAACCTCGCTGATCTGCGTCCAGATCCGGGTGCCGAGGTTGTCGGTGCGCCCGGAGGCCGGCTGGCCGGACATCGTCAGCTTGTACAGCCACAGGACCCGCCGTGCGGCGAATACGAGCACGACGGCCGTCATGCCCATGCCCACTACCAGTCTGACGAGCATCTGCGTGGTCACAGGAGATCTCCCCGGCTTCTAGTTTTGTTGCCTAGTCTGTTGCCTGCCTAGGCCTGCCCATAGTGACATCTGGGTAGCTTTCAAAGCGAGATAGGTTGCCCTAACTCACCGGGCGGCGGTGCCCTTGGCCTGCGTAGGGAGCGATCTAAAGCCGCGCTAACGCGGGGACTCGCGTCCCGGGAGCGGCAGCAGCGGTCGTTGCCGCGTCGTCGTCGGCGCGGTGGTGCTCGCCTGCGACGTCGTGGTCGGCTGGGCGCTCGTGGTGGTCGGCGGCGTGGTCGTCGTCGTGCTGGGGGCGGGCTGGCTGGTGGTTGTGGTCGGGGCCGGCTCCGAGGACGACTGCGGCGGCGGGATCACCGTCACGGTGGTGGTGTCGTTCGGCCCGGTGATGGTCACCGTTTGCGACGTTTGCGGTGCTTCGTTCGGCGGGGTGACATGGACCGGATTGGTTTTGCTGTGGCCCAGGGTCAGCGCTAAAACGACCGCGACCAGCACTGCGGCGCCCGCGCCGGCCACGCTCAAGACCAGCGCGGTGCGCTTGTACCACGGCAGCCGTGCGGGCACCGCGGCGTAGCGGTCGCTGTCCGCATCGCCCGATCCCGCGGCCTCCTGGCCATATTCACCGGTCATGTCGGGTCCGGTGTAGGGCACCGGCTCGGCCGCTTCGTCGGCGTCTTGTGACCACGCCACCGGAGGTTCGCCCCCGGCGACCCGGGCCGTCTCGACCGCTTGGGTCGGGGTTTCGACCAGGGGACTCGCTGCGGTCGCGACGCCCGCCGACGCCTGCTGCTGACCCAGCAGCGCCGCGCCGATGGCGGCGCCGAACAGGGGCTGCGGGGTGGTGTGGATCGGTACCCGCAGGCGGCCCGTCAGGCGCGTGGTGAGCAGCGGGATGCCGGCGCCGCCGCCGACCATTGCCACGGCCGCCAGGCTTGACAGCTGAATTCCGTTGCGCTGCAGCGCATTTTCCAGAGCGTCGACGAATCGGTCGGTTGGCCCGGAGATCAGTTGCTCGAATTCGTTGCGGGACAGGCGGACATCGCCGCCGGAGCCCACCGCGATCGTGGCCACCGTGGCCGCCGACAGCTGTTCCTTGGCGCGGCGGCACTCGCCGAGCAGGCGGGTTTGTGCGCCGATTCGCGCGGTGCCGGCGAGGTCGGCGGTGGTGACGTCGGAGGCAGCCGTCCGCACGTGGTCGAGGATGAGCTGATCGATTGCGTCGCCGGAGAAATCTGTGTATCGCGCCGACGCTCCGATCTGCTGAAAGTTCGACGCGGCGTTCGTCAGGGTGACGCTGGTGCCGCCCGCGCCGAAATCGCACAGGGCGATGACGCCGTTGGTCGGGAACCCCGGTGCGGCGCGCAGCGCGGCGAGCGCGGCCGTGGCGTCGGAGATCAAAGCCGGGGCCACCCCGCGCCGCGCCAAATCCGTCTGGGCGAAAAACTCCTCACTCAGCGCGGTGGCCTGGGCCTCGGACCAATAGGCGGGGACCGCGACGGTCACCGGTGTCCCGTAGCCGACGGTGCGCGCCATCGCTTCGATCGCTTCGACCGTCAGTGCCGCGCCCGAATACTTCGTCCCGTCGGCCGCCACCAACGGAGCCCGGTCTCCGACCCGCTCGACGAATCCCCGCAGCACCAGCCCCGGCTCGGTCAGATTCGGATTCTCTTCCGGCAGACCGACTTCGGTTGGCCGGTGCTCGAATAGGGTCAACACGGAACTGCGGGTCACCGGGGCGCTACCCGTGCGGGCCGCAACCAGGTTGGCCAACCCGATCGACAACCCGAGCGACTCGCTCATATCGGACACCCCCGTGTCTGTCGAAGCTTGATCAGACCCGACCAGCTAGTAGGAAAGGCCGGGCGGCAGCGTAACCGGGTTCGGCATCCCGGGAATGGTGATCACCGACGGTATTCGCGGCAGCGGCAGACGACGCCGATGCGTTGGCTGCTGCTGGGTTGGCTGGCCTGTCGGCTGCTGGGTCGGCTGCTGTGCCGGCGGCTCGACCGGACTGCTGGTGGGCGGCGTCGCGCTTGGCTCAGTGGTCGTCTCGGGCGGCGGTGTCGTGGTCGTGGTCGTGGTCGGGGTCGCGCTGGTGCTCGGGGTGTTGGTGGTGCCTTCGCCGCCGCCAATGAGCTCCATAATCCCGTAGACGATGAGGCCGATCAGGATCGCAACGGCGATGATCCACCCGATGATGCCCGCGGGCTTGCGATACCAGGGGGTCGGCTCGGATTCCTGGCCGAGCGGGTCAAGCGACTCGGGCGGCTGCTGCTGGCCAGGCGGAATTCCCGGAAGGGGCGGATCGGTTGCCGGGGATCCACCAGGCGGCTGACCGCCGTAGTTGCGGTACTGCGTGTGCTGGTTGTGGAAGTCGTCCGGTGGGCCCGGTGGGCCAATGCTTGCCACGGCACCGATCGTACTGACACCACCGGTTTGCCCGCTCAGAAGGTGTTGCAGGAGCAGAATCCGACCATGAAGAAGACCAACGTTGTCGCCGTCCTGGTCGCCGGAACCGGCGTCATCGGTATTGGCATTGTTCCGTCGGTCCTGCCGACCCCGACGGCCGCCGCCGTGCCGGGGCTGGCTTCGTACGTTGGGAAGTGGGAGGGCCACGAGCGGGACCTCGTGATCCTGCAAACCGGTTCCGGCCATTTGACTTACGCCGATGAGATGGCCTGCCCGAGTTGCAGTGAGGCGGACGCACCTGCGGGCACCGTTGACTTCACGCTGACGTCCGTCTCAAACGACGTGGCCACCGGACATGTCGACGCCAGCTCGGATGAAAAGAACGCGGCCGTGGGCTCCGACGTCACAGCCAAGCTCGCCGCGGGCTCCCCGTCGGGTCAGGTTCTACAGGTGAGCTTCGGCCGGATGTTCCAGTTCTTCTGCAATGAAACTTCGGTCGGCCAGTGTGGTGCGTGATGAAGGCAGGCTGCTTAGAACGTGTGACCTTCTCGATGCTGACGATTTCATCGTTTCGGTCGCCATTTGCGTTTATCGCACAGCTTTATATACCGAGTTCCTAGTACAAAGCTGATGGGGGTTCTGCCCAATACCAGCGCGATGCCTTCCTGGCTGCCGTGGGCTGGACGCGGTTACTTCTCGCGCCGTGCTCTTCTGATCTCCTCGACGGGAAACATCACGGCAAGCACGACGAACGCCCAGTCCCACCAACTGAATTGGTGGGTGAGGTAGTGGCCCAACGCATACAGTCCGAAAGCCGCACCCAATGCCGCGGACGCGGCCAGACGGGCACGTTGTTGCCCTGGCTGTCGCCACGGGTAGAGGCGTAGCGCCAGCCAGAGCACGAAGAGCGCAATCACCACGCCATAGAGCACGTCCATAGTGGCACGACTCCTTTCTGTAGTTGCACGGCCACCAGGGCGCCTGGGCTATTGCTGAGCTTGCCTTTCAGGCGCTCAGAAGGTGTTGACCTTGTCGATGCTGACGAACATGCCGTGGCCGGTGTGGTCGTTGGTGAAGCGGGTGCCCTCGGCGGTGGCGCTTATCGTCCAACCCTGCGCCGCGTAGGTCTTGTAGTCGATGGTCACGGTCGGAATGGCCCCCAGGTTGCCCAGCACCCACTGCACCGAGCCGTGAGAGTTGATGCTGACGCCATTGGCGTGTTCACCGTCCTGCAGGGGCGAGTTGGTGAACGGCGCCTCGCAGCCGACGCTGTCCTGGTTGATCTGGCAGCGCGTCACGCCGGACTTGGTTTCGATGAAGACATAACCGTTGTGGTCGGGCGGGAGCGGGATGGCGCCGGCGGGCGCCGTCGGGCTGGCCGGGGTTGAGGGCGGCGGGCCCGGGCTCGTGCTCGTGGTCGACGGCGCCGACGGCGCAGTGCTGCTCGGCCGCGGGGTGGGAAACGTGGGCTCGGTTGGCCCCGTCCCCGGCGTGGCGACGGGCTTGCCGTCGATGAGGGAGCCGCAACCCGAAGTCCACATGGGACCGGCCAGCAGGGCCGCGAGCAGCAGCGAGCCGCCGGCCAGACTCCGCCGTGCTATTTGCGATGACCGCACGCGCAACTCCCGGGAATGTGAAATATGCAGGAGTCAGATTACGTAGGAAAG
Source organism: uncultured Actinomycetota bacterium (assembly GCA_963703795.1). Classification (GTDB taxonomy): domain Bacteria; phylum Actinomycetota; class Actinomycetes; order Mycobacteriales; family Mycobacteriaceae; genus Mycobacterium. The sequence continues at coordinate 2,180 of CAVPFT010000043.1, read as the reverse complement.
GCGCAAGTTGGTTGCAGTGACGCGCTTTTGGAACGTCGCCGATGGCAAAGCGTTACCGCGCAATCCGCGGCTTAAGCCGCCACCGGCGGGTCCGTGACGGGGGCGGGTGGCACGGTGGCGTCCTGGGCGGCGGCCTGGACGCGGTTGCGGATCAGGAACCAACCGCCGATGAGCGCGGGGACGCCGATCACCGTCGCGCCGATCATCCAGGGGCCTTGTACTTTGTCGAAATACATCAGGATCAGCACGCCCAACAGGAAAACCAGCGTGAGGTAGCCGGAGTAGGGGGCCAGCGGCATCCGGAACTTCGGCCGCTCCAACCTCCCGGCCTTCGTCAAGTAGTAGAACCGCAGCTGGCATGCCACGATCGTCACCCAGGCCGCGATGATGCCCGTGGCCGCGATGTGGAGCACTATTTCGAAAGCTTGGCTCGGTTTGACGGCATTGAGCACGATGCCCAGCAGGCCGATTCCAGCGGTCAGCATGATCCCGCCGTACGGCACACCGTTCTTCGACATCGGCGCGGCGAACTTCGGGCCGCTGCCGTTGATCGCCATCGACCGCAGGACCCGGCCGGTGGAATACAGCCCCGCGTTCAGGCTCGACAGCGCGGCGGTGAGAACCACCAGGTTCATCAGGCTGCCGGCGCCGCTGTAACCCATTTTGGAGAAGAAGGTCACGAACGGACTCACGTGGTCCCGATACGCGGTGTAGGGCAGCAGCAGACCCAGCAGGATGGTCGACCCGATGTAGAAGACCGCGATGCGGAACACCACCGAGTTGATCGCGCGCGGCATGATCTTCTCCGGGTTCGCCGTTTCCCCGGCCGCGATGCCGACCAATTCGACGCCGGCGTAGGCGAACACCACCCCCGAGGTGACAAGCACCAGGGGCAACAGGCCGGTGGGTATCAGTCCGCCGTGACTGTCCCACAGCACCGGCCCGGTGTCGTGCCCGTCGACCTTGAAGCGCCCGGCCAGAAAGACCGTGCCGACGACGAGGAACGTCACCAGCGCCAGCACCTTGACCAGCGCGGCCCAGAACTCCAGCTCCCCGAAGAGCTTGACCGAGATCAGGTTCATCGACAGCACCACCACGAGCGCTATCAACGCGAGGGTCCACTGCGGGACGACCTGGAACGCCTTCCAGAAGTGGCAGTAGTGCGCGATCGCGGTCGTATCCACAATCCCGGTCATCGCCCAGTTCAGGAAGTACATCCAGCCCGCGGCGAAAGCGACCTTCTCCCCGAAGAATTCGCGGGCGTAGGACACGAAGGACCCCGACGACGCGCGGTGCAGCACCAGCTCGCCGAGTGCGCGCAGGATCAGGAACACGAAGATCCCGCAGATCCCGTAGACGATGAACAGCCCCGGGCCCGCCGACGCGAGCCGTCCCCCGGCACCGAGGAAAAGGCCGGTGCCGATGGCGCCGCCGAGGGCAATCATCTGAATCTGGCGGTTCGAAAGGGCCTTGTGATAGCCGGTGTCTTCGCGCGTCAGCCGCTCGGCGGCGGCGCTGTCTTCCGTTGACATCGAGCTCCTGCCGTCATGGCTCCGGGACAGCTCAGGCTAACCCATGTATGCGTCGGACGCTCGCCGGCAGCAAACGGCGTCGGTGTGTACACAGGGCGGGATTTCGCGCCTTAGTCCCACCCTCAGTGCACCCCGGGAACAAGATCGCAACCCCAGCCGTTGGGATGATCGACAAGTTGAGTGAGATCGACTCAAGTACGGGTTTGACACCCGGCGCCCGGAAGGGCAGGCTTGAGCGGGGTTCACTCAGCATAGTGGCACCGAAAAAGCTCTACACACTCAGGAGGAATCACTATGGCTCGTGCGGTCGGCATCGACCTCGGGACCACCAACTCCGTCGTCGCGGTTCTCGAGGGCGGTGACCCTGTCGTCGTCGCCAATTCCGAGGGCTCGCGGACGACTCCGTCCATCGTCGCGTTCGCACGCAACGGTGAGGTGCTGGTTGGCCAGCCCGCCAAGAACCAGGCCGTGACCAACGTCGACCGCACGGTCCGTTCGGTCAAGCGGCATATGGGCACCGACTGGTCCATCGAGATCGACGGAAAGAAATACACCGCGCAGGAGATCAGCGCCCGCATCTTGATGAAGCTGAAGCGCGACGCGGAGGCCTACCTCGGTGAGGACATCACCGACGCGGTCATCACCACG
>CAVPFT010000042.1:0-100164 GCA_963703795.1 uncultured Actinomycetota bacterium | reverse complement strand
TTGGTAGTCAGGGGCGCGGTGCCCGCAGTGCAGGTCCGTTTCCCCATCCCCCTTTCAATCCGTGCGTGCGGTTCTCCCGCACACGGCTTACCGATGATCTTCTTGACATGGTTACGCAGCCTTCGGGTAGCGGATGGTGCCACGAAGTCGGTGCAGGCCGTGCCCGTTGAACCACTCCTCAGTCCACTGATCAGCTTGTCCGGCACGCAGGTTGCGGCCCCGCTTCTTAACCATCAAGCGGAACAGCCGATGCACCACGTACCAGTCGGCCTGGCGGAACTTGTTGGCAGCATTGCCGGTGCGAAAGTAATTACCCCAACCACGCAAGATCGGGTTCAAGTCCGCGATCACGTCCCGGATATCGATCCCGACCCGATTGCGGCCAGTACGGTCACGAACCTTGGCCCGCAACCGCTTCATGGCCGTTTGGCTGGGCCAACGGTGCAGGTAGTAACGGACAATCCGCTTCTGCTCCCACAACCGCCCCGACATGCGGGCCCGGAAATGACAACCCAGAAAGTCCAGGCCCTCACGACCGTTCCGCAGATCGACCACCTTCGTCTTGCCCGGATGCAGCCGCAACCCCAACCCGGTCAGGATTTCTCCCACCGCCGCCAGGGCACGCTCGGCTTGGACCGCACTGCGGCACAACACCACACCATCATCGGCGTAGCGCACCAACTCACCCACCTTGCGGCGGGAGAGCTCGATGTCGAGCACATGCAGGAAGATGTTGGCCAACAGTGGCGAGATCACCCCGCCCTGTGGAGTGCCCGCGACCGTCCGCTGCACCACCCCATCGACCAAGACTCCTGCTTGCAGCCACAAACGCAGCAGTTTGAGCACCCGCCGATCCGAAACCCGCCTACCTACCTGCGCAAGCAAACGCTCGTGGTCGATCTCGCCGAAGAAATTGGCGATATCGAACTCGACCACGAACTGGTAGCCCTCGATGAACCCGGTCCGCAAGCGTTCCATCGCCATCGTCGCCGACCGCTTCGGCCGAAACCCATACGAGCACGACATAAAGTCAGCCTCGAAAATCGGTTCCAGCACAATCTTGGCCGCCGCCTGGGCCACCCGGTCTCGCACCGTCGGAATCCCCAACGGCCGCTTACCACCTCGTGGTTTGGGGATCTCCACCCGGCGCGCCGGCGCCGGACGGTACACACCCTCGCGAAGGTCCCGACGCAACTCACGCAACATGCGGTCCACGCCGTAGTCCTCCACCGCGACCAAAGTGACACGATCCACCCCGGCCGCGCCCTTGTTCTTGCACACCCGTTCCCACGCCTCCCACAAGACGTCACCCCTGCAGATACGGTCATACAGGGCGTGGAAACGCCGACCCGAAGACTGCTTGGCCGCAGCCCATAGCGCACGTTGCAGTTGTTGCACTTTCACCGGCGAGACCACCAACGGCCCTTCGTCAGCTACGGCAAGCGATGCCTTGCCGGGGTGGTTGGACCGAGATAACTCGGTCATGCCCTCACGCTTACCCGCTTCGTGCGCGTGATCAAAGTTGGGGCCCTTTCCTCCCGGCGCGTTATGTTGCACGCCGATCAGCGGTACTACGACCCCATCGGACTCCCGCTGCCCTCCAAGAGCTTTCACCATCGGCTTATACCCCTGGTCTTTGCCCGACGCAGGCCAGGCAGACGGGTCTCTCCTGTTCCGAACCAGACTGTGTGCACGTGCCGCCTCCCGTACCCCGGAAGGACCCGACAAGCTGACCCCGGACCAAGGCTCGCCGGACATGGCCTTCGCCGTGACATGAGCGGCTCGGCTCCTCCGTTGTATCTGTGACGAGGCTGCAGAGTTCGCTTAACGCTACGGCCCGCGCACTTGCTCCCTCCGAAGAGGCTCTCGACGCCCCGCTTAGCCCGCCGCCTCTCGACGACGAACCGGGGCCTGCTACCCGGCGCTCCGGTGCTTACCGGGACGGGACTCCCACCCGCTAGTCCAGTCCAACTTGCAGGACGCAACACGTTGTCAGGTTAACCACACGGGATTTGTCAACGCGACCATCGCACCCAGCCGGCATCCGCCACGAAGGCGTAACCACCCGTTACATCGACACCAACAGCTGCCGTCGGGCCGCTGAGCGTTTTCTCCACGCGAACCGGCCACGTGTCGGAGTGAAGTCTTATGGTTGCGGTCGATGACGCTTCATCTGCACCGCGCCGAGCGCACCGACCTGCTTGCCGACGGGCTGGGCGCGCTGCTGGCCAACCCGCTGCCGGACCCGTTCGCCGAGGAGCTGGTGCTGGTGCCGGCGCGCGGCGTGGAACGCTGGCTGAGTCAGCGGCTTTCGCACGTGCTGGGGTGCGGGCCCGGCGATGGCGACGGGGTGTGCGCGGGGGTGGCGTTTCGCAGCCCGGCTTCGTTGATCGCCGAGATCAGCGGGACGGCCGACGACGATCCGTGGTCCCCGGAGGGCATGACCTGGCCGCTGCTGGAGGCCATCGACGGTAGCCTCGACGAGCCGTGGTGCCGGACGCTGGCAACGCATTTGGGCCACTTCCATACCGGCGAGGAGGCCGAGCTGCGCCGGGCCCGGCGGTATGCGGTGGCGCGCCGGCTGGCCGGATTGTTCGCCTCCTACGCCCGACAGCGTCCGCAACTGCTGATCGACTGGTTGGACGGCAAGGCCGATGACCTCGACGAGGACCTGCGCTGGCAGCCCGAACTATGGCGGGCGCTGGTCAGCCGAGTCGAAGCCGATCCCCCGCACGTCCGCCATCAGCAGACCGTCGCCCGGCTGCGGGACGGGCCGACGGATCTGCCGGCGCGGCTGTCGCTGTTCGGGCACACCCGCCTGGCCTGCACGGACATCGAGTTACTGGACGCGCTGGCGGCCCACCACGACCTGCACCTGTGGCTGCCGCATCCGAGCGACGAACTGTGGCGGGCGCTGGCCGGCACCCATGGCCCGATCCCCCGTCGCGATGACACCAGCCACCGCGAAGTGGGCCATCCGCTGCTGGCGACGCTCGGGCGGGACCTGCGCGAGCTGCAGCGCATGCTGCCGGTCAACCCGGCGACCGACGAATACCTCACCTGCGCAACCACATCCGATACATTGCTGGGCTGGCTACAATCCGACATCGCGGCCAACGCGGTCAGGCCCGACGGGCGCGAACTCAAAGCCGGCGACCGGTCCGTGCAGATACACAACTGCCACGGTCCGGCCCGTCAGGTCGACGTGTTGCGCGAGGTGTTGCTCGGCCTATTGCAGGACGACCCGACGCTCGAACCGCGCGACATCCTGGTGATGTGTCCGGACATCGAGACGTACGCGCCGCTGATCGTCGCCGACTTCGGGCTGGGCGATGTGGTGCACGGCGCTCATCCCGCTCACCGCTTGAGGGTTCGGCTCGCGGACCGCTCGCCGATTCAGACCAATGCGCTGCTCGGCGTCGCCTCGCAGTTGCTGGCGCTGGCCGGCAGCCGGGTGACGGCCAGCGAAGTACTCAACTTCGCCGAGGCCGCCCCGGTGCGCGGCTGCTTCGGTTTCACCGATGACGATCTCGAGGAAATCACCCGCTGGGTCCGTCAGGCGAACATCCGCTGGGGCTTCGACCAGGAGCACCGGCGGCCCTACCACGTCGACTTCGTGCACAACACTTGGCGTTTCGGCATCGACCGGGTCCTGGCGGGTGTCGCGATGTCGGACGACTCCCATGCCTGGATCGACGCCACGCTGCCCCTTGACGATGTCAGCAGCAACCGCATCCAATTGGCCGGCCAGTTAGCCGAATTCGTCGAACGGCTGCAGGATGTCGTCGATTCGCTCACCGGCGCGCACCCGTTGCGGGAGTGGCTGGGCGCCCTGATCGACGGCATCGCCGTCCTGGCGCACACCGACGATTCGGATGCCTGGCAGACCAGTCAGATGCAGCGTGAGTTCGCCCGGGTGTTGGCCGACGCCGGCCCGCGGGCCGACACGCTGCTCCGGCTGCCCGATATCCGGGCACTGCTCGACCGGCACCTCTCCGGACGCCCGACGCGGGCCAACTTCCGCACCGGCACGCTGACGGTGTGCACGATGGTGCCGATGCGCTCGGTGCCGCACCGGGTGGTCTGCCTGGTCGGCCTCGACGACGGCGTGTTCCCGCGCCTCGGTGTCGTCGACGGTGACGACGTGCTGGCCCGCAGCCCGATGACCGGTGAACGCGACATCCGTTCCGAGGACCGGCAACTGCTACTCGACGCCATCGGCGCGGCCACCGAGAAGCTGGTGATCACCTACACCGGGGCCAACGAATTCTCGGGCCAGCCGCGTCCGCCCGCGGTGCCGCTGGCCGAACTGCTGGACACCCTCGACGCGAGCACGCCGCACAAAATCCGCGAGCGCGTCGTCGTCGAACATCCGTTGCAACCGTTCGACGTTCGCAACGTCATCCCGGGAAAACTGGTGCCCGAAGTTCCGTTCAGTTTCGACCCGACGGTGCTGCGGGCGGCGCGCGCGGCCACCGGCGAACGCACCCAACAACCCAAGTTCATCGCGGGACCGCTGGCCCCACCACCCGCCGACGACGTCATCCTGGCCGACCTCGTCGGCTTCCTCAGGGACCCGGTGAAGGGCTTCTTCCGCGCGCTGGAGTTCACCCTGCCGCGAGACGTCGACGGTGTGCAGGACGCCATGCCGGTCGACATCGACAGCCTCGAGGAGTGGACGGTCGGCGACCGCATGCTGGGCGACATCCTGCGCGGGATGACGCCGGACGACGCGCGTCAGGCCGAGTGGCGCCGCGGCACGCTGCCACCCGGTCAGCTGGGGTGGCGCAAGGTGAACGAGATCCGCGATCACGTCGTCCTGCTGGCGGCCGCCGCGCAGCAGCACCGACCGGCGCAGGCGGGGGCGTACGACGTCGACATCGATCTCGGCTCCGGGCGGCGGCTCACGGGCACGGTGTCACCGGTGTACGGCGAGCGCCTGGTGTCGGTGACGTATTCGAAGCTGGACGGCAAACATCTGCTCGAGTCGTGGATTCCATTGCTGGCGTTGTTCGCTCATGACGTGGATCGTGATTGGTCGGCGGTGTGCATAGGCCGCCCGAAGCGGGGCACCACACCGCGGGTGGAGGGGCTGGGGCGCCCGCAGGATGACGCCGTCGAGATGCTGCGCGAGCTGGTGGCGATCTACGACGCCGGGCGCCGGGAGCCGATTCCGTTGCCCATCAAGACGTCCTACGCTTGGGCCGCCGCGCGGCACAGCGGTGACGATCCGGTACGCGAGGCGGAATATCGGTGGAAATCCAACAAGTTCCCCGGGGAGGACGAAGCGCCGGCCCACGTGCGGGCCTGGGGCAAGAACGCACGGCTGGAAGCCCTCATGCAACCGCTGCGGCCCGGCGAGGAGCACGCCGGTGAAGACCACCGGCTCGGCGCTTATGCCGCCCGGCTGTGGCTGCCGATGCTGCGCGCGGAAAGGAAGCCTTTGTAATGGACGACGTGACGGACCGTTTCGACCTGCTGGGCGCGCTGCCGGCCGAACGGTCCACCACGGTGCTGGAGGCCAGCGCGGGAACCGGCAAGACTTTCGCACTGGCCGGCCTGGTGACCCGCTACCTCGCCGAGGGCGAGGCGACGCTGGACCAGATGTTGCTCATCACGTTCAGCCGGGCCGCCAGTCAGGAGCTACGCGAGCGTGTCCGGTGCCAAATCGTCGATGCCGTGGCCGCTTTCGCCGACCCGTCAAGAGTCGGCGACAACCAGTTGGTGGCCTACCTGCTGGACGCCGGCGAGGACGAACGCGTCCTGCGCCGGCAGCGGCTGCGCGATGCGCTGGCCGGCTTCGACGCGGCGACGATCGCCACCACCCACCAGTTCTGCCAACTGGTGTTGAAGTCGCTCGGCGTGGCGGGCGACACCGCCGCCACCATCACCCTGCTGGAGAGCCTCGACGAGCTGGTGGCCGAGATCGCCGACGATCTGTACCTGGCCCACTTCGGGCACCAGCGCGACGATCCGGCGTTGCACTACCGCGATGCGCTGCGGCTGGCGCGCGAAGTAGCGGAGAACCCCTCGACACAGCTGCGGCCCCGCAACCCCGAACCCGGTTCCCGGGCCGCCCTCTGTGTCGGCTTCGCGGAAGGCGTTCTCGCAGAGCTGGATACCCGCAAACGGCGGCTCGGCGTCCTCGGCTACGACGACCTGCTGAGCCGGCTTGCCGACGCGCTGGCCACCGACGATTCCCCGGCCCGGATCCGCATGCACCAACGTTGGCCCATCGTGATGGTCGACGAGTTCCAGGACACCGACCCCGTGCAATGGAAGGTCATCGACCGCGCGTTCAGCGGGCGTTCCACGGTCGTCCTCATCGGCGACCCGAAGCAGGCGATCTACGCATTCCGCGGCGGCGACATCGAAACATACCTACAGGCCGCCCAGACCGCGGGCGACAAGAAGACGCTGGGCCTCAACTGGCGCACCGATTCCGCGCTCGTCGAGCGGCTGCGGGTGGTTCTGCGGGGCGCCCAACTCGGTGACCCGACGATCGTGGTGAACGACGTCGATGCTTACCACCGGGGTCACCGGCTCGCCGGCGCGCCGCGAAACGATCCGTTCCGGCTGCGCGTGGTACAGCGAAAGGCTCTGGGGCGCAAGGGCCTGGCGAACATGCCGATCGACGATTTGCGGGAGCACATCGGCGCCGACCTCGCCGCCGACGTCCGCGCACTGCTCGCGAACGGCGCGACGTTCGACGGCAAGCCCCTGCGGGCCCGCGACATCGCCGTCATCGTGGAGAGGCACGAGGATGCCGGCGCCTGCTTCAGGGCGCTGTGCGACGCGGGCGTTCCGGCGGTTTATACCGGCAACACCGACGTGTTCACCTCCGAAGCCGCCGACGACTGGCTTTGCCTGATGGAGGCATTCGACCAGCCGCATCGTCCCGGGATGGTGCGCGCGGCCGCGGCGACGATGTTCTTCGGCCACACCGCGGAATCGTTGGCGGCCGGGGGTGACGCGCTGACCGACCGGATCGCGGAAACACTGCGGGAGTGGGCCGGCCACGCCCGCGAGCGCGGCGTCGCGGCAATCTTCGAGGCGGCGCAGGTGCGGGGCATGGGCGACCGGGTGCTCGCCTGGCAGGGCGGCGAGCGGCACATGACCGACCTGGCGCACATCACGCAGCTGCTGCAGGATGTCACTCACCGCGAGCACTACACTCTGCCCGCACTCCGCGACTGGTTGCGCAGGCAACGCGACGAACGCAGCGGCGCGACGGAACGCAACCGCCGAATCGACAGCGACGCCGCCGCCGTGCAGATCATGACGGTGTACGCGAGCAAGGGCCTGCAGTACCCGATCGTGTACCTGCCGTTCGCATTCAACCGCAGCGTTGCGAAACGCGACATCGTGCTGTTTCACGACGATGGGGTGCGCTGCCTGCACGTCGGCGGCAAGGACAGCCCCGACTTCGCGACGGTTGAAACGCTGGGCCGCAAGGAGGATGCCGGCGACGCCGGCCGGTTGACGTATGTCGCGTTGACGAGGGCGCAGGCGCAGGTGGTGGCGTGGTGGTCGCCGGCCTACTACGAACCCAACGGCGGCCTGTCCCGGCTGCTGCGCGGGCGCCGGCCCGGCGAGTCCTTCGTGCCCGACGTATGTGAGCCCGCGAAGGTCTCCGACGACGACGCGCTGGCCCGGTTGCGCGAGTGGGAGGCCGCGGGCGGGCCGGTGATCGAGGACTCGGTGATCGCAGGGCCTTTAGCGGCGCCTTTGGCGGCGCAGCCGGTGCCGTCCAACCTCGACAGCCGCCACTTCCACCGCGGCATCGACATCGGATGGCGGCGCACCTCCTACTCCGGTCTGATCCGGTTGACTGAAACTTCCGTGACCATCGGGGTGAGCAGTGAGCCTGAGGTCACCGAGCTGGACGACGAAGTCGACGATATTTCGTTGACCGAGGCGGCATCCGGGCCCGACGTGCCGTCGCCGATGGCGGATCTGCCGGCGGGCGCAAAGTTCGGCTCACTGGTGCACGCCGTGCTGGAGACGGCCGATCCGCTGGCCGCCGATCTGGCCGGCGAGCTGGAGTCGCACATCCGGCGGCACTCGGTGTGGTGGCCCGTCGACGTGGCGCCGGAGGTGCTGGCCGCGGCGATGGTGCCGATGCACGACACTCCGCTGGGCCCGCTGGCCGGCGGTCTCACGCTGCGCCAGATCGGATTGCGGGATCGATTGCGGGAGCTTGACTTTGAATTGCCGTTGGCCGGCGGCGATCTGCGTTCGCCCGCGCCCGAAATCAGCCTGGCGGACGTGGGGACGTTGTTGCGCGAGCGCCTACCGGCCGATGATCCGCTGGCGGTCTATGCCGATCGGTTGATGAGCCGCGCGCTTGGTGGCCAGTCGCTGCGCGGATACCTCACCGGTTCGCTGGATGTCGTGTTACGCGTGCCCGGCGGCGCGGGGTATCGGTATCTGGTGGTGGATTACAAGACCAACTGGCTCGGCGATCCGGAGCGGCCGCTGACGGCCGCCGATTACGACCGGCGGCGGCTGGTCGAGGCGATGCTGCACTCGGATTATCCGCTGCAGGCTCTGTTGTACAGCGCCGTGCTGCATCGGTTCTTGCGTTGGCGGGTTGCCGATTACGACCCCGACCAACATCTCGGCGGTATCCTCTACCTGTTCGTGCGCGGTATGTGCGGCCCGGACACACCGGTGATCGACGGGCACCCGTCCGGCGTGTTCAGCTGGCGGCCACCTTCGTCGTTGGTCGCGGGCCTGTCGGACCTGCTCGATGCGGGGAGGGCGGTCGCGTGACGCTCGAGGCGCTCGCCGCCGCGGGAATCTTGCGGACATTCAGGGACGCCGGTGTCTTCGAGGCCGCGGATATCCATGTGGCACAGCGGCTTACGGCGCTCGGCGGTGAACCGGACGAGCGGGTGGCGCTGGCGATCGCGTTGGTGGTGCGCGCGCTGCGGGGTGGTTCGGTGTGCGTCGACCTGCGGACGGTCGAGGCGCATGTCGGCATGCCGGATCTGCCCTGGCCCGATGCCGACGACTGGCTGGCCGCCGTGGCGGCCAGCCGATTGCTCGGGTCGCCACCGGTGCTGCGGCTGTTCGGTGATCTGCTGTACCTGGACCGGTACTGGCTCGAAGAAGAGCAGGTCTGCGCCGACCTGCTCGCGCTGTCGGTGCCGGGGGCAATCGGCGACGTGCCCGCCTTGCGAGCGACTTTTCCCGCCGGGGTACGACGAGCAGCGGGAAGCAGCGGAAATCGCTCTGTCGCAGGCGGTTACCGTGGTGACCGGTGGACCCGGGACCGGCAAGACCACCACGATCGCGCGGCTGCTGGCGCTGCTGGTCGGGCAGGCCGAGCTCGGCGGCGCTCCGCGGCCGCGAATCGCGTTGGCCGCACCGACCGGGAAGGCCGCGGCGCGGCTGGCCGAGGCCGTGACCGCCGAGGTGGAAAACCTCGCCGCGGAAGACCGGGCGCGGCTGGCCGGCCTGCGGTCGACGACGCTGCACCGGCTGCTGGGTTCCCGCCCGGATACGTCGGTGCGGTTCAAGCACAATCGCGGCAATCGGTTGCCGCACGACGTGATCGTGGTCGACGAGACGTCGATGGTGTCGCTGACGATGATGGCCCGGCTGCTGGAAGCGGTGCGCCCGGATACGCGGCTGATCCTGGTAGGTGATCCCGACCAGCTGGCCTCGGTGGAAGCCGGTGCCGTGCTGGCGGACTTGGTGGAAGGGCTGACCGCCGTCACGACGTGCGGGTGGCCGCCCTGCGCACGCTCGCACCGGTTCGGTGAGTCGATTGGCGCGCTGGCCGAGGCGATCCGGGTCGGCGACGCCGACCGTGTGGTGGAACTGCTGAGCAACGGCGGTGAGCATATCGAGTGGCTCGATTCCGACGGCCCGGCCGGCCGGCTGCGTGCGGTGCTGGTTCCACACGCGCTGCGGGTGCGCGAGGCCGCGGTCTCGGCGCCGCCGAGGCGGCGTTGACGACGCTGGGTGAGCACCGGCTGTTGTGCGCCCACCGGCGGGGACCGTACGGGGTGTCGCACTGGAACCGGCAGGTGGAGCGCTGGCTGTCCGAGGAGACGGGTCAGCCGGCGTGGTCGGAGTGGTACGCCGGGCCGACCATTGTTGGTGACGGCCAACGACTATGGGCTCAAGGTCTACAACGGCGACACCGGAGTGGTCGTGATTGGCCATGACGGCCTGCGGGCCGTCATCGCCGGCGCGACAGGGCCGCTGGACTTCGCGACCAGCCGCCTGTCCGAGATCGAAACGATGCACGCCATGACGATCCACAAAAGCCAGGGCAGCCAGGCGGACGAGATCACGGTCCTTATGCCGCAGGACGATTCGCGGCTGCTCACCCGCGAGCTTTTCTATACCGCGGTGACCCGCGCCAAGGCCAAGGTCCGCGTGGTCGGTTCCGAGGCCTCGGTACGGACCGCGATCGGGCGCCGGGCGGCGCGGGCGAGTGGGCTACGACTGCGGCTGCAGGCCACGGCGGGCACCGGGTGAATTCATAACCGTTGCGACCGGCGTTGGGGCCACCTAGGCTCGCCTCACATGACACTTCCGCCGCCATCGACAGGTTCGGTCGCGCTGGTCACCGGCGCATCATCAGGCATCGGCGAACAATTCGCCCGTCAACTCGTGGCGCGCGGCTACCGCGTGGTCGTCACTGCCCGCCGGGAGGACCGGCTGCAAAAGTTGTGCACCGAACTTGGCGGTGACGAGCACGCCGTCGCGGTGGGGACCGATCTCGCGGTCCCGCAGGACCGGGACCGGCTCGCCGCACGGATCGACGAGCTCGGCGCACAGGTCGACGTGCTGGTGAACAATGCGGGCCTGGGGATCTACACGAAGTTCGGCGCCGAAGGTCGCGACAAGGAACTGCAGATGCTGCGTGTCGACGTCGAGGCGGTCGCGGATCTGATGCTGCGCTATCTGCCGGGCATGGTCGATCGCGGTCGCGGCGCGATCATCAACCTGTCGTCGGTGTCGGGATTCCAGCCATCGCCGTACAACGCCGGCTATGCCGCGGCCAAAGCGTATGTGTTGTGGTTGTCGGAGGCGGTGAACGCCGAGGTCGCCGGCACCGGTGTGACGGTCACCGCGGTCTGCCCCGGCCCCGTGCCGACGGAGTTCCAGGCGACCAACGACGCCGATTACCTGGTCAGCCGACTACCGGGATTCACTCAGGTTTCCGCCGAGCGGGTGGTCGCCGACGCGCTGAAAGCCGCCGACCGTGGTCGCGGCTCGGTGGTCCCGGGGGGACCGCAGGTGCGATTGGCGCTGGGGTCCTCCCGGTTCGTGCCGGCTCCGCTGGCGTTACGGGTCCTTTCCCGCATGTTGAAGCGCTAGCGGGACCGGTCGGTCGACGGGTCTGCACACCACCGCGGAGCCGATGGTCAAGACTGTGCTCATGACGGATCCCGGAGCCGGCCGCGTGGCGGTCTACCTCGACTTCGACAACATTGTGATCTCCCGCTACGACCAGGTGCATGGCCGCAGCTCGTTCCAGCGGGACAAGGCCAAGGGGCTGGACAAGCAGCCCGATAAGCTCGCGCGGGCCACCGTCGAGGTCGGCGCCATCATCGACTTCGCCTCGTCGTTCGGCACCTTGGTGCTCACCCGCGCGTACGCGGACTGGTCGGCCGAGGTCAACACCGGCTACCGCAACCAGCTGGTGGGCCGCGCGGTCGATCTGGTGCAGCTGTTCCCGGCGGCGGCCTACGGCAAGAACGGCGCCGACATCCGACTGGCCGTCGACACGGTCGAAGACATGTTCCGGCTGCCCGACCTCACCCATGTGGTGATCGTGGCCGGCGACTCCGACTACATTCCGCTGGCGCAGCGCTGTAAGCGGCTCGGCCGCTACGTGGTCGGCGTCGGGGTGGCCGGCTCGTCGAGCCGGGCGCTGGCGGCCGCCTGCGACGAGTTCGTCACCTACGACACGCTGCCGGGGGTTCCGGTGGCCAAGCCCGAAGCGGCGCCCGCCGACGACGCGGCCACCGCGCCGAAGCGACGCACCCGTCGCGCCAACGACGCCGACGCCGACGCCGAGGAGCCGCAACAGCCCGATCCGCAGGCAGCGGCCACCGACCTGCTGACGCGCGCGCTGCGGATGGGCCTGGAGAAAGACGACGTCGACTGGCTGCACAACTCCGCGGTCAAGGCGCAGATGAAGCGCATGGACCCGTCGTTCAGCGAAAGGTCCCTGGGATTCAAGTCTTTCAGCGGCTTCCTGCGGTCGCGTTCCGACGTCGTGGAGCTCGATGAGAGTTCGACGACGCGGATGGTGCGACTACGCGGCGATGGGTGAGTCAGCTCGAGCGCAGCGCGGACACGAACAGGTACGGCGGGACGCCTCCTCGATCTGCTGCGGAAGTTTGCGACCATAACCGGCCATCAGTTCCTCCGACGGCGTCACCGCCACCTCCCAGCCGTGCCGACGCCACCAATCGGCGACGTCCTCACGTTCCTCGAAATACCACAGCTCCTCGGTTCGCGGGACCTCCCGTTGCGGGTCCGCCTTGGCCATCAACGCCCGGACGCGGTCCGATGCGCTCACGCCGCTGCGCGGTGGCGTCGGGGTCGGCGAAGTTGGGTGACAGCGCCTCGATGCCGACCCGGCTGCCGGAAGCGGTGAGCCCCTGAATGCGGTCGAACAGCAACTCCTGGGCCGCCGCCGGCAGATACATCAAGAGCCCCTCGACCGACCATGCGCTCGGCGCTGACGCATCAAAACCGGCCTGCTGCAACGCCTTCGGCCAGTCCTGACGCAGATCCACCGCGGACACCGACCCGATGACATGTCGGTTCGGCCCCGTGCTCGCGCAACGTCGAGGCTTTGAAGTCCAACACCCTGGGCTGGTCGAGCTCGAAGACCGTGATTCCGTCGGGCCACGGCAACCGCCAGGATCGCGCGTCCAGGCCGGCCGCCAGGATCACCACCTGACGGATGCCCGCGTTGGCGGCGTCGAGGAACAGCGTGTCGAAAAACAAGGTCCGCGAAGCGAAAAAGCTGACCATCGACTTCATCCGCAGCGGCAACGCGGGTTCGGCTTCGACGACCTCGGCGGGCAGCTCGGGAGCACCGAACCAGTTCCACTCGCCGTCTCCGGCGGTGTCCAGGAAAACCCGCGCGAACGGATCGCTGATCAGCGGATGGTCGCTCTCGGTCTCCGCCGCGCGCGCCGCCGCCACCCCCAGCGCCGTCGCACCCACGCTCTCGGTGATGTCCCAGCTGTCGTCATCGGTCCGCACGCCATGCGACCCTACGTCAACCGGCCATAAGGAAGAATCGCGGTCACCATGGTCGACGACGACGATCCCCCACCGACATCGCGACGACGCCACATCGTGCGGCTCGCGGTGTTCGTCGCGTTCCTGGTCGCGTTGTTCTATCTGTTGGCCGTCAAGCATGTCGTCGACATCGAGGACGTCCGGCGCACGGTCAAGGCGACGGGGCCGGCGGCGCCGCTGACCTACATCGCGATGTCGGCCGTGCTCGGCGCGATCTTCGTGCCGGGCTCGATTCTGGCCGCGAGCAGCGGGCTGCTGTTCGGTCCGGTCGTGGGCGTGTTCGTGACGCTGGGCGCGACGGTGGGCACCGCGATCGGCGCGAGCCTCGTCGGCCGTCGAGCCGGCCGGGACAGCGCGCGGGCGCTGCTGGGATCCAAGCGCGCCGACCGCATCGACGCGTTGATCGAACGACGCGGGCTGTGGGCGGTGGTCGGTCAGCGCTTCGTCCCCGGCCTATCGGATGCGCTCGCCTCGTATGCGTTCGGGGCGTTCGGAGTTCCGTTGTGGCAGATGGCGATCGGCGCGTTCATCGGCTCGGCGCCGCGGGCATTCGTCTACACCGCGCTGGGCGCCTCGATCGGGAATCGGTCGACGGCATTGGCATACGCGGCGATAGCGGTGTGGTGCGTGACCGCCATCGTCGGCGCGTTCGCCGCGCGGCGTGGATTTCGAACATGGCGCGAGCACGCCCACCGCGATGAGGAGAAGCGGGCCGGCGAGCGCTAGCTCCCCGCCCGTTGCGCGGCCACGAACAGGTTCCCCGGAACCTGGTCCCGGACCTCTTCGGGAGGTCTGCGGCCGTAGCCGGCCATCAACTCGTCGGATGGCGTCACCGTCACGTCCCACCCGTGGCGACGGAACCAGTCACCGACGTCTTCGCGCTCCTCGAAGTACCACAGCTCATCGGTCCTGGGGATCTGACGCTTTGGGTCGACTTCGGCCATCAAAGTGCGGATCCGATCCATCCGCTCACGACGCTTCGCCCGAAACTGCGGGTCGAGAAACTTCGGTCCCAGCGCCTCCACGCCGACCCGGCTGCCGGCGGCGGTGAGCCCCTGAACCCGGTCGAACAGCAGGTCCTGAGCCGCGGCAGGCAGATATGGCATCAGTCCCTCCGCCGACCAGACACTGGGCGCCGACGGGTCAAAACCGACTTGCCGCAACGCAGTTGGCCAGTCCTGACGCAGGTCCACCGGCACAGCGATCCGGTTGCAGGCGGGCTGCGCCCCGTGCTCGGCCAACGTCGACGATTTGAACTCCAGCACCCGGGGTTGGTCGAGTTCGTACACCGTGGTGCCACCCGGCCCGTCTGGCCAAGGCAGCCGCCACGCCCGCGAGTCCAATCCCGCCGCCAGGATCACCGCCTGACGGATACCCGCCCGGGTGGCTTCGGTGAAGAACTGGTCGAAAAACGCTGTCCGCGAAGCCATATAGCCGACCATCGACTGCATCTGCAGCGGCAACTCGGGTTCGGCCTCGATCAGCTCGTCGGGCAGCTGCGGCGCGGAATGCCAGTTCCACACCCCGTCGCCGACGGCGTCGAGGAACACCTGGGCGAACGGGTCGCTGATCAAGGGATTTTCGCTGCGGGTTTCCGCCGCCCGGGCCGACGCCACGCCCAGCGCCGTCGCCCCCACGCTCTCGGTGATCTCCCAGGAGTCATTGTCGGTTCTCGCCACGCTCACTCCCCCGCCCGCTCGGCCGACACGAACAGGGTCCGAGGGGGGCCGTCGTCGATGCCTTGCGGGGGCCTGCGGTCGTAGCGGGCCATCAACTCCACCGCCTCCGTCACCGTCACGTCCCAGCCGTGGCGACGCAACCAGTCACCGACATCCTCGCGCTCCTCGAAGTACCACAGGTCCTGGACCTCGGGGATGTCCCGTTGCGGCTCCAGTTTGGCCATCAGGTCACGCACCCGCTGCATCATCGCGCGCCGCTTGGCGATGGCGGCCTCGTCGAGGAAGTCCGGGCCGGGCGCCTCCACGGCGATCCGGCTGCCCGCGACCCCCAGCGCCTGAACACGCTCGAACAGCAGCTCGTGAGCGACCGCGGGCAGAACGGCAACAGCCCCTCGGCGGACCAGGCGCTGGGCGCCGAGCTGTCAGACCGGCCTGCTGCAACGCGGCCGGCCAGTCGTGGCGCAGGTCGACCGGAACGTGCACCAGGTTGCAGGTCGGCTGCGCACCGTTGTCGCGCAGCGTCGAGGACTTGAATTCCAGCACGCTGGGCTGGTCGAGTTCGTACACCGTGATGCCATCGGGCCACGGCAGCCGCCAGGCCCGCGAGTCCAAACCCGCCGCCAGGATCACCACCTGGGTCACGCCGGCGCGGGTCGCGTCGAGGAAGAACTGGTCGAAAAACGAGGTCCGCGCGGCCATGTAGTCGACCATTCCCTGCATCCGCGGCTTCAGGTCGGGTTCGGCCTCGGTGATCTCGGCGGGCAGGTTGGGGGCCGCGAACCAGTTCCACATGCCGTCGCCGGCCGCATCGAGGAAGACCCGCGCTAAAGGATCGCTGATCAGCGGGTTTTCGCTCTCGGTTTCCGCCGCGCGGGCCGCGGCGACGCCCAGTGCCGTCGCGCCCACGCTCTCGGTGATCTTCCAGGTGTCGTTGTCCGTTCTGGCCACGCCCTTGCCCTCCCAATTCGCTAGCACAACTACCTACCGGAGCCTACGCGCGCCGCGTAGGAGCAAGCTGTGCACGCCGGCGGCGAGGTATCCGGTTAAGTTGTCGGCGGGCGGCTAACGGCGCGGCCCCGGGCCAAAGGATCTCGACATGCGAGTTGACGGGCGCGACATCAGCGTTTCGGGCAGCTTGCTGCAACCGCTGACCCGGCGGACCAATGACATCATCCGGCTCGTCGCCAGCGTGGTCTTCTTCGCGATCCTGATCGCCGGTTCGCTCATCACCCGCCCGCAGTGGGTCGCGCTGGAGCGATCGATATCGCAGATCGTCGGGGTACTGACCCCCACCCAGTCCGATCTCGTCTACCTGGGCTACGGCATCGCGATCCTGGCGCTGCCGTTCGCGATCCTCATCGGGTTGATCATCGCCCGGCAATGGAAGCTGCTCGGCGCCTACGCGGCCGCGGGACTCCTCGCGGTTCTCTCGCTCTCGATCGGCGGCAGCGGCTTCTCGGCACCCCGATGGCACTTCGACCTCACGGACCGGCCGCAAACCGTGCTGGCTCAGATCCTGGACGACCCGCGGTGGATAGCGATGCTCGCTGCGGTGTTGACCGTGTCGGGCCCCTGGCTGCCCGCGCGGTGGCGGCGTTGGTGGTGGGCGCTGCTGCTCGCCTTCGTGCCGATCCACCTGTTCGTGAGTGCGATAGTCCCCGCGCGCTCCTTGCTGGGCCTCGCGGTCGGATGGTTCGTCGGCGCGCTCGTCGTCCTGGTCGTCGGCACCCCCGCCCTTGAGGTGCCGCTGGATGGCGCGGTGCGCGGGATGGCCAAACGCGGATGCCGGGTCTCCCGGCTCCAGGTGATCCGGCCCGCCGGACCGGGCCCGCTTGTTCTTTCGGCCACGTCCATGGATCCCGATCCGGCCCCGAACGCGGCATTTCATCAGGCCCTGGTCGAGATGTACGGTCCGCATCAGCGCAGCGGCGGTGCCCTGCTCCAGCTCTGGCAGAAGCTGCGGCTGCAGGCCAGGGAGACCGCGCCCCTGGTGACGTCGATGCGCCGCACCGTCGAGCATCGTGCGCTGATGGCCATTGCCGTCGGCGAGTTGGGCGTCGCCAACACGTCGCCGATCGCTGTCGCCTCCCTTGACAGGGGATGGATGTTGTACGCGTACCAGCCCATCCGGGGGATTCCGCTCGACCAGTGCGCGACGAAGACGCCGGTCGCCCGTGCGTGGGAATCGCTACAGGTCCTCAACGACCATCAGCTCTCCCACGGCGACCTGCGCAGCAGCGAGATCACCGTCGATGACGGCACCGTGCTGTTCGGTGGGTTCGGCAGCGCCGAATACGGCGCCACCGACAGGCAACTCCAATCCGACATCGCCCAACTCCTGGTGACGACGTCCGCGCTGTACGACGCGGAGTCCGCGGTGGGCGCGGCGATCGACGCATTCGGGAAAGACACCGTCTTGACCGCTTCGCGCCGGCTCACGAAATCTGCTGTGCCGAAAGAGATCCGGAAATCGATACCCGATGCGGGCGCCGTCATCTCCGGGGCCCGCGCGGAGGTGAAGCGTCAAACCGGTGCGGACCAGATCAAAAACGAAACGATCACCCGGTTCAACCGCCGGCAGGTCATTCAACTCGTGCTGCTCGTCGCGCTGGTTTATGTCGCGTATCCGTTCATCAGCACCGTGGGGACGTTCTTCTCCGAGTTGCGGACCGCGAACTGGTGGTGGGCGCTGCTGGGCTTGACGATATCCGCGCTGACGTACGTGGGCGCGGCAGCCGCCTTATGGGCCAGCGCCGACGAGTCGGTGAACTTCTGGAAGCTGTCAATCGCGCAGGTGGCCAACACTTTTGCGGCAACCACTACACCGGCCGGGGTCGGTGGCCTGGCGCTTAGCACGCGGTACCTGCAGAAGGGGGAGGGCTGTCCGCGGTGCGGGCCACCACCGCGGTGGCGCTGCAGCAATCGGTTCAGGTGATCATGCACCTCGTGTTGCTGATCCTGTTCAGCACCGTTGCGGGCGCGTCGATGGACCTTTCGCACTTCGTCCCCGATGCCACAGTGCTGTACCTGATCGCGGGTGTGGCGCTGGGCATCGTCGGTGCATTCCTGTTGGTGCCCAGGCTGCGGCGCTGGCTGGCAACGGACCTGCGTCCGAAGGTGAAGGAGGTAGCCGGCGACCTCGTCGATGTTGCCCGCGAACCGAAACGACTGGGGCTGATCGTACTGGGCTGTGCCGGAACAACACTCGGGGCGGCGTTGGCGCTTTGGGCCAGTGTCCAGGCCTTCGGCGGCGGCGCGACGTTTGTCACGTGCACCGTGGTGACGATGGTCGGCGGAACGCTGGCCTCCGCCGCGCCCACGCCAGGCGGTGTCGGCGCCGTCGAAGCGGCGCTGATCGGTGGTCTGGCTGCCTTTGGCGTACCGGCGGCAGTTGGTGTGCCGTCGGTTCTGCTGTATCGGGTGCTCACCTGCTGGCTACCGGTATTCGTCGGCTGGCCTGTGATGCGGTGGCTGACGGAGAAGGAAATGATCTGACGCAGTCAACTCTTAGTCGGCTCGGCCTGGGCAACGACCAAAACGACCGATCTCCTGATGGTTTCGCCAACCGTGGTGGTGAGATAGACCGGGTAGTACGCCTCGGGCACCGTCGACGCCAGCTTGATCGTGACGTCAACGGCGGCGGATCCGTCGGAGCCGAACTGCCCCGACGCGGGTGCCACCGTAATCCCGCCGTCGGCGGATGTGCCGCTGATCGTGTATCCGCCGGCGCCGTCGATCATTCGTTGCGCATCGAGTCTTACGGTGCCGTCGCGTCCGGGCGCGATCGTGACGATGGGCCGCGTGACGTTAACGGTCACAGCGGAACTGCCGGCGCCAAACGACGGGGGCGCGGAGGACTCGGCCGTTCCCCAGACCTTGTTCGGATATGCGGCGAGCGAGAACTTGAGCTCGCCGCCGGTGATGATGATCGACTCCGGCAGCCACGTGTGATCGGTGGGCTGGCCGTCGATGCTCAGGTGGCTGATGTACTTCAGGTGGTGCGGTCCCGACGCGCCCGGGGCGGAGATCCGAATGAATTTGCCATCCGGGAGGGCGATTACGACCCGATCGAACAGCGGGGTGTTGACGGTGAGGATCGGTGTTCCCGGGGTGCTCGGGAACAGGCCGAGGGCGGCCCAGACGTACCAGCTCGACAGCGCGCCCAGATCGTCGTTGCCGGGCTCGCCGTCGGGTGTGGGACCGAATAGCCCGCGCACCCGGTCGACCGTGAGCTGAGTCTGCCATGGCTGACCGATGTAGTTGTACAGCCACGACACCCCGAAGTTCGGCTCGTTGCCGGCCCACAGATGCGGCGCCTTGGGGCCCACGTTGAGTTCTTTGGTGAACCGGTCGAGCCGGCCGGCGACCGTCGCTCGCCCGCCGAGAGCGGTCACCAGGCCGGCGACGTTCTGCGGCACCCACCAGACGTATTGCTCGGCGTTGCCCTCGTCGAATCCCTCCTGGCCGAAACCCAAGGCGAATCCACGAACCCGGGGCCCGGGGGGAAGAACCCCATCGGGTCGCGGGGCGAGATGTAGCGGGTGCTGGGGTTGAACAGGTTCTGCCAGTACTGGGCCCGGTCCTGGAATTCGGCGGCGGTCGTCGCGTCGCCGAGCGATTCGGCGAATCGGGAGATGGCGAAGTCGTCGACGGACCATTCGAGCGTGATCGAAGCGCCGGCACCGAATCCCGGTGTGTCGGGTAGGTAGCCCAACTGCAGATAGGTGGCGATGCCCGGCCGCTCGACGTAGCCGTTCAGCCCGACACCGCCTTTGGTCGCCGCGTTCACCATGAAGCGCAGCGCCGCCTGAAGGTCGAAGTCCTTGCCGCCGAATGCGTGCAGGTTCACGATGAGGGGTACGACGCTGTCCCCGGTCATCTCACCGGTTGCCGAATTGGCAAGGGCCCAGCGCGGAAACGACCCGCTCTGCTCGGCGTCGTTGACGAGCGATTGGGCCATGTCGCCGGCCTGCTGCGGGAAGAGCAGCCCTTGCAGGGCCGCCACCCCCCGATAGGTATCCCAGTCGGAGAAATTGGTGTACTGGGTGTGCCCGTCGGCGACGCTGTGGATCATGCCGTCGAATCCGATGTAGCGTCCGTCCACGTCGTTGAACGTGTTGGGGTGCAGCAGTGATCGGTACAGGCTGGTGTAGAAGGTCTCAATGTTGTCGGCGTTCCTGCCGGCCACCGCGATACACGACAGCGTGGCGTTCCATTGGGAGATTGCGGCGGCGCGCGCGTCATGGAAGCTTGCTTTGCCCTCGGCCGCCAGGTTGGCACGCGCCCCGTCGATGCCGACGTAGGAGATCGCGGTCCGTACCTCGACCACCGAGCCGGCGGGGAACGCCACGTACCCGCCAGCGTAGGGCGACGCCGCGCTGCGGGCGCCCGCGGAGACGGTGTAGCCATCCCAGGTGCCGTAGGAGGTGAACGGCTGGCTGAACTTCATCGCGAAATACACCGTGTAGGTGTTGTTCTTGCTGCAGAATCCGCCGCTGGTCGCCCAACCGGTGATCGTGGTGTTGTCGTCGCCGATCTGAATGGTCGACCGGGAATTGCCTGCCAACGACGCGCCGGAGCGGACGTGAAACAGGGCGGACCGACCGTTGCGCGGATAGCGGAACCGGCCAATGCCGGTGCGGGTGGTGGCGGTGAGCTCCGCGGTCACGCCGGTGGCCGGGAACCGCACGGTGTAGTAGCCGGGCACGCCCTGCTCGGTGTCGTCGTGGGCGACCCTCTCCCACGCGTTCCACGGCTGGGAGCCGATCGGGGTGGTGGTCGGCAGCATTGAGATGTCGCCGAACGCGGCACAGCCCACCGAGGCGTGGGTCATGCTGAACCCGGTGGAGCGCGGGTTGCCGTAGTTGTAGCCCGCATAATTGCCGACGGTGTCCGGCGAGTACTGCACCATTCCGAACGGCACGGCGGCGCCGGGGAAGTTGTTGATCTCCCCCACCGTCTCGCCCCCCGTCCCGGTGCCGATGAGCGTGTCGACGTGGTCGACGGGATTGGCGACCAAGCCGGGCTCGCCGTCGTAAGCATGGGGCGGAGCCGCCGCGACGAAGGCCATGCAGACGACCACGATCGCGATGATCGCGAGAAACGCGATGACGGACCTTCGTGATCGCATAGCTGTCTCATACTGCATGAATCTGTGTTCGCGTGGTATTTCGAGGGCGATTTTCCCGGATTTGACTAGCAACGTCGGGCACGGCTTCGGTTAGTCTCATTCCGGCGTGGCCGGCGCAGGTGCCGGCCCCAATTTCCGGGAGATTTCATTGATGAAGCACTTGACAGCAGCAACCGTAACCGTGGCGCTGGGTTTGGCGCTGGTGGGTTGCGGCTCCACAACAAGACATCGCCGTCGACATCGACGTCGACGTCGACCTCCACGTCCACCTCGACGAAAACGACGACCAGCGCGACGCCGGGGGCGAAGGCCGGCCCAACGATCGCCGACTACATCAGTGACAACCACATCACGGAGACTCCCATCCATCACGGCGATCCCGGCCCTAACGTCGACCTGCCGGTTCCCGATGGCTGGCAGATCAACCAGAACGCCGGAACCTCGTACGGGGGCATCGTGTTGACGCAGCCCGCAAACCCGGCCGATCCGCCCACCATCTCTGCGCTTTTCTCAAAGCTCACCGGTGACGTCGACCAGGCCAAGATCATCCAGTACGCCCCCAACGAGCTACTCGGCCTTCCCGGTTACCAGGGCTCCGGCAACGGGCAGGCCTCCACGCTCGGCGGATTTCAGGCCTGGCAGCTGAACGGCACCTACCAGAAGGACGGCAAGGCACGGACCGTCGCGCAGAAGACGGTGGTGATTCCCAGCCAGGGTGCAGTGTTCGTGCTGCAGCTCAATGCCGACTCGCTGCAAAGCGATCAGGGTCCCCTGATGGACGCCACCAACATCATCGACGACAAAACGACCATTACTACCCCCTGACGCAACGACCACGAGGCGGGCGCGCCGCGGGGACAAACACGCTCCGCGGCGCGCCCGTTTGGCCGTACGGTGTTTGACATGACAGAACAGTCTTATGCGATAGACGTCGGACACCCACCGTCGGCGCTGCTGCGTCTTGTTAACCCCGCGCTGTCGTTCCTGTTGCGGACCCCCCTCGCCGGTCCGGCGCGCAAGCAGCTGATGGTGCTGGGCTTCACCGGGCGAAAGACGGGGCGGCCGTACTCAATCCCCCTGAGTGCCCACCTGATCGACCATGATCTCTACGCGCTGACCGGCGCTCCGTGGAAGCAGAACTTCCGCGGCGGCGCGCCCGCGCAGGTCGTCTACGACGGCAAGACCACCGCAATGCGCGGCGAGCTCATCCGCGACCGCGCCGTCGTCTCCGACCTGTTCCACCGCTGCGCCGACTCCTACGGCGTGCGGCGCGCACAGCGGATGATGGGATTGAAATTCCGCGAACCGCGAATCCCCACGCGCGACGAGTTCGAAGAAGCCGTCGACCGGCTCCACCTGGCGGCCGTGCGTCTGACTCCGGCCCAGTAGCCGTTCACTAATTCCGCTCTCGGCGACCATATTTCGCGCCTTGCGGCGTGAGTCGGTCATAAGGTGGTTTCCATTTGCGCTAGCGCCGGCGATAGCGCAAATGAAACTCACCTATTGGTCGGTCCAGGCTCGCTCACCCATACGGCCCGGCGCCAGCGGCCGCATGGGTGCGGGTGATGATCGGCCGCGGGTGACCGGCATCGGGCACCGTGTGGCGCAGCGCGTCCGCGACCGCGTCCGCCCGCTGCTCCGGCACCAAGGCGATCACACAGCCGCCGAATCCGCCGCCGGTCATCCGGGCGCCGAGGGCGCCCGCGTTCACCGCTGTGTCGGCGATCAGATCGATATGTTCGGTGGTGATTCCGAAGTCGTCACGCATGGAGACGTGTGATGCGGTCAAGATGTGGCCGGCTTCAACGAAGTCCGACTCACCCAATGCCGCAACGAAATCCAGTACCCTGCCGTTCTCGGTGAGGACATGGCGTGCGCGGCGGGCATCGATCGTGCTGACGACCGCGTCCAAGTCCGCGCGCCCGCGATCCCAGATGTCACGCAACGATGACACTTGCAAATCGGCTGCCGCCCGCTCACACGATGTGCGAAGGGCCGCGTATTCGCCGCCGGCGTGTTGATGCCGGGCCCGGGAGTCAAGGAGCAGCAGCACGACGCCGCTGGCTTCGGGGTCGAACGCCACCGGCGCGACGGTGAGGTCGCGAAAGTCGATCAGCAGCGCTGTCGACGGTTCCCCGAACAGCGATGCCAGCTGGTCAAGCAAACCCGTTGGGGCGCCGACATAGTCGTTTTCGGCCTGCTGGGCCAGCCGTGCCTGCTCTTTTGCGTCGATGCGCATGCCGGCGGCCGCCGAGATCGCGCCCAAGACCGCGCATTCCAACGCCGCCGAGGAGGACAGGCCCGACCCCATCTCCACGTTGCTGCTGATCGACATCGTGCCGCCGGGTATCGGTTGGCCGGTTTGACGCAGTGCCCACACCACCCCGGCGACGTAGGCGGCCCAGCCGGTCACCTGGCCGGGAACCGTGCCGAGCGGAAACCGCACCGCGTCGCGCGCGCGCTCGCTGTGCACGGTGAGCGCATCGCTGCGGTCCGGCCAGAACGTCACTATGGTGCGCTGCGGCAGCGCGATCGGCAGCGCGAACCCCAGGTTGTAGTCGGTGTGCTCCCCGATCAGGTTGATCCGCCCGGGCGCGGCGTACCGGACGCTTGGCTGGGTCATCGGCCGAGTTCCCGCAGTCGCTGGGCCACGCTTTCGGGCGTGACGTCGCTGATGAACGCGCCCATCGCCGATTCGGAGGCCGCCAGGTACTTGAGCTTGGTGGCGCTGCGCCGGATCGACATCAACTCGACGTGGAAGTAGCCGTCAGCCTGGGCGTCGGTAATGGCGAACTGGTGCAGCGCCGAAATGTACGGCAGCGGAGCTGAGTACATGCGATCGAACCTCCCGAGCACGTCGAGGTAGACGCGCGCGAACCCGTCCATTTCGGCCTCGTCGAGTTCGACGAGGTTGTGCACCAACCTGTTCGGGTAGATGTGCACCTCGACGGGCCAGCGCGCCGCAAACGGCACGAACGCGGTGAACAGCTCGGTGTGCGCGACGACGCGACTGCCGTCGGCGACCTCACGCTCCAACAGATCGGCAAAGAGGTTGCCGCCGTGACGCATTCGGTGTTCGCGCGCCTGCTCCAGCATCTCGGCGGTGCGCGGCGTCAGATAGGGGTACCCGTAGATCTGACCGTGCGGGTGGGTCAGCGTCACCCCGATCTCCTCGCCCCGGTTTTCGAAGCAGAACACCTGCTCGACGCCCGGTGCGGCCATCAGGTCGGCGGTGCGGTGCCGCCATGCCTCCACGACGAGCCGGGCGTGCGCCGGTTCCAAATCCGCGAACGACCCGGTGTGTTCGCTGGAAAAGCAGATCACCTCGGTGCGCCCGTGGCCCGCCGCGGACACAAAGCCGGCGGCGGGCACGGGCGCCGGCTCACCCGTGCCGGACAGGCTCGGGAACCGGTTCTCGAAGACGACGACGTCGTAGTCGGGCGCGGGCACCTCGCTGGTCAGGCCGGTCGGGCCCGGACACAGCGGGCACTGGTCGGGCGGCGGCTTGTAGGTGCGGTCCTGGCGCAGCGCCGCGATGATCACCCACTGCCCCGTTGACCGGTCGAACCGCAACTGCGACTCGTCGCCGACGCGTTCCGGCAGCGGCCTGCGATCTTCGACCGGCGCCGGGCAGTGCCCGGGCAACGCGAAGAACAGCAGGTCGCGGCCGTCGGCCAGCTTTGCCCGCGTAGGCGAGGTCACGCCGTCGAACACTAGCGTGGTCGCCGAGACGCAGTTCGGGTAACCATGTCGTGTCGGTCGTAGGAGAGGGGTGGCCCGCGATAACCGTTCTCTACGAAAGAGCCCACAACTGGGCGATCGGGTCCGATCCCGGGCTGCTGCGGCTGCGGATGGCGACTCGGACGATGGCCGCGCTGGCGTGCTCCCTGGCGGTGCTCTTCGTGCTGACCAGGGCGACGGGACAGCCGCTGACGGTCGCCCTGCTCGGCGTGCTCATCACCATGGTCGCGGCCCGATCCGTCAACGAGCCGAACCCCCGCCGGCAGCGGCTCACGATGGCGCTGCTGCCCGTGCCCGCCGCCCTGGCCATCACCGCCGCCGCGCTGCTCGCGCCGCACAAGGTGGCCAGCGATGTCGTGTTCGTGATGGTCGTCTTCGCCGCGGTGTACGTCCGCCGCTTCGAGGCGCGCGGGCGGGCGCTGGGCATGGTCGCGTTCATGGCCTATTTCTTCACCTTGTATCTGCAAGCCAGCATTTCGGAGTTGCCCTGGATGATCCTGGCGATCGTGGTGGGAACGCTGTGCACGTTCGCGATGACCACCTACGTGTTGCCCGATCAGCCGGAACGCGTGCTGCGGGCCACCATTCGGGCGCTGCGGGCACGGATGGCCATCGTGGTCGACACCACCGCCGAAGCGGTTCGCACGGGCCGGCTCGACGAACGGCGGCGTCGCCGCATGCGGGCGCGCGCTATCCGGCTCAACGAGACCGCCCTGATGGTGCAGGGCCAGATCGATGACAAGGCCGACCCCGCCCTGCTCTGGCCGGGGGTGACCAGCGAAGAACTGGCCCCCTGGCTGTTCGACGCCGAACTCGCCATCGAATGGGTCGCCACCGCGGGCCGGCGAGCGGCCGCCCTCGGCGCCGACATACCTGCCGACACCCGCGCCGAACTGGTCACGGCGCTCACACTGCTCGCCCGGGCAATCCGCACCCCGCAAGCCGGCGGGCTGGGACAGGCCGCGAGCCAGGCTCGACGGATCCTTGACCGGCAGCCGACGGCCACCGCGTCCGACGCCCCCGGTGACACCGCCGTGCGCCGCCTCGCCCTGGCGATCATCAACGCCGCCACGGCGACCGCCGAAGTCCGGGCGATAGTCGAACGCGTCCGCAGCGCACCGCCGCCGGAACCCGAGACCGTCGACCCGAATGGCGATGAGGCCGCCGCCGAGGAACACGGCCTGCTGCCGACCACGCGGCAAGCCATCCAGGTGTCCGTCGCCGCATCGTTGGCCATCGTGACGGGCGAACTGGTGTCACCGTCGCGCTGGTATTGGGCGGTGATCGCCGCGTTCGTGATCTTCGCCGGCACCAACTCCTGGGGCGAAACCCTGACCAAGGGCTGGCAGCGGTTGCTCGGCACCGTCCTTGGCGTGCCCTGTGGCGTGCTGGTGGCCACGCTGTTCGCCGGAGACAAGGCCGCCTCGCTCGCGTTGATCTTCGTGTGCCTGTTCTGCGCTTTCTATTTCATGACCGTCACCTACAGCCTGATGACCTTCTGGATCACCACGATGCTGGCGTTGCTGTACGGCCTGCTCGGCCAATTCTCCTTCGGCGTATTGCTTTTGCGAATCGAGGAGACCGCGATCGGTGCGGTCATCGGGGTCGCCGTCGCCATCCTGGTGCTGCCGACCCACACCCGAACCGCCATCCAGAATGA
Organism: uncultured Actinomycetota bacterium; assembly: GCA_963703795.1. GTDB lineage: Bacteria > Actinomycetota > Actinomycetes > Mycobacteriales > Mycobacteriaceae > Mycobacterium. The sequence goes on along the minus strand of CAVPFT010000042.1, from coordinate 73,670 downwards.
CAGCCGCGCCTTCCTGACGGACCTGTCCGCGCTGATCGAGATCTCCACCGCGACGATGTTCGACGACCAAACCCTGAGTCCGACGGAGCAGGCACGCCAGCTCGACCGAAAGCTGCAGCAATTCCGGGTCAGCGCCAAGCCGCACCTGGCCGGGGTGGCCGGGCTTGCCGGCCGCCGGAGCATTGGACGTGCCCTGCGGATATTCGCCGCGTGCGATCGTTACGGGCGGAGCCTGGCGCGCAGCAGCGAGCAATACCAGGATCCGGGCGAGTCACAGACGCTGGCACCGGCCTTCGCGTCGGCCGCGGCCCGGGCTCGAAGCAACATCGACGCGTTGGTCACCATCATCGACGGCGCCGACGGGGTGCGGATCAACTCCGCGACCGACGAGCTCGACGCCGCCGAGACCCTGGCCCGGCGTCGAGACGGCGAGGGCGAACCGCGGCCCGATCTGTGGCCGTTCCTCACCGCGGTGCATGCGCTTCGCCAGATCGAGCGGGCCGTTGTCACCGCGGCGACCAACCTCGGCGCGCGCGACGGCCTGCCGGCGCCGACCGCGGCTGCGAGCTGAAGCTCACGCGTCATCGACCTGCGGCCGTTTCAAGGCCTGGCACGCTGATTCCCCAGTGTCCTCGGCCTTGGCCAAAAGCCTGTCCTGTGCCCGCGGCCACCAGAAGATTTCAACGGCGAAGAACACGACGACTACCCACGACGCAGCGGCTACCCGCGGCGTCCCGAACAGGCTGTCGATCACCGCAAGGACAAGCATCGCCGCGCCACCCAGCCACACCAACCACTGCCAGCGTCGAGCTTGCACGCGAGCGTTGCGCAGCGCGCCGACATACTCGACGGCAGCGGGCGCGAGCCGCGCATCTTCGACCCGATGGCCCCGGCGGGCCGCGAAACTTACCGCGACACGCTCGTCGGGGCTGAGATCGACGGCCGCCGGCCAGGCCTTGGCCATCCGCCGAGCCATCCTGAACCCGTTGAAGATGCCGAGCACCACGAACGCGACCAGCGCGCCCAGCCACACCCCCGATTCTGCAAATACCAAGGCTGCCAGCAAGATACCGACCGGGACGCCCAGGCACACAGCCCGATAGACAGGACCGCCCCGCCACGCCCACGCCGGGACCAAGAGCATGCCGCTATTGTCGCGCCTCCGGCTACAGCCCCGGCAGGCAGGCGGGGAAGTAGCACGGCTGATTCGGGCCCTGGGCCTTCATGAGCAGGGCAGTCAGATGGCCAAGTGACGGTAAGAGGATCGCGTCCACTTGCGCCTTTTGATCCTGAGGCAGGTTGCGGCTGTCCAAGTCCACCTTGGTGACCTGCTGCTGTAGTCCTGCAATCCGCTGGTTTCGCTGCTGCGGAGTCAGACTGTCCCAGGCGCCGTCCAGGTCTGCGATCTGGCTTTGCAGCTCTTGCGCCTCCGCCATGGGGTCGCCCAGGCTGGGGGGCGGCCGCAGCGGGTAAAACTGGGTCGGCGCCGGTGACGCCAGCACCTCGGCTTTCACCGGTCCGGCTAGGAGCAGCGCGCCGGCCACCAGGAGAGCCTCGACCATCGCTATGATTCTCATTGGGATACACCACATTTCGTGTTACTAGGGTGCGAATGCACAGATCAATCCGAGGGCGCGCAAGCACTCGTCGCGGGTACGGAAGACGGGCGGTGGCGGCGGTGGAGGCGGTCCCTCGACGATGTTGTCGGGGCAACCGCCGTAATAGCCGGGCGGACACTGCTCGTGGTACACGTGGCAGGCGTTCAGGTCCCAGCCGGTGGCCCGCAAGCCCGGCCACACATAATCGCCGGGACACCAGCGCATCCCGGGCCCGTGGTAGCACCCCGATCTGCTCGAACATTGGTCTGCGTCCGCCTGGGCGATACCCGCGGCCAGTCCCACTCCGGCCACCGCGACCCCGGCCGAAACCAGGGCGCTGCCAACGACCCGCTTCAGGGTGTGGACGGTGTCCATGACGTGAGGCTGCCACACACCGCTTGCCAGATTTTCGCCAAATCCTTGCGAAATTCTTGCGTTCGCCCGATACCGGTGACATCGGCAGTCGCGCGGCTACGATCTCCCTATTAAAGCCACACCGAACCTCCCGCCAGGGTTCGACTTCACCGATCCCGACATCTACGCCCACCGGCTTCCGGTGCAGGAGTTGGCCGAGTTGCGCGCGACGGCGCCGATCTGGTGGAACCCGCAGGCGCCCGATCAAGGCGGGTTCGGCGACGGCGGCTACTGGGTGGTGACCAAGCACCGCGACATCCGCGAGGTGTCGCTGCGCAGCGACGTCTTCTCGTCGGCCAAAAAATCGATCGTGCCGCGCTACCGGACGGACCTCGCGTCCGGGCAGATCGAGGCGGGCCGCGCGTCGATGATCATGATGGACGATCCCGAACACACCCGGCTGCGCAAGATCGTCTCGCGCGCCTTCACGCCGCGCGCGGTCGAGCGGCTGCGCGCTGACCTCGGCGAGCGCGCGCGGCGCATCGTTGCGCAAGCCGCGGCGGCCGGGTCGGGCGACTTTGTCCGCCAGGTCGCCTGCGAGTTGCCGCTGCAGGCGATCGCCGGGCTGCTCGGGGTGCCGCAGGAGGACTACGACAAGCTGTTCGACTGGACCAACAACATGATCGGCAGCGACGACCCGGAATTCGCCGACAACGACGCGCTGACTGCAACGGGCGAATTGATGTGGTACGCCATGCAATTGGCGGCGCGAAGGCGCGAGGATCCCGGTGACGACATCGTCACTACGCTGATCCATGCCGACGCCGAGGGCCAGCACCTGTCCGAGGCCGAGTTCGGGATGTTCGTGGTCACGCTGGCCGTCGCCGGCAACGAGACGACCCGCAATTCGATCACGCAGGGGATGATGGCCTTCACCGATTACCCGGATCAGTGGGAGCTCTTCAAGGCGCAGCGCCCAAAGACCGCGGCCGACGAGATCATCCGCTGGGCCACCCCGATCACCGCGTTTCAGCGCACCGCGCTACGCGACACCGAGCTCGGTGGTGTGCGGATGGAGAAGGGCCAGCGGTTGGTGCTGTTCTACCGCTCGGCCAACTTCGACGATGAGGTCTTCGAGCAGCCGTACGACTTCGACATCTTGCGCAGCCCCAACCCACACGTCGGATTCGGTGGCACCGGAGCGCATTACTGCATCGGCGCCAACCTGGCGCGTATGACGATCGACCTGATGTTCAACGCGATCGCCGACCACCTGCCCGACCTGACATCGGCGGGCGATCCCGAGCGGCTGCGGTCGTCCTTCATCAACGGCATCAAGCACTGGCGCGTCGAATACTAGTCTCGCGGGCCGAGCAGACGCAGAATCGCACGAAACGCGCTTGCGTCGCAGTGCGATTCTGCGTCTGCTCGCCGTCCTTGGGTGTCAGGGAATCGCGGGATGATTCGACAACCAAGGGTGTGCCGATTCCAGTTGTGAGGCAACGCGAATGAGGACATCCTCCCGGCCGTAGGCGGCGGCGAGCTGAATGCCGATCGGAAGGCCCTGCGCGTTGCGGTGCAGAGGCAGGCTGATCGCCGGCTGCCCGCTCATGTTGAACGGCGGCGTGAATACGGCGAACTGACCGGCGCGGCGCATCGGCGCCGTCGGGTGTTCGGGATTGTTCTCGAATTCCGTTAGCAGCAGCGGCGGTTCGGGTAACGTCGGCGTGAGCAGCAGATCCCAGCCGTCGGCCCACCATTGCTGCAGCGTGCGCCGGAACGCCCACACGGCCTCCTGCGCGACGGCGTAGTCGAGTCCTGTGACCCGCTGCGCCTGCTGGATGTGCACCCAGTTAACCGGCTCGATGTCGTCCGCGGTCACCTCACGTCCGAGTGTCTCGCTGATTCCGCGCGCGGCCATCGCCATCTGGGTGGCCCAGAGCCCCATGAACTTCCGCGGCAACGTCGTGTCGCCGAGACAGCCCGGCCAGGCCGGCTCGACGATGTGCCCGAGCCCCCCGAGCGTCGACGCCGCGGCGCGCACCGCCGCGACGCAGTCCTCGTGCAGGAATTCGCCACGCGGATGGACGTCGAGCAGCCCGATGCGCAGCCGACCGGGGTCGGCGCCGAGCTCCTCGACGTACGGGCGCGCCGGCGCCGGTGCGATCACGCTGTCGCCGACACCGGGGCCGCGCACCGCATCGAGCAGCCTCGCCGTGTCGCGCACCGTGCGGCTGACGCACAGTTCGACGCCCAGTCCCGCCTCGGCGCGCGCCGGCCCGACCGTGATCCGCCCCTGGCTCGGCTTGAGCCCGACCAGCCCGCAGCACGACGCCGGGATGCGGATGCTCCCGCCGCCGTCCGAGGCGTTGGCGAACGGGACCATCCCGGCAGCCACCGCGGCGGCTGCGCCGCCACTCGACCCTCCCGGCGTGCGGTCCAGCGCCCACGGGTTGCGGGTCGGCCCCCAGGCCAGCGGCTGCGTGGTCGGCAGGCTGCCCATCTCGGGGGTATTCGTCCGCCCGGCGATCACCAGCCCGGCCGCCTTGAACCTGGCCACCAGGGTGGTGTCGGCGGTATCGATCTTGCCCGCCTCTCTCAGCGCGACATTCCCGTTCGACAACGTCTGACCGGCGAAACTCGTGTACAGGTCCTTGAGCAAAAACGGGACGCCGCGAAACGGGCCCTCGGGCAGGTCCGGGTCGGCGGCCACGGACCGGGCGTGCTCGAACCACTCGATGACCACGGCGTTCAGCGACGCGTTCGATCGCTGGATCCGCTCGATCGCCGCCTCCAGCAGTTCACTGGGTGTGACCTCGCCCTTGGCCACCAGCGCCGCCTGGTCCGTGGCATCCATCCACCGTGTGTCGTCGGCAAGTCCACTCATGGATTTCGGTCTACCAGAACGTCGGCTTCAGCCGTGACGCGCCGCCTCCTGGGCAAGTTGGACGCGTGAGGACAGGCCCAGCTTGGCGTAGACATGGGTGAGGTGGCTTTCCACCGTCCGCAGCGAGATGAAAAGCCTTGCGGCTATGGCCTTATTGGACAGGCCCTCGCTGACCAGCCCGACGACGGCGCGCTCGGTCGGGGTGAGCGATCCCCATCCGGCCGCAGGCCGCTGCCGCTCACCGCGGCCCCGCTGGGCGTAGGCGATCGACTCTTCGGTGGACAGTGCCGCGCCCTCCGCCCACGCGGCCTGAAACTCGCTGTCTCCGAACGCATCACGCAAACGCGCGACCGCATCGTCGTGTTCCGCGTCGTGGGTTTTGAACCGCACCGAGCCGATGCGTTGCCGCAGGGCATCGGCGGCGCCGAAGAGCCGGCCCGCCTCGGGGTAGCGTCCGCCGTGGACCGCCAGGATCGCAAGGAGCTCGAGGATGTCGGGAACACCGAGGAGCGCGCTCAGACCGGTCGCAGCCGCCAACGCCTCATGAGCGTCCTGCTCGGCTTGGTCGACCTGCCCCTGCGCGATCCCGACTCGGGCACGGGTTGTCAGCGCCAGCACGCGATGCCAGCCGGCGGCAACGGCGACCGCTTCGTCGGCCCAACGACGCGCGGAGTCTAGATCTGCTTGCGCCAACGCGGATTCAGCCCGCACATGAACATACATCTGCCGGTGCAATGGGTTGGCGCTCAGCTGGTCCCAAGCCTCGGCGCTCGTACGTTCTGCTTCCAAGACCTCGCCGGCCGCCAGCGCCGCGATAGCGCGAACGCCATTGGAATTACCCATCCACATGTCGCCGAATTCAGTCAGAACCGACATCGGTCTGTCGAGGATGTCCAGCGCAGCACGACTATCGCCCTGGTACGAAATCGCCAATCCGCGGTAGTGCATACTCACCATCCACCAGACGGCATCTTGTCCGGCTTCGGCCTCGGTTTCGACGTCGCGCAACTGCTGGACGCCTGCGGCGAGGTCCCCGGTAATCGCTTGTGCCCAGCCGAGCCAGGTGCTGCACTGGCGGGTGGTGAATCGATCACCGATCGCGCCCGCTAATTGGCGGCCCTCCTCGGCGGCGTTGCGAGCGGCAATCGGATCGCCCGCCAAGAAAGCCATGTTCGCTTGCCAGCTCAGTATCTGGCCCATCGTCCATTTATCGCCCAAGGGGCGGGCGAGCTCGATCGCCTCGTCGAAATATCGTTGTTCGGCCTCACCGCGGTACACGGCGACAACACCGCGAGCAGCGAGGGCTCGCGCCAGCAGAGCAGAGTCTCCGATCTCACGCGCCATCTCCAGGGCTCGCTCTGCCCAATCCTCGCTGTCGGTCCCGATCGCCCACGCGTGTAGTACCGCGCGGTCGGCGAGCGCGCGCACCTCGATAGCCGGCGCTAAGTCCCCGCGCTGGCCATCACACGCGCTGAGAGCAGCATCAAACCAGCCCACTAAGGCCTCGTGGATGCGACCCCGTGCCAGCCAAAGTGGAAGCAACGCGGACGCGAAACGCAATGCGGTTTCGACATCGCCCCGGTCAAGGCTCCAGGCAAACGCGCCGCGCAGGTTGTCGATCTCGGCTTCAACGCGCTCGATTTGCTGCTCGTCGCTCACGTCTGCCGGATTGTCGAACAGGTCTACGATCCCCAGGTAGTGATCGCGGTGCCGGGCCCGCACGTCATCGCCCTCTCCCGATTCACCGAGCTTCTCCAGCGCGTACTGACGCACCGTTTCCAACAGCCGGTATCGCGTTGCACCGCTTGCGCTTTCGGTCACCATCAGAGACTTGTCGACGAGCAGCGCGATCTGATCGAGCATCTGGTAGCGCTCCACATCGCTGCCGGCGGCGACAGCTCGCGCGGCCGCGAGATCAAAGCCGCCGACAAACACCGCCAACCTGCGAAACAGCACCCGCTCCGACTCGGTCAACAACGCGTGCGACCAATCGACGGATGCACGCAATGTCTGCTGGCGACGCACCGCCGTGCGAGTGGTGCCAGTCAGGAGGCGAAAGCGGTCGTGGAGGCTGTCGCGGATCTCGTCAACCGACAACGCCCGCACCCGCGCCGCCGCAAGCTCGATCGCCAGCGGCACTCCGTCCAGGCGCCGGCAAATCTCCGCGACCGCAGCAGCCACGTCGGTGATGCTGAACTCGCGCTGAGCCAGCCGCGCGCGATCGACGAACAGTTCGATCGCCTCGTCGGCCAGCGACAGCGACGGGACGCGCCACGTCACCTCACCCGCGACGCCAATCGGCTCGCGGCTGGTCACGAGCAAGCGCAACCCAGCGCAGGCGCCAAGCAGTGCTTTGATCAGCGCCGCCGTCGCGTCCAGCAGATGTTCGCAGTTGTCGAGCACGACGAGCATCTGACGGTTGCCGATGAATCCCAACAGTGTCGCCGTGGTCGAACGGCCCGGCTGGTCGGGCAGGCCCAACGCGCGGGCGGCTGCGATCGCGACCAGCTCGGGATCGGCAATGGGCGCCAGGTCGACGAACCACACCCCACCGTCAAGCTCGCCGGCTAACAACGCCGCGACCTCCACCGCGAGGCGGGTTTTGCCCACGCCGCCGGCACCCGTCAGGGTCACCAGCCGGTTCGCGGCCAGAATCTGCGGCACCTCGGCCAGCTGCTCGACGCGACCGATGAACTCGTCAACTGAGCTGGAATATTGTGCGTAGCAGCAGCTTTCGGGGTACACAGTGGCGGGAAGTCGCTATTGAGATCTGCATGGCAAAGCTGCACCACTCGCTCCGGGCGAGGGAGATCACGAAGCTGATACGTCCCTAAATCGGTCAGCCAGGTACCTGCCGGCAGACTGTCCGTGACAATCGCCCCGGTCGTCCCCGACAGCACCGTTTGTCCCCCATGGGCCAGATCGCGCAGCCGGCCGGTCCGGTTGATCGCCGGGCCGATGTAGTTGCCCTCGTCGCGGAGCTGAACGTCCCCGGTGTGAACGCCTATGCGTAACCGGATTGGAAGCAGCGGCGCGAGCTGTAGATCGAGGGCGCAGGCCACCGCGTCGCCGGCGCGGTTGAACGCAATCACGAAGCTGTCGCCCTCACCCTGCTCGATCGGGCGGACTCCGTGGTGGGTGGAAACCAGCTCGGTCAATGTGCGATCGAGGCGCGCCACGGCCGCGGCCATCACGTCGGGTTGGGTCTCCCACAGCCGGGTCGAGCCTTCGATGTCGGCGAGTAGGAGCGTCACCGTTCCGGTCGGCAGCCCGTTCACGCCCAGGTCACTCCAAGTCAGCGGTGGCATGTCCACGCGGGAATCTGTTGCACTCATGCTAGCCAGGATGGGGTGATCTGCGGCAGCAAACATCAGTGGAAACTCGTAGACCGGCCGGCGCCGATGCCCTGCAGCGATGCGGCTCATGTGACAAGGACCTCGATACCCAAGTCGCGGTCGCACCGAGCCGGCTTTACGCTCGATGGTTGGCGAACTTAACGGGGGTTTTGTTGATGAGTGCGGTTAAGGGGCGAACCGTGTCCAAACACAGGCTTGCCCTGGTCGCGTCGGCCGTCTGCCTGGCCATCGCGTCCTGTTCGGAAACCGTCGGCCCACCCGCACCAACCACCTCGACTTCCACCGCGACAACAACCACGCGCACGGCGGCCCCGCCGCCTTCGGTGACGGGTCCTTTGGAGAAAGACTGGAAAACCTACGGCGGAACGGCGTACTTCGGTTGCCCCGATAAATCCTCGCTTCGCAAGTCAGCGCTCGAGGACATCCGCCCCAAGGTGTTCGATACGAAAACGGGACAGTACGTAACGCCGGCCATCCCTATCGTTGCCGCCGGCGAGAATCTAACGGGTGCCATATGTGCGCTGACGGGCACCGGGGACGATATGAGGGTCGTTTATGTGGTGACGACCGCCGCCAAGGCGACCGGGTATGTCTTCGATTTCAAGGCGAGCCAGCCGTTGCTGACCAAAGAGCTGCAGCCGCCGACCCCCGACCTGAAACTGACCGCGGCGGACGGATGGGGCCTCGCCGCAACGGCATCCGGCGTCGCGTGGGTCAACGCCTTCACCGACGGGCATGACGGCGCGTCGCCGCCCAGGACGGTCGTCCTTTCCGGTACCGACCTGTCGACGATGTGGAACGACCCGCAGGCGGGCCGCGTGTGGCAGGACGTCCTTGCGTTTCAACGAAATACGGACCCGGCCAAGACGTCGGGCGCGGAGCTGCGCCGGCCGAACGGTGAAGCGATCTATCAGGACAACGACATATCGAGCGTCGATGCCGAGTTGTCCGACGGTCCCGATAAGTTGGTGAAGATCACGCACTCGGATTCGTACAATCCCCCGGTCACGTCGACCATGTTTTATGACCTGAACGCGAAGGCCATCATCAAGATCGGCGATACGGACAGGATCTCCGGGGGCGGGCTGTCCGCGACGCTGTCGGACGGGAAGCTATTCGTCGACGGTCACAAGTCGGAGAATTCGCAGTTCGGGTTCGGGGTGTGGAACCTTCGAACGCAACACTGGGATTTGCTGAAGACCCGAGATGACGCAAACAAAATGTCGATTTCCAAATTGGCGTTCTTCGAAGACCATCTTTACATCACCAACGTCGGCAACACCTTTGCCGTCCTCGCCCTGCCCGCCCCCGATCCGATCTCGACGACCTGGTCCGTCCGGCCCTTCGCGCGGATTTCGGGCTGGACGCTCGAGTGCCGCGGTGAGAACGTCGCGGCCTTGAACGGGGAATGCAGGGAGATCGTAATGGTGCAAGATCAGGACGGCCATTTTCCGGGACCCTGGTTCTGACCCGACCAGGCGATTTCCACTTGCGCTAGCACCGGCGCTTTCACAAATAAAACTCACCTCAGTGTCGGTCGATCCAGACTTGGGTGGGGTAGCCCCAGGGAGTAGCGACGGACGTTGACACCCGGCAGTACCCTAGGAGAATGGCGCTGTTGCTGGCCGTGCTGGTCGCGATGGTGGTGACGGTCTGGGTGGTGATCGTCGGTGCCGTGTGCGTGGCCGTCGCGGTGCGCATGGTTGGTCGGCGCGTCGAGCGCATCGAGGCCCGGCGGCACCGGCTGGCCGAGTTGGCCGCCCGCGCTGACGAACAGAATCGCCTGGTGATGGCTGGCGACGAGCGCGGCGTTTACGGCGAATTTCCGCCCGCTGCAGCCTGATTCGTGCCTAGCGGCGCCCTAGACGACCGGAGGGACCGGGCAGTGCACCACCCCGCATACGGTTCGGAGCAGCTCGGACTCCTCCTCGGTGACGACCTTGTCGGCCGTTATCGTCGTCACGACAGCGGTAACAAGGGTGGCCTTGTCGTTGCCTTCCAGTCCGTCGATCACCGGCCACACCTGTTCAAGCGCAAATATGTCCCGGACCGGCAGGTAGGGAACCCGCGCCTGAGGGTACGCGACCGAGATCCCCGCCTGGAATGCCGCGGCCGCGGCCGACGGGTCGCTGTTGCCGGCCTGCGCCAGCACGGCGATGAGGCAACAGATCGCGTTTTGGGCGCCGGCCAGGCTCTGACGCGTGCTCTTCCACGGCGATGCTGAGGTCAGAGCCTCGTTCAAGCCAACGAAAACGAGTGTGCCAAGACAGTATTCAAAGATGTCGATCTGACCGTCGGCGTTGATCAGTTCGCCGAGAACCGTTGTCATCACTCGCGTCTGCTCCTCGGGACAACCACGCAGAGCGGGAAACGCGATGGATGCGACGGGCAGCCGCAGGCTGGGGTCAAGGTGCGCCAGCTTTCCGGCACATACCCATGACTCGTCGGCCAACTGCTTGCCGTGATACCGGGCGACAATAAAGTACTGGGCCTTCCGGACATTCTGGTTGCGGTCAAAGATGAGCCCGTAGATCAGCGGAACCGCAGTGGCGGGATTGTGCGCAAGGTCCATGACGTTCTGTGGAATCTCCTTGCGGATGCGCACCCCCGCCTGGTACGAAGCCGCGGTCGGATTGCCTACGGTCGCTGCATATTCGCGCGCAGTGGAGCGGGGTTGGGCAGCTTGCTGTACCGGAGCGCCAGCTTGCGGTACCGGAGCACCAGCTTGCGGTACCGGAGCGCCCGCCAAGCCCATCCGGGCGTCCTCTTCCAATCCGTTGGGCGGCTGATAGTGCCAACGCTTCCGCAGTTCGTCGAGGTTGCCAGGGACGAAGTCCGGCTCGAGCGCCTGGATGCGCTTGACGAGCGGCGGGTGAGTCGCGTACAGCGAAGAGAAGAAACTGGACACGGACACGCCCTCGCCGAACAGCATGTGGCTCACGTTTTCGGTCTTGGGGCTGCGCAACCCGGAGCCGGCCTCGAGCCCCCCGATCTTCTTCAGGGCGCCGGTCAGCCCGCTCGTCTGCCGCGTGAATTGCACCGCCGATGCGTCGGCCAGCGACTCCCGCTGACGGCCGACGGCCGCTTTGATCAGCCGCCCGAAGAAGACTCCGATCCAGCCCGCCGCCAGAACGAAGAACCCCACCGCCGCCACCCAGAGGCCGAAACCCTCATCGTCGTCGCTGTTGCGGCCACCGCTGAAGTACATAACCGTCCGGCCGATGACGGCCAACGCGGTGATGCCGGCCAGCACCCCGATGAGGCGGAGGCTCAACCGCATATCGCCATTCACGATGTGGCTGAACTCGTGTGCGATCACGCCCTGGAGTTCCTCACGGTTGAGCCGGTCGAGCGCGCCCTGGGTCACGCACACGGCCGCATCCGCCGGCGTGTATCCGGCGGCGAACGCGTTGATTCCCGCTTCCCTTGGCAGGTAATAGAGCACCGGCACCGGCGTGCTCGACGCGATCGCGATTTCTTCGACAACGTTGCGATACCGCTTGAGCTGTAGGTCCGTTGGCATATCCGGTATGCGCACCGCACCGAGGCTCTCGGCAACCCTGACCCCGCCGCCCTGGCGCAGCGACAGCGTCTTGACGATCGAGACGCCGGCGATCATCAGCAGCACAAAGCCACTCACCACCACCGTGAGCCCGATGATCTGCTGCGGCGTCAGCGGCTCCCGTTTCGCGACCACCATTGCCGCGACGGCGATGAAATCCACCATCGCGGTGATTGCGAGTATGGCCAAGACGAAAAGGAACACCAGCCTTTTTGACGCCGCACGTACGTGCCGCTGGCGGTCGAAGAAGTCCATGACCTGGTTCAGGCGTGGATCAGAACTGAACGCGCGGAGCCTCGCGCGCCTCCGGAGTGGCTACCTCAAGCGGTGCTGCCGGGGTGAAGCCGAACATGCCCGCGAACAGGGCGGCCGGGAACACCTCGCGCTTGTTGTTGTAGTTCATGACCGTGTCGTTGTAGGCCTGGCGGGCGAAGGCAACACGGTTCTCCGTCGAGGTGAGTTCCTCGGAGAGCTGCATCATGTTCTGGTTGGCCTTGAGATCTGGATATGCCTCACGCAGCGCGAACAACTTGCCGAGGGCTCCAGTCAGCGCGCCTTCCGAGGCCGACAGCTGACCCATGGCGGCGGGGTCACCCGGGTCGGCGGCGGCGGCGGTCCGTGCGGTGACCGCGGAGTTGCGTGCCTGGACGACCGCTTCGAGGGTGCCGCGCTCGTGGGCCATGTAGGCCTTCGCGGTTTCGACGAGGTTCGGGATCAGGTCGTGACGCCGGGTCAGCTGAACGTCGATCTGCGCGAAGGCGTTCTTGTAGCCGTTCCGCGCGCGGACGAGCGAGTTGTAGACGCTGAACGCAAAGAACGCGAAGAACAACAGGATCACCAGGACTACGGCGACCACAACAATGCTTATGACCACTTGTTCCGCCTTTGCTGTTGGTAGGGACAGTTCTCGCCATGGTGCCACAATTATCCGAAGTCGATGGCGAGTAGTCACGCCCGAGGGCTAGTTGGGCTCGCGTACCGGGCAGTTAGCCGCGAGACACCCCCGCCCTCGGCGACTTCGGCATCGGATACCTGATCTCATCGCCAGGGTGAAGTGCCGTTGGCGACGTGTGGAGCTAATCTCCGCGCGTGCGAAACATCCAGGCCATCGACGGGGAACTTCGGCTACTGGTCGCGATTCGCCACATGGTCCGCGAGGCCGACGGTCGGGCGCCGAGTACCGCGCAGATAGACGGGTTACTGGACGAGCGAGCGGCCGTAGCCGCCGGCGCGGTGGCAGCAACTAGCTTCCCGGCGGGCTTTGGCGAATCACCTTGGGAAACGGTAGGTCATCTTTACGTAAGTCACCGGCGAAGCATGGGGAGATGACCGTCAGGGTCGGCGAATAGTTTGCGGGGTACGCCGCTTCGATTTGAAGGCGGTACCCGTCCGGCGCATATGCGAAGCGGTTGGGTTTCTCAAACCCATCGCGCTCCATCACAGTGAGATTCCAGCTCTGCCAGAGTTTCCCGGTGCGGTCGATTAGATCTGCCGGCGCAATGCCCTGGGGGCCAACCACGTGCAGGGCGGCGGTGTACTCGGTTGGTCCTGGGCCGGGACCCGTGTAATTGTCGTCGCACGGCAGATTGCTTCCGCCCTGAGCGTCGCTGCTATCGAGCGCGGTGCCCGGCGGTAACCCGTTGACCGTCTTCTGCAGGTACCCAAGCACCATGTCTTGCGCCTCTTGCTGACTGGTCGGAACCTTCGGTGACTGGGCGACAGGGGTGTGTTCCATCGGGCCTCCTGGGATTGGTGTTGCACCGGAAGGGGTTCTCGGACCGAGTGGTGCCGCTGGCTTGGAAGACGAGCACGCGACGACGAGCGCCGCGGCTGCGGCGACGATTACGAAGAATCGAGACGATCGGCTGATAGCGGTCATGGCGTGAATGAGGGTGGGGTGACATCGACCCTGCCTGCGATGATACGGCCCATGTTGGTAAGGGCTGGGTTGCCCGGGTCCCAATAGCTGCTGTGGGCCGCTACTGTCGGCAGGCCCAGGGGCCAACCCGGTCCGGGCGCTGCTTCAAACGGGATGCCTCCGAATCGTGAACTCATCGGGTCGGGGCCGAGTGTCATGCCGGTGACCACGCCGATGACGTCGTTTTCGGCACGGGTCGCGAAGACATGCGCCCCGGAATCGAGGTTGAGGTCACTGGCATGTCCAGCCAGTACCCCGGGGCTGCCGACGGCGATGACGTTGTTGGCGTCGAGGTGGTGGCCGTCGAGCGCCGCTGCCCCTACTTCGGTCGACCCATAGCTGTGTCCGATGACCGTGTTGAGAGAAGGGCCACCCGTCACAGCGTCGTTGTGGGAAGCTCGCAATCCGGCTTGGAAATCATCGAGCGAAGAGGCCCCGTTGTGGGCGTAACTGGTATGCGCAGCTTCCACGAGATTCATCGGCCGGTCATAACCCATCCAAGTGGTGACCGATACGTCGCCGCGCTGAAGTGTTCGATCCGCGCCTCGGGCCGCCCAGTACATCCGTTCGGACTTATCGGCGCTTCCGCTAAAGCGGGTGGTGTCCTGGCCGGTCCCAGGGACGAAGGTGGCGTTGCGTTTCGCCGTATCGGGGTTGTTGATGGAAGCCGCGGCGTGGCCATTGTCGTCGATGACCAGGAGATATTGGGGTAGCTTGTTCGACTTGGGGTCGACTTGATCTGGCGGCGGTCCGATTGTTTTCTTCACGTCTGCGTAGCCGTCGTGTGTTCGATTGGCCGCGTCCCATTGCGCTTGCCAGTCCCGATACTCCTGCGACGACAGGAAAGGCGTCTTTCCGTCGGCCCAATCTGGATGCTGAGCGCGCAGGCGGTCCAAGTCGGCTTGGTTGGCCCTCTGCAGCTCGTCGAGATGCATCCGGTTGTAGTGATCGCGGTCCACCGCGGGCATCCCACTGTGGTTACCGACAAACGGATCGCGGTGATACTCGGCGTCTTTCTGCTCTTGGGTCAGCGAGTTCCATACTTGCGCAAACTGTTTAGGGTCATCCGGTAGCGCGGGCGCCGGCGACAGTGGGCCCTCTTGCGCCTTGATACCTGCGGGGTCATACCCGTCACTGCGTAGGGCCCCTAATGCGCTCTGCAACGTGTTCGAGTAGCCGTCGCGTGTCGCCCGCAGCTGAACCAGCGCATCTTTGGTGTCGGCGACGGCGTCATGTTCGCACCCACTGATCAGGGCGTTGAGTGCGTCCCTGTCCGCCGCAGTGAGGCCGGACCGTTGCGCCATTTTCACCGCTTGCCCGATGAGGTTGTCGAGCTTTTGCAACTGGCCCTCTAGCGTCGTGATCTCGCCGGTCGCACTCTTCTGCGCCTCAGCCAGAGCGGCGGCGATGTTCTCCAGGTCGGCGCCGATTTTGGGTAACTGCTCGGACTGGGCACCCAGCGACTTGACGGTGCGCTGGACTTCGGCGGAGTCATTGATCGGGTTGTCGCCATTCTGGTGATTCCAGGCCGCACCAAAGCGTTGACGGGCTTGCTCGAAGGACGTATTGGCCTCGGTGGTGCTTCGACCGGCAGCATGAAATGCCTCCGCCAGGTTGGAGATCTGCGCCGGGCTACCGGATTGCAGGCTGTGATTGATCGCCCACGGATCATCGCCTGCCTCGGCGACCAGCGCCGGGATGTTTATGTAGGTGAGCTTCACCACACCACCCGCAGCTTCGTGGGAGGCAGCAATCCGGGATCGACAACCATCGCCACCCCCGGTGAGTTCGTGACAAGACTACTGCCACGGACGGTCGGGGTGTTCAGATCCAAGCGGTGACCACAAATGTGCTCTGACCTGGTAGTGGCAGGTACAGGATTCGAACCTGTACCGTGGCATTTCCCAGCAAACCTCTGAACAGTGTAAACTGTTCTCTACCAGCATATTTCGATCCAGTCAGCTATATCGGTGATGGCCCACGATGGCCTATATTCGCCCACAGATGGGATGCAGATGGGATGCAGACCCCATCCACCACCAGGAGAACACCATGACCACCAGAGCAAAACCCCGCCGACCGCGCCGCAGTTGGGGCAAGATCGTGCCGATGCGCTCGGGCCGATACGAAGCCGGATACAACGGACCCGACCGCGCACGCCACTACGCACCGACCACCTTCACCAGCCGCATGGACGCTGAGGGCTGGCTGCGCGACGAGCGCCGCCTAATCGAACGCGAGGAGTGATCACCGCCAGCACTGCGGTCAGCCGCGAGCCATCAGCGTGGACGGCAGTTCGGTGAATACGCTCTCGGCTGGCTCGATCAGCGCACCCTGAAACCGCGCACCTGGTGCGGCTTCTCACCCGGTGCCAATTCGCCTGGCGGCAGGCCCATTTGGCTGCCGGGGCGATCCAGTTGGGGGGCTACTTGGTTTGGGAACCTTGAGCTTCAGGCGAGCGAGAGCCTTGCCCTTTCGCGAGTCCGCCGATGCCGTGAGCGTTGCATTGGCTTCATGTGTCGTCGGCAGGGTTGCGCGCACACACACGCCTTAGGGCTTGGCTACAGCTGATTCATAGCTTGGCTATCTAGCGTCGGTCTTGTATGAGAAGAACGAATGTTCCAATTGAGAGTTTTACATGGAGGAGGGGATCGCTATGACCTTGAAGAAGATTGTGGGTACGGGTGCAATCGCTGGTGCGCTTGGCCTTTCGGCTCTCGGACTGGCCGGCGTTGCCAACGCCGCGCCCGTGCCACAGCCTGCTCCGGGTGAGGTCCAGCACGTGCAGTTGACCGACTGGCACGGTGGCGGCGGCGACCGCGACGGTGGCGGCGGTGGCTGGCGCGGCGACCGCGACGGTGGCGGCGGTGGCTGGCACGGCGACCGCGACGGTGGCGGCGGTGGCTGGCACGGCGACCGCGACGGTGGCGGTGGCTGGCATGGCGACCGCGACGGTGGCTGGGGTGGATGGCAACGTGGCGACCGCGACGGTCGCTAGTTACTTTCCGGTCGGCGGCGATCATTCACGTCGGCGCGCACCCTGTAGCTAGCAGTCCAAAACCGGCTCTTCGGAAATGAGAGTGCGCCGGTAGTCGGCGATTGCCGGGTGGTGGGGTTGGTGTCGCTGAGGTGAGGTGGGGCCTCGGTGAGTGTTCTCGGAGGATCCTGTCATGCCATGATGCCGATGTGGCGTTCCCTCCGCAGACACCTGGGTATCAGGGTCGCCTGCGGAAGCAGTTAATGCGACCGGACTGGATGAGGCGGGTCGGGTTCCTACTCTTCTGCGGCGGTTGTCTGGGTTGGCAGGAGGGGACGGTGATACCCCGTGTCGTGTCGGTCGGCGTCGTCGTTCTGGGTGTCGTAGTCCTGGTCCTGCAGGGACTGAATCGCTTCCGTCGGGGCCGCACCGCGATGGCGGCGTACAAGAAGGACCTCGCGCTGCGTGAGCCCGGCACTGTTGAGCTGCTGACGGCCAGATCCGCCCTTATTCCCGACAGCGATGGCGACAGATGGAGGCTCAGGAGTGACATGCAGATCCGCCTGGAAAGCGGCCCCGCGTTCCGCGGGGACTATTGCACGTGGGCGGATGCCGGGCCGGCGGCCTTGCGCTCCGAGGTCAGGCCTTTCGATCCATGGTTCCGTGTCGGCGCGAGTCTGCGTTGTCTATACAGCCCGACAAATCCCGACCGTGTGTATGTGTTCCCCCACGCCGCCCCGGATGACGCGCTACCGGGCGACTGGCCCGCGATGGCGTCGGGGCGTTTCGACGAGCCTCTTGTCCCGGTCGAATCAGAGGGGGGGCACCTGTTCTCTTCGGCGACGTGAAGCGAAAACCAGAAATGCAGATCCTGCTAAACCCCCAGGGCTGCAACCGTCATACGTTAGCCCGGTGCTGCACTCTCATTTACGAAGAGCCACCAAAACCGCCGCCGCAACCTTCTTCAGGCTTGCCATCCCGGTAGCAACCGCTCACTGTTGCGGCCAGCTCAGCCCGCACTAGGTCCATGGCTGCGACCACAGCGGGGTCGTCGGGTTTGTAGCCTGTCACCGTGATGCTTCGACTCCTCAGGCCGGAACGTCAAGCGTCTCTTGAGAACAAATCGTCAAGCATGTCCTGAGGCCCTACATTGATGGGTCGGTCACTCGGGGTTGCGGCGGGCTGAACGTCGCTAGTCGCGACGCAGTCCGGGTTGTCGGGGATGCATACTGGGCGCCGCAGATGCTGACAGACCGCCGAGCGGGTGACGGGAAGGTCCTGGGCGAACTCACCGACAGCCTGAGGTGGCCGCTCCGCCAGGGGGCGACGATCGTGCGGCGTGTCCCCTCCGCGAGGACAGCCCAGCCATTCGATGCTTCGTCAGCGTTCACTAACCGTTAGTAGGCACACCAATTCGGTTCATCAAGAGGGCTGTCGAGCGGCCTGCCGCGAGGTTCGGCGGCGGCAATCGACCGATGCTGCAGGTGATTTCACGGCACCGTGTCAGCCGCTCGGCTCTGGCAATCGATGGGTGCGTGCCATCGATGTCGAAACGAAAAAACAGCTAGCCTGGGCTCCCCGGCAGTTGCAACTCGAATGCGACGTTCGCCGCCGCCGTCACACTCGCCGCAGCCCGCTCCGGATCGTGTCGGACGAAAATCTTTCGCACCGCCCACAGCAACGCGACAGCGAACAATGCGAAGAAACGCGATCCCTCCGATGACGATTCCTCTTCAGCGAAATTGGCGTAGCTGCCCTAACCTCGAATCGATCATCCACTTCTCGCCAGATCGGACGCAGCATGACCCAGACCGTTACATCGCGAAATTCGGCAAACCCGCCGCCGAGGACCGAGGACCGTCGTCTCCGAGTGCCGACGCCCGTTTGGCGCTTTGCGCTCCGCGTCGCCACTGGCCTAGTGCTCGCCGCGGCGCTGCTGGCCGTGTGCACCGCGTGCAGACTCAACGGACCGACGCACGCAATCAATGGCGGCGGCCAGGAGGTGGACTGGATGAACATCACCGACCATCTGTATCTGAACAAGAACGGGACGAAATACGAGATCAGTGTCGGCCAGGACGCGAGCGGCAACGATGTGGTGACCGTGACGCCGGTCGGCGGATAGGTCGCGGAACCGGGCTTCATATCGTTGACCGCACTTTATGGAAGACCCTGACCTCGAATCGATCATCCACTTCTCGCCAGATCGGACGCAGCATGACCCAGACCGTTACATCGCGAAATTCGGCAAACCTGCCGCCGAGGACCGAGGACCGTCGTCTCCGAGTGCCGACGCCCGTTTGGCGCTTTGCGCTCCGCGTCGCCACTGGCCTAGTGCTCGTCGCGGCGCTGCTGGCCGTGTGCGCCTCTTGTAGTGGGAGGACAATCAGCACGTGCACTGGGTGCAGCCCGCGGGAAACAATCACTGGCGGCGAGCAGGTCGACTGGATGAACATCACCGACCATCTGTATCTGAACAAGAGCGGGACGAAATACGAGATCAGTGTCGGCAAGGACGCGAGCGGCAACGATGTGGTGACCGTTACGCGGGTAGGCAGGGGAGCGGCGTCAACACGCGCTGGCGGCGAGCAGGTCGACTGGGAGAACATCAAAAAGCACCTATATCTGAACAAGAACGGGACGAAATACGAGATCAGTGTCGGCAAGGACTCGAGCGGCAACCACGTGGTGACCGTGACGCCGGTCCGGCGGTAGGTCGCGGAACCGGGCTTCATATCGTTGACCGCACTTCTATATCAGACCCTATAGTCGGGTTATAGCGTAGCTATAGTGAAATACGTTGCAGCCCTTGGTGATTCGGTTGCCGATCCGGCCCGCCGCCACAGCCAGCGGCCGTACCGCCACCGATGTAGTGGCGCATCACAAATGAGATCTGAAACGAGGGTCGCCTAGAACTCATTGACGAACTCATCGCGGAGGACTTGGTGGATCACGTTGAGACTCCGGGCCTTGAGGGCAGCGGTCGTTCGCGATACCGGGCGAGCGTCGAGATGGCGCGCGCCGCCTTCCCGGATTACCAGAATCCGCTCGACTTCGTGTTCGGAGAAGGTGCCTTCGCGGTTTCCTACGGGCGCGGTACAGGAACCCATCAAGGTGAGTTCTTCGGGATATCACCGACCGGCCGGGAATTCGATGTACCGACGTTCGGGATCCTGCGGTTCGAGAACGGCCAGGCAGTCGAACGCTGGGGTTTGGCGGCTCTTCGTAATTCAGAGTGCGTTGACGAGTTGGCGGTCGAGTGCGCGGCTGTGGAGCAGTGAGCGCCAGGCGGTAGTTGGTGAGGTCCTGCATGCGAACATTGCGCCATGGCGATCCCACCACAGACATCTGATTATCAGCGTCGGGGGCGGAACCAGTTCATGCGACGAATTGGGATCATCACAGCCCTGTTCGTGGCCGGGACTCTGCTCATCGTCGCCGGTTGGATGATAAGGACGGTGATGCCCGGTGTCGTGTGGATCGGCGTCATGGTGCTCGGTGTCGTCCTCATGGTCCTGAGCGTGCTGCTTCCATCCGGTCGGTCAGAGCCGCTATGGCGGCATACGAGAAGGACCTCGCGCTGCGTGAGCCCGGAACCGTCGAGCTGCTGACGGTCGCATCCTCCCCGTTTATCAACATCGATACCGAGGCCTGGAAGCTCACCAGTAAGGTGCAGATCCGCCTGGACAGCGGCCAAACGTTCAGCGGGTTCCTATTACACGTTTAGGGGGTCCGGACCGGGCGGGCATCGCGCTGAGGTCAGACCCTTCGACTCATGGTTCCGTGTCGGCGCGAGTCTGCGTTGTCTGTTTAACCCGACAAATTCCGACATTGTGTGGGTGTTCCCTTTCGCGGCCCCAGGTGACGTGCTAACGCCGCCATCGCCATCGTTGAGTGCGGAGGACCCCGGAGGCTTGGTCCGGTTTTACTCGGCCACGTGAAGCAAAAACCGCAAAAATGCAGATCCTGCTAAACCCCCAGCGCTGCAACCGCATGCGTTAGCCCGACTAGATGCACTCTCGTTTACGAAGAGCCGCTTAACCCAGGCGTCGATCCGCTCTTGCTGCTGGCGTTCGGGTTCTTATTGCCGCTGCTCCTTGCTCATGCGTTCTTTGGCCATGCCAACAAGGCTGCCAGCGATGGGCCTGCCGGTGCCTGGATGCGACACGCCGAGCAACGCGAAAATTCACAGGTTTGGTACCGCGATCCACCAGCGAACCTCAGACCATAGGATGCGACAGGATGCGGCAGTCTAAGCGGCACCGAAAACCCGGCTCTGACGTGCAAGAACCTTGGTGGCAGGTACAGGATTCGAACCTGTGAAGCTTTCGCGACGGATTTACAGTCCGCTCCCATTGGCCGCTCGGGCAACCTGCCGCCAGACAGGTTACAACGAACGGGTAGACAAGGCACAAACGGCTATCACCGGAGGAAAGGACGTATCGAATGGCTGACTCATCGTTCGACATCGTCAGCAAGGTCGACCGTCAGGAGGTCGACAATGCGCTGAACCAGGCGGCCAAGGAGCTGTCCACCCGCTTCGACTTCCGCGGCACCGAAACCAAGATCGCGTGGAAGGGCGACGAGGCCATCGAGCTGACGTCGTCGACCGAGGAGCGCGTGAAGGCGGCCATCGACGTCTTCAAGGAGAAGCTGATCCGCCGCGACATCTCGATGAAGGCGTTCGACGCCGGGGAGCCGCAGGCATCGGGCAAGACCTATAAGGTCACCGGCACGCTCAAGCAGGGCATCGACAGCGAGAACGCCAAGAAGATCACCAAGCTCATCCGCGACGAGGGACCCAAGAACGTCAAGACCCAGATCCAGGGCGACGAGGTCCGCGTCAGCAGCAAGAAGCGTGACGATCTGCAGGCCGTCATCGCGATGCTGAAAAAGGCCGACGTGGACGTGGCACTGCAGTTCGTCAACTACCGGTGACTAACCGATCGGCGCCGAGCGTAACGCCACGGCGAAAATCCGCGCCGTTTTTCGCAGTGGCGTTACGCCTGCGGCGTTCGTTTTCGAAGCAAGGTTCGCGATGGCCCTGAGTCCCCGGGAAGCCGACCACTTCGACGTCATCATCGTCGGCGCCGGCATCTCCGGCATTGGCGCGGCCTACCGGATCGCCGAGCGCAACCCGCAGTTGACGTACACGATTCTGGAGCGGCGGGCGCAGATCGGCGGTACCTGGGATTTGTTCCGCTACCCCGGTGTTCGCTCGGACAGCGCCATCTTCACGCTGTCTTTTCCGTTCGAGCCGTGGACCCGAAAAGAAGCGGTCGCCGACGGCGTGCACATCCGCGAATACCTGACCGCCACCGCACACAAGTACGGCATCGACCGTCACATCCAGTTCGACAGCCATGTCCGCTCGGCGGATTGGGATTCGTCCACCGACACGTGGACCGTCACCGTCGAGCAGGACGGTGCCAGCAAGCTTTACCGCGGCCGGTTCGTGTTCTTCGGCAGCGGCTACTACAACTACGACGAGGGCTACACGCCCGGCTTCCCCGGCATCGAACGGTTCGGCGGCACCGTCATACATCCGCAGCACTGGCCGGAAGACCTGGACTACACCGGCAAGAAGATCGTGGTGATCGGCAGTGGAGCCACGGCGATCACGCTGATCCCGTCGCTGACCGACCGGGCCG
Source organism: uncultured Actinomycetota bacterium (assembly GCA_963703795.1). Taxonomy (GTDB): domain Bacteria; phylum Actinomycetota; class Actinomycetes; order Mycobacteriales; family Mycobacteriaceae; genus Mycobacterium. Next base: position 51,367 of record CAVPFT010000042.1, on the reverse strand, counting down.
AAAAGGTCACCATGTTGCAACGCTCGCCGACCTACATCCTGTCGGCCTCCAAACACGGCGCCCTCTCCGCCGTGGCTCGTAAAATGTTGCCCCGCAGGGCTTCCCACTTGGTCATCCGGATGTACTACGCATTAGTGGAGGCCGTGCTCTGGTTCTTTTCCCGCAAGACCCCGGGGTTGGTCAAGTGGCTGCTGAAGCGTACCGCGATCAACAACCTGCCGGACGGCTACGACGTCGACACCCACTTCAAGCCCCGCTACAACCCGTGGGACCAGCGTCTGTGCTTGATCCCCGATGCCGATCTGTACAGCGCGATCACCGCGGGGCGCGCCGAGGTGGTCACCGATCACATCGATCATGTCGATGCCACCGGCATCGCGCTCAAATCCGGCGGGCACCTCGACGCCGAAATCATCGTCACCGCCACCGGACTACAGCTGCAGGCGCTCGGCGGCGCGGCGATCAGCCTGGACGGCGCCGAGGTCAAGCCGCAGGACCGCTTCGTCTACAAGGCGCACATGCTCGAAGACGTGCCCAACCTGTTCTGGTGCGTGGGCTACACGAACGCGTCGTGGACGCTGCGCGCCGACATCACCGCCCGGGCAACGGCAAAACTGCTGGCGTACATGGCTTCTCGTGGCTACACTCACGCCTACCCGCACCTGGGCGACCGACCAATGGCCGAAAAACCGTCCTGGGACATTCAGGCCAACTATGTGAAGCGGGCGTCGCACGCGCTGCCCAAGTCGGGCACCAAGCGGCCGTGGAACGTACGGCAGAACTATCTCGCCGACGCCATCGACTTCCGGTTCGACCGCATCGAGGAGGCGATGGTGTTCGGCGGTGCCGGCGACCACTCGGGTGAACCGCTACAAAATGCGCGGTTACGGCAATAGGCTGATCCCCATGACAGCTGCGAAACGCGAACCCAATGTCGTTGTCCTCGGTGGCGGTTCCTGGGGGACCACAGTGGCGTCAATCTGTGCGCGCCGCGGACCGACGCTGCAATGGGTGCGCTCCGAGGCGACCGCCAAGGACATCAACGACAATCACCGCAACAGCCGCTACCTCGGCAATGACGTCGACCTGAGCCTCACCCTGCGCGCCACCACCGACTTCGCCGAGGCCGCCAACTGCGCCGACGTCGTGGTCATGGGCGTGCCGTCCCACGGTTTCCGGGGCGTGCTCACCGAGCTGACCAAAGAACTGAGGCCGTGGGTGCCGGTCGTGTCACTGGTCAAGGGGCTCGAGCAGGGCACCAACATGCGGATGTCGCAGATCGTCGAAGAGGTACTGCCCGGCCATCCGGCGGGCATCCTGGCCGGCCCGAACATCGCGCGCGAGGTGGCCGAGGGGTATGCCGCCGCGGCGGTGCTGGCAATGCCCGACCAGCATCTGGCCACCCGGTTGGCCGCGTTGTTCCGCACCCGGCGATTCCGCGTGTACACCACCGACGACGTCATCGGGGCGGAGATGGCCGGAGCACTGAAGAACGTCTTCGCCATCGCGGTCGGGATGGGTTACTCGCTGGGCATTGGTGAAAACACGCGCGCACTGGTGATCGCGCGCGCATTGCGTGAGATGACGAAGCTCGGCGTGGCGTTGGGCGGAAACCCTGACACCTTCCCCGGGCTGGCCGGCCTGGGCGATCTCATCGTCACCTGCACCAGCCAACGCAGCCGAAACCGCCACGTCGGTGAGCAACTCGGCGCCGGTAAGCCGATTGACGAGATCATCGCATCGATGAATCAGGTCGCCGAGGGCGTGAAGGCCGCCAGCGTGATCATGGAGTTTGCCAACGAATTCGGCCTGAACATGCCGATCGCCCGCGAGGTCGACGGGGTGATCAACCATGGCTCGACGGTGGAGCAGGCCTACGAGGGCCTGGTCACCGAGGTGCCCGGACACGAGGTCCACGGCTCGGGGTTCTGATTTAGCAAGCTCGCCGCGCGTAACGAAAAGATTTGCATTCGCTATGCTTACGGCTCTTCAGCTTGACCACGCATTGCCGCCCACCTACCGTCGAACGAGGTAGCCGGGCTTTTGCCTGCGGATAGGCGCGACTGTAATCGTTTGTGCGCCAACAAGCTACGCCCCCACCAAGACTTAACGAGGGAGCGATCGATGCATAGAATACGACCGGTCATCCGGCACGACTTGCCTTCGTCGCTCGTGGTTTTCCTGGTGGCACTTCCTTTGTCGGTGGGGATCGCGATCGCGTCCAACGCACCGGTGCTCGCCGGCCTGATCGCCGCGATCGTCGGAGGAATCATCGTCGGAGCCTTGGGCGGATCACCGCTGCAGGTCAGTGGCCCCGCTGCTGGCCTGACGGTCGTCGTCGCCGAGCTGATCTCCGATTTCGGTTGGGGAATAACATGTTTGATCACCGTTGCCGCGGGTGTGCTGCAGGTTCTGTTGGGGCTCAGCCGAGTTGCGCGCGCCGCGCTGGCGATCTCACCCGTCGTCGTCCACGCGATGCTGGCCGGCATCGGGATCACGATCGCACTGCAACAGACGCACGTATTGCTGGGCGGGAAGTCCAAAAGCACGGCCTGGCACAACGTCATTGGCCTACCCGGGCAGATTGTCAGTGCGCACCGGCCAGGGGTTCTCTTGGGCGTCCTGGTGATCGCCATCCTGATCGCCTGGCGGTGGGTTCCGGCGAAAATTCGCCGGGTGCCGGGTCCGCTGGTCGCCATCGTGGTTGTGACGGTGATCTCGATCGCCTTTCCGTTCAACGTGAGGCGGATCGATCTCGACGGTTCGCCGCTGGATGCGCTGCAATTGCCGGCACCTTCCCCACGGTAACTGGGGCGCGGTCGCGATCGGCGTCATCACGGTCGCGCTCATCGCCAGCGTCGAGAGCCTGCTGTCGGCGGTCTCCGTCGACAGGATGCATCACGGCCCGCGCACCGACTTCGACCGCGAGCTGATCGGACAGGGCGTCGCCAACGTCGTGTCGGGGACCGTTGGCGGGCTGCCGATCACCGGTGTGATCGTGCGCAGCTCAACCAATGTCAACGCGGGCGCGAAATCACGCGCCTCGGCGATACTGCACGGCGTCTGGATCCTGCTGTTCACCGTTCCATTCGCCGAGTTGGTCGAAGAGATCCCGACCGCCGCCCTTGCCGGCCTCCTCATCGTCATCGGAATTCAGCTGCTCAAGCCTGCGCACATCGAAACCGCAATGAAGCATGGGGATCTCGCCGTCTACGTGGTAACCGCGGTCAGCGTCATCTTCCTTAATCTGCTGCACGGCGTGCTGATCGGGCTCGCCCTTGCCATCGCGATGACCGGATGGCGGGTGATCCGGGCCTGGGTCGAGGCCAAGCCCGTCGGTGACCAATGGCACGTGGTTGTCCATGGGGCGGCATGCACCTTTCTCACCCTGCCCCGGCTGACGCGCGTGCTGGGATCCGTTCCTTCCGGAACGGTTGTCACCGTGGATGTTTCGGTCCAATACCTCGATCACGCCGCGCATCAGGCGATCAGCGACTGGCGGCGCCAGTACGAGGCGACGGGTGGCACGGTTAAGCTCCGCGGGATGTCCGAAACGGGCCACCTCGCCCGTCGGGCGCACACGTGAACTCACCGAATCCGAAAGCCCCTCCGAACCCGAGGCCGCTGCTTAATTGCCGTCTGCGCGTTCGCGCCGGATTTGATAGCACATGCGCTATCGAGTTCGTGACCCACTGATCCCCAGGTGGAGGGGGCGCTCGAGGGGCGGCACTCTCCAGGGGTATTGGTTATCGCCGGATTTGATAGCACATGCGCTATCAATGCCAGACTGAGCGCGACCGGCGGCTATCACCCCCGCGCGCCATCGCCTCCAGTCGGCGGATCCGGTCCTCGATCGGCGGGTGCGTCGAGAACAGCGAGCCCATCCGCTCGCCCGCGCGGAACGGGTTGGCGATCATCAGGTGCGCCTGGCTGGCCAGCTGCGGCTCCGGTGGCAGCGGGGCCGCCTGCACCCCACCCGAAATCTTGCGCAGCGCCGACGCCAACGCCAGTGGGTCGCCGGTCAACATGGCGCCCGACTCGTCCGCCTGGTACTCGCGCGACCGTGACACCGCCAGCTTCACCACCGTCGCGGCGATCGGGCCGAGCAGCGCAACCAGCAGCAGCGCAAGGGGATCGCCGCCCTGGCGGTCGCCGCCGCGGAAGAACATCGCGATGTAGGACAGCGCGGTGATCACCGACGCCAGCGCGCCGGCGATGCAGGAGATCAGGATGTCGCGGTTGTACACGTGCGAAAGCTCGTGTCCCAGCACCGCGCGCAGCTCGCGCTCGTTGAGGATCTGCAGGATGCCGGTGGTGCAGCACACCGCGGCGTTGCGTGGGTTGCGGCCGGTGGCGAACGCATTGGGCGCGTTGGTGTCGCTGATGAACAGCCTGGGCATTGGCTGGTGCGCGGTTGTGGCCAGCTCGCGCACGATCCGATACATCGCCGGCGCCTGCACCTCGGAAACCGCCACCGCGTGCATCGCCCGCAGCGCCATTTTGTCGCTGTTGAAGTAGACGTAGACGTTCATGCCAACGGCGAAAAGCACGGCGAAAAGCAGCGCAGTCCTGCCGAACAGTGCCCCGATGAACACGATCAACGCGGACATACCGACCAATAGGGCGAAGGTCTTCAACCTGTTGGCCTGCGGATGCCAGGTCATCAGTGTCCTCCTTGGAGCGCTCAAGCACACTCGCTCATTGCTCATCACAACTCATTGAACGCCCGGGATGGCCTTCCGGGTTCCGCGACCCAGCCGCCGCAATCAGCCCTAGCCGTGCCGGCTGACCGTGTAGTCGACCAGCGTCTCCAGCGCCTGCCGGCCGGGGACGTCGGGCAGAAATCCCAGCTCCTGGCGTGCTTGGCGCCGCATACTGCGCAAGGAATTGCTTGGCCTTGGCCATCCCCGGCGACGCCCGCAACAGCGTCAGAGCCTCGGCCACCGCCTCGTCGTCGTCGATGGGTCCGGCCAGCAGGTCGCGCAGCCGCGCCGCCTCGGGCCCGGGCTCTCGCAACGCGTAGACCATCGGCAGGGTGTGCACCCCTTCGCGCACATCGGTACCGGGTAACTTGCCCGACTCGCGGGAGTCACTGTCGATGTCGATGATGTCGTCGGAAATCTGAAATGCGGTGCCCACGATGCCGCCAAGGCGCCTTAGCCGCTCGACCTGATCGCCGTCGGCGCCGGAGAACATCGCGCCGAATTCGCCAGCCGCGGAGATCAGGCACGCCGTCTTCTCGTACACCACCTTCAGGTAGTGCTCGACCGGATCCGCCCCATCGGCGGCGCCCCGGGTCTCCCGCATCTGCCCGGTCACCAGTTGAGCGAACGTCTCGGCGATCAGCCGCACCGCCTCCGGCCCCAGCCGCGACACCAGCCGCGACGCCGTGGCGAACAGGTAGTCGCCGGCCAGGATGGCGACGTTGTTGCCCCAGCGCACGTTCGCGGTGGGCGTGCCGCGACGGACCTCCGCCTCGTCCATCACGTCATCGTGATAGAGCGTGGCCAGGTGCACGAGTTCGATGACCGCGCCGGCGATCGTCACCTCCCCGGCGTCGGGGTTGGGTCCGATCTGCGCGGATAACACGGTGAAGAGCGGCCGGAACCGCTTGCCGCCGGCCTTGAACAGGTGCGTCAGTGAGTCGGTCATCACCGCGTCCGCGCTGCGCAGCTCGGTGTCCATGAGGTGCTCGATCCGCTCGACACCGTCCCGCACGGTCGTGGCGAACCCGGCATCTCCGAAGTCGAATCCCGCCACCACCGTCGCCGGAGTACTCACCCGACCAACATACTGGTGAGCGTGGAGCTGGCAGCCCTGGAGGCGCAAGTGGTGGTCGTGGGCGCCGGACCTGCCGGTTCGGCGGCGGCCGCCTGGGCCGCCCGCGCGGGTGGCGACGTGCTGGTCATCGACTCCGCCAGCTTCCCCCGCGACAAGGCGTGCGGTGACGGGCTGACACCGCGCGCGGTCGCCGAGCTGGAACAGCTGGGGCTGGGCGACTGGCTCGATACCCGCATCCGGCACCGGGGCTTACGGATGAGCGGATTCGGCGGCGAGGTGGAGGTCGACTGGCCCGGCCCGTCGTTCCCGTCGACCGGCAGCGCGGTGGCGCGCCTCGAGTTGGACGACCGGATCCGCAAGTGCGCCGAGGATTCCGGGGCGCGGATGCTGCTTGGTACCAAAGCCATTGCCGTGCACCATGACTCGTCGAGACGGGTGACTTCGCTCACGTTGGCCGACGGGACCGAGGTCCGCTGCGGCCGGCTGATCGTTGCCGACGGGGCCCGATCGTCGCTGGGCCGCAAGTTAGGCCGGCGCTGGCACCAAGAGACGGTGTATGGCGTGGCCGCCCGCGGATATCTGGCCACTCCGCGCGGCGACGACCCGTGGCTGACGTCGCATCTGGAACTACGGTCCCCCGACGGCGCCGTGCTGCCCGGCTACGGCTGGATCTTCCCGTTGGGCAACGGCGAGGTAAACATCGGCGTGGGAGCGTTGTCGACCTCGAAACGGCCGGCCGACCTGTCGCTGCGACCGCTGATCTCGTACTACACCGATCTGCGCCGCGACGAGTGGGGCTTCACGGGCGAGCCGCGGGCCGTGTCGTCGGCGCTGCTGCCGATGGGCGGCGCGGTCTCCGGGGTGGCCGGACCCAACTGGATGCTGATCGGCGACGCCGCGGCCTGCGTCAACCCGCTGAACGGCGAAGGCATCGACTATGGCCTCGAGACCGGGCGGCTGGCCGCCGAGCTGCTGGACTGCCGCGACCTGTCGCACGCGTGGCCGTCGCTGCTGCAGCACCACTACGGACGCGGGTTTTCGGTCGCCCGCAGGCTGGCGTTGTTGCTGACGTTCCAGCGGTTCCTGCCCAGCACCGGGCCGATCGCGATGCGCTCCACGACGCTGATGACCATCGCGGTGCGAGTGATGGCCAACCTGGTCACCGACGACGATGCCGACTGGGTGGCGCGGACCTGGCGGGGCGGCGGCCGGTTGTCCCGGCTGATCGATCGCCGAAAACCGTTTAGCTGAGCGAGGTGCGGGCCACCGAGAATGCGGCCAGCGCTACAGGATGGCCAGCGGCACGCTCCGGGCACAGTCTCGATAACCCTCAACGCAGACTCGGTAGCGGACGCGGCATTCCCAGCTTTGCGTGTTCACGCTTGGCGGCCCGTACGTCGGGTATCAATTTCGTTGACATATATCAGGGCGCTTGATATACCTTAGGCATGACCCAACCAACAGATTTCGAATTCGAAACCGCCTACCGCGGTGAATCCGCCATGTTCGGCGCTCTCTACGTCGTCATCAGCCTGGCCGTGGTCGTCGGCTTCATCGTTATCTTTCAGGCAATGTATACCGCGGTGCTCGAGCGAACCCGCGAAATTGGCATCCTGAAGTCACTGGGCGCCTCCCAAACCTACATCGTCGATCTGGTCTTGCGCGAAACGGCCTTTCTTTCCATCGTAGGTATAGTCCTGGGAATTGCCGTCACCTTCCTGTTGAAGAAAGTGATGGACGTTCGTTTCCCACCATCCCTTTTCCCATCGACGCCCATTGGCTGATCGCCGCCACCCTGATCGCGCTAGGCGGAGCCCTGGTGGGCGCAAGCTACCCCGCCCTCAAGGCCGCTCGCAAAGACCCGATAGAAGCCTTAGCCTACGAGTAAACAAATCCCGTCCTGACCACAATCGTTGGGTCTACCCCGCATCTCGGATCCGAAGCATCCGAGAGCTAACTTTTTGGTCTTTCAGTCTAACTAACTAATTACATGCTATAATTAGGATGCTTGTAACCGCCCAGAGGGCCGTTACCAGAAATAGCCCAGCGGGTCTACGGAAAGGCGGGCCTATAGGCAGCCAGTCGAAGGGCCCCGGCAGATGCGGCAGATACTCTTCGGTTTTCCAGCCGAAACATAGGAAATGAGAAGGTCCGCAACTCCAGAGTTTCTATTCCTAGACGTTGGAATCATCGTCTGTCTTTCGCTCGTCTGGGCCACTGCTGTCTTTGAGTTCTTGATGCCCGTGGGTCCCTACGCACGCGCCGCTGAAAGCTGCTGCACCACCGCATCGTGTTGCCGTTCACGCGCATAATCAGCCGGAGTTTTCCCCTGATGGCAGAGGCATGCCGGGTCTGCTCCCGCTTCGAGCAGGATCCGGATCACATCTTCGAGTCCGGCCGCCGCCGCCTGGTGCAGCGGCGTGTACCCTCCGGCCTGCGTCATGTTTACGTCTGCGCCCTGCTCGATCAGGAGCCGCACCGTTTCGCAATTGCGGCTCAATGCAATGCAGGCATGCAATGGCTGGTTGTGCATGGGGTTCCGCGAAAAGCGGTGCACATGGGCTCCGTGCGCAAGCAGGAGAGCCGTTGCCTGCGGGTCCGCCAAATGCGGCTGCCAGGTGAAGAGGCGCCCAACCGTCGGCCGAGCTTTCATGGACCAGCATGGCATCCTGTCGCAGCAGCGGTTCGATGCGGCCGCAATCCCCCAGCGCGGAGGCCTCGAAGATATCCAGACGGGTAGATGCCCAAGCAGGAAATCCCTGATCAGCGGCTGCCGGTGATAAATGCTCCACAAAAAAGCAGAGACGCCCTGGGCGTCTCTGCAAGCAATCAGCGATGGATCTTCTTCTGCGGCGGCGGCTACTTCCGCCGTCTGACCAGTACGGATCAGGTTAAGAAAACGCTGGCTCACCGACCCAGATTAGCATCAGTGCCCAGCAACTGGCCGTCCGTATCCGCCACGGCAGCGGCCAGAACCGTCTCCTTCGACCCCTTGATCACCGAACCTGGTTTGGTGCGGTTGGAGTAGATGCGGAAAGTGACGACCAGATCGACCACCACCGGTACCGGCTGGCCGTTCAGGGTCGCCGGGCGGAAGCGCGAGTTCTTGATCGCGTCTACTGCCTTCTCGTCCAGACCGAAGCCGATGGGCCGGGCGATCGCCATCTGCCGCGGAACTCCCGTGGCATCGACCACGGTACGCAGCAACTCCATACCCGCAATCCCGTACTTCTGAGCATATTCATTGGAGCTGGGATCGATGCTGTTCAGAACCCGGGGTGGCGTCATGCCCTCGCTGACAACCTTGATGTTGGTGTCGCTGGGCATGTACTGACGGTGCTGGCTCTTGCTGGTGAAGTATTCCTGCCAATATTCCGGCAGGTGCGACATCATGCGCAGGTCGATATCGTCGGCAAAAATGTTGTCCAGGGCCTTGTTCATGACCATGGCACTGTGTGCCGGTGAGACTGCCTTGAGGGCTTCATTGGTTTCCTTGAGGGCTTCAGTAGATTCCTTGAGGGCTTTGTTGGATTCCTTCAGCGCTTCGTTGGTTTGGACGGTGGCGGCCTGAGTTGCAGGTTTGGGCGCTTCTGCCGTTGCCGGCGCCGCCGCGTCCCGGGTCTTCAAAGTCTGGGCTGCCGCCAATTCCTGGGGTGTCGGCTCATCCTTCTTCTTCTTTTCTTTCTTTACCTTGGGAATAACGATCACTTCGCGCTCGATCGAGATATGGACCGGCTTCTTCGAAATCTTCACCTGGTCAAAGGACTTGGCGTCGTCCTCATAGGGCAGGGCGCCGAAGAAGTGGAATCCGTAGCGATCGGCCTCGATCTCCAGCTTGTGCTTGGAAAGCTTCACTTTCCTCACTTCGAAGGCCGAAAGGGTAAAGGATCCCATGGTGGGCGATCCGTTCACCTTTCCATTCATATCGAAGTTCAAGTCGTCCCCGAGGTAAGAGCCGCGCAGGAAGATCAGTTTGCCGACGTAGCGGGCGCGCAGGGCATCCTCGGTGAGAGGAGGGGTCGACTTCAGCAAGGCCGCCTCCGCAGCCGTAGTCGAAGGAACCGTTGGGGCAGGAGCCACCACCTCGCCGCTGACGGCCGCTGTCTGCTGCCCGCTCGAGAGTGTGGTAAATGTACCGCACAGTAGGGCAGCGGTCATAAGCGACGAAAGCTGCTTTTCAAACTTCATAAGTCTCCTTGCTCCAACGCGCCGGCCGGGAAGCGAAATTTCCGCTACGCCGTCCGGTTCGTTCGAGTGCCGGCAACGTGTATTTGCAGTTGCAAGCTGGTGGAAAGGCCAGTCTGTAATTGAGGGGACGGCGGTTGAGCCTGGGCGTTCTCAGCCATGAGCATGATGACGAGAGCCAGCAACAACCCGACGCGAATGAGTGCAGCTACCAGGGATTCAGAGGCACGTTGTGTCATCTTGGGGGAAACCTCCGCTATATTCCAAGAAGAGCGTATGTTGTTCTGAATGAAGCGAAAATGCCTCTTTTGTGTGCGATCAGTAACCCTACCCCCGTTGACTCGCTTGCCCGATTGCGTTACTCTGATCTTCTTGCGCAGCGCCGCGTTCGGCCCTCTGTAGTCGCTGTCCGATCCGAATAAGGTGAAGTCCCGTCAAGTTCGGGAAGCCACTTCACCGCAAACCGATCTGAAGATGAGCGAGCCCAGGTAGCCTGCCAGGAAAGCGAACCGAAGAAGCGCTTTGAGCGTTTTTCACACTCGCTGTACACCGAGCGAAGCCGCTACGTGATTTTCCAGTGGCCAAAGAAACTACACCTCGCGATTCTTAAGGCCAAAGAAACTGTGAAATCGCTCTAATCAATTCTTCGCCACTCAAGCGATTCTGAACCTTTCGTTTGCGGGAAGGCACTGTGCTGGCCGCGAGGTTTCGCGGTGTGCAAAGCGCGCCTAAACAAGGGTTCTCCTGGAGAAGCAGGTAACGATGTCTACGTATTTTCCGAGTTCGCACGATATTACCCGCAAGTGGTTCGTGGTCGATGCCAGCGGTAAGACTCTGGGACGCTTGGCGACCGAAGCGGCCAGCACCCTGAGCGGCAAGAAAAACCCCAAATACACCCCCTTTATCGATATGGGTGACCACGTGATCGTGGTCAACGCCGAAAAGATCGTGTTGACCGGCCTCAAGAGCCAACAGAAGGTCTACCGCCGCTACACCGGGTTTCCCGGGGGACTGCGCGAAGAGTCTTTCGTCCGCCTGATGGCGCGCCGGCCAGAGAAGATTGTTGAGGAAGCCATCAAGGGCATGCTTCCCAAGAGCAAGATGGGGCGCCAGATGGCGACCAAGCTCAAGGTTTACCGGGGCGATAAGCATCCCCACCAGGCACAGCAGCCTGAAGTGTTGGAGTTGCCGGCCCGCTAGCAGGAACTTAAAAAGAATAGGACGGACATGGCAGATTTGGTTCAGTACTACGGAACAGGGCGTCGCAAGGCGAGCGTGGCGCGCGTATTTTTGCGCCCCGGCAGCGGCAACTTCGTCGTCAATCAGAAACCCTTTGAGACGTATTTCGTTACCCATCAGCAGCGGGTTTCCGCCAAGCGGCCTCTGGAGTTAGCCGAGCTTTCCGCCAGCTTCGATGTTCTGGCTACGGTAAAGGGTGGGGGCGTGAGCGCCCAGGCAGATGCAGTCAAGATGGGCATCGCCCGCGCACTGCTGGAGTTCAATCTTGAGCTCCGTAAAACTTTGAAGGCCGACGGCCTGCTGTCTCGCGATGCGCGTATTAAAGAGCGCAAGAAATATGGACAGAAGGGCGCCCGCAAGCGGTTCCAGTTCAGCAAGCGCTAGTGTCGATGCAGTTGTTTTAATAGTCTTCTCCGCCCTGCATTCGGGAGCGGGCGAGGGAAATCAATTCCGGCCATGCCGGAATGCAACTCAAGAGGAGGTAGTTTGGCCACTATCACAATGAAGGAGCTGCTCGAAGCGGGAGTCCACTTCGGGCATCAGACCAAGCGTTGGAATCCACGGATGAAGGAATACATCTTTGGGGAGCGCAACGGGATTTACATCATTGACTTGCAGAAAACCTTGAAGATGTTCAAGGAAGCCAGCAAGTTCGTTACCGATCTCACCGGGCAGGGCAAGGTCATCCTGTTTGTCGGCACCAAGCGCCAGGCACAGGACGCGATTGCCGAAGAGGCAAACCGCTGCGGCATGTTCTACATCAACCAGCGCTGGCTGGGTGGGCTGCTGACCAACTGGATCACGGTTCAAAAATCGGTGAAGCGCCTTCAGGAACTGGATGAGATGGCCACCGACGGCCGCTACGAGCTTCTGACCAAAAAAGAGGTCATCCGGCTGGAGCGCGAACGCAAGCATTTGCAGGCAAACCTGGCTGGCATCAAGAATATGCGCCGGTTGCCCGACGCTCTCTTCGTGGTCGATTCGAACAACGAGGCGATCGCGGTGAAGGAAGCCCGCAAGCTGGGCATCCCGGTTGTCGCCGTGGTTGATACCAACTGCGATCCCACCGTGGTGGACTACGTCATCCCGGGAAATGATGATGCGCTCCGGGCGATTCGTCTGTTTACCTCCAAGATCTCTGACTCCGTTGTCGAAGGGGTCCAGATGGCTGGCGACAAGCGTGCCGCCGATGCTGGCGTGACGGCTGACGAGCAACTCGAGGCTGCACCGGTCGAGGTAAGCGGCCTGGAAGCCGGTGCCGACGAGCCGTTGGGCGATGGGGAAGTGGTCGATCTGGAAGCTGCGCTCGGGGGAGGCATCCGCAAGGCCCCTGGGGCGATAGCCGCGGTCGACGAGCCGGAAGTCGCCGAGCGAACGCTTTAGGCTCGTTTTAAATCTACCTATTCAAAGGCCTCTTAACAGGCCAGCAAAGGAATTGCACGAGGATGTCAAGTGTGACTGAAAATATCTCTGCCGCCCAAGTCAAGGAGCTTCGCGAGAAGACTGGCGCGCCGATGATGGATTGCCGGAACGCGCTTCAGGAAGCCAAGGGTGATCTGGAGCAGGCGGTGGTCGTCCTGCGCAAGAAAGGCATGGCGTCGGCGGCCAAGAAGGCGTCGCGCAGCACATCCGAAGGGGCTGTCGGCACCTACATTCATGCCGGGGGTAAGATCGGCGTGCTCATTGAAATAAACTGCGAGAGCGATTTCGTCGCCCGGACGGAGGATTTCCAGGAGCTGCTCAAGGATATTTCCATGCATATCGCGGCCACCGATCCCCGCTATATCCGCCGCGAGGATGTGACCGCCGAGGATCTGGCCCGCGAGAAGGATATCTACCGCTCCCAGGCTGCGGCTACAGGGAAGCCGGCCAAGGTGATCGAACAGATTGTGGAAGGAAAGATGAGCAAGTTTTACGAAGAAGTTTGCTTGCTGGATCAGCCTTTCATCAAGGATCAGTCCTTCGCCATCAAGGACCTGATCGCGCAGAAGATCGGCAAGCTGGGCGAGAACCTCAGCGTCCGCCGGTTCGCTCGCTTCAAAGTCGGCGATCCGGTCTGGACGGTCGCCCAGATCAAGCCAAACACCGCCGAATAGCATTTTGACCCACACCCAAGGAGGGCCGGGATATTCTCCGGCCCTCTTCTTTGCCCCCGAAGGGTCAGCTGGGGAAAGCTCTGGATGATGAGGGCTTTAGAGGGTGTGTGAGAACCGAAAGAGAAAACAGCAGGTCCCTCCGCACGCTCTCTGCCCCCTACGAAGCAACTCTGAACGAAGGGCACGGCTTCAGCTGTCAGCCGTGTCCTTCGTTGAGCGCAATTAACCGGAAAACCGTACCAAAAAAGACCGTAAATTGCCCCTCTCGTGAGGGATAGAGACCGCTCTGGGATGTGCGATACTTTGCATGAATGTATAAAAGAGTGCTGCTCAAACTGTCGGGAGAGGCGCTGGCGGCTGATCGCGGTTTCGGAGTGGACGTCGCCAGGCTGCACGAGATTTCACTGGAGATTTTGGCGGTCCGGGACCTCGGCGTGCAAGTTGCCATCGTCGTCGGCGGGGGCAATTTCTTCCGCGGTGTCGCTGAGCAGGCGCGCATGATGGACCGCGTCTCCGCTGATCATATGGGGATGCTGGCTACCGTGATCAACTCCCTGGCCCTCCAGGACGCCCTGGAAAAATGCGAAGTACAGACCCGGGTCATGTCCGCAATCGAGATGAATCAAGTGGCCGAACCATACATCCGCAGGCGGGCCATCCGGCATCTCGAAAAGGGACGCGTGGTCATTTTTGCCGCAGGTCTGGGAAATCCGTATTTTTCCACAGATACGGCAGCCTCCCTGCGGGCCATGGAGATCAAAGCAGATGTGCTGTTAAAGGCCACTAAAGTGGAAGGGATTTATGACGCAGACCCTGTTATTACCAAAGATGCAGTTAAATTCGAGCAGATTACCTACATGGAAATCCTCCGGCTCGGTCTAAAGGTAATGGACAGTACTGCCGTGAGCCTGTGCAAGGACAATAATTTGCCCATGATCATTTTCAACATGAACCGGCCCGGAAACATCCTGCGCGTAGTCAGCGGAGAAAAGGTCGGTTCCCTGGTGACCGCCTGACCCCCCAGAGCACAGTCGCGGAGTTCTCCCCAGCACTACAGGTTCCAGAACGATCGGTTCCCGCAATGCAGGCCACGGCAACACCGGCCCCGGCTGGCCCGGTGCTGGTCAAGCCAGGCGCTGTTTCCGCGCCGCGGCGATCGCAATTGCCGGCACTCACCGGCATCCGCTGCTTTGCCGCCCTCAATCTCGTCTTTTTCCATTTTTCCGATCCCAAATCGTTCGGACCATTGAGCCCCGTCGTCAACGGTGGATACATCTCGGTTAGCTTCTTCCTGTTGCTCTCCGGCTTCATTCTCACCTACAACTACGCCGATCGGGCCCAGCAAGGCGCCCTCACTGCGAGAAGCTTTTGGTCGGCTCGCTTCTCCCGGCTATATCCCGTGTATGCCTTCAGCCTGCTCCTCTCGGTGGGCATGCTGACGCTGGAGCTACAGGCGCACACCCGGTTCGACTTTGGCCTGGGAGTGATTCTCACCCCATTGCTGTTGCAGGGATGGCACCCGCTCCTGACTAACTTCTGGAACACGCCTGCATGGACCATGTCCACCGAAGCGTTCTTCTATCTCTTGTTCCCGTGGTTGATCACCCGCCGCCGTCCTCGCCAGGCCCGCACCATCCTGCTGATTCTGTTCGGCGTGTGGCTAAGCAGCCTGGTGCTGCCGGCGCTCTACATGCACTTCAATCCGGACGGGGACGCCCACCCTGACCGTTATTCCGTCGGCATCTGGATGCGTGCGCTGAAGTTCATGCCCCTGCAGCACTTGCCGTCGTTTTTGTTCGGCATGGCGTTAGGATTTTTGAATGAGAAGATTCGGCCTGAGAGCCGGAAGCGCCTGGTGATTGGACTCGTCGCGTTCACCGCGCTCTACCTGCTTCTTTGCGTGGGCGACCGCCTGCCCTACGTCATGATGCATGACGGCTTGCTGATGCCCCTGTTCGCCGGGGTCATCCTATGCCTCGCCGGCCGCAATCGAATCGCGTGGTTTTTTGGGCTGCTCCCCTTTATTGCCATTGGCGAGGCCAGTTATTGCCTGTATCTGCTGCACTTCAATCTCTGGACCATGCTGCATGATTCGCATTTCCTGGAGAAGAGCGGCCTGATCGTCTTCGACCCTGGATTTCGTACCTGTTATTGATCGTCGCCGCCCTGCTGACCAAAAGGCTCATCGAACGGCCGGGAAGAAGCTGGATTATGCGCCGCCTTCAACCGGCCACTGCTCGCGCCTGATGCTTCAGTAATGGAAGATCAAGTCGCACGCGATGGTGAGTTGACTCTGTCGCTTTCCGTTGTCGTATGATTTCCGGTCCCACGCGTGATCGAAGCGAATCTCCGGCCGCATCTGCACCGTGGTCCCAATCCAATGGCTCAGCATCAGGGTGTTCTCGGTGTACTTCGTATTGAACCCCGTGCGCTGGCCCTTCTTGTCGTTGAGCAGGTCACTGCGGAAGCCAATGAAGTCGTGCTCGGATAATTGCTTCAAAACGTAATTTACTGCCGCGTACTCGGGCGCGAAACAAGTCTCGAGGCCCGGACGGCAGGTCGCTCCATTGGTGTTGAGCTGGGGCTTGATGGAACCGGTGGTGCTGGGCACATCGCGCTGGTACATTACATAAGCCTCGGTTGCCATATGCCAGGTTTTCGAGAACTTGTGATACCAGGTGCCATCGTATTGCTGCAGGTTGTTGTAGGCGTATTTGCCGTCGTTGATGCCGTTGGCGCAGAGATAAACGTTGTTATTCACTGAGTGGGTGGTGTAACTGACGCACGCCGTTGCCGTTGGTTGGGCGTCGTTGGTCCAAAGCGCGACATCATGGCTTCCGGTGATGCCGGCCTGTACCAGCCACTGATCGCTTAGCAGCACCGTGGCCAAAATTCCCGTATCGGTGAACGGATCGATCGAGTACAGCAGCGAATGACTGAACATATAGTTATTGGGCGTAAGCTGCGCCTCGATGCCTGGAATGGAGATAAAGCGGCCCACCCGGATATTCATTCCTTTGGCGACTTTGGGCACGTAGATGTCGATATATTCAAGAATCGGGATCAAAGCCGTATTGGTGGTTGTGCACCAGTAGCTGGCTGCTCAGGTAACCTTTGTCCGTGGTGTATTTGTAGTCGGTACCGTAGAACGCCGTCAGGTGATATCCCACATCCACATGCTCCCTCTGCACCGAGTCGGGCAGGCGCTCCACATAAAGAATCAGCTGATTCATTTCCAACCGATTGGAGTAGACGTCGTTCGCCACGGGCGCATTGCGGTCTGCCGAAGTGCTGAAGTTGATGGTGGGCTCGACCCATCCGTAGACTTTGGTGCGGCTGCGCGCACCATTCCACGCGGTCATGAGGGGATAGCTGTTGGTGTCCGGTTCGCCCAGGACGGGGGATCCTCCGTAAGACCAGTCAGAGTTGGGAAATGGTGGGGATGCGAGCGGTGAGGGCAGGCCGCGTCTGGGCGGGGTGGGGCCCTGTGGTGTCGTTCCATGCCAGTCCTCGCGGTAGTAACTGGGCTAATCTTTCCCAGAAGCTCGGAGGTTTGGCGGGTTGGGGAGCTGGGGCATCCGGTAATGCCGCGCTCGATGCATTCTCGGCAAAACAGCAGGTCCTTGTCGGTCCCAAGCAGACGGCGAGCAACAGAAGGCGCAAGACCACTACCCAGAGCTTCGAGAACATCGCTCCTGTAGAGTACATGTACTTCTCATTGAGCCAGCGCCCCGGGAAGCAGAGCTGTGCCGCGCCAGCTATTACCGTTATGCCGCGAAATTGCCACCTGCTCCCCCCGGATCGTGTTGTACCAATCCTCCACCTCACCTTGACTATGGTAAAAGGCGGTGGGAGCGACGAGCTGATCGAAGACGTTCCAAAAGTTTTCAGCGAAAGAGTAATTGGAAATGGAGCAAAGATAGTCAGAATAGGGTAATAGCCTCTTCAGCCAGGAAATCCGGGTTGCCGGACGATAAAGCAACTTGAGCCCCAAATATAAAACTACCGCGGGCGGGATGCAGAGAATCCGGGTGATGACTCGCGGCAGACGCGAGGTGATGTTCTTGCGGATGGGATCCACCAAAGTCGCGATCCACTCATTGCCTTCTTTGCCATAGACCCAGGTGGCGATGCGTCCACCAGGCTTTACATGGCTTGCTAACGCAACGAAGCCGTCTTTGGGGACCGGAAGGTGGTGCAACACACCGATGCTGTATGCCAAATCAAACGGCCGCGCAAATGGCAAAAAAGACATATCCGCCTGGATGATATGTACGTTTGGAAGATGATTGGTATTCCGATAGGCCGCTTCTACGGCAGCTGAGAGGTCTATGCCGACGACCGACCGGGCGTTGAATTGAGTGGCTAACAAAACGTGCCGGCCTTTCCCGCATCCGCCATCCAGGACGATCTGATCCTCGAAGTCCTTCGGCGTCAGAGGCGCAATCCAATCGAGGAACTCTCGCCGGTCTTCAGCCGTGATTGTTGAATATCTAGTCCATTCGTATCCAAATGCATCCGCCGTGTCCTTTTGGTCCTGGGTAAGGCTCGCGGGAAGAAACCGCGGTATACCGGCAACGATTGGAAAATCCAAATCGCAATGAACACAGCGAAATGAGCCCTCGACAATTTCACCGCCGTTCCGGCTTTGCACCGTCATGACGAGTTTGCTTTGGCACTTGGGACATACAACCAAATCGAGGATGGCTTCTTTCATGCTGGCTCCTTCGGGACGCCTGTCAAACAATTCTCTGCCGGCCGCCCGGCCGCTGGCCACGCAACCCTAGGCAAGGGTGGCCACGGAGTGCCTGCGCTGTAACATCAGTAAGACTAAGTAACAAGCCACACCCGCGGTGACGTGTTTTAGGGCATGCCCACTCACTACGTAGCCAGCCTGGTAAATCTGGCTGTCGAATACCTCGAAAAGCTTTGCCACCACGAATAGCAAGAAAGCCGCCACCAGATATTTCATGCCGGTGTAAGAGGACGGGAAGAGCATAATCATCAGCCCGATCAATAGGATCCGGAAAGAACTGAACGAACAGGTAGAAGCGGTCATCTCCATGCCCGCGCGCCTCGGTGACATACCAGTAACCGACGCTACTGCAGCCCAGAAGCAGCAGGGGGATGAAAAGCGACCGTCCGAATCTCACTCCGATTCTTTCGATCGCCACTGACGTTAATATGGCCATGAAGGCGCAGGTCATAGGTAGCAGATCGAAGGGCAACCGTTCGTTGTTGGGACTCAGGTGATACCAGAATGAGCCCACCCCCGTGAGGGCAACGCCCAGGAAAAATACAAAGATAGACCGTCTTTTCCAGGCGTGTGCGGAATGCGCCGGCGCTTGCGCTGCGAGATAACCAAAGCGTTCCCCACAACCCGACAATCATGAAGGGAATATTCGATAACACATCCAGGCAGTTTGGTATTCCCAACTGCGTTCGATTGTCAGCAAAGATGTGATAGTTGGGACCCAGTGGGATCGGCGCCGCAAGACAAAGTCCAAGGAAGGAGATGAGCGAGATAGCCACCACCAGCGCCACGCGTGTGCGGCGGCTCCAGGATGCAAAGCCGGGCTCGTTTATATTCACCTTCCGCTTGGCCTCCACGGAAAATTTCAAGTTATTGCCCCTGGCTGCAGCATGGCATGTTCGTCAAGAGCAACTTGCCCCCGCTGCGATCTACAATCTTGATCCTGTCTTGACCGAGGAGTTCCGTAAATCTCGTAAGTTGACCCGACCTTGCCACCAGGTAGTAGCGTTGCGGTTGTGACCAGAGCGTCTTGAGTTTAGTCTCGTCGATGAATACGTCTGGCGTGTTTGGAGCATTTGAACCATATTCAAGGTTGTTCCATCGGCCATTGAGTAAGAGCACGGACTTTCCCGTGTAGAAAGGGACCGAAGAAAACCACCAGTAACTGTGATCGAGAATGATCTGACCGGGCGGATCTTGCAAAATCGCGCGCGCAAAGTCCCTGGAGGAGAGCAATGGATCGAATTTGACCATCGCGAGACGAGCCGCCTGAAAAAATATGACCATCATCACGGCAGCGGCGAAATACGCCCGGAGGTAAGGCCGCGAGCCCTTCATGCTGAGCGCACCGATCGCACCCAAAAGGAAGCCCGCGCCGGCGAGCATCCAGCGGCACACGCAAGTAAGCGAATGAGTCGACTGTGAGGTCTTCCATGTGGCCGAGGGATAACTTATAGGCATTGGGATGTACGCTGAGCGCTGCGGTGATGTCCCCCGGAGTGGGTACATGCCGTACCGCGAACAGGATGGAGAAGCAAGCGATCGCCGGCAATACCGCAACCATGCTGAAGGCCCGCGTGCCTCCGCGAATCCAACCGCCCTCCTCGGCCATGGCTGAACCCAGCAGCAATGCAAATGCCGGGTAGCAGGGCATCGAGTAGTACTCTTGCGTGGTAGAAAAAGTAAAAAATACCAGAACAAAACCGATCCAGCAGAGCGCCAGCAGCCGGACCTTTCCCGCCCGGTCAACAGGCTTGAACGAGAGCCTGCTGACAGCAGGCAAATAGACACTCCAGGGAAAAAGCCACACTAAATGAAAAAGCCAAAACCAGACGCGCGGCACGGTGTCGTAATCGCGCGGGTATCGCAAGTTCAGGAAACGGAGCAACTGCTCATTGATGAAGTAGAACCAAAGAAAACCGTGATAGTGGCCGGCCATGCTCTTGAGCGTCCAGGCGAAATAAGGCGGATTGCGGAGGGTTGCCAGGATATGCCAGGGAGCCGCAATCAACAGCACCAGGACCGTGCCGGAAATTGGGCGGAGCTTCTGCCAGGTGGGCCAGGAAAACAGTTGGCCCAGTGAAAAACAAAAACAACACGCGCTGCTGCGAGCGGGAAGACGACACCGATCAGACTCTTCAGCATGAGGCCAAGAGCCGAGACACACATAGAAAATTCCAGGCCCAGATCGCCGGAGTCTGTTCGTCCTCATCCAGAACGCGGAGGAAGGCCCACATGCTCAGAGCAATGAAAAAAGTAAGCATGACATCGGGGATGAGTATGCGGGTGAATATCCAGAGCCCGATGCAGGTTGCCATGACTAAGCCCGCGTAGAAACCCGCCTCGCCTGCCGAATGCCCACCGGCCAAAAGCAGCGGTCAACCATGCCAGGCCGATTGCGGTGAACGCGAATGCGAGCGGCGCTGCCCAATCATGAAAACCGAATATCTTGTACCCGATGTTCGTCAGCCACCACGATAAGGGCGACTTCTCCAGATACAGGACTCCATCGATCGGGCCGTTACCCAATCGCCCGAGCTCAACATGTTGCGCGCAATCTGTGCCTCTACCGCGTCCGAATCATCCATCAGCGACGGGGGCGAAACGATACTTGTAAGGTAGATGATTGCGGCGATGAGCAATACGACGAACAGAGAAACATTCCATCGTTTCTCTTCTTCCGGGTTGAGCAACCTGGAGCTCCTGACGCAAAACTAGACTAAGGATACTTGAACATCCTGAAACAGGATGTATGAGCTGCAGGGGCTAAAGCACCAATCGCTTGTCTCAGCCCTTTGCAGGCTCGACTAAACTCGGACTCCTGTACAAAGACGATAGCCGTGACTCTTAGGAAGGGTCGCGCAGTTTTCGCAGATTGTGGTCCTGACTCCTGAATCGAGCTGACAACAGGCCACTAGAACTCAGAAAAACTACTTTGAACCATTTTCCAGAGGGTGCAAGCAGCAAGAGCCCGATGCCGGCCAAAGAGGGTCGATGTCGAGAACCGGAAGAAAACAGTGCGAACTTAGTGGCTTCGGTGCCCTTCATGCGGCTATGTCCAGCGCGGCATGGCAGGAAATCCGGGTCCGGTCCCACGGCACGACCGAGGCAGGCCGGATGACATTTCCAGTTCGCAGCGGGAAGTATCGCCAGGTCGCTTGGAGCAAACAACCGGGCCCGGTTGTGCCTATCACCTGCCGCATAGGGGCCGCCATGCACTTGCTCTCAGCAGCGCTGTGCGGAATCAGGGTGCCGCGATGGTATGTTTGCCATGCGTAATCGCAGCGCTGCAGGTAGGCTGCTGCGCCGCGCCGAAGGGCGTATTTTGCACGGCCGAGAGTCCTCCGGTCGCGGGGTTCAGGGCCAGGCCGGACACCGTGTTGCCGAGAAAATTGGCGGTGTAGATATAGCGGCCTTCCGACGGTTCGATCAGGATACAGAGCGGCCCGGTACCAACCGCGTAAGTGGTCGAACCGGAGACCGGGGTGGCGTTGCCGGTAGATGGGTCGATGGTATACGCGTTTACGTTGTTACCATTGTAGTTGGCGACGTAAACGTAGATGCCGCGGGGGTCGACGGCGACGGCATCGGGCAGGTTATCGGTCTTGAATGGTGTTGGCATCATCACCAACGATCCACCGGACTGCACCTGGAAACCATACATCTGATTGGAGGCGCCGTCGGTGACATACAGGAATTTACCGGTCGGATCGCTGGCGATCGCATTGGGGGCCGTTCCGACCGGGAAAAGGCCGATCGAACTAAGCCCACCGTCCGAGCCAACTTGAAACGCGGCGATGGTGTGATCGGTTTCATTCACCGCGTAAACGAAGTTTCCACCCGCCAAGACGTTGACGGCGACCGGATTATTTCCCAGTGGGAAGAAAGTGCTTGTGCCATTTGGCACTGGCTGGCACAGGCTGCCTCGTCGCGCCCAGCTGACCGTTGGCATTGATGGGAAAGACTACCAGCGCGCCGGGCCCGGGAATGCTGGTGCTGAAATTCGGCTGGTACGTCTCTACTACGTAGAGATAGGTACCGGCCTGGTTGACCGCCAGCTGCACCGGGTAGCTGCCTGGCAGGTTGCAGGTCTGCTGGGGATAGAGTTTGCCATCGGTGCCAATGGCGAATTCCACCATTGTATTGTCGTCATGATTGATGACGTAGAGATTCTTACCGTTGGGCGACGCCACATCAGCGACAGGGTTCCGGCCGCCGGAGCCGTACGGGGAGTCGGCGATCTGGTGTAAAGCGCCCGCTTCGCTATCTACTTTGTATACGCTGATCTGTCCGGGGTTTTGCTTGGACCCAGTGACGTAAAGAAAATCGATTGTATTGCTGGGTGCGCATGCAGTAACACCGAATCCAAGACCAAGGGATACCACCGAGACCAGGGCAATCCGGCCGAATTTACTCAACAGAATCAGGGCTGTATGACCTCGATGGAATGGTTGCCGTGGGTAATGGCAGCACTGCAGGTAGGCTGCCCGGCTGGCCTTGAAGGGTGTGTTCTGCACCGGCGCGAGCGCTCCAGTCGAAGGGTTCAGACTGAGGCCGGACACCGTGTTGCCAAGGAAGTTCGTGGTGTAGACAAAACGTGCTTCTGCAGGTTCGATCAGGACGCAGAGCGGGCCCGTATCCACCGCATACGCGGTCGACCCGGCGATCTGGGTCGCATTTCCGGTGCCGCGATCGATGGTATAGGCACTCACGTCGTTGGCGTTATAGTTGGCGACATAAACATAAATACCCCTGGGATCGACCGCGACTGCGTCGGGAAGATTGTCCGTCTTGAACGGGGTCTGCATAGCGATCAGGGTTCCGTTGAGCTGAATGAGGAACCCGATCATCTGGTTGGCCGCGCCATCAGTCACGTAAAGAAACTTGCTTGTCGGATCGCTGGCAAGCGCATTGGGGGCAACCCCGACAGGGAACGTACCAACGGAGGTGAGAGCACCCGTCGAGCCGACCTGAAACGCGGAAAGCGTGGCGTCACTTTCGTTGGCTACATAGACGTAGGTATTGCTGGCCACCACATTGACCCCTACTGGATTATTGCCCACCGGAAAGAACGCGTTGTTGCCATTCGCGACCGGGGTACACGAGCTGCCCGTGGCGCCCAGTTGCCCGGTGGCGTTGATGGGAAAGACCACCAACGCCCCGGGCCCGGGTGTGTTGGCGTTGAAGCCCGGCTGGTAAGTCTCCACAACGTAGAGGTAGGTACCGGCCTTGTTGATCGCCAGCTGAGTAGGGAGGGTGCCCGGAGTGGGGCAGGACTGTTGCTGAGAGAGGCTGCCGTCAGTGCTGATGGTGAATACCACGATCGTATTGCTGTCGTGGTTCACCACGTAAAGATTCTTGCCGTTCGGGGAAGTGACGTCTGCTACGGGATTACTGCCGCCCGAGCTGTAGGGCGAATTTGGAATGGGAATTAACGCACCCGCTTGACTGTCGACCTTGTAGACATTGATCTGCCCTGGGTCTTGCTTGGAAGAGGTGACGTAAAGAAAATCAATCGTATTGCTGGGTCCGCACGCAATAACCCCGAATCCAAGACCAAGGGATACAACAGAGGCCAGTGCGATCCGGCCGAATTTACTAAACTTCATGCGCTTCCTTCATCCTGGCCCAACTTAAGAATGGAGCAGGCTGCCGCTCGCAGCAGAGCTATGGATAGAGAGTCTTTTAGGCCCACTTGCATTGTAAAAGATCATTAGAACAATGTACCGCTGGCGGTGCACCAGGTGGGCTGGCCCGCAGCGCGCGAAGGAAGTATGCTTCCGCAGCGTGGTCAGCGTCCCTGTGGACGAGTTGATCACCGCGCCGGTCACCGTGCTGTCGGCATAATTAGCCGTATAGAGGTACTGGTTCGACGGGTCTTCCAGGATGCACCGTGGAGAGGATCCCGAGCCAAAGGGCACGCTGGTCGCCAACGGTGTCAATCTGCCCGTGTCGGATCGATGAAGAATGCGCTCACCGAACTGGCCTCGCTGGTGGCAGTCAGATTGGGTCCCATGTTCGCGAGGTAGAGGAATTTGCCTTGATGGTCGACAATCATGGGTCCCGGATTGGCGACGGTGCCGGAGTTAGCTACCTGCGCCGCCGACCAGCGACTGCAGCGCGCCGTTGGTGCCGATCGTGTAGGGCAGGATCAGCCCGGCGTGGTTCCATTCTGGGCATCGATCAGGTACACGTATTCCTGGCGCTGGCGTAGATGTAGCTGAGCTGGGTAGCCCCGGTGGGGATGGGAGTATTTTGCGACAGGGTCAACTGGCCGCTGCTGTTCGCATATACGAAGACCGCCTGAGGAGGATCGTTGCTGGTCCCGCTGCCCTTTTCGATGGTGTAGATAAACGAGTTACTCGGAATCACGCAGAAATTGATGGGCGAGCTGCCTACGGAAAATATGAGAGGTTGGTGCCAGTTCCCGGGTTTTTTACTCCCTGGTTGGTGATCAGCGAAAGCCTGCCGGTATTGGGGTCGATGTTGAAGGCAGTGATGTCTCCACAGATGGTGGCGCATTCCCGGCACATAGCCCACGCAGGTGGTGGGATCCGGGACGGTCGAATCGAGCACGAATAGATGGGTGCCGGAAGATCGGTCTGGATGGAGATCGGATTATTGCCCTGGCTGGTATAAGCAGCCTGGAAGCTTAGTCCGCCCTGGCCACCGATGGTGAACAGCGAGATATTTGCCCCAGTATGATTCGCAGTCGTGCCGCCGGACAGGCAATCTGCGACGGTTCCGCCACAGCCTGCATTCAGCACATAGAGAAATTTTCCCGCATTGGCGATCAGCACTTTGATGGGGTTCACCCCACCGGAGGCAAAGGGAGAGTTCGGTACCAGCGTCAGTTGCCAAGATTGTTATCAATCCTGAAGCCGGAAATCTGATTGTATTGCGAGCCGGTAACATAGAAATAACCGACTGTGTGATCCGTACTGCAGGAGGTCACTCCCAATCCCGTTCCAAGGGATACTGCCAAGGCCAGACAAATCCGGCCGAATTTCCTGAACTTCATGCGTTTCCTTCATCCCGGTCGCTGTCGCGGTCTAGGGCTGCCTGTGCAGCTAAACTGTTAAAAATGGATCCTATCGCCAATTGTAAAAGCTAGAACCACTTTCGGCTATAGCGGCTCCCCTGCGGCGCACTGCGCATCACCACACCCGGCAGGAGTTCTCCGGATACATGGGAGCGCCCTTCTTACAGCTGAACGCCTTGCCGAACTCATCGAAGTTTTGCACCGCGCCGTTCACCCGCCACTTGCCCGGAGAGTGCGGATCCGTCAGGGCACTGTTCCGCGCTGCTTGCTCGCGTACGTTCTCGCACCATACCTGGCCGAAGGCGAGGAAGAACCGCTGCGCCGGCGTGTAGCCATCGATCTGCGGCGCCGCCGGCTTCCTTGGCCAAAGTATCCATCAAAGCCATGTAGGCCAGGCGAAGGCCGCCATTGTCGGCAGTATTCTCGCCCAGGGTGAGGTTGCCGTTCAGCTTTACCCCGGGCGCAGCCTCGAAGCTTCCATACTCCTTCACCTCGCAGTCCGTGCGCTCGGTAAATGCTTTGCGGTCGGCCGGCGTCTGCCACTCCACCACATTGCCGTGACCGTCGTATTTGCTGCCCTGATCGTCGAAGCCATGCGTCATTTCATGGCCGATCACCACTCCGATGCCTCCGAAATTGACCGCAGCGTCCTTGGAGAAGTCGTAGAAGGGAGGCTGCAGGATGCCGGCAGGAAAGTTGATGTCGTTCATGGGTGGCATGTAGTAGGCATTCACTGTCGGCGGAGTCATCCCCCACTCCGTCTCGTCCACCGGCTTGCCCAGCTTGTTCAGGTTGCGGCGATCTTCAAAAATGGTGGCGCGGGCCATGTTCCCCAGCAGATCGTCGCGCTTTACCTCCAGGGTCGAGTAGTCGCGCCAATGCTCCGGATAACCGATCTTGTTGCGAATGAGCGCCAGCTTTTCGAGCGCTTTCTTTTTGGTGTCCTCCGACATCCAGGGCAACTGCTCAATATCCTGGTGCAGCGCGGTTTCGAGCGCCGCTGACCAGCTTGAGCATGTTCTCTTTCTTTTCCGGGCTGAAGTACTTCTTCACCCAATCCTGCCCTACGGCTTCCCCCAGGCGTTGTCGGTGGCCTGGGTGCACCGTTTCCATCGGGGCGTCTGTCTCTTGCTGCCCCTGTAACGTGGTGCCGTAAAACTTGAAATTCTCCTGCACAAACGGTTCCGACAACCAGCGGGCGGCGTCATGCAGCGCACGCCAGCGAAGGTAGCTCTTCCACGCCTCCAGGCTCTGGGCGGCGATCTGCGCGTTCATGGCGGTGAAGAAGCCGCGGATAGCTCACATCCAGCGTCTGGAAGGAGCCCATGTCGATGCCATGCAGGTAAGACTGCCAGTCGAAGTCCGGGGTTAGCTTCTCCAGATCCGCGAGCGTCATCATGTGATAGCGTTTGGCCGGGTCCCTGCGGTCCGTCCGGCTCATGGAGCCTTGCGCCAGCGCGGTTTCGATGGCCATGACGGCTCTGCGCTTCGCTGGCGGCTTTCTCCGGTGTGTCACCCGCCAGCTGGAACATCCTGGTCATGTGGGCGACGTATTCCTCGCGAATCTTCTGCTGCCGCGGGTTCTCGAGCAGGTAGTAATCGCGATCGGGCAGCCCGAGACCTCCCTGGCCGGCTTGCGCGATCTGCTGGTGGAGTCCTTCTGGTCCTGGCCCACGCCGAAGTCGAAAAGTCCGCTGATGCCATCCTTTATCTCCAGCGTACCCAGCACCGCAGCCAGTTGTTTCTTGTCGCTGAAGCTGTTGATGGTGTCCAGCGTCGGCTGCAGCGGCGCCACGCCCTTTTTGTCGGCGAGCTCGGTATTCATGCAAGCGGCGTAGAAGTCGCCGTATTTCTGTTCCAGCGGTGTCCGCTTTGGGTCCGGCGTGCGCCGCTGTTTCCAGCTCCTTGTACAGCAGCCAGTCATTTCTCTCCCGTAGCTTCGGCGAACTGACCCCATTTCACCTGGTCGGGCGGAATGGGATTGTTTTTCTTCCAGTTGCCGCAGGCGTACTGATAGAAGTCGGTGCAGGGGTCAGCGGTCTTGTCGATGGCGGTCAAGTCAAAGCTTTGCGGGGCCTTGGGCTCGGACGGGGCCTCATTGTTTGCGCCGTGAGCCGAGCCGAGCTACCAATGAAGAGAACGCGCCGAGGAGAAACAAGCTACCTTCATAGATTCATCTCAGAAAATCTTTAACGTGGAAGGTGAGATACTTCTTGGGGTTTTCCCGGATGGCCGCAACCAGCCCCCGCGTCTCTGTCAGCGACTGGTCGAGGTTGTTGTAGAGAGAAGGATTGCGCACCAGTTGCCCGACGGTTCCTTCGCCGCTGTCCACCCGGTTCAGGACCGAATCGAGTTTGTCGACGGTGTCTCGGAGCTTGGCTGCGAATTGGGGATCTTTGGCGATCATGCCCAGCCCGCCCTTGCCGGCATTGATGTCGGCGAGAAGCTGGTCGGCGTTGGCTACCGACTGGTTCAGGTTGTTGGCCAGGGTCTCGTCTTTCAGCAGCTTGCCGATCGTGCCCTTGCCCTCGTCGAGGTGGTGGCCATCCTGTCCAGCTTGGCCACCGTGTCGTTGATGTGGTTGTACAAGGTGTCGTCCGCGACCAGCTTGCCGATCGAGCCTTTGCCGTTGGCGACGGTATCCACCAGTTGCGACAGCTCGTTCAAGGTCGCCACCGCTTTGTTGTAAAGGTCGGGATTGTTGATCAGCTCGCCGATCGAACCCTTGGTCGAGTTGAGCGAGTCCGCCAGGTGGTCGACCTTGGCCAGAATGGTGTTCAACTGCTCGATCGTTCCCTGGCTGGACTTGATGACGTCGGAGAGGTTGGGAGTTTCGTTGGTTTTGAGCTCTGCGTTGTTCTGCGACCGGCGGGCCGGTGGCGGTCTTGCTGTTGATGTCCACGACGGTATCGCCCAGAACGCCGATGGTCTCCAGGCTGGAGGTGGAATCCGTATGCACGGCGTCTCGATACTTGGCTTCCGATCTTCATGGTCACCTCGACCGGGGTGAGCTTGCGCGCAGGTACGATTCTTATATCGGTCACGGTGCCGATCGTCACCCCTTCGAGGTTGACCGGAGCGCCCTCCTTGAGGCCGGCGGAATTCTCAAAATAGGAGCGCAGGGTGATCTTCCCGGTGAAGATGCCGCCCGTGCTTCCCGACATGAGGAAGATGAGAGCAGTCAAGGCTGCCAACGCCACGATGACCAGAACGCCCACCTTCAGTTGTGACCACTGGACTTCCTGCTGGCTTGGCACAGACCCCCTCGGGTTGAAGCGAGTGCGGCGGGTATTTCCCGCTGGGACTGAGCATATCAAATGAGGCTTTCGCTGGCCTATTGCGGAGTCTGGCGGAGTCCCGACTGGACGGGTGTGCTTCGGAGACCTGCCAATTGATCTAAGGGCCTTTAGCCATTGCAGAATTTCCGACCCAGAGGCTGAGGGCTGCCTACTAGGGTAGCGCTTCAGCCGTCCCTACGGACTGAATCGAAGATGGCGATCTAGCCTTCCATCATCACGGTCGCCATGGCCAGGTTCCGGTGTGGGTGAGGGAAAGCGAAATCGTCTTCACCCCGAGTTCCCTGGCCAGCAGCGCGCCCGTCCGCGCAGTTCGAGAACCGGCCGCCCACCCGGTTGACGCGCAACCTGGAACTCATTCCATGTGACTCCCCTGCTGATGCCGGTTCCCAGCGCTTTCGCTCCCGCCTCTTTGGCGGCGAAACGCGCGGCGAAGCTCTCCGCACTGCCTCGCTTGCGGCTGCAATACGCGATCTCATGATCGGTATAAATGCGGCGGAGAAAGCGCTCGCCATAGCGTTCGATCGAGTGCGCGATGCGCTCGATCTCGATCAAATCCACGCCCGTCCCGATCAACATTCTGACCACATTACCATGGGGTCATTTCCGGTCATCTCCGAAACGAACCGAACCGTACCGAGTACCTGTTCTGCGGTTGAAGATTGCTCCTGCCTGGCCGATCAAGTTAGCAAGCGAGGTATATTCAAAGTTCGCGAACCATACTGACGACACTCGAAACCCTTATGTCCGATACGTTTTCAGATGATGTTCTCTACTTGACCGCGCTTCTGGGCGAAGACCAATCCACTGGTTGTACCCCGGCTCAGCGGGGTCATTCCCGATTGTGGAGCATGGATCCGCAGCCGCTCTTACGTGGAGCCTGGTACGGCTCGCTTTGTATTTGAGTTTCCTCGCGACATCTGCATCGAGATCTACAGTGCGTTGGTCTCTGTCGGACTTGCAACTCACAGCTGCCTCGCATAATCTGCTGACCGAGCTCTGCCGCTGCACCCCTAATGTCTTCGATCTATCGCTCGAGAACGCTTCCGGCGGTGGATGGCGCGACCCTGGACGCCGCCACGACGCTACATCTGTTCGCTCGAAATCATCAAGGTCCAATTGCAGATTTGGATGGTGAAGAGACGAAGAGCTGCAAACGACGCCAGCTTGGACAGCACATTCAGATGCTTATCGCGCGCTGCCTGACGGCATTTACCCGGCGTCCACCAGTCCATAGCGGCGTTGCCAGGCTTCGCGCAGCCGGCTCCATACCTTGCCCTTTTCTTCCTCCGGTCATCTCGCTGCCGGCTGCTGACACGAACCAGGCCGACTCGGCTTTCGCCAGCTCCAGAAGATCCCGGTCGCGCACCAGGTTGGCTACCCGGAAATCCGGGATCCCCGCTTGCCGGGTGCCAAAGAACTCTCCCGGGCCGCGCAGCTGCAGGTCCAGCTCCGCCAGCTCGAAGCCGTTCTGTGTGCGCACCATGGCCGCCAGCCGTTCCGCCGCCGGCGGGGAGATTTTTCCTCCGGTCATGAGGATGCAGTAGGACTTGGCGCTGCCCGCGGCCCACCCGGCCACGCAATTGATGCATCTGCGCCAGCCCGAACCGCTCCGCATGTTCAATGACCATCATGGTTGCGTTTGGCACGTCGACCCCGACCTCAATCACCGTGGTCGCGATCAGCACATCCACTTCGCGCGCTGGAAGCGGCGCATGATGATCTCCTTCTCATCCGCGTCCATCCGCCCATGCAGCAAACCCAGGCGCAAGCCCTGCAGCGCGCCGGCTTTCAACTCCTGATACATGTCGGTCGCGGCCTTGAGTGAGGGACGGGGCGAAACTTTTTGAAATAACGAGTGGCCAGGGCCGTCCCAGCGATGGGGCGATCCTCCTCGCGGCTTCTTCGCCTCGCCGGCAGCAAAATCCAATTCCGGCTGATCTTCTTTCGCGCCTTCGATGACGGGATAGACCACGTACGCCTGGTGTCCCATCCGCACTTGTTCCCGCACCTGGGTCCCATACTTCGCCTGCCATGTCATCGGATACCTGGCGGGTCAGGATGGGGGTCCGGCCCGGGGGCAGTTCGTCCAGCACGCTGAGATCGAGATCCCCGTAAAGAGAAAGAGCAAGCGTTCTGGGGATCGGGGTTGCGGTCATGACCAGGACATCCGGTTCGCCCGCATTGGGCTTCTTCATCAGACGGAAGCGCTGCAGGACCCCGAAGCGATGCTGTTCATCGACCACCACCAGGCCCAGTTTGGCAAAATCCACCCGCTCCTCGATCAGGGCGTGGGTTCCGATGACCAATTGCGCCTCGCCGCGGGCGATCAAGCCCCGGTTGGCGCGCTTGCGGTCCTCATCGAGTGACCCGGTCAGCAGAACCACTTTGTAGCGCTGCTGCGACCGCTCCAGCAGCTTGCGCGCTCCCAGGAAGTGCTGGGTAGCCAGGATCTCCGTGGGCGCCATCAGGGCAGCCTGGTAGCCGTTCTCGATCGCCACCAGCATGGCCTGCAGGGCCACAATGGTCTTTCCTGACCCCACATCGCCTTGCAGCAGCCGGCGCATCGGCTCCGGCGCCCGCATGTCGGCTACGATCTCGCCCAGCGCGGTCTTCTGCGCCTTGGTGGGGTGGAAGGGAAGCACCTGCCGCAGTGCGGAACGCACCTCGGCATTGGTTTCGAAGGGAATTCCCTGCCGCTGCCGAAATTTTTTCCGCTTCAACTCCAGGCCCAGTTCGAGGAAGAAAAGCTCCTCGAAAATCAACCGCTTTTGCGCGGGCGTAGCCCAGGACTGGAGCTGGCTCATCGGCGTCCCGGCCTCGGGGAAGTGCGCCCAGCGCAGTGCCTCTTCGCGGCTGGGCAGATCCAGCCGGCGGCAAATTGCCTGGGGCAGGGTCTCCGGGATTCGGCCCTTCAGGTCCTCCAGCACTCCAGTAGATGATGCGCCGCTGCCATCGGGAAGCCAGCTTGTTGCCCAGGGTTTCATAGACCGGCGTGATGCGGCCCACCTCCAGCAGCTTGGATTCCTCATCGTCGTGGTCGTCGGGCAGCACCTCCACTTGTGGCTGGATCATTTTGAAGCTGTTTCGTGCTGCGCGAAGGCTCGACTTTCCCGTATAGGGCTACCCATTGTCCGGCTTTGAACCGGTCTTTCAGATAGGTTCCGTGGAACCACATGCACTTGACCCTGCCGCCCAGGCCCTGGCCTACGGTCATTTCAAAGATGGGCATACGCCGGGTGCGCAGCAGAGCCATGCCGCGCACTTCGCCGATCAGGCTGGCCATTTCGCCGGGAACTAATTCTTCGATTGCCTGCGGACGAAGGCGGTCTTCGTAGCGGAAGGGAAGGTGGTAGAGCAGGTCTTCGATGGTCGTGATGCGCTTATCCTGCAGTGTCTGGGCGATGCGCGGGCCGATGCCCTTGACGAACTGCAGAGACGTTTCCAGAGTCAGTAGCACATCAGCGATGCTATCAGCGGGCGCCGGCAGCAGTGTCGGAGTCGCCGGCTACTGAGCGAAATCGAGATACCACGGCCTGCGACCCGCCAGTGTTTTCGCTCCGCGGACGGGACCTGATCCGTGGTGTCCGCACATCTCGCACCATGAGCGCGAGACATCGCCGATGGGGCGCCCAGAAGATCGGGGCTCTGAGTCACCCAAAAGTTTCTTTGCGCGGTTAACCGCGCTACGAGGCCTGGCCGCCGCTTTTGTGGGCGGCTCCAGCATGTAGACACACCGGGCGTCCACGTGTTCGGCCATTTGGAAAACCCTGTCGAGTTTGTCATCCAGGGACGGTTTGCTTCCAGATCTCGGCAGAGAGTAATCACGTGAAGCAGAATCAATCTTGTGTGTGTTCATGATGAATATTGTATACCTGAGGGTGGGCCTGTCGGAAATGCGCCAATCTCACTATTACCCCGCCACAAAGGGGGCAGCGGGCCACCCCCCGATCCGCCCGCTGGTTACCTCGAGCCGCTCGCTATCTGCAACAAAACAGGTGCGAGCTGTAAAATCGGCTCGGTGAAGCGACTCGCCACGAGGGTTTCACCTACAGCCAGCGGATCATGATTGCGATTGTTCCGCGGCTGGTGGCTCTGCTGTTGCGGTTACTCCACCGCACGTTACGTTACGAGGTGGTGGTGGAGCCGGGGCCGAGCCAGCGATACCGCCGGCGCTCCAGGTGTGGTGTTTCTGGCATCGCTGTCTGATTCCGTGCGCTTGCTATTTTCACGCTCGACTTTCCAGCCCACGTTTTGATCAGCCGAAGCTTTGATGGCGAACTGATCGCGCAGACCATCGAACGCTTGGGCTTCCTGACCGCGCGAGGATCGAGCACCCGTTCCGGAGGAAGCGGCCTATGGGCGTTGGCCAAGGCAGTCGAGCGCGGGCATCCGGCAGTATTTACCGCGGACGGCCCGCGCGGCCCGGTTTATAAGGTGAAGCCGGGAGCGGTGAAGCTGGCCCAGCTCACCGGCTACTCCATTGGTATCTTCTATGCGCATCCGGAGAAGGCATGGCTATTGCGGTCGTGGGATCGATTCCTGATCCCGAAGCCCTTTTCCCGGGTAGCGATCAGTTGGGGCGCGCCAGGTCCAGGTGCCACAGAGCGAGGATCCGGAGTTCATCGAAGCCAAGAGGCTGGAGGTCGAAGCAGCGCTTGAACGAGCGCGGCTCAATGCCGAGCGGCACTTTATCAAGCGATGAACATGCAGTCGCCGTAGGAGAAGAACCGATAACCGGCTGCCACCGCGTGACGATACGCGGCCAGGGTTTTTTCTGTGCCGGCAAATGCGCTGACTAACATCAGCAGGGTCGACTGCGGCAGGTGAAAGTTGGTGAGCAGCGCCTTGACCACCTGCATGTGCGATCCGGGGAAAGAAAGATGCTGGTGGTGCCGGTATGGGGCTCAAGGCGGCCTATGCGGGCACAGTGCTCCAGCACCCGGACCGTGGTGGTTCCGGCGGCCACAACGCGTCTGCCTTCGCATAACGCCTGATTGATTTGCAAGGCTGTTTCTTCCGGCAGAGAATACCGTTCCGCGTGGAGGCGGATCTCCGAGACCTCGGCCACCCGCACGGGTTGAAATGTACCCAGGCCAACGTGGAGGGTCACTGGAGCGATGCGCACCCCACGGGCACGGATCTGCTCAAGGATCTCGGGGGTGAAGTGCAGCCCGGCGGTGGGCGCCGCGACCGAGCCACGTTCTCGCGCAAACACGGTCTGGTAGCGTTCGCGATCCGTTTCCTCATCCTGGCGGTGAATGTAGGGTGGCAGTGGAACGTGCCCCAGCCGCTCCAGCCGGGCGAAGAAATCGTCCACCGGCGTGAAGCGAAGCAGACGTTCGCCGAACTCGCCTGTTCCGGTGACTGTGGCGTGGAGCAGCTCGTCGCCATCGACGTTCGTGAAGGCCAGTTCCTGGCCCAGCCTCATCCTGCGCGCCGGCCGGGTCAGTGCTCGCCAGTCCCAGTCGCTGATCTGCTCGGTCAGCAGAACCTCTACCTTCCCTGCAGCTCGTCCCGGGCGCATGCCAAACAGCCGTGCCGGGATCACGCGGCTGTCATTCAACACCAGCACATCGCCCTCGCGGAGCAGTTCGGGCAACTGCGCAAACCACGAGTCCTGCCAAGCCCCGCTTTCCCGGTCCAGGATCAGCATGCGGCTGCTCCCCCGTTCGGCGGGTGGTTGCTGCGCGATCAGCTCTGGAGGCAGCTCGAAGTCGAAGTCGGAGACCAGCACAAGTTCGATTGTATGAAAGCGACAACCCTCCATCGGAGCGGTATCCTCAAAGGAGGAGGACACTATGGCGACCACGACGCATGTTCCCGTTGAGGTGTATCTCCGGTCCTCTTACGAGCCTGATGCCGAGTACGTGGATGGCAAGATTGAGGAACGCCCGATGGGCGAGTTTGACCATGCCGCCTGGCAACTGGCGATACTAAATGGTTCTTGCAACACGAGAAAGAATGGGGAATTCGTGTTTTGCCGGAGCTGCGAGTACGGGTTGCGCGCAACCAATATCGCGTACCCGATGTGACGGTGCTCGATCGCAGCCGTGCCATCGAACAGATCATCACCCACCCACCACTAGCGGTCTTCGAGGTTCTGTCTCCCGAAGACAGCTTGCAGCGTCTCAAGAGGAGACTGGAAGACTACAAGGCCATGGGCATCACGGAAATCTGGGTCATTGATCCCCAGGACAGTACGTTTTATCGCTATGAGAACTTGCAGCTCCAGCGCAATGATTCCTTCGCCCACGCCGAAAAGGGAATCGTCTTCGATATGAATCAGCTCAAGAATCTGCTCGACTGAAGGGCAATGACCTCTCCCATAAAGCCTCCTATCTTTTTGCTGGACGCCATGTCGTTCATCTTCCGCGCCTATCACGCGATGCAGCGCCAGCGGCCCATGTCCACCCGCTCCGGCGTGCCCACGGCAGCCACGTATGTCTTCGTGAACATGATCAACAAGCTGCGCCGCGACTTTCAGCCGGAGTATTTTGCTGCCGTCTTCGATGTGAGCGGCTCGGTTTTTCGCGATGAGCGCGCGCGCAGCATTGCGACGGTGCGCAAATGGAACATCAAGACGCAGACCTTCGACGAGCTCGACTACGCTGGTTACAAGGCCAACCGCACGGAGATGCCGGCAGACCTGGCCCAGCAGCTGCCCTTCATCCGCAGATCGCTGGAGGCATTTCGCATCCCCATCCTCCAATCCGAAGGCTTTGAAGCCGACGATGTGATCGGCACCCTGGCGCGGCAGGCCGCCGAACAAGGCCACGATGTCTTCGTGGTTTCGAACGATAAAGACATGTTGCAACTCGTTACCGGCAAGGTGAAGGTGCTCAACCCGGTAAAGGACAATCTGATCCTCGACCGCGAAAAAGTGGTTGAGGTACTGGGGGTTCCGCCGGAACAGGTCATCGACGTGATGGCTCTCCGAGGCGATTCCATCGATAACATTCCGGGGCTCCGGGAATCGGAGACAAAGGTTCGGTCGAACTGATCCAGCAGTTTGGCAGCGTCGAGGCGGCGCTCGATCGCGCCTCGGAGGTAAAGGGAAAAAGTATCGCGAGTCGCTCGAGAACAATCGGGATATGGTCCTGCTCAGCAAGGAGTTGGTCACCATCCACTGTGAGGTGCCGATTGAGCTGGAACTCGAGAACATGCGCACCCAGGCGCCGGATGTGAGCGCATGCCGTGCCCTGTTCAACGAGCTTGAATTCACCACCATGCTGAAGGAGCTGGCTCCGGAAGAGGAGAGCACGCCCCTCTCCATCATCCCCGACCCCTCGCCCGAAGAGATAAGCCGCTTCGTCGACTGCCGCGCGCAGCCAGGGGTTCTCGCTGGCGTTCGACACGTCGCTATTGGAGGTCGCCTCGGAGCAAGTCGCGGAGGCCGAAGGCGAGGCGATCGAAGAAGAAGAGCCGGAACTGAAGACCATGTCGCTGGGTCTGTTCGATGGGCCTCAACCAGCGGCAGAGGAGACGGCGGCCGCCCCGCAGACGCTCAAGGTTGCCGTCTCTGCCGAGGCAGGCAGGGCTTTCGTCTTTTCTCTGGATAAGGCACTGGATAATCCTTCTGCAGAGCCGTTGCGCGCAGTGTTGGCAGATGAGCAGACCGCCAAGTCGCTCCACGATCTGAAGGCCGCACTCCGCATCCTTGGGCGGCATGGCGCCGACCACGGCCTGCGCCTGGCGGGTCCGGTGGATGACCTGATGCTCTATTCCTATCTCATCAACCCCACCCACACCACACATCCACTCCCCGATGTCGTCGCGCGCTTCAGTGGCCGGGCGCTGCCGCCGCCGGGCGATGAGCTGCTGCCGGCATCGGCAAACGCGATTCGCACCCTCGCGCCCTTGCTCAAAGGGGATGTGGAAACGCTCGGTGCGGGCCAGGTATATCGCGATATCGACTTGCCGCTGGTTCCGGTCCTGCTGCGCATGGAAGAAGCAGGTGTGCGCATCGACGGTTCCGTTCTCGCCGAGATGGGGAAGCGTCTGACCGTCGAGATGGAGCGGGTGAGCGAGCAGATCTTCGCTGGCTCAGGTCATCGCTTCAACATCAATTCGCCCAAGCAGCTGGGGGATGTGCTGTTCAATAAAATGCATCTGCCCAAGCCCATCAAGTACGGACGGGGCAAGGTAGTCTCCACGGCCGTGGATGTGCTCGAAGAGCTGGCGCAGCATAACGAGGTTCCGCGCCAGGTGCTGCAGTATCGCCAACTGGCCAAGCTCAAGTCCAACTACATCGACTCTTTGCCGTTGCTGGCCGATGCGGAAGGGCGGGTGCACACCACCTTCAACCAGGTGGGCACGGCCACCGGGCGCCTCTCTTCCACCAATCCGAATCTGCAGAATATCCCCATCAAGACGGAATTAGGACGTGAGATTCGTGCTGCTTTCATCGCGGCGCCGGGAAACGTGCTCATCTCCGCGGACTACTCTCAAATCGAACTGCGGCTCATGGCCCACTTCAGCGAAGATCCTCTGCTGGTGAAAGCCTTTGCCCAGGGCGACGACATTCACACTCTGACCGCGTCGGAAGTTTTTGGGATCGCCGCCGAAGGAATGGACAAACAAACCCGCGATCGTGCCAAGGCGGTAAATTTCGGCATCGTGTATGGCATTTCTCCCTTTGGGTTGGCGCAGCAACTCAACATCGAGCAGAACGTAGCCCGGCTATACATCGAAACCTATTTCGCGCGCTACAGCGGAGTGCGCACTACATCGATCGCCTGCTCGAGGAGACACGCAGGGAGCAGAAGGTACGCACGCTTTTTGGGCGGGTTCGTCCGATCCCCGATATGCAGAGCCGCAATGCCAACCTGCGCGGTTTCGCGGAGCGAACCGCGGTGAACACACCGTTGCAGGGCACGGCCGCCGATCTGATCAAGATCGCCATGATCCGCATCGATCAAAGGCTGCGCGAAGAAAACTTCGCAACCAGGATGACTCTTCAGGTCCATGACGAACTCCTCTTCGATGTTCCCGAAAAAGAAGTCGAGCAAGTAAAGCAACTAGTCCAACACGAAATGGAAACCGTGATCCAGTTGAAAGTGCCGGTCGTAGTCGATTGCGGAGTAGGCCCCAACTGGCGCGACCTGAAGTGAAGCTAAAGGCCCAGCAAGAACCGAAAAACATTTCCAGGAAACATCCGTTGAAACTGCAGATCCGGCTTCGCTCGGGATGACAAAGGAAAGGGTGACGGCTTTAATGAAGAGTGGCTGCGGACCGACAGGATCCACTCGTGCCCTTGATAGACCGCCAAGTTCCTTAAAACGCATCGGTCCGGCAATAACCGCCCATCGAACGGTCGCCCTTTCCTTTGTCATCCCGAGCGAGGCCGAGGGATCTGCAGTTTCAGAGGATCTTTCCTGGAAATGTTTTCAATAGGTCGAGCGCAGAGGACGCCCGCGCACCAATCTACTGCGCCGACGGCGTCTTCCCACTCAAGCTGGGCGGAGCCTCATGAATGTGGTGGATCACGATTGTGTCCCCCTTGAATTCCACCTTGTCATAATCCCGGCCCGTACTGTCCACGTAACAGCCACAGTCCGTATTTGCATGATGGGCCAGCTCGACACCCTGCGTCGCCCCCATCAGGGCCGCCTTGGCCTGGACCAGCTTTGCTTGCGCGTCGGCCACCGCCGGGTTGGCATCCGCCAAGGTCTTCACCTCAGCGGGGGTAAGCTTCTCCGTCCGTACGGGAACCGTCGTTGTATCGGCCGCAGGGGCTGCAGCCAGGCCCGGACCTTGCGGCTGCATAAGGGCGAGCAGAAGGATAGCGCTAATCATAACTGTCTCCTGCCTTCATGATACCCATCTAAGCCCCGATTTCCACCCGGATCGCCTGGGCGATACGATCCGCGTGCACCCGCATCTGCTGCTCCGATTCAGCCTCAATCATCACCCTCGCCAGGGCCTCCGTGCCGGAATAGCGCACCACCACCCGGCCATTGCCATGCAGATCGGTCTCCGCCTGGTGAATACTCTCCACCACGCCGGAATCTGCTCCAGCGGCCTTTTTTCCCGCACTTTCACATTGACGATGACCTGCGGGAAGACCCGCAGATCGCTCAACAACTCATGCAGCGGCTTGCCGGAGCGCGCCAGCAGATGAGCAACACGACGCCGTCAACAGTGGGACCACCCACGCGCACAGCAGCGCGAGCGCGCCGCCGTTGCCGCCGAGCGCCACCGGGAACGGGTAGATCGCGGCCGTCACGGCGAGGCCGCCGACGGCGCCGATCAGGAACAGGAGCACGACCACGACCGGGCCGTGGCGATGCTCGAGCAGCCAGCCGTACAGCGCCACCGCGCCGAGGGAGGCGAACGCGTAACCGGTGTTGTTTAGGTGAAGCTCGCGCTCAGCAGCCGCCAGGGATGATCGCGGAAGAAGTGACCACCGGGAAGGTTGAACACGATCAGGTGCTGGAGGCCGATCAGGCCGGTGCGCCACAGGACGCAGCCGACGATCCCGGCGAGCACCAGCACGATCGTCGCGTACGGGCGGGACTCGGCGCGGATACCCGGAATCTCGTCGCGGCGTAACCGCGAGAGCGACGGCGTCGGCGGCCGGCGCCGGCGCTTCTCCGTGACCCGACCCTCGCGATCGATCTTTGGCGCCCGTTTGCGCAACCGGTTGCCGCAGTACGGGCACTCGGTGATGTAGGGGCTGACTTCGGACCCGCAGTTCTTGCAGACCACGAATAGATCCCCGGACCTCCAGTGCTCACACAGCGATTGTAGAGCGGCCCCGCGGCCGCTAATGGCCGGTTATGGCGCTCGGACCGACTAAACCGCGGTCGCGGACACGATCTCGGCCATTACTTCGCGGAGGTCGTGGTTCGCCTCGTGGACGACGACCTGCCGGGCGGCGCCGTTGCCGCGCTTGAGCAGGTCCTCGACGGCGTCGAGGTCGGCCCCGGAGCCGAGGTCCTCGGCGAGTCCGCGCATGCGGTCCAGCAGCCGACGCGCGAGCTCGCGGGTGGCGACGCGATCGGACGACGGCAGGTCGACGAGCTCGCCCTCGAGCCCGTGCCGGGCCGCGAGCCACTTGTTCTCGTCGAGCATCTCGAACGGGTACTTCGACAGCTGTTTGCCCTCGTCGAAGTGGATCGAAAGCTCGCGCACCATCGCCTGCGTGAACGCCGCAAGGCCGAGCGTGTGCTCGATGTGGGTCTGCGAATCCATCACCCGGATCTCGACGGTGCCGAAGTTCGGGTGCGGGCGGACGTCGTACCACAGGTAGGTGTAGTCCTCGATCACGCGCGAGGAGACCATGAACTCGATCCGCCGCTGTAGTCGGCCCAGCCGTCGTACGTCGGCGGCATCCCCACGCGGGGGAAGGCGCGGAAGATCGGCGTCCGCGTCGACGCGAGCCCGCTGGCGTCGGCGCGCCAGAACGGCGAGTTGGCCGACAGCGCCAGCAGCACGGGCATGTGGACGCGCATCCCGTTGGCGACGTGGATCGCCTTGTCGGGATCGTCGAGGCCGACGTGCACGTGCATCCCGAAGATCAGCTCTTGGCGGGCGACGAACCGGAGCGCTGAGATCAGGTCGCGATAGCGGGGTCGCGCGACGATCCGCTGGTCCTCCCACATCGCGAACGGGTGCGTTCCGGCCGAGCCGATCGCGAGGCCCCTGTCGCGCGCGGTCTGGATCACCTGGCCCCGCAGCGCCCGCAGCTGATCGCCGGCGTGGGCGGTGTTCGGGCACGGATCGGTCGAGATCTCGAGCACCGATTCCATCAGCTCGGGCTTGATCTCTCCGGTCGGCGACGCCTCGAGCAGCGACTCGATCGCGTTGACGAGCTCGAGCGACTCGGCGTCGAGGATCATCAACTCCTCCTCGATCCCGATCGTGAACGCCGGGCCGGTGAACTTGTGCTCCACGGGCGGCAGGGTAACGACGACGTCCCTAGACTGCGGGCGAAGCGATTCAGACTAGGAGGAGCGGCGGATGGCCCTTGGCTACGACGGCAGTCTTTACATACTCGCGTTCGACCACCGCGGGTCTTCCAGAAGAAGATGTTCGGGATTCCCGGCGACCCGACTCCGGAGCAGGTCGAGACGATCTGCGACGCCAAGCGGCTGATCTTCGAGGGCATGGTGGAGGCGGTCTCGCGCGGCGCCGACGCGAGTGCCACCGGCGTGCTGGTCGACGAGCAGTTCGGCTCGAGCGTTCCTCAACAGGCCCGGGAGCACGGCTTGATCCTCGGATGCCGGTCGAGAAGTCAGGGCAGAACGAGTTCGATTTCGAGTACGGCGATGACTTCCCCGAGCACATCCTGAAGTTCGATCCGGACTTCTCAAAGGTGCTCGTCCGCTTGAACCCCGACGACGAGGCGGAGCTGAATGAGCGCCAGCTGGGGCGGCTGAAGCGGCTGTCGGACTGGCTACACGCGAACGACCGGCGGTTCCTGTTCGAGCTGCTGGTGCCCGCGACCGACGCGCAGCTGGCGTCCGTCGGCGGCGACACCGACCGCTACGACGCCGAGCTCCGTCCGGGTTTGATGCGCGGCGCGATCGCGGCGATCCAGGACGCGGGGATCGAGGTCGACATCTGGAAGATCGAGGGCGTCGACCATCGGTCCGACGCCGAGATGCTGGCCGTGCAGACCCGCTCGGGCGCCGGCCGCGAGAACGTCAAGTGCGTGCTCCTTGGCCGTGGCGCGTCGACCGAGAAGGTCGACCACTGGCTCCGCGAGGCAGCGCCCGTCGACGGCTTCATCGGGTTTGCGATCGGCCGTTCGATCTGGTGGGACGCGCTGGAGGGATTCCTCGCGGGGCGCCTTCCGCGCGATGAGGCGGCGGCGGCGATCGCCGAGCACTACCTCCGGTTCGTCAGCGTGTACGAGGGTCAGGCCGTCCGCTGACGGGCGTCGAGGCGACTGCGGCCAGGTCGGGTCGGCTGGTAGGGTTGGCGCGGTGGCGATGAAGATGCGCCAGAGCCTTGCGCAACTCGAGCAGGAGTTCCGGCACGAGACGCAACAGGACCGGAGGCGGCGCGAGCATCTGCGCCGTCACGCCGTGCTGCGCTCGCGCAAGCGCACCGTCGAGCGCGAAAAGAAGCGCAGCTCGGTGCGCTTCTGGCTGCTCGTGCTGTCGCTCATCGCCACCGCGGTGATCGTCACCGTGGCGATGTTCGAAACGTTGTATTACCTGCTCGGCTGACCGTCGGGCGCTCGTAGGCGCCCGCGGCGCTAACTGCCAGTCCCGAGACCGCGAAGCGCGGCGTCGACTTCCTCCCGGCCGCTCTTGCCGGAGCCCATCCGCTCCTGCTGGATCTCGAGATAGACCTCCTTGCGAAACACCGGAATGTCGCGCGGCGCCTGGATGCCGATCCGCACCTTCTCGCCCATGATCGCCAACACCGAGACCTCGATGTCGTCGCCGATCATGATGCTCTGGTTGGACTTGCGGGTCAGTACCAACATGGGTTTCTGCCTCCCTGCTGCCTGATGTTGTTCAGCCCGGGCCGCGGCCGAGGCGGCCACACCGTGCTGCCGATCGCTCGAATTGAGCATATCGCGATCGGGGGTGAGTGCACAGAAACCACGGGACGCAGGGGGTGGACGGCGCGAAGGCGAATCAGGGATGCCCGTCCCCTTAGGCCGTTTCACGCCGGAAGTTGTCCCTGGTAGGACGGGGCCGGGGGGGGCTCGGCGGAGCTGGTCAACTCGCGGGGCGGGACAAGCACCGCGGCCGTGGGCTGTAATAGTCTGCCGCGCCTATGACACGTCGATCGCTGCGACCGCAGCTCAACCAGATCCGCGCCTGGGTCCGTCAGGGCCGCACGGACGCCTGGATCGCACACCAGCTCGAGGTCACCGTCCAGCAGATTCAAGCGTTCAAGCGCGACCAGGACCTGGAGCCAGAAACTGATTCCGAGGGCGTCGCCGCCGCCGACTACGACGACGAGATCGACCTCAGGCAGAAGACGACGCCCTGATCGCCGCCGAGCTGGATGCCGCCGAGGCGGAGCGGGCGGCCAACGGCGACGGGGACGAAGACGAAGACGAAGACGAGGACGCGCCCCAGCGCCGCCCGCGACGCCGCGGCGGACGCGGTGGTGGCCGGACCCGGCGCAAGGCGTCGGCGGGTCCGCTGGAGGCGACCTTCGACCACGGCGACGAGGGGTACGGGCTATGGCTCGACCCCGCCGTTCAGGACGATCCGGTCTACGCCGAATACTGGGCGGGCCACCGTCCGGTCGAGGTATCGATCGAGGAGGATCAGATCGTCATCCGCCGCGCTGGCGGCGAGGAGGCCGACGAGGAGGATTAGGTTAGGCCTCAGGAGGCGGCGGGGTCCTCGAGCCGCCGACCACCCCCGTGTCGCTGGCGTCGCGGGCGTACCGCGCGAACGCGGCCCCTGCGACGGTGGGGACGTCCCAGGCCGCCGGGGCGCGCGGCGCGACTCGCGTCGCCAGCTCAAAGCACCAGTCGGTCCCGTGCTCGGTGTACAGCTCGGCCAGGTCGGCCGTCGTGAACGGTCCACCCAACCGGCGGCGAAGCTCGAGCACGATCTCGTCGCGGACCCGCTCAAGCACCGGGCGGTCGGCGGGCTCGGCTTGCGCGAGCCGTCGCTGACCGTCCAGCCAGAGGCCGATCAGCTCGTCGAAGCGCACGGTCAAACCGTGGCTGCCCGAAGTTTTTAGCGGGCCGGAAGCCCGGTGATCACGTACGGCCGCTCGCCGGCTTGAACCATCCCCAGCGCGCGGGCGTCGCTGGCGATCGTCGCCGGATTCGTGAGCGAACGCTGCTGCTGCTCGAGCGAGCGATTCTCGCGCGCGAGCTGCTGCACGGTCGCTTGCTCGCGGTTGGCCTGAGAGTGCGTCGCCAGCAGCGACAGCCCCTGCTGGACGTACAGCCCCAGTACGACCGCCAGCACCAGCAGAGTCCGACCGGGTCAGCCCGGTCCCAGCGAACCCTGACCCGGGGCGGCCCCCGCCGCACGACGCGGCGGGGTTTCGGCCGCTGCGTCCGCGGTTCGTGGGTCGCGAGCGCGACCGGGTGCGGCGGTGGCTGAGCGGGCTGACGGCATCCCGTACGCCCTTCGTTCGGCGTCGGCACTCTCCTTCCTGCTGCAAGCTCACGCCCGAAATACGCTCCGGCCCGGGTAGACCGCTTCCGGTCCGAGCGCCTCCTCGATCCGCAACAGCTGGTTGTACTTGGCCACGCGATCGGATCGCGACGGGGCCCCGGTCTTGATCTGACCGCAGCCGCTGGCGACCGCGAGGTCGGCGATCGTCACGTCCTCGGTCTCACCGGAGCGGTGCGAGATCACCACGGCGTATCCGGCCTCACGGGCCATCCGGACCGCTGCGAGCGTTTCGGTGAGCGTCCCGATCTGGTTGACCTTGATCAGGATCGCGTTAGCGACGCCGGTGTCGATCCCGCGCTTGAGGCGCTGGGTGTTGGTCACGAACAGGTCGTCGCCGACCAGTTGCAGCCGGTTGCCGAGCCGATCGGTGAGGGTCGTCCACCCGGTCCAGTCGTCCTCGGCCATGCCGTCCTCGAGCGACACGATCGGGTAGCGGCCGGCGAGCTCGGACCAGTAGGACGCGAGCTCGTCGGCGGTTAGCGTCCGGCCCTCGTGCTCGAGCACGTACGCGCCGTCCTTGTACAGCTCCGAGACCGCCGGATCAAGCGCGATCGCGACCTGGTCGCCGGGAACGTACCCCGCCGCGCGGATCCCCTCGATCAGCATCTCGAGCGCCTCCTCGTTGGAGTTGAGATCCGGGGCAAACCCGCCCTCGTCGCCCACGGCGGTCGACAGGCCCTTGGCGTGCAGCGTCCGCTTGAGGTGGTGGAACACCTCCGTGCCCATCCGAAGCGCCTCGCTGAACGTGCGCGCCCCGAGCGGCACGATCATGAACTCCTGGAAGTCGACGTGGTTGTCGGCATGCGCACCGCCGTTGAGCACGTTCATCATCGGCACGGGCAGCACGTGGGCGGTCTCGCCGCCGAGGTACCGCCACAGCGGCAGGCGCTGCTCGGCCGCGGCGGCGTGGGCTGCTGCGAGCGACACGGCCAGCACCGCGTTGGCGCCGAGCCTCGACTTGTTCGGCGTCCCGTCGAGCGTGATCAGCATCCGGTCGAAGGCCGCCTGGTTCGACGCGTCCTGCCCCCGCG
The DNA here is from genome assembly GCA_963703795.1 of uncultured Actinomycetota bacterium. Taxonomy (GTDB): domain Bacteria; phylum Actinomycetota; class Actinomycetes; order Mycobacteriales; family Mycobacteriaceae; genus Mycobacterium. The sequence continues at coordinate 6,834 of CAVPFT010000042.1, read as the reverse complement.
CGGCCGTAGCGATCTCGCCGTTGACGTTGTCCAGCGCCTTCTGCACGCCCTTCCCCATCCAGTCCGAACCGCCGTCGCGAAGCTCGGTGGCCTCGAACTCGCCGGTCGACGCGCCCGATGGCACCGCGGCTCGTCCCCAGGCGCCCGACTGCAGGCTCAGCTCGACTTCTACGGTCGGGTTGCCGCGGCTGTCGAGGATCAGACGGCCGTGCACGTGCTCGATCTGGCTCACTGGTCTGCGTCTCCTCGATTCAGGCGGGCCCGCGCGTAGTACGCGAGCTGGTCGGCCGGCGCCAGATCGTTCCAGCTTCGGCCCTCTGATGCGGCGAGCTCGGTCCCTGCGGTGACCCGGGTCCGGAATCGGTCGGACGCGGCGCGCAGCGCCAGCTCGGGATCTACGTGCAGCCTGCGTGCAACGTTGACGGCGGCGAACAGCACGTCGCCAAGCTCGTGGAAGCGCTGATCGGGCTCGGTTGCCTGTTCGAGCTCCTGTAGTTCCTCCCTGATCGCCGCGAGCGATTCGGGCACGTCGGCGAAGTCGAACCCGCTGCTCGCCGCACGCCGCTGGAGCTTGCGGGCGTACAGCGGCGACGGCAGGTTGTCGGGCACCTCCGCGAACACGCCCTGCTCGCGGCCCGTCTCCCCCTGCTTGATCTGGTCCCAGTTGCGCAGGACGTCCTGCGCGGTCTCCACCTCGGTCTCCGCGAACACGTGCGGGTGGCGGCGAATCAGCTTCTCGGTGCAGTGGTCGGCGACCTCGGCCAGGTTCCCCGCGCCGCGCTCCTCCAGCAGCAGGGCAAGGAAGTGGACCTGGAACAGCACGTCGCCGAGCTCGTCCAGCAGCTTCGCGTCGTCGCGCTTGTACGCGGCGTCGGCAAGCTCGTAGGCCTCCTCGACCGTGTGCGGCACGATCGTGCGCTCATCCTGCTCGCGATCCCATGGACACTCGACGCGCAGTCTGCGGGTGATCGCGTCCAGGCGTTCGAGCGCGATCGTGATCTCGGGCCGGCCTCCAGCAGAGGCGGCAGCGGTCACTTCTTGGTCGTCGTCGTCGGCGTACTCGTCGTCGGGGTGCTCGAGGCCGGCGGCGCGCTGGTCACCGGCGGCCCGCTGCTCGACGGCGTGCTGGACGTCTTGGGCGTCGGCGGCGGCTTGTAGCCCTTGCAGTCGGCCATCGCGTAGACCGCGCGGCAGGTCGTCTGCTTGAACCAGTTCTTCTTGGCGTGGGCGTCGACCTGCGTCTGCGCCGCGGTCTGCCGCTGCTGCGTCAACAGCGCCTGGATCTGCGGCGTCGCCTTGGCGAGCGACTGCTGCGTCGCCTTCTTGATCGTCGTCACCTCGAACACGTAGTAGCCGAACTGACCCTTGACGGGGCCGACGACCTTGTTCGCCTTGGCCGCGAAGATCGCGTTGTTGAACGCCAGCTCTTCCTGGCCCTTGGTGACGCCCGTCAGAACGCCGCCGCTGTTCTTGGTCGCGGCGTCGAGCGAGTACTTCTTCGCGGCGGCCTTCCAGCTCGCGGTCGAGCCGGAGCCCACCGCGGCTTTCGCCGCCGCCGCCTGCGCCGCGGACTTCGTCCGGATGAAGTGGAGGCTGACGGTCTCGGGGGTGCCGAACTGGGTGATGTGGGCGGTGTAGTAGGCCTGGATCGCCGCCGGGGTGACCTTCGTCCCGTAGCGCGCCAGCAGCTTCTTGAAGATCGCGTTGATGCGGACGCGGTACAGGATGTCCTGCAGCGTCTGGCCGGTCGTCGTGAGGAACGTCTGGAACTGCGCCTCGGTCGGGAACTGCTGCTTCTTGGCCGTCTGGAACTGGTTCTGGATCTCGGAGTTCGTGATCGCGATGTGGAGCTTGGCGGCGTCCGCCTGGTACCAGTACGCCTTGATCAGGAAGTCCATCACCTGGCTCGAGAGCGAGGTGAACAGCTGGCCGCAGTCGGTCTTGATCGTCGCGGTCGGGGTCTTCGCCAGCGACGGGATCTGCTTGCGCACCTGCGCGATGCAGGATGTGAAGTCAGGCGGACTGCTCGGGACAATCACGGGCGCGCCCGGGCTCTGGGCCGCTTGGCCCTTGGCGGCGACGAACATCCAGTGGTTGAACGTCGCGGTCGTGATCGGATTGCCGGCGACCACGGCGACCGAATTGCCGGGGAGCCCTCCGCCACACGCCGCCAGACCAATAGCGAGCACAAAAAAGGCGCCGAGCGCCGAGATGAACCTTGTGACCTTCACCGCGGCGTGATGGTAGCGAGCCTTCGCGAAACGCGAGCGCTCGGGGCCTGGCGTCTAACGCGGCCTTTACACGCGGGGCAGCTACGCGGCCTCGCGCGTGACGGCCAGCAGCACGTCAGCGGCCCGGACGACGGCCGGGAACCGCGCCGCCGGATCGTCGGGTATCCGCACCGACAGCTGCGACTTCCCGGATTCGTAGAGCGCCTCGGGGATCTCGGCGCGGATCCGCTTGGCGCGGACCGAATCGAGTTCGATCGGGGTCACCGACAGCCGGCCGCCGCGGAATGTCACCGCCCGAGCCCCGGCCTGGCCGAGCTTGATCCGCGCCTGCTGGAGCGAGATCAGGTTGACGAGCGGCTCGGGGATCGGCCCGAAGCGATCGGCCAGCTCGTCACGCAAGATGGCCAGGTCGGCGACCTCCCGCGCGGCCGCGATCCGGCGGTGGACGTCGACCTTCGCCTGCTCGTACGGGACGTAGTCGGACGGGACGTACGCGTCGACGTTGACATCGAGCCGCACCGGTTCCCAGTCCTCAGCGGCACCCTCGCTGTTCTCCAGCGAACCGACGGCCTCGTCCAGCATCTGCATGTAGAGCTCGAACCCGAGCGCCGCCACGTGGCCCGACTGCTCGTCGCCCAACAGGTTCCCCGCCCCGCGGATCTCCAGATCCCGCATCGCGATCTTGAAGCCTGCGCCGAGCTCGGTGTAGTCAGACAAGGCCGAGAGCCGCTGCGCCGCGTCAGGCGTCAGCGCCGCCGCCGAGGGATACAGCAGGTACGCGTAGGCCCGCTCACGACTGCGCCCGACCCGCCCGCGAATCTGGTACAGCTGCGACAACCCGAAAACGTCGGCGCGCTCGACGATTAGCGTGTTCGCCTGGGGGATGTCGATCCCGGACTCGATGATCGATGTGCAGACGAGCACGTCGGCGTCGCCGCGCAGGAACCCGAGCATCCGCTGCTCGAGCAGCTTCTCGTCCATCTGCCCGTGTGCCACCTCGAACCGCATCCCCGGGCAGAGGCCGCGCAGCCGGACGGCGGTCTCCTCGATCGACTCGACTCGGTTGTGCAGGAAGAAGGCCTGTCCACCTCGCTCCTTCTCACGCAGCAACGCGCGCCGCACGAGCTCCTCGTCGTACTCGCCGACGTAGGTCTTGACCGGACGCCGGCCCTCGGGCGGGGTCTCGATCACGCTGATGTCGCGCACGCCGGCCAGTGACATCTGCAGCGTGCGCGGGATCGGGGTGGCGCTCATCGCAATCACATCGACCTTCAGCTTCAGCTGTCGCAGCAGCTCCTTCTGCTTGACCCCGAAGCGCTGCTCCTCGTCGACGATCAGCAGCCCCAGATCCTTCGCGCGCACGTCCCGGGACAGCAGCCGGTGCGTGCCGATCAGCACGTCGACCTCCCCGCGTGAGAACCGCGCCACGGTCTGGCGCTGCTCGGCCGCCGGCCGGAACCGCGACACGTGCTCAATCACGACCGGGTAGTCCTTCAGCCGCTCGGTAAACGTTCCGTAGTGCTGCTGGGCGAGAATCGTCGTCGGGACGAGCAACATCACCTGCTTGCCGTCCTGGACCGCCTTGAACGCCGCCCGCAGGGCGACCTCCGTCTTGCCGTAGCCGACGTCGCCACAGATCAGACGGTCCATCGGCCGCGGCGCCTCCATGTCGGCCTTGACGAACTCGATCGCGTCCCGCTGGTCAGGGGTCTCGGTGTACGGGAATGCGTCCTCGAACTCCCGCTGCCAATCGGTGTCCACCGGGAACTCGTGGCCCGCCCGCCGCTTGCGTTCCGCATACAGGTTCAGCAGCTCGCCGGCGAGCTCCTGCGCGGCGCGCCGGGCGCGGGACTTGATCGTCTCCCAACGCGTGCCGCCCAGCTTCGACAGCGGCGGGTGGGCGCCGCCGGCCCCGACGTAGCGGCTGATCTTCGCGAGTTGGTCGACGGGCACGAAGACGCGGTCCGAGCCGGCGTATTCGAGGTACAGGTAGTCGCGCGTCACATCGGCCACGGTCTTCGTGTCGAAGCCGGCGAAGCGCGCGATCCCGTGGTCCTCGTGGACGACGATGTCCCCCGTCCGCAGGTCCGAGAAGCTCCGCAGCACGCCACGGCGGTGAGAGCGGTCGGGGCGCTCGGACACGCCACGCCGGCGCCGGAACAGCCGATGGTCGGGGATCACCGCGAGGTGGAACTGGGGCGCGATGAAGCCGCCCGCCAGTCGGGCGTGGGCGAACGTGATCGCGCCGGCACCCGTGGCGCCGTTCCCGTCCCCGGAGTCCAGCCAGCGCACGGACAGGCGCCCGAGGTTGTATGCCGCCCGGTCCCCCTCCCCACGCCGCGCGAACGTGACCACCGGCCGGTAGCCCGAGCGAGCGAGCTTCTCGAGCTCGGGCTCGGCCTCCTTCAACCCGCGCGCGGCGACGTCGGCGCTCTGCGCCCTGAACGCGTACTTCTGATCCTGGTCGATGCTCGACAGACGGATCCGAGCCCGCGCCGCGAGCGCTGCGGCGATCTCCTCGGGCCCGATGTACAGGTGGTGCGCGTCCTCGTCGTGGAACGCCGCCGTGACGTCCTGCCAGTGGTCGGCGAGCGCCGGCGCCACGTCCTCATCGCCCGCGATCAGGACGGCCGCATCGTCGGGCGCCAGCGACAGGAACGGGTGAAAATCGGAGACCGGCAGCAGTTCGGCGATGTCCGGTCGGTCGGCGGCATCCTCCAGCGCCGCGATCTCGGCCAGCTCGCGGTGCTCCTCGGCGAGCTCGGCCGCCGGCGCCACCTCGACCACGTCCGCGTCGCCGAGCGAGCGCTGCGTGAAGGTTGAGAACCACCGCAGCGACTCGATCTCGTCGCCGAACAGGTCGACCCGCACGGCGCGGTCCTCGGTCGCAGGGAACAGGTCGAGCAGCCCACCTCGGATCGCGAACTGGCCGCGGTCCTCAACCTGATCGACGCGCTCGTATCCGGCCGCGACGAGGTCGAGAGCCGTCTCATCGAGGTCCATCAACTCGCCCGTTCGCAACTCGAACCCGTGGGGCCGCATCGACGGGTCGGGGACCTTTTCAGAGAGCGCGACCGCGCTCACGACCACGACCGGCGCTGCATCTGCCGAGGAGAGCAGCGAATCCAACGCCGCGATCCGCAACCCGACCAGGTGGGGCGGCGGCGCAAGGTGCGACTCGTAGGTGACGCCGCGGCTCGGGTAGTAGCGAACCTCGCGCGGCTCGAGCCACACGCGGAGCGCCGCCGCCAGGTCGCGCGCCGCTCGATCGTCGCCGGCGACGACGATCGCCGGGCGCTCCTCGGAGCGATCGAGCAGCGCCGCGATCAGGTACGGGCGCAGTGCCTGAGAGACGAACGCGATCCCGCCGTCGCGCGCGAGCGCGTCGGTCTGCGGGTCGTCATCGGCATAGGCGAGGAGCGTGCGGAGCACATCTCCCAGTCTAGGAGGGCGCGGGCTCTCCGAGGATCACCTGCTCCGCGGCGTCGGCAGGCCTGCTCGATCAGCAGCGCGACCTCCTCGCGAGGCTCACGAAAGCGGCCGAGCACATACGCCGCGACGCGGTCGGGATCGGTCGTCGGCGGCCGCCCCACGCCGACGCGCACGCGCGCGAAATCCGCGCTCCCAAGGCCCTGTTTCAGCGACTTCAACCCGTTGTGGCCGGCCAGCCCGCCGCCGACCCGCACCCGGAGCTCTCCGAACGGGAGATCGATCTCGTCGTGCAGCACGAGCACGCGGTCCAGAGGCACCCCGAACGCCCCGCGCGCCGGCCCGACCGAGTCGCCGGCGTCATTCATGTACGTCTGCGGCAGCAGCAGCGCGACCCGAGGGCCGCCCGGCCCCGCCCGGCCCTCGGTCAGCAGCCCCCTGTATTTCGTCTTGGCGCGCGGAAGCCCCCAGCGCGCGCCCAGCACCTTCGCGATTCCAAAGCCAATGTTGTGGCGCGTCCCCGCGTACTCGGCGCCCGGATTGCCGAGCCCGACGACCAGCCAGTCGATCGGGCCCACGTAGCCCTACTCGCCCGACTCGCCCTCGCCCTCGCCGCCCCCGCCGTCATCATCGGCATCGGCATCGGCGGGCGCCTCGCCTTCGCCGACAACCTCAGTCTCCTGCTCGATCTCGGGCTCTTCCTCGACCTGGAGCCGTGGCGGGCTGAGCGTGGCGATCACCGTCTCGGGATCGTCCAGCAGCTTGACGGTGCCCGGCGCCGTCAAAGCGTCCAGCGTCAGCGTGTCGCCGATCACCATCTCGGAGACATCGTGCTCGAGGGAGTCGGGGATGTCCGTCGGCAGTGCCTCGACCGTCAGCTCGCGCGTGATCTGCTCGAGCACGCCGCCTTCCTTGACGCCGGGAGAATCGTCGGCGCCGGTCAGCTCGAGCACGACCGTTGCCTGGATCGCCTGGTCGAGACGGACCCGGAGCAGGTCGATGTGCATCGTGTCGCCACTGACGGGGTGGCGCACCAGCTCCTTGAGAACGACCGGGGTCGCGGGCGCGTCATCGATCGCGAGCTCCAGCACCGCGCCGGCGTGGGCGAGCGCGAGTCGCAGCGTGCGCGAATCGACCTGAAACGAGATCGGCTCCTCGCCGCCTCCGTAGACGA
>CAVPFT010000041.1:0-7726 GCA_963703795.1 uncultured Actinomycetota bacterium | reverse complement strand
TCTATCCGGCCGGCACCGCCAGGGACGAGGCCGCGGCCACCGAGCTGGTGGTGGGTCAAGTCGAGCGGCTCTGCGGGGTCGCCGAAGCCGCGCCGCTGCGACCGGTCACCGTGGATACCGAGGAGCTGTTGGAATCGGTGCACGACGCCGCCAGCCTGAAATCGTTTCTGCTCCGCCACAACCTGGATGTGGACCAGTTGCACATCGTCACCATGGCCGCCGATCCGGCGCGCTCGGCGTCCGCGACCATCGTGGCGGTGCAGGCCGGTGTGGGCCCGGACAAAACGGCCCGTTTTGCGATCGGGGAGTCGTCGGTCGCGATCATTGACACCGCGGCCGGCCGGCTGTGCGTCGAAGGCGTGACTTTGGGCGAGCGTCGCTACCAGGTCGTCTCACCTGGGTCGCGCAGCGACATCGGTACGGCCGTGCGGCGGCTCATCGGCAATCTGCCCGCGGGCGACGAGTGGTACTCCTACCGGCGCGTGGTCTGACGAACGCCGAAAACATGTCGTTCCAACCAATCTTCGGAATAGCAAAGGCTAACGCGCCGGTAATGCGCTTCACGGGCTTAGTGATCGCGTAAACGGCCTATCCCCAACCGTGTTAGCATCGCGGTCGTGACGAGCCCTTGGAATGACCCGAATATGTTTGACGAAGAGAGGCTTGGGCGGGGGGATCCGCCTTCGGTGCGCCACCGGGATTCGGTATCGGACACGATGCGTATTACCGATCTAGCCGCTCCCCGAAAAATTCCCCCGGGTTCGGGCTGGCGAAAATTCATTTACAACATTTCGTTCCATAATATAAATCTCGGTGAATCGCCGGGCGAACGGCATTACCGTGAATTAAAAGAACGTATTCGGCGGCACATCCGGCGCCAATTTGTGATTACGCTCGTCTCCGGCAAGGGCGGAGTGGGTGTGTCCACCCTGACCGCGTGCATCGGTGGTGTCTTTCGTGAGTGCCGCCCGACGAATGTTATTGCGATCGACGCGGTTCCGGGTTTCGGCACCCTGTCTGACCGAATCGATGAGTCGCCGCCCGGCGATTACACCGCCATCATCAACGACACCGATGTCCAAGGTTATGCGGACATCAGGGAGCATCTGGGGCAAAACGTGGTGGGACTTGACGTTTTGGCCGGAAACCGGACATCGGACCAGCCCAGGCCGTTGGTGCCCGCGATGTTCGCGGGGGTGTTGGCGCGGCTGAGGCGAACCCACAACGTCATGGTGGTCGACACCGCGCCCGATCTCGAGCACCCCGTCATGAAAACCGTGTTGGACAACACCGACTCGTTGGTGTTCGTTTCCGGGATAACCGCGGACCGATCCCGGCCGGTGCTGCGGGCCATCGACTTCCTCAGCGCCCAGGGCTATCACGAGCTGGTTTCGCACAGCACGGTGATTATCAATCACACCAACAGCGCCGTCGACAGGGACGCGCTGGCCTATTTGACCGAGCGGTTCGCCAAGGTCGGCGCAACCGTCGAAATGATGCCTTTCGATCCGCACCTGGCAAAAGGCGGGATCATCGATACGGTCCACGAGCTGAAGAAAAAGTCGCGGCTGCGGTTGTTTGAAATCACCGCCGGGCTGTCCGACAAATACGTTCCGGAGGCGGGTGCCGAGAGGTCGCAGCAGTGACATCGCCGCATAAGGTCGCCTTCCCGGCGCGCTGTGCAGTCAACATTTCCTACGACAAGCACCTGTGCTCGCAGGTGTTCCCCGCCGGAACGCCGGTGGAGGGATTCTTTGAGGGCATGGTCGAGCTGCTCAGTGACGACCTGAAGCGCAAAGGCTTCGACGGTGTCGCGTTGCCGCCGGGCAGCTACGAGCTGCACAAGGTCAACGGCGTGCGCCTGGACATCAACAAGAGCTTCGACGAGCTCGGGGTACAAGACGGTGACACGCTGGTGCTGGTGCCCAGGGTCGACGGCGAATCCTTTGAACCGCAATACGAGTCGTTGTCGACGGCGCTGGCGGCCATGGGTAAGTGGCTGGGTCGCGACGGCGGGGATCGATTGTTTGCACCGGTGACGGCGCTGACTGCCGCCCATACGGCGATCGCGATCCTCGCCATGGCGGTCGGTGTGGTCGGGGGACTGACGCTGCGGGCACGCACCTTCTCCGACAGCCTGATCCCGGCGGCCGTTGCCGGCGGCGTGGGTTTGCTACTCGTGGTCGCGACGGTCGCGGTGTTTTGGGGATGGCCGCAGCGGCGCGATATGTTCAGCGGATTCGCTTGGCTCACAGTGCTTTTGCTGGCGGATGCCGGCGGGTGCGCGCCGCCCGGCAGACTGGGCGCCCCGCACGGGCTGATTGCGCTCGTGGTGGTGATCCTGGGCGCCATCGCGATCAGCACGGCGACGCAGAACCGGTGGCAGACCGCGGTCGCGACCGCGGTGGTGACGGTGTGCGGGATCACGGCCGCAGTGGCCGCCGCCCGGATGTTCCGGCCGGTGTCGGTGCAAGTCTTGTCGGTCTGCGTGTTGTTCGGGCTGCTTGTGCTGGTGCGGATGGCGCCGACGATCGCGCTCTGGGTGGCGCGGGTACGGCCTCCGCACTTCGGATCGATCACGGGGCGCGATCTGTTTGCGCGCCGCGAGGGGATGCCTGTGGACACGGTATCTCCGGTCGGAGCCAACGAGACCGAAGACGAGGACGACGAACTCACCGACATCACCGCGCGCGGCGCCGAGATCGCCGCGTCGGCGCGGTTGGTCAACGCGGTACAGGTGGGCCTGTGCGTCGGGGTGTCGGTTCTGCTGCCGGTTGCGGTGTGGGGAGTGCTGACGCCGGGGCGTCGTTGGGCATGGCTGGCGCTGCTGGTGGCCGGTCTCGTGGTGGGCATCTTCATCACCCAGGGCCGCGGATTCGCCGCCAAATACCAGGCGGTCGCGCTGGTGTGCGGGGCATGCGCTGCGGTGTGCGCCGGTGTCGTCAAATACGCACTGGACGGGCCGAGAAATCTTGAGGCCGGGCTGATCTGGCCGGTGGCGCTGGTGGTGGCCTTCGCCGCGCTCGGGTTGGCCGCAGCGCTTCTGGTGCCCGCGACACGGTTCAGGCCGTTGATCCGGTTGACCGTCGAATGGCTTGAGGTGTTCGCCATGATCGTGTTGCTGCCGGCCGCCGCGGCTCTGGGGGGGTTGTTCACGTGGCTTCGCCACTGAGCCGTATCTGCAACCGGGCCGGCGCGGTCATCGCAGCCCTGACCCTCATCGCCGTTACCGGTAATATCCCTGCGGCCCAGGCTATTTCGCCGCCGAAAGTGGATCCCGCGGCGGTGCCTCCCGATGGCCCACCGCGACCGGACCAACCGATGCGGCGCGCGAATAGCTGCTCGGCGCCGATCACCGTCAAGGTCCCCGACGTGACGCAAATGGCGCCCGGGTTCGATCTGCTCAACATCACCCATGCGTGGCAATACAGCACCGGCAGCGGGGTGCCCGTGGCGGTCATTGACACCGGGATAACCCCCAATCCGCGATTGCCGGTCGTTCCCGGTGGGGACTACATCATGGGCGAGGACGGTCTGTCCGACTGCGACGCGCACGGCACCGTCGTGGGCGCGATCATTGGCGCTGCGCCGCAAGGGCTTTTGCCGATGCCGCGGCCGATGCCACCCACGCCGGCGTTTCCCCCGCCGGCGGGGCCGCCGCCGGCCGTCGGGGCCCCTCCGCCGCCGGTGGAGCTGCCCCCTCCGATGGCGCCTCCGCCGCCGCCTCCGCCGGTGACGATCACCCAGGTCGTTCCGCCGCCACCGCCCCCTCCGCCACCCCCGGAGGCGGCCGGCGCGATGGCGCCCGCCAATGGGCCACCCGACCCCCAGACCGAAGACGAACCCGCGGTGCCGCCGCCCCCGCCGGGAGCCCCCGACGGGGTGGTGGGTGTGGCCCCCCACGCGACGATCATCTCGATACGGCAGTCCTCGCGGGCCTTCGAACCGGTCAACCCGGGGCCGGCCGACCCCAACTCCGACGAGAAGGTCAAAGCCGGCACGCTGAACACTTTGGCGCGGGCCGTGGTTCATGCGGCGAACATTGGCGCGAAAGTGATCAACATTTCGGTCACGTCATGCCTGCCGTCGGTATCGTCTATGGACCAAAGGGCGTTGGGCGCAGCGCTGTGGTACGCGGCGACCGTCAAGGACGCGGTGGTCGTCGCCGCGGCCGGCAACGATGGGGAAGGCGGCTGCGACAACAACCCGATGTATGACCCGCTGGACCCGACGGATCCGCGCGACTGGCATCAGGTCAAGGTCATCTCGTCGCCGTCGTGGTTCTCCGACTACGTCTTGTCGGTGGGCGGGGTCGACGCCACCGGCGCACCGATCGACAAGAGCATGTCCGGGCCCTGGGTCGGCGTGGCCGGACCCGGAACCCACATCATGGGTCTGTCGCCCCAGGGCGGCGGCCCGGTCAACGCCTACCCGCCGTCGCGGCCGGGCGAGAAGAACATGCCGTTCTGGGGCACCAGCTTCTCGGCGGCCTACGTCAGCGGCGTCGCGGCGCTGGTGCGCGCCAAATACCCCGAGCTGAGCGCGCATCAGGTGATCAATCGCATTGTGCAGTCGGCGCACAACCCACCGGCCGGCGTTGACAACAAGGTCGGGTATGGACTGGTGGATCCCGTCGCCGCGTTGACGTTCAACATCCCTCCGGGCGACAAGATGCCCCCGGGTGTGCAGAGCCGGGTGATCACCCCGGCCCCGCCCCCGCCGCCGCCGGATCATCGGGCGCGCAACATCGCCATCGGCTTCCTCGGGGCCGTGGTGGCCGGCGTGCTGGTGGTGGCGACCGGAATGCGGCTCCGGAGGGCGCGATGAGGTCGACGCTGACCGGATTCAGCCCGGCCAGCAATCGGTGGGTCGTCGGCATACTGGTGGTCTTCTCGCTCGCGTTGGCGAGCTGGACGGTAGGCGGCTACATCGGCGCGGCGGTGGCCGTGGTGGTGGGCGTCGCGCTGGTGTTCGTGCGATGGTGGGGCCAGCCGGCATGGTCGTGGGCGGTCCTGGCGCTCCGGGGCCGGCGGCCGATCAGCTGGAGTGACCCAATCACCGTGGCCAACAACCGATCCGGCGGTGGGGTGCGCGTCCAAGACGGCGTGGCGGTGGTGGCGGTGCAGCTGCTCGGCAGAGCACACCGGGCCACCACGGTGACCGGCTCGGTCAGCGCCGAAACCGAAAACGTCATCGACGTCGTCGAAGTCGTGCCGATGTTGCGGCACCCGCTGGGCCTGGAGCTCGACTCGATCAGCGTCGTCACATTCGGGTCGCGGTGCGGCAATGTCGGTGACTACCCGCGGGTGTACGACGCCGAGATCGGCACGCCGCCGTATGCGGGCCGGCGCGAAACGTGGCTGATCATGCGGCTGCCGGTGATCGACAACACGCGCGCGATGCGGTGGCGCACAACCCTTGGCGCGACAGCGGTTTCGACGGCGCAGCGGATCGCCGGCTTGCTGCGCTGCCATGGGTTGCGTGCGAAGGTGGCCACCGCAACGGACCTGATCGAGCTCGATCGTCGGCTCGGCTGGGACGCGGTGTCCGGTACGACGCAGAAGTGGAAGGCCATCCGCGGGGAAGGCGGGTGGATGACGACGTATGTCTATCCCGCCGAGGCGATCACCTCCCAAGTGCTCGCGCAGGCATGGACGCTGCGCGCGGATGAAGTCATCCAAAACGTGACCGTGTACCCGGGCGGGATGTGCACCGCCACCCTCGCCGTGCGCACGCCCACGCCGGCGCCGAGCCCGCCCAGTGTCATCCTGCGTCGACTCAACGGCGAGCAGGCGGCCGCGGCGGCGGCCAGCATGTGCGGTCCCCGCCCGCACCTACGGGGACTGCGACGCAGCGCGTTGCCGGAGCAACTGATCGTCGAGATAGGGCCGTCGGGTGTGCTGGTGGGCAAGCTGAGCAACGGCGACCGACTGATGATCCCGGTGACCGACGCGGGTGAGCTGTCGAGGGTCTTCGTGGCCGCCGACGATGCGATCGCCAAGCGGATCGTGATCCGCACCGCGGGCGCCGGCGAGCGGGTCTCCGTGCACACCCGCGACAACAAGCGCTGGGCCACCGTGCGGATGCCGGCCGTGAGCGTCATCGGCACCTCGCGGCCGGCACCGCGCACCACCGTGAGCGTCGTCGAGCACGTTACGCGGCCGAAATCGGGCGGCCTGGATATCGCGGACATCGCGATCTCGCCCGCACCGCGGCCGGCCACCGTAATCACTATCGCGCCGGCCGGCACGCCGCTTCCCGACGGACACGGGCATGCGTTTGAGGTTGCCATCGAGCAGGTCAGCGGCGCGATGGTGAAAGTCACTGCGGCAGGGCAAAACTGGCTGGTTGATATGGACATGTTCCGTGCCGAGAACCGCTATGTGAACGTTGAGTCGGTAGCAATGTCGCTCGCCACATAGCGAGGATGGTGTAGACGATGAGTGATTTGCTCACGGCGCGTAAGCATTTCGACCGCGCGATGGCGATCGCGGACCGAAAGGGGCACGCGGCGGCGTTGCCGGAGTTCATTGCCGCCACCGAGGCCGATCCGTCGATGGCCGATGCCTGGCTGGGCCGTGTCGCCTGCGGCGACAACGACCTGGCATCGCTGAAACGGCTCAACCATCATCGCGAATGGCTGCACCGGGAGACCACTCGGATCGGCCGGCCACTGGCCGCCGAGATGCAGCTGGGTCCCTACATCGGTATCACCGTGACCGACGCGTCCCAGGTGGGGCTGGCGCTGTCGTCGGCGCTGACGATTGCCGGCGAGTACGCCGAGGCCGAAAAGCTTTTGGCCAACCGCGAGTTGCTGGATTCGTGGGGCAACTACCAGTGGCATCAACTGGCCCGGGCGTTTCTGATGTACGCCACGCAGCGTTGGCCGGATGTTTTGTTGACGGCCGCCGAGGAGCTGCCGCCGCAGGCGATCATCATGTCGGCGGTGACGGCGTCCATTTGTGCGCTGGCGGCCCACGCGTCGGCGCATCTCGGGCAGGGTCGGGTGGCGCTGGACTGGCTGGACCGCGTCGACGTGATGGGACAGAACGCGTCATCGAGCCGGTTCGGCGCCGACGTGTTGACCGCCTCGATCGGTCCGGCCGACATTCCGCTGTTGGTCGCCGACTTGGCTTACCTGCGCGGCATGGTTCACCGTCAGCTCCGCGAGGAGGACCGGGCCCAGGTCTGCCTGTCCAAGGCCACCATCAACGGGGTGCTGACCGACGCGGCCAAAGCCGCACTGGCCGATCCGAATCTGCACCTGGTCGTGACCGACGAACAAACCATTGCCAGCCGCACCGACAAGTGGGATGCCGCCACGGCAAAGACCCGCGAGCAGCTCGAGGACGACGACGCGGTGGATCGGCGCGCCGAGCTGCTGGCCGAGGGCCGGGCGTTGCTGGCCAAACAGGTGGGCCTGGCGGCGGTCAAACAGGCGGTGTCGGCGCTGGAAGACCAGCTCGAAGTGCGCATGATGCGCCTTGAGCACGGGCTACCGGTCGAAGGGCAGACCAACCACATGCTGCTGGTGGGACCGCCCGGCACGGGCAAAACGACCACTGCCCAAGCGCTGGGCAAGATCTATGCCGGCATGGGGATCGTGCGCTACCCCGAAATTCGGGAGGTCCGCCGATCGGACTTTTGCGGGCACTATATCGGCGAATCGGGACCCAAGACCAATGAACTGATCGAAAAGTCGCTTGGCCGAATCATTTTCATGGAC
>CAVPFT010000040.1:0-137882 GCA_963703795.1 uncultured Actinomycetota bacterium | reverse complement strand
AATCAGCATCACCGCCCATCATGGTGATCCGCTGGCCGCCCCGATCCAATTGCCCCGCCCCGCGACAGATACCGCGGTGGACCCATCCAGCCTCCGACTAGGGGTTACCGACACCGGAACGTGGTGGCGGCTACCGGTGCTGGGGCAGCACATCCTGGTCGCCGGGGCGACCGGCTCCGGGAAAGGCTCGGTGCTGTGGTCGATCATCGCCGCTCTGGCACCCGGTGTGCGGGCCGGCTCGGTGCGTCTGCTGGTGGTCGACCCCAAGGGCGGCATGGAATTCGGGCGCGGCCAGAAGCTGTTCACCGGATTCGCCCACGACAACGGCGAACACACCCTCGGCCTGCTGCAGGCGGTCACGACGGTCATGCAGCAGCGCGCGCAGCGGCTGCGCGGCCAGACCCGCCTGCACACCCCCACCATCGCTGAACCGCTAATCGTGCTGATCGTCGATGAAATCGCCTCGCTGACCGCCTATATCGGGGACCGCAAGACACGCGCCGAAGTCGAACAACTCTTGGGACTGCTGCTATCCCAGGGCCGCGCGGTCGGTGTCTCCGTCATCGCCGCAGTGCAAGACCCCTCCAAAGACGTCCTGCCGATCCGGCAATTGTTCTCCATCCGGGTCGGTTTGCGGATGACCGAATCCACCCAAACCACGATGGTCCTCGGCGCCGCGCCCGCGAGGCAGGCGCGGTCTGCGACCAGATCCCCACCAGCACCCCCGGTGTCGGCTACGTGTGCGAGGACGGTACCGCCGAGCCTGTGCGGGTCCGCGCGTTCCATGTCACCGACGCCGACATCGACCACCTCGCCACCCACTTCGCACCCAAGCGGCAATCGGCCGCCAACTCCGACACCGGTAGCACCCAGCCATGACGCTCACCTCAGAGGGCACCGCGACTGCGGCGGTGACGATTCCGGTCCTGCCGGGTCTTCCGGCAGGAGATCGACCCCACCGACGTGGTGGTGCAGATGGTGCGCCGCGCCGCCTCACGAGGCTTCGAGTCCTGGTGGAAGAAAGCCGAAAACGTCGGGTTCTGCGCGAACCCGATCCACCTGATCGGCACCGACACGTTCGGCAGGGCGCATCAGGTGTGGACCCGCTGCAACAATCGCCGCGCCGTCGCGTGCCCGTCCTGCTCGGATCTGTATGCCCGCGACACCTGGCAGCTCGTGCATGCGGGCGTGCACGGCGGACACCACGACATGCCTTCCACCATCGTCGAGCATCCCCAGGTGTTCGTCACGTTGACCGCACCCAGCTTCGGGCCCGTCCACACCACCCGCGACGACACAACCGTGGCACGGTCGCCGCTGTCACGATCCCGGCGGCAGTGGCTATCACCGCTGCCGGCATGGGAAACCGTTGTGGTGCAGCACTATCCACGGCGATGATGATGCGCGGGTGGTCAACCGTCTATGTGAACACTGTTACGACTACACCGGGCACGTGCTGTTCGCCTGGCACGCCCCCGAGCTGTGGCGGCGCTTCATCATTAGCCTGCGTCGACTCCTGGACAGCCACCTACGCGCCAGGGTGAACCCGCCAAGAGTGTTCGCATCAACTACGTGAAGGTCGCCGAGATGCAGCGCCGCGCCATCCCGCACTTTCACGCCGTCATCCGCCTGGACGCGCCACCCGTGCCAGGCGAGCCCCCGAGGGCGCCCGTCTCCTCGATCACCGCGACCGACTTGGCCGTTCTGGTCCAGCGGGCCGCCCGCGCCGTCACACTCGCCGTTACCGATCCGCACGGACCCGACGACGGCGATGGTCGGGTGCTGCGGTTCGGCACGCAAACCGACACCCAGCCACTGCAGCCGAACCGGGGCGACGAGCCCGGCGAGGTACGCCTCGGCGGTCGGGTCGGTCGGTAGCAGCTTATTTGGCCAAGTACGTGACGAAATCGGTGGCAGAGTTCGGCGTCGGCATCCGACGCCCATGTCCCCGTTAGCCGTCGCGGACTTAGACGTCACCGCCCATGTGCGGGCCATCCTGACCACCATTACCGGCCTGACCACCCACCGCGCCTACGACGGGATGGACCGCTGGCTGCACACTCTGGGGTATCGGGGGCACACCACGACCAAATCCCGGTTGTTCTCCACCACTATGGGCGCCCTGCGCGCATACCGAGCCACCTGGACCCGCCAACAACACATCCAGCACGCCGCTGCAACCCCCGACAGGAACTTTCCTCGGACGACACCCACTGTGATCCGGTCGAATGGGTATTTGATCGGGTCGGGTTGTGCAGTCTCGGGGAGCGTGCCCTGATCTTGTCGGCGGCTCAGCGGATGATCGAACACCGCCACACCGCCCGCGATAACCTACGGGCACACGATCCACCGACTTACCGGGATCGGACGACATGAAGACCCGTGAATCTAGGCGACGAACTCATCATGCGGACTTCTCCCAACGCATCGCCCAGCCCATCGAATACGGCAAAGCACCACAGCTGCCGGACCACGGAGCGAAAGAACAGATTTCGGCAATCGCAACCGGCAACATGGGGAAAGGGATCCGATGGACACCGAACCAGGGGGTGAATTGATCACTGTTCAGGTGGCGGCGGATCGGCTCGCGGTCAGTCGCTGGATGGTGTACCAGCTGATCTGGGATGGACGAGTCAAATCGGTACAGATCGGCCGGTGCCGTCGAATTGTTAGGCAATCCCTCGATGATTACCTTTCCGGGCTTGATTGAAGGAGCCGTGATGGCCACGAAAAAGCGCAACCCGAACGGTTCGGGCAATATCTCCCAGCGCGAAGACGGGCGCTACGAACTGACAGTGTTCGTCGACACCCCGGACGGCCGACGGAAACGCATCAGCGTCTACGCCTCGACTTGGGAAGACGCGGACGCTGAACGTACTCGTCTAAAGGATCTGCAGCGCAAAGGAATCCCGGTTGACAGCACGACATCTACTGTCGAGCAATACATGCGGTACTGGTTGACGGAGATCGCACATCCGAGCGTGCGGGAGACGACCTTTTCCTCGTACGAGCTGTTGGTGCGCTTGTATGTCGTACCGGGACTGGGCAAACGGAGGCTGCGTGCGCTCAACACAACACATTCGCGCGTGGCTAAACGGATTGCGGACAACCTGTCAGTGCTGTGCACAGGGGAAGGACGCCGAGCGGGAGAGGAAGGGCAAGGCGCGGTGCTGCGCAAAGAAACCTGCCGAGTGCTGCGGTCAGGTCGCGGGTACCGGCACCTTGCGCTATCTGCTCCGACTTGTGCGTGCGGCACTGCAAGACGCCGTCGAGGAGGAACTGCTGGCTCGAAATGTTGCCCGCCAGGTCAAGATGCCGGCCGGCTCGATTCGCAAGGTGACGCCATGGTCGGCGGATGAAGCTCGCACGTTTCTCGAAGCTGCACGACACGACCGGCTCTATGCGTTGTGGGCGGTCGCGTTGGCCATCGGTCTAAGGCGAGGGGAGGCGCTGGGGCTCCGGTGGGTCGATGTGGACTTAGCCAATGGACGGGTCGTTATTACGAAGGCGCTCTCGCGGGTGGGAACGAACCTCGCCTTGCGAGAGGTGAAAACCGAACTGTCTGCTGCCTCGGTTCCGTTGCCAGGCGAGCTCGTTGCGATCTTGCGGCGACATCGCCTTACTCAATTTGGCGATACACGAGTCGCTCGGGCCAACACACTCGGTCTGGTATTCACGACGAAGAACGGGACGCCTCTCGAGCCCAGGAACGTCAACCGAGCGTTCGAGACGTTGTGCCGACGAGCTGGCGTGCGAAGCATCCGGCTACACGACCTTCGGCATTCGTGTGCGACGTTGTTGTTCGCGATGGGTGTCGAGGCAGCAACGGTGCAGCGCATTTTGCGCCATAGCTCGATTTCTGTGACCACAGGGACGTATGTGGACGTGATCGAACAGGTTCAGCGTTCGGCCGTCGCGGGCATGGATTCGCTGCTGAACCCGGCACAGTAATAGCGACCGCTCGTGGGCCAGTGGTGTGGCTGAAGGCCACCTGCGCCGCCGCCACCAACGCTGTGGCCGCCCCCATCGAAGCCGCCAGAAGTGAGCAATTACCCGGGCCTCAAGCACGACAAGCGCACTCAGAGCGATTGTCTATAGGGTCGTGCGAGGCACAATGACCCCGACGCCGCTCCTGCGAACATCTCGTCGACGACTGGTCTATCGCGGGTCTTGAAGTCAGGGTCAGCATCCACACAACTGGCTCAAACATCCATCGCAAACGCGCACTTGGCTGTTTAAGCCGGCGCGGCCCGAACGCGATCGCTCGCTGAGCGAAGACATTGTGGAGAAGCTTGGAAGTGAGTTGGCGCAACTGGTCGGAGTACCGGCGGCGCCAGTCGAAACTGGCTATCCGCGACGGTGTCCGTGGCGCTCTGGTTGAAGACGTGCGATTACCGTATTGGGAACTGCAGGCAGGGAGGCATTGATGCGGAGGTCGTGACTACGACCCGAATGACCCAGGCCGGTGTGGACACAACGTTCACTCAATCCGTCAAGCACTTGCGCGGTTCGCTGCGCCGCCAGAGCTAACCATGCCGACGCCGTTCGGCGCGTTCGACGCCTTTGCCGGTTACCTCCTGTTCGATGCGTTGATCGCCCACTGCCCCGACCGTCATGATCGCAATTGGGCTGTAATCGTGCCGCCGCCGGGAGCGCCAGAGGCGGAGGCGTTGGCGGCCCCTCGGTATCATGACGCGGCCAAGCCTCGGGTTCACGCTGACCGAAGGGGCGCCGCGCTCAACACATACGCGACGGCACGGTCGCGAGTTGGGCCAACCACGGCTATGCGCGCCGGTTCCCGCGAGCATCGCCCGGGCACCCGATGGCAGACACTCGTCGATCTGGCCGAATCCGCCATAGAGCTCTGCCGGCCGGGCACCCGCGAATACTGGCGTGAGCGGATTCTGTCGGTCGAGTCTGGTTCCGTGGGGACCCTGCAGTCGCGGCCGCGCCGGAACTCTCCGAAATCACACGCTGCTTCACAGTCGAGCTCGTCATGGTTAACCGAGGGAGATTGCTCGATGTCCTCCACTGAGCTGCTAAGACCAGCAGACCGACCGCGCTGTACGGCGCTTCGCGATCGCTTGGCGCAACAGACAGCGTCGCGTCATCACACCGGTAGCGGTTCTAGATCACCGTGCTACCGGCTATCGATTTCAGTACCTCGAAGCGGTCGGCGAGTCCGTCGAGGAGTTTCGTCCATTCATCGGGTTTCCGGACCTCGAGCCAGGGTCTATGAATCCGCCCGCCTATGGCCGTTCTTTGACCTACGAGTCATGGACCGCAAGCGACCGGACTTCCCGGAGTACATGCGTTGGTTAGGCCTCACACCTGAGGCGTCACAGCTCGACATCCTCAGCCGCAGCGGCGAGCAAAAGGGCGACAGCGTGTATCTCGCCGAGGCACCGGCCGTCGCGGACGACGGCGCCACCGAAGCGGTTTTCCTAGCTCGCGGGGCGAGCTATGCGGTGCGACAGTACGGCACCGAAGCTACCGCGAATTCGCTCCGTGCGGGCGACTACCTTGTGCTCGTCGACGACGACACAAATGAGGCGAACCCGCAGGCCCTCCTACTCAAAACACGCGATGGCGCGGCCGTGGGTTGGATGCCGGACCTACTTATCGACTACGCCCGGCAGGTCCGGGCCGGGGCGGCGCCGTGGAGTTGTTACAGAACAACGGCCGCCTCGCACCCGCGCGCGACTGCTCGTGCGGATCTCGGGTCGGATAACACCAGGAACGGCAATGTTTACCGGGGGCGTGTGGCCGTCGCTTGAATGAGATTGAGTCCCTTACACTTGGCGGAGTGCACTCCGATGCGGCCGGTGAAACAAACGGCTTTGTGACCAGCGTTGGGGATGACCGTCAGGTCTGTGCTCTAGTCGAATGGCCCCGGCCTCGCCACCTGGCTTGAGGCCGGGGTCTAACGAGTTGAAGCCGAACGAGCTAGCAAACCGTCCTAGGCTTTCGGCCTCGCCAGTGGTGTCGCTACTGTCGTCAAAAGTGTCGTCAAAGTATCAACAGAGGCGCGTCCATGATGCCAAAAAGCGCCTCTGAGCTGCGCGCGCCCGAAGGGATTCGAACCCCCAACCTTCTGATCCGTAGTCAGATGCTCTATCCGTTGAGCTACGGGCGCCTGTCTTCAGTTGTCTTGCGTGGCGGAGGCGAGAGGATTTGAACCTCCGGTCCCCTTTGAGGGGGACAACTCATTAGCAGTGAGCCCCATTCGGCCGCTCTGGCACGCCTCCATGGGACTTCCTGAGGGTACCCGAACCCTCTCAGCCGTCCCCGAACCGCCGGAGGCATAGCGTACACAGCGCCGACATATGCTGTCGAAGTGACCGCCCGCCTGCGACCCGAGCTGGTCGGGCTGCCAGCTTACGTCCCAGGCAAGACGGTGCAGGGCTCGATCAAACTGGCCAGCAACGAGACGGTTTTCGGCCCGCTGCCCAGCGTCCGCATGGCCATCGAGCGCGCCACCGACAGCGTCAACCGTTACCCCGACAGCGCCTGCGTGCAGCTCAAGGCGGCGCTGGCCAAGCACCTCAGTTCGGCGAGCTCCGCCGACATTGCTCCCGAGCAGGTCGCGGTCGGTTGCGGTTCAGTCAGTCTGTGCCAGCAGCTCGTTCAAATCACCGCCGCGGCCGGCGACGAGGTGATCTTCGGCTGGCGCAGCTTTGAGCTCTATCCGCCACAGGTCCAGGTCGCCGGCGCGACCGCTGTCAAAGTGCCGTTGACCGATCACACTTTCGACCTCTATGCGATGCTTGCCGCTGTCACCGACCGCACCCGGTTGATCTTCGTCTGCAACCCCAACAACCCGACGTCCACCGTCGTCGACCCGGACGCGCTGGCCCGCTTCGTCGAGGCGGTGCCGTCGCACATCGTGATCGCCATCGACGAGGCCTACGTCGAATACATCCGCGACGGCATGTTGCCCGACAGCTTGGAGCTGGCCCGCGCCCGCAGCAATGTCGTTGTGTTGCGGACCTTTTCGAAGGCATATGGGCTGGCGGGCCTACGCGTGGGCTACGCGATCGGTCACCCGGAGCTGATCACCGCGCTGGACAAGGTCTTTGTGCCGTTTTCGGTGACGGGCATCTCGCAGGCCGCCGCGATCGCCTCACTGAACGCCGCCGACGAGTTGCTCGCGCGCACCGACGCCGTGGTCGCCGAGCGCTCCCGGGTCGCCGCAGCTTTGCGGGATGCCGGATTCTTCTTACCGCCGACGCAGGCCAACTTCGTCTGGCTACCCTTGGGGCCCCGCACGGCGGACTTCGTGGCGCGGGCCGCGGACGCCCGCATTGTGGTGCGCCCGTACGGCACAGACGGTGTCCGGGTCACCGTCGGGGCGCCGGAGGAGAACGACGCCCTGCTGGGGTTTGCCCGCGATTGGATCCTGAGGAGTAGCCAATGAGCCTGGCCCGCAAGAAGTTCACCGAGTTCAAGGAGCGTGGCGGCGACATCGCCGACGCTGAGCTCGACGAATTCTGGGCGAGTCTGCAGCCCGCCACCATCGACGGCATGATCGGCGAGTGGAAGGGCGGCGAGTTCGCCACCGGCCACAAGATGAATGGCCAGTTA
This sequence comes from uncultured Actinomycetota bacterium, assembly GCA_963703795.1. Classification (GTDB taxonomy): domain Bacteria; phylum Actinomycetota; class Actinomycetes; order Mycobacteriales; family Mycobacteriaceae; genus Mycobacterium. The sequence goes on along the minus strand of CAVPFT010000040.1, from coordinate 130,298 downwards.
CAGAAGGCCGGCTGGTTCGGCAAGACCTTCAAATCCGCCGGCGACGTGCAACCGCTGGTCTGTGTGGACGGCGACGGAAACAAGTTCTCCAACGTCGCGATGGGCAAGGGCGAGGCCAGCCTCTGGCTCGAGGACTTCCGCGGCGAAGTCACCGCCACGATGGTCTACGACGGCCAACCCGTCCACGACCACTTCAAGAAGATCGACGACGACGCGGTGATGGGCATCATGAACGGCAAGGGCGTCCTGGACGGCGGCCGGTTCTACTACTTCTATCTAGAACGGGTGTAGGTCCACCCACGCCCGAGTGTGCGGCTGGCCACACGTTCGACGCCGAGCGTGAAGCTGGCCGCACATTCGGTGGACGCCGACAGGGCTACCGAGCCGGGTCGCGGCCGGTGAATGCGATCAGCCGGTCCAGCGCGCTGGCGTCCGCGGGCACGTCGACCGGTGGATGGAATCCCACGTTTGGGCGGCCCTCGGGCGTAATGATCTCGCGGGCCCGATCCAACACATATTCGGCCAGCGAATCTGTGGCGTTGACGTCGCGGTCGGTGGCCATGGCGTAATCCCAGGCGTGCACGAGGAATTCGATCGACAGGACGCCGGCCATGACGGCTGCGGGCGCCTCGTTCGGACCCACCATCACCATGCCATTGAGACCATGGCGGTGCCATGCGTCCAGAGCAGGCCGGGCGGCGGCGATGATCTGCCGCTCCGCCGATTCGGTCTCGTCGTGCGGCGGCAGTTCTGCGTCAACCGCGCCGCCGATGACCGTGATGGAGTTCAGCAGGTGTCCGGTCAACTGGCTCACGTCGAATTCCGTGCACGGGGTCTGCCGGGACATGTCGTCGGCGGCGATGGCGTGCAGAACTTGCTGTAGCACCTTGAGCGTGGCCTCGGCACTGTCCAGCTCGTCCGTCGGTGGGGAATCTGGTCCGGGTCGCAAATCAGCAGGCATGGTTGCCAGGCTACGGTCTCGATATGGGCGAAACATACGAATCCGTCGCCATCGAAACGAAAGACCACGTGGCGCAGGTGACGCTGATCGGACCGGGCAAGGGCAACTCGATGGGGCCGGCGTTCTGGTCGGAGATGCCGGAGGTGTTCGCGGCGCTGGACGCCGACCGCGACGTCCGGGCCATCGTCATCACCGGGTCGGGCAAGAACTTCAGCTACGGCCTGGATCTGCCCGCGATGGGAGGGTCGTTCGCCCCGATGATGGCCGAGGGTGCGCTGGCACGCCCGCGCGCGGAGTTCCATGCGGAACTTAGGCGCATGCAGAACGCGATCAGCGCCGTCGCCGACTGCCGCACCCCCACCGTCGCCTCGGTGCAGGGCTGGTGCATCGGCGGCGGCGTCGACCTGATCTCCGCGGTGGACATCCGATACGCCAGCGCCGACGCCAAGTTTTCCGTGCGCGAGGTCAGGCTGGCCATCGTCGCCGACGTCGGCAGCCTGGCCCGCCTGCCGCTGATCCTGAACGACGGCCACCTACGGGAACTCGCGCTGACGGGCAGGGACATCGACGCGGCCCGCGCCGAGAAGATCGGCCTAGTCAACGACGTGTTCGAGGACGCCGACAAGGCGTTGGCGGCCGCTCACGCGACGGCGGCCGAGATCGCCGCCAACCCGCCGCTAACGGTCCATGGTGTCAAGGACGTACTCGACCAGCAACGGATCTCAGCCGTCACGGAGAGCCTGCGCTACGTCGCCGCGTGGAACTCGGCCTTCCTGCCGTCTAAGGACCTGACCGAGGGCATCTCGGCGACGTTCGCCAAGCGTGCGCCACAGTTCACCGGGGAGTAGCGGACGCACCTTTCGGCGGCAACGTACCCTCGCGGAGGTGGCGAACACCTCAGACGGCAAGATCCGCGTGCCGGCCGACTTGGACTCGGTGACGGCGATCGGCGAAGAGGATCACTCCGAGATCGCCAGCGCGGCTGTCGAACGTGTCTGGCGTGCGGCGCGGCATTGGTACCGGGCCGGCATGCACCCGGCCATCCAGTTGTGCATCCGGCGGAACGGGCGCGTGGTGCTCGACCGCGCGATCGGCCACGGCTGGGGCAACGCTCCGACCGATGCGCCCGACGCCGAGAAGATCCCCGTCACGACGGGCACGCCGTTCTGCGTGTACTCGGCGGCCAAGGGCATCACCGCGACCGTCGTGCACATGCTCGTCGAGCAGGGCCACTTCTCACTCGACGACCGGGTCTGTGAGTACATCCCCAGCTACACCAGCCACGGCAAGCACCGCACCACTATCCGGCATGTCCTGACCCACAGCGCGGGCGTCCCGTTCCCCACCGGACCCAGGCCGGACCTGCGCCGCGCGGACGACCACGAGTATGCGCAGGAACAGCTCGGCAAGCTGAGACCGCTATATCGGCCGGGGCTGGTGCACATCTATCACGCCCTGACCTGGGGCCCGCTGATGCGCGAGATCGTCTATGCCGCGACCGGTAAGGACATTCGCGAGATCCTGGCCACCGAGATCCTGGACCCGCTCGGCTTCCGGTGGACCAACTTCGGCGTCGCTAAACAAGACATCCCTTCGGTAGCCCCCAGTCACGCCACCGGTCGGCCGTTGCCACCGGTCGTCGCGGCGATCTTTCGCAAGGCGATCGGCGGAACCGTGCACGAGATCATCCCCTACACGAACACCCCGGAATTTCTTTCCACCGTGGTCCCGTCTTCCAACACCGTTTCAACCGCAAACGAGATGTCGCGCTTCGCCGAGATTTGGCGTCGCGGCGGTGAACTCGACGGCGTGCGGATCATCAGCCCGGAAAGGATGTACGCCGCGGCGCAGGAGTGTCGGCGGTTGCGGCCGGATTTCGCGGTTGGGCTGCAGCCGGCTCGTTGGGGCACCGGATACATGCTCGGTACCAACAGGTTTGGACCTTTCGGTCGCAATGCGCCGACCGCGTTCGGCAACCTGGGCCTGGCGAACATCGCGATCTGGGCCGACCCGCAGCGCCGCATGGCCGCCGGCGTGATCAGCAGCGGCAAGCCGGGCCGCGATCCCGAAGTTCGTCGCTACACCGCGCTGATGGACACCATCGCTGCCGAGATCCCGGCGGGTTAAGCGACTCTGCGGCCCTATTGCTACACCGTTGGAACCCCACAGTTTGCGTTGCGTTGGCGGACATTCTGCTAGACGTCGTGTGAGCCCGACCTCTGACAGTAACTCCCTGCCCCGAATGCGGGAGAAGCTCGTCGCGTCACGCGCTCTCGTTCTAAGACCTGGCGTTTGGCGGAGGCTCAGCAGCGTACGCTCCTGCACACCGAGCCCACTTTATTGCCAAAAAGCATTCATGGGTTGGGCGTACATGTCGTTGGCAGTGAGCGGCGCAAGACCCAAGGAGTCTTCGATAGTGGCCATCAGGCTGTACTGGTTGTAGTAGCTGCTGGTGGTGAACGGGCCGGATTGCATCCCCGCATTTATGGCGGCCTGGTTTGGGATGACGATCAGCGGAACGTTGTTGCCTTGGTTACCGATGCCCAGTGACAGATTGTTGTAGTCCTCGTCCCACGTGATGATGATCGCATCCTTTTGAGTCGGGTCAGTCCAAGTTGGCGAGGCTTCGACGGTGGACACGGTTTGCTGGACGAACTGGTCGCCGGCCGCGATGTTGTACTGGTGCGTCGTGAGCTGGCTGGCAGTAAAGCTCACAACGCCACTAGGAGTACTGATAGGGCCTTCCATGTTGTGGGCTTCGTCGGCAGCGATCCACGTGAATTGCGGGGAGGTGTTCGGGTTCTGGAGACCGGTGGACAACTGCGTCAGCGGGAGCAGGTGCGTCTGCAAGTAGGCGGGGTTGTTGTTGTATACGTAGGCGAAATCGGCAAAGGGCAATTCGTCGACGGAGTAGTTACCCGACGACACGATGTCACCCGGGTAGGGCATGCTCTGCGCATAGCCGGCCCACAATATGCCCTTCTGATCCATTTCCTGCATGAGGCTGGGTGCGTTGATTGAGTTCGGGGAGGGGTTGTAGGCGATGCCGAAGTCCGACCCGCCCATGATCCGGATGTAGTTGGGGTCGCTGGGATGGCCCAGCGCGTAGTAGTTGGACCCATAATCTTGCGTGCTGATCTGGCTGTTGAGGTACGGCGCGTTGGGGCTGCCGAGGATGTCGTACGCGCCCTTGTTCTCCATGTAGATCAGGAACACGTGATCCAATTGGCCGACATTCGACGTCGGTGGGGTGAGCGGCGCCGGGGTGAGGCTTGGATCGCCGACGGTGAACGCCAGGTTGTCGACGTAGGCGTCGTTGTAGCGGCCGAGGATCGGGTTGCGGTCGTGGAAAGTCGTGGTCACCACCGCGGAGTCGGCGCCGGCCGGGATCGTCCCGGAGATGCTGCGCTGCTCAAACCCGGTGAAACCCAGGCGCTCCCACGGCGTGACCGGCCCGATCGAGCCGGTGCCCACAACGGTCCCGGTGGAGCTGAGGAAGGTGACCTGCACTGTGGTCGAGGACCGACTGAAGAGGCGGCCGCCAAGGTCTCCACTCAGCGTGTACGGCGTTCCGGCTGCGCCGGTGATGTTTACGGTTTGGCTGATGCTGGACGTGCCCACGGGTCCGCCGCCGGCGAAATTGTGGCCGCCGCCCGGGGGCGCGTGGTTTGGAAAGCCCAGTACCTTCGGCAGATTTGGGAACGGAAACGAAAGTGGCGACGGAGCAATCGCGCGCGGGGCACCGTAGGGGATCACGGTCGGAGTGCCGGTCTCCCTCCAGCCCGGAATGGTCACCCCGCTGTAGCCCGACACCGACGGGTCGGCCACTTCGAAGCCGGGGTTGACCAACAAGTTCTGACTCATCGGCACCCCGGGTGTAGCGGTGGCGGGGTTGTTGATCAGCGAGCGCCCGGTCAACGCCATAAAGGGCATGTTGATCGCGCCCAGCAGATCCTGCTTCAGGGTCTGCAGCGACCATCGGTTGGCGGCCTCGGTGCCCGCATAGGCGCTCGCACTATGCAGCAACATCTGCACGAACCCGCTATGAAAGGCCGCTGCGCGTGCGCTAAGCGCCTGAAAATCCGCCGCATAGTTGCCAAACAACCGCGTGATGGCCGCCGACACCTCATCAGCGGCCGGCGGCGAAATCACCGTGGTGGCCGGCGCGGCCGACGCCCTCGCCTCCCTGATCGCCTCCCCGATCCCGCTCAAATCCGCCGACGCCGCGGCCAACGCCTCAGGTGCTGCGATCAGGAAAGACGACATCTTGGGCCCCCTCACGGCAGAGCGACACACAGCCGAGGCACTGTTATTCAAGAAATCGCTGAAATCGTACACCCCCCGGAAATCGATACGCAGCCAAGTCCGCACTTGTTCCTGCCGTGCTTCGTCGTCCAATTGTTGTGGGTGTTGCGGTGCGACCCCGGCTCACCTCAGACCTGTTCATGCATCGCCACCGGATCAGGGCTGGTACCTTTCGCCGCGCATGTGCCATATCGGCGCTGCGATGCGGCCAACGGGTAGGACGCGGGGCCGCGCCCCCTCGTCCAAGACCTCAGCGTCCGGATCATCAACGCCGCCACCGGTGAACTGATCCGCCGGCTAACCCTGGACCCGACCACGGATTACCAAACCCCGCGGCACCCCCACCGGCCGTCCGAAAAACAAGCCCAACCCCTAAACGAGGGTTCGGACCTATTCCGATGTCTTGATAGATCACATTGGCGGTGGCGGAGGGATTTGAACCCCCGGACGGTTTTAGCCGTCTCTCGCTTTCAAGGCGAGTGCATTAGGCCGCTCTGCCACGCCACCGCTGATAAGGGTAATGGGGCTAGTAGCGTGGCCCGCATGCGCGCCATCGTCGCCGAATCCTCCGAGCAACTGTCCTGGCGAGATGTGCCCGACGTCACCGCCGGGCCCGGCGAGGTGCTGATCAAAGTTGCCGCGGCCGGCGTCAACCGCGCCGATGTGCTGCAGGCCGCGGGTAAATATCCGCCACCGCCGGGGGCGAGCGAAATCATCGGCATGGAGGTGTCCGGCGTCATTTCAGAAATTGGGGCCGAAGCGGGTTCGGGTGTCACCGAATGGTCTGTCGGACAAGAAGTCTGCGCTCTGCTGGCCGGTGGCGGATACGCCGAATACGTCGCCGCCCCCGCCGGCCAGGTGATGCCGATTCCCGGCGGTGTGGGCCTTGTCGACGCCGCCGGGCTGCCGGAAGTGGCGTGCACGGTGTGGTCGAACCTCGTGCTGACCGCCCACCTGCGCGAAGGCCAGCTCTTGCTGATGCACGGCGGGGCGAGCGGCATCGGCACCCACGCGATCCAGGTCGCACGGGCGCTCGGCGCGCGCGTGGCCGTCACCGCCGGGTCGGCGGAAAAGCTGGAGTTCTGCCGCGAGCTGGGCGCCGAGATCACGATCAACTACCACGACGAGGACTTCGTGGCGCGGCTGCGGGAGGAGACCGACGGCGCCGACGTGATCTTCGACATCATGGGCGCCTCCTATCTGGACCGCAATATCGACGCCCTTGCCACCGACGGGCAGCTGGTCATCATCGGCATGCAGGGCGGCGTTCAGGCTGAGCTCAACATCGGCAAGCTACTGGCGAAGCGCGCTCGGGTCATCGGCACCACGCTGCGACGCCGCCCGGTGAGCGGCCCGAACAGCAAGGGCGAGATCGTGCAGGCGGTGACCACGTCGGTGTGGCCGATGATCGCCGACGGCCGGGTCCGGGAGATCATCGGCGCGCGCATGCCCATCCAGCAGGCCGGTGCCGCGCACCAAGAGCTGGTGTCGGGCAAGGTGATCGGAAAGATCGTGCTGACGGTATAGGGCTATGGCGCGGGGACCAGCAGGGAGTCGCGATGTTCACGTTCGTCCGGGGCGCGAGAGCGATGACTGCCGCGTGCATTGCCGCGGTGACATTTTGCGGTACATCGGCAACGGCGACCGCTGACCCGACAAACAATCAGGCCAATAACGACAAACTGTTCGCACAGCTGTCCGGGGGCTACACCCCGGCCGACTGCCAGGCCGGCAAGCAGTATGCCGAGGACCCCTTCCTCGCACGGCTCGGCTGCGGCCGCAACAGTCGGCCCGGCGGTCCCAACGCCGCCACTTACTCCCTTTATGCAAATGTCGCCGACCTCAAGAAAGCCTTTGGCCTGTACGGCGCTCCGATCCCGTGCCCGGGAACGACCGATCCGGGACCGATCGCCTGGCAAGGTGGAATGGTGAAGTGTGCACACGACTTCTACCCTCACGTGAGCCTGTCCATGCTGACATGGACCAAGGATGCGGATCTGATGGTGGTGAACGCGGAGGGCCCGGACCTCGCCTCCTTGTATGCCTGGTGGCTCACCGCCCGCTGAGCGCGTCCGTTGTGGGCAGCGCCCGGCTCTAGCGGGCGGTACCCCCAGCTGGCGGCGGCTCCGATCAGCCCAGGGATGCCAGCGCACGCACCAGCTGGTCGACCTCGGCCGTCGTCGAATAATGCGCCAGCCCAACGGTAACGGCGCCACCCACGTCGTTGACACCCAGAACGTCGAGCGCGCGCGAACTCTCGTTGGCGATGGCCAGAATTCCGTTGTCCGCCAAGCGCTGCACGACGCGCTCGGCGGGCACCTCGTGCAGGGCGAAGCTGACCACCGGTATCCGCGCCTCGGGGCGGCCGATGATTATCACCAACGGCAATGACCGCAACGACACCATCAGGTAGTCGAAGACCCGGTTCAGATACAACGTGGCGGATTGCATTGATACCGAAAGGCGTTCGCGTCGGCTCCCGCGAGCGGACTCGTCGAGTGCCGCGAGGTACTCGATGCTGGCGACCACGCCGGCCAGTAGGCCGAACTGATGCGCGCCGACCTCCAGGCGCGCGGACCCGACGGCGTTGGGGTCATTGGAGATCGAGCCGAACGTGTCGATCATCTTCGGATCGCGAAATACCATCGCCCCGATCGGCGGACCACCCCAGCCAAGTGCGTTCACCGCCACCACGTCGGCGTCGGTTTCCTTGACGTCGAGCAATCGGTACGGCGCGGCAGCGGAATGGTCGACCACGACCATTCCACCGACCTCGTGCACCAGCTTGATCATCGCCCGCAGATCGGTCTCCGTGCCCAGCGTTGCCGACGCGGACCCCACGGCGACCAGCCTGGTCGACTTCCCGATCAGGCTCTCCCACTGCCACGTCGGCAGCTCGCCGCTTTCAATGTCGACCTCGGCCCACTTCACCTTGGCGCCGTAGCGGTGTGCGGCCCGCAGCCACGGGGCGATGTTGGCCTCGTCGTCGAGGCGGCTGACGACCACCTCGAGGCCCAGACCCGCGCGCGAGGAAGACGATTCGGCGAGCGACGACAACAGGACGGCGCGGTCGGCACCCAGCACGACGCCCGCGGGGTCGGCGTTGAACAGATCGGCCACCGCCGCACGCGCCGCGTCGAGCACGGCGGCGCTGCGCTGCGCCGACGGGTGCGCCCCCACGGTGGTCGCGCCGGACCTGCGGAAAGCCGTCGACACGGTGGTCGCAACGGAATCGGGAATCAGCATGCCGGCCGGCGCGTCGAAATGCACCCATCCGTCACCCAGCGACGGATGCAGTCCGCGCACCCGGGCGACATCGTAAGCCATGCCAGCCACCTTAGAACTTCCGCATTTCTGCGAAATTGTGACGGTAGCGGGTGCCCCATGGACGTTCCGGCCAAATGGTGGCTTGGCGGAGCCCGGTCACCCGGCCAGCCATACTAGTCGAGTGGGGCTCTGGATCGGAACGCTGCTCGCACTGTTCTTGCTGATCACGCCCGGGACGATCGTCGCACGCATCACTCAGCTAACTTGGCCGGTCGCTATCGCAGTCGGCCCGGCGCTGACGTACGGTGTGGTGGCGCTCGCGATCATCCCCTTCGGTGCGCTCGAAATCCCTTGGAACGGCTGGACGGCGCTGGCCACGCTCGCCGTGGTGTGCGTGACGGCAACCGGTTTGCAGCTGCTGTCGGCCCGCTACCGCGACACCGAGGCCGAATCCCGGAGAATCGGCCGCTGGCCGGCGGTGCTGGTGGCGGCCGGTGTGCTATTGGGCGCCGCGCTGATCATGTGGGCCGGCTATCGCGGCCTCACCCACTGGCAGTCCGTTCCGAGCACCTGGGACGCGGTCTGGCACGCCAACGAGGTGCGCTTCATTCTCGACACGGGCCAGGCGTCGTCCACACACATGGGCGAGCTCCGCAACGTCGAGACCCACCAGGCGCTGTACTACCCTTCGGTGTTCCACGCGCTGACCGCGGTGTTCTGCCAGCTCAGCGGCGCGGCCCCCACCACCGGCTACACCCTGACTTCGCTGGCCGCGTCGGTCTGGCTGTTCCCGTCCGGCGCGGCCACCCTGACCTGGTTCCTGTTGCGCCCGATCAGTACCCAATGGCGCGCCGCGGCCGTGTCGGCCACCGCCGCGGCGCTGTCGGCGTCGTTCACCTCGGTGCCCTATGTCGAGTTCGGCGTCGCCGCGATGCCCAACCTGGCCGCCTACGGGGTCGCGATCCCGACTTTCGTGCTCATCGTTTCGACGTTGCGGCACCGCGACCGCATCCCGGCGGCCGTGGTGGCGCTAGTGGGTGTTCTGTCGGTGCATCTCACCGGCGGATTCGTCGTCATCCTGTTCCTGCTGGGCTGGTGGCTTCTGGACGCGCTGTGGCATCCGGTGCGCGGCCGCCTCGCCGACGTGCTGACGCTGGCCGCCGTGGCCGTGCCAACCGCGGCGATATTGGCGCCGCAGTTCATCGGGGTGCTCAGGCAGGCCGACATCATCGCCGGGCACGCGTTCCCCAGCTTCAAGAGCATGAAGCAGGGCGTGATCGATGCGCTGCTCATACACACCCGCCACCTCAACGACTTCCCGACCCAATACGGTCTGCTGGTCCTGTCGGGCATTGGCATGCTGATCCTGCTGTACAAGAAGGTCTGGTGGCCCCCGGCGCTCTGGCTGGTGCTGACCGTCGCGACCATCTACTCCGGGGCGCCGTTTCGCAACCCGCTTGGCCGGGCCATCGAGGAGTTCAGCCAGTTCTTCTACAACGATCCGCGCCGGCTCACCGCCGTGGTCACGATGCTGGTGACGCCGATGGCTGCCATCGCCATGTTCGCGGCGGTCACGCTCGTGGTTGCGGCGGCTAAGCGACTCACCGAACGGTTCGCCAGGCCACCCGCGCCCGTCTGGGCCGGCGCGACGGCCGTCCTGTTGCTGGTGGCCACCGTGCTCACCGGCCGGCACTACCTCTACCGCCACCTGGTCCTGTTCGGCGACAAATACGACTCGGTGATCGTCGACCAGCGAGACCTCATGGCCATGGCCTACCTGGCCAGGCTGCCGGGCGCGCGCAATACCCTGATCGGCGACTCCAACATCGACGGCACGGCGTGGATGTATGCCGTCGCCGACCTGCACCCGCTGTGGACCCACTACGACTTCCCGCAGCAAACCGGCCCGGGCTACTACCGCTACATATTCTGGACTTCGGCGCGCAAAGGCGAATCCGATCCGAAGGTTGTCGAGGCCGTCAAGGCGCTCAACATCCGCTACATCTTGACCAGCGTGCCGAACGTCAAGGGGTTTGCCACACCCGACGGACTAATGTCGTTGGAGAAATCGAAGTCCTGGGCACTGATCTACGACAACGGTGCTGCCAAAATCTACGAATGGCGCGGCCCTGCGGGGGCCCGCTCTTAGATGCGCAAGAAGGTGGTGAACGGCTTGACTAACGGCGACGACGACGACGGTATCGAGGTCATCGGTGGTGTCGATCCGCGGATCATGGCGCTCCACAACGCGGACGGGGGCACAGACTCCGATGAGCGCTCCCTGATGGACCTGGTCGAGCAGCCCGCCAAGGTGATGCGAATCGGCACCATGATCAAGCAACTGCTCGAGGAGGTACGCGCGGCGCCGCTCGATGAGGCCAGCCGCAATCGGCTGCGCGAGATCCACGCCACCAGCATCCGCGAGCTCGAAGAAGGCCTGGCGCCGGAACTGCGCGAGGAGCTGGATCGCCTCACCCTGCCGTTCAACGAGGGCGCCGTGCCGACCGACGGCGAGTTGCGCATCGCCCAGGCGCAGCTGGTCGGCTGGTTGGAAGGGCTGTTCCACGGCATCCAGACCGCGCTGTTCGCCCAGCAGATGGCGGCCCGCGCACAGCTGGAACAGATGCGCCAGGGCGCGCTGCCTCCGGGCCTCGGCAAGCCGGGCCAAACCGGGTCCGGGCACGGGCAATACCTGTAAGCAGACTTGAGTAGTCCATGGTGCAGGGTCCGGGTCCTCATATCGAGACACGCGATGCGTGGGTGGAATTTCCCATCTTCGATGCCAAGTCGCGTTCTCTGAAGAAGGCGTTCCTGGGCAAGGCGGGCGGCACGATCGGTCGAAACAGTTCCAACGTGGTTGTCGTCGAGGCCTTGCGCGACATCACCATGACGCTCGAGCTGGGTGACCGGGTCGGACTGGTGGGTCACAACGGTGCCGGGAAATCGACACTTCTGCGCCTACTTTCGGGCATCTACGAACCCACCCGCGGGTCGGCGACGGTCACCGGCCGCGTCGCGCCGGTCTTCGATCTCGGGGTCGGCATGGACCCCGAGATCTCGGGTTACGAGAACATCGTCATCCGCGGCCTGTTCCTCGGGCAGACGCGAAAGCACATGATGTCCAAGGTCGACGAGATCGCCGAGTTCACCGAGCTGGGTGACTACCTGTCGATGCCGTTGCGCACCTACTCCACCGGGATGCGGGTCCGGCTGGCCATGGGCGTGGTCACCAGCATCGACCCCGAGATCTTGCTGCTCGACGAGGGCATCGGCGCGGTGGACGCCGATTTCATGAAGAAGGCCCAGTCGCGGCTGCAGGGCCTGGTGGAGCGTTCCGGAATCCTGGTGTTCGCCAGCCATTCCAACGAATTCCTGGCGCGCCTGTGCAAGACCGCGATGTGGATCGACCACGGAGTCATCCGGCTGACCGGCGGGATCGAGGACGTGGTGCGGGCCTACGAGGGTGAGGACGCGGCCCGCCATGTGCGCGAGGTGCTGGCCGAGACCCAGGATATCCAAGCCGAAAGGCCGCTGGCACACAAAGCATCCGGGGATGACTGAGACCGTATTCGCCGTCGTGGTCACCCACCGGCGCCCCGACGAGTTGGCCAAGTCACTGGACGTGCTGAGCACCCAAACCCGGCTACCCGATCATCTGATCGTGGTCGACAATGACGGTTCCGACGGCCGTGTCCGTGATCTGGTTGCAGCGCAACCAATTTCGACAACGTACCTGGGGTCTCGCCGAAACCTCGGTGGCGCAGGCGGTTTCGCGCTGGGTATGTTACACGCGCTGGCACAGGGGGCGGATTGGGTGTGGTTGGCCGACGACGACGGACGCCCCCAGGATTCTCGGGTGCTGGCGACCCTGCTGGCCTGCGCCGAAAAGCACGGCCTGGCCGAAGTATCGCCGATGGTATGCGATATGGACGACCCGCGGCGGCTGGCGTTTCCGTTGCGGCGCGGCCTGGTATGGCGCAGGTGCACAAGCGAATTGCGCACCGAGGAAGGGCAGGACCTGCTCCGTGGGATAGCGTCGCTGTTCAACGGCGCGCTATTCCGGGCGTCCACCCTGGACGCGGTCGGCGTCCCGGACATGCGGCTGTTCATCCGGGGCGACGAGGTCGAATTGCACCGCCGGCTGGTTCGGTCGGGCCTGCCGTTCGGAACCTGCCTGGACGCGGTCTATCTGCATCCCTGCGGGGCCGACGAATTCCGGCCGATCCTGGGCGGCCGGATGCACACCCAGTATCCCGACGACCCCACCAAGCGGTTTTTCACCTACCGCAACCGCGGCTATCTGCTGTCCCAACCGGGCCTGCGTAAACTGCTGGCCCAAGAGTGGCTGCGGTTCGGCTGGTTTTTCCTGGTGAGCCGTCGCGACCCCAGGGGCCTGCGGGAGTGGGTTCGCTTGCGTCGCATGGGACGTCGCGAGCGGTTCGGCAGTCCAGGAGGGTCCACATGACGCGCGCCGGCGACGATGCAGTGGGGGCACCTCCCGCTTGCGGGGGACGAAGCGATGAAGAGGAGCGGCGCACATGACGCGCGCCGGCGACGATGCAGAGCGAAGCGATGAAGAGGAGCGGCGCACATGACATTCGTCGACGCGGCGGCACAGTCGCGAACCTTCACCCGCGCCCGCGGCGATCTGGTCGACGGCTTTCGTCGTCGCGAGTTGTGGCTGCACCTGGGCTGGCAGGACATCAAGCAGCGCTACCGCCGCTCGGTGCTGGGACCGTTCTGGATCACCATCGCGACCGGCACCACCGCCGTCGCGATGGGCGGCCTGTATTCGAAGCTGTTCCACCTCGACCTGTCGGTGCACCTGCCCTACGTCACCCTCGGGCTGATCATCTGGAACCTGATCAACGCCTCGATTCTGGAGGGCGCCGACGTGTTCGTCGCCAACGAGGGGCTGATCAAGCAACTGCCGACGCCGCTGAGCGTGCACGTCTATCGGCTGGTGTGGCGGCAGATGCTGCTATTCGCGCACAACATCGTCATCTACGTCGTCGTGGCGATCATCTTTCCCAAGCCGTGGTCGTGGGCCGACCTCTCGGTCATCCCGGCGCTGGGGCTGATCGTCCTCAATTGCATATGGGTGTCACTGTGTTTCGGCATCCTGGCGACCCGCTACCGCGATATCGGTCCGTTGCTGTTTGCGGTCGTGCAGTTGCTGTTCTTCATGACGCCGATCATCTGGAACGACGACACCTTGCGGCAGCAGGGTGCCGGACGCTGGTCGAGCATCATCGAGTTCAACCCGCTGCTGCACTATCTCGATATCGTCCGGGCGCCGCTGCTGGGCGCCCACCAGGAGCTGCGGCATTGGGTCGTGGTGCTGGCGCTGACGGCCATCGGCTGGGTACTGGCGGCCTTCGGGATGCGGCAGTACCGCGCGCGGGTTCCCTACTGGGTCTAACGCGGGGTATTCGGCCGTTCCCGCATGAAGGCCTCCCAGGCGGCACGAACTTTGCCCGCCGGATGCAGGACTATTTCAACCTCAGACCGTGTTGCGCGGTGAGGGTGTCTGGCCGCGTTGCGAAAGGGTGTGCGATGACCGAGCTCTCGACAACCAGATTACCGACGGCGCCTGGACGAACTGGTGTCGCGATCACCACAACTCCCCTCGAAGCATTCACGGGCGCGAAGGAGTCGAACCTATGAGCACGCAGCCACTGCACTTCAACGCTTTCATTTGGCCGAACGGCTATCACGAAGCCGCGTGGCGCGTCGTCGATGGCGATGTGCGCAACGTCCTCGGCCTGTCCTACTACACCGATATCGCGCGGATCGCTGAACGCGGTTTGATGGACTCGATCTTCTTGGCCGACAACATCGCCATCGCCGAATACCGCGCTACGTATCTCCCGCAGACGCAATTCGACCCGATCTCGGTGCTGTCGGCGCTGGCCGCGGTCACCAGCCACATCGGGCTGATCGGGACGGGCTCGACGACCTACAGCAAGCCGTGGGAGCTGGCCCGCCGGTTTGCGACGCTGGATCATCTCAGCGGCGGCCGCGCCGGCTGGAACATCGTCACCACCGTCACGCCGCTGGCCGCGGCGGACTTCGGCGAACCGTTCCATCCTGAGCATGCCGACCGCTACGCGCGCGCCCACGAATTCGTCGAGGTCGTCACGCGCGCGTGGGACAGCTGGGAGGACGACGCGGTCATCGGTGACCGCGAACGCGGCGTGTGGGCGGACCGCGGCAAGCTGCACGCGCCGCGCTTTCACGGCCAGTACTACGACGTCGAAGGCGTCCTGCCATTTCCCCGATCCCCGCAGGGGCACCCGGTGCTCGTTCAGGCAGGACAGTCCGCAGCCGGCATCGGGCTGGCCGCGCGGTACGCCGAGCTGGTGTTCTCCGGGCCGCCCTCGCTAGAGGCAGCGGTTGCCTTCCGGGCCGTCTCCACGCCCAGGTCGCCGGCGCAGGCCGTGATCCCGACGCAGGTGCTCGTCCTGCCCGCGCTGATGGTGACCCTGGGCGGCACCGAGGCCGAAGCTCAGGCTCGGGCACAGCAGCTTGAAGAGCTGGCGAGTCCAGAGTTCCGCTGGCAGAACGCGCTGTATACAGCCGGGCTCGACCCAGATGCTTTCGACCCGGACGTTCCGCTGCCCGCCGAGCTCTGGGCCGGGCAGTCGGCACCGTCAAGCCGCGCCGAGCAGCTGTATGCGGCCGCGCGGGCCCGACCGGGCGCTTCCTTGCGGGAGGTCGCCCTGCAGATGACCGGTGGCGCGGGGCAGATGCATTTCATCGGGACACCCGAGCAGCTCGCCGCACATGTGATCGCCTGGCAGGACGCAGGGGCTGTCGACGGATTCACCATCATGGGATCGACGCTGCCCTACGAGCTGGCAGCGTTCGTCGATCATGTCGTGCCGCTCCTGCAGCGCCGCGGCCGATTCCGCACCGAGTACACCGGTGGGGGCGTGAGAAAAGGCTCCGACAACGACCTCTACGAATCCTTGGAGTCAAGGTGGGCGGGCACACGTGCGAACCGCAGCAAAGACGACGAAACTCGACGCTAGGACCTGCGAAGGAGGAGTATGCGATCGTGAGCGACGCCTCGGCAATCGGCTGCGTTGGGACGCTGACCGTGGCCACCCGCGGGGAACGAGGAACCGGCGAGGTGTTGGTGACGGTGCGGGGGTCCAAGGAGGCCTTCCTGGCGTGGTCCGACGAACCTTTGCCGAAGGGCGCCCAGGTGCTGGTGGTTGACATTCGGGGGGCCCGGACGGTGGTCGTCGAGCTGTGGGAGGGCCTCGACTGACCCGAATTGACGACCGAAATTCCCCTCATACACAACAGCGAAACCGTAAGGAGTCCAACAATGTTCGGTTATAAGGTGCCCGCCCCCGACGAGGCGATGCTGATCTCCGGCGGCAGAGCCAAGAGCAACGCCCCATTCCGTGTCGTGACCGGCCATGGCGCCTTCATCCTGCCGGTATTCCGCAAGGCTCGGTTCCTGACGCTGGCGATGTGTGAGGCGGAGGTCGCCGAAAAGTGCGTTACCCAACAAGGCATCACCCTGAACGTCCGGTCGGTCATCGCCTTCAAGGTCGGCAACGACACCGAGAGCATCATCAGCGCGGCACAGCGATTCCTGTCGGACCAGGACCAGATGGCGGTGCTCACCGGCCGCATCTTCGCCGGCCACTTGCGCTCGATCATCGGCTCGATGACCGTCGAGCAGATCATCCGGGAACGCCAGAAGTTGGCCACCGAGGTGCTCGACGGCTCCAAGGAGGAGATGGCCCGCATCGGCCTCACCGTCGACGCCCTGCAGATCCAGTCCATCGACGACGACGGGCTAGGCTACATCGCCGCTATGTCGGCACCGCACAACGCGGCCATCCAGCAGCAGGCGCAGATCGCTCAGGCGCAGGCGAACCAGGCGGCCGCGGAAGCCGAGCAGGAGTCACAGCGCAATCAAGCCGAATTCGCCCGCGAGACCGCCGTAGTCAAAGCGCAGTACAGGGCCGAGGTCGATAAGGCTCAGGCGCAGGCCTCCCAGGCCGGCCCGCTGGCCGAAGCCCAGGCCCGGCGCGAGGTGCTGGAAATGCAGACCGAGCTGGCCGAGCGCGCGGCCGAACTGCGCCAGCAGGAACTGGTGGCCGAGGTAGTCAAGCCCGCCGAGGCCGAAGCCGAACGCGTCCGGATCATGGCGGTGGCCGACGCGGAGAAGATGAAGATCCAGGCCGAGGCGGCGGCTTCGCACGACCGGGTGGCGCTCGACCGGATGCTCATCGACCAGCTACCTCAAATCGTCGAGAAGGCCGCGCTTGGGCTCGCCAGTGCCAATCTGACCGTGCTCAACGGCGCCGAAGGGCTCAGCCAGGTGGCCACCGGGCTGGTCGCGCAGGGTAAGGCCATCTTCGATGCGCTGCGCGGCGAAGTCATGGATTACGACGAAGAAGAAGATGCGGCACCGCTCGTTCCGAGCTCCCAGCCGGGCCAGCATCGCGGCTAGTAGCCGCGGGCAAAACGAGGATAGAATCGCCCGCCTACCCGTGGACGTGTGTATAACGGACTGAAAAAACCAGGGCGCTGTGTGGCAACGCAGTCGCAAGCGCCGCGAAAGGTCGACGGACGTGAGCAACAAACGCCAATCAGCGGCGGAGGCGGCGCGGGAGAACCTCGCCGCGGAGCTGGATCGGCTGCGCCAGCGGCGTGATCGCCTCGAGGTCGAGGTCAAGAACGACCGCGGCATGGTCGGCGACCACGGGGACGCGGCCGAGGCAATACAGCGCGCTGACGAACTCGTCGTCCTCGGCGATCGGATCAATGAACTGGACCGCCGGTTGCGGACCGGGCCGTCGCAGTCGGACCAATCCGAAGCACTGCCCGGCGGCACCGAGGTGACCCTGCGGTTCGCTGATGGTGAAGTCGTCACGATGCAGGTGATTTCCATCGTCGAAGAGACTCCCGCCGGCCGCGAAGGGGAGACATTGACCGCCCGCAGTCCCCTGGGGCAGGCCCTCGCCGGGCACAAAGCGGGCGATACGGTGACCTACTCGACGCCACAAGGGGAGAACCAGGTCGAGTTGATCGCGATGAAGCTGCCCAAATAGCTCGCCGTGGGTGCGCGGCGGCCCCGTTAGAATGGCCCCGCCATGTCTCAAGCCGCGCCGCCGCGCCCACAACTGAGTCTGACGACGCAGGTGTGGCGTTTTGTCGTCACTGGCGGTCTGGCCGGGATCGTCGACTTCGGCCTCTACTTGGTGCTCTACAAGGTGGTGGGCCTACAGGTTGACCTGTCCAAATCGATGAGTTTCGTGGTCGGCACCCTCACGGCGTACCTGATCAACCGCCGATGGACGTTTCAGGCGGCACCGAGCACCGCCCGATTCATCGCCGTCATGGTTCTCTACGGCATTACCTTCGCCGTGCAGGTCGGCCTCAACCATCTGTGCCTCGCGCTTTTGGATTACCGCGGGTGGGCGATACCCGTGGCGTTCGTGATCGCGCAGGGCACCGCGACGGTGATCAACTTCGTCGTGCAGCGAGCGGTAATCTTCCGCATCCGGTGAGCCGAGCAGCCCAGGCGGTAGCCTCTTTGACGATGTTGAGCATCGACGTTCCGACCACCACCCGCCGGCTGATGGGCTTCGGCCGCACCGCGCCGTCGGTGGCTCAGGTGCTGTCGACCCGCGATCCCGAGGTGATCGCCAAGGCGGTAGCCCAGGTAGCCGACTCGGGCGGTCGCGGGGTTATCGCACGCGGGCTGGGCCGATCCTACGGCGACAACGCGCAAAACGGCGGCGGCCTGGTGATCGACATGACCGTGCTGAATCGCATCCACTCGATCAGCGCGGACACCCGGCTGGTCGATGTCGACGCCGGGGTCAGCCTGGACCAGTTGATGAAGGCGGCGCTCCCGTTCGGGCTATGGGTTCCGGTGCTGCCCGGAACACGCCAAGTCACCGTCGGTGGCGCGATCGCCTGCGACATCCACGGCAAGAACCATCACAGCGCGGGCAGCTTCGGTAACCACGTGCGGTCGATGGACCTGCTCATGGCCGACGGGACGATCCGCACGATCACCCCCGATGGCCCAGATAGTGCGGACGCCGAGCTGTTTTGGGCCACCGTCGGGGGCAACGGCCTGACCGGGATCGTATTGCGCGCCACCATCGCCATGACGCCGACGGAGACGGCCTACTTCATCGCCGACGGTGTTGCCACCAAGGACCTAGACGAAACGATCGCCGTTCACCTCGACGGCAGCGAGGATAAGTACACCTACTCCAGCGCCTGGTTCGACCTGATCAGTTCGCCACCGAAGCTCGGTCGCGCCGCGGTCAGCCGGGGCAGCCTGGCGAAGCTGGATCAACTGCCGAAAAAGCTCGCCAAGAACCCGCTGAAATTCGATGCTCCCCAGCTGTTGACGGTGCCGAACGTGTTTCCGGTCAGCGCCATGAACAAACTGTCATTCATGGCGATCGGCGAGGTGTACTACCGGCTGGGTGGAACCTATACCGGCAAGATCATGAATCTGTCGCAGTTCTACCACATGCTCGACCTCGTCAGCGGCTGGAATAATGCTTACGGGCCAATGGGTTTCGCCCAACATCAGTTCCTGGTACCACCCGACGCGATGGAGGAATTCAAGGCGATCATCCGCTGGATCCAGACTCGCGGCCACTACTCGGCGTTGAACGTGTTCAAGCTTTTCGGCCCGGGCAACCGCGCACCGCTGAGTTTCCCAATGGCCGGCTGGAACGTCGCGATGGACTTCCCCAACAAGCCCGGGGTCAACGAGTTCCTCAACGAACTCGACCGCCGGGTGCTGGAATTCGGCGGCCGGGTCTATACGGCCAAGGATTCGCGCACGACCGCCGACACCTTTCATGCCATGTACCCGCGCATCGACGAGTGGATCGCCGTGCGCCGCAAGGTCGACCCCTTGCGGGTGTTCGCCTCCGACATGGCCCGACGTTTGGAGCTGCTCTAGATGGTGCTGGACGCCGTAGGAAATCCGCAGACCATCCTGCTGCTCGGTGGTACCTCCGAGATCGGGCTGGCCATCTGCGAGCGCTACCTGCAGAACGCGCACGCGCGGATCCTGTTGGCCGCCATGCCCGACGACCCCGGTCGCGACGACGCGGTG
The DNA here is from genome assembly GCA_963703795.1 of uncultured Actinomycetota bacterium. GTDB lineage: Bacteria > Actinomycetota > Actinomycetes > Mycobacteriales > Mycobacteriaceae > Mycobacterium. The sequence goes on along the minus strand of CAVPFT010000040.1, from coordinate 110,649 downwards.
GCCCAGATGAAGGCCGCGGGTGCGCGGTCGGTGGAGCTGATCGACTTCGAAGCCACCGACGCCGACAGCCACCCCAAGATGATCGATCAGGCCTTCGCAGGCGGTGACGTCGACGTGGCCATCGTCGCGTTCGGTTTGCTCGGCGACGCCGAAGAGTTGTGGCAAAACCAGCGCAAGGCCGTACAGATCGCCGAAATCAATTACACCGCAGCGGTTTCGGTCGGGGTACTGCTGGCCGAAAAGATGCGGGCCCAGGGTTTCGGTCAGATCATCGCAATGAGCACCGTGGCCGGTGAGCGGGTGCGGCGGTCCAACTTCGTCTACGGCTCCACCAAAGCCGGCCTGGACGGTTTCTACCTCGGCTTGTCAGAGGCACTGCGTGAGTACGGGGTTCGTGTCCTGGTGATCCGGCCCGGGCAGGTGCGTACCCGGATGAGCGCGCACATCAAGGAGGCCCCGCTAACCGTCGACAAGGAGTACGTCGCCAACCTGGCGGTGACCGCGTCCGCAAAAGGTAAGGAATTGGTTTGGGCGCCAGCAGCATTCCGCTATGTGATGATGGTGTTGCGACACATCCCGCGGAGCATCTTCCGCAAGCTGCCAATCTGACCATGCGTAACGCACTGGCCACCGTGGGCCAGATGTTCGTGGCGGTCATGGTCGCCGTCATCGTCGCGGTGGTGTCGCTGAGCGCGATCTCGCGCGTGCAATGGCCGGCTTTCCCCTCGTCTAACCAGCTGCATGCGCTGACCACCGTCGGGCAGGTCGGCTGCCTGGCCGGGCTGGTCGCCGTCGGCTGGGTGTGGCGCCATGGCCGGGAAAGGCGCCGCTACCGGATCCTGGCCCAGCTGGGTGGGCTCGTGTTCGTGTCCGCGTTCAGCGTCGTGACGCTGGGCATGCCGCTGGGCGCAACCAAGCTTTATCTCTTCGGCATCTCCGTCGACCAGCAGTTCCGCACCGAATACCTGACCCGGCTCGCGGACAGCCCCGCCCTGCACGACATGACCTACTTCGGGCTGCCGACGTTCTACCCGCCCGGTTGGTTCTGGATCGGCGGGCGCGTCGCCGCGCTGAACGGCACCCCGGCCTGGGAGGTCTGCAAGCCGTGGGCCATCACCTCGATCACCATCGCGGTCGCCGTCGCGCTGGTGCTGTGGTGGCGGATGATCCGCTTCGAGTACGCGTTGATCGTCACGACCGCGACCGCGGCGGTGACGTTGGCCTACAGCTCGCCGGAGCCCTACGCCGCGATCATCACGGTGTTGCTGCCGCCGGTGTTGGTGCTGACGTGGTCGGGCCTGCGCGCCGGCGACCGGCCGGGCGCGCCGCGCCGCGCCGGTTGGGCCGCGGTGATCGGCGCCGGCTTGTTTCTCGGATTCGCGGCGACCTGGTACACGCTGCTGTTCGGCTTCAGCGCGTTCACGATGTTGCTGATGGCGCTGGCGCTCGCCGCCGCGCGGTGGCGCGGGGACGGCTTCAAAGCCGCGCTCGACCCGCTGCGCAGGCTGGCCGTCGTCGCCGTCATCGCGGCTGCCATCGCGAGCACCACCTGGCTGCCGTTCTTCTTGCGCGCGGCGCGCAACCCGATCAGCAACACCGGGAGCGCCCAGCACTACCTGCCGGCCGACGGCGCCGAGCTGACTTTCCCGATGCTGCAGTTCTCCCTCCTCGGGGCGATCTGCATGATCGGCACCCTGTGGCTGGTGGTGCGCGCACGCACATCGGTGCGAGCCGGCGCGCTGGCCATCGGCGTGCTCGCCGTCTACCTGTGGTCTCTGCTGTCGATGTTGACCACGCTGGCGCGCACCACGCTGTTGTCGTTCCGGCTGCAGCCGACGTTGACGGTGCTGCTGGTCGCCGCCGGCGCGTTCGGTTTCCTCGAGGCCACGCTTGCCATCCGCGAACGGAGCCGCGCCGTGGTCCCGGTGGCCGGAGCCATCGGCGTGGCCGCCGCGATCGCGTTCAGCCAGGACATCCCCGACGTGCTACGGCCCGATCTCACCATCGCCTACACGGACACCGACGGCCACGGCCAGCGCGGCGATCGCCGGCCGCCGAGCTCGGAGAAGTTTTACTCCGCCATCGACGCCACCATCCTGCAAGGTCACCGGCAAGCCGCGCGATCAGATCGTGGTGATGACCGCCGACTACAGCTTTCTGTCCTACTACCCGTACTGGGGGTTCCAGGGGCTGACGTCGCATTACGCCAATCCGCTGGCACAGTTCGACCTGCGCGCGGCACAGATCGAGAAGTGGTCCGGCCTCAAGACGCCCGACGAGTTCATCCACGCGTTGGACACGTCGCCCTGGCCCCCGCCGACGGTATTCCTCATGCGCCGCGGCGCCGGTTCGTTTGGGAGGCAACTACACGCTGCGGCTGGCCCGAGGACGTGTACCCCAACCAGCCCAACGTCCGCCGCTACACCGTCGATATGCGGGCCGCCCTGTTCGACGACCCGCATTTCGTCGTCGAGAGCATTGGCCCGTTTGTGCTGGCCATCCGCAAGCCGGGGGCATAGCCGCCGATGGCCACCGAAACCTCGGCCGACTTGGCCGAAGAACTACCATCTAGCTCCGTGGACGACGCGGGAGCATAACCACCGGATCGCTCGTTTGGTTGCCGTCGTCGCCGGTCTGCTCGGCGCCCTGCTGGCGATCGCCACCCCGCTGCTGCCGGTCGACCCAGACCACCGCCGCAACTGAACTGGCCGCAGAACCACACGTTCGACAGCGTCGAGGCGCCGCTGATCGGGTACGTGGCCACCGAACTGAACGTCTCCGTGCCGTGTCAGGCCGCCGCGGGGCTGGCCGGACCACAGAACGCCGGCAAGACGGTGTTGTTGTCGACGGTGCCCAAGCAGGCCCCGAAAGCCGTCGACCGCGGACTGCTGATCCAGCGCGCCGACGACGACCTGGTGCTGGTGGTGCGCAACGTCCCGGTGGTCACCGCCCCGATGAGCCAGGTGCTCAGCCCGGCCTGCCAGCAGTTGACCTTCATCGCACACGCCGACCGGGTCACCGCCGAATTCGTCGGGCTGACCCAGGGACCCAACGCCGAGCATCCCGGCTCGCCACTGCGCGGCGAGAAGAGCGGCTATGACTTCCGGCCGCAGATCGTCGGCGTGTTCACCGACCTGGCCGGGCCGGCGCCGCCGGGCCTGAGCTTTTCCGCGACCGTCGACACCCGCTACAGCAGCAGCCCCACCCAGCTGAAGATGGCCGCGATGATCCTCGGGGTGGCGCTGACCGGCGTCGCCCTGGTCGCGCTGCACGTCCTCGACACCGCCGACGGCACGAGGCACCGCCGCTTCCTGCCTCCGCGCTGGTGGTCGATCGGCGGCCTGGACGCCCTCGTCATCGCCGTGCTGGTGTGGTGGCAATTCGTCGGCGCCAACACCTCCGACGACGGCTACATCCTGACCATGGCCCGAGTGTCCGAGCACGCCGGCTACATGGCCAACTACTACCGCTGGTTCGGCACGCCCGAGGCCCCGTTCGGCTGGTACTACGACCTGCTGGCCCTGTGGGCACACGTCAGCACCACCAGCATCTGGATGCGGTTGCCCACCCTGGCCATGGCGCTGACGTGCTGGTGGGTGATCAGCCGTGAGGTGATGCCCCGCCTCGGACACGCCGTCAAGACGAACCGGGCCGCGGCGTGGACGGCGGCCGGCATGTTCCTGGCCGTCTGGCTGCCACTCAACAACGGTCTGCGGCCCGAGCCGATCATCGCGCTGGGCATCCTGCTGACCTGGTGCTCGGTGGAACGCGCCGTGGCCACCAGCCGGCTGCTGCCGGTGGCGATCGCCTGCATCATCGGCGCACTGACCCTGTTCTCCGGGCCGACCGGTATCGCCTCGATCGGTGCGCTGCTGGTCGCGATCGGGCCGCTGCGGACCATCCTGCACCGCAGATCCAAACGGTTCGGCGTGCTGCCGCTGGTGGCTCCCATGCTGGCCGCGGCCACCGTCACCGCGATCCTGATCTTCCGCGACCAGACCCTGGCCGGCGAGGTTCAGGCCAGCATGCTCAAGCGCGCCGTCGGGCCCAGCCTGAGCTGGTTCGACGAACACATCCGCTACGAGCGGCTGTTCATGGCCAGCCCCGACGGATCCGTCGCCCGCCGTTTCGCGGTGCTGGCGTTGGTTCTCGCGCTCGGGATCACGGTGGCGATGTCGTTGCGCAAGGGCCGAATTCCGGGCACAGCCGCCGGGCCGAGCCGCCGCATCGTCGGGATCACGATCATTTCGTTCCTCGCGATGATGTTCACTCCCACCAAATGGACACACCATTTCGGGGTGTTCGCCGGGCTGGCCGGACCGCTGGGCGCGCTGGCCGCGGTCGCGGTGATGTCGGCGGCCATGCGCTCCCGGCGCAACCGCACCGTGTTCGCCGCCGTGGTGCTGTTCTTGGTGGCGTTGTCGTTCGCCAGCGTCAACGGCTGGTGGTATGTGTCCAATTTCGGTGTGCCGTGGTCGAATTCGTTCCCGGCATGGCACTATGCCTTTGCGACCATGCTGCTCGGGATGACCGTGTTGGTGCTGCTGCTGTCGGCGTGGTTCCATTTCGTCGCCCCGGAGAACGGGCCACCGACGACGCGTCTTGGCGCTCGGTTGGCCGGAATCGTCCAGTCTCCGTTGGCAATTGCGACGTGGGTGCTGGTGGTCTTCGAGGTGGCATCGCTGACCCTCGCGATGACCGCCCAGTACCCCGCGTGGTCGGTGGGACGGTCAAACCTGGAGGCTCTGGCCGGCAAGTCCTGCGGACTGGCCGAGGACGTGATGGTGGAGCAGGACCCCAATGCCGGCGTGCTGGCCCCGGTGAGCGCCGCGGCGGCCGACGCCCTGGGCGCCGGTTTGTCGGAAGCCTTCACGCCCAACGGTATTCCCGCTGACGTCCGCGCCGACCCGGTGATGGAGCGCCCGGGCGACCGTAGTTTCTTCAACGAAGAAGAGGTGGTCACGGGCACCGAGGCGGGCACCGAGGGCGGCACCACCCCGGCGCCGGGAATCAACGGTTCGGCCGCGCAGCTGCCCTACAACCTGGATCCGGCCCGCACACCGGTGCTGGGCAGCTGGCGGTCCGGCCCTCAGCTGCCCGCCCACCTGCGCTCGGGCTGGTACCGACTGCCCGCACGGGACAAGGCGGGCCCGCTGCTGGTGGTGAGCGCGGCCGGGCGCTTCGACCCACGCGAGGTCCAGGTGCAGTGGGCGACCGACGAGGAAGCGGCCCGCGGACATCCCGGCGGATCATTTCAATTCGCCGACGTCGGGGCATCCCCCGCCTGGCGCAACTTGCGGCTGCCGATGTCGGCAATCCCGGGTGCCGCCACCCAAATCCGCCTGGTCGCCGACGACGACGACCTGGCGCCGCAGCACTGGATCGCCCTCACACCCCCGCGGATTCCGCACCTGCGCACGCTGCAGGATGTGGTGGGCTCCCGGGACCCGGTGCTGCTGGACTGGCTGGTCGGCATGGCATTCCCGTGCCAGCGACCGTTCGGCCATCAAAACGGCGTCGACGAGGCGCCGAAATGGCGGATCCTGCCGGACCGCTTCGGCGCCGAGGCCAACTCACCGGTGATGGACAACAACGGCGGCGGGCCGCTGGGCGTCACCGAATTGTTGGCGAAAGCGACCACCATGGCCACCTACCTGAAGGACGACTGGTCTCGCGACTGGGGCTCGCTGCAACGGTTGACGCCGTACTACCCCAACGCGCAACCCGCCCGCCTGCAGTTGGGGACCGCGATTCGCAGCGGTCTGTGGAACCCGGCGCCCCTTCGCCGTTAACGCCCACTACCGGCCCGGCAACCAGTTCACAAAGGCTGTGACGGCGGGCGGCTCGCCCCAGGCACTGCCGGGGGCGAATACCGAACCGGCCAGGTCCAGACCGATAACCATAAAGACAGCCGGTGCTGACGCCAGGATCAGCGGTCCGATGATTCGAGTAACCTGGCGCGACAACGGATTTCGCATATCTTCGTTACAGCCCGGGCAAGCAGAGTCCGGGGACGCACCCGAGGTTCGGCGGCGGATTGTCGCCCTCGTAAACAAAGTGCCCACGATTGGCCTGGAATCCGTAGTCGACCCAGTACCAGGTGTGGCAGACGTTCATGTCCCAAACCACGTCGGTCTCCGGTAGGTGTTGCCCCGGGCACCAGTGGTATGGGCCCCTGGTGTTGGCCTGCGCGGTACCCGTGGCAAGCCCGAATCCGGCGACCGCGATGCTGCCCGACAGCAGCGCCCCGACGAGGGCCCGCTTCAGACGATGAGCGGCTTTCATGGCCGGTTCGCCGGATCAGGGGATAGCGGCGCGCACGGGGTGCCTGAGGGTCCACAGCGGGTGCAGGACGTCCGCGGCGTAATGCCGATTCGGTTGCAACGGCCCGCTGTGGGGAACCCACGGATCGGCCGACGCGACGGCCGGCAATAGCGACCCGACGAGTGACAGGCCTATGGTGCCCAACCCGACACCGGCGGCAATCCGCAGCTTGGACAGCTTGGTCTTTTTGGCATTCATGGTTGCGATTCCTCCTTGGTCTGGGTGGTACCTGACAAGCGGAAGTGTGGCGCGCACCGCTTGGCTGGGCCTTGCGGGATCCTTGCGACATTCTTGCGGCCATTGATGATTCGCTATCGGTAAGTCTAAACTTACCGATCGTGGCCACTTACCGAACCGGCCGAGACGGTGCCGCTTGGCTGGCCCTGGCCGACGGGACGCGACGGACCATCGTGGAACGCCTTGCGCAGGGCCCGTCGGCCGTCGGTGATTTGGCGCGCGACCTGCCCGTCAGCCGACCGGCCGTTTCACAGCACCTCAAGGTGCTCAAGTCCGCCGGGCTGGTCCGGGATCGCGCCGTGGGAACACGTCGTGTCTATCGGCTCGACCCGACCGGGCTCGAGGCGTTGCGCGCCGACCTCGACCGCTTCTGGGCCCAAGCGCTGGCCAACTATGCGCAGACCGTCGAAGAGATCCATGGAGAACCCACATGACGCAGAAGCGAACCAGTGTCGCGCACCACGTCGTCGTCAACGCCCCGATCGAGCGCGCGTTCGCCGTCTTCACCGAGCGGTTCGGCGACTTCAAGCCTCGCGAACACAATCTGCTCGCCGTCCCGATCGCCGAAACGGTGTTCGAGCCCCGCGTCGGCGGGCACATCTACGACCGCGGCGTTGACGGCAGCGTTTGCCGCTGGGCGCGCATCTTGGCGTACGAGCCGCCCACCCGCGTGTTGTTCTCCTGGGATATCGGCCCGACCTGGCAGCTGGAGGCCGACCAGTCCAAGACCAGCGAAGTCGAGGTCCGCTTTACCGCGGAGTCCGACGAGCGCACGCGCGTCGACCTCGAACATCGCCACCTGTACCGCCACGGTCCCGGCTGGGAGTCCGTCGCCGACGGCGTCGACGGCGACGCAGGCTGGCCGCTCTATCAGGATCGCTACGCCCGCCTGCTCGGCGCCGAGGCGCGCAAATGACGCCCACCCTGATGACCATGGCCCACGACGAACGGGCCGACCTCGCGGATTTCCTGGCCACGCTGACCCCACAGGACTGGGAAGCACCCAGCCTATGTTCCAAGTGGAGCGTCAAAGACGTTGTCGCGCATGTGATCAGCTATGAAGAGCTTGGCGCCATGGGGTTGCTGAAGCGCTTCGCGAAAGGCTGGATCGTGCGGGCCAACCAGGTGGGTGTCGACGAGTTCGCGGCCCTGAGCCCGCAACAGCTGCTGGAATTTCTGCGCAATCACCTCGAGCCACGCGGGCTGACGGCAGGTTTCGGCGGCATGATCGCGCTCGTCGACGGCACCATCCACCACCAAGACATCCGCCGCTGCCTTGGTCGGCCGCGGAGCGTCCCGGCCGATCGGCTCGAGCGGGTTCTCGGCCTGGTACCGGGTAACCCCAGGCTCGGCGCCGGACGCCGGATCAGGGGGCTGCGGCTGCGCGCCACCGACATCGACTGGGCACACGGCCGCGGGCCCGAGGTCACCGGCCCCGGTGAGGCGCTCCTGATGGCGATGGCTGGGCGCCGCGCGGCGCTCGCCGATCTCGGCGGCCCGGGAGTGGGAACACTGACCGAGCGGCTCTAGTTTTCGGTCGCGAGAGTGAAAGTTGCGACGTCGGCACGGCGTGTCGCGTCGTGAAATTCACATTCGGCGGTGGGTTCAGCTCAGCCGGCGCGGATTTCGAAGGTGAAGTCGTAGCCGCCGATGCGGATGCGGTCGCCTTCGGCCAGGGTTGCGCTACCCCGGATGCGGTGGCCCTGCACCTCGACGCCGTTGGTGGACCGCAAGTCCGTCATGACGTAACCGGTGCCGGTGTCGGTGATCACGGCGTGGTGGCGGCTGACGTCGGTGTCGTCGAGGACGATGTCGTTGTCGGTGAAACGCCCGATCCGGGTGATCGCACCCGTCAGCGGATAGTGTCGACCGTTCTGGTCGCGCAGCCGCCCAGCGGCGGACTGCGGCAGCATGATCGACGAGGTCGTCGGCTCCGGGGCAAAGACGCCGCGCTTGCGGGTGGTCAGGGCAGCGCCTTGCTTGGGGATCAACACCTCCTGGCGCAGAATCCGCTCGTGCAGGGCGCTCACCGTGGGACCGGGGTCAATGCCGAGCCCGTCGGCCAGGGCCGTCTTGAGCCGTCGATAGGCGCCGAGCGCGTCGGACTGACGCTCGGTGACGTAGTAGGCGGTGATCAGCTGTGCCCACAGCGGTTCGCGGTAGGGATGTTCGGCGGTGAGCACCTCGAGCTCCCCGATGACCGCACCGGCGCGTCCGCACGCGATCTCGGCCTCGGCGCGCGCGGTGTGGGCCGCCACTTTTTCTTCCATCAGCGCGGTGGCGAAGGCATCTACGAAGACGAAGTCGCGCAGGTCGTCGAGCACCGGGCCGCGCCATTCGGCCAGCGCCAACGAGAGGTGGCTGCTCGCCTCTTCGAAGCGTCCCGCGGCGGCGGCCTGGGTGGCTGCGGCCTTCGTGCTGACGAAACGCCCGAGGTCGAAGTCGGCATCGGCGACGCTGAGTTGATACCCCGGCGGCGCGCTGGCCAGCACCTGGTACGGGTCGACGCCGGCGGTGCGGAGCAGTCGGCGCAGGTTGGACACGTGCGCCTGGATGCTGGTGCGAGCGGCCGGCACCGGCTCCTCGCCCCATACCGCATTGATCAACGACTCCACGGACACCGGCCGGTTGCGGTTGATCAAGAGCATGGCCAGCACCGCTCGTTGCTTCGGCGCGCCAACCGGCACCCGGACCCCATGGGACGTCATCAGCAATGGGCCCAACACACCAAAGCCGAGACCCGTGTTCGTCATCGCGCTGCCAGCCTCCCGGGTGATCGGGCCGTTTTTGAGGGCCTCAGGTCACCATTTTGAACGCATATGCTGCGACGAGCAGTTTATTGGGTGCGTCGGGCGTGGCAAATCACGGAGGGACCGGCGAGCCCGAGCGGCCGGCGTTGATTCAGAGCGCGGGTAACGCGCCCTTTTCGACGATCTCGGTGAGCAGGCTGATCACCCGTGCGACGGCGCGGTTGTTGGCATCCGCGTCGGACATCGCCGGGGCAGGTCCCCTCTGCCTTGGTGCCCACTGTATGGAGGTTTCAATTCCCGAATGCCGGCGGTTTTGAACCAAAGGTGTTTGCGAATCTTCGTTGGGCGCGGCCGGCTGCGCGGCCCTGCGTGCTCAGCGCACAAAGCGGCGTCCCCTACCATCGACCCTCGTGCCCCAAGACGGTAATCCGCGATCGCACCGGATCCCACGGTTGATCGCCGTCGTCGCGGGAATCGCGGGTCTGCTGCTGTGCGCGACCGTGCCATTGCTCCCGGTGAAACAGACCACGGCGACCGTCCTGTGGCCCCAGGGCACCGCGGATGGGCACGTCACCCAGATCACCGCGCCCCTGGTGTCCGGGGCGCCGCGCGCGCTGGACATCTCGATCCCCTGCTCGGCGATGGCCACCTTGCCGCCGAACGGCGGATTGGTGGTCTCGACCCTGCCGGCCGGCGGGGTGGACACCGGCAAAAACGGTCTCTTCGTGCGTGCCGACAAGGACGTGATCGTCGTCGCATTCCGCGACACCGTGGCCGCGGCGGCGCAGCGTTCGGCGGTCGCCGCGGGTGCGTGCAGCGTGCTGCACGTCTGGGCCGACGCCGGCGGCGCGCACGCGGACTTCGTCGGCATACCCGGAGCCGCCGGGACACTGCCGTCCGAGAAGAAACCTCAGGTCGGCGGGATCTTCACCGATCTGAAGGTGCCCGCACAGCCCGGGTTGTCGGCGCGCGTCGACATCGACACCCGGTTCATCACGGCGCCCACGGCCCTCAAGAAGGTCGTGATGGTCGTCGGTGGGCTGGCGGTCCTGGTCGCCATCGTCGCGATGGCGGCTTTGGATCGACGCAGTCGCGGCACCGACACGCTCATCAACTGGCGCTCGCCGATCGCCTGGCTGTCCCGGTACCGACCGCGTGAGCGCTCGGGTAGGTGGTGGCGCGTCGGGATCGCGACTTGGCTTGCCGACGCCGCGGTGATCGGAACGCTACTGGGATGGCACGTCATCGGCGCCACCTCGTCGGACGACGGCTACAACCTGACCATCGCCCGGATCGCACCGAAGGCCGGCTACGTCGCCAACTACTACCGGTATTTCGGGACGACCGATGCGCCGTTCGACTGGTACCTCGCGGTGCTGTCCAAATTTGCGTCGGTGAGCACGGCCGGCGTATGGATGCGGATCCCCGCCACGCTGGCCGGGATCGGGTGCTGGCTCATCATCGGCCACTGGATGCTGCGACGGCTGGGACCCGGAAGGGGCGGCCTGGGATCAAACCGGGTGGCGGTGTTGACCGCGGGCGCGGTGTTCCTGGCCGCCTGGCTGCCGTTCAACAACGGGCTGCGGCCGGAGCCGCTGATCGCACTGGGGGTGCTCGTCACCTGGGTGCTCGTGGAACGCGCGATCGCGGTGCGGGGAGTGGCTCCCGCCGCGGTGGCGATCGTGGTGGCGATGCTTACCGCGACGCTGGCGCCCCAGGGGTTGATCGCCGTCGCCGCGCTGCTGACCGGGGCCCGGGCCATCGCCCGGACGATCCGGCGGCGCGCCGAGACCGACGGCTTGGTTGCCCCGCTGGCGGTGCTGGCGGCGTCGTTGTCGCTGATCGCCGTGGTGGTGTTCCGCAGCGAGACGCTGGCCACGGTCGCCGAGTCGGCACGCATCAAGTACAAGGTCGGCCCGACGATCGCGTGGTATCAGGATTGGCTGCGCTACTACTTCCTCACGGTGGAGTCCAACCCCGACGGGTCGATGGCGCGGCGATTCGCGGTGCTGGTGCTGTTCTTGTGCCTGTTCGGAATGCTGGTCGTGCTGCTGCGGCGCGGCGGGGTGCCGGGGTTGGCGAGCGGCCCGGCGTGGCGGTTGATCGGCACCACCGCGGTCGGCCTGCTGCTGTTGACGTTCACGCCGACGAAGTGGGCGGTGCAGTTCGGTGCGTTCGCCGGACTCGCCGGCGCCCTCGGCGCGGTCACCGCGTTCGCCGTCGCACGCATCGGCCTGCACAGCCGCCGCAACCTGACGCTGTATGTCACCGCGCTGCTGTTCGTGCTGGCGTGGGCCACCTCGGGCATCAACGGCTGGTTCTACGTCGGCAACTACGGGGTGCCGTGGTTCGACATCCAACCCGTCATTGCCAGCCATCCGGTGACGTCGATGTTTTTGACGTTGTCGATCCTGACCGGGCTGCTCGCCGCCTGGCAGCACTTCCGAATGGACTACGCGGGGCACACCGAGGTCCAGGACAACCGGCGTAACCGCGTCTTGGCCTCCACCCCCCTGCTGGTGGTCGCAACGATCATGGTCCTCGGCGAGGTCGCCTCCATGGCCAAGGGCGCCGCGGTCCGCTACCCGCTCTACACCACCGCCAAGGCCAACCTGGCCGCGCTCAGTTCGGGGCTCTCGCCCAGCAGCTGCGCGATGGCCGATGACGTGCTGGCCGAGCCGGACCCGAATGTGGGCCTGCTGCAACCGGTTTCGGGGCAGACATCCGGGCCCGACGGCCCGCTCGGCGGGAGCAATCCCGTCGGCTTCAAGCCCGAAGGGGTTGGCGATGACCTGAGGTCCTACCCGGTGGTGACCAAACCGGGGGTGGTGAATTCCGACGCGTCGCCCAACAAGCCCAACGCCGCCATGAGTGACTCCGCAGGCACGGCCGGCGGGAAAGGCCCGGTCGGGGTGAACGGGTCGCACGCGGCGCTGCCGTTCGGCCTCGACCCGGCCCGCACACCGGTGATGGGCAGCTATGGCGAGAATTCGCTGGCCGCCACCGCGACCTCGGCCTGGTACCAGCTGCCTCCGCGTAGTCCGGACCGGCCGGTGGTGGTTGTCTCGGCCGCGGGCGCCATCTGGTCGTACAAAGAGGACGGCACCTTCACGTATGGGCAGTCGCTGAAATTGCAATGGGGCGTCGCCCGCCCCGACGGCACGACCCAACCGCTCGCCGAGGTGCAGCCGATCGACATCGGGCCGGAGCCGGCGTGGCGCAATCTGCGGTTCCCCTTGACCTGGGCGCCGCCGGAGGCCAACGTGGCGCGCATCGTCGCTTACGACCCGAATCTCAGTGCTGACGAATGGTTCGCCTTCACGCCGCCGCGGGTCCCGGTGCTGCAGACCCTGCAGCAATTGATCGGATCGCGCGCTCCGGTGCTGATGGACATTGCGACCGCCGCCAACTTCCCGTGTCAGCGGCCGTTCTCCGAACACCTTGGCGTTGCCGAACTTCCGCACTACCGCCTCCTGCCCGATCACAAGCAGACCGCGGCGTCGTCGAACGGTTGGCAGGCCGGCGAGACCGGTGGGCCCTTCCTGTTCACGCAGGGGCTGCTGCGCACCTCGACGATCTCGACCTACCTGCGCGGCGACTGGTACCGCGACTGGGGATCCGTCGAGCAGTACTACCCGCTGGTGCCGGCCGATCAGGCGCCGGATGCCGTCGTCGAACAGGGTGTGATCACAGTGCACGGCTGGAGCCGGCAAGGACCGATTAGGGCCCTCCCGTGAGGGTCGTTGGCGACGGCACGGACGGCGTGCGGGTGACGCGCTGGGTCGCGACGATCGCCGGGCTGATCGGGTTCGTCTTATCGGTCGCCACGCCGCTACTGCCCGTCGTGCAGACCACCGCGACGCTGAACTGGCCGCAAAACGGCCAATTGAATAACGTTACGGCGCCGCTGATCTCGCTGACGCCGGTCGACGTGACGGCAACCGTGCCGTGCTCGGTGGTGCGCGGCCTGCCGCCCGACGGCGGAGTGGTGCTGAGCACCGCCCCTAAGAAAGGCAAGGACGCCGCGCTCAACGCGTTGTTCGTCGTCGTCAACGGCCAGCGCGTCGACGTCACCGATCGCAACGTGGTGATTGCCAGCGTGTCCCGCGACCAGGCGGCAGGGGGCGCAGGCGTCCCCGGATGTTCCAGCATCGAGATCACATCGACTCGCGCCGGCACCTTCGCCAACTTTGTCGGACTGACCGAGCCGGGCGGCAGGCCGGCGGGCGGTGGCTTCGCCGACCCCAACCTGCGCCCCCAGATCGTCGGGGTGTTCACGGATCTGACCGGTCCCGCACCGTCCGGACTGCGGCTGTCGGCAACCATCGACACCCGGTTCTCCACCACGCCGACGACGCTGAAACTGCTTGCGATGGTGCTGGCGATCGTGTCCACCATCGTCGCGCTGGTCGCGCTGTGGCGGCTGGACCAGTTGGACGGCCGCCGGATGCACCGGTGGATTCCGACCCGCTGGCGCAAGTTCACTCTGGTCGATGCCACGGTGATATTCGGTTTCCTGCTGTGGCATCTGATCGGCGCGAACTCCTCCGACGACGGCTACGTCCTGGGCATGGCCCGGGTCGCCGACCGCGCCGGCTACATGTCCAACTACTTCCGTTGGTTCGGCAGCCCTGAGGACCCGTTCGGCTGGTATTACAACCTGCTGGCGTTGATGACCCACGTCAGCGACGACAGCCTGTGGATGCGGTTGCCCGACCTGATCGCGGGGCTGGTGTGCTGGCTGCTGCTGTCGCGCGAGGTGCTGCCCCGGCTGGGGCCGGCGGTGACGTCGAGCAAGGCCGCCAACTGGGCGGCGGGCATGGTGCTGCTGACGGCGTGGATGCCGTTCAACAACGGTCTGCGCCCGGAGCCGATCATCGCGCTGGGTTCCCTGATCACGTATGTGCTGATCGAGCGGTCGATGTGCGCGTCGCGGCTGACGCCGGCCGCGCTGGCGGTGGTGACCGCCGCGTTCACCCTGGGGGTGCAGCCCACCGGGCTGATCGCGGTGGCCGCGTTGGTCGCCGGTGGCCGCCCGATCCTGCGCATCCTGGTTCGCCGGCATCGCGTGGTCGGCACCTGGCCGCTGGTGGCCCCGATGCTGGCCGCCGGTTTCGTCATCCTGACCGTCGTGTTCGCCGACCAGACCCTGTCAACGGTGTTGGAAGCCACCAGGATTCGCACCGCGATCGGGCCCAGCCAGGCCTGGTACACCGAGAACCTGCGCTATTACTACCTCATTTTGCCGACCGTCGACGGTTCGTTGTCGCGCCGGTTCGGCTTCTTGATCACCGCGCTATGCCTGTTCACGGCGGTGTTTATCATGTTGCGCCGCAAGCGAGTTCCCGGTGTGGCCCGCGGTCCGGCGTGGCGGCTGATGGGTGTCATCTTCGGCACGATGTTCTTCCTGATGTTCACCCCCACCAAGTGGGTGCACCACTTCGGACTGTTCGCCGCGGTGGGAGCGGCGATGGCCGCGCTGACCACCGTGCTGGTGTCGCCATCCGTGCTGCGCTGGTCGCGCAACCGGATGGCGTTCCTGGCGGCGCTGCTGTTCCTGTTGGCGTTGTGCTTCGCCACCACCAACGGTTGGTGGTATGTCTCCAGCTACGGCGTTCCGTTCAACAGCGCCATGCCGAGGATCGCTGGAATATCGGTCAGCACAATATTTTTCGTACTGTTCGCGATCGCCGCACTGTACGCGCTCTGGCTGCACTTCGCGTCCGCGTCTCACGGCGAGGGTCGGCTCGCGCGGGCGCTGACGACCGCTCCGATACCGATCGCGGCCGGATTCATGGCGCTGGTGTTCATCGCGTCGATGGTGGCCGGAATCGTGCGTCAGTACCCCACCTATTCCAACGGCTGGGCCAACTTGCGGGAGTTCACCGGCGGCTGCGCACTGGCCGACGATGTGCTCGTCGAGCCGGACAGCAATGCGGGCTTTATGCCGCCGCTGCCCGGCAATTACGGCCCGCTCGGCCCGCTGGGTGGAGTCAACCCAACAGGGTTCACCCCCAACGGTGTACCGGAACGTACCCTGGCCGAGGCGGTCCGGGAGACGACGGTGCCGCAGCCCGGCACCGATTACGACTGGGACGCGCCGACCAAGCTGACGGCACCGGGCATCAACGGATCAACGGCGCCGCTGCCGTACGGCCTTAGCCCCGACCGGGTTCCGCTGGCCGGCAGCTACACCAGCGGGGCCCAACAGCAGAGCAGGCTGACGTCCGCGTGGTATCAGCTGCCCAAGCCCGACGACGGCCATCCGCTGGTGGTGGTGACCGCCGCCGGCACGATAACGGGCAACAGCGTGCTGCACGGGCACACCTCGGGCAGACCGTCGTGCTGGAATACGGCATTCGCGGTCCCGGCGGTGACGTGGTGCCGGTGGGACGGGTGGTGCCCTACGACCTGTACGGCGAACAGCCGAAGGTGTGGCGCAATCTGCGCTTCGCCCGGTCCGAGATGCCCGCCGACGCGGTCGCGGTCCGGGTGGTGGCCGAGGACCTGTCCCTGACGCCGGAAGACTGGATCGCGGTGACCCCGCCGCGGGTGCCGGAACTGCGCTCCCTGCAGGAGTACGTCGGCTCGTCGCAGCCGGTGCTGCTGGACTGGGCGGTCGGGCTGGCCTTCCCCTGCCAGCAGCCGATGCTGCACGTCAACGGCGTCACCGAAATCCCGAAATTCCGCATCACGCCGGACTACACCGCCAAGAAGCAGGACACCGACACCTGGCAAGACGGCGTCAACGGCGGCCTGCTGGGCATCACCGACTTGCTGCTGCGGGCCCACGTGATGTCCACCTACCTGTCCCGCGACTGGGGCCGCGACTGGGGGTCGCTGCGCAAGTTCGACACCCTCGGGAATGCCGAGGCCGCTCAGCTCCAACTGGGCACCGCGACCCGCTTCGGCTGGTGGTCGCCGGGGCAGATCCGCATCAAGCCGTAGCAACCAGTCGAGCAAGGGCGCGAAAACGCCTGTATTGCATGGATTTTTATATTCGCTGCGACATTAATTTGCCACCGGTCGAATAGGCGCGCAATTTTACTTCTGCCTAATTCCCCTCCGGGGGTTTAATTTTGGCGGCTGCGGGTCAATACTTAGTTTCCCGATCGCGGGACGAACAAAAGGCAATTGGGGGCCCGATGCGCACGCTGACACGATTAGGGACTTGCACGTTGGCAATCACCGTGGCGATCTCCCCGGTGACGCCATTTGGAATCGTCAGGGCCGCCGCCGAGGGCACCACCAGGGTCCCGTTGCAGAGCGATCTCCGACGTTGCGACTTCAGCCTCGCCGCCACCGCGGCTACGGTGGCCCGCCCCCGCCTGGGTTCCGGCGCGGCCGTCATCCACGTCGCCGGGTCGAGGGCGATCGCGGAGGTGCAGCTGTTCGACGAGCCCAACCCGGGCACCCATTTCGACGTCGGCCTGATCCAGGAACCCCGTCCGTCGTCGGCTACCTGTGGTCCCGGGGATCCGGGCACCGCCTTCGCCGGAATGGACACCGACGGGGCCGGCAACGGAACGGTGACCATTGCAGACACCCTTCGCCCGGGCACGACGGGCGTCTGGGTGTTTGTCGAGCGCCCGGACGCCTTCTCGCAAAACCCGGCCGAGTTCTACACGTCCGGATTCCTGGTGCCGGTCAGTTCCTGACCCGGTGCCGGGCAGTCTTTCACCCGGCGTTTCGGTTGTAATACCGTCGCGGCATGAGCGAGTACGACGTAGAGGCCGTGGACAGGCTGCCCTTCTCCACCGAAGAAAAGTCGCAGCGCTATCAAACGGAGAACTACCGCGGCGCCGTGGGCCTCAATTGGTATCTCACCGATCCCACGCTGCGCTCCACCATGGCCTACTACCTGCAGCCCGACGAGCTGGCGCTCGCCGAGCGTCACCTGACCCACATCGGTGAACTGATGGGCGGCCCGGTGGCGCGGTGGGCGGAGGAGACCGACCGCGAGCCGCCCCGGCTTCAGCGGTACGACCGATGGGGGCACGACGTCAGCCAGGTCGTCATGCCGGCGTCGTTCACGCAATCCAAACGCGCGGTGCTGGATGCCCAGCGAGCCCTGCGCGACGAGGCGCGGGCCGCCGAGTTCAGTTCGTCGCTGGCGATGTTCGCATCCAATTACCTGTTGAATCAGGCCGATATCGGGATGGGCTGTGCGCTCGGCACGGGCGGCGGCATGGTCCAGTCGCTGGTGGCGGCCTACGCACCGGCCGACGTGCGCGAGCATGTGCTGGCCAAATTCGCCTCCGGCGACTGGGCGGGTGAGACGGCGCAACTGCTGACGGAACGTTCCGGCGGCTCCGATTTGGGCGCGCTGGAGACGACGGCGACCCGCGCGGCAGGCGAAAATGGCCAAGCGTGGGTTCTCAACGGCTTCAAGTGGTTTGCGTCCAACTGCGCCGGGGAGGCGTTCGTCGTGCTGGCCAAGCCCGAGGGCGCTCCCGACTCGACCCGCGGCGTCGCTAATTTCCTCGTGCTGCGCACCCGCCGCGACGGTTCGCGCAACGGGGTGCGGGTGCGCCGACTCAAGGACAAGCTCGGCACCCGCTCGGTGGCCTCCGGCGAGGTCGAGTTCGTCGACGCCGAGGCGTTTCTGCTGTCCGAGCAGCCGAGCGCCGCAGAAGCTCAAGCGGGCCCGTCCGACGGCAAGGGACTCGGCCGCATGATGGAGCTGACCAACTCCGCGCGGCTCGGCATCGCCTTGTTCGGGCTCGGCAATGCGCGTCGTGCCCTGGTCGAATCCCTGTGTTACGCCAGGCAACGGCACGCGTTCGGCGGGGCACTCATCGACAAGCCGCTGATGCGGCGCAAGCTCGCCGAGATGATCGTCGACGTCGAGGCGGCGCTTGCGCTGGTTTTCGACGGCACCGGCGCCACCAACCATCGCCAGCCCCGCAGCATGCGGCAACGCATCGCGGTGCCCGTCACCAAGCTCAAGGTGTGCCGGCTCGGCATCACCGCGGCGTCGGACGCGATCGAAATCCACGGCGGCAATGGCTATATCGAGACGTGGCCGGTGGCCCGGCTGCTGCGCGACGCGCAAGTGAACACCATCTGGGAGGGCCCCGACAACATCCTGTGCCTCGATGTGCGGCGCGGTATCGAGCAGGCTCGCGCGCACGAGACGCTGTTGGCGCGGCTGCGTGACGCGCTGTCGGTCTCCGACGACCTGGATGATGGCGGGGCCACCACCCGATTGGTCGCCGGCCGCGTCGAGGATCTCGACGCCGCGATCACGGCCTGGGCCAAACTCGACGGGGGCCCGCAGGGAGGCCTGGCGGAGGCGCGGCTGTTCCCGCTCGCCCGATTCATGGGCGACGTCTACGCCGGCGCATTACTTTGCGAGCAGGCCGCGTGGGAGCGGGAAACCCGTGGCGACGACCGCAAGGCGCTGATCGCCCGCCTATACGCGCGGCGCTATCTCGCCGATCCCGGGCCGCTGCGCGGTATCGACGCCGAATCCGACGAGGCGCTGGAGCGTTTCGACGAACTGGTGGAGGGTGCCTTGCGGGTTTAGTGTCACGCCGAATGTGAATTGAGCGACGCTGAAACGGCGTGTCGCGTCGTAGGATTCACGTTCGGCGCGGGGAATCGTCGAACTAGATCGGAAGCAGCGAGTGCTTGCGGGTGGCCCGCCACCACAGTTGCTTGTCTCGCAACAGATGTAGGCACTTGCGCAGCAACAGTCGGGTGTCATGCGGATCGATGACCGCGTCGATGAACCCGCGCTCGGCGGCGATCCACGGAATCGCCATGTTGAGGTTGTAGCCCTCGATGAAGTCCTTCTTGATCGCCTGTGCCTCGGGCGCGTGCGGGTCGGGAAAGCGCTTCATCAACAGCTGCGCGGCACCCTCGGCGCCGATCACCGCGATGCGTGCCGTCGGCCACGCGAAGTTGAAGTCGGCGGTCAGCTGCCGAGACCCCATCACCGCATACGCGCCGCCGTAGGACTTGCGGATCGTGATCGTCACCTTGGGCACGTCGGCCTCCACCACGGCGGACAGGAACCGGCCGCCGCGCTTGATGATGCCGTTCTTCTCCTGCTCGGCCCCCGGCAAGAACCCGGGTGTGTCGACGACGAACACCAAGGGGATTTCGAACATGTCGCAGAACCGGATGAACCGGGTCGCCTTGTCGGAGGCTTCGTTGTCGATCGACCCGGACAGGTGCATGGGCTGGTTGGCGATCACACCGACCGCATGTCCGTCGACCCGGGCGAACCCGGTGATGATCGCCCGCCCGCCCTGCGCGGCGACGTCGAGGAAGTCGCCGTCGTCGAAGATCCGCAGCAGGATCTCGTGCATGTCGTAGGCCATGTTGTCGGAATCCGGCACGATCGAGTCGAGCTCGAGGTCGGTCGGGGTGATCTCGGGCTCCAGTCCGGGATTGACGACCGGCGGTTTGGCGAGCAAGTTGGACGGCAGGAACGACAAGAAGTCGCGCACGTACTGAAACGCTTCCTCCTCGGAATCGACAACCTGTTGGATGTTGCCGTAGCGGGCCTGGGCGTCGGCGCCACCCAGCTCGTCGAGGCTGACCTCTTCCCCGGTGACTTCCTGGATCACATCGGGCCCGGTGACGAAGAAGTAGCCCTGGTCGCGCACCGCGACGAGGAGATCGTCCTGGATCGGCGAATACACCGCTCCCCCAGCGCATTTGCCAAAGATTAGCGAGATCTGCGGCACGATCCCAGACAACAATTCGTGGCGGCGGCCCAGCTCGGCGTACCACGCCAGCGAGGTGACGGCATCCTGGATCCGGGCGCCGCCCGAGTCCTGGATGCCGATGATCGGGCACCCGACCATCGCACACCACTCCATCAGGCGGGCCACCTTGCGGCCGAACATCTCGCCGACCGTGCCCTGAAACACCGTCTGGTCGTGGGAGAAAACCCCGACCGGCCGGCCGTTGATCATGCCGTGCCCGGTGACCACGCCGTCGCCGTAGAGCGCGTTGGGATCGCCGGGAGTTTTGCAGAGCGCACCGATTTCCAGGAAGGTGCCCGGATCGACCAGGGCGTGGACGCGGGAACGGGCACTCGGGATGCCCTTCTTCTCGCGCTTGGCGACGGCCTTCTCACCGCCCGGCTCCTTGGCCAACTCGAGGCGAGCGTGGAGCTCGGCCAGCTTCTCGGCTGTGGTGTGCTGAACGGGCGTCGGCCCCTGAGCTGGCACGGTCTCCGTCACTACTCGCCTACCTCACTTTTTCCGACTCGTCCTGCTGCCGTTCGGCCTGGATCGCGTGCTGGATCTCGTTCAAGGCCTGGGTCATGTGCGCGCCGACCTTGGCGATGACCGGCTCGTCGATGGCCTGGATGTGCTCGCCACCGATCGGCACGATCTCGAGGTCGGAAACCCACTCACCCCAGCCGCCGTCCGGCTGGCGAACGGCGTACCGCGGCTCGAACATGATCGCGTCGTCATGGTAGCGATCGGCCATGTAGAGGGTGACATGCCCGTCGTACGGCTGGATCACGGCGGTGTCGATCGCGCGGTTGTCCAGGTACGACGTGCGCTGGTGCTCGATAATCCCGGCCGGGATCTGCACCCCGCTCTGTTGGACCGCGTCGAGCACGAACCGAATCTGGCCGTCGTCGTCGAGCTCCTCGAGCTGCTCGTAGGGGATCTCCGGGATGGTGACGTTGAAAGTCTTTTCGGCGAACCGGGCGTAGCGCTCCCAGCGCTTGCGGACCTCCTCCTTGGTCTGCGGAACCTCCTCGCCGGCACGCACCGCGTCGATCAGGCCGACCCACCGGACGTCTTTGCCCAGCTGCTTGAGGCCGATCGCGCACGCGTAGGCCAGCACGCCGCCCAGCGACCAGCCGGCCAGGATGTATGGCCCGTCGCCCTGCATCTCGATCAGCTTCGGCACGTAGGCCGCCGCACGCTCCTCGATGGTGCCTTCGACCCGCTCCAGGCCGTACATCGGGATGTCCGCCGGCAGCCGGCCGAGCAGCGGCTCGTAGACCACCGTCGAGCCGCCGGCCGGGTGGAACACGAACACCGGCACCTTAGAGCTGCCCTCGGGCCGTGCCCGCAGGGTGCGGACGAACCCGTCCATCTCGCCGGACTCGAAGTAGCCACGCACCTTGTCGGCCAGCGCCTCGATGTTCTCCGACGTCAGCACGTCCTCGGCGGTGATCGGTCCTTCGGCGCGCTCCGAAAGCCGCTGCGCCATCTTGGCGGCGGTGTCACCGTCCAGCTTGGGCAGCGCGTTGAAGATGCCGCCCGCGGACTTCCCCGTGACGATCGCCCAGGTGGCGAACGTGACCCGCTCGGCGGCGTCGCGCGGCGGCACGTCGGAGTTGAGCGCCTCGGCAACCGCCTGCTGGGTGAGCGCTTCGGCCAGCTTCGGCTGCTTCCCGTTGCCGGAAGGACCCGACGGGTCGGTCGGCGGCGGCGGAATCGGCACGTCGGAGGCCGGCGGCGGGGGGGCCGTCTCGGGTTCCGGCTGCGGGTCCGGCTCCGGCGCTGACACCGTGCCGGGCGTCGCGCCGCTGACCAATTCCGCTTGCGCCCTGGCGATCTCCTCGGCGGTCTGCGTCGCTTGGAACGCGTGCAGCTGCTCGACCTCGTCGCGGTGCTCGACCGCGTATTCGATCAGCTTCTCAACGGCGTACAGGTTGGCGTCGCGCACCGCCGTCAACTGAATGGGCGGCAGGTCGAAGTCGTACTCGACGCGGTTCTTGATCCGCACCGCCATCAGCGAGTCCAGGCCCAGCTCTACGAGGGGGACCTCCCACGGCAGGTCCTCGGGCTCGTAACCCATTGCGGCGCCGACGATCATCCCCAGCCGCTCGCTGATGGTCTCGCCTGAGTCCGGTGACCATCTGGTGATGCCGGAAGGCAGATAGCGGTTGGTCAGGCTGTCCGCTATCGTTTCGGCGCTCGGGTCCTCGACGGCCCCCGCTGCGGGAGCCTCGGTTTGAACGACCGTTGCGGCCACAGGCGCGATCCCCGCGCCGGCGCCGATCGCGGTCGGCAACACCGATTGGGAACCAGCCCGGGTAACCAGCGCGTCGTAGAGCAGCGTGAAGGATTCGTCGATGCGGGCATGCACCTGAACCGAGGCGCCGCCCGGGTGCCGCGTCAACGTGGTCACCAGCGCTGCGCCCTCACCCGGCAGCGCGCGCTGCTCCGAGGCGGTCAATTGCGCGTCGGGAAGGACTTCGACCGCCGCGGCTTTCACCAACGCCGCCAGATCCGTCGCCTCCAGACCCGTAAAGCGCCGAGGCTCGTACTGCCAGACGTGGCGGCCATCCGGCAGCGCGACGTGGGCGCCCGGCATGATTATCGAGCTGCTGCCGGCGGAGAACGACACGTCCAGCCAGTGCTCCTTGCGCTTGAACCTGGTCGGCGGGATGTTCGCAAAATCTTCTGGGCCTGCCGGCCCGGAGACCCGGGTGAACAGAGTTCGGATGTCCAGGTCGTGGCCGTAGACATAGAGCTGGGCCATGGCCGAGACCATCGACTCAACGTCGTCCTGCTTGCGGGCCAGCGTCGGAATCAGCTGGGCGTCATGCAGACCCGCGGCAGCGGTGGTCAGGCCGATCTGCATCAGCGCCACCGGGTTGGGCGCCAGCTCCAGGAAGGTGGTGTGCCCGCTGTCGACGGCGTTGCGCACGCCGTGGGTGAAGTAGACGCTGTGGCGCATCCCCTTGACCCAGTAATCGACGTCGTGGATGGGCTCGCCACCGGGCTTGACGTAACTGCCCTCATGCACCGTCGAGAAGATGCCGATGGTCGGGCTCATCGGCTTGATGCCCTGCAGCTCCGCCGAGAACTCACCGAGCAGCGGATCCATCTGCGAGGTGTGACCGGCACCCTTGGTCTGCAGTTTGCGGGCGAACTTGCCCTCGGATTCCGCGCGGGCGACGATCGCGTCGATCTGCTCGGGCGGGCCACCGATGACCGTCTGGCTGGGCGCGGCGTAGACGCAGACCTCCAGGCCCGGGAAGTCGGCGAACACCGTCTTGAGCTCGTCGGCGGAGTACTCGACGATCGCCATGAAGCGGATGTACTCGCCGAACAGCATCGCCTCGCCCTCGCCCATCAGGTGCGAGCGCGAGCAGATCACGCGGGTTGCGTCCGCCAGCGACAGGCCGCCGCCGAAGTACGCCGACGCGGGCTCTCCGAGCGACTGGCCAACCACCGCAGCGGGTTTGGCGCCGTGGTGCCTGAGCAGCTCACCCAGCGCAATCTGGATCGCGAAGATGGTGACGTTGCTGGTCTCGATGCCGTAATCGTGCGAGTCGTCCAGGATCAGCTCGAGCACCGAATAGCCGCGCTCGTCCTGGACCAGCGCATCGACCTTCTCGATCCACTCGGCGAAGACCTCGTTGCGCAGGTACAGGCTCTTGCCCATCTTGCGGTGCTGCGCGCCGAATCCGGCCATCGCCCACACCGGGCCGCTGGTCACCGGCCCGTCGACGCTGAACACGTTGGGCCGCTGCTTGCCCTCGGCGACCGCGCGCAGGCCCTTGATGGCCTCCTCGTGGTCGTGGGCGAGCACCACCGCGCGAGAGCGGCCGTGGTTGCGCCGCGACAGCGCCCGGCCGATCGATTCCAGCGACGACGCCTGCCCCTCGGGGCTTTCCATCCAGTCCGCCAGTTCGGCGGCCGCGGCCTTCTTGCGCGAGGTCAGGAACGCCGACACCGCCAGCGGGATCAGCGGCTTGGTCGGCTCCGAAGCTTCCTGCGCCGCAAGCTCTTCGAGGGCAACCTCCTTGAGCCGCAGGGCTTCTTCGGTCAGGCCCGGCAGCTCGTGCTCTTCCTCCTCGGCCGCGGCTGGGTCCGGGATGATCCCGCCGAATTCGTCGAATCGCAGCGAGTGGCTTTCCAGCTTGGGCGCCTCGCTGGGGGCTTCGGCGTCGGCTTCGGCCGCCTCGGGGGCGGCCGGCTCGGGTTCCGGTACCCGCTCGATCACGTCGCGCGGCAAGACCTCGCGCACCACCACGTGCGCGTTGGCCCCACCGAACCCGAAGCTCGACACCCCGGCCAGCGCGTAACCGCCGTAGCGCGGCCAGTCGGTGACCGTGTCGATCACCTTCAGGTGCATCGCATCGAAGTCGATGTACGGGCTGGGCCCGGCGAAGTTGATCGACGGGGGCAGCTTGTCGTGCTGCAGCGCCAGCACCACCTTGGCCATGCTGGCCGCGCCGGCGGCCGACTCCATGTGGCCCACATTGGTTTTCACCGCGCCCAGCAGGGCCGGACGATCGGCGGGACGGCCCCTACCGACAACCCGGCCCAGCGCCTCGGCCTCGAT
This sequence comes from uncultured Actinomycetota bacterium, assembly GCA_963703795.1. Lineage (GTDB taxonomy): Bacteria > Actinomycetota > Actinomycetes > Mycobacteriales > Mycobacteriaceae > Mycobacterium. Next base: position 86,059 of record CAVPFT010000040.1, on the reverse strand, counting down.
CGGGTCACCGAGGACGGTCCCGGTGCCGTGCGCCTCGATGTAGTCGACGGTGCGCGGATCGATGCCGGCGTCCTTGTAGGCCCGGCGCAGCACGTCGGCCTGCGCGTCCTGGCTGGGCGCGATCAGGCCGTTGGACCGGCCGTCGTGGTTGACCGCGCTGCCGGCGATCACGGCCAGGATCTGGTCGCCGTCGCGACGCGCGTCGTCGACCCGCTTGAGCAGCAGCATGCCGGCACCCTCCGAACGGGTGTAGCCGTCGGCGTCCGACGAGAACGACTTGATCCGGCCGTCGGGGGCCAGCACCGCGCCGATCTCGTCGAAACCGAGGGTCACCGCGGGAGTGATCATCGCGTTGACGCCGCCGGCAACCGCCACATCGCACTCGCCGTTGCGCAGCGCCTGGACCGCCTGATGGGTCGCCACCAACGAACTCGAGCAGGCGGTGTCGACGGTGAGTGAAGGACCGCGGAAGTCGTAGAAGTACGACACCCGGTTGGCGATGATCGAATGGGCGGTCCCGGTGATCGCGTAGGGGTGAGCGTTGGTCGGGTCGGCCGCCGCCAGGAACTGGTAGTCGGTGTTGGAGACACCGACGTACACGCCGACGGCCTCGCCGCGCAGGCTCGACGCCGGGATGCGTGCGTGCTCGAGCGCCTCCCAGGTCAGCTCCATCGCCATCCGCTGCTGCGGATCGATGTTGTCGGCTTCGGTCTTGGCCACCGCGAAGAACTCGGAGTCGAAGCCCTTGATGTCCTTCAGGTAGCCGCCGCGGGTGCGCGCCTTCGCGACGCGCTCGGCCAGCCGTGGCTCTTCGAGGAATTCCGACCAGCGGCCCTCGGGCAGGTCGGTGATGGCATCGCGGCCCTCCAGCAGCGCCTGCCAGGTTTCGTCGGGGGTGTTCATGTCGCCGGGGAATCGGGTGGACAGGCCGACGATCGCGATGTCGACGCGCTCCGCCGGGCCCTTGCGCGACCAGTCCATGTTGTCGTCGGCGGATGTGTCTATTTCGGGTTCGCCCTCGATGATCCGCGTCGCCAGCGATTCGATGGTCGGATGCTGGAAAGCCACCGCGACCGACAGCGTGACACCGGTCAAGTCCTCGATGTCGGCCGCCATCGCGACGGCATCGCGCGACGACAGGCCCAGCTCGACCATCGGGACCGACTCGTCGATCGCGTCGGGCGACTGCCCGACCGCCTTGCCCACCCAGTTGCGCAGCCACTGCCGCATCTCGGGGACCGTCAGGTCGGTCTTCGTGGCGGGTGCGTCCGCGCCGGCGACCGGGGCGGGGGTTCCGGGGTTGGTGTCAGGTTCTGTGTCAGCCATGTTCTTTAGGTTCAGTCGGTTTCGCTGGCGAAGGCCGTCGGGGAGCCGACGCCGCTGCGCAGGCTCCCGTCGATGTAGGCGGCGCGGCAGGCGCGGCGCCCGATCTTGCCGCTCGAGGTGCGGGGAATGGTTCCGGCCTGCACCAGCAGCAGGTCGCGGATCGGTCACGCCGTGCCGGACGGCGATGGCCGCCCGGATGTCGTCGGCGATGGGCTGGTAATCGAGCTTATGCGAACCGGCGGCGCGCTCGGCGACGATCACCAGCTGCTCGGAAGCGTCCTCGGAGTCGTACTTGAGCCCGGCGTGCGGGTTGTCGAACACCTCCTGCGGCAGCTGGTTGGCGGGGACCGAGAACGCCGCCACGTAGCCGGTACGCAGGGCCCGGCTGGCCTCCTGGGCCGAGTACTCGAGGTCCTGCGGGTAGTGGTTTCGGCCGTCGACGATGACCAGGTCCTTGATGCGGCCCGCTATATAAAGGTGGCCACCGAAATACGTGCCGTAGTCGCCGGTGCGTACCCACAGCCCGTCGTCCGCGGCTCCCTCGGCGTGCGACTGGGTGATCCGCGATTTGAGGATGTTACGGAAGGTGCGGTTCGTCTCCTCTTCCTTGCCCCAGTAGCCGGTGCCCAGGTTCTTGCCGTGCAACCAGATCTCGCCGACCTGACCGTCCGGGAGCTCGGTGGCCGTGTCGGGATCGACGATGACCGCCCATTGGTCGACACCGATGTTGCCGGCCGAAACCTGCGCGACGGCGTTCGGCGCGTCGGGCGCCACCTCGACGAACCGTTGGTTGTTCAGCTCGTCACGGTCCACGTGGATGACTCTCGGCTTCTCGTCCAATGGGGTGGTCGAGACGAACAGCGTCGCCTCGGCCAACCCGTAGGACGGCTTGATCGCCGTCTCCGGCAAACCGTAGGGCGCAAACGCTTCGTAGAACTTGCGCATCGAGGCCGGCGATACCGGCTCGCTGCCGTTCAGGATCCCCTTGACGTTGCTCAGGTCCAGGGGCGGCTCATCGTCGCGGGGCACGCCGCGCATCGCGGCGTGTTCGAAGGCGAAGTTCGGCGCGGCCGAGAAGACGCCGCCGGTTTCGCCGGGATTGCGCGCGAGTTCGCGGATCCAGCGGCCGGGTCGGCGCACGAACGCGGCGGGCGTCATAAAGGTAAAGCTGTGCCCGAACACCGACGACAGCAGCGCGGTGATCAGGCCCATGTCATGGAAGAACGGCAGCCACATGCACCCGCGATCCCCTTCGGTGCCCTCCAGGGCAACCAGAACCTGCAACATATTCGTGGGCAGGTTCAGATGGCTGATCTGCACGCCGGTCGGGGTGCGAGTGGAGCCGGAGGTGTACTGCAGGTAGGCGATCGTGCCCTCGTCGACCTCGGGCTGCTGCCAGGTGGCGGCGACCTCGGTGGGCACCGCGTCGACGGCGATGACGCGGGGGCGCTCCTTGGCCGAGCGGGCGCGGATGAACTTGCGCACACCTTCGGCCGCTTCGGTGGTGGTCAGGATCGTCGAGGGGGCGCAGTCGTCGAGCACGGCGTGCAGGCGACCGACGTGACCCGGCTCGGACGGATCGAACAGCGGCACCGCGATCCGGCCGGAATACAGCGAGCCGAAGAAGGCACTGAGGTAGTCGAGGTTCTGCGGGCACAAGACGGCGATCCGGTCACCCGGCTGCGTGACCTGCTGCAGACGGGCTCCCACGGCGCGGTTGCGGGCGCTGAAATCGGACCACGAGATGTCGCGGTACTCGCCGTCGCGTTCGGTGGAGAAGTCCACGAACCGGTAGGCCAACTTGTCGCCACGAACCTTCGCCCACTTCTCAACGTGACGAACCAAGTTCATGTTGTCCGGGAACGTGATCTTGCCGTTCACGATGAACGGGTTGTGGTACGCCATGCCGCTCTCTCCTGTCGCAACCATCTCGGTCGGCTTCGCCGACTGTTACTCCCCGGTGTCCGCCGCGCGAGTACCTCTACGTACGGACCAGCCATCTCACGGCACGCGCTTTCGGGCGCCGGTCAGTGCTCGCTCGATGCCGGCTTCGACCCCGATCGGAGCCGTAAGAAGTCCTTACTGCTCTTAAATTCCTCTTAATGTTAAGGGGCGCCTGGCGGCGGACCAAATCTCGCGGACCAAATCACAAGGTACCGCTGATCGCGCCCGGCAAGTGGCTAGGTAAGGCCATGTCACCCATGTTTGGGGTGTGGCGCGTTTTCGATGAGCCCGTGGGCCCAGTTCAACGTCCAATCGGGCGCGGGCTCCCCGTCCATGTTCCAGAACTGGGTCGTCGCGTAGAGCGCGTGGACGGGCTGGCCGGCACCGCCGGAGAGGGTATTCAGCGTGTTGGGCAGGTTGCCGACGCTAAACGCCTCGTCCGGGGCGGCGCAGATGAGGTCGCCGGCGCCGCAGATCTCGTTGGTCTTGCCGTTGAGCGCACCGAAACCACCCGGCCGCGCACCGGTCATGGTCAGGCCCAGCCCGGCCAACATCGGTATCTCCTGCAAGGTGATCTCGGCGCCCTGGCCCGGCGGGTCGGTCCCGATCTCGTTGCCCACCCCCGACTGGCGACGACCGTCGGCGATCAATGTCACACCGAGCACTAGGTCGTCATCGACGGGTCCGCGCCCATTTCCGATATCGCTGGCGATATCCCCGATGATCACCGCCCCCTGGGAAAAGCCCATCAGCACGTAGCTGGTCAACGGGCACTTGTTGGTCATGTCGGTCATCGCCTGGACCGTCGCGCGGGTGCCTTCGGCGCGGCTCTCGTTGTACGACATCTGCGTGTCACCGCTCAGCGGGTTGTGGAACTGCGCCGTGTAGGGAGTGCTGTACGTCTGCACCCGGGAGGACGGGAACTGCTGGGATATCTGCCCGGTTACCTTGTGTAGCAACGCATTCGGAAATTGCATCGGGTTGAGCGGATCGTCCTGCGGGGCGGACTCCCAGGTACCCGGAACGTTGACCAATTGCACATCGGGGCACGATGCGTCTTGGGAAGCGGGCCGCGGCTTGTGCGGGTGGGTCGTCGTCGATGGCGGGGGCAGTACGCCGGGCGGAACCGCACTGGGCGGCGGTGATCCGGGGCTGCGCAGCAACGTCACCACCGCCAGTACGACCAAGAACACGACGCCGGCCACGGTGAGGGCGGCAACCCAGGCGAGAATCCGGTGGCGTTTACGGCGCCGCGCGTTCGTGGTCATCTTCTCCTGCTAGCAGAGTCGGTGGCTCGCAGCTTGAATACAGGCAAGCGGCCGTCCCGCCCTCTGCTGCACTCTTTACACGGTACCGGCTCTTCGGGCGGCACCGTGTGGCCTGACAGGCGGTGCCTGACTAGCGGATGGCGCCGACGATGTCGCCGGACATGGCACCCAGTTGCCCCGACCACGAACCCCAGTCGTTGCCACCGCCGCCCAGGTCGAAGTGGCCGTTGTGCCCGCCGCTGCTGCGGTACTGCTGGTAGAACTCCCGGGAGCTGCCCATCGCCGACCCCGCCTGGCCGATCATCGCGGCGTCATCGCCGCCCATGTTCGTCGGGCTGTAGACCCACACGCGGGTGTTGTTCTGCGCCAGCATCCCGGCGTGCACCTACGGGTCGTGCCACTTCCACCGGCCCAGCTGCGGGGCGCCCCACATCCCGTTGCCGTCGATGCCGCCGAACTGCTGCAGGCCGGCCAGGATCGCGCCGTTGTAGTTGGTACTCGACGGGTACAGGATCCCCGACAGCGAGCCGGCAAAGCCGAACCGATCGGGGTGGAAGCAGGCCAGCGCCATCGCGCCGTAGCCGCCCTGCGCAGCGCCGACGGCGGCGTGGCCGCCCGGCGCCAGGCCCTTGTTGGCGGCCAGCCAGTTGGGCAGCTCGCTGGACAGGAAGGTGTCCCACTGCTTGCTGCCGTCGTTCTCCCAGTTGGTGTACATGCTGAAGGCGCCACTGGCGGGCGCCACCACCGAGATGCCCTTGCCGGCCAGCGTGCCCATCGCGTTACCGGCGGTGACCCAGTTGCTTACGTCCGGGGCGGCGTTGAAGGCATCCAGCAGATATACCGCGTGCGGCCCGCCGGCCAGGAAGGCCACCGGGATGTCGCGGCCCATCGCCGCCGACGGAACCATCAGGGTTTCCATACCCGCGGCCCTGGCCTTGCCGATGGCTCCAGCCGTCTGTAAAGACACAGTCAGGCCGCACAACAGTGCCATAACGAAGAACACCCGCGGAACCGCCGACAGACCACGCATGACCCTCATGTCCACCCTCCATCGTCTAGTCGCTGTGAGCACATTAACCAGCGCCGCATTGTGCCCGGCCCGCAGGGTAGTGAAATAGGCCACACCCGCGCACTGCCGAGACGCCAACGGCGGCGATCCGAGGATCGCCGCCGTCAGTCGCATTGCTATTGGGTTAGGTGCCTTGGCCTTGGTTACCGGCATTCGAGGCGGTAGCCGGACCGGCGCCCGGGGTCGCACCCAACACCGACTGCAGATCGGGCTTCATGGCTTGGACCTGCGCGCCCCAGTAGGGCCAGTCGTGGGTGCCGTTGGCGTCAAAGTTGAACACCGCGTTGTGACCACCGGCCTGGTTGTAGGCGTCCTGGAACTTCAGGTTGCTGCTCCGGACGAAGCCCTCGAGGAACTTCGCGGGCAGGTTGTCGCCACCGAGGTCGGACGGCTTGCCGTTACCGCAGTACACCCAGATGCGGGTGTTGTTGGCGACCAGGGTGCCGACCTGCAGCGACGGGTCGTTGCGCTGCCACGCCGGGTCGCTGGACGGACCCCACATGTCATCCTTCTTGAAGCCACCGGCGTCGCCCATGGACAGGCCGATCAGCGACGGCCCCATGCCCTGGGACGGGTCCAGCAGCGCCGACAGCGAGCCGGCGTAGACGAACTGGGCCGGGTGGTAGGCCGCAAGGATCAGCGCCGACGATCCGGCCATCGACAGACCGACCGCGGCGCTGCCCGTCGGCTTGACCTGCTTGTTGCTCTGCAGGTACGCCGGCAGCTCGCTGGTCAGGAAGGTCTCCCACTTGTAGGTGGTGCAGCCGGCCTTACCGCAGGCGGGCTTGTACCAGTCGGAGTAGAAGCTGGACTGCCCGCCGACCGGCATGACCACGGCAATGCCCGACTGGTTGTACCACTCGAACGCCGGGGTGTTGATGTCCCAGCCGCTGTAGTCCTCCTGCGCGCGCATGCCGTCGAGCAGGTACAGCGCGGGCGCGTTGGCGCCACCGCTTTGGAACTGGATCTTGATGTCCCGGCCCATGGCGGCCGACGGAACCTCGAGGTACTCCACCGGAAGACCCGGGCGCGAGAACGCCCCGGCGGTCGCCGAGCCCCCCACGGCGCCGATCAGACCCGATAGCAGGGCCGCGGCAACGGCCCCCACCACGAGCCGGCGCGGCATACGCGTCACGGCGCCGCGAAACCTGTCGACAAACGTCATCCTTGCTTCCTCATCCTTTCGGCGCGCCGTTCAGCCCGGCGCATCGTCGAATTGGGTCGTACTGCATGCGTTCAGCGCAGCAGTGCCCGTGTAGTCAACCACACGTTGCGCCATCCGCTCTCATCGAGCACGTCAGGCAAACCGTCGTTCCGGCATCGTTTCCAGGGATTTTCGGGCCGGACACCGGCGTGGAAAGCCGCGTCTTGGCATGTGCTTGGCCGTCGCTACCCACTGGTGGGAACGCAGATGTGAAGTTGCTGACAGTACTCAGGGACCGACCGACGGTATCGATTTGAAATCGACCGAGAAATAATTCGGCTTCGACCGCCTCACTCGCGCGGAGGCGGCGGGATGGCCTCCGGAACCGGAAGCCCGCACCGGGCGAGCTCGAAGAGCGGAACACGGTCGATCCGGTAGGTGGTGAATTCGACGGAGTGCAGGACGTTGGAGACGAAGCGATGCAAGGTCATTGGGGAGCGCACCGAGCTCAGCACCGCCTGGGTCTCAGGGCATTGCAGCGCCGCTACCGCCTGGGCGACCCAGTTCGCGTCCAGATAGCCCGGAATGCCCGGAGATACCTTCACCCACGGACCGTCGGCGATCACCCAGTCCGGGAACAGGTTTTTGTCGTGCCCGATTCGGCCGTGCTTCAAACGGTCCGTATGCTGGGCGAGCGGGTTTGCCAACCCGATTTGGTCGATCACCCTGATGTCCAGCCCGACATTCATGCCAACCATGCCCAGGTTGGTGAAAAACACTGCATGCTGAGGCTTTTGGGGCGCCTTGCTGCCGGATGGACCTCCCGGGGCGGGCTGCGACATCGGTACCAGGTCCCACTGGGTGTAGTTCCCAGACGGCAGCAGCAACGCGCCGTCGGGCGTGTTGTCCAGCGCCGTCAGAATGGCGGCCATCCTCGGGTAATCCAGGTAGTCGGCGGCGGTCAGCGGGTGGGCGTGCCCGGTGGCCTGCGCGTAGAAGCGGCGCTCGTCGACGATCCCCGAGTAGGTGACGTGGGTGGCGTCGTCGCCCATGCCCGGCGAGTTTGCTGCCCATAGCGACCAGCCCGTGACCGCCAGCCACAACAGGCCGGCCGTACCGGCCACCCAATACCCCGTCTCCCGCGAATAGTCCTTGCCGTCGGGGATCGCCACCGGGATGACCGCGACGGGCGCCAGCAAACAAAATAGCGGCGCCAGCAATACCCGCGCGTGCATGAAATCGCCGCCCTGCCGAATCCAATAGAACCCCTGCACGAGTCCGCTCACCAGGACGAAGGCCACCACCGCGGGCGGGCTCTGCACCGCTTGTGCCAGCCGGCCGTAGCCGGGCGCCAGCGCGGGGCGCAGGAACGACGGGCGGCGACGCGCCGCCATCAACAGCACCCCGAGCGGCACCAGGAGCACGACCGGCACCCACACCGCGTAGGGCGCGTCGAAGTTCGAGAGGTAGATCATCCCCTGCGACCACTTGTCACCGGCGGCATCCTTGGCCAGCGCGGTCCCGGGCACCAGCAGGCCGTAGTAGCCCATCCGGAAGATCTCGTAGGCGACGGGCAGGAACCCGCCGGCCACCACGACCAGCACGCGGCGGCGCCAGTTGCGGGCCGCGATCAGCATCATGATCAGCGCCAGCCCGCCCATCAGCGCCAGGTCGGGTCGGACCAGAACGCTGAACCCGGCGACGAAGGCCAGCGCGCCGATGAACGCCCGGCTTTCCGGACGACCCCGCACCGGCTGCGACCAGCACACCATCATCCACCACAGCAGCCCCAGGTAGGCCAGCGTCAAGCCGCTCTCCAGGCCTGAGGTGGCAAAGTCACGCGACGGTGGCAGCGCGACGTAGACCAACGCCCCGGCGGGCAGCATGATCGCCCTGCGGCCCCGCAGGCTGGGCGCGTACAGCCGGCCGGCGCCCAGCATCAGCAGCGCCACGCCCAGCACCGAAAGCGCCAGCGCCAGCGCCAATGCCACGTATTCCATGCGCATCGGCCCGCCGACCCAGCTTCCCACGTACATCAGGTAGGTCCACGCCGTGGAGGTGTTGGCCTCCACCCGCTCGCCCTGATTGAAGACCGGCCCGTTGCCCGCCAGCAGATTGCGCACCGTGCGCAGGACGATCAGCCCGTCGTCGGCGATCCAGCGTCTCTGCCAACTTCCCCAGGCGAACAGGGTGGCAACCGTCGCCACGCTGACCCACAGGCTGAGCCGCACCACGGTGTCGTACCGAAACAGCGGCCGAACGACCCGCCTGACCGCCGGCCTAGCCGAAGGCAACCGCGGCTCCGACTGTTGCTATCCATGCCAGAAACAGCAGCTGCAGCACCCGGTCACGCAGCGCGATGTCTTCGGGCTCCCCGGCCAGTCCGCCGTCGACGTCGACCGCGTAGCGCAGGATCGCGATGGTGAACGGCACCATCGACACCGCGAACCAGGACCCCGAATGGCGGTCACGCTCGAAAGCCCACAGCCCGTAGCACATCACCACCGCGGTGGCCGACATCGTCCAGACGAACCGCAGATAGGTGCTGGTATAGCTTTCCAGCGACTTGCGGATCGCCGCGCCGGTGCGCTCGGCGACTTGCAACTCGGCGTAGCGCTTGCCGGCCACCATGAACAGCGACGCGAAGGCCGCCGTCAACAAGAACCATTGGGACAGTGGGATATTCGCGGCCACACCGCCGGCGATGGCCCGGAGCAAATACGCCGATGACACGATGCAGATGTCCATCACCGCTTGATGCTTGAGGCCGAAGCAGTACCCCAGCTGCATGCCGATGTAGACGGCCATTACCAGCGCCAGATTCGGGGTCAGCCACCAGGAGATCCCCAGCGAGGCGACGCCCAGCACCACGGCGAGGGTGTAGGCGAGCCATTCGGGCACCACACCGGCCGCGATCGGGCGAAACCTCTTGGTGGGGTGCTCGCGATCGGCCTCGACGTCGCGCACGTCGTTGACGAGGTATATCGCGGAAGCCGCCAGGCAGAACACCACGAAGGCGACCGACACCTTGGTCAGCACCTCGGTGTAGTCGTAGCGGACGGGTCCCCCCAACGCGGCCACCGGCGCGGCCAGCACCAGCACGTTCTTCACCCATTGCCGCGGGCGCATCGCCTTGACCACCCCGGTGAGCAGGTTGGTCGGCGGCCCGGTCACCACGTCTTCGCTCATTCGGCCACACCTCTCACCCTCGGCCCCCGTTCGACCGGCCATCCGCTAACAGCCGGCTCTCGAGCCGGACGGCGATCCCAGCGATGGCGGCACCGAGGGCAACGCCGACGGCCACGTCGCTGGGATAGTGCACCCCCAGCAGTATCCGCGACAGCGCCATCGGCGGCACCAAGACCACGGGCAGCGGTAGCCCGGTGGTCCGGCTCATGAGAATCGCCGCGGCCGTGGTGGAGGTGGCATGCGCGGACGGAAAGCTCAGCCGGCTGGGGGTGCCGACGTTGACCGCAACGGCCGGATGATGCGGCCGCTTGCGCCGCACCACCCGCTTGACCAACACGGCGGCGGCGTGTGCGGCCAACGCGCCGGCCCCGGCCACCAGCCAATCCCGGCGACGCCTCGGCATCAGCACCGCCCCCACCAACGCCACGGCCAGCCAGCCGACGCTGTGTTCCCCGAAGTGGGACAGTCCGCGCGCCGCGGTCAGCACGCCGGGGCGGTCGGTCAGCGCCGATTGAACGGCCACCAGCGCGGCGACTTCACCGCGCGGTTCCGCCGATTCAGGCATGCCCCGGCTCTTTGCCCGCTGCCGGTAGCAACGCCGCCTCCCACTTCTGCTTGCTCGACAACACGGGCAGCGCCTCCCGATACACCCTGCGCATCTCGTCGAACCGGCTTGCCAGCCGGCGCTGCCGGCGCAGCGAGGCGAACAGCAACGAGAACATCTTGCGTCGGTCGCGCTGCCGATAGACCACCCCGCACCCATCGGCGGTCGTAACGGTGGCGCCGTCGAGCGTGCACAGCCGGAACCAACGCGCATCCTGGGTCGGCACGTTGAACTCCGGGCGCTGGTGGGCTTGCGGGTCGGCCTCGGTCATGTTGTGCAAGATCCCGCGGGCCAACCGGTAGCCGACGGAAATGGGGTTCACCGGCGGCTTCATCGCCTTGGTCTTTTGCTGCGGCTTCGGCAGTTCGCTGGCCGCGGGCAGCACCACCGCGTCGGGGTATTCCTTGCGCATCCGGTGCACCTCGGGCAGCGCGGATTCCAGGATCGAGAAGATGTGCTCCGGGCCGGCCAGGAAGTCGTCGATGGCCCTGTTCTGGATCGCGACCGTCGAATATTCCAGGCAGGCAAGGTGTTTCAGCGTCGCCTTCAGGTGGCTGCGGATCAGGCCGGTGACTTGCCTCTTTGGGCCGTCCCAGTGCATCGCCGCGACCACCAGCCGGTTGCGCAAATGGAAGTAAGCCTGCCAGTCGATGGCGTCGTCCTTGTCGCTCCAGGCCATGTGCCAGATCGCCGCGCCGGGCAGTGTGACCGTCGGATACCCATGCTCGGCGGCGCGCAGGCCGTAGTCGGCGTCGTCCCATTTGATGAACAGCGGCAACGGCTGTCCGAGCTCCTCGGCGACTTGGCGAGGGATCATGCAGGTCCACCAGCCGTTGTAGTCGACGTCGATGCGGCGGTGCAGCAGCTTGCTTCGCTCGTTGTCGTCGTTCAACGGATATTCGGCGAAGTCGTGGTCGTATTCGGCGTGCGGCGCGGCGGTCCACATGAAGTTCGACGGGTTCACGACCTCGCCCATGATGTGCAGGTGCGACGGCTCCTGCAGGTTGAGCATCTGACCGCCGACCAGCATCGGGCCCTTGGCGAAGCGGTGCATCGCCAACACCCGCAGGATCGAGTCCGGCTCGATGCGGATGTCGTCGTCCATGAACAGGATCTGTTGGCAATCGGTGTTTTTCAGCGCCTCGTACATCACCCGGCTGTAGCCGCCGGAGCCGCCGAGGTTGGGCTGGTCGTGGATGGACAGCCGATTGCCCAGCCGGGCGGCCGCGGCCGGGAAGTCGGGGTGATCGCGCACCTTGCGCACGCCCTGGTCCGGGACGATCACCGCCCCAATCACCTCGTCCACCAAGGGATCTGCCGTGAGTTCGGCCAGCGCGTTGGCGCAGTCCGCGGGGCGGTTGAACGTCGGGATGCCGACGGCGATGTTGGCTGTGCCCGGGGCGGGCTCGCTCGCATACCAGCCACCGCTCAGCAGGGTGACCTTGCTGTCGGTGGTGATGTCGAACCAGATCCAGCCGCCGTCCTCGAACGGCTGCAGCCCCACCTCGATCTCGACAGCCGCCGGCTGATCGTCGGTGCCGGCGAACTGACGGCCCTCCACGAAGATGCGCGCACCGGTGGCCTTGGTGCGGTAGACGTCGACGCGCCCGGCTCCGGTCACCTCGACGCGCAACACCACCGACTTGCAAATCGTCCAGCGGCGCCAGTAGCTCGCCGGGAACGCATTGAAGTAGGTGGCGAACGACACCTCGGACTCCGCGCCGATCTGCAGCGAGGTGCGCGTCGTCGCATGCGCGCGCCGGGCGTTGGTGGTCGACTCTTCCAGGTACAGCTTGCGCACGTCGAGGGGTTCACCGGGACGCGGCAGGATTATCCGGGAGAGCAGGCTCACGGCAGTCATTTTGCGCCGCTCCCCCTCATCGCTTCGCTCTGCATCGTCGCCGCCGCGCATGCGCTCGCGCCTTCCTCTTGTAGCAGGGGTGCGCCGTCACGCAGATGCGGCGCGAGGGTGTTGTCGTACATGTTCATCGCGCTGGCGATGGCCATGTGCATATCCAGATATTGGTAGGTGCCCAGCCGCCCGCCGAACAGCACTTTCGACGACGCGGTCTCGGACTTCGCCCTCGTTCGATAGGCGGCCAACAGGGCGCGGTCGGCCTCGGTGTTGATCGGATAGTAGGGCTCGTCGTCATCCTCGGCGAACCGGGAGTACTCGCGCATGATCACCGTCTTGTCGGTCGGGTAGTCGCGCTCGAGGTGAAAGTGGCGGAACTCGTGGATGCGGGTGTAGGGCACGTCGAGATCGTTGTAGTTCATCACCGGCGTGCCCTGAAAATCCCCGATGGGCAACACTTCCACCTCGAAGTCGAGGGTGCGCCAGCCGAGGCGGCCTTCGGCGTAGTCGAAGTAGCGGTCCAGCGGGCCGGTATAGACAACCGGCGCGTCCGGACTGGCCGCGCGCAGTTGGTCGCGCACGTCGAACCAGTCGGTGTTCAGCCTGACCTCGATGCGGTCGTCGTCGGCCATGTTCTGCAGCCATGCCGTGTAACCGTCGACCGGCAGGCCCTCGTAGGTGTCGCTGAAGTAGCGGTTGTCGAAGGTGTAGCGCACCGGCAGCCTGTTGATGACGGCAGCCGGGAGCTCGATGGGATTGGTCTGCCATTGCTTCGCGGTGTAGCCCTTGACGAAAGCCTCGTAAAGGGGCCGGCCGATCAGCGAGATGGCCTTCTCCTCCAGATTTTGCGCGTCCGCGGTGTCGATCTCGGCGGCCTGCTCCGCGATGAGCTGCCGCGCTTCGTCCGGAGTGAAGTACCTGCCGAAGAACTGTGACACCAGGCCCAGCCCCATCGGGAACTGGTAGGCCTGCCCGTTGTGCATCGCGAACACCCGGTGGCGATAGTCGGTGAACTCGGTGAACTGCCGCACGTAATCCCAGACCTTCTTATTAGAGGTGTGGAACAGGTGGGCACCGTACTTGTGCACCTCGATGCCGGTCTGCGGCTCGGCCTCGGAATACGCGTTGCCGCCGATGTGCGGGCGCCGGTCGACGACGAGCACGCGTTTCCCGAGTTGGGTAGCCACGCGCTCGGCAATGGTCAGGCCGAAGAATCCGGAGCCGACGACGAGGAGGTCAAAACGAGCGGTCATCGGTTGCTTAGGGTATCTGACCGCGCGGGCCCAACCCATTTGGCGAGGCCACGGGTTCGCGGTTCGACCAGGTGAAGACGGGGTTCTGGTGATTTCGTATCCGCGGTCACAGTCGAGGCGGCAATTACCTCACGATTCAATATCAGCACTCTAGTCACAACAATCCCACTCGTACCATCGACTGTGTGTGCTTCATACCGGATAGGACGGGCAGGAAGCGCCGACAACGAAACAGTCCAGACTGAGGAGACTTCCGTGCCGAACCGACGCCGACGCAAGCTTTCCACAGCCATGAGCGCGGTTGCCGCCCTGGCAGTGGCGAGTCCTTGCGCATACTTCCTGGTTTACGAATCCACCTCCGGCAGCAAGCCGCCCGAACACCACGACTTCAAGCGGGCGGCGACGATGACGGACCTGCCCGGCGAGCTGATGGGCGCGCTGTCGCAGGGACTATCGCAGTTCGGGATCAACCTGCCGCCGGTGCCCGCTTTGGGCGGGGGCGGTGCCGCCACCACCACGGGTCTGACCAGTCCGGGTCTCACCACGGGTCTGACCAGTCCGGGTCTCACTCCGGGTCTGACCAGTCCGGGTCTGACCAGTCCGAGCCTGGCAAGCCCCGGTCTGACCAGCCCGAGCCTGGCGAACCCAAGCCTCGCAAACCCAGGCCTGCCGCCTGCGACACCCGGGGCCACCACGCCCGGTGGGCTGGCAACGACGCCGGCCGCGGGGATGAATCCGGCACTTGCCAACCCCGGGCTGACCAGCCCGGCTGGAGTCGCGCCTGGCCTGGGCACTCCCACCATGGCGCCCAACGAACTGCCGATCGACTCGCAGACCGGATTGGACCCGGGCGCCGGCGGCACCTACCCGGTCCTCGGTGACCCGTCGACGCTGGGCGGGCTGGGCGGGGGTGCGCCTGCAGCGGCCGGCTCCGGGGGTGGTGGCGGTCTCGTCAACGACATGATGCAGGCGGCCAACCAGTTGGGCGCCGGTCAGGCCATCGACCTGCTCAAGGGCCTGGTGATGCCGGCGATCACGCAGGGCATCCAGCAAGGCGCCACGGGGGCGCCGGGCGCCGCCGCTGCCCTGCCGGGTGCCGCCAAGGCCCTGCCCGGCGCGGCCGCAGCACTGCCTGGTGCGGCCGGTGCCCTTCCGGGTGCGGCCGGTGCCCTTCCGGGTGCGGCTGGTGCCCTTCCGGGTGCGGCCGGTGCCCTCACGGGTGCCCCCGGTGCCGCGGCGCCCGCCGCCGCCGGTGCCCTGCCCGGTTTGCCGGGCGCCCATCCCGCTTCGCCCGCCGGCGGCGCCCTTACCGGCGCTGCCGCACCGGCCGCGACCGTCCCGCCGGCGACGCCGCTGCCACGGTAGAGCCACGGGAACCTGCCACCTGACGGCACCGCAGAGTCACGCATTGCTTCGGGATCCAGCAACCCGTCCGGCAAGCACATCTCTGCGGTGCCGTCGAACAGGCTTTCGTGGACTTTCCGCCGGCGATCCCGTGTCGCCTCAGAAATAACAATAGAAACACAAGTAACATCACCTGGTGTCGTCCCGCAGTCGCGCGCCCACGATGTTGCTCACCGCCATCGCGGCGACCGTCGTCATCGTCTCGTGGGTGGGCGACGCGATACGCGATCGTGGCGCCCCCGACCCCTCGCGGCCCCGCGGCACCGAAGTCGCCGAGCAGCCGCTTGTCGGGCTCGGAGGTGGCGTCTCGATCCGCGAGGTCACCCAGGACACCCCGTTTTCGTTGGTCGCGCTGACCGGCGACCTCGCCGGAACGTCCACCCGGGTGCGCGCAAAACGCCCCGACGGCTCCTGGGGACCCTGGTATCAGACCGAATACGAAACCGCGGCGCCCGACAGCGGCCCCGCGGGTAGCGAATCCGCTCGGCCGGCCGGACCGAGCGAGGGGCCCCGCAGCACGGATCCGCTGTTCGTCGGCACCACCAGGACCGTGCAGATCGCGGTCACCCGCCCGATCGACGCGCCGGTGATCCAGCCGACTCCGGCGCCACCGGCAACCAAAGACGGCTTGGGATACAAGCCGGCGTCAAGGGAACAGCCTTACGCGCAGAACATCTCCGCGATCCTCATCTCCCCGCCGCAAGCGCCGGCCAAGGCGCAATGGACGCCGCCGTCCGGGGTGATGATGCCCGGCCAACCGCCCGCCATCATCAGCCGGGCGGAATGGGGCGCCGACGAGTCGCTGCGATGCGGCAGCCCGCAGTACGACAACGGGATTCGCGCGGCGGTCGTCCACCACACCGCGGGCAGCAACGACTACTCTCCACTGGAATCGGCGGGGATCGTCAAGGCGATCTACACCTACCAGGCAAGACCCTGGGCTGGTGCGACATCGCCTACAACGCGTTGGTCGACAAGTACGGCCAAGTGTTCGAGGGCAGCGCCGGGGGCCTGACCAAGGCCGTCGAGGCTTTCCACACCGGCGGATTCAACCGCAACACCTGGGGTGTGGCGATGATCGGCAAGTTCGACGACGTACCGCCGACGCCGATCCAGCTGCGAACCGTGGGCCGGCTGCTGGGGTGGCGGCTTGGCATGGACGGCGTCGACCCCAAGGGCACGGTGGCGCTGGAATCGGCCGGTAGCCACTACACGACCTTTCCGGCCGGTGCCATCGCGAACCTGCCCACCGTCTTCGCCCACCGCGACGTCGGAAACACCGACTGCCCGGGCAATGCCGCTTACGCGCTGATGGACGAAATCCGGGATGTCGCATCGCATTTCAACGATCCGCCGGAGGAGCTGATCAAGGCGCTGCAGGGCGGTGCGATCTACGAGCACTGGCAGGCGATGGGCGGCATGAACAGCGTTCTGGGTGCACCGACCTCGCCGGAGGACAACGCGGAGGGCGATGCCCGCTATGTCACTTTCGCCAAGGGGGCGATGTACTGGTCGCCCGAGACCGGCGCACAGCCGATCACCGGCGCGATCTATGACGCCTGGGCCTCGCTGAGCTACGAACGCGGCCCGCTCGGGTTGCCCACCAGCACGGAAATGCAAGAACCACTGCAGATTTCGCAGAACTTCCAGCATGGAACGCTCAACTTCGAGCGGCTCACCGGCAACGTCACCGAGGTCGTCGACGGGATCACGACGCCGCTGTCGACGCAATCCCCGAGCGGCCCGACCGTGCCGCCCGAACACTTCTCGCTGCCGACTCACGCGGCGGCCACCTAATCGTTTCGTCGAACGTCGACTTGTTGGGCCGGTCGCGGCCAGGATCGCCCAACGAGTCGACGCTCGGCGAAAAGGTCAGAGCCACCAGCGTTCCAGCACCCGCCCCACCCCGTCGTCGCTGTTGGGCGCGGTGACCTCGTCGGCGGCGGATAGCACGTCGGGATGAGCATTCCCCATCGCCACGCCATGACCGGCCCACAGCAGCATGGAGATGTCGTTGGGCATGTCGCCGAACGCCACCACCTCGTCGCTGGTGATCCCCAGCGGTCCGGCGATCTCTTCCACGCCGCTGGCCTTGCTGATCCCCAGCGGGACGATCTCCACGAGGCCGTTGTTGGTGGAGTAGGTGATATCGCCCTCGATGCCGACGTGCTTGGCCAGTTCGGCGGCCATGTCCGAACTGCGGGCCCCGCTCTTGCGGATCAGCAGCTTGATCGCCGGCGCGCTGAGCAGGTCGTCGATCGACACCTCGGTGTTGTCCGGGTTGAGCCATGCGTGCTCGTAGCCCGGCGAGCTGATGAATTGGGGAGTGGCCGTGTCGTGAGCGCGTTCGCCGATGCGCTCGACGGCCAGCCCCGCACCCGGGATGGCCCGGGTCGCGAGCTCGGCCAACTCGGCCAGGGTGTCGACGGCCAGGGTGCGCACCGACACCACCCGATCGTGTTCGGGGTCGTAGATGACCGCGCCGTTGGCGCACACCGCCATCGGCGCAAATCCGAGTGCCTCGACGACGGGACGTATCCAGCGCGGCGGGCGACCGGTTGCCACGAGGAAATACGCGCCGGCGGCGACGGCGGCACGCACCGCGTCGCGGGTGCGCGGGGTGATGGTTTCGTTTTCGTCGAACAACGTGCCGTCGACGTCGCAGGCGATGAGCGCCGGCTTTCTCACTTTGGTGTCAACGAGGTCCGCTTTGGGTCGGCCCCTGTCGCGTCACGCCGTCGGTCCCCTGCTTCTTGAGCCGCTCGGCCAATTCGGCAACCCGGAGCTCCCGGGAGACGTCCTGAGACGGCGCGTCACCACCGAGTCGCCGGGGCACCCAGTACTCCCCTTCGGGATGCGGATATTCCTCCTGCACCCGGTACAGGATCGTATTCATCGCTTGGCGTAGCGCGAGGTTGAGCTCCTCGGCGGTGCCGTACGGGGGCAGCGGTCGGCCGGCGGCCACGGTGATCGGAATCTTATTGCGCAACAACCTCTTTGGATGATCTTTGGGCCAAATCCGGTGTGCGCCCCAGACAATCATTGGGATTATCGGGACTTGCGCCTGCAAGGCCATCCTCGCCGCCCCGGTCTTGAAGTCTCGGAGCTCGTAACTACGACTGATGGTGGCCTCGGGATGCAGACCAACGATTTCGCCCTCCCGCAGCCGTTGCACGGCCACCGCGTATGCGTCGTGCCCCATCCGGCGGTCCACGGGGATCAGCTGGCAATGCTTGATCACGAAATTGACCGCCTTCACATCCGCCATCTCGGACTTGATCAGGAAGCGCAGGCGCCGCTTCCGTTCCTTGGCGGCTAACGACGCGGGCATCCAGTCCAGGTAGCTGGTGTGGTTGAGCGCAATTAAGCCGCCGCCCCGCGCAGGGATGTTCTCGAGGCCTTCGAACTTGAGCTTGGTTCCGTTCATCGCGGCGACTGTCGGAACGACGATCTCCGCGAGGCGGAAAAACGGCTCTGCCATATCCTTCTCCTTCCCCTAGCCCGACTCACGCGGGGTATGGTCAGCGGCCCGCGCCGCCGCCTCAACGGCATCCATCCGAGCCGCCTCGGCCAACGTCGGCGCCCCGCCACCCAACCGGTGCGGCACCCAATACGCCCCGGCCGGGTGCGGATATCGCTCTTGGGCCTCGTGCAACAGCGTGGTCATCGACTCGCGCAGACCGGCCTCGGTGGTCACTGTGTCTTTGGTCGCCCGCACGGGCGCACCCACATCCACGGTGATCGGAATCTTGTTGCGGCCGACATGTCGTGGATGGTCCTTGGTCCAGATCCGGTGCGCACCCCAGACGATCAGCGGCACGATCGGTACGTTTGCTTCGATGGCCATCCGGGCCGCCCCCGTCTTGAAGTCCTTGAGCTCGAAGCTGCGGCTGATGGTGGCCTCCGGGTAGACGCCGACCAACTCGCCCTCGCGCAGCCGCTGCACGGCCACCGCATACGCCTCCGCCCCGGCGTGACGGTCGACCGGGATGGTGCGCGTGCGCTTGATCAGGAAATTGACCACCTTAAACCTTTGCATCTCAGCCTTGATCATGAACCTAAGCCGACGGCGCCGCTGATAAACGGCCAATGCGGCGGCCAGAAAGTCGACGTAGCTGGTGTGGTTGATCGCGATCACGGCGCCGCCACGGTCGGGGATGTTCTCCTCGCCGCTGTAGGTGATCGGGGTGCCGGTGGCCAGCACCACCAGCCGGGCCAGGATCTCGAGGGTGCGAAAGGTCGGCTCCGCCATCGGTCACTGCTCCGGCGCCCCGGTGGCTTCGGCGCGGCGGGCCGCCTTTCGGGCCGCCTCCTCGACGTCGAGGCGTGCCGCCTCGGCCAACGACGGAGCACCACCGCCGAGCCGATGCGGCACCCAGAACTCGCCGGCCGGGTGGGGTCCGTAAAGCTCTTGGGCCCGTTCCAGCAAATGCTGCATGCGCGAGCGCAGCAGCCCCTTCAATTCCTCCGTGGCCAGCGTCGGCTCAATCGGTTCGCCGACGAGCACCACGATCGGCACCTTGGGGCGCCACAGCTTCTTGGGGTGGCCCTTGGTCCAGACCCGCTGCGCGCCCCAGACGATGTGCGGAACGATCGGGACCCCGGCCTCGACCGCCATCCGGGCGGCCCCCGACTTGCACTCCTTGATCTCGAAGCTGCGGCTGATCGTGGCCTCGGGATAGACGCCGACCATCTCACCGTCTTTCAGATTCCGCACGGCGGCCTCGTAGGAGGAGGCCCCGTCCTGCCGATCCACCGGGATGTGCCGCAGGCTGCGCATGATCGGCCCCGTGATCTTGCTGTCGAACACCTCCTGCTTGGCCATGAACCGCACCTTGCGCCCGAGGCCCTGTTTATAGGCGGGCAAACCCGCGAGCGTGAAGTCGAGGTAGCCGGTGTGGTTGATCGCGATGACCGCACCGCCGCTTTCCGGTAAATTCTCGACGCCCGTGACCGTGATCTTCAGACCCTGTATGCGAAAGATCAAGCGGGCAAGCTGAATGATAGTGCCGTATACCGGTTCCACAGCCCTAGAGCCTAGTCCCCCGACTGTGCGCCGCCCGAAGCGCCGAAAAGAGGCGGCCCTTGTCATTCCCGTCGTCCCCGCCACCGGTGCCCGCGGTGGTTCGGCGGTTTGCCGCCGGCCGGGGTCTGCCGCGCCGACGCGTGCTCACCCAACACCCTGATCGATGACGACGGCCGTTGTTGCGGGCACGTCGACCTCGGCGAACTCGGCGTCGCCGATCGGTGGGCCGACCTCGCGGTGGCCACGCTCTGACTGGGCTGGAACTATCCACGCCGCGTCTGGGATGGCGAGTTGTTCGCCGCCTACGGCGTCGAGCCCGACCCGGTGCGCATCGATTACTACCGGCGGCTGTGGCGAACCTCGGACGAGAACTGGCGTGGGGCCTCGCGCTAAGCTCGGGGGCTGATAGGCCGTCACGGTCAACAGGCCCCCAATCTCCCCGGAAAGGTATTTGTGCAGGTCACGAGCGTAGGCCACGCCGGATTTCTGATCCAGACCGACGCGGGCAACATCCTGTGCGACCCGTGGGTCAATCCCGCCTACTTCGCGTCCTGGTTTCCGTTCCCGGACAACAGCGCGCTGGACTGGGACGAGTTGGGCGACTGCGACTACCTCTATATCTCGCACCTGCACAGGGACCACTTCGACGCGAAGAACCTGCGCGATCACGTCAACAAGGACGCGGTGGTGCTGCTGCCCGACTTCCCGGTGCCCGACCTGCGAAATGAGTTGGAAAAGCTGGGGTTTCACCGGTTCTTCGAGACCACCGACTCGGTCAAGCACCGGATCGGCGGACCGAAGGGCGACCTCGATGTCATGATCATCGCCCTGCGGGCGCCGGCCGACGGCCCGATCGGCGATTCGGCGCTGCTGGTTTCCGACGGCGTGACAACGGTTTTCAACATGAACGATGCCCGGCCGGTCGATTTGGACGTGCTGGCGACCGAATTCGGCCACGTGGACGTGCACCTGCTGCAGTACTCCGGAGCGATCTGGTACCCGATGGTCTACGACATGCCGGCCCGCGCCAAGGAGTCGTTCGGCGCTCAGAAGCGGCAACGGCAGATGGACCGCGCTCGTCAGTACATCGCGCAGGTGGGGGCAACCTGGGTCGTACCCTCGGCGGGGCCGCCGTGCTTCCTGGACCCCGAGTTGCGCCACCTCAACGACGACCGCGACGACCCGGCCAACATCTTTCCCGACCAGATGGTGTTCCTTGACCAGATGCGCACCCACGGACACGACGGCGGCCTGCTGATGATCCCCGGCTCCGCCGCGGACTTCACCGGGACAACGCTGAATTCCCTTGACCATCCACTACCTTCCGACGCGGTCGAGGCCATCCTCAGCGCCGGTAAGGCGGCCTACATCGCCGACTATGCCGACCGGATGGCGCCCGTGTTGGCCGCGGAGCGCGCGAGCTGGGCCCCCGCAGTGGGCGAGCCGCTGCTGGAACAACTGCGCGCGCTGTTCGAGCCGCTCATGCTGCAAAGCGACGAAATCTGCGACGGCATCGGCTACCCGGTCGAACTGGTCATCGGTCCCGAGACGGTGATCCTGGACTTTCCCAAACGGAGCGTGCGCGAACGGATTCCCGACGAAAAGGTCCGCTACGGTTTTGCCATCGCGCCGGAGCTGGTCCGCACCGTACTGCGCGACCACGAACCCGACTGGGTCAACACCATCTTCTTGTCCACCCGGTTCCGGGCATGGCGGGTCGGCGGCTACAACGAATACCTGTACACGTTCTTCAAGTGCCTGACCGACGAGCGGATCGCTTACGCCGACGGGTGGTTCGCCGAAACCCACGACGACTCCGCTTCGACCACACTGGACGGCTGGGAGATTCAGCGCCGTTGCCCCCATCTCAAGGCGGACCTCTCGAAATTCGGTGTGGTAGAAGGCAGCACATTGACCTGCAACCTGCACGGGTGGCAGTGGCGACTGGACGACGGCCGCTGCCTGACCGCACGGGGACACCAACTGCGGAGCGCACGGAAATGAACGCGACTTATGACGACGGACTGGTCCAGCTGGACCGCGCGGCGATCACGTTGCGCCGCTACCACTTTCCTTCCGGCACGTCGAAGGTCGTGGCACTGGGTACGATTCGCGGCTACAAAGCCGAGGCCCTGGGCCTGTTCATGGTTCGGTTTGGCCTGTGGGGCAGCCCAGACCTGCGCCGCTGGCTGCCCCTGGACGTGCAACGGCCGTTCAAGTCGATGCTGATCACCCTGGACGTGCCGGGCACTTGGCCCAGCCCCGCGTTCACACCGGCGCGCCCCGACGAGTTCACCGCCCTGCTGGACGAACTGCTGAACCGGCGCGGTTAGCGCCACGCTTCAGCGGCCGATATCGGCCAGTGCCGCGGCCCCGGCGTTGTAGCCGGGAATGAACGTGATCCCCGGCCCACCGTGGCATCCCGCGCTGCCCAGGTACAGCCCGTCGATCGGGATCGGCTGGCCGCGAAAACCCTTCGGGCCCGGCCGGTTCGGACCGATCTGGTCCGGGTTCAACAGCCCATGGCAGTAGTCGCCGCCGGGGGCTCCGAACATCACTCCCATATGCTTGGGCGTGAAGGTGGTGTGCCGGATGATGCTGCGTTCGAAATTCGGCGCGAGCCGGGTGATCTTGTCGATCACGCGCTGACCCATTTCGACCTTCGCTTGCCCATAATCGGCGCCGCCCTCGATCGGGAACCACAGCGCGAAGGCCGACGCGGCGTGCTTGCCCTCGGGCGCGAGGTCCGCGTCGTTCTGCGAGGGGATCTGCAACACCACCGTGGGGTCGGCGGGAACGATCCCGCGCCGGCAGTCCTCCCACTGCTGCTGGACCTCCTCCGGGGTGCAGAAAAGGCCGATCGACGCCTGCATGGCCGGGTCATTGAGCGCCTCGTAGGGCGCGGTGAAGCGGGGGGCCTCTGCCAAGGCGAAGTGCATCTGCAGGTAGCTGCCGCGGTGATCGATGCGCGAATACCGCGCCCGGATATCGGCGGGCAGTGCGGCGGGATCGATGAGCTCGTTGAGCGTGACGTCGGGGGCGATGCCGGAGACGACGATCGGCGCGCCGAGGGTTTCTCCCGACTCGGTGCGCACTCCGGTCACCTTGCCGGCGGCGACCAGGATTTCGGCCACCTTGGTACGCAGCCGCACTTCGCCGCCGTGACTTTCCAACAGTTCAGCCAGGTGGCCGGTGAGGGCGCCGATGCCGCCGCGCAGCTTCTTCATCTGCATGGTGTCGCCGTCGGGAACACCCAGCCCGAAGGCGAGCGCCGCCGCGCTGCCCGGTGTGGCCGGCCCGCGGTAGAGCGTGTTGACGGCGAGCACGGTCATCGAGCCGCGCAGCGCGGCGTGCTTTTCGCGGTCCGGGAGGTAGCGGTCCAGCACGTCGGTAACCGAGCCGAACAGCATGTCATCGATGGCCGAGCGTTCGAATTCGTTTGTGGCACAGGCATACATCTCGTCGAAAGTTTTGGGCGCCGCAGCCACCTCGAACCGGCCCAGCGCCCGGGTCGGCGCCTGGCTCCAGGCCATCAGCCCCGCCATCCCGTTGACGGCGTCCGCCCCGTGCACCTCGTTGAGGTGGGTGAACAGCTTTATCGGGTCGCTGTACTGGACGAGCGGATCGTCGCCGACGCCGCGCAGCGCTACCGACATCACCTCCAAGTCGACGGTCGGCAGGGTGTCCAGGCCCAGCTCCTCGACGACCGCGGGCGCCGTCGGGAATTGCACCGAGCCGGCGATCTCGAACCGGTACCCGTCGAAAAGCTCCACCGTGGAGGCCATTCCACCGGCGTAGAGCTTGGCATCCAGACACACCGTCCGCAGCCCCGCCTTCTGCAGCAGCACCGCGGCGGCCAGCCCGTTATGGCCGGCCCCGATAACGATCGCATCGAATTCAGTCATGTCCTGCCCTCCAGGAATGGAGGCTCGCATGGCCACAAAGTTTTGTCAATTATGACGAAACTGCGCCGGGCGCCATGCGTCGGTGATGCCGGAGCGCAGGGATTCCAGCGCCACGTGGTTCACCCGCGCCAGCTCGCCCAGCGATCGATCGTCGCCGAGCATCCAGAATTCCAGCGCGCCGAAGACCGCCGCGGCGATGCAGCGGGCGGTCACCGCGGCGCGCAACCGGGCATCCGGCGTCTGATTTTCCGCGCAGCTACGTTTGTCCAGCTGCGACTGGATGGCGTCGGCGAAGTCGGCTTCGACTTCCTGGATATGCCGCACGATGCGGCCCGGGTCCAGCTCGCCGCCCCGCAGCGCGGCGATCTTTGTAATCGCCTCAACGTCATACGGGAACGAGAAGATCGCCGCTTGCACGGAGTCGATGATCGGTTCGTCGTCCGGCCTGTCGTTCAGCGCCGCGCGAAACCAGTTCAGCCCGGTGTAGTCGGCGAACAGCAAATCGTGCTTGGACCGAAAGTGACGGTAGAACGTCCGCAGCGACACCCCGGCGTCGGCCGCGATCTGCTCGGCCGAGGTCTCCTCCACACCCTGGGCCAGGAATCGCACCAGCGCGGCCTGGACGAGCGCCTCGCGGGTGCGCTCGCTGCGCGCCGTCTGCGCGGGCCTGACCATGTCAGTAAGGTACCAAGACATTGGATTTGTTCGGCCGCTCGTTTTGACATTATTGACAAAACTTTGCGCCGCGGTGAGACTGCGCCCATGGTCTCCGTCGTCATCCACTTTCTCCTCGGGCTCGTATGCATCGCCGGAATCATCGCGTCCAACCCAAAGATCTACGCCAAACCTGAAGGCGGGGCATGGCTCTCGCCGCTGGAATGCGTGTACTACGCCGCCGGCATCGCGTCGATCGCGCTGGGCTACTGGTTCAACATCCACTTCGTGCTTAACGCGCACGGGCAGGGGAACCTGATCTCGGGACCGGCCAGCTATCCGACTTTCCTGCGGGAGCAGTTCGCCAACCCGGCCTGCGGTTCGGGCAACCAGGACTACATCATCGCGAATGTCATTCTGATGCCCGCGTTCACCATCATCGACGGCCTCCGCCGCGGCATCCGCCGCCCCTGGCTGTTCTTTGCGTCCAGCTTCTTCACCAGCTTTGCGTTCCCGTTTGCGTTCTACTTCGCGACCGTGGAACGGCAGCGCCGGCACGCACAGGCGCGCCAGACGGTCCCGGCCTAGACCGAGCCCTCCGCCCAGCGACGGGCCCACTGGTCCAAGGGAGCCAGCGCGTTACCAAGGGACCGGCCGATCTTGCTCAACTCGTAGCACTGGTCGTCTCGCTGGACGACAAGGCCCGCGCCGGTCAGCTCGCCGAGGCGGTCGTAGAGAACGCTGGGCGACATGCCATCGCAGCGTTCGCGCAACGATCTGGCGCCAAGCGGGCCCTCGCGAAGCTCCCACAGGATCCGCAGCGACCAACGCCGGCCGAGCAGATCGAGGGCGGCCATCAGCGGCCGCCCCGTCGTCGACCCACGCACCGGGCGGCCGGGACGGACCACCGGTTGACGTTTCGATTTCCGTAACGTAGCTTTGTTCTCCATGGTTACGGAAATAGTAACGCCTCGAATGGGCGCCCTCAAGCCGCCCTACGAGCCGGCCGTGGCCGCGCAGCTGGCCACGATGATGCCGCCGAACGTGCCGCCAATCGCACTGTTTCGCACCGTGGTTCAAACCTGCCCATGGCCGAAGCCATGACCCTGTGGGGCGGCTACGAGCTGAGCCGGTCGCTATCGCTATCGCTTCGCGACCGCGAAATCGTCATCGATCGCACCTGCGTTCGCTGCGGCTGCGAGTACGAATGGGGCGTGCACATCGCCTTTTTCGCCGAGAAGGCGCACCTCGATCGCCACCAGGTCCGCTCACTGACCCACGGCGGCGCCGACGATCCGTGCTGGACCGCCGAGCGCGATCGTCTATTGATTCGCGCCGTCGACGCGCTCTGCGACCACCGGGACATCGACGACACCCTTTGGGCGGCACTGCGCGACGAGTTCGACGACCGCGAAATCCTCGATCTCACCATGCTGTGCGGTTGGTATCACGCGATCAGCTTCACCGCGCGCGCCGCGCGTATCCCGCTCGAGGCGGGCAGCCCCACCTTCGCCGGCGTCTCCGAAGGCTCCAGCAGCTCGGTGCCCACGAATCCGACCAGCGCTTCGGGCACCCGCACGCTGCCGTCGGGCCGCTGATGGTTCTCCAGGATCGCGACCAGCCACCGGGTGGTGCCCAGCGTGCCGTTGAGGGTGGCCGCGATCTGCGGCTTGCCTCCCGCATCCCGGTAGCGCGTCGCCAGCCGGCGCGCCTGAAAGGTGGTGCAGTTCGACGTCGACGTCAGCTCGCGGTAGCTCCCCTGCGTGGGAACCCACGCCTCGCAGTCGAACTTACGGGCGGCCGACGAACCGAGATCGCCTGCGGCCACGTCGATTACGCGATAGGGCACCTCGATCCGGGCCAGCATCTCGCGCTGCCAGCCCAGCAGCCGCTCGTGTTCGGCCTCGGCGTCGGCGGGCGCGCAATAGACGAACCCCTCCACCTTGTCGAACTGGTGCACCCGGATGATGCCGCGGGTGTCCTTGCCGTAGCTACCGGCCTCGCGCCGGAAACACGACGACCAGCCCGCGTAGCGCAGCGGGCCGCCGGAGAGGTCCAGGATCTCGCCGGCGTGGTAGCCGGCCAGTGGCACCTCGGACGTGCCCACCAGGTAGAGGTCGTCCGCTTCCACCCGATACACCTCGTCGGCGTGGGCGCCCAGGAACCCGGTGCCGGCCATCACCTCCGGACGCACCAGCACCGGCGGGATCATCGGGATGAAGCCGTTGTCGACGGCCAGCCGCAGGGCCAGCTGCAACAGGCCCAGCTGCAAGAGGGCGCCCCGGCCGGTCAGGAAGTAGAACCGCGACCCGGAAACCTTGGCGCCGCGCTGCATGTCGATGAGCCCCAGTGACTCGCCGAGTTCCAGGTGATCTTTCGGGTTGTCGATCGCCGCGGGCTCGCCGACCACGTCCAGGACCCGATAGTCGTCCTCGCCGCCGGCCGGCACCCCGTCGATGATGACGTTCGAGATCGCCATGTGTGCCGCCGCAAACCCCGCCTCGGCCTCGGCCTGAGCGGCTTCCGCTCCCTTCACCTGCTCGGCGAGCCCCTTGGCGCGCTGCAGCAGGGCCGGGCGCTCCTCGGCCGATGCGGCGCCCACGCTCTTGCTGGCGGATTTCTGCTCCGCACGCAGGGCGTCGGCGGCCGAAATCGCCGAGCGGCGGGTGGCGTCGGCCGTCAACAGGGCGTCCACCAGCGCCGGGTCCTCACCGCGGCTGACTTGGGAGCGGCGAACGGCATCGGGGTCTTCCCGGAGCAGCTTCAGGTCGATCACGGCCCTGACACTACTTTTGCCCCTCCCGCCCAATGCCAGAGCTCCCCACCGGGACGGTCCCAGAACGCAACATCTGCAACACTTGTCACGCCACTCAACGGGTCCTGTCAGAATGGAACGGATGTCGCGAGCGCCTGAGAAGCAGCTTTCGGAAGCCGGCACCCCCGCCGGCTATCCGAACGACCCAGCGGAACAACCGCCGGGCGGCTTCCGGTCGCCCCGCTCATCGCAGGCGACGCCCACCCGTCGGGCGCTGTTACTCACCGCGCTTGGCGCCCTGTTGATCGCCGGACTGGTCACCGCCATTCCGGTCGCCGGCACCGGGCCGGGGCGGCTGACCGGCTATCTCGACGGCAACCCGGTGCCCAGCACCGGAACCAAGGGCGACGCCACGTTCAACCGCGCCAACGGCGGTGACTGCCTGACGTGGCCGGATGCCACCCCGGAGACCGCCGGCATCGTCAACTGCGCCGACGACCACAAGTTTGAAGTCGCCGAGTCCGTCGATATGCGGACCTTCCCGGGCTCGGAATACGGGCCCAACGCCGCTCCGCCGTCACCGGCCCGCATCCAGCAGATCACGCAGGAGCAGTGCGAGGCCGCCGTGCGCAACTACCTCGGACCCAAGTTCGACCCCAACAGCAAGTTCATCGTCAGCTTGCTGTGGGCCGGTGACCGGGCGTGGCGCAATTCCGGCGAGCGCCGCATGCTGTGCGGCCTGCAGCTGCCCGGCGCCAACAACCAGCAGCAGGCCTTCAAGGGCAAGGTCGCCGACGTCGACCAGTCCAAGGCGTGGCCCGCCGGCACCTGCCTGGGCATCGACGCCGCAACCAACCAGCCGATCGATGTTCCGGTCGACTGTGTAACCCCGCACGCGATGGAGGTCACGGGCACGGTCAACCTGGCCGAGAAGTTTCCCGGTGCCCCGCCGGCCGAGCCCGAACAGGACGGGTTCATCAAGGATTCGTGCACCAAAATGACGGACGCCTACCTTGCGCCGGTCAAGTTGCGCACCACGACCCTGACGCTGATCTACCCGACCGTGTCCATGCCCAGTTGGTCTGCGGGTAGCCGTGAGGTCGCGTGCAGCATCGGCGCGACGCTCGGAAACGGGGGCTGGGCCACGCTGGTGAACGGCGCCAAGGGTCAGCTGTTGATCAACGGTCAGCCACCCGTGCCCCCGCCCGACATTCCCGAGGAACGGCTCACGCAGCCGCCGGTACCGGCTCAGGTGCCGACCGAGCCGTCCGCCGCCCCGTCCACTGCCCTACCGCCGAACAATCAGCACCTTCCGCAGCAACAGCCGGTCGTGACGCCGCCGCAGGCGCCGCCGCCGCAGGATGCCGTGCCCCCGCCCGACGGCGGAGCGCCGCCGCCGCCGGCCAACCCGGCCCCGGAGGCACCGCCGGCACCACCGCCACCGCCCCCGCCCGCGCCCGAGGCACCGCCGCCACCGCCGGCAGGCTAGCCCGGTGTCCGTGCGGATGGATCCGCAGCGGTTCGACGAGCTGGTCTCCGACGCACTCGACCGCATCCCGCCCGAGCTGGCCGCCGCCATGGACAACGTCGTCGTTCTGGTCGAGGACCGCCATCCTGACGACGCCGAACTCCTCGGGCAGTACGAGGGGGTGGCGCTGACCGAGCGGTACTCCGACTACGCCGGGGCGCTGCCCGACACCATCACCATCTATCGCGAGGCGCTGCTGGACGCCTGTGACTCCGACGACGATGTCGTCGAGGAGGTCGCCATCACGGTGATCCACGAAATCGCCCACCATTTCGGCATCGACGACGACCGGCTGGAAGAACTGGGCTGGGCGTGACGGCTCGTGCCAAAACCCGCCTACCCATGGGCGCGGCATCGCGACTTTGTCCAAACCGGGTGCTATGAACGGCTTATGAGCGCTGAGTGCCGCGACTGCCGGGCAGGGTTAGATCACTGCCACGGCACCATAATTCGACATGCACTGCACCGGTCGGAATGCACCGAGGCGGACTGCGTGAGCCCCGAGCTGATGCCCCACACGTTCGTCGTCGACTGCGACGCCGTGGGCTGCGGATGCACGGAATCGGTCGCATGGGCCGTTGATGAGTCGATAGTCCGGTCGTTAGCCCATCGGGTCGGTGCCTGACCGCACCGCGTCCGCGACCGCGCTGGTCTCGTCGCGCGGATAGAACGGCGGCGTCAGGCTTCCCCATCGCACACAACTCCACCGCCCGTCGGTGATAGGGGCCAACACCACCGATTCGGCGTTGTCGAGATGATTGTCCAGCGCGAAGTTGCCGTCCACCCCGGCCAGGACCGCGGAGGCCAGCCGGATCGCCGCGCCATGGCTGACGACGACGATGTCGCCGTTCCAGTCGTCGTCGTCGAGGCAGCGCATTCGCAGTTCGGTGAGCACCGGCACGTAGCGGTCCAACACGTCGTTGCCGGTCTCGCCGCCGGGCAGTGGCACGTCGAGCTCACCGTGATGCCATCGCTCGTAGATCGCGTTGAACTCCGCGACCGCCTCGTCGTCGCTGCGGTTTTCCAGCTCCCCGACCTGCACCTCGTGAATTCCGGCGAATTCGACGGCGGCCATTTCGACCGCGCCGCCGATCACCTCGGCCGTCTGCGACGCCCGCGTGGCCACGGAGTGCGCGAGCATCGCCGGCCGTCCCGAACTGCGGGCGAACGCCAGGGCCTGGTCGCGACCCAATGGCGTCAGTTCGGCCCCGGGAGGCCGGGTGTCCAGCCGGCGCTCGACGTTGCCGAAGGACTGGCCGTGCCGCAGCAGCACCAACCGCCCGCTCATGGCTCGACCACCTCCGCCCCAAAGGACCGCTCCGGTTTGCCGTCCCGCAGCCGCGCCAGCCAGCGCGACGCCCCCTCCGCCGGCGGTGGCAACACCCCGGAGACCGAATCCGTCGGCCACGATCCCAGGTATCTCACGTCCGAACAACGACGGTGCAGGGCCTTGAGTGCCTCGGCGACGAGGCCGTCATCGATGTGACCGACACAGTCGGCGAAGAACAGGTAGGTGCCGAGTTCCGTTCTGGTCGGCCGGGATTCGATTCGGGTCAGGTCGATACCGCGGATGCCGAATTCGGCGAGCGCGGCCAGCAGCGCGCCGGGCACGTTGTCGATGCGCAAAACCACCGACGTTCGATCGGCCCCGGTGCGGGCCGGCGGCGGCCCGGGCAACCCGATCAGGACGAATCGCGTGCGGGCGTTGGGTTCGTCGACGACCCCCTCCCCCAGGGCGGCCAGTCCCCAATGCGCGGCGGCCAGCGACGAGGTCACTGCGGCGTCGGCCTGCCCGTCGGCCACCTGTCGCGCCGCGTCGGCATTGGAGTACGCGGGCCGCAGTTCGGCGCCCGGTAAATGGGCGGCCAACCACTGCCGCACCTGGGCCACCGCCACCGGGAAGCCCGCCAACGTGCGCACGTCGCCCGCGCTGCGGCCGGGTTTGACGACGATGCTGAACGCCACGTCCAGGGTCGTCTCGGCGAATACCTGAAGGGCCGAGCCGTTGGCCAAGCTGTCCAGTGTGGGCGTCACCGAGCCGTCGATCGAGTTCTCGATCGGGACGCACGCGTAATCGGCACGGCCATCGCGGACGGCGTCCAGCGCCGCCGGTGTGCTTTCCAGGGGCAATCGCCGCAGAGCGTCGGATCCCTTTTCGGGAACCAGACCTGCGGAAGTGATTTGCAGCAGCGCCGCCTCGGTGAAGGTTCCCTCGGGACCGAGGTAAGCGATGCAGACCACGCCCCAACCCTAACGGCGCTCAATGCGAAACCGAGCCTTGCGCGGTCATGGGTCGTAAGTTAATTTAGGCTTACCTAACTTGATGAGGAGTGGGATGTCATCGCTGAGCTGTCACGCGCCGACGACTGCCGAACGCATTCGCAGCGCATGCGCCCGGGCCGGCGGGGCACTGCTGGCCTTGGATGGCCGGGGGGCGCGCCAGGACCCGATCGCCACGCCGGTGCATCACTTGCTGCACGACGGGTCCTTTGCCATCGCGGTTCCGGTCGACCGCGCCGGCGAGGCCGATCGCCCGCGCACCGGATCGCAAGGGCTGCTGGAGCTGACCGACTACGCCCCGCTCCCGCTGCGGGAACCGGTCCGGTCGCTGGTGTGGGTGCGCGGCCGCCTGGAGCGGGTGCCGCCGCACGCGGTCGCAGCGATGCTCGACCAGATCGCCGCCGAAGACCCGAATCCGGCTCTGCTTCAAGTCGAGACGCCGAGGTCGGCGCCCTCCGACGGCGAGGATCCCCGCTACGCGTTGCTGCGACTACAGATCGCGTCCGTGGTCGTCACCGATGCCACCGGCGCCGAGGCTGTCAGCGTGGCGGACCTGCTCGCAGCCCGGCCCGACCCGTTCTGTGAAATCGAGGCGAGCCTGCTGTGGCACCTGGACACCGTCCACAACGACGTGGTCACGCGGCTGGTTTCGAAGCTGCCCGCGCCGTTGCGACGCGGGCAGGTCCGCCCGCTCGGGCTCGACCGGTACGGCGTGCAGTTCCGCATCGAAGGCAATGAAAGCGACCACGACGTCCGGCTGGCCTTTCACAAACCGGTGGACGACATGACCGGGCTCAGCCAGGCCATCCGGGTGCTGATGGGTTGCCCGTTCGTCAACGGGCTGCGAGCGCGGCGTTAACTGATGCCCTGACCCTGCACGTACGTTATCCGGGTGAACGGCGATCGATCACCGGAACGGTCGGGGCGTCAAGGGCCTCGAAGACCAATCCCCCCGGCGTCGCCCTTCGATCAAACGAACCCGCTGCCCCGCGCGGCGCCACCACCCGCCCCGCCTCGCCCCGTCGCCCCACGCGCGCGCCGCAAGCGCGGCCGGCGCCGCTGGGGCCGGGTGGTGGCGCTCACCTTGCTGATCGGCTCGCTGCTCGCCGGCGCCGGCATCTTCGGCGCGGCCGCCTGGTTCGACACGGCACTGCGGCGCGAGCCGGTCCTGACCGACTATCCGGATCGGCCCGGGCCCGGTCGCGGCACGAACTGGTTGGTCGTCGGTTCGGACAGCCGCCAAGGCCTGACCGCCGGGCAACAGCAAGACCTGGCCACGGGTGGCGATGTCGGCAGCAGTCGCACCGACACCATCGTGCTGGTACACGTGCCGGAGTTAGGGTCGAGCACCCCGACGACGGTGGTGTCGATCCCGCGTGACTCGTACGTGCCGATACCGGGTCATGGCAGGGACAAAATCAACGCAGCGTTCGCGATGGGCGGTGCTCCCCTGCTGACGCACACGGTGGAGCAGGCGACCGGGCTACACCTCAATCACTACGCCGAGATCGGGTTCGGTGGCTTCGCCGTCCTGGTCGATGCGCTCGGCGGGGTCACCATGTGTCCGACCACGCCGATCAACGATCCGCTGGCCGGCATCGACCTGCCGGCCGGCTGCCAGAAACTCGACGGCCGCACGGCACTCGGATACGTCAGGACGCGCGACACACCGCGCGCGGACCTGGACCGGATGGTCAACCAACGGCAGTTCCTGTCGGCATTGCTGCACCGCGTCACCAGCCCGGCGGTGTGTGCCAATCCGTTCCGCTGGTACTCGGTGCCGCGTGCGGCCGCCGGCGCCCTGACGGTTGACCGGCGCGACCATGTGTGGGATCTGGCGCAACTCGGCTGGGCGCTGCACGGTTCCACCACCGCGCTGACCGTCCCGATCGGGCAGTTCACCACCAGCGACGCCGGGGCTGTGGTGGTGTGGAACCACGAGGCCGCCGCCCAGTTGTTCGAGGCGCTGGCCTCCGACGCGCCGGTCCCGGCTGCCGCGCTCGACGGACAGCAATAGTCCCTGACTAACTGCTGCCCTGGCCGGCGCGTCGGTTCTGCAGCCAGGCCTTCGTGCGGCCCGGGTGGTGAGTGGCAAGCCAGGCGACACCGATATCCCGGCAGAAGTCGATGTCTTCGTATTCGTCGACGTTCCAGCAGTACACCGCCCTGCCCTGAGCGACGGCGCGGTCCACGAGTTGCGGATAGTCCTTGAGCGCCGGCAGCGAGGGCCCGACGGCGGTGGCACCGACAGCGGTGACCGCGCTGCTGGTCAGGTAGCGAGGGGAACTGCCGAGCAACACCGTCGGCAACAGCGGTGCGGCTCGCCGGATCCGCCACACCGCGGCCGCCGAAAACGACATCACCACCGCGCGGGACCGGTCCGCGGAGGCGGGCGCGGCTATGCCGAAGCGGTGCAGCAGCGCGAGAAGCTTGCTTTCCACCAGCGACCCGTACCGGACCGGATGCTTGGTCTCGACGAAGAGCTTCACCGGCCGGTGCCAGTCCAAAACGAGCGAAACCAGGGCCTCCAGCGTCAGCAGACTGGTATCGCCGTGCGTACCGTCGGCGCGCCAGCTGCCATGCCACGCCCCGTACTCGAGCTCGCGCAGTTCGGACAGCGTCATAGTGCTGACCAGACCCGCCCCCGTCGAGGTCCGGTCCAGCCGGCGGTCATGAACGCAAACCAGATGCCCGTCGCGGGTCAGCCGCACATCGCATTCCACGCCGTCGGCGCCCTCTTTAAGCGCGAGGTCGTAAGCGGCGAGCGTGTGTTCGGGCCGAGCGGCCGATGCGCCGCGGTGGGCAACAACATAGGGATGCCCGGCGAGCACCTCGTCGGCCCACGTCATTCCCCTATGCTGCCGGTTCCTGCCCCTCCAACTCAACCGGGGCGGCGGATGCGGGCGCCGCGGGGCGGCCCGACTGATCTCGGTCGACCACGACCCATCGGTGTGCCGGCCGTTCGACCGGTTTGCGCACGAACCCCTCGAAGACCCGGGCAACGGCGGACAAGGTGGCCGCCGCGAGCAGATAGGCAAACACCATCAGCACGGTGTTGTTCGCGATACCCTGGGCGTCCGTGGCGAAGCTGGTAGCGATCGCGAAAATCGAAACCAGGTAGCTGAGAACCCAAGCGATCCACCACTGCACGATCGGTCTTCGTAGCCGGGCGTAGTGCTCTTCGACGGTCGCCAGCTCGATGACGTACACAGGTGCCCAGAGCAGATTGGCCAGCGGCACCACGCAGCCGGCCCACAACGCCCGAACGGAGCGCGACTCCGGCAGGCCGGAATGCGCGAACACGGCGGCCCTGCGCGCGATCAGCCACCGGATCAGCGTCACGCCGGAGGTGATCACCGCCGCGATCGCCGCCACGCTGGCCAGCACCCCGAGCCAGTCCGCGGCGATGGCCGCGATCGAGTTCAGCAACGTGTTGCGGTTTATCACCAACAGCACGTACCGCACGACGTACACCAGGGCGGCGACGCAGAGCACCAGCACGCTCAGGAACAGCGAGGTGCGAACGATCGGCGCCGATGGCCCTGTCTGCGTAGGCTTTTCGGCTGCCGTCGCAGCCGCTTCGACGCGGTCCGCCAAGCCCCAGCGCGGGATCACGGCGTAGCGCGGGGTGGGGCCCAGGGACCGTCGTCCGCGTCGCGGAGGCGGTGGGGCGCCGGGGCGCACCGCTATCCACCTGAAGCCGGGCGGCAGCCGCGGCGGAGTGCGCCGCCATCCGGGAGACGCGGACGATCTGGCCGGCGGTGGGGCGCCGTGAGTGCTCCACCGCGGGTCGGCCGCCGGAACGTCCGTTGCGGGCGCCATCAGCGCTCCGCGACAGCGGGGACACCACTCACGTCGCCGCTCGCGCACGTTCCACCGAGTGCCGCACTGCGAGCACACCTGGATCACCGGACCATGCTAGCCCCGGGTCCTCGGAACCCGGGATCAGGCGGCGCCCGCCCGATCCTCCGGCAACGCGGACAATTGCCCATGGCTATCCACAATTTCCACAGGTTTATCCACAACTGGTACGTGGGTACCCATGCCGGCAATACGCCTCTACCGGCTGTCCCTGGCTGCGACTGTGGATAACCGCCGGCCGATGAGGTCGTGCCATAGACAGCCCGAAACCGGTATCCGAGCGAACGGATTGCCTTGCCTGAGCACCCCGCGGATGAGCCCGAACGGACGGCTGCCCGAACTCTTGTCGCGCGCCGGTCGCCCGCCGCTCGCGCCATTTGCGCAGTGCGTTTTCCAACGTTGTTGCAAGCGGTTATGATCACCGTCACGTAACTAGGTTGTGACTCACCTCACGTCGGTGGGGTGAGCTGCAGGTGAAAGGCAGTCGATGGCCACGCATTCGTTCGGTCCGGGTTCGCCGGCCCCGTCGAAGTCGTATTCCGGCTCGCATGCTTGGAACCACAACTACGGTATCGCCGCTTTGCGCGCCGGCCTGATCGCGCTGGTGTTGCTCGCGATTTTCGCCATCATCGTCTTGGCTTGAACCACCACCATCTGGGTATGCACCCGCAGCGGTCGTTCTTGCGGCGCGGGCGGTCATGGAGCAGGGTTGGTTATGCTGGCCGCCCGAGTGGCAGCCCCGGCGCGAACTGAGCGTCCGACGATCATCATCGATGCACCGAAGAAAGGAATGCCGTGGCCGAATACACCCTGCCCGACTTGGACTGGGACTACGGAGCGCTGGAACCGCACATCTCCGGTCAGATCAACGAGATCCACCACAGCAAGCACCACGCCACCTACGTCAAGGGCGTGAACGATGCCGTCGCGAAACTTGAAGAGGCACGCGCCAAGGACGACCACTCGGCGATCTTCCTGAACGAGAAGAACCTTGCCTTCCATCTCGGTGGTCACGTCAACCACTCGATCTGGTGGAAGAACCTCTCGCCGAACGGCGGCGACAAGCCGACCGGCGAGCTGGCTGCCGCCATCGACGACGCGTTCGGATCATTCGACAAGTTCCGCGCACAGTTCAGCGCGGCCGCCAACGGCTTGCAGGGGTCCGGCTGGGCGGTACTCGGCTACGACACCCTTGGCAACAAGCTGCTGACCTTCCAGCTGTACGACCAGCAGGCGAACGTCCCGCTCGGCGTCATTCCCCTGTTGCAGGTCGACATGTGGGAACACGCCTTCTACCTGCAGTACAAGAACGTCAAGGCGGATTACGTCAAGGCGTTCTGGAATGTGGTCAACTGGGCGGACGTGCAGGACCGCTACGCGGCGGCGACCTCCAAAACCAAAGGGCTGATTTTCGGCTGAGACCAACCGAGAGGCTGGGGCGCCGCGCGGATTGCGTGGCGCCCTTGCCTTTACCGGGGGCGTTCGGCCATTTTGAGAAGCCAAGCACTTCTGGCCGTGTCGAGTTGCACGGTGCCCGACCCGCGGGCATGCTGAATTATCCGAGCTACAGCGTCGTCATTCGAACGGAGACGTCACGCGGAGGTCGAGATGGAAACTGGGTCGGATCGTCCCATAGGGGTTTCCCCCTTCCATTCTCGTGGTGCGCTCAAAGGTTTTGTGATCTCCGGACGTTGGCCCGATTCGACGAAAGAGTGGGCCCAATTGCTGATGGTTGCGGTCAGGGTCGCGTCATTGCCCGGATTGCTCTCCACCACAACGGTTTTCGGCGCTCGTGAGGAGCTACCCGACGAACCGGAACCGGGCACCGTCGGCCTGGTGCTGGCCGAGGGCACGATCTTCGGTGAATCGGCCATCCCGCCAGGATATTTCGCCGATCATCAGCCTCCCGCGTTGCTGATGCTGCATCCGCCGTCGGAAACCACGCCTTCGTTGCCGGAATGCAGCGGGGCGGCGTCGGGATGCGTGCTGCTGCCGGGACTGCCCTACCTGGGACTTGAGCACCGGGCAGCCTGGGTGGAAGCGGAAGCCGACGGCACAATCACGTCCATGGTGAGCCGCGTGGGCGTGGACCCGATCAGCCATCCCGACACGGCGATCCTGGCAATGCTGCTTGCAGCATAAGGGAATTCAAACGAATTAGTTGGAATCTCGAATCGATAAATACGGGTGTCCGAACTTCGCTGCCTTGCTGGCGCTCCCCGAAATCGCCCGCTAGCCTGAGACGGTTAGCGAAGGGGAGTAGCCCCGAATCGTCGTGTCGACATACTGGCGCATAGCCCGGCCGGCGAACCGGCCCTACCGGGTCGGTGGGCGAGACCTTCGACCGGTGTTCGACGACTGCACGGTCGTCGACGACGCGTCGAAAGGTCGTCTCCCATGCTCGCCGCCACGTTGCTAACGCTGGGGGTGGTTTTCCTCGCCGAACTCGGCGACCGGTCCCAGCTGCTCACCATGACCTTCGCGCTGCGTTACCGATGGTGGGTGGTGTTGACCGGAGTCGGGATTGCCGCGTTCCTGGCGCACGGGCTGTCGGTGACGATTGGCCACTTCCTGGGCGCGACCCTGCCGGCGCGCCCGATGGCCTTCGCATCGGCGATCGCATTCCTCATCTTCGCCGTGTGGGCGTGGCGCGAAGGCGCGGCCAAAGATGAGATCGTCGCGACCGCCGGCGAACCCCGGTTCGCGCTGCTCGCGGTGATCTCGTCGTTCCTGCTCGCCGAGATGAGCGACAAGACGACGCTGGCGACGGTGACGTTGGCCAGCGATCACGACTGGACCGGCGTGTGGATCGGGTCCACCTTGGGCATGGTCTTGGCCGACGGCCTGGCCATTGGTGTGGGAAGGGTGCTGCATAGGCGCCTGCCCCAGAAGCTACTGCACGTCTTTGCCGGCCTGCTGTTCCTCTTGTTCGGCTTGTGGATGCTGTTCGACGGCGCGCTGGGTTTGCCGTCGGTGGCCATCGCGGTCACCGTCGCGGTGGCCCTGGCCGCCGCGGCGGTGGCCGTGGCGCAAACTCTCCGTCGGCGCCGGAACGAAGCTGCTGTCGCCGGGAGGTCATCGGACATTGTCTGAGGTGCCAACGGCACCGCTTCCCCGTCAGCCGCTGCGGCCCGCAGTCACCCCAGAGGTATCTCCGCGGGCCACTCGCCGTACCCCTATCCCGTTTTGTGCAGCTATTACCGACCTGACAGCAAAGATTATCGTTAAGGGGCCTAAATTGCCTGCTGGTTGCGGTGCACCCGCCCAGCACCCTCGGCCCGATCGCCGCGCCCAACGTGATACCGGCAGCCCGCCACCCTGGCCGCTACGTCGAATTCTGCGGATAACCTGTGAGTTTTGCCGATCTAGTGGACACCCCAGCGAATTAGTTAGACGCTCGTTGAGTGAGGATTCGGCAACCATCAGCAACGCCGGTGTCGAATCCTTGCCTGTTTGCACCTGTTTGGGGACCCAATCCCTCGCTACCATGACCAGCAAATACGCAAAGGGAATAGTCCACTTCTACAGTCCAGTGGAGGAAATCGATGAGCACGACGTTCGCCGCCCGCCTCAACCGCCTTTTCGACACGGTGTATCCCCCCGGACGCGGGGCTCACACCTCAGCGGAGGTGATCGCGGCGCTCAAAGCGGAGGGCATAACGATGTCGGCTCCCTACCTGTCCCAGCTACGTTCAGGCAACCGCACCAACCCGTCGACGGCGACCATGGCCGCCCTGGCTAACTTCTTCCGCATCAAGCCGGCCTACTTCACCGACGACGAGTACTACGAAAAGCTCGACCGGGAGTTGTCGTGGCTGGCCACGATGCGCGACGACGGCGTGCGCCGCATCGCGCTGGGCGCCGCCGAATTGTCTGCCGAATCGCGGAAGGACATCGCGGAACGGGTCAACGAGCTGCGCCGCAAGGAGCATCTCAGCGCATAAGCCTGCCGCCGGCAGTCGACCCGACCTGAACGGCCGCGGCCGCGCCCATCCCCATTAGGGTTGGCTCACGGATCGCGCACACGCGAGCGCGATAGTCACGAGATACCGGGAGGCGGCCGGGAATGGGCCTGTTCCGCAAGCGAAAGAGTCACGCGACGCGCCGCGCCGAAGCCCGTGCGATCAAGGCCCGCGCCAAGCTCGAGGCCAGGCTCGCCGCCAAGAACGACGCCCGCAGGATCAAGGGCGATCGACGCGCCGCGGACAAGGCCCTCAAGGCGCAGGTCAAATCCCAGCGGGACACCGACCGGACGGCATTGAAGGTCGCCGAGGCCGAGCTCAAGGCGGCGCGGGAGGGAAAGTTGCTGTCGCCAACGCGAATTCGGCGGGTATTGACGGTGTCACGGCTGCTCGTGCCGATCTTGACGCCGGTGATCTACCGGTTAGCCATGACCGCCCGTGCGATCCTCGACCAGCGTCGGGCGGACCAGCTGGGAATTCCGCTGGCGCAGATCGGCCAGTTCTCCGGCCACGGCGCCCAGCTGTCGGCCCGGATCGCCGGGGCGGAAAAGTCATTGCGAATGGTGCAAGACCAGAAGCCCAAAGATGCCGAGACCAAGCAGTTCGTTTCCGCCATCGCCGAACGGCTCTCCGACCTGTCGGCGGCCGTCACCGCAGCCGAGAACATGCCGGCCGCGCGACGCCGGGCGGCCCACGCCGCGATCTCGTCGCAACTCGACGGTATCGAGGCGGACGTGATGGCCCGCCTTGGGTTGACCTGACCGCAGCGAGGAGACATGTCATCCCAGGACAAGCGGATCTCGCGCGTGCTGATCCCGGGCGCCGTGGCCGGTGCGCTCTATCTCGGCTCGGCGGCGGGCGCCCCGGCGGCATGGGCGCACGTCCACGCCAGCAGCGACAACCCCGTGCGCGGCGCCATGGCGATCGTCACCTTCCAGGTGCCCAACGAATCCAACACGGGCGCGGCGACCACCGCACTGACCGTCACCCTTCCCAATGTGGCGTCGGCCGGCGTCGAAAGCATGGCCGGGTGGATGGCCAAGCTCGACCGCGACGCGGCCTCGGGCGCAATCCGCTCGGTGACATGGACGGCCCCGTCCAACGGCGGGATCGGCGTGGACCAATTCGCGCTATTCCGGATTTCGGTGCAACTGCCGGACGCCGACACGGTCAGCTTCCCGGCCACCCAGACCTATGCCGACGGGGCGGTCGTGAAATGGGACGAGCCGCCGCTGCCCGGCGGCGGTGAGCCCGAACATCCGGCGCCCACGCTGAACCTTGCCGCGGCGCCTGCCGCACCGCATGACCACCATCCACCTGCCGCTGCGCCCGCCGACCA
This sequence comes from uncultured Actinomycetota bacterium, assembly GCA_963703795.1. Classification (GTDB taxonomy): domain Bacteria; phylum Actinomycetota; class Actinomycetes; order Mycobacteriales; family Mycobacteriaceae; genus Mycobacterium. Next base: position 45,693 of record CAVPFT010000040.1, on the reverse strand, counting down.
TGCCGCCGCGCCGGCGCCGTCGAAACCGGCCGATAACACCGCCCGTCTGTTGAGTGGCGCGGCTCTGGTAGTGGCCGCTCTGGGTGTCGGTCTTGCGTTGATCCGCCGACGGGCATGAGGCGGCCGGCGGTCATCGCGTGGGCGGGCCTGCTGCTGGCCGCCATGGTGTTGACCGCGACCCTGACCGCGCAAACGGCATTCGCGCACGCCTGGCGTGTGTCGGCCGAGCCCGCAGACAATTCGATTCTCGCGACCGGTCCCGCACGCGTGAGCGCCACCTTCAACGAGCGATTGCAAACCACGTTCGCGGCAATGACGGTCGTCGGCCCCGATGGCAACGTGTGGTCCACCGGGGAGCCGTCAGTGCAGGGCGCGATCGTCGGCATCGGCCTGCGAGCGCTCGGCCCGGCCGGGACCTATACGGTCAACTACCGGGTGACGTCCGCGGACGGCCACGTGGTGTCCGGGTCCTGGTCGTTTCGGCTGACGGTGCCCGGCACCGGCACGCCAGGGCCCGGCGCGGCCGCCACCGGCAGCAGCGGCAACGTCCCCGTCTGGCCGTTTGTGGTCGTGGCAACCGCGCTCGTCGCCGCGGGCGCGTTGTGGGCGGTGCGGCGCCGGGCGTGACCGGCCCCTGGTCACCGCGGCACCGCCACCCGTACTGGCATGATGGGATCCGAGGAACCCGGTGCGCTAGACACAAGCGAGTGAGAGCTGCAAAGGAGCGGCCGCATGGCAGACCCGCAGGACCAACCCAACAGCGAACCCGACGGCGCACCGACCCCGCCGGAAAAGAAGCCCCCTGCCAAGGCCGCCAAGAAGACCGCGAAAGCGCCGGCCAAAAAAGCGCCCGCGAAAAAGGCGGACGCGAAAAAGGCGGACGCTAAGCAGGCACCCGCCAAAAAAGTGCCCGCCAAGAAGGCCCCGGCCAAAAGCGCCGCGCCCGCACCACCAAAGCCGGCCGAACAACCGCTCGCCGTGCACGAGCGGGTCGAAACCAACGGCGATCTTTCCGCTGCCGCCAAAGATGCCGCCGCACAAGCCAAATCGACCGTAGAGGCCGCGAATGACCCGGTTTCGCCCGACATTACGGCGTCGTCATCGAGCCAATCGCGGGTGCCGCTGATCGTCGCTTTGACCCTCAGCCTGCTGGCCATCCTGCTGATCCGGCAGCTGCGGCGCCGCTGACGTCAAGTGACCGTGTCATTCCGGCCCACCGCCGACCTCGTCGACGACATCGGGCCCGACGTACGCAGCTGCGATGTCCAATTCCGCCAGTTCGGCGGCCGCTCCGAATTCGCCGGGCCGATCAGCACGGTGCGCTGCTTCCAGGACAACGCGCTGCTGAAATCGGTGCTCTCGGGGCCGGGCGCGGGCGGGGTCCTGGTGATCGATGGCGCCGGCTCCCTGCACGCCGCGCTGGTCGGAGATGTCATCGCCGAATTGGCTCGTTCCAACGGCTGGGCGGGGCTGGTGATCAACGGCGCGGTGCGCGACGCCGCCGCGCTGCGCGGCATCGATATCGGAATCAAGGCGCTGGGCACCAATCCCCGCAAGAGCTCCAAGACGGGCGCCGGAGAGCGCGACGTCGAGCTGACTCTGGGCGGAGTGACCTTCGTGCCCGGCGAAATCGCCTACTGCGACGACGACGGCATCGTCGTTGTCTGAGTTTTAAGCCGCTACCACCGCAGGCTTTTTCGCGAATCGCAGGCCCTCGTCGGCGACCTTGCCGCGCCGGATCGTCCGCATGTCAAACAAATAGTTCTGTTTGAGCCGCCACGGCGCGCGCGATCCCGACTTGGGAAGTAGGTGCATCGAACGCTGGAAGTAGCCGGGGCTGAAGTCCATGAACGGCAACTCGTCGACGTCATCGCCCGGCCGCTGCGGCTCGACGGTGTCAAAACCCTTGGCGTCCATGTAGTTCAGCAACCGACAGACGAATTCGGAGACCAGGTCGGCCTTCAGCGTCCATGACGCATTCGTGTATCCGAAGGTGATGGCGAAATTCGGAATCCCGGAGAACATCGAGCCCTTGTAGGTCATCAACGACGTGAGGTCGAGGGGCTCACCGTTCTTGGTCGGCAGCACCCCACCCAGCAACTGCATGTTCAAACCCGTTGCGGTGATGATGATGTCGGCCTGCAACTCCTCACCCGAGGCGAGCCTGATCCCGGTTTTGGTGAACCGGTCGATGGTGTCGGTGACGACGTCGGCCTTGCCGTGCCGGATGGTCCGGAAGAAATCGCCGTCGGGGGCCAGACACAGCCGCTGGTCCCAGACGTTGTACTGCGGCCCGAAGTGCTTTTCGACGTCATAGCCCTTGGGCAGGCGTCGCTCGGCCATTGTCATCAGCGTCTTGCGCATGTAGGCGGGGGCTTTCCGCGAGAGCTGGTATTGGAAGGTGCTGAACGCGATGGCTTTCCAGCGGTTCGCCATGTGCGCGAGGCGATCGGGCAGCAGCCGGTTGGCCTGCTCGGCGAACGGGTCGACGCCGGGCAGCGAGCCGATGTAGGTCGGTGATCGCTGCAGCATCGTGACGTGCCCGGAGCCCGAGTTCACCAGGGCCGGGATCAGGGTGATCGCGGTGGCGCCGGATCCGATGACGACGATCTTCTTGCCCGCGTAGTCGAGGTCCTCCGGCCAGTGCTGCGGATGGATGATCGTGCCCTCGAAATCTTGCGCGCCGGCGAACGTGGGCGAATACCCCTCGTCATAGTTGTAGTAGCCCGTGCAGGCGAACAGGAACGAGCAGGTGATCTCGCTCTGCCGGCCGTCGTTCTCCACGGTCAGCGTCCAGCGGTTGTCGGCGTCGGACCAGTCGGCGGCGACAACGCGGTGGCGGTACCGGATGTGCCGGTCGATCCCGTTCTCGGCGGCGGCCTCCTCGATGTAGGCCTTGATCAAGTGGCCGTCGGCGATCGACTTCGCCGAGCGCCACGGCTTGAACCGGAACCCGAGGGTGAACATGTCGGAGTCCGACCGGATGCCCGGGTATTTGAACAGGTCCCAGGTGCCGCCCAGGTCCTCGCGGCGCTCCAGGATGGTGTAGCTCTTGGTCGGGCAGCGGTCCTGCAGGTGCCAGGCCGCGCTCACACCGGAGATCCCGGCGCCCACGATGACAACGTCAAGGTGTTCAGTCATGTGGCCACGCTATCAACGCTGCGTTGAACTAGTCAACACCCTGTTGAAATTTTCAACATTGTGTAAACTCATGGTCGTGACTACCGCCAGCTCCACCCGCGCCCCCCGGGGCCGGCGTTCGACGCGTCCATCGGGTGACGACCGCGAACTGGCCATACTGTCCACCGCCGAGCGGCTGCTGGCCGAACGCCCGCTCGCCGATATCTCGGTCGACGACCTGGCCAAGGGGGCCGGCCTCTCCCGGCCGACGTTCTACTTCTATTTCCCGTCCAAAGACGCGGTGCTGCTCACCCTCTTCGAGCGGGTGATCGTCGAGGCCGACTCCGCACTGGAGGCGATGGTCGCCAATCCGCCCACCGAGCTGAAAAGCCTGTGGCGCACGGGTATCAACGTGTTCGTCGAGACATTCGGCGCGCATCGCTCGGTGTCGCTGGCCGCCGAGGCCGCGCGCACCAACAGGGATCTCCGCGCGCTGTGGTCGCGCTTCATGGAGAAGTGGGTGGGTCACATCACCGCGGTGATTGAGGCCGAACGCGCCCGCGGCGCGGCGCCGGTAACGCTGCCGGCCCACGATCTTTCCGCGGCGCTGAACCTGCTCAACGAGAAGGTGATGCTCACCTCGTTCGCCGGCGAGCGGCCCGCGGTGGCGGGCGAGCACCTGCTCGACACGCTGGTCCACATCTGGGTCAGCAGCATTTATGCCGAGGCCACTTAGCCCACTCTTGTCGCATGCCTATGCGAACATATGTTCGTGCGGAGTGATGCGTCCATCCTGCACGCGGACCTGGATTCGTTCTACGCGTCCGTCGAACAGCGCGACGATCCGACGTTGCGTGGCCGCCCCGTGGTCGTCGGCGGCGGGGTGGTGCTGGCGGCCAGCTATGAAGCCAAGGCCCACGGCGTGCGCACGGCGATGGGCGGTGCGCAGGCGCGGCGCCTGTGCCCGCACGCCGTGGTGGTGCCGCCCCGGATGACGGCCTATTCCCGCGCCAGCGACGCCGTGTTCGAGGTGTTCCGTGACTGCACGCCGATCGTAGAGGCGGTGTCGGTGGACGAAGCCTTCCTCGACGTCGGCGGGTTGCGCCGGGTCTCCGGCTCGCCGGTCGAGATCGCGGAACGGCTGCGCGCGGACGTGCGCGACCGCGTCGGCCTGCCCATCACCGTCGGGGTTGCCCGGACGAAATTTCTCGCCAAGGTCGCCAGCCAACAGGCCAAGCCCGACGGACTGCTGTTGGTGCCGCCCGATCGAGAGCTGGCGTTCCTGCGCCCGTTGCCGGTCCGCCGGTTGTGGGGCGTGGGCGCGGTGACCGCCGACAAGCTGCACGCGCACGGCATCGTGACCGTCGCCGACGTCGCCGAGCTCGGCGAGTCGACGCTGGCCTCGCTGCTGGGAGCCGCAATGGGCCGCCAACTGTATGCGCTGTCCCGCAACATCGACCGCCGCCGGGTGACCACCGGCGTGCGTCGCCGGTCCGTGGGCGCCCAGCGCGCGCTGGGCCGCGCCGGCAATCGCATGTCGCCCGCCGAGGTGGACGCGGTGGTGGTCAACCTGATAGACCGCATCACCGCCCGGATGCGCACCGCCGGACGCACCGGTCGCACGGTGGTGCTGCGCCTGCGGTTCGACGACTTCAGCCGGGCCACCCGGTCACGCACGTTGCCGTGGGCCACCTCGTCGACGCCGCCCATCCTGGCCACCGCCCGGCAGCTGGTGGCATCCGCGGCACCGCTGATCGCGCAGCGTGGATTGACTCTGGTCGGCTTCGCCGTGTCGGGCATCGACCGCAGCGGCGCCCAGCAGCTGATGCTGCCCTTCGGCGACGGCGAGCGCCGACTGGCCTCGGAAGACTTTGAGGCGGCGATCGACCGGATACGCCGTCGCTACGGCAGGTCGGCGCTCACGCCGGCGGTGTTGATCGGCCGCGACACCGGCCTCGAAATGCCGCACCTACCCGACTGACCCGGTCCATTCCAGCAGCTTGTCCGCCGGCCAGGTGTTGACGATCCGGTCGACGGGCACGCCCGCGTCCAGCGCGCGCTGGGCGCCGTAGCCGAGGAAGTCCAGCTGCCCGGGCGCGTGCGCGTCGGTGTCGATGCTGAACACACAACCGATTTCGAGCGCCAGCTCGAGCAGGCGCGTCGGGGGTCGCGGCGCTCGGGACGGGAATTGATCTCCACCGCCGTCCCGTGCTCACGGCAGGCGGTGAACACGGCTTCGGCATCGAACTTCGATTCGGGCCGGATACCGCGGTTGCCCGCGACCAGCCTGCCGGTGCAGTGGCCCAGCACGTCGGCGTGGCCGTTGGAGACCGCGCGCACCATGCGTCGGGTCATTGCGGGCGAGTCCATCGACAGCTTCGAATGGACGCTGGCGACGACGACGTCGAGGCGCTCCAGCAGCTCAGGATCCTGGTCGAGGCTGCCGTCGTCGAGGATGTCGACCTCGATCCCGGTGAGTATGCGTAGCGGCGCGAACTGGTCGCGCAACCCATCGATGACGTCGAGCTGGTTGCGCAACCGCTCTGGCGAGAGCCCGTTGGCTATCGTCAGCCGCGGCGAGTGGTCGGTCAGCGCGCAATACTCATGACCCAGCGCGGCGGCGGTGGCCATCATCTCCTCGATCGGCGCCGACCCGTCCGACCAGTTGGAGTGCAGGTGCAGATCCCCGCGCAGCGCGGCGCGCACGTCGCCGCCACCGAGATCCTCGGCGGCCGAACGTAATTCGACCAGAAGATCGGGCTCACGGCCGGACCAGGCCTGGTTGATGACCTTTGCGGTTTTGGGCCCGATGCCGGGCAGTGCCTGCCAGCTGTTGGCCTGACCGTGCCGCTCTCGCGCGGCGTCGGAAAGACCCTCGATGATGTCGGCGGCGTTGCGGTAGGCCATCACGCGCCTGGGGTCGTGGCGACTCCGGTCCTTGTAGTAGGCGATCTGCCGCAACGCGGTCACCGGATCCATGGCTCCAGTGTGCCTGGCCGGTTGAAAGCAGCTGCCCGACGACGAATCCGGCAAGGATCACCGCGAAGCCGCCGATCTCTCCCAAGATGAGCAGGGCCATCGCCACCTCGGTTCTGCGATCGGGCTTTTCGAATTGGTTGACGGTGTCGCGCCGCGCGCCGTGGCTGATATAGCCCGCGATGGCCCCGACGAAGAAGAACACGACGACCATCGCCGCGGTCAGGTTGACCCATGCAGGCCAGGCGCTGAGTTCGACGAAGACCGCAATCAACAGGGTCGCGAACGAGTAGAGCAACGCCGCCCGATGCGCGATGTCGACGTATGGATGCGCGCGATGATCGTCGGCGGCCATGATCTGCCGGTACTTCCAGACCCCGAGGACCAGAGCGAGGAGAAAAATCAGCCCGGCCGCCAGCAGCGTGATCTTGGTGTCGATCCCGAGCGCGTTAGTCATCGTCCGGACGAGTTTAGTGGCGGTTCATCAAGATCGACTAACGTCGTTTCCATGCGATTCGCGTTCAAAACCTCACCGCAAAACACCACCTGGACAGACATGCTGGCGGCCTGGCGGGCCGCCGACGATATCGAGGTCTACGAGTCCGGGTGGACCTTCGACCACTTCTACCCGATCTTCTCCGACAGCAGCGGCCCCTGCCTGGAGGGCTGGACGACGCTGACCGCGCTGGCGCAGGCCACCAAGCGGTTGCGGTTGGGCACCCTGGTCACCGGCGTCCACTACCGCCATCCCGCGGTCCTGGCCAACATGGCCGCGGCGCTCGACATCATCTCGAACGGACGTCTCGAGCTCGGGATCGGCGCCGGGTGGAACGAAGAGGAGTCGGGCGCCTACGGCATCGAGCTGGGCTCGATCAGGGAACGCTTCGACCGGTTCGAAGAAGCCTGTGCGGTGCTGGTCAGCCTGCTCAGCGAGGAGACCACCGACTTCGACGGCAAGTACTACCAACTCAAGGGCGCCCGTAACGAACCCAAGGGCCCACAGCGCCCGCACCCGCCGATCTGCATCGGCGGCGGCGGAGAGAAACGCACGCTGCGGATCACCGCGCGGTACGCCCAGCACTGGAATTTCGCCGGCGGTCCGCCCGACTTGTTCGCGCGCAAGCGCGACGTACTGGCCGCGCATTGCGCGGACATCGGACGGGACCCGAAAGAGATCGTCCGGTCAGCCCACCTGCGCCTGGAACCGGACCGCAACTACGGAAAGGTCCTCGAGGACGCGGCCGCGCTGGCCGCCGAAGGCCTCGACCTGGGCATCGTCTACCTCGCTCCGCCCCACGATCCCGCCGTCCTGGAACCATTGGCCGAGGCGATCAGGGATTCGGGGCTCTTGAAAGGCTGAAGTGCCGCCCAGATAGCGCCGCAGCACCGCTAACCAATCCGGGACTCCCGGGCAAACTTTCGCGCACCCACGATTGCTGCCCGAACGGGCCGGCTACCACCCGAACAGCAGCAGGTCCTCCGCGGTCACGAGGCGCTCCTGCTTTGCGGGAAACTCGCGGCTCTTCATCGGGTGACGAAACCATGACCAGGCGATTCGCGCCATCCGCGTATGAGGCACTGGGTTGACATGCACAGTCATCACTTCCTGCGATCGTTCCGTTCCTCCGCGAGCCCCGTACGACGTCGACGTGACGGGCCCCACAGAGATTTATTAGACAACAGCCGCTTGGCAAAGCGTGGGAGAAACGCCGAATTTGTATACGCGTGTTTCTGGTGTGGCTGATGTGACTACTGCAGCGGGGCCGCCGTCGGCTTGATGGGTGCCGGCAGCGCCGTCGTACCCATCAAATACCGGTCCGCGCCCGCCGCCGCGGCCCTGCCCTCGGCGATCGCCCAGACGATCAGTGACTGGCCACGACCCATGTCACCGGCAACGAAAACACCGGGAACCGAGGTGTCGAAATCCGCGCCGCGCGCGACGTTGCCACGGTCGGTGAGCTTCACGTCGAGTTCGGTGAGCAGGCCCGGCTTCTCCGGGCCGACGAATCCCATCGCCAGCAACACCAGATCGGCCTCGAGGTCGAAATCGGAGCCCTCGACTTTGACGAACTTGCCGTCCCGCATCGTCACCTCGTGCGCCCTCAGCGCGGTCACGCGCCCGTCCTCACCGACGAACTCCTCGGTGTTGACCGAGAACACCCGCTCGCCGCCCTCTTCGTGCGCCGCCGACACCCGGTACATCAGCGGGTAGGTCGGCCACGGGGTGGACTCGGCGCGCGCCTCCGGCGGACGCGGCATGATCTCGAACTGGTGCACGGCGGTGGCACCCTGCCGGTGCACGGTGCCCAGGCAGTCGGCCCCGGTGTCGCCGCCGCCGATGATGATGATCTTCTTGCCTTTGGCCGTGATCGGCGGCTCCCCGTCCTCGCCCAGGACGTCGTCGCCCTCCTGCACCCGGTTGGCCCACGGCAAGAACTCCATCGCCTGGTGGATGCCGTCCAACTCCCGACCGGGAATGGGCAGATCGCGCCAGGCGGTGGCGCCGCCGGCCAGCACCACCGCATCGAAATCGGCGCGCAGCTGTTCGGCGGTGATGTCGACCCCGACGTTGACGTTTGGTCGGAATTCGGTGCCCTCGGCCCGCATCTGATCCAGCCGCCGGTCCAGGACGCTCTTCTCCATCTTGAATTCCGGGATGCCGTAGCGCAGCAGCCCACCGATGCGGTCGTCGCGCTCGAAGACGGTCACGCTGTGGCCGGCGCGGGTGAGTTGCTGAGCGGCGGCCAGGCCTGCGGGGCCCGAACCCACCACGGCGACAGTCTTTCCGGTCAGCTTGTCGGGCGGCAGCGGGACCACAAAGCCTTCCTCGAAGGCCCTGTCAATGATGTCGAGCTCGATCTGCTTGATGGTCACCGGATCCTGGTTGATTCCCAGCACACACGCCGGCTCGCAGGGCGCCGGACATAGCCGGCCGGTGAAGTCCGGGAAATTGTTGGTGGCGTGCAACCGTTCGATGGCGTCGCGCCAACGGCCCCGGCGTACCAGGTCGTTCCATTCCGGGATCAGGTTACCCAACGGACATCCGTTGTGACAGAATGGAATACCGCAGTCCATGCAGCGCGTTGCCTGCTCGCGCAAAGTCTCTTCGTCGAAGTCCTCGTAGACCTCGTTCCAGTCGCGCAACCGCAGCGGGACAGGCCGGCGCTGCGGCAATTCCCGATGAGTGAATTTCAGGAAGCCGGACGGATCAGCCATGCGCGGCCGCCATTATCGCCTTGTCGACGTCGACGCCATCACGCTCTGCCTTGGCGATCGCCTGCAGCACCTTCTTGTAGTCGCGCGGCATCACCTTGACGAAGTGCCGTTGCTGACCACGCCAGTCGGCCAGGATCCGCTGGCCGACAGCGGAATCGGTCGCATCGACGTGGGCTTGGATCGTGCCGTGCAGCCACTCCGCATCGTCCTCGTCGAGGGTCTCGAGCTCGACCATCTCTGCGTTGAGGTTTTCCGGCAGTTCCTCGTCCGGGTCGTATACGTAGGCCATTCCACCGGACATGCCCGCCGCGAAGTTACGGCCGGTGCGGCCAAGGATGACCACCTTCCCGCCGGTCATGTACTCGCAGCCGTGGTCGCCGACGCCCTCGACCACCGCGTGCGCCCCGGAGTTGCGGACCGCAAACCGTTCGCCGACCACCCCACGCAGGTAAACCTCCCCGCTGGTGGCGCCGAACAGAATGACGTTGCCGCCGATGATGTTGTCCTCGGCGACGTAGTCCTTGGGCGCATTGTCCGACGGCCGCACCACAATCCGGCCACCGGACAGGCCCTTACCGACGTAGTCGTTGGCGTCGCCGTAGACGCGCAACGTAATTCCCCTGGGTACAAAGGCGCCGAAGCTGTTGCCCGCGGACCCTTCGAACGTGATGTCGATGGTTCCGTCCGGGAGGCCTTGGCCGCCATAGGCTTTCGTCAGCTCGTGGCCGAGCATGGTGCCCACCGTGCGGTTGACGTTGCCGATCGTGGTGGAAAACCGCACCGGCTTGCCCGAGTCCAGCGCCTCGCGGCTCATCACGATCAACTGCTGATCGAGCGCCTTGTCCAGGCCGTGGTCCTGACGGGAGCTGCAGTACAGGTCCTGGTTCATGAACGCCGACTCCGGCTCGTGCAGCACCGGCGTCAGATCCAGCTTGTGTGCCTTCCAGTGCGCACGCGCGAGCGTGGTGTCGAGCGCTCCCGCCTGCCCGACGGCCTCATTGAAGGTGCGGAAGCCCAACTGTGCCATGTATTCCCGGACTTCTTCGGCGATGAACATGAAGAAGTTCTCGACGAACTCGGGCTTGCCGGTGAAACGCTCCCGCAGCACCGGGTTCTGGGTGGCCACGCCGACCGGGCAGGTGTCGAGATGACAGACACGCATCATGATGCAGCCCGCCACCACCAGCGGCGCGGTGGCGAAGCCGAATTCCTCGGCGCCGAGCAGCGCGCCGATCATCACGTCGCGGCCCGTCTTCAACTGTCCGTCGACCTGGACCACGATCCGGTCGCGTAAGCCGTTGAGCAACAAGGTCTGCTGCGTCTCGGCGAGGCCCAACTCCCACGGGCGCGCCGGCGTGCTTCTGCGACGTCAGCGGGGTGGCGCCGGTGCCGCCGTCGTGCCCCGAGATCAGCACCACGTCGGCGTGCGCTTTGGAAACACCCGCCGCGACCGTCCCTACGCCGTTTTCGGAGACCAGCTTGACGTGGACCCGCGCCGACGGGTTGGCGTTCTTCAGGTCGTGGATCAGCTGCGCGAGATCCTCGATGGAGTAGATGTCGTGGTGCGGCGGCGGCGAGATCAGGCCGACGCCGGGTGTGGAGTGCCGAACCTCGGCAACCCACGGGTACACCTTGTTCCCCGGAAGTTGCCCTCCCTCACCGGGTTTCGCGCCCTGGGCCATCTTGATCTGGATGTCGGAGCAGTTGGTCAGGTAGTGCGAGGTGACCCCGAACCGGGCGGAGGCGACCTGCTTGATCGCGCTGCGGCGCCAGTCCCCGTTGGGGTCGCGGTCGAATCGCTTGACGTTCTCGCCGCCCTCACCGCTGTTGGATCGGCCACCCAGCCGGTTCATCGCGATGGCGAGCGTCTCGTGCGCCTCGGCGGAGATCGAGCCGTAGCTCATCGCGCCGGTCGAGAACCGTTTGACGATCTCGCTGGCGGGCTCGACCTCTTCCAGCGGAACCGGGGGCCGCACGTCGGCGCGGAACTTGAGCAGGCCGCGCAGCGATGCCATCCGCTCGCTCTGGTCGTCGACGAGGCGGGTGTATTCCTTGAAGATCTGATACTGCCCGGTGCGGGTGGCGTGTTGCAGCTTGAAGACGGTCTCGGGGTTGAAGAGGTGGTACTCGCCCTCCCGGCGCCACTGGTATTCGCCACCCACCTCGAGTTCTCGGTGGGCGCGTTCGTCGGGCCGGTCGATGTACGCCAGCGTGTGGCGGGTCGCGACGTCGGTGGCGATGTCGTCCAGCGTGATGCCACTCGTCGGGCAGCTCAGCCCGGTGAAGTATTCGTCGAGGACGGCCTCGGAGATGCCGACCGCCTGGAACAGCTGCGCGCCGGTGTAGGAGGCCAGCGTCGAAATGCCCATCTTGGACATCACTTTCAGCACACCCTTGCCGGCGGCCTTGACGTAGTTGTTCAGCGCCTTGTTGCGGTCGATGCCGTCGATGACACCGCGGTCCAGCATGTCCTCGATCGACTCGAACGCGAGGTAGGGGTTCACCGCCGCCGCCCCGAAGCCGATGAGCATCGCCATGTGGTGCACCTCGCGGGCGTCGCCCGCTTCGACCACCAGACCCACGTGGGTGCGCGTCCGGTCCCGCACCAGGTGGTGGTGCACCGCCGAAACCGCCAGCAGCGACGGTATGGGAGCCAGCTGCTCATCGGACTCGCGGTCGGACAGGATGATCACCCGCGCGCCGTCGGCGATCGCCGCCGACGCCTGCGCGCGGACCTCCTCCAATGCGGCCGCCAACCCGGCGCCGCCCTCGGCGACCGGATACAGACAGCGAATCGCCTTGGACCGCATGCCGTGCGGGCGCCCGTTGACCTCGTCGTCGGGGTTGAGATTGATCAGCTTGGCCAGTTCGTAGTTACGCAGAATCGGCTGTTGCAACACGATCTGGTGGCAGGAGTCCTCGTCCGGATTTAGCAGGTCCCGCTCGCCGCCGGTGGTCCCCTGCAGGCTGGTCACCACCTCCTCGCGGATGGCATCCAACGGCGGGTTCGTCACCTGGGCGAACAGCTGGTGGAAGTAGTCGTAGAGCATCCGCGGCCGCTGCGACAGCACCGCGACCGGGGTGTCGGTACCCATCGAGCCGATCGGCTCGGCGCCCGACCGGACCATCGGCGCCACCAACAGGTTGAGTTCCTCGTAGGTGTAGCCGAAAGTCAACTGCCGCTTGACAAGTCGATGGTGGGGCATCCGGACGTACTTGCCCGCGGGCAAATCGTCGAGCGGAACCAGGCCCTTGTCGAGCCACTCGCGATACGGGTGCTCGGCGGCCAGCTCCGCCTTGATCTCCTCGTCGGCGACGATGCGGCCCTGCGCGGTGTCCACCAGGAACATCCGCCCGGGCTGCAGCCGCATCCGCTGGACCACCTTGGCGGGGTCCAGGTCGAGCACGCCGGCCTCGGAGGCCATCACCACCAAGCCGTCGTCGGTTATCCAGATGCGCGAGGGGCGCAACCCATTTCGGTCGAGCACGGCGCCGATGATGGTGCCGTCGGTGAACGTCATCGACGCCGGGCCGTCCCACGGCTCCATCAACGAAGCGTGGTACTGATAGAACGCCCGCCGCGCGGGGTCCATCGACTCGTTACGCTCCCAGGCCTCGGGGATCATCATCAACACCGCGTGGGCCAGGCTGCGCCCGCCCAGGTGGAGCAGTTCGAGCGCCTCGTCGAAGCGCGCGGTGTCGGAGGCGCCCGGGGTGCAGATCGGGAACAACTTCTCGACGTCGTCTTCGGACCCGAAGACGTCGGTCTTGATCAACGCCTCGCGGGCCCGCATCCAGTTCTCGTTACCGGTGACGGTGTTGATCTCCCCGTTGTGGGCGATGCGCCGGAAAGGATGCGCCAGCGGCCAGGAGGGGAAGGTGTTGGTGGAGAACCGGGAGTGCACGATGCCCAGCGCGCTGGTCAGCCGATCGTCTTGCAGGTCAAGGTAAAACGCCTTGAGCTGCGGGGTGGTCAGCATGCCCTTGTAGATCAGGGTCTGGCCCGACAGGCTTGGGAAATAAACGGTTTCGCGGCCGGGCCCATCTTGGCCCGGGCCCTTGGTGCCGAGTTCGTGCTCGGCGCGCTTGCGGACCACGTAGGCGCGGCGCTCCAGGGTCATGCCGGAAGCCCCCGCGATGAACACCTGACGGAACGTCGGCATCGCGTCGCGCGACAGCGCACCCAGCGACGAGTCGTCGGTGGGCACGTTGCGCCAGCCCAGCACGTGTAGGCCTTCGGCTTCGGCGATCTTTTCCACCGCGGCGCAGGCCGCCGCGGCGTCCTTGGAAGACTGCGGCAGGAACGCGATACCGGTGGCGTAGCTGCCGGGAGCGGGCAGCTCGAAATCCACGACCTCCCGAAGGAAGGCATCCGGGACCTGGATCAGGATGCCCGCGCCGTCACCGCTGCGCGGCTCGGCGCCCTGAGCACCGCGGTGTTCAAGGTTGAGCAGCGCGGTAATCGCCTTGTCCACGATGTCGCGGGTGCGCCGGCCGTGCATGTCGACGACCATGGCAACCCCGCACGAATCGTGCTCGAACGCGGGGTTGTATAACCCAACGCGCTTGGGCGTCATATGCACCTGACCCTTTCACCAGAACGTTCCAGCGGCCGTTACGATCGGCTCCGATGAGGCCGCAACCCAGGAGGGTTGCGGGGCTTCGGACCCATCCAGCCCCGTCGGTCTTGTCGATCGGCTGTCCTCCAGGCGGAGATGACCCGACTAGAGATTCGTCCGTGCAGCGCTGAACGGTGGCCTGAAACCGGTCTCGACAAGTCGTAAAACGATATGACAATACCCGCCTGACATGCCAACTTCGTCAAGTCTAGCGGCCAGCTGGCGGTACCGTAAATTCGCTGCGGCCGGCCTCCGCAACGTCCCCCGACGTGCTGTTTTGCGGGCTGGGATCTTTTCCGACGCGGCATCGATCCGGGTCCACGGCTCGGCATCGCTACAGCTTACAAACGTTTGCTGTATCACGCCGGGGTTGGCGGTATCCCGAGGCCGGGGCGTTGCAGCCATCCCGCGGAAGGGGCCTACGGGGTTTGCGCGACAGCTGCGGACACGGAACGGCGGCGCGTGACCGATACTTGACTGATACCGGTCCGCATCCGGCGTTGACGTCAGGCCTTGGTGCTCGTCACTCGGGGTTCGCCGCGATCGGCCACACACGCAAAGATCGATCGCCCGCACTCGAGGAGCCGATGAACGACCGCGACGAATTCCTGCGGGAGCGTCTGCAACCCGACCAGCCCCACCCCCCTGCCGCGCGCCCGCCGGGCCCCCACACTGCCCACGCCGCGCCCGCGCCCGCTCCGCCGATCGCGCCCAGGCCCGTCGCGCCGCGCCCGCCGGCGCCCCCGCCACCCGCGCCGCGCCCGCCGTCGCCGCCGCAGCGAGCGGCGCCCCCGCCCCCGCCCCAACAGCCAACCCCGGCCCCGCCTCCTGCTCCGCCGCCGGCCGCGGCGCCGTTCCGGCAGACGCCACAGGATCCCTGGGCCTACGCCACCGTCGCGCCGGCACCCACACCCGCGGCGCAACCCCCCGAACGCGGGTGGCGCCGCATCGTTGCGCTGGCGACCTTTGGCCTCGTCAAGCTGGGGCCATCGGCCGCCCAACTCCAGGAGGCTCAATTCGAAGCGACCATCCGGACCGTCCTCCATGGCAACTACAAGGTCGGCGTGCTGGGCAAGGGCGGCGTCGGAAAGACGTCGGTGGCCGCCAGTGTCGGATCGCTTTTCGCCCAACTGCGTCAGCAAGACCACGTCGTGGCGATCGACGCCGATACCGCGTTCGGCCGATTGGGCAGCCGAATCGATCCGCGGTCGAGCGGCTCGTTCTGGGAACTGACGTCCGACCAAAACCTGCGGTCCTTCACCGACGTGGTTGGGCGTCTCGGCCGTAATTCCGTCGGGCTGCACGTCCTGGGCGGCGAACCGGCCTCCGGCCCGCGCCGGGTGCTCGATCCTGCGGTCTACCGGGAGGCCGCCTTACGGCTGGATCGCCATTTCACGATCTCGGTCATCGACTGCTCCTCGACGATGGACTCGCCGGTCACCCAGGAGGTCCTTCACGATCTGGATGCGCTGATCGTCGTGTCCTCGCCGTGGGCGGACGGGGCCTCCGCGGCCGCCAGGACCATGGAATGGCTGTCGGATCAGGGCATGACTGGTCTGCTGCGCAAGACCATCGTGGTGCTCAACGATTCCGACGGCCACGCCGGCAAACGCACCCGCGAGTTGCTGGCGCGCGAGTTCCTCGATCATGGCCAGCCGGTGGTCGAGGTGCCCTTCGATCCCCATCTACGGCCCGGCGGCGTCATCGATGTGAACCGCGAAATGAGCCCGGCAACGCGGCGCGGATTTCTCCAGGTGGCGGCGACCGTCGCGGGGTATTTCGCGGCGAGGTCGGACCGTGCGCGGGTCCGCCGTCACGGTGGCGACCACAGCTAGGCCCGTTCGGCGGCCCCGGCCCGCGCCGAAGGGTCGGCGACGGCCTCGATCTTTGTCACCAGGGACCCGCGGATTGTCAGCACGATGGCGGCGAAGAGCCGGCGCTCGGCGAAGGCCAGCACCGCCGCCTGCCCCGACGGGACCGCTGACCAGCGTCACCTCGGGCCCCAGATAGCGCAGCAGGTTGGTGGCCACGGCATCGGGACCGTGGTTGATCTGTGGCGGCACGGCAGGCTCGACGAGGACGGTACCCACGCCCCAGACCGCGGGGTCCAGGACGGCGGTCAACGCGGCGATGTCGCCGTTGGCGCATGCGGTAATGAACTTCTCGGTGACAAGCTGGTGCTCGGCCGAGGCCACCTCGTTCAACTTCGGTTGCGCCTTGGATTGCGCCTCAGTGAATTTGGTCCGAGCGCGCCGCGCCAGCTGACGGCAGGTGCCGACGGGGCGGCCCACGGTCTCGGCGATCCTTTCGAACGGGACGCCGAACACGTCGTGCAGCACGAACGCGACCCGCTCACCGGGGCTGAGCCTGCGCAAAACCTCGAGTAGCGCGGTGCGGACCTCGTCGTCGAGGGTGATTCGGTCGGCCGGGTCCAGGTGGCGCGACGCCGGCTCGTCCTCGAGGTCGCGGGCCCCCGGCCGTTCGTAACGGGCGCGCGCCGAACGCACCTGATCGAGGCAGAGGCGGCTCGCCACCACCGTCAGCCAGCCGCGGACATCCTCGATCTCACTTAGATCGGCGCGCGACAGCCGCAGAAACGCCTCTTGTGCAACGTCTTCCGCGTCACCGACATCGCCCATCATCTGATACGCGAGGTTGACCAGATACGGGCGGTGACGACGCCACGCCTCGGTGATCTGGTCGCTCGGTGACTGCGGCTGGTTCATGACTCTTGGACGATTTAATGCCACGAATAGTTACGCGTTTGGGCTGTAACTTTCCCACCTCCGGCGCCGTCCTTGATTTCAGCGGTGCAGCACTGCCGAAATCTCACGGAAGGAACCATCCCATGA
The DNA here is from genome assembly GCA_963703795.1 of uncultured Actinomycetota bacterium. Classification (GTDB taxonomy): domain Bacteria; phylum Actinomycetota; class Actinomycetes; order Mycobacteriales; family Mycobacteriaceae; genus Mycobacterium. The sequence goes on along the minus strand of CAVPFT010000040.1, from coordinate 28,910 downwards.
CGATCGTCGTAACCGGAGCGACCGGCAACGTCGGGCGCCCGCTCGTTGCCGAACTCGTAGCCGCGGGCGCCCAAGTGCGGGCGGTCACCCGCGCACCGAAAACCGCAGCGTTTCCGTCTCGCGTCGAGGTGATCGGCTCGACGGCCGACGCGCTGACCGGCGCGTCGGCGGTATTCCTCAATTCCCGGGCGCTGGGCGAGCAACTGCCCAAGGTGGTGGACCGGTGTGTCGATGCCGGCGTCACCAAGCTGGTTGCGCTGTCGGCGATCAACGCCGACGACGACTTCTCGCGGCAGCCGTCACGCTTTCGCGGGGACCGCAACAAGGAGGTCGAACAGATCGCCGTCGAATCCGGCCTGGCCTGGGTGAGCCTGCGGCCGACGGTCTTCGCGACAAACTTCGCCGGGATGTGGTCGGCGCAACTGCGCGCCGGCGACGTGGTGGCCGGGCCGTACGCCGCGGCATCGTCCGCACCGATCGTCGACAGCGACATTTCGGCGGTCGCGGCGCGGGCGCTGCTCACCGATGAGCTTGTCGGTCAACGGATCCCATTGACCGGTCCGCAGGCGCTCACCAACTCGGAGCTGGTCGAGGTCATCGGCGCGGTCCTTTCTCGCCGGCTGCAGTACCGGGAAGTGCCGGACGAACTCGTGCGGCAACGGTTCATCGGTTTGGGATTCGGCGCCGAGTTCGCCGACGCGTACCTGGCCATGCAGGCCGAGACGCTCGACAAACCCGCCCTCGTCACCCACGACGTCGAGAAGATCCTCGGCCGGCCCGCGACCGCGTTCGCGCAGTGGGTGTCGCAGCACCGCGACCTGTTCACCCCATCGAAAGGAGCCTGACATGTCAGACCCTCGCCCTCCGCGCTATCTCAAACCCATGAACAAGGTGATGATGGCCGTCCAGCGACTCGGGATACCGACCGGTCCCGCCTTTGTGCTGACGGTGCCCGGCCGCAAGTCCGGCCGCCCGCGCAGCACCCCGATGACGCCGTTCAAATTTCGGGACGGCCTCTACGTGGTGGCCGGCTACCCCGGCGCCGACTGGGCGTCGAACGCCCGCGCCGCCGGTGCCGGCACCCTGAGCCGGGGCCGGCGGTCGCGGCAAGTCAGGATCGTCGAACTGACCGCCGAGGAAGCCCGCCCGGTGCTGCGGGAGTTTCCCGCCCAAGTCCCGGTCGGTGTCGCGTTCGCGAAACGCTCCGGGATGGTCCGCGATGGAACGGCGGACGAATTCGAGGCATTGGCGGGCCGCCTCGCCGTGTTCCGATTCGAGCCGAACGCCGTGGGGCGCTAGGCCGCGTCGCGCTACCAGACGATGGCGGCCATGTCGCGGTTGTCCGAACACACGCTGCGCACCGCGGCCTCGAGGTCCGCCGCGGTGATGATCTGCAGATCCTCGACCGTCACCGGCTCGCCCGATCGTTTCTGCGCGACCACTCGGGTATCGCGGAACCCCTCGGCGCGCTCGACGACGTTGCGGGCGAACCGGCCGTTCTGCATGGCGTCGATGCCGTGCCGCCCGCCGGGGGTGGTGTAGTTGCGGATCGTGGTGGCCGCAGCCAAAAACGTCTCCCGCGCGCCGTCGTCGAGCAGGCTGGCGCGCGGCGTGGCGTAGCGGTGTCCGATCTCGACGATCTCGGGCGGTGAGTAGGACTCGAACCGCAGCTTACGGTTGAACCGGCCGGCCAAACCCGGGTTGACGGTCAGGAATGCGTCCACCTGATCCTCGTAGCCGGCCCCGATGAAACAGAAGTCGAACCGGTGCGTTTCCAACGCGACCAGCAGTTGGTTGACCGCCTCCATGCCGATCATGTCCGGTGTGCCGTCCTGATGGCGTTCGATCAGGGAGTAGAACTCGTATCCGGTCACGCCGTTCTCGCCGGCGCACAGCACCCGGTCGGCCACCCCGTTGCCGTCGGTGTCGAGGAGTCGGTCGTCGGCGTGCCCTTTGACGTCCACGCCATCGAAGTCAACCAGCGGACCGCCGGTGTGCTCGACACCGTCGAGCCCGAACCAGCGCAGCTGCCCACCCCGGTCGACGGCCACCGCCCACGTCCCCGAGCCGTCATCGGTGAAGTAGGCCTCCGGCGTGCCGTCGTTGTCGCGATCGAGCATGGCGTGATCGGCGACCCCATCGCCGTCGAAATCAGCCAGTGCGTCGTCGCTGTATCCCGTCACCGTCTAAATCCAGGCCGACCGCGTCAAACCGGCCGTCGCCGTCGAGGTCCAGGTTGGGCTGGCCGTGCCAGATGGCCGCCGCGCCCGAGTCTCCAGCCATGCAATAGTCCACGCGTACTCGGACGCCTGGCGGCGGCTAGCGGTTCCCGCGCGAACGCCACCAGGCCAGCAGCTCGGCGGTGGCCTCCTCGGTGGTCAATGGCCCGCGATCCAGCCGCAGTTCTTTCAGGTAGCGCCACGCCTCGCCGACCTCCGGGCCGGCCGGAATGTCCAGCAGCTGCATGATCTGGTTGCCGTCCAGATCGGGGCGTACCCGCGCCAGATCCTCCTGGGCGGCCAGTTCGGCGATACGCGCCTCTAGCCGGTCATAGTTGGCCTGCAGGCGAGCAGCCCGACGCTTGTTGCGGGTGGTGCAGTCGGCTCGCACGAGTTTGTGCAGCCGCTGCAACAGCGGCCCGGCGTCGGTGACGTAGCGGCGCACCGCGGAATCGGTCCACTTGCCGTCGCCGTAGCCGTGGAACCTCAGATGCAAAAACACCAATTGCGAGATGTCGTCAACCATCTGTTTGGAGTACTTCAGCGCCCGCAGCCGCTTTCGGACCATCTTTGCGCCGACCACCTCGTGGTGGTGAAAGCTGACGCCGCCGTTCGGCTCGTGCCGCCGGGTGGCGGGCTTGCCGATGTCATGCAGCAGCGCGGCCCAGCGCAGAACCAGATCGGGGCCGTCGTCTTCGAGCGCGATCGCCTGCCGTAGCACCGTCAGCGAATGCTGGTAGACGTCCTTGTGCTGATGGTGTTCGTCGATGGCCATCTGCATGCCGCCGACCTCGGGCAGCACGACCTCGCCCATCCCGGTCTGCACCAGCAGGTCGATACCGGCGACGGGGTCGGCGCCGAGCAACAGCTTGTCGAGCTCCGCTGCCACCCGTTCGGCGCTGATCCGCCCCAGCTCCGGGGCCATTTTTTCGATCGACTCCCGCACCCGCGGGGCCACGGTGAAGCCGAGTTGCGAGACGAACCGCGCGGCGCGCAGCATTCGCAACGGGTCGTCGCCGAAGGACACCGACGGCGCCGCCGGGGTGTCGAGCACCCGGTCGCGCAGCGCCGCCAAGCCGCCTAGGGGATCGAGGAATTCGCCGGGTCCGGCCGGCGTGACGCGCACGGCCATCGCGTTGGCCGTGAAATCGCGGCGCACCAGATCGTCCTCGAGGCGGTCGCCGAAACGCACCTCCGGTTTGCGCGACACCTGGTCGTAAGCATCGGCGCGGAACGTGGTGATCTCCAAGCGGTGGTCACCCTTGCCGACGCCGACGGTGCCGAATTGGATTCCCGTGTCCCACAACGCGTCGGCCCACCGCCGCACTATCTGCTGAACCTGCTCGGGCCGGGCATCGGTGGTGAAGTCCAAGTCGGAACTCAGCCGGCCCAGCACGGCATCTCGCACCGAACCACCGACAAGGTACAACTCATGGCCCGCAGCTTCGAATGTAGAGCCCAGCTCGCGCAGCATGGGGGCGTGCCTATTCAAGGCGACCGCGGCGGCGGTCAACAGGTCGGCATCGGCTTCAGGCACGTTCGATCAGCCTAGTCGGACGAGGGTTGAGGCCTCGCCCACATATAACCTGCGCTGGCCGCATCGGGGCGATTTCCGCTGTGGAAGCACACTCGTTGCGTTGGACGCACACTCGACCTGCGCAATCGCGCACCGGGCTAGCGGCGAGTATGTCCTGAGGACCGACCCGTGCCAGCTACTATCGCTTGGGTGTCGGACGGCGAACATGCCAAACCACGTCGGCGCCGAGGACGGCGCCGCGGTCGTGGCGCTGCCGGCGCGGCGGAGAACCACAAGGAAAACCAAGCGATCGGCGACCCAACGGAAACCAAATCCCGCCCGTCGCGATCGTCTCGCCGCATGCCGGAGCGGCTGCGAACCGTGCACGAAACGTCGGCCGGCGGGCTGGTCATCGACGGCATCGACGGGCCGCGCGAAGAGCAGGTCGCGGCCCTGATCGGTCGCATCGATCGGCGCGGACGGATGCTGTGGTCGCTGCCGAAGGGGCACATCGAGCAGGGCGAGACCGCCGAACAGACCGCGATTCGTGAAGTCGCCGAAGAGACGGGCATTCGTGGCAGCGTGCTGGCCGCGCTGGGACGCATCGACTACTGGTTCGTCACCGATGGACGTCGGGTGCACAAAACGGTGCACCATTATTTGATGCGCTTCTCCGGCGGCGAGCTCTCCGACGACGACCTCGAAGTCGCCGAAGTGGCCTGGGTGCCGATCCGGGAATTGCCGTCCCGGCTGGCCTACGCCGACGAGCGCCGGCTGGCCCAGGTGGCCGACGAGCTGATCGACAAGCTGCAGAGCGACGGTCCGGCCGCGCTTCCGCCGCTGCCGCCCAGCTCGCCCCGGCGTCGCCCGCAGACGCATTCGCACACCCGGCATTCCGACAAGCCCGCCGCGGGCCGGAAGAACGGTCACGGGCCAGGGCCGTGACCGCGCCACGACTCCGCTGGGCCGGCTTGTTGCGCCTTGCCGCCGTGGTCGGCATCGTGGCCGGTTTTGCGGCGCTCGCCGGCCCCTTAGAAGGCTTTGTCCCGCGCGCGGCTGCAGGCGAGCCCGGAACGGCACCGTTTGTCCATATCCGCATCGATCAGGTGACCCCGGACGTCGTCACCACAACGAGCCAACCCGTCGTCACCGTGAGCGGAATGGTTGCCAACGTCGGCGACCGCCCAGTCCGCGACGTGATGGTCCGGTTAGAGCACGCCCCGGCGGTCGCCGACTCTGCGGGTTTGCGCACCTCCCTGGACGGCGGCACAGACCAGTACCAGCCGGCCGCGGACTTCCTCACGGTGGCACCCGAACTTCAGCGCGGGCAAGAAGCCGCGTTCACCCTGTCAGCCCCACTGCGCTCGCTGGCCAAATCCTCGTTGGGCATCGACAAGCCCGGGATCTTCCCCGTTTTGGTCAACGTCAACGGAACACCCGACTACGGGGCCCCGGCGCGCCTCGACAACGCCCGGTTTCTGCTGCCCGTCGTCGGCGTGCCACCCGACAACGCCGATGACCTGGGCTCGGCCGTCGCACCCGACACCTCTAAACCGGTGTGGATCACCATGCTGTGGCCCCTGGCCGACCGGCCCCGGCTGTCCCCCGGCGTGCCCGGCGGCACCATTCCGGTCCGGCTGGTGGACGACGACTTGGCCAGCTCACTGGCCACCGGCGGTCGACTGGACATTCTGCTGTCCGCGGCCGAGGTCGCCACCAGCCACGACGTCGACCCGGACGGCGCCGTCGGCCGCGCTTTGTGCCTGGCCGTCGACTCGGATCTGCTCGTCACCGTCAACGCGATGACCGGCGGGTACGTGGTGTCCGATTCGCCCGACGGCCCCGCTCAACAACCGGGGACCCCGACGCATCCGGGCACCGGTCAGGCCGCCGCCACCGCATGGCTGGGCCGACTGCGCGCGCTGGCCCACCGCACGTGCGTGGTGCCGCTGCCCTATGCGCAAGCCGACCTGGACGCCTTGCAACGCGTCAACGATCCAGGGCTGAGCGCGATCGCCACCAACGGCGTCGGCGACATTGTCGACCGCATTCTGGACGTGTCGTCGACCCGAGGGTCCACGCTGCTGCCGGATGGCCCGTTGACCAGCAGCGCGGTCAACCTGCTGAGTGCCAACGGCAGCACGGTTGCGATTGCCGCCGCGAACTTGTCCGCCCAGGATTCGGCGAGCGACGCTCCCGCCGCCGTCGACACCGGCCCCAGGCGGTTGTCCCCGCAGGTGATGGTCGCGCCGTTCGACCCGGCCGTTGGGGCCGCGCTGGCCGGAGCGGGTACTGATCCCGTCGTGCCGACCTACCTGGATTCCTCGCTGACGGTTCGGCTCGCGCACGACTCGGATACCGCTCGACGCCAGGACGCTTTGGGCTCCATTTTCTGGCACGCCTTGCAGCGTGACGCGGCACCGCGCGCCCAGATCCTGGTCCCGCCGACGACGTGGAACCTCCCGTCCGATGACGCGGGGGACATCTTGACCGCGCTGGCAACCAGCATTCGGTCCGGTCTGGCGGTCCCCCGACCGCTGCCGGCGGTGATCGCTGAGGCCGCGGCCCACAACGAGCCACCGGAGCCTGCGGGTGCGTTGGACGGCTCGGACCCGGCGCGTGGCCGATTCAACGACGACGTCACCGCTGAGATCGCCGGTCAAGTTGGCCGCCTGTGGGGCCTGACATCAGCGTTGAGCACCGACGAGCGCACCGGGTTGACCGGCGTTCAATACACGGCGCCGCTACGCGAGGACACGCTGCGCGCGTTGAGTCAATCCGAACCGCCCGATACCCGAAACGGCTTGGCTCAGCAGCGCCTTGCGGTGGTGGGCAAGACGATCAACGACTTGTTCGGCGCCGTCACGATCGTCAACCCCGGCGGCTCCTACACCCTGGCCACCGAGCACAGCCCCCTGCCGCTGGCGCTGCACAACGGCCTCGCCGTTCCCATCCGGGTCCGCCTGCAGGTCGACGCTCCACCCGGGATGACCGTCACCGACGTCGGCCAGATCGAGTTGCCCCCGGGATACCTGCCGCTGCGGGTGCCGATCGAAGTGAAGTTCACCCAACGGGTCGCCGTCGATGTCACACTGCGGACCCCGGACGGCATGCGGCTGGGCGAACCGGTGCGCCTGTCGGTGCATTCCAACGCCTACGGCAAGGTGCTGTTCGCGATCACGATGACCGCCGCGGCGGTGCTGGTGCTGTTGGCCGGACGGCGGCTTTGGCACCGTTTCCGCGGGCAACCCGATCGCGCCGATCTGGATCGCCCCGACCCGCCCCACCCCAAAGCGGCCGACCTGCGCGACGAGACTGACGATCGAGCCGAGGTCGACGAGAAGCACCGAGTATGAACCGCGCCTTCCGGCGGACGCACCCACAGCCGCCGCAGCCCACGCGCCTACCATCGCCAGCCCGCCAGCCCCGCCCGGGTCCGCCGACCGGTCCACTCCTCCAGTGCCGGAGCTGTCGCGCAGGCGACCCGAACTGTCCGACGCCGCGGTGGTGTCGCGGTCGTGGGCCATTGCCTTCGCCACCCTGATCAGCCGGATCACCGGCTTCGGCAAGATCGTGCTGCTGGCCGCCATTCTGGGCGCCGCGCTGGCCAGCTCCTACTCGGTGGCCAACCAGCTTCCCACCCTGATCGCCGCGCTCGTCCTGGAGGCGACGTTCACCGCAATCTTCGTGCCCGTGCTGACCCGTGCCGAGCAATTCGACCCCGACGGCGGCGCGGCATTCGTGCGGCGCCTGGTCACATTGGTCACCGCGTTGCTGCTCGTCGCCACGACGCTGTCGGTACTGGCCGCGCCCCTGCTGGTGCGGTTGATGCTGGGCCGGAATCCGCAAGTCAACGAGTCGCTGACCACCGCGTTCGCGTACCTGCTGCTACCGCAGGTGCTGGCCTATGGCCTGACGTCGGTATTCATGGCGATCCTGAACACCCGCAACATATTCGGGCCGACGGCGTGGGCGCCCGTCGTCAACAACCTGGTCGCGATCGCGACCCTGGGGGTCTATCTTGCGGTGCCCGGCGAGCTATCGGTCGATCCCGTCAAGATGGGCAACACCAAGCTGCTCGTCCTCGGGATCGGCACCAACTTGGGGGTGTTCGCCCAGGTCGCGGTCCTGCTGCTGGCGTTGCGGCGCGAGCGAGTCAGCCTGCGGCCGATGTGGGGAATCGATCAGCGGCTCAAACACTTCGGCACTATGGCCGCCGCGATGATGCTCTATGTCGTGATCAGCCAGCTCGGCCTGGTGGTCGGCAACCAAATCGCAAGCACGGCAGCGGCTTCGGGCCCCGCGATCTACAACTACACCTGGCTGGTCCTGATGCTGCCGTACGGCATGATCGGGGTGACCGTGCTGACGGTCGTCATGCCGCGGCTGAGCCGCAATGCCGCCGCCGACGACACCCGGGCGGTGCTCGCCGACCTGTCGCTGTCCACCCGACTGACGCTGATCACGCTGATCCCGATAGTGGCGTTCATGACCGTCGGCGGGCCGGCGATCGGTACCGCATTGTTCGCCTACGGTCATTTCGGGGAGGTCGACGCCGGGTACCTGGGCGTCGCGATCGCGTTGTCGGCGTTCACGTTGATCCCCTATGGGCTGGTGCTACTGCAACTACGCGTGTTCTATGCGCGGGAGCAGCCCTGGACGCCGATCGTGATCATCCTCGTCATCACGGCCGTCAAGATCGTCGGCTCGGTGCTGGCACCGCACCTCACCCGCGATCCCAAGCTGGTGGCCGGCTATCTCGGACTGGCTAACGGCATCGGATTCCTGGTCGGCGCGATCGTCGGCTACCTCTTGTTGCGACACACACTGCTGCCCAGGGGCGGCCACCTGATCAGCGTCGGCGCGCTGCGGACCATCCTGGTCACGACGGTCGCGTCGATGCTGGCCGGTCTCGTCGCCCACGTAGCCGATCGCCTGCTGGGGCTGAGCGGGCTGACCGCGCACGGCGGCGCCGGTTCGCTGCTGCGCCTGTTGGTGCTGGCGGCCATCATGCTGCCGATCACGGCCACGGTCATGGTCCGCGCGCGGGTGCCCGAGGCGCAGGCGGCGCTGCACGCGGTCAGGCGCTGGATTACCCGCCGTAGCGGGCTCCCTCGCGTCCCGGTAGCCTCGCGCAAACCGAGCGCGCAGGACGGATCGTCTCAACGCGGCAGCGTCACGTACCCTGAGCAGAGGAATTCGTCCCCGCCGGGGGTAAGTGCGGTCCAGGAGCCGATCCGGCGCAGGCCTTCGGAGCGGGTAGCCAGCGCCCGGATAGCGAAAGGACCGGAGGTGACCGACCGCCCAGCAGAGAGCGCCGCATCCGGCTCCGCATCAGGCGCCGAGCTTCCCCGACCGGTTGCCGACGACTTCCAGCCCGACATCCCACCCGACCACCAGGACGAATCGTCGCCACCACGCCCGTCCGACCCGATGAATGGTGATCTCTCCGCCGAACCCCCCGGTGGGCCCGATCCCGTTCGACGCGCCGCGCGAACGCGGCCGAGAATCGGCGCCTTCCGCAGAGGATCTCCACTTGGTTCCGGGCGCCCGTATCGCCTCCGGCCGCTATCGGCTGCTGGTCTTCCACGGCGGCGCGCCGCCCCTGCAGTTCTGGCAGGCGCTGGACACCGCGCTGGACCGGCAGGTGGCGCTGACGTTCGTCGATCCGGACGGAGCCCTTCCCGACGACGTGCTCCAAGACATTTTGTCCCGCACCTTGCGGCTCAGCCGGATCGACAAGCCCGGTATCGCCCGGGTGCTCGACGTCGTCCATACCGGTTCCGGCGGCCTGGTGGTCGCGGAGTGGATCCGCGGTGGTTCGTTGCAGGAGGTGGCCGACACGGCGCCCTCGCCCATCGGCGCCGTGCGGGCGATGCAGTCGCTGGCGGCCGCCGCCGACGCGGCCCACCGCGCCGGTGTCGCTCTGTCGATCGACCACCCCGCCCGGGTTCGCGTCAGCATCGAAGGCGATGTCGTGCTGGCGTACCCCGCGACCACGCCCGACGCCAACCCGCAAGCCGACATCCGCGGAATCGGCGCCGCGCTGTATGCCCTGCTGGTCAACCGCTGGCCGCTGCCGGAGCACGGGGTGCGCAGCGGGCTCGCGCCGGCCGACCACGACCTGACGGGCGCCCCCGTCGAGCCGGTGGTGGTCGACCCCGACATCCCCTTCCAGATTTCCGCGGTCGCCGTTCGGGCGGTTCAAGAAGACGGCGGGATACGTAGTGCGTCAACGCTTTTGAATCTTCTGCAACAAGCAACGGCCGTGGCCGACCGCACCGAGATACTCGGTCCGGTCGATGATTCGCCGGAACCGGCCGCCGCCTCCCCCGTGTCAACCGGTCACGAGTACGCCGCCTTCGCACGCAGGCGCCGCAACGTGCTGATCGGTGCCGGCGTGGGCCTGGTTGTCATCGTGGTGGCCTTGGTGATGCTGGCGTCGGTGGTGAGCAAGATCTTCGGCAACGTCGGCGGTGGCCTCAACAAGGACGAGCTCGGGCTGAACGGGCCCTCCTCGTCGGCGTCGTCGGCTGCCAATTCGGCCCCCGCGGGCAGCTTCGTCAAACCGACGAAGGCAACGGTCTTTTCGCTCGACGGCGACCCCGACAACCCGACCCAGGCCGGGCAGGCGATCGACGGCGACCCGAACACGTCCTGGGAGACCGAACTCTATACCGACCCCGCGCCGTTCCCCGTCTTCAAGAAGGGCGAAGGCTTGATGTTGCAGTTGCCCCAACCCACGGTGGTCGGCGCGGTCAACATCGACATTTCCAGCACCGGGACCCAGGTTGAGATTCGTTCGGCGCAAACACCGTCGCCGGCAGCTCTCGAGGACACCACCGTGCTGACGCCGGCCACGTCGCTCAAGCGCGGTCACAACACCATCGCGGTCAAGTCCGGCGCTCCGACGTCCAATCTGCTGGTGTGGATCTCCACGCTGGGCACCACCGACGGCAAGAGCAAAGCGGCCGTCGCCGAGATCACGGTGCAGGCCGCATCCTGATCCGGGTCCGTCCATCCGACTCACAGAGGCGTGTCCGGGTGAAGTGCCGCGCGACAACCGATTGGTTACTGTCCGGCCGTGGGTGTCGGGGGGAACGTCCAGCGCGAACGCAGTGACGCCGAGCTCCTGGCAGCCCACGTCGCCGGCGACCGCAACGCCTTCGGCGAGTTGTTCCACCGCCACCAACGGCAACTGAACCGCCTCGCCCGGCTCACCACCCGCACCCGCGAGGATGCCGAAGACGCGCTACAGGACGCGATGCTCTCGGCACACCGCGGCGCGGGCTCGTTTCGGCATGACGCGGCGGTCGGCAGCTGGCTGCACCGCATCGTGGTCAACGCCTGCCTGGACCGGCTGCGACGCACCAAGGCCCACGCGACCATCCCGCTCGAGGACATCTATCCGGTGGCCGATCGCACGGCGCAGGTCGAGACGGCCATCGTGGTGCAGCGCGCCTTGATGCGGCTTCCCGTCGAACAACGGGCGGCGGTGGTGGCCGTCGACATGCAGGGCTACTCGGTTGCCGACACCGCCGCGCTGTTGGGCGTTGCCGAGGGCACGGTCAAGAGCCGGTGTTCCCGCGCCCGGGTTCGCCTCGCCGAACTGCTCGGCCATCTCAACGCCGGCGCCCGCGTCACACCTGACCGCCCCGCGGGTCAGCGCTGACGCAGTCCCCCAAGAAGGGGCCGTGCGTGGCCATCGATGTGTGCGTGACGGACACTGGGGCGGATGGGTGAAGCCGACAGGGATCCCGGAGATCCAGGGGATCTCGGAGATCCCGGTGCAACGGACGCGGGCCCGCCTCTGACGGTCGAGCTTCTCGCGGACCTGCAGGCCGGTCTGCTGGACGACGATGCCGCGGCCCGCGTACGCAAACGGGTCCGCGAAGACCCACAAGCGGAGCAAACATTGCGCGCTTTGAACCAGGTGCGCCGCGACCTCGCCGCTCTGGGTGCCGACCCAACGTCGGCGCCCGACGTCCCGCCACGGGTCACCGCCCGAATCTCGGCGGCGCTGAGGTCAGCGGGTGAGACCGAATCACACCCCGGTGCCGCGCACTCGGCCCGGCCGCACATCCGGCCTGCGAGACTGACCGCGACGGTGGTCGGCGTGGGTGCGGTGCTCGCGGCGATCGGGGTGGGCACCGCGGCGCTGATCAACGCGCCCGAGCCGGCACCCAGCACCCCGGTAACCGCCGAACACATCACGGTGTCAACGCCCCCGATGACGATTCCGCTATCGCAGGCGGAGATCCTCGGCCTGCTCCATCGCAGTCCCGACTACGGCCCGCTCAGCGACCCGGCGCGGCGCGCATCGTGCCTGGGCGGCCTCGGCTATCCGGCGTCCACGCAGGTGCTGGGCGCGCGACCGATCGAGATCAATACCCGCCCCGGCGTGCTGCTGGTGTTGCCCGGCGGGATGCCCGACGACTTGGCGGTCTTCGCCGTGGCACTTAACTGCAGCGCCGCCGATACGGGTTTGTTGGCCAACACGCAGGTCCCCCGCCCTTAGTGTGGTGGCATGTGTTGTGCCCATGTTGCGCCAACCATGCGGGAACACTCACGCCTACGCTGGCGTTCGTAGGCATAGCTTCCATATCTGAAAGGCTCGAATGACTGCCGCCACCTCTGCTCATGGTGCTCAGGACACCGTCTACGACGTCATCATCATCGGTTCCGGCCCAGCCGGGTACACCGCGGCCCTCTACACGGCCCGCGCGCAACTGGCACCCCTCGTTTTCGAGGGAACCTCTTACGGTGGCGCGTTGATGACCACCACCGAAGTCGAGAACTACCCGGGCTTTCGCGACGGCATCACCGGCCCGGAGTTGATGGACGAGATGCGCGAGCAGGCGCTGCGTTTTGGCGCGGACCTGCGGATGGAAGACGTCGAGTCGGTATCCCTGGACGGACCGGTCAAGTCGGTCGTCACCGCCGACGGGGAAACGTTCCGGGCCCGGGCCGTCATCTTGGCCATGGGTGCTGCGGCGCGGTATCTGCAGGTTCCCGGCGAACAGGAGCTGCTGGGCCGTGGCGTCAGTTCATGTGCCACCTGTGATGGGTTTTTCTTCAAAGATCAGGACATCGCCGTCATCGGCGGTGGTGATTCGGCGATGGAGGAGGCCCTTTTCCTGACCCGCTTCGCCAACAGCGTGACTCTGGTGCACCGGCGCGAGGAATTCCGCGCATCGAAAATTATGCTCAACCGCGCCCGTAACAACGACAAGATCAAGTTCGTCACCAACCACACCGTGGTGGCGGTGGACGGCGACACGGCGGTGACCGGATTGCGGTTGCGCGACAAGGTAACCGGCGAAGAAACCACCCTGGCGGTGACCGGCGTTTTCGTCGCAGTCGGCCACGAGCCGCGCTCGGGCCTGGTGCGAGATGTCGTCGACGTCGACCCCGACGGCTACGTACTTGTGCAGGGGCACACCACGAGCACCTCGCTGGAGGGCGTGTTCGCGGCCGGTGACCTGGTGGACCGCACCTACCGGCAAGCCGTCACGGCGGCGGGCACTGGCTGCTCCGCGGCCATCGACGCCGAGCGCTGGCTGGCCGAGCACGAGATCAGGCGCGTCCGCCGGCGGCCGAGCGGGAAACGCTGAGGATACCGACACATTGATTGGAGCACCACGATGAGCGACGCCGAAAATGCAAGAAACACAATAGAAGTGTCCGACGCGTCTTTTTCCACGGACGTATTGTCGAGCAGTAAGCCTGTGCTGGTTGACTTTTGGGCGACTTGGTGCGGACCGTGCAAGATGGTCGCGCCGGTTCTCGAAGAAATCGCAAGCGAGCGGGCCGGTCAGCTCACCGTGGCCAAGCTAGACGTTGACGCCAACCCCGAAACGGCGCGCGACTTCCAGGTGGTTTCGATCCCCACGATGATCCTGTTCAAGGATGGCCAACCGGTGAAGCGCATCGTCGGCGCCAAGGGGAAGGCGGCGTTGCTGCGTGAGCTTTCCGACGCGGTTCCCAACCTCACCTGACCCCGATCCGGTTCGCCAACCCGGGCGCCGCGCCTAGCCTGGGGTTTTCTGAAACTGGGAAGCGTCTGCGACAATAACGCTTAGCCGTTGCCCAGCGCGTCAGTTGTCCCGGAGGGCCCTTGGTATGTCGAGTCCGCGCCGTGAAGACGGCGACGCGCTGCGTTGTGGTGACCGCAGCGCTGCTGTGACCGAGATCCGGGCGACGCTGGCCGCGCTAGGGCTACTGGAAAATCCCGACGAAGACCTGAGCACCGGCAGGCACGTGGCCCTCGAGGTCTTCGATGACGAGCTGGACCAGGCGGTGCGGGCTTTCCAGCAGCATCGCGGGTTGCTGGTCGACGGCATTGTCGGCGAGGCCACCTACCGCGCTCTGAAGGAGGCCTCGTACCGGCTCGGCGCGCGCACGCTGTATCACCAGTTCGGTGCCCCGCTTTACGGCGACGACGTCGCCACACTGCAGGCGCGGCTACAGGACCTCGGTTTCTACACCGGCTTGGTCGACGGCTACTTCGGTTTGCAGACCCACAAAGCATTGATGTCGTATCAGCGCGAGTACGGGCTTGCCGCCGACGGTATCTGCGGCCCGGAAACGTTGCGCTCCTTGTACTTTCTGAGTTCGCGGGTCACGGGCGGCTCGCCGCACGCCATTCGCGAGGAAGAGCTGGTCCGTCGGTCGGGCCCCAAGCTGTCGGGCAAGCGCATCATTGTCGATCCGGGCCGCGGCGGCGCGGACCACGGCTTCATCGTGCAGGGTCCGAACGGTCCCGTCAGCGAAGCAGACGTGTTGTGGGATTTGGGAAGTCGGCTCGAGGGGCGGATGACCGCCATTGGAATGGAGACCTTCCTGTCGCGGCCGACCAATCGCAGCCCGTCGGACGCCGAACGGGCCGCGACGGCCAACAACGTCGGCGCGGACCTGATGATCAGCCTGCGCTGCGAATCCCAGAGCACCCCGTCGGCCAACGGCGTGGCCTCCTTCCACTTCGGAAACTCGCATGGCTCGGTCTCGACCATCGGACGCAACCTCGCCGACTTCATTCAACGAGAAGTCGTGGCCCGCACCGGTTTACGCGATTGTCGGACGCATGGCCGGACGTGGGACCTGCTGCGACTTACTCGGATGCCGACCGTGCAGGTCGACGTCGGCTACATCACCAACCCGCGCGATCGCGCGATGCTGGTCTCAACGCAGACTCGCGACGCCGTCGCCGAAGGTATTCTCGCCGCAGTCAAGCGGCTCTATCTGCTGGGCAAGAACGACAGGCCCACTGGCACATTCACCTTCGCCGAGCTGCTGGCCCACGAATTGTCGGTGGAGCGGGCGAGCAGGCTGGGCGGTTCCTAACTTCCCTCGGCGACCTGCAACGTATTCCCCGCCGCAGAGCCCGCGCCGACCGGCTGTTGCAGCTGAGCGTTCGCCAGTAGGCGCTCCAGCGCCGCCTCGACCTCGGCTTTCCAACCGAGACCCTTGTCAAGCTCCAGCCGCAACCGGGGAAAGTACCTATGCGGAGCCACCACAACGAAACCCACGTCCTTCAGGAATTCCGCGGCGATGATGCAGTCAACCGAACAGTCGCCGAGTGCCTCCAACACCGGACGGACATCGGGGTCCGCGGCCCGCGGATCCTGCAGCTCGGAGGCCAACGGTGTGCGGCCGAAAGCCTCCAGCGCCCGGACCCCGCGCCGGACCAACTCGTCGATCACCCGCGCGATGAGCCCGTGTGGCAGATCGTCAGTTCCCTGCCCCGGCTCGACCCCCATCGAGGTCAGCAGGACTGCGTCGGCGGACACCGGCGCGGTGGGAAACCGCTGCGCCCGCGGTACCGCCCGCGGCGGTGCATAGAGGACATACCCCAGGCACGGTGGCTCGGTGTGGCTGCGGTCATCATCCGGGACGACCGCGGTCGCGACCTGACCGCATGAGCCCCACTCTCAGCATCACCATCGACAGCCAGGCTTCTTTTTCGAATTCCGGGTCGGCGAGGTGATCTTGGTCCCCGAGGGTCGCGGGATCTACCTCCCAGAAGACGCAGCGGCGCGCGTGCTTGGGAAGCTGCTCGAAGGCCTCGAGCCGCAGCGGGGTGATTCGGGCAGACACTAGCCTCCTGGCTTCCGTGCGGTACCGCAGCCGATTGCACCGGCAACCCCTCCAGGATAGGAGAGTTGGTCGTCGTCGGACCAGTGTTTGCCCCGCCACTTAAGCCGCCGCGGCGAACCGGGCCCCGGACCGGGGTGTCGATCGGTCGAATGACGAAATGGCTTGAGGCGCACCGGAACTCCGGCGGAGCACGGTGTTTTTGGCGGGTCGTCGTGGCCCCGTAGCCGGCGCAGTGTCACAGTGACGTAATTACACCGTATGGCCGGTCATGCCTTGGGAGGGTTCATCATGTCGATGATCCGCTGGAGATCATCCACCGACCCGAACTCCACCACAATCCGTCCCTTGCGTTTGCCGAGGCTGACGGTCACCCGCGTATCGAAGGCGTTCGAGAGCCGCTCAGCAACCTCTTGAAGGCCGGGCATCTGGATCGGCTTGCGCCGCTGAGGTGCCGGTGCGGCTGCGTCGCCGCGGTTGGCCAGGGTGACCGCCTCCTCGGTGGCTCGCACCGACAGGCCTTCCGCGACGATCCGGCCGGCCAGTTCCTCCTGGGCTTCGGGGCCGGCCTCCAGGGACAGCAGCGCGCGGGCGTGTCCGGCGGACAAGACCCCGGCCGCCACTCGCCGTTGCACCGCGATCGGCAGCTTCAGCAACCGGATCATGTTGGTGATCAGCGGCCGCGAGCGGCCGATCCGCGACGCGAGTTCGTCGTGGGTGACACCGAACTCGTCGAGCAGCTGCTGGTAAGCCGCCGCCTCTTCCAACGGGTTCAGCTGTGCCCGGTGGATGTTCTCCAGCAAGGCGTCGCGGAGCAGATTGCCATCGTCCGTCTCCCGCACGATGGCCGGGATGGTGGCTAGGCCCGCTTCCTGGGCGGCACGCCACCGCCGCTCCCCCATGATGAGCTGATATCGCGCGCCGCTCGGCACTCCGGTCACCGCACGAACGACGATCGGCTGCAGGAGACCGAACTCGCGAATGGAATGCACTAGCTCGGACAGCGCCTCCTCGTCGAACACCTGCCGCGGCTGACGTGGATTGCGCTCGATGTCGGACGGCGGGATCTCGCGATACACCGCACCGACCGCGGCCGCATTCGGCACGGGTCCCCCGATCAGTACGTCGGCGGTCGCGTCGCCCATCCGCGGACCCAGCGTCGCCGGCCCGGCGTCGTTGTCCGCCGGTCCGGTCGGGATCAGCGAAGCCAGGCCCCGGCCGAGGCCACCCTTCTTACGTAACGGCTGCGTCATGGTCGTCCCTTCACGGATGGTGCTCAATCACGCTCGGCGAGTTCGCGGCTCGCGTCGAGATAGCTCATCGCCCCGCGCGAGCCGGGGTCGTAATCGATGATCGTCATGCTGAAGCCGGGCGCTTCCGACACCTTGACGCTGCGCGGAATCACCGTGCGCAACACCTTGGTTCCGAAGTATCGGCGTACCTCCTCGGCGACCTGGTCGGCCAGCTTGGTCCGGCCGTCGTACATCGTGAGGATCACGGTGGTCACGTCGAGCTGTGGATTGAGGTGCGCCTTCACCATCTCAATGTTGCGCATCAGTTGCGACACGCCTTCGAGGGCGTAGTACTCGCACTGGATAGGGATCATCACCTCTGGCGCGGCGACGAGCGCGTTGATGGTCAGCAGCCCGAGCGACGGCGGGCAGTCGACGAAGACGTAGTCGAAGTCGAAGCGGTCGAGCTCGGCCAGCGCGGTGCGCAGCCGGTTCTCGCGCGCCACCATGCTCACCAGTTCGATCTCGGCCCCCGCCAGATCGATAGTCGCCGGGACGCAGAACAGCCGCGGGCTATGCGGGCTGGGTCGGATGGCGTCCCGCAACGCGATCTCGCCAATGAGTACCTCGTACGAGGAGGGTGTGCCGGCTTGCCGGTCGTGGATCCCGAGCGCCGTGCTCGCGTTGCCCTGGGGATCGAGGTCGATGACGAGTGTCTTGAGTCCTTGCACGGCCAGGGCGGCGGCGAGATTGACCGCGGTGGTGGTCTTTCCCACCCCGCCCTTCTGGTTCGCGATCGTGAAGAGCCGGCGGTGATGCGGGCGGCGCAGCGGCGGGTAGGTCGTATGGAGCACCCGCATGGCGCGCTCCGCGGCGGCGCCGATCGGGGTGTCGAAGTCGTCGGATGTTTCACGTGAAACATCTGTCATCGCTGCGGCCTCGTCGTCGGCGGGCGGCCCCCCCGGTGCGACGGGTGCGGGTGCCGGCGACTGCGCTTGCATCACACCCGGCGACGGCGGGGCTCCCCCGGACCCGTCGTGTGGAGAACTCACCGTGTCCTCCTGTCGGCCGTCCGGGGCGGCCTCGGGCGCGCTTGGTTTCCGCGCCGCGCTAACACCACGGTTGCGGGCGGACGCAAAAAGGGCGCGCCACATGTCACCACCCTGACATCAACGGCATGCGATGCCGCCATCACACGCCGGTGTGCTTCCACTTCGTCGGGAGCGCGCTCCCCCTTGATAGCGACCATTCGCCCGTCCGCCCGTAGTAACGGCATACTCCACTTCGTCAACTTGCCCAGCGGCGCAACCGCTCGCGACACCGCGACGTCTCTGGCGCCGAATTGTTCGCGTACCCAAGGTTCCTCCGCACGGCCGCGCACCACCTCGACCGCCAACCCTAGTTCGGTCACGACCTCGCCGAGAAACTCGCTGCGGCGCAGCAGCGGTTCGAGAAGCACGATCTCGAGATCGGGCCGCGCGATTGCCAATGGTATCCCCGGCAACCCTGCGCCGCTGCCGACGTCGATCACTTTCTCGCCGGGTTCGAGCAACTCCGCCACCACCGCGCAGTTGAGCAGGTGGCGCTCCCAAAGACGGTCTACCTCGTGCGGGCCCAGCAGGCCGCGTTCCACGCCGGCGCCCGCGAGTAGTCCCGCATAGCGTCGGGCAATATCGAGCCCCGCCCCGAAGATCGCCGCCGCCGCCTCGTCCACCGGTGGAAGGTCGTCGGGCGTGGGGCGGTCCGTCGCCCCGACGCGATCGCTTAGATGTTTCACGTGAAACGCCTTGGGGTCTTGTTTCACGTGAAACATTCTCGATTCCTCGGAACCTTGTCGGCTGGGCATCCGCTAATTACACGGCTGTGACTCGTTGCGGTTCAGTCGAGCAGGACCACGACCCGCCGCGCCGGCTCCACGCCCTCGCTCTCGCTGTGCACCCCCGCCACCGCCGCGACGGCGTCGTGGACGATCTTGCGCTCGAACGGTGTCATCGGAGACAGTTCCTCACGTTCTCCGGTGTTCAGCACCCGCCGTGCGACCTTGTCGCCGAGCGCGGCCAGTTCCTCGCGCCGCCGCCGGCGCCAGCCCGCGATGTCGAGCATCAATCGGCTGCGCACGCCGGTCCGCTGGTGCACCGCGAGCCGGGTGAGCTCCTGCAGCGCGTCGAGGACTTCGCCGCCGCGCCCGACCAACTTGTTCAAGTCGTCGCTGCCGTCGATGCTCACGATGGCCCGGTTGCCCTCGACGTCCAGATCGATGTCGCCGTCGAAGTCCAACAGGTCCAGCAGCTCTTCCAGATAGTCGCCGGCGATCTCGCCCTCGGCGACCAATCGCTCCTCGATGTCGCCGGATTCCGCTCCGTCGGCATCCTCCGCCGCCGCGTCTTCGGGGACGTCCCCGGCCGGCGTTTGTGCCTCGAGTTCTGCATCGAAGTCGCGCTCGGCGGTGTCTGCGTCTGTCATATCCTTCTCTCCCTCTTCTCACCCTCTATTCGAGGGTTCTGGTCGCCGTCGGGTCCCTCGCCCGAGGCGGACCGGTAAAGCTGTGGCATCCTCGTCAGCGTTTGCGCCTCTTCGGTCGCGCCCCCGGCCGCGGTGTGCGGTTGCTCGGACCGTTGTTGCGTCCGGACGTAGTCGGCTTCTCGGGTTCGGCCACCTGCCCATCGGGACCGTCGTCGGGTTCCGCGTTCGTCGAGCCGGGTCCGGACTCGGTCCCGCCGTCGCCGCTCGTCGACGAACCGTTCCCGCTCGCCGGCGGGGCCTTGGGGTTGCGCTTCGGTTTGGCGCCCGGGGCCGGTGCGTTGGCCGCCCGGCGCTCGACGACTTCCTGCCTCTTGGCCTCGTCCTCTTTTTCGATCATGCTGAACACGTAGTGCTGCTGCCCGAAGGTCCAGATGTTGTTGGCAAACCAGTACAGGATGATCGCCAGCGGAAGGAACGGCCCACCCACGACCACGCCGAGCGGAAACACGTAGAGCGCGAGTTTGTTCATCATCGCGGTCTGTGGGTTGGCCGCCGCCTCCGGGCTCTGCCGGGCCACCGATGCGCGGCTGTTGAAGTAGGTCGCGATGCCGGCCAGGATCATCACCGGGGCGCCGACGGCGATCACGGCGGGACGGCTGAAGTAAGTGAACGCGTCCAACCCGGCGTGCTGCGTCATGAAGGCACCGATCGGCGCGCCCCACAGGTTGGCGTCCAGGAAGTGGCCCACGTCGGCCGGGGGGAACACGTAGTTGCCCGTCATCCGGTTCTGGGCCACCGACATGTGCGGCTGGCCGAAGCCGCCGGTGGTTCGGTTGAACGACCGCAGTACGTGATACAGCCCCAGGAACACCGGAATCTGCGCCAGCATCGGCAAGCAGCCCAGGATGGGGTTGAACCCGTGCTCCCGTTGCAGCTTCTGCATCTCCAGCGCCATGCGCTGCCGGTCCTTGCCGTACTTCTTCTGCAGCGCCTTGATCTGTGGCTGCAGTTCCTGCATCTGCCGGGTGGTGCGGATCTGGCGCACGAACGGCTTGTACAGGATGGCCCGGAGGGTGAACACCAGGAACATCACCGAGAGGGCCCAGGCGAAGAAGTTCGTCGGGCCCAGTGCGAACGCGAACAACTTGTACCAGGCCCACATGATCCACGACACCGGGTAGTAGAAGATGTCGAGACTGAACGGATCAAATGACAAAAGACTCACCTTCCCCTAGCTCCGCCCGGGCCACCCAGGCGTCGCTGGCGCGATCGGAGCCCGCCCGGCATTCGTGGCGCTCCGGTATCGGATCCCATCCTCCCCGATGCCACGGTCCGCACTTGGCGAGCCTGGCCGCGGACAGCCAACTCCCCCGAACCAAGCCGTGCTCGGTGAGGGCATCCACGGCGTACTGGCTACACGTCGGAACAAACCGACACGTCGCCGGCCGCAGCGGCGAAACCATGTGGCGGTACAGCTGGATCAGAAAGATCAGAGCGCGCACCGCGGCCGTGCCCGCGCCGCCGACCACCGCCCGCGCCGAAAGGCTCATCGATCGGTCCCCGCCGACTCGAACGCGCGCCGCAGCCCTCGTCGCAACTGCTGCTCCAATCGTGCCGAGGACACCTGCCGGCTACTCGGCAGCGCCCGGATCACCACCCGATCGGACCGATGCAAATCGCCCAGCACGGTTCGGGCGACATGGCGCAGCCGACGGGCGACACGATGGCGTTCCACGGCCGATCCCACGTTCTTGGCGATGATCAACCCGACGCGCGGACCCGTGTCGTCGCGATCGCTGCCCCGCCGGGCGTGGACGATGACATCGGGCTGCACCGTGCGCAGCCCGCGCTTCAGCGTGGCGTCAAACTCCGTTGACCGCCTCATGCGGTTGCGTGCGGGAAGCACCGCTGAAAAACCTGCCGTTGCGTTCAGGCAGATAACGCGCGGCGACCTTTGCGGCGCCGGTTGGAGACGACGGAGCGCCCGGCCCGGGTACGCATCCGCAACCGGAAGCCGTGCACGCGGGCTCGGCGCCGGTTATTCGGCTGGAAGGTCCGCTTGCCCTTGGCCACGACATTCTCCTCGCTGTCCCTGGCTCAACCCTTCGAGCCATCCGCCCACCACGCTTCCCGACTGTGTCCGCCTGCGGGTCGATCGGAGGTGGGTCTTGCTGCTGGCCGGCGCGGTCCCCGGACACGGGATCCGGGTCGCAGCCGTATCGCCGACTTTCGGGCGACTGTTTGAGGGTACTGAGCAGGCTTCTCTGGGTCAAACTTGGTCTGCGCCAACGGACCCAACCGACATAAAAGCGAAACCTTCGTCCCCGGCGGCGCGGCTGCGGCACGATATCCGCAGCAGACAACAGAGGAGCCCCGAATTACCCTAGGGAAGCCGATTGGAATGCAGCAAAACTGTTGGCAGCCGCACGGAAAACTGTTAGCTTCGGGCAATGCCGTTTCAGAGTGGAGCGGCGCTCGACGACGAAACGAGGATGCCGGATCCGCTAGCGGTCTAGGCGGCTTGCACGAGTTGTCACCAACACGGAGATCGGGAATGGTCGCTGGTGTGCTAGCGGCTCGCTTTACCAACATCCTGTCCACACCTGTGTATAACTATGTGGACATCCGTTCTGTCGTCAAGCGTGGTTACCCCTCGGCCCAGGATCCGCGAGAACCAGGGAGATTACGTCGTTGACCGATGACCCCGGTTCAGGTTTCACAACGGTGTGGAATGCCGTCGTTTCGGAGCTCAACGGCGAGTTCACCGCAGACGGCCTGGCCGCCAACCGCACCGCCCTCGTCACTCCGCTGACGCCTCAGCAAAAGGCGTGGCTGAATCTTGTCGAGCCCCTCACCATCGTCGAGGGGTTTGCTCTGTTGTCGGTGCCGAGCAGCTTTGTGCAAAACGAGATCGAACGTCATCTGCGCGCCCCCATCACCGATGCGCTCAGCCGCCGGCTCGGACAACAAATCCAGCTCGGGGTCCGCATCGCTCCACCGAGCGAGAACGCCGACGACGGCGTCTTCACCCCGGCGGAGAACTCTGCCCCGGCCGATGTCCTGTCCCAGGCCGACGACACCGACCTCGACGCCGACGACGGCTTCGAAAATGGCGAGCCTGTCGGCGGCACCGAACAGGGTTGGCCCAACTACTTCACCGAACGTCCGCACACCATCGATCCGGCCGTCGCCGGCGGAACCAGCCTCAACCGCCGCTACACCTTCGACACGTTCGTCATCGGCGCGTCGAACCGGTTCGCCCATGCCGCGGCCCTGGCGATCGCCGAAGCGCCGGCCCGCGCTTACAACCCTCTCTTCATCTGGGGCGAGTCCGGCCTCGGCAAGACCCACCTGTTGCATGCCGCCGGCAATTACGCGCAACGGCTGTTCCCCGGCATGCGGGTCAAGTACGTCTCGACCGAGGAATTCACCAACGACTTCATCAACTCACTGCGCGACGATCGCAAGGTCGCCTTCAAACGCAGTTACCGCGACGTCGACGTCCTGCTGGTCGATGACATTCAGTTCATCGAGGGCAAGGAAGGCATCCAGGAGGAGTTCTTCCACACCTTCAACACGTTGCACAACGCCAACAAGCAGATCGTCATCTCCTCCGACCGGCCACCGAAACAACTGGCCACCCTCGAAGACCGGCTAAGGACACGGTTCGAGTGGGGTTTGATCACCGATGTACAGCCTCCCGAACTCGAGACCCGGATCGCCATCTTGCGCAAGAAGGCACAGATGGAACGGCTGTCGGTGCCCGACGAAGTCCTGGAACTCATCGCCAGCAGCATCGAACGCAACATCCGCGAGCTCGAAGGGGCACTCATCCGGGTGACCGCGTTCGCGTCGCTAAACAGGACCCCGATCGACAAGGCGCTCGCGGAGATCGTGCTTCGCGACCTGATCGCCGACGCCAGCACCATGCAGATCAGCGCGGCCACCATCATGGCCGCCACCGCCGAATACTTCGATACCACCGTCGAGGAACTACGCGGCCCCGGCAAGACCCGGGCGCTGGCTCAATCGCGACAGATCGCGATGTATCTGTGTCGCGAGCTCACCGACTTGTCGCTACCCAAGATCGGCCAGGCCTTCGGCCGTGACCACACCACGGTCATGTACGCCCAGCGCAAGATCTTGTCCGAGATGGCCCAGCGACGCGAGGTCTTCGATCACGTCAAGGAACTCACCACTCGCATCCGGCAGCGGTCCAAGCGCTGATTCGCGGCCAGCAAGAGAACTTTTTCCAAAAAACTTCCCACACACCCGTAACACCAGTCACGGCCGGGAGATGTGTGCGGTGCTGTGCAAAGGCGGACCAAACACCAGTGCAGCAATGTGCTTTCCGTGTACTTCCGTGCTTCATCCCCAGCGGTCCAACAAGGCACACACAGTTATCAACCGTGTCATCCACAACCCGAACACTGCCCTAGCTGCGCCAAGGTCAGGCTGTCCCCAGAATGCACAGCCCTTATTACTGTTACTGAGATATCTCCATTGGTTCTTCTTTGAAGTACGGCGTTGGGGACGCGCGTTCCGCGGGCACCGTGGGGCCCATCGCAGACGCGGTTTGTCGGCCTTCGCGATTAGCTTTCAAGATGGCCGCAGAAGATCTACGGTTGTTCTTCGACTGCTAGCGACGGGCGGCTAGCCATCTCGGGTTTGACACTTTGGCAGATAAAGGGACGCTATGGACGCGGCGACGACAACAGCTGGCCTCACCGACTTGAAGTTCCGAATGGTGCGAGAGTCATTCGCCGAGGCGGTGTCGTGGGTGGCGAAGAATCTGCCGACGAGGCCGGCAGTGCCGGTGCTCTCTGGAGTTCTGTTGTCCGGCTCGGATGACGGTCTGAGGATCTCCGGGTTCGATTACGAGGTTTCCGCCGAGGCCCAGGTTGCAGCCGAAATAGCTTCTCCTGGAACGGTTTTGGTGTCTGGCAGGTTGTTGTCCGACATCACCCGGGCGTTGCCGAACAAGCCGGTGGACTTCTATGTGGATGGCAGTCGGGTGGCGTTGACGTGCGGAAACGCCAGGTTTTCGTTGCCCACGATGCCGGTTGAGGACTACCCGACGCTGCCCGCGTTGCCGGAAGACACCGGCACGTTGCCTTCGGACCTGTTCGCTGAGGCGATCGGCCAGGTGGCCATTGCGGCCGGCCGGGATGACACGTTGCCCATGTTGACCGGCATTCGGGTCGAGATTTCAGGTGACACGGTGGTTTTAGCCGCCACTGACAGGTTCCGGTTGGCGGTGCGCGAGCTGAGTTGGTCGGCCTTGGTACCCGACATTGACGCGGCGGTGCTGGTGCCGGCCAAGACGTTGTCCGAGGCGGCCAAAACGGGCACCGATGGATCTGATGTTCGGTTGTCGTTGGGTGCCGGGACGGGAGTCGGAAAAGAGGGGTTGCTGGGTATCAGCGGTAACGGCAAACGCAGCACCACTCGCCTCCTTGACGCGGAGTTCCCGAAGTTCCGCCAGTTGTTGCCCGCCGAGCACACGGCCGTGGCCACCATCAACGTGGCCGAGTTGACCGAGGCCATCAAGCTGGTTGCGTTGGTGGCCGACCGGGGTGCGCAGGTGCGGATGGAATTCCGCGATGGGATGCTGCGACTGTCCGCGGGTGCCGACGACGTGGGCCGAGCCGAAGAAGACCTTTCGGTCGATTTTGTCGGCGAGCCGTTGACGATAGCGTTCAATCCGACCTATTTGACCGACGGGCTTGCATCGGTGCATTCGTCGCGGGTGTCGTTTGGTTTCACGACTCCGGGGAAGCCGGCGTTGTTGCGTCCGGCGCTCGATGATGCTGCTCCGCCGACCGGCACCGGACCATTTCCCGCGCTGCCGACGGACTATGTGTATCTGTTGATGCCAGTTCGATTGCCCGGGTAGGTGTACGTCCGGCATTTGGGACTGCGCGACTTCCGGTCCTGGGCGCATGTCGACCTCGAATTGCAGCCAGGCCGGACGGTTTTCGTCGGTTCCAACGGCTTTGGTAAGACGAATTTGATTGAGGCGCTGTGGTATTCGACCACTCTGGGTTCGCACCGGGTGGGGACCGACATGCCGTTGATCCGAACGGGAGCCGACCGCGCCGTGGTTTCGACGATCGTCGTCAACGAGGGCAGGGAGTGTGCGATCGACCTCGAGATCGCGGCGGGGCGGGCAAACAAGGCACGGTTGAACCGTGCGCCGGCGCGAAGTACCCGCGAGGTGGTCGGGGTTTTGCGTGCGGTGCTTTTCGCGCCGGAAGACTTGGCTTTGGTGCGCGGGGATCCGGCGGACCGGCGCCGCTACCTAGACGATTTGGCGATCGTGCGCAGGCCGGTGATCGCTGGCGTGCGCGCCGATTACGACAAGGTTTTGCGCCAACGCACGGCGCTGCTGAAGTCGGTGTCGGGCGCACGATATCGCGGTGACCAGAGCGCCCTGGCCACCCTGGACGTGTGGGATAGCCGATTGGCCGAACACGGCGCTGAACTGATGGCCGCCCGCATCGATCTGGTTAATCAGTTGGCACCAGAGGTGGAGAAGGCCTATCAGTTGTTGGCGCCCGGATCACGCCCGGTGTCGATCACCTACCGAACCAGCCTCGGCGCCGAGAGCGAGGCAGGCTTTGAAGGCGGCGACCGGGAATTTCTCGAGGCTGCCTTGTTGGCTGCCTTGTCGGCACGGCGGGACGCGGAATTGGAGCGGGGGATGTGCCTGGTCGGTCCACACCGTGACGACCTGGAGCTGCGGCTCGGCGACCAACTCGCGAAAGGCTTTGTAAGCCATGGGGAATCGTGGTCCTTCGCGGTGGCGCTGCGGTTAGCGGCGTACGAATTGCTGCGGGCCGACGGGGGCGAGCCCGTGTTGTTGCTCGATGACGTGTTCGCCGAACTTGACGGCATGCGCCGCCGCGCCTTGGCCGCGGTGGCGGAATCGGCGGAGCAGGTGTTGGTGACCGCGGCGGTGCTCGAGGACATTCCGGCGGACTGGGACGCCAGGCGGGTGCACATCGAACTGCGTGACGACGACTCTGGACGGGCATCGGCGGTGAGTGATGGGTAGCGGCGACGGGAAAGACCCCGAACGATCCGACGAGTTGACGGGTATCGACCTGGTCCGGCGCACTCTTGAGGAGGCGCGCGCCGCCGCGCGTGCGCAGGGAAAGGACGCCGGCCGCGGGCGGGCCGCGCCCCGCGCTTCGCGCCGTGTTGCGGGACAGCGACGAAGCTGGTCGGGGCCGGGTCCCGACATCCGAGACCCGCAGCCGCTGGGAAGTTTGACGCGAGACCTGGCGAAAAAGCGCGGCTGGTCAGCCCAAGTCGCCGAGGGCACGGTGCTGGGTCACTGGGCGTCGGTGGCGGGCCAGCAGATCGCCGACCATGCGACCCCGACCGCCCTCAGAGAGGGCGTGCTCAGCGTGACGGCGGAATCGACGGCCTGGGCCACCCAGTTGCGGATGGTCCAGGCGCAACTGTTGGCCAAGATCGCCGCGGCGGTTGGCAACGGCGTGGTGACCTCGCTGAAAATCACCGGGCCGACCGCCCCGTCGTGGCGCAAGGGGCCGCGCCACATCGCGGGCCGGGGGCCGCGCGACACGTACGGCTGAGACGTTCGCAAGGCCAAACCATCCCCAGTCGGACCTTCGCTAACAGGCGGCTGAGAGCCGCCAGGATGGAGCGGACGACCTAAATGCACGTCGGGACGCGCCGGGAATAAAGAAATCGTGCACACGGCGCGGTCAGATAGGCAGAAACGCGCCCAGAGAATCGGTGCTGACCCTTGATCACGGTAGAGTGGAGGCATGCGACCGCTGCGGTGACCGGACCGCTCGCATGAAACCCCAAGGAGAGCATCCCGACCGTGGCTGCGCAGAAAAAGAAGGCCCAAAGCGGATACGACGCTGCAGATATCACCGTTCTCGAAGGGCTCGAGGCCGTCCGCAAACGCCCCGGCATGTACATCGGGTCCACCGGTGAGCGGGGTTTGCACCACCTCGTCTGGGAGGTGGTCGACAACGCGGTGGACGAGGCGATGGCCGGTTACGCGACGAGGGTCGACGTGGTCCTGCTCGAGGACGGCGGTGTGGAAGTCGTCGACGACGGCCGCGGCATCCCGGTGGCCATGCACGCTTCGGGGATACCGACCGTCGATGTCGTGATGACCCAGCTGCACGCCGGCGGAAAATTCGGTGGCGACGCGTATGCGGTCTCCGGTGGTCTGCATGGCGTTGGCGTTTCGGTCGTCAACGCCCTGTCGAGCAAGCTCGAGGTCGAGATCAAACGCGATGGGCACGAGTGGTCGCAGTCCTACGATCACTCGGTGCCGGGCAACCTCAAGCAGGGTGCGGCGACGAAGAAAACCGGGACCACCGTTAGCTTCTGGGCCGACCCGAATATCTTCGAGACCACGGTGTACGACTTCGAAACCGTCGCGCGCCGGCTACAGGAAATGGCCTTCCTCAACAAGGGCTTGACCATCAACCTGACCGACGAGCGGGTGACCCAGGACGAGGTCGTCGACGAAGTCGTAAGCGACGTTGCCGAGGCGCCCAAGTCCGCCACCGAACAGGCGGCCGAATCCGCTGCGCCACATAAGGTCAAGCGCCGCACCTTCCACTACCCCGGCGGGCTGGTCGACTTCGTCAAGCACATCAACCGCACCAAGAGCCCGATCCACGCCAGCATCGTGGGCTTCTCCGGCGAAGGAGACGGCCACGAAGTCGAAATCGCGATGCAATGGAACGCCGGCTACTCGGAGTCGGTGCATACCTTTGCCAACACCATCAACACCCACGAGGGCGGGACCCATGAGGAGGGTTTCCGCAGCGCGTTGACGTCGGTGGTGAACAAGTACGCTAAGGACAAGAAGATCCTGAAGGACAAAGATCCCAACCTCACCGGCGACGACATCCGGGAAGGCCTGGCGGCCGTCATATCTGTGAAGGTCAAAGAACCACAGTTCGAGGGTCAGACCAAGACGAAGCTGGGCAACACCGAGGTCAAGTCGTTCGTGCAGAAGGTCTGCAACGAACGGCTCACCCATTGGTTTGAGGCCAACCCTTCGGACGCGAAAACCGTGGTGAACAAGGCGGTGTCCTCGGCGCAGGCCCGAATCGCGGCCCGCAAAGCCGAGAGTTGGTGCGCCGCAAGAGCGCCACCGATCTCGGCGGGCTCCCGGGCAAGCTGGCCGACTGCCGATCCACCGACCCGCGGAGGTCGGAATTGTATGTGGTAGAGGGCGACTCGGCCGGCGGCTCGGCCAAGAGCGGCCGCGATTCGATGTCCCAGGCGATTCTTCCGTTGCGCGGCAAGATCATCAACGTCGAGAAGGCGCGCATCGACCGGGTACTCAAGAACACGGAAGTCCAGGCGATCATCACCGCGCTGGGCACC
>CAVPFT010000039.1:0-241057 GCA_963703795.1 uncultured Actinomycetota bacterium | reverse complement strand
GGCGCGGGACGGTCTCCATCATGGGCGCGGGCGCAGCGGCGGTGCGCAGAACGAAAGTGACCAGATGAGGATCGTCCTGCCAGTAAGCGTGAAGAACGCGCACACGGATGGGCTGCCGCAGATCGACATGCCGGATTTCGGAGAAGACGCCGACGACGGTGAACGATTTCTTGTCGGCCTTGAAGGCGCGGCCAAGAGCATTCTGCGCACTGCCGAAGTACCGTATCGCCGCGCTCTTGCTGATCGCGGCGACCGGCGCCGCGCCTTTGCGATCTTCGTCCGTGATACTGCGTCCGGCGATCAGCGGCGCGCCGATGGTTTCGAGATATCCCGGCATGACGCCGGACCACTCCACATTCAAATCATCGTTCCGGGCCGCCTTGTAACCGGGAACATCCAATGTGCTCACCTCATCGTTGCCGGCCATTTCCGGGTCGTCGGTCGCGCTCACCGACTGCACGCCGGGAAGGGCGCGCATCGTCGCGAGGATGCGCTCATCGAGCGCATTGACCTGGTCTCCCGCGTATCCAGCCAGCCGCGGGTCGACCGTGAATTCCACCAGGTGGTCGGGGCGGAATCCCAGGTCTTCTGCTCGCAGATGACTCACCGTACGCAGAAACAATCCGGTCAGCCAAGGCAGCGCGCTCAGCGCAATCTGCAGCCCATGAGAAGCGGCGCAACAGGACCGCCCCACCCGAACTGGTGACCGTCTGCTGCTTGAGCGCAGGCATCAGGTTGGGCCGCCAGAACTGCAGTGCTCGCGCCAGGCTGAAAATAAGACTGGTGGCCAGCGTAATGGCAAGCGTGATCAGCAACAGCCGCAGATCGATCTGCGATGAATAGGGACATCCCGGTGTTCAGGCCCTGGATGCGATGGATGAGTAACTCCGCCACCGGCTCAGCCAGCAGCAAGCCGAGTGCTCCGCCGGCGAACCCCAGCAACAGGCCCTCGGTCAGAAGATGCTGCACGATCCGCTGCCGCTCGCTCCCAGCGCATAACGCACGGACATCTCACGCACCGTCCGGCTGCTCGCACCAGCAGCAGGCCCGCGACATTGGCGCAGGCCATCAGCAGCACCAGAGCTCCCATGCCCATCAGGACCTTCATCGTGGCGTCGCCAGGTCGTCTCGCAGAGGAGAGAATCCGGTAGCACCGGTGAGCAGCTTCATTCGCGCATGGTCCACATAGGCTGCGCGATTGTGCGGCGACTGGTTCTTCTGGTAGGCGAAATCGATGATCCGCTCGGCATGCCAGATGGGCTGCAGGGCAGCCGTGGCCTGCGCCAAGGTGACTCCCGGCTTGAGCCGCGCCACCATGTTCAGCCACACCGAGTTGTATTGGTCCAGGTCGTCCCGTCCAATGTGGATCACCGGCTTCATCATCATCGGCACGAACAAATATGTCGGTTCCCCGGCGTTCACACTATGAAAGCGCTGCGGCGCAACACCGATAATCGTGAACGGGTGTCCATTTTTGATCTGGAGCGTCTGGCCTATGACCCGCGCATCGCCGCCGAAGCGGCGTTGCCAGTAGCCGTAGCTCAGGACGGCGACCGGTGAACCGAGCTTGACCACATCGTCCGCCGGCAGAATCGTCCGGCCGACAAGCGCCCGAACTCCCAGCACCTGGAAGTAGTTGCCGCTGATCAGTTCCGCATTGGCCAGATCGCTGCGATCGTGCCACGCCACCCCCACCGTGTTCTCTGGGTTTGTGGCAATCACCCCACTGAAGATGGCTCCAGTGTTGTCGCGCAGATAGCGATAGGCGGGGTAAGAGGTGTACTCGTCCAGATCGCCGCCGCGAGCGCTGAAACTGCCGCTGAAGCTTTCGTTATGCGCTTGCAGCCGCACCAGTTCCTCGGGGTGGCTCACCGGCAGCGTACGCAGCAGCACCTGGTCGAAGAGGCCGAAGACAGCCGTCGTTGCTCCCACGCCGAGCGCGAGCACAGCCAGGATCGTGACGGTGAAGACAGGCGCCTTCCGGAACTGGCGCAGGGTGAAGCGGATATCGGCAATCAGGCGCATAGGGTTATGGGGTGGAGAGCGACCTGAATGCTGTAGCACGGCTTATGCCGTTGAGGTGGAGCTAAGTGCCCCAAAATCAATACCGCCAATTCATCGTTGAGGAGATTCGCTGTCCGGAGGATCCTGCTGCTGTTCAGGAACGGACAAAGCAGGCTTCCGCCAATGGAGAGGGGCTGCGTGGCGCATCGTGCCGGACCAGGCTAAGGCCGCCGCTCTTGATCGTGGAGTTCGAGTGCGGCATCGCGTAGAAGAGCGTGTACATCAGCACGCAGAGGCACGCGATGCCCACCCCGACGAGTATCAGGAAGACGCATACCTTCCGCTTATCCATTCCGCGGTGGACGCAGCACCGTGGCTGACCCTCTCTCGGTCATGTAAACGTGAGATGGCGTGAGTTCAATAGCCGTTGGTAATCAAAAACGCGAGACTAAGTGCTGGTGACCTTGCCTCTCCTGTGCGCGCATCTGGGCGGCATGGCGCAGCAGCACATCTCCTCAAGATTGAGCAAATCGCCAGCCTGGTGGGTGCGCAGGTTGGTGTGCGCATAGGTGTGGGGGATGACGGCGACGCTCGCCCTCGCTCCGTCCCAGTGGGCAATGGTCAGGCTGATGCCCTCGATGGCAATCGATCCCTTTTCGACGACATAGGGGCGGATGCCCTCCGGCACCTCCACTTCAAGCCACCAGTCGGTCGTTTCGGTGCCCGGTGTTTCGGTGCCCAGTGTTTCGGTGTCCGGGACAGTGGGGCGGAGCGCGACCAGTCGGCCAACGCCGTCCACGTGCCCCTGCACCACGTGGCCGCCCAGCGGCGTCCCTGCGGGGGTGGGCAACTCCTGGTTAACGACCGTGCCGGTCGCCAGCTGGCTGAGCGAGGTGCGGCGCACCGTTTCCTCGGCAAGATCAGCCTCGAAGCGGTCCGGCTGCCCCTCCGGGCCGATGGCCAGCGCGGTGAGACAGACACCACTGACCGCGATGCTGTCGCCGACATGAAGGCGAGGAGCAAGACTCGGCGCATGGATCGCGATGCGATGTACGCCGCCCCGCAGGTGCTGGGCAAGACCAACCTCAGCGAGTGGGCGAACTTCCGCAGCACCAAGTCGACCAGCGGGTGGAGCAGCATGGGTGGCCAGACGCGGATGGGCCGCAACACGGCCTACGACCCGTGCGGGTCGAGCTCCGGCTCCGCGGCGGCCATCGCGGCGGGGCTCGCGGCGGCCTCGCTCGGCTCGGAGACCGACGGGTCAATCGTGTGCCCTGCGTCCGTCAACGGGGTGGTCGGGTTCAAGCCCACGGTGGGGCTCGTCAGCCGCGCCACCGCCGTGCCAATCTCGGCCTCGCAGGACACCCTCGGCCCCGTCGCGCGCCGTGGCCGACGCAGCGAGGCTCCTGAGCGTCATCGCCGGCCCCGACCCGGACAATCCCGCGACGCGCGATCCCTCCGGGCATGAACCTCGACTTCGAAGCCCCTCTCGCGACCGCCACGCTTCGCGGCAAACGTCTCGGGGTCGTCGTGTCGTTCGGGTTCGGCCTAGGAACCCAACCTCTTCGACTCAGAGACCGCGAGGATGCAGAAGGCGGGCGCGGCCATCGTGAACGTGACGATGGACGTCGACAGCTTCGGGGACGACGAGCTGACCGTGCTCCTCTACGAGTTCAAGTCGGGCATCGGGGATGGCCGGGCGGCCGCTGACCGGGGTGATCCTCAACCGGGTGTCCGGCGGCCCGGGCGACTGGCGCCGGGTGCCACGGCTGCGCCGGGTCTACGTGGTGTCCACCCTGGTGTGCGCGGCGGTCAACGTGGCCAACGCGGCCGTGCAGGCGGTCTTCTACCTGGCCAACCAGCCCGCCGTGCTGGCCGCCGCCCACGCGGCGACCGGGCCGGTGTTCGCCGTGATCGTCGCGGTAACCGTCGTCTTCGCCCGCCGGGCCATGCCCCGGGCTAGCCGCCAGGCGGCGTGACGCCGTGCCCGCGCATTCCCTGCGCTTCGACGTCAGCGTAGCGGACAATCTGCGCGCACGCCGCGCGAGGACCCAGGTACTGCTGCTGCGCCGGATGGTGATTACGCTGCTGGTGGTGGTAGATGCAGGCCTGGTGCTTTCGGTCTTTCGCGATTCTCAAATCTGGCACTATGGCGCGGGACTACTGGCATCTGCAGGATTGGCGAGTCTGGTGCTGGCGACGGCGGCGAAGTCGTCGGCGTCGAATCTGCTGGCCGGAATGCAGATTGCGATGACGGAGCCGATCCGGCTGGACGATGTGGTGATCGTGGAAGGCCAATGGGGCCGGATTGAGGAGATCACAACGACGTACGTGGTGGTGGCGATCTGGGATCAGCGGCGGCTGATCGTTCCGCTGAGTTATTTCATCGAAAATTCGTTTCAGAACTGGACGCGCCAGAGCGCGGAGCTGCTGGGCTATCCGTATCTGTATGTCGATTACAGCGTGCCGGTGGAGCCCTTGCGGGAGGAGTTCAGGCGTATCTGCGAGTCGACGCCGATGTGGGACAAGCGGGTATGCGTGCTGCAGGTGACGGACCTTTCGTCGAGCATGATGCAGATCCGGTGTTTGTTCAGCGTGAGGAATTCGAGCGATCAGTGGGATCTTTCGTGTCTGGTGCGGGAAAAGATGGTGGAGTTCATCCGCGCGAATTATCCGGAAGCGTTTCCGCGGACACGGTTCAGCGCTGTGGCGGAATTTTCGGGAGAGAAGGAGGCTGGACCGATGGATGTTGCTGCGGCACAGCCCTGAAAGCGCAGAGCCGCAGCAGGCGCCAGACGCAAACCGGCGTGAATTGCAGTGTCTACAGGCCGGGCCGGACGCAGACGCACAGTTAGCGGAGAGACTCGGCGATCCTGGTCCGGCTCTTGTCTTTCATGCGCTCGATGACAAATTTCGGGACGAGACCGTCGACGGAGCCACCGAGACGGAAGACTTCTTTGACGAGGCGCGAGCTGACGAAGGAATACTTGGCATCGGGCATGAGGAAGATGGTCTCGACGTCGGGCGAGAGGCGGCGATTCATGAGGGCCATCTGGAATTCGTACTCATAGTCGCTGATGGCGCGAATGCCGCGGACGACGGCGTGCGCGCGCTGCTCGCGGGCGAAGTCGACGAGGAGGCCGTCGAAGGTGGAGACGGAGACGTTGCCGAATTCAGCGGTACCTTCAGAGAGCATGGCGACGCGCTCTTCGACCGTGAAGAGCGGATTCTTGGAGGAATTGCGCAGGATGGAGACGACCAGGTGGTCGAAGATTTTCGCGGCGCGCGCGATCAGGTCGAGGTGGCCGTTGGTTAACGGATCGAAGCTGCCGGGATAGATCGCTTTGACAGTGTTCACGCCAGATGCATTTTATCTGGTTTGGATGGGGTGCCGTCAGGATTCCTCCCAGCCGCCATACACCTGGTGCAGCGCGTTGCAGATCTCGCCCAGGGTGGCGTAGTTGCGCACGCAGTCGAGGATGAAGGGCATGGTGTTGGCGCTGGAGAGGGCCTCGGATGCAGGTTGCGGTTCCTGCTCTGCTGCGCGGCTCAGAGCATCAAGGGAACGCTGAACGGTTTCGCCGGAACGCTTTGCGCGCAGAGTTTTTAGCTTCGCAGCCTGGGCATCGCGGACACTCTCATCGATGTAGAGGGTGCGGGTGGGCTCGTGGTGGGTGGCGTACTGGTTGACCCCGACGATGATTTTCTCGCCGGCTTCGACGGCGCGCTGGTATGCGTAGCTGGCCTCGGCGATTTCCTTCTGCGGATAGCCGGCCTCGATGGCTTTGACCATGCCACCCATGGCGTCGAGTTTTTTGAAGGTGCGGAAGGCATCGCGCTCCATGTCGAGGGTGAGCTTCTCGAGGAAGTACGAGCCGCCGAGAGGATCGATGATGCCGGCGACGCCGGACTCATGGGCGATGATCTGCTGGGTTCGAAGCGCGATGCGCGCGGCCTCTTCGGTGGGCAGGGCGAGAGCTTCGTCGAAGCCGTCGGTGTGGAGGGACTGGGTTCCGCCGAGGACGGCGGCGAGGGCCTGAAGCGCGACGCGGGCGATGTTGTTCTTCGGCTGCTGCGCGGTAAGGGAGACGCCAGCGGTTTGAGTATGGAAGCGCATCCAGGTGGAGCGAGGATTCTTCGCAGCGAAGCGCTCGGTCATGACGCGATACCAGATTTTGCGGGCGGCGCGATATTTGGCGATCTCCTCGAAGAAATCGTTGTGGGCGTTGAAAAAGAAACTGAGGCGGGGGGCGAAGTCGTCGATGGCGAGACCTCGACGAAGCGCCCACTCGACGTATTCAACGCCGTCGTAGAGCGTGAAGGCAAGTTCCTGGAGCGCGGTCGATCCGGCTTCGCGAATGTGGTAGCCGGAGATGGAGATGGGATTGAAGCGAGGCGTGTGGCGCGCGCCGAACTCCAGCGTATCCACGACGAGGCGCATGGAGGGCGCAGGCGGATAGAGATACTCCTTCTGCGCGATGTACTCCTTCAGGATGTCGTTCTGCAGGGTGCCGGAGACCTGCTGCCAGTCGGCTCGCTGGCGCTCGGCCACGACCAGATACATGGCCCAGAGCACCGCGGCCGGGCGAGTTGATCGTCATGGAGACGGTGGTGGATGCGAGCGGGATGCCGGCGAAGAGCGTCTCCATATCTTCGAGGGAGTCGATGGCGACGCCGCACTTCCCTACTTCGCCTTCGCTCTTCGGATCGTCGGAGTCGCAACCCATGAGCGTCGGCAGATCGAAAGCAACAGACAAACCGCCGGCTCCGCCTTCGAGAAGGTATTTGTAACGGAGATTGGTCTCTTCCGGGGAGGCGAAGCCGGAGAACTGGCGCATGGTCCAGAGCCGGCCGCGGTAGCCGGTGGGCTGAAGGCCGCGCGTATACGGCGGCTGGCCGGGATCGCCGAGATAAGCGTCCTGATTCTGGAACCAGTCTTCGGGGAGGTCGGCCTCGGTGTAGAGGCGGCGGACGGGTGCGCCGGAGACAGTGGTGAAGCGGGCGGCGCCGGTTTCGTCGCGGTTGATGCCGGTGGGCTTGCCGATGGCGTGCTCGGGATTCTTCGCGAGCGCGGGCTCCAGAGTTTGCTGGGCCCAGCGGATTTCGCCGGACGAGGGATGGCGGTCCGAGGTGAGGTCGGCGAGGAGTGAATCGCGCAGGTGGTTTGCCTTGTCGGGCATGGCGGGTGGACGGTTCAGGATAGGAGAGCGAGGATGGGCGGAGCAAGGAGAATATGGGTCAGGGAGTTGAAGGCCAGATTTCAAGCTCGAACGGTTTGTATTTCCGGATCAACTCGAAATCGGCGCGATTCGATGTTATGAGCCGCGCGCCGTGACTCCGCGCGGTGAGGGCGATCAGGACATCGAAGTGAAGATCACGCAGTTTGTGTGGCTCGAACCCTTTGTCGCTGCGGATCCTGTTTAAGATTCGCCCGGAATCACGCCAGTTTTCGGCAGTGGGTATCAGGACTGGATGATTTTCTTCCAGATCCTGCAGCGCCTCGCGCTCTCCGGAGATTGCGGCCCCACGCCACAATTCAGCCAGAACGACCGAGGAATTGCGGATTACCCCATCCAGGACCGCGATCCGTTCCTTGTGACAATTCGTACGGAAATGGTCGACAAGAACAGAAGTCTCAAGAATGACGAGCTTACTCATCGACGCCGTCGAATTTTAGCTTTCCTCCATACTTCTTCATTGTTCGTTTGAACTTATTGAGAGCCACGATCTCCCTCAGGGCGACGTGAACCGCTTCGGTCCGCGTTTTCACCCCCAGAAGCTTCACCGCCTCGTCGGCAAGATCCTTATCCAGTCGAATCGATGTCATGGTCGCAGCCATCTCACACCCCTTATATACGTTATAAGGCAAATGTATATACAAATCAAGACTGCGACTGCTCCCAGGCCTTGGCGTATTTCCAGCTCACGTAGGCGGAGTGGTAGAGGTGCTGGAGGAAGCCCTCGCGCCCGTCGAGAAACCCAGGCGGAGCAAATAGTTGTACTTGAAGGTGGCGACGGGGATGACCCAGACGTTCCAGAGGAAGGCAAATATCGAGCGGCTGGTCTTGCCGCGGGCAATGGCCTGCGTGGCGCCGAGCGTGCTGTAGCGATTCATGTGCTCGAGGTAGCCGTCGAGGGTGGGATAGGCATGATGGAGGAGGTCGCCGCGCAGGCGTCCCGTGGGGCCGGCGGCGCGGATGGTTTCGTGGACGGCGCGCTCTTCGAATTGTGCGGCTCCGCGGCGGAAGAGGCGCAGTTTCGGATCAGGATAGTAGCCGCCGTGGCGGATCCAGCGGCCGAGGAAAAAATTGCGGCGAGGGAGGAAGTACGCTTCATGCTCTGGCTGACCCTGGAGCAGCGTGCGAATTTCGCCGTCCAGTTCAGCGCTGACTTCTTCGTCGGCGTCGAGCGAGAGCACCCAGTCGGAAGAGCACTTCGCAATGGCGGAGTTCTTCTGCGCGCCAAAGCCCTTCCACTCTTCGCTGAAGAATTTCGCGCTGAATTCACGAGCGATTTCAGGAGTGCGGTCGGTGGAGCCGTCGTCGACGATGACGACTTCGTCGGCCCAGCGGACGCTGGCGAGGGTGCGCGCCAGATTCGCTTCCTCATTTTTCGTAATGATCGCGACCGAGAGTGTACGTGACATAAATGATCGGAAGAGATGCGCCGGCTCCGCTCTGGCGGAAGTGTAACAAGTCGGATTCCCTTTCCGGCGTGTCACTGAATCTTCAGGAGCGGTTCACAAGAAGCGCGACACCGATAACGCAGGCTGAGGGCGAACGGTTATCCCACGAAACCGGAGTCCGCATGTTTGCGAATTTGCGCTTCGCTGCAGTTGTGCTGGTTGCTGTAACGATGGCGCCGGTGTATGCGCAGACGGCGAAAGAGCCGGCACGCGAACTGGTGCGGGACGTGATCTACAACGAACTCCACGATCGGGAACGCGACAGTCACTGGCAGTATCGCAGTGAATGCGAGTCGACGGCGAACAACCTGGTTCGCGAGCAGGTAGAGACGGATCAGGGGCCTGTTTTTCGGATTCTGGCGCAGGATGGAAAGCCGCTGGACGCGGCGCAGCAGGAGCGCGAGAACGAGCGGCTCGCGGCGTACATCCACAGCCCAGGACAGATTGCGCGCGTGGAGCGCGAGCATCAGGAAGACGAGAGCCGACTGGCGCAGGTTATGGAACTGCTTCCGCAGGCCTTTCTGTTCAGTATCTGGGCGAACCGGATGGGGACCTGCAGTCGATTGGATTTCGGCCGGTCCGGCTTTTGTACCCTCAGGTTATGAAGCGCGCATCGTGCATGCGCTGACTGGCACGCTAATCGTGAATGCGCGGCTGAAGCGAATGGTGGACATGAGTGGAGTGCTGGAGGAGCGAGTCGAGTTTGGGTATGGGCTGCTGGGGCATGTGGAGAAGGGCGGGCGGTTCGAGATTCATCGGCTCCGGGTAAGCGCGGAACACTGGAAAACGGATCGCGTGGATGTGCAGGTCGAGGGCAAAATCCTGCTGCTGAAGACGGTCAGCAAGAATCAGCGCGAGGTGCGGTCCGATTTTCGACCCGTCCGCGTGGAACGACGCTGGAGGAAGCCAGGGGAATGGTGAGCAGTGCCCTGGATCGGCAAACGCAGGCGCGGCTGGCGCCCGGGCCGACCCTATCGAGGCAGGTTAGTTCAAACCGGTAGCACGGGGACCGGGCGTGTGCTTGTCGTCTTTGGTATGTCGCATCCGCTCACGCGCCGATGGCTGCTGGCCCATGCTTCCCATGGCCCGGAAGAGGAAAAAGATGCCGGCCAGGAGGACGATGAGAATAACGCCGGTAATCGCAACCATAGCGAACTCTCCTGTTCAGTAGGAGCAGGCGGGCTGGAAAAGGGTTATCCCGGAAAACGCCGCTAGAACGGAATGTCATCGTCGGTAATCTCGGTGCCCTGAACGACGTCGTCGGCGCTCGCGGGCTGGCGCTGATCGTAGGAGGTACCGGGGCGCGAGGCGGTGCCGGATTCGCCATCGCCGCGGCCGGAGAGCAGGACGAGATCGTTCACGATGATTTCGGTGCGGTACTTCTTTTGGCCGTCTTTATCGTCCCAGGAGCGGGTCTGGATGCGGCCTTCGATGTAGAGCTTGGAGCCCTTCTTCACGTAGTCGCGGACGACTTCGGCGGTGCGGGTAAAAGCAACGAGGCTATGCCACTCGGTGCGATCGGTCCAGGCGCCGGTCGTGTCTTTGGTGCGATCCGTGGTCGCGAGGGAAAAGGTGGCGACGGCGTTGCCGGTGGAGGCAACCTTAATTTCGGGATCCTTGCCGACATTTCCCACCAAGATGACTTTGTTAACGCTTCTGGCCATGACCGATTCTCCCCTGGATCGTTTTGTCTGATGAAGGATAGCAGGAAGGCAGGGGGCACGGCAGGTGCGGCCGGGGGTGTCGACGTTACGCAAGACACAGGACTTTCGTGTGGATGCGTGACGGTCAGAGAGCTTCGTTGATCTGCGCGATCAGCTCCTCCGGGGTGGCGGCTGGCGGGAGACAGGAGGCGCCCCGGCATACCAGGGCAACGGCGCCCGAACCGAGTGCGGCGAGTTGCGGGAGATGCGGCAGCGTTTCCATGAGGACTGGTGGAAGCTGGGCGGAACGAATCTGGTCCGAGCTGAGCGTGACGACGGCCTTGTTGATGGCATAGCGCGCGTTGGCGATTGCAGCAAGCTGACGCGCCGCCGGACCGGCGCCGACGATCGCAACCTGGATGGAGGGCAGGAGCAGGCGGTCGAGCGCGAGGCCATAACTGCCGGCGTAGAGGCCGTAGTGCTCGATGACGCCCGAGAAGGCGGCCAGGGTTTCCTCGGCTTTCGCGCGGAAGTCAGCGCGGCCGCTGAGGGCTTCAAGGCGGAGCAGAGCGGAAGCCGCGGTGGAATTGCCGGCGGGCGTGGGGGAGTCCTGCATGGGTTTGCGCCTTGCAGTGAGAGCGCCGAGCTTGTCGGCTCCGTTTTTTTCCGTGTCGAAGAAGCCGCCGTTCTCGGGATCGTGGAAGCGGTCGATCATGGTTTCGGCCAGCTGCATCGCGGATTCGTAATAGCGCATTTCGCCGGTGGCTTCCCAGGCGTCGACGCAGGCATGGATGAGAAAGGCGTAGTCGTCGAGAACGGCGGGGATGCGGCGATGCGGAGTGCCGGAGTCGGGATAGGCGATGACGTGCGCGAGGCCTGTGGCGGGATCCCAGCCTTCGCGCAGAATGCGGTCGAGGGTGCGCAGGGCGAAGGTGCGCGACGTGTCGGAGTCGAGGACACGAGCCGCGTCGAGATACGCCGAGATGGCCATCGCGTTCCAGCCGGTGTAGAGGGTCTTGTCGATGAAGGGCGTGGGGCGCTGGAGGCGCGTGGCGTAAAGTTTTCGTTTTGCTGTGGCCAGGTCGCGCTCCACCTCGGGCTGCGCACGGTTCAGGCGCTGCGCGACTTGCTCTGCAGTGAAGTTTCGGTGGAGGACGTTCTTCTGCGGGTTGTGGTGCATATCGCCGAGGGGGCCGATGTCGTAATACAGCTCGGCGATGGCGAGCTCTTCGGGGGTGAGGACAACAGCGGCTTCTTCGCGCGTCCAGGTGAAGTAGTCGCCGTCGTCTTCGAGGGAGATGTCGGCGTCCTGCGAGGCGTAGAATCCGCCGCGTTCCTGATCGCTGAGCCACTCGTTCATCCAGCGAATGATGTCCTCGGCGACCGCGGCAAACTCCGGCTCGACGAAGGTCTGGAAGGCGTGGACGTAGTTCGCGAGCAGACCGGCGTTATCGTAGAGCATCTTCTCGAAATGCGGGACGACCCAGCGCTCATCGACGGAATAGCGGTGGAAGCCGCCGGCGAGCTGATCGTAGACGCCGCCACGGGCCATCTTGCGCAGCGTGACGGTGGCGGCATCCTTTGCGGCTTCGTTGCCGGTGCGCGCGGCGACGTCGATGAGCAGGTCGAGTGTGGAGGGGTGCGGAAATTTGGGCTGCGAGCCGAAGCCGCCGTTGCGCGGATCGAACTGAGTAACGATGCTTTGGACAAGCTTGTCGACGATGGCCAGCGAGAGACCTTCGCCGCGAGCAGAGAAGGTTTCGCCGTGTTCGATGGCGGCGATGACGCTGGCGGCGGACTCGAGTACCTCGTTGCGTCGCGTTTGCCATGCCTGCGCCAGGGTCAGCAAAACGCGCTCAAAGCCGGGGCGGCCGTAGCGGTCCTCGCGCGGGAAAGTAGGTGCCGGCGAAAAACGGGCGGCCGTCGGGAGTGAGGATGGCGGTGAGAGGCCAGCCGCCCTGACCTGCGATGGCCTGGACTGCGGCCTGGTAGCGAGCATCGACATCGGGGCGCTCGTCGCGATCGACTTTGATGGCGATGAAATGCTGGTTGATGGTTGCGGCGAGCGTGGGGTCCTCGTAGGATTCGCGGTCCATCACGTGGCACCAGTGGCACCAGACCGCGCCCACGTCAAGGAGGACAGGCTTGCCGGTTTCCTCGGCGAGGGCGAATGCGGCTGCGCCCCACTCCTGCCAGTACACCGGCTGATGCATGGCGGAGCGGAGATAAGAGGAGGCGGCTTTGTCGAGGGTGTTGCGCGGTTCGAGGGCGGGGACGGTCCGGGGCTCGGCCATACCTCCAGACTAACTCGGAGACG
Organism: uncultured Actinomycetota bacterium; assembly: GCA_963703795.1. Taxonomy (GTDB): domain Bacteria; phylum Actinomycetota; class Actinomycetes; order Mycobacteriales; family Mycobacteriaceae; genus Mycobacterium. The sequence goes on along the minus strand of CAVPFT010000039.1, from coordinate 228,408 downwards.
CGGGGGCGTTCACGAGGCGACGGGCGACCTGGACGTAGAGGTCGATGGCGTCGAAGAGCTCCTTCTTCGCGAGCTTCTCGTGCGGCGTGTGGGCGACGTGAATGGAGCCGGGGCCGAGGAGCAGCGGTTCGCCCCATTTGTCGAGCCAGGGGACATCGGTGGTAAAGGCGGCGACCATCGTAGGCAGATTTTCAATGGCGCGAAAACGTATGAACGGAATCTCAAGGGCAAAATCAACGGTGGCAAGGCCGGCGGCAGCATTCTCAATCGCGCGGCGAATTTCGTCGGAGGGTCCAACGAGACGGACCATGACCTGGGCCTCGGCATGATCTGCAATCACATTGGGAGCATGGCCACCGCTGATCAAGCCGATGTTCAGCGTGCTGGGACCAATGTCCTCGAGCGTGGGGAGCGGAATGGCGAGGATACGGTGCAGAACCTCGACGAGTTTGTGGGTGGCGCTGTCTCCGAGTTCGGGATAGGCGGAGTGTGCCATCTTGCCCGTCGCGGAGATGACCGCGCGCAGCGTGCCTTTGGACGCGATGGCAATGCGATTGCCGGTGGGCTCGCCGTTGATCAGGAATCGAGCGCCACGGGGGTTCAGATTCGCGGCTTTGGCGCCGGCGGAATCGCGTTCTTCACCGGCGACGAAGAGGAGCCCGACCCGAATTCCCTGCTCGCGGAGTTTCTCAGCAGCGGCGATTTGTGCGGCGATGATGCCTTTGGCGTCGCAGGAGCCCCGGCCGTAAATGAAGCTGTCGTCTTCGCTCGAGGGAATGAAGGGCGGCACCGTATCCATGTGGGTGGAGAGCACGACGTCGGGGCTTTGACCGGCGGTACCGGCGTAGACATTGAAGCGCTCGCTGGTGTATCGGCTCTCGCGGTGCTGCTCGACGGGCATCTTCTCCACGGCAAAGCGGCGGCTCCGCAAGAAAGTCGGCGAGAAACGCTCCCACGGCGCCCTCGTTGTAGGTGATCGACTCGATGTCGACGAGGCGGCGCGTGAGCTGAATCGGATCGAGGCTCATGAAGGACCAGAATACGCGAGCGATGCTTCGTACAATGATGGAGATGACGCAGTCACACGTGGGAACGGCCATTCTGCGGACGGTTGACGATCTTCGCGGACCGGCGGGACGGCTGGAGGCGCTGCTGAATGTGGGCAAACCCGATGCACCGTATGCGGCGCTGATCTGCCATCCGCACCCGTTGGGCGGCGGGACGATGCACAACAAGGTCGTTTATCACGCGATGAAAGCGTTTCAGAGCTTCGGGCTGCCGGTGCTCCGATTCAATTTTCGCGGAACGGAGTTGAGCGCGGGAGAGCACGATTACGGCCGTGGGGAACAGGACGATGTGCGCGCCGCACTCGACTGGCTGCAGCAGGAGTTTCATCGGCCGGTGATGTTTGCCGGGTTTTCGTTTGGTTCGTACGTCGGGCTGCGCGCCTGCTGTGGCGATCCGCGGGTGGCTGGGCTGGTCGCGCTGGGAATTCCGAGTCAGGCAGAGGGTCGCGACTACAGCTACGACTTTCTGCGCGATTGCCCGCAGCCGAAGTTGTTCGTGAGCGGCACACAGGATCAGTACGGACCGGTCGCCGACGTGGAGGCGGCGGTGGCGCTGGCGCGGGAGCCGAAGGAGCTGGTGTGGATTTCCGAAGCGGATCACTTTTTTGCGGGTAAGCTGGAGGGTGTGAGGCAAGCCATCCGCTCGTGGGCGCTGCGCTATTTTCCGGCTCTCGTTGAATCATGACCCCCCTCGAAGAAATCCACGCAAGTTCCAGAGACATTTTCGATCGAGCGTTAAAGGCCTGCGATATTCCGAAGGCCTTCGACCGCCATCTGCATTTCGAGGGCAAGACGCTGCTGCGTCATCCTTCGCCGCGTCTGCCTTCGATCTCGCAGCCGCTGGAGGGATTCAAAGAGATTTATGTCATTGCGTTTGGCAAGGCGGCGCTGAGCATGCTGAATGCGCTTGTGGAACGGCTGCCGGCGAAGATGCACGTTCATGGCGTGTGCTCGGCGCCGGAGGTGCCTAAAAAGCGGCACGGGCACATTCGCTACTTCGAGGGCGGGCATCCGTTACCGAATGAGGATTCTCTGGCTGCCGCGCGGGCCACGCTGGCGCTGCTGAAACATGCGAAGAAGACGACGTTCATCTTCTTCCTGATCAGCGGCGGCGGATCGGCGATGCACGAGCTGCCGCGCGACAAGAAGATCACCCTGGACGATACGATCGCGTTCCACGAGACGCTGGTGGCCAGCGGGGCGACGATCACGGAGATCAACACGGTCCGGAAATACTTTTCGGCGGTGAAGGGCGGGCGGCTGGCGCTGGCGGCGCCTGCGGCGGAGAAGCTGTCGCTGCTGCTGGCCGATGTTCCGCTGAAGGATCTTGCGGCGGTTGCGTCGTCTCCCACGCTGCCGGACTACTCCACGCTGGCGGAGTGCCAGGAGGTTCTGGAACGCTTTCATCTGCTGGAGAAGTTTCCGCCTGCGGTGCGGGAGTACTTCGAGAGACTGCTAAGAGAGGAATCGGGGCGATCCAGGGATGAGCAGGGGGCGGCGGCGGCGTTTCAGCACGCGCAGTTCGACACGCTGCTTTCGAACCACGATTTTGTGAACGCCGCGCGCGATCACGCGCAGTCGCTGGGATACAAGGTGGTGATCGACAACACGTGCGACGACTGGGATTACGTCGAGGCGGCGAAATATCTGCTGGCGCGCTTCCATGAACTGCGCGGCGAGTACACGCGCGTGTGCCTGCTGTCGAGCGGCGAAGTGACGGTGAACCTGGGCAAGAACCCGGGATGCGGCGGGCGCAACCAGCAGTTCGCGCTGCAATGCGCGCTGGATCTGGCCCGGTTCGAGGGTGAGGCTCTGGCGGTGCTGAGCGCGGGATCGGACGGGATCGACGGCAACAGCCCGGCGGCAGGTGCGATCGCCGATACAACCACGATTGCGCGGGCACGCCGCTATAACTTCGATCCGGCGGCGACGCTGGCGCGGTTCGATACCTGTACGCTCTTTACGGCGCTGGGAGACTCCATCGCGACCGGACCGACGGGGAATAATCTGCGCGATCTGCGGATTCTGATCGCGGGTTAGCTATTGCTGCGCTTTTCGCTGCGCCAGTTCAGCGAAGACCGGAGCCAGATCGACGCGAATCGGCGTCCCGGATGCCTCCAGTACGGTCGTTTCGGCCCATTCCGGACTGGTTGCAGACCACATCCATGCCTTCCCGTCGATCGGGTCGACGGCCCAAAGGCTGGAAACACCCATGCGGCGATAGTCCTCAAAGCGCTCGGTGATGCGAGCCCAGCGATCTTCAGAGGACATGATCTCGACGCACAGGACGGGCGGATGGGTGATGATCTTCTCGAACGGATCCTGTGCTGAGATAACAGCGATATCGGGTATGCGGAACCGGTTACGCGCAACCTGCACCCGATGTTCGGGGTAAACAGCAACACCCCAGTCTCGCTCATGCTGGCTGATCAGCATGGCTATCTTCAATTGCAGGAATGAGTGTTCTCTTTCGCCCACGTTGCGCTCCACGATCTCTCCGTCCACATAGTCGCAGTCAGGGCGGAAATCGGTCTGGAGGTAGTATTCCAGCCGTGTTGCGGATTGTGGGCTCGCCGCCATTGCCGTCAGAAGAATTGTAGCGCCGGTGCCTGGCCGCTGCTAAAAATGCACCTGGGGCGCATTCTGCGAGGACGGGCTGGCTTCAAAGTAAGCACTGTTGCGCTGGAATCCGCCGATGCGTGCCCAGATGTTGTTCGGGATCTGCTCGATAAAAGTGTTGTAGTCCTGGATCGCGCGGTTATAGCGCTGGCGTTCGACGGCGATGCGATTTTCGGTGCCTTCCAGCTGGTCCTGCAGCTGGAGGAAGTTTTCGTTGGCCTTGAGATTCGGGTAGTTCTCGGCGATGGCGAGCAGGTGGCCGAGCGCGCCGTCGAGTTGGTTGTTGGCTGCAATCTGACCTGCGGGGCTGTGGGCGGCCAGCAGGGCCTCGCGGGCCTTGTCGACGTCGGCGAAAACGGCTTCTTCGTGCGTAGCGTAGCCCTTGACCGTATTGACGAGATTCGGGATGAGGTCGGCGCGGCGCTGCAGCTGGGCCTGCACATTCGACCACTGCGCAGCGACCGCTTCCTGCTTCGCGACCATCTGCTTTTGCGCACTAATGTAGCTGCCGACTATGAGCAGGCCGGCGAAGACGATCACGACGACCACGGCTACTGCGATCCACAGACCACGACGCATCATTGCGTTTCTCTCCCTTGCAAATTCGATTCGATGTTACCAGCTGCCTCCGGCTCCGCCGCCACCGGTGCTGCCGCCGCCGAAGCCACCAAACCCGCTGCCGCCACCACCACCGCCGAAGCCTCCACCCCCGAAGCCGCCTCCGCCCCAACCGCCTCCGCCCCAGCGGCCACCACCAAGAAACATGCCGAGCAGGAAGCCGAGCAGGCCGTGGCCGCCAGCCCAGACGAGGAAGATCAGGATGAAGATTAAAAAGACAATGCCCCCGACGATCTGGCCGGCTGTGGCGTGTGGTTGTTGCTGTTGCGCGCCCCATCGCGAAAGGGGCTGCAGCTTGACACCTGCATCCTGCGCGATAATCTGCGTGGTTTCGTCGACGGCGAGGGTCGCGGCGCCGTCAAAGTCGTTGTTGCGAAGCATCGGCACCATCTGGCGGCCGATTTCACCGACTTTTCCGTCCGGAAGAATCCCTTCGAGGCCATAGCCGGTTTCGATCCAGTACTTCCGGTCGTTGACAGCGTACAGAATAATGAGCCCGCGATCCGAACCCTTCGGACCTACCTTCCAGGCGTCTTCCAGTTCCACCGCGTACTGCTGGATCGACTCGCCGTTGGTGGTATTGACGGTGATGACGGCGAGCTGCGCGTGTGCCTCGTGGTCGACTTCGCCGCAGAGGTGGTCGATCCGATCGATGGTCTGCGGCGACATGACGTGAGCGAGGTCGCTGACATAGTCGGTGGGTTTGGGGAGATCCTTCACGGCCTGAGGAAAGGCCGGAGCGACGGCGCAGGACAGGGACACGAACGCCGCGATGGTGCACGCGATCTTCGCCCTGACAGGAAGCATCGCCTTTATTGTAGTCGCGGGGGAATGGTTGGCGTTTACAGCGGCTTTTCCATCACCAGCGCATCGATGCGGCCGAGATAGTAGCCGGGAATGCGGCCGGTGCTCACGAAGCCGTGACGCTCGTAAAAACTCTGCGCGGTCGCGTTATCGACGGCAACTTCGAGCAAGACCGCGTTCGCGCCCGCGGCTCGCAACTGACGCTCGATCTCCTCCAGAAGAACGTGGCCGATGCCGCGGCGGCGCAACTGGGCATCGACATCGATGGTGATGAGCCGGCCAAAAATCGATCCCTGGCGACGCTGTTTTCCGGCAATCGCAAATCCGGCCAGGCGGCCGGACTCATCTTCGGCAAGAACGCCGATATTGCCTGGATATTTCATGAAGTACAGCAACTCCGCCTTCGACCACGCGATGCCGGGGTCGAAGCAAGCCTGATCCAGGGCGTAGAGGTTCGGGAAGTCGTCCGGCGAGACAGCACGAAGCGAAAAGGGCACCGTCTATCTTCGCGCATCCTGCAGGGAATCGCCGGGTTTTGCCGCTGCCTCCTGGGCGGGTTGGACGACCACGCCGCTGTAGAACGACGCGGCCGCCAGCCGCCCATCGAGCGAGGCCACCGAATGCACGGTCCATCCGGCGTTCCACCATGTCCACGATTCGTCGCGAGGATCGACGGCGTAGATGACGGTGCCCACGTCACAGGTGACCATGAGGCGATTGAGCGACGCATCCCAGTTGAGGTTGTTGACGGCGACCACGGGAAGCTTCAGGATGCTCCAGGTCTGCCCCTGATCCTTCGAGAAGAAAACCCCTTCACGGCCTCCGGCCCACAGCGTGCCATCCGGCGTAAACGCGAGGCTGGACAGCGCGGTGAGTCCCGCGGGAAAAGTGAGCGCGTGCCAGGTGGCACCGGCATCGCCGGAGGCGACGATGCCTTCGCGACGACCCATGAAAATGTGCTGACCGAGAGCCGCAATGGTCCGATAACCGGCACTCGAGACACCTGCCAGTTCCGGCGCCGCAACGGGAGTCCAGGAAGCTCCGCCATCCGTACTATGAAAAACGCCCTGGGCCGTGGCCGCGAACCATGTGGCACCGACTACCTGCAGCGCACTGATACGACCGCGCAGTTGCACGGGATCGGGCTGGGCCTTCGCCTCCATGCGATGCCGCTCCCTGCTGGGGCTGGCATGCGTTTTCTGCGGCCTGGCTGGTGCGGGCGGATCGGGCGGGCTGGCGACAGAGTCGGCGCGAACCCAGGAATCTCCATCCCAGCGAAAAATGCCGTGGCTGCTTCCGGCGAGCAGGGTGCCGTCCTCGCTCTGGGCCAGAACAAAAACGTCGTCACCGTGCAGGCCTTCGCTCTGCTGTTTCCAGGTTCTGCCCAGGTCGGTGCTGACAAAGACGCCGCCGTAGGCCTTGTCATTGATGACACCGGCGTACATCGTTTGGGGGGATTTGCTGTCCACCAGGAGCGAGGCGACCTGGCGTTGCGAGAAGCCGGTGTTGGAGGCCTGAAAGCCAACCGCGCCATCCTCGCTGGCTAAAATACCGCTGCGATCCGTGGCAAGGAGGACGTGCTTTGGGTTTCGCGGATCGACGTAGACGTCGTTGACGATGACGTTGGGGTCGGTCGTGCGCGACCAACTGTCGCCGCCATCGGTGGTCTTGTAGAGGCCCTCGGTGGTTCCGGCATAGACCGTGTTGCGGTCCGCAGGGTCCATCTGGAGCGAGCGCGTCCTGCGCGCGGTGGAGGGTATGCCCTGGACTTTGCGGAACTCGTAGCCGAAGTTGTCCGTCCGGTAGATGCCGGAGCAGGCGCTGAGAAACATGACGCTGGGGCGCGAAGGGTCGACGATCATGGAGAAGACGTCGGAGTCGTCGATCACGCCCTGATGGATGCTGGTCCAGTGAGCGCCGCCGTCACTGGTCTTCCAGGGAAGATGCCAGGTTCCCGCATAGATGATCTCGGGATCGTAAGGATCGATGGCAATCGACTCGACTTCGTGAATCTCTTTGCCGCCGGGGGGACTGATCTCGCGCCAGTGGAGGCCGTGGTCGGTGCTGCGATAGACGCCGCTCAGCGTGCCGGCAACCAGGACGCGGGGATTGGAAATGGCCTGCGTGAGCGCTCGCACGGACTGGCCGCGCATGTCGGGCGCCTCGGTCCAGGTGCGGCCTTCGTCGTGACTGATGTAAACGCCTCCGTCAGGATGGTCGATGGCCCAGACACCGGCGTAGAGCGTCTTCGGGTCAGAGCGATCGGCGACGAGGCTATCGACCACCAAATCGTCCAGGGAGCCGAGCCGGGCGAGTCTGGACCAGGAAGACCCGCCGTCGGAGGAGGAGTAAATCCAGGAATCGGTGGTGCCGAGATAGATTCGGCTCGGATCGCGCGGATTGAAAGCGAAACGCCGGGCATCTCCGCCATCCGGGCCTGTGGGTGACCAGGGACCGGGGTTGGCGGCGAAAGCGGGGAGGCAACAGCAAAGAGACAAACAAGCGGCGGCAACGGCCAGGGGAAATCGAAAGGGCATCAGCTTCTTCATTCGTGTTGTGAGCGCGCGAAAGCACGCCGGTGTACGTTGCGCGGAGCGGCTCGCCACCATCCTTATGCTAACGGGTTTTGCCGGCAATTCGACGCTCATGGAGACGGGGCTGACCCATTCCGGGAAACATAGGGAGAGTGTTTCGCAAAAGGAATGGCCGCAGCCGCATCAATAAAACGGGGCTGACCGGAATCCCGATCAGCCCCGCTGTGTTTCGTGCAGCTGGTTATTTCGCCTTTTTCGCGGCCGCCTTCCGGTGGTGATGGTGGGGTGCGGTGCGAGGCTGGGCCTTCACTGCGCTCTCATCGACAGCGGTCGTGCTGGGCACGTCGTTGTCGAAGGTAGCGCCTGCCGGAACCAGGTAGTTCTCCACCTCGTTCTGGCCGTTGCTGCCCGTCCTCACCTGGATACGGCTGGCGTCGATGCCCTTCTCCGAAACCAGGTAGGCCTTGGTGTTGACCGCACGCTGGGCCGCCAGTTGCTCAGCGGTTACGGCGTGACGGCGTGCAGCCTTCGACTTCGGAGTCGGGACCGGAGCCGAGTTGCCAACGACCACCAGAGCGGCATCCGCCTTCTGCTGGGCGTTGAGTGCCACATCGTCCAGGCACGCCTTGGCTTCGTTGTCGACACGTCCGGGGCGCCGCTTGTCCTTATTGAACTGGATTGAGCAGAGCGTCTGCGTCTTCGGAGTCGGCGGCGGCGGCGGCGCTTCCACGTTGACCGTAGTCGTCGCGGAGGCCGTCTGGCCCTTGTCGTCCTGCACCGTGCCGGTTACCGTGATGGTGCCAGCGGGAGCGCCGGAGGTGGCCAGGGTCGCCGTGTTGCCGGTTCCGTTGATGGATCCAGCAGAAGCCGAGTAGCTGTAGGTCAGCGGACGGCTCTGCGGGCTGACGCCGTTGCAGGTGATGGTGGAGCTCTCACCCGGCTTCACGGTGGAAGGATTGGCGGTGCAGCTGACGGTCGGGGGCTCGAATTGCTTCACCGTAAACTGCACTGTGCAGTCTGCGGACTGGCCGGCCTTCGGACCTTCGCTGACGTGGCCGGTCACCGTGTAGTTGCCGGGCTGCAGGTTGCCGGTATCGATGGTGGACGTCGGGTTGGTGCCGCCCACCGTCAGGCCCTGGCCGCTCCAGGTATAGCTGGGTGTCTTTTTCGGATTGAGGTTCGTTGCTGTGCCGGTGACAGTAACCTGTTCACCGGGGAAGACGGAAGCGGGGTTCATCACGCAGGCGTACTGCACCGGCGGCGGCGGAACGATACTGCCGAAGTGGAGCACGATGCCGGCGCTCAGCCGAGCCGCATTCACGTTGGCGCGACCACCGTTCTGGACCTGCGGACCAAAGTCGGCATGCCAGTACTCGTAGTCGGCCTGGAAAACCCGAAGGGCTAAACGGTGGTTCATGAAGGGCAGGTCGTAGTCGAGGCCACCGCCTGTGGTGAGTGCCGGACCCCAGGTATAACCGTGGGCGACCGTGTCACCGGGTGCATTGGGTCCGCCGAGGCGGACACCGCCCGCCAGTCCATGGGCGAACCACGTCATTCCCTCGGCCGGGTAACGGAAGATGATGCCCGCCTGGGCCGTCTGGGCGCCGTCATTCGCGCCGTTGGGATGGTTGGCATACTCGACCTGACCGCCGACGTAGCGGTTGAAATAATAGGCGACGCTTCCGATGGCGCCATATTCGATCGAGGAGTAATTCAGGTCGGTAGTGGTCCCGTTGGCGTTGGGAGTGGAGACTGTGCCGTGGGGCGCGACATATGAATACCCCATTAATACGTCCCATCGGGAAGGCGAGTCCTGCAGGTTCTTAGGAGTGGGAGCCGATGGGATCGAGGACGAAGATTGTCCCAGCACGGTTGCTGCTCCAAGCAGCAGGGTGCACGCTGCGAGCAAGGTACGGCGTCCACGGGCAAATGGACGAAATTGCATGCGTCTATCCTCCACAAAACACAAATGATGGCTGATTGGAAAATGGGTTGAATCCGATGTGCCACGTGGGGTTCGCGCCGACCGATGGGGATGGGCCGGAGAAGACTTGCGCGAATATGTTGAGACCACGGGCATACCTGCCTTCGACAATAATTATTTCAATAACTTGCTTGCGGCGAGCATACAAAGCCCGACACGTATCGAAGCCGTTAACCCCTGCAATGGTCCAGCACTCAACAGCAACAGGCGTTCTTCTGACTTGGGGGGAGATGCTGCAGCCAGGTGCGAATCAGGGCTGCATTAGCATTAGAGTACTCAACCTGCGCCGCTTATTGCAAGTTCAGAGCACGCCGGAGACTTCCCTGCTCGTGCTGAATCTTCTCCTGAAGAAGCGTAATGGCGTACAGGAGTTGCTCGGGGCGGGGCGGACAGCCGGGCACGTAGACGTCCACGGGGATCACCTGGTTAACTCCCTGAACGAGTGCATAGTTGTTAAACACACCGCCGGAGGTCGCGCAGGCTCCCATCGAAATCACCCATTTTGGCTCGGGCATCTGGTCGTAGAGCCGGCGGATGACCGGGGCCATCTTCCAGGAAACGCGGCCGGCGATCACCATCAGATCGGACTGCCGGGGGGAGGGGCGAAAAACCTCGGCGCCGAAGCGGGCGACGTCGAAGCGCGAGGCCCCCATCGACATCATCTCGATCGCGCAGCAGGCCAGGCCGAAGGTCATGGGCCAGATCGAGTTCTTCCGGACCCAGTTGATGGCTGCGTCGGCCGTCGTTAGAAAAACCCCTTCGGGCTGTTCGAAACCGTAGCTCGCTTCCAGAACCTTCTCGCGGTTTTTCGCGCTGCTTTCCAGGGTGCCAAAAAGCCGGCGATCGCGCAATGCTTCGCTCATGTATCCATGATACCGTCCTTCGGCGCGGCGTTCATTTCCGGCACCGTTTCGGGCCTTCTTCGCGTCCCGCAAAGTGGAACAAGAGGAAACCAAAGAGTCCCGGAAGGACGGCTCTGGCCAGGGATGGCGAGGCCCACATTTCTCTGTTTTCGATTGGGGAGAAATGTGTAAGAGTGGGGTCTCAGGTCAATTCCTGCAACCCACGGATTCCTGTTCGCAGGAGCGGCGGGATCGCCTGCCGGTCACCACGTCGTGACCTATTTCCGTCCCCGTTGCCAGCGGAGTTCTATGCGCCTTGGTCGCTCGATTCGATTGCTTTGTGTCCTGCCTCTGATCGGCGCATCGTCCGCGCTGGCGCAAACGCCTGCGCCGCCCGCCATTTCCAATGCCGATAACGCATGGATGCTGACCAGCTCCGCGCTGGTGCTGATGATGACGGGACCCGGCCTGGCGCTTTTCTACGGCGGCCTGGTTCGCCGCAAGAACGTTCTGTCCACGATGATGCAGAGCTTCGCCATGATGTGCATCATCTCGGTGCTATGGGCTCTTATCGGTTACAGCCTGGCATTCGGGCCGGGAACCCGCTTCATCGGCGGCTTTCACTACGCCTTCCTGCACAACGTCGGCCTCTCCCCGGACCCGGACTACGGCGCGACGGTGCCGGCGCAGACGTACATGATCTACCAGCTGATGTTTGCGATCATTACGCCCGCGCTGATCTGCGGCGCCTTCGCCGAGCGCATGAAGTTCAGCGCAATGTGCCTGTTCCTGACCCTCTGGGCTCTGGTGGTGTACTCGCCCATGGCGCACATGGTGTGGGGCAAGGGCGGTTTGCTGAATGCAGCGCTGGGCGGCAGGATTCCGTGCCTCGACTTCGCGGGGGGCACCGTGGTTCACGTCACTTCGGGTGTTTCGGCGCTGATCTGCGCGCTGTATCTGGGCAAGCGGGTTGGCTATCCGAAAGAGCCGTCGCCTCCGCACTCGGTGGTATTGAGCTTCATCGGCGCCTGCATGCTGTGGGTGGGCTGGTTCGGATTCAACGCCGGCAGCGCGGTGAATGCCAGCGGCCTGGCCACCAGCGCCTTCGTCAATACGCACTTCGCCACAGCGGCCGCGGCGATTGGATGGAGCGTGGCGGAGTGGTTTCGCAACGGCAAGCCCAGCGCCCTCGGCGCGATTTCGGGCGCGGTGGCCGGCCTGGTGGCCATCACACCGGCTTCGGGTTTCGTGCAGCCGATGTCGGCGCTGGCGATCGGCCTGATCGCCGGAGTCTTCTGCTTCCTGATGGTCACGGTGGTCAAGAGTTGGTTCGGTTACGACGATTCGCTCGATGCTTTCGGTATTCACGGGGCGGGCGGGACCATTGGGGCCATCCTCACCGGCGTCTTCGCTTCGAGCGCCATCAACCCGATATTGGGCGCAGGCAAGCCGACCGGAGCGATCGAGGGCAACTGGCACCAGGTACTGAACCAGCTCGCCGGGGTCGCGATCGCCTGGGGGCTATCGATTGTCGGCACCCTGATCCTGCTTAAGCTTGTGGATATGACGGTCGGCCTGCGCGTGACGCGCGAGGAAGAGATTGAAGGTCTGGACGTGACACAGCATGGAGAAGAAGGCTACGATTTCGGTTCGTGATAATCGACGTATACTCAACATTCAGTCAGGACTTGAGCGCGCAAATGCAAAAGATTGAAGCCGTTATTCAGCCATCCAAACTGGACGCAGTGAAGGACGCCCTGCTCGAAGCGGGCATCGAAGGCATGACCATTCTCGAGGCCCGCGGACACGGGCGACAGAAGGGCCACACGGAGTTTTATCGGGGCCGGGAGTATACGGTCGATCTACTGCCCAAGATCAAGATCGAGATGGTGGTTCGCGACGAGATGGCCGAGAAGGCGGTGCAGGCGATACTCTCCTCGGCGCGAACCGGAAAAATCGGCGACGGCAAGATCTTTATTTCGAAGATCGACGACGCGATTCGCATCCGCAACGATGAGCGCGGCCCCTCCGCGCTCTGATTTCGGCCCCGCGCCCGTTCCGCTGGTCCGAACGAAGTTCAGCTGGCCCCACCGTTCCGGAGGAACGGTGAGCACGTTTGGATCGCTGATGGGGCCCAGGCCGATTGATGATCACTGAGCCGCACACACTGGCGCGTCTCCGCAGTCGCTATCAGGACGACTCTGCCCAGTTGCGTCAGAGCTTCGAGCGCACCGGCGACGGCTCGGCGGTTATCCGGCGCCGCTCGCAGATCGTGGGCACCCTGCTGCGCCAACTGTGGGAGCAGGCAGGCGTCGCTGCTTCGCAGAATGACATCGCGCTGGTTGCGACGGGCGGATTTGGCCGGCGTGAGCTTTTCCCCTGTTCCGACGTGGACGTTCTCTTTCTCTGCGCGAACGAAAAGGTGGAGCCGCTCTATAAGGATCAGATTCGAGCCTGTATTCAGGCCATGTGGGACATCGGCCTGCGCGCCAGCCCGGTCACGCGCACCCTGAAGGAATGCGAAAAGGTCCACCCGGATAATCTGGAATTCACGGTCTCCCTGCTGGACCGCCGTTACCTTACCGGCAGCCGCGAACTGTACGCGAAGTTCGAGCAGGAGATCCTGCCGTCTGTAATTCTGCGCGAGTGGGACACCGTGGTGCAAAACCTGGCGGAGATGGCGCGCGCGCGGCACAGCAAATACGGCAATACCATCTTCCATGTCGAGCCCAACGTGAAGGAATGCCCCGGCGGGTTGCGCGACTATCACCTGGCGCAGTGGCTGACCCTGCTGAATTCTATCCAGGCAAACAAGGCATGGCCCCGCTCGGCTGCCGACGATTTTTACGGAACGCACGATGAGCCGGAGTCGGCGTACGACTTCCTCTCCGCTGTGCGATGTTTCCTCCACTACCGATCGGGGCGCGACGACAACACGCTGGACTGGCACGCGCAGGATGAGGCCGCGGCTCGCTCTATCGGGCTCGAAACACGAGGGACCTCCGACCCGGCCTACTGGATGCGCACCTGGTATCGCCAGGCTCGTACCGTCTACCGTCGCGCTTCCCTGCTGATCGACGCTGTGCCGCCGCCGCGCCGCTCCTTCTACAAACAGTTTCGCCGCAAGCGAACGCCGGTTGCGGGGACGGATTTCTTCCTTGAGGATGGGCGGCTCGCTCTGGCCGAAGGCGCGACCGTCAACGATGCCGAGAGCGTGCTGAAGATTTTCGGTCTGATGGCGATGCACGGCTACCGGCTCAGCTTTGCGGCGGAAGACCGCATCTCCGACGCGCTGCCGATTCTGGCGGTGCAAATGCCGGAGGGGCCCTTCCTGTGGAACTGCCTGCGCGAGGTGCTGCTGGGACCGTGGGCCGCGCACGCCCTGCGCACCATGCACGCTCTGGGCATCCTGGAGCTGATCATTCCCGAGTTCCACGGCATTGAGTCGCTCGTTATTCGCGACACCTGGCACCGCTACACCGTCGACGAGCACACCTTTCACGTCATCGACAATGTGCACAGGCTGCGCCAGCCGCAAAACGACTGGGAAAAACGGCTCGCCAGCCTGCTGCCGGAAATCGACCGTCTCGATCTGTTCTTTCTTGCGCTGCTGATGCACGACACGGGCAAGGCGCGCCGCAGCGGGAATCACGCCGCCAACAGCGTGGAGCTAAGCGAGAGCCTGTTTTCGCGCCTCGAACTCGACGCGGAAGAACGAGAGATGGTGCGGCGCGTCATACACAATCATCTGGACATGTCAGCGGCGATGCGGCGGGATGTCTTCGACACGGAAACGGTGCGCGCCTTTGCGGAGAAAATCGCGACCCAGCCGCAACTGAAGATGCTGACGCTGATGACGTATGCCGACATCCGCGCGGTTTCTCCGGAGGCGCTGACACCATGGAAAGCCGAGAGCCTGTGGCAGCTGTATATGAGCGCATCGAACTTCCTCGACCGCAGCGTCGACGAGATCCGCTACCACGCCGCCGCCGATCCGGCCTTCTTCAGCCGCATCGTCGCGCTCATTCCCGCAGTCACTCCGGGGCGCTCGACGCAGACTCCCGTAGCCACCGAAGAGCTGCGCAGTTTTCTTGAAGGCCTGCCCCAGCGGTACCTCAGCAGCCGGACGCCGGAGCAGATCGCGGCGCACTTTCGCATGGCGACGCAGCTGCCGGAGGACCCGGTCCAGCTTTCTTACCGGGCGCTGCGGCAGCTGAACGAAGTCATGCTGGTAACCCGCGACAGGCCAGGGCTGTTCGCCGACATGGCGGGCATCCTCTCAGCGTGGGGCATGAATATTGTTAAGGCCGACGCGTTTTCCAACGCCGCCGGGGTTATCGTCGACACCTTTCAGTTCACCGATACCTATCGCACGCTGGAACTCAATCATTCCGAGATCGAGCGCTTTCTGGCCAGCATCCGCGATGCCCTCCTGCACCGGATTCCCATTGAGGAGTTGCTGCGCTCCCGTAAACAGAAGCCTTCGCGGCCCAAGGTCACCGTGGAAACGCGGCTGGAATTCGATAACGAATCCTCATCGCACAGCACACTGCTGCAGATTGTCACCCAGGACACGCCCGGGCTGTTGCGCGAGATTGCCCTGGGCTTTGCCAGCTGTCGCTGCAACATCGAGGTGGCGCTGATCGACACGGAGGGCGAGACCGCCATTGACGTGTTTTATCTGACCTCGGGCGGGCGCAAGCTTGACGAGGCGGCGCAGTCCTCGCTGAGCGCTTCGCTGATCCACCGTTTCGCGCAGTTGCGACAGTGATTTCGACTCCGCGACGTACGTCAGCCGAAGTTCAGATGCTGACTCCAGAAGTCGGGCCAGGGGAGCCGAGGTGCGCCGCAGACGAAGATGTCAGGGTGATCGCTGCTCTCTTCATTCTCCACGCCGAGCGAATTCTCCACATGGCCAGCGAGCCTGCATCCAGTGAAGGTTCGATCTGCGCGCGCCTGCGAATATCCGAGGACGATCAGCGTGGATGGAGGCGGGGTCGGATAGCCGCGCAGCCACGCTGAATTTGTGGTGCTGATGGGAGGCGGCAGATGATAGGCGGGGCCGAGAAGCTCCACCGCGCCCGCCTCGCCATAATTGCCGGTAAGGATGCCCGTCTGCGCTCGCTGTTCCGAGGGCAGCGAATCGAGAATGGTGGCGACGGACTGGAGTTCCTGGTGCCAGCCGATCTCCTCACGGAGATTGCCGTTGTTCTTGAGCGCGAATCGCATCAGGGGTCCGCTCGATGCGATGGGCAGAATATCCGCCACGACAAAGAGTCCACAGAACGCGAGGCCAGCGTAGAAGACCCCTTCCACCGTCCAGCGCCATCCGCGCTTCAATGACGCCAGCCAGCGCTCACCGGCGGCTGCGCCCATTGCCAGCAGCATCGGATAAGCGGCGCCCATGTAGTAATGGCGCCCTTTGGCAAAGAAAAAAAGTGCGAGGGGGATCAGGTACATCCACGCAAGAACGCGATAGCGGCGGCTCAGCAGGAACGCGATCAGGCCGCCGATCCACACCGGCGCGGACGCTGGATTCGTACAGATGACGAACTGGCCGCGCAGGAAACCTTCGGCTCTTCCCTCACCGACGTCGCGCACATGAATGGACTGCAGAAAGTGGTACGAGATGAAGTGGTGATGGAGGAGCCAGAGGAGATTGGGGAGAAACATCGCGACCGCGATGGCGACGCCGGCCAGGAAGTACCAGCTCAGGAGATAGCGCCTTGCGGACGTGAGCAGGAACCCGCCCAGCAAGCCTGCCAGGTAGAACACGATGGCGTACTTGGTCATCAGGCCCAGACCGGTGATGGCGCCAATCACCAGCCACCATCTCGGGTTCTCTGATTTCAGCAGCCGGATCACGGCGTACGCGATCAGCACCCACCACAGAAAGTCGAAGCTTGTGTACTGAAATTCGGTTCCGTTGAACAGAGGCACCGGGGAAAGCACCACGCACAGCGTGGCTGCGAGCTGGGCCATGCGGGTTCCGCCCAGTTCTCGCACCATGAGCCCGGTCACGTAGACGGCGATCCCCTGCGCGATCACTGAGAAGAGGCGAAGGCCTTCCATGGAAACGCCGAAGATGCTGAGCAGAATCCGCTCCAAAAAGGGCGTAAGGGGCGGATAGGCAACGAAACCCCAGTCCAAATGGCGCGCGTCGCTAAGAAACTGCAGCTCGTCGCGATGAAAGCCGTAGCGCTGATTGGTGAGTAAGTGCGCGAGCGTCACCGCGAATGCGACAGCAAGCGGGACGAGGCTGTCGCCCCCCGCTCGCGTCTCCCTCGACTGCATCGTTTCCACTGTCGCCATGCTGGCTCCTCGTCTTGTGCTCTACGCGGAATGCCGGCCGCCGGTTCATTTCAGATAGGCGCGCACCAGGTCGATGGGGTTCTCGGCCAGTTCGGTCGAGTTTACGCTCTCCTTTTTGCCGGGGGCGCTCTGCGGCCACCTGGATTTTGAGTCGGCAAGGAATCTGATAACCAGACAGTCAACCCTTATGCCTGTCGGTTCATCCAACGCAGTTAGGACTGCACGCAAATTTTTTGCCGAGGAACCGGATTTTGCAGGGAGTTGTTCGCGTACATGGAGTATTGAAGGGACTGGATCGCGAAGCGAATTGCGTGCTGGCCACATGGAAAGAACGGTCGAGCTCGGGGCGCGTTTTCACAAGGTGCAGAATTGTCGATGAGCCCAGCGATCTGCCGGAAGGGCCGTACACCATGACCTTTGCGGGCTATAGCGTGCCAACGAGGAAATTCGACGGCTGCTGGATGCTCTCGTTTCTGCCGCCGTGGATCGACCTGGACCAAGCGGCCTGAGGTCCCGTCTTCTCAACAGCAGTGAGTCAATGTTCTCCTCCGAACCAGGAGGGCGCGGCGTCGGCTGCCAGCAAGGCCGCTCCGGCATCGCGGGACCGCGCCTGTTGCGCCCGCGCTAAGATGGAGGTTCGTCTCAGGAGGCCGGCTTGCGCGTTGGTTTGATGACCCGAGAGTATCCGCCGAACGTTTATGGCGGCGCGGGTGTTCACGTCGAATATCTGAGCCGCGAGCTGGCGAAAAAAATCGAAGTCGAGGTTCACTGTTGGGGCGATCAGTATTCCGACCGGGGCAACTTGCATGTTCGAGGCGACCAGCCGTGGTCCAGGATCAGCGAAGGCACTCAGGAAAAATTCAAAACGGCGCTGGAGACCTTCAGCCTCAACCTTGCGCAGATTACGTCCATCGATACCATCGATATCGTCCACACGCACACCTGGTATGCCGCGATGGCCGGCTTCCTGGCGAAGAAACTGTACGGGATTCCCTTTGTGCTGACCACGCACAGTCTGGAACCTCTGCGCGCGTGGAAGGCGGAGCAGCTGGGCAGCGGCTACGCGATGAGTGCATGGATGGAACAGACCGCGATTCTCGATGCCGACGCGGTGATTGCCGTCTCGCAGGGAACGAAGGCCGACATTCTGCGCGCTTATCCGGATGTCGATCCGGACAGGATCCACGTGATCTACAACGGCATCGACCTGAACGAGTACCAGAAGACGCACGGACACGACGGCCCTGCTGGAGTATGGGGTGGATCCGTCGCAGCCGTACGTACTGTTCGTCGGCCGCATCACGCGCCAGAAAGGCGTCACGCATCTGGTGGACGCGATTCCGCATCTTCCGCCGAAGACACAGGTGGTGCTGTGCGCCGGAGCGCCCGATACACCGGAGATCGCGGCGGAGATGCGCGAGAAGGTTGAGCGCGCGCGAGCGGTGAACCCGCGGGTGATCTGGATCGAGAAGATGGTCACAAAGCCGGAAGCGATTCAGCTCTACAGCCATTGCAGCGTCTTCTGCTGCCCTTCGGTGTACGAGCCCTTCGGCATTATCAATCTCGAAGCGATGGCATGCCGCGCGCCGGTGGTCGCCAGCGCAACCGGGGGGATCCTGGAAGTGGTCGTCGATGGCGTGACCGGGTATCTGGTTCCTTTCGATCAGGATCCGGTGACGAGTTTCCCGCTGCATGCGGAGGATTTCTCGCGCGATCTTGCCGGAAAAATTTCAACGCTGCTGGCCGATGCGGAGAAGGCGCGGCGTTTTGGCGAGGCGGGACGGAAGCGCGTGGAAGAGAAGTTTTCCTGGACCGCGATCGCGGATCAGACAATCGAGCTGTATCGGAAACTGATCGAGATGCGAAAGCAATAGGCAAAGACCCGCCGCTCTCGCGGCCGGGCCTTCTGCTGCTATGGCCTGCTTTTGAGAACCCGCAGATCGCCGCCCGTCATTTCCTTTGGCTGGCCAAGGTTGAGCAGGCCCAGAATGGTCGGCGAAATATCGCGCAGGGAGCTTTCGGGCCGCAACGAATAGTGCTGCGCGTCCTCGCTGACGAAGATGAACGGCACCGGGTTGGTGGTGTGCGCCGTGTGCGGGCCGCCGGTGACCGGATCGACCATCAGCTCGGCGTTGCCGTGGTCCGCGGTGATGAGCCATGATCCGCCGCCGTGCTGGCGCAGCGCCTGATAGATCTGGCCGAGGCAGCCGTCGACGGTTTCGACCGCTTTGATGGTCGGCTCCAGTTGGCCGGAGTGGCCCACCATATCGGCGTTGGCGAAATTGACGACGACCACGTCGAACGCGGTGTCGTTGATGGCTTTGATCACCGTATCGGCGATGCCGGACGCGGACATTTCCGGGGCGAGGTCATAGGTGGCTACTTTCTGCGATGGAATCAGGATGCGATCCTCGCCGGGAAACGGCTTCTCGATGCCGCCGTTGAAAAAGTAGGTCACGTGGGCGTATTTTTCGGTTTCCGCGACGCGGAGGTTGCGGAGATTCGCCTGGGCCATCAAGTTGGCCAGCAGATTCTCCATCGACTCCGGCGGGATGACCACGGGCAGCGTGAAATTTTTGTCGTACTGCGTCATGCACAGGTAGTGCAGGTTGCTGGGAATTTCGGCGCGCGGGATGGTCGCGTCGAGCTCTTCCCACGAAGGCAGCTCGCGGCCGCTTTCTTTGCTGAGCCCGCTGTTGCGTGCGAGGACGCGGGTGATCTGGCGCGCCCGGTCGGCACGGTAGTTGAACATGATGCAGACATCTTCGTCGCGAATCGTGCCGTTGGGGCGACCCAGCTCGTCCGTCACGACAAAGGGCATGATGAACTCGTCGGTCGTGCCGTTGTTGTACGACTCCTTGATGCGCGCGACTGCGTCTTTATAGGCGCCGCCCTCGGCCTGGCCCTTGACCATCGCGTCGAAAGCCTTTTTCTCCCGTTCCCAGCGCCGGTCGCGATCCATTGCGTAGTAGCGGCCTGAAACGCTGGCCAGCTTGCCGCCGTACTCGCGCATCTTCTGCTCCAGCGCGGCGATATAGGCGGCGCCGCTGGTGGGCAGGGTGTCACGTCCGTCCATGAAGGCGTGAACGAAGACCTTCGCGACGCCCTGCTGCTTGGCAGCTTTGAGCAGCGCGTACAGGTGCTCCTGATGGGAGTGGACGCCGCCGTCGGACACCAGCCCGAAGAGATGCAGCTGCGTCAGGCGCGCCTTCTGCAGGGCTTTGACGATGGTTGGGTGCGTGAAGAATTCGCCGTTGGCAATCAGGCGGTCGATGCGCGTGATGTCCATCTGGACAATGCGCCCGGCGCCGATGTTCAGGTGACCCACTTCGCTGTTGCCCATTTGGCCGTCGGGCAGGCCGACGAAGTGATCGGAGGCGTGCAGGAGGGTGTTGGGATACTCCCGCAGCAGCTTGTCGTACGTCGGCTTGCGCGCCAGCGCGATGGCGTTATTCTCGATCTGCGGTCGATAGCCCCAGCCGTCCAGAATGGTCAGAACAACAGGCTTTTTTGAAACGGACACGAAATCTCCTCTGGTTGGTTCCCTCTGCACACGCGAAAATGCGGAGCTCGTGCTCCGCATCCCGCCCTTCTCCATTTACCGCTGCGGCTTCTGCGGATGCTCCTCGTGATAGACCTTCGCTGCCGCGTCGATCTCATCCTTATGACGTTGCATCACGTCGAGCATGACCTGCTGGCCCAGGTCCGCCACAGCGTCCTGGCCTTCATTCAGGACCGAAGGCATCACCGCAATCATGTGTTTACCCGCAGGCGATCTGTAAAACGCGATGATCTGCGCCGCCTCCTCGGTGGAAAGATGCTGCTGGAACGAGCGCACCATCGCGCCCTCAAAGTCTGCTGCGCCCAGGGTGCGCTGCAGGTCGGCCACGACATTTTGCGGCATCCACGGCATCATTTCCCTCAGATGAGGCAGCAGGCCGTCCAGCATCTCGCGCTTCTGCGTGTTGGTCCCTGTCAGTTCGAGGATGTCGTACACCTGTGCCGCCGTCACCGGATGCGCCGGCGGCGGATTTTCGGCTGCGGTTCCGGACACCGCACTGCCCACATTTCCAGGTTTGGCTGTATTTGCCGCCAGAAGCGGCACCGATCCTAACAGAACGAGCCATGCGAATCTGCGCATAAAAGCCCCCGTGAAGAACACCTGTTGCGACGCGCGCAAACACGGCGGCGTCGAATCAAGTATCTCGACGTGGAGACACTGTTGAGAAGGACCACTGCGGAAACTCCGGCAATCGAAGCGCCACGGTGGCCAGCTGCTGGATTAAACCTGTCTAATCCCCGAAATTCACGGCCTCAAGGCCCAGAAACTCAGCCGTCTGTCCCAGCTCTTCTTCGATGCGCAGGAGCTGGTTGTACTTCGCGATGCGATCGGTGCGCGAAGCCGAGCCGGTCTTGATCTGGCCTGCGCCGGTCGCCACCGCAAAATCCGCGATGAAGGTATCTTCCGACTCGCCGCTGCGGTGCGAAATCACCGAAGTGTAGCCGTAGCGCCGTCCCAGTTCGATGCACTCGAACGTCTCGCTCACGGTGCCAATCTGGTTCAGCTTGATCAGGATCGAGTTGCCGACGCCCTCTTCGATGCCCTTCTGCAGCAGCTCGGTGTTGGTGACGAAAATATCGTCGCCCACCAGCTGGACCTGCTGTCCGAGCTCTCGGGTGAGGATCTTCCAGCCTTCCCAGTCGTTCTCGGCGAGCCCATCTTCGAGGGAGACGATCGGGTATTGGCGCACCCAGTCCGCATAGAAGGCGACCATCTCTTCCGCCGTCTTCTCGCTCTTGTCGGATTTCTTGAAGACGTATTTGTTCTTGTCGGCGTCGAAGAACTCGCTCGATGCGGGATCGAGTGCGATCGCCACTTCCTCACCGGGCTTATAGCCGGCCAGCTGGATCGCTTCGAGGATCACCTCGATAGCTTCGGTATTCGACTTGAGCGAGGGCGCGAAACCGCCCTCGTCGCCGACCGCGGTGTTGTAACCCTTCTTCTTCAGCACGCCTTTGAGGGTGTGGAAGACCTCCACGCCCCAGCGCAGCGCGTCGCTGAAGCGCTCGGCGCCGACCGGCATGACCATGAACTCCTGAAAGTCGACGTTGTTGTCGGCATGCGCACCGCCATTGAGGATGTTCATCATCGGCGTGGGCAGAACCGAAGCGTTCGCGCCGCCCAGATAGCGGTACAGAGGAACCTTGAGTTCGGTCGCCGAGGCGCGCGCCGCCGCCATCGAAACCGCCAGAATCGCATTCGCTCCCAGGCGGCCTTTGTTCTCCGTCCCGTCCAGCGAGATCATGGTCGCGTCGAGCAGCCGCTGATTCGAGGCGTCCATCCCGGTCAGCTCCGGCGCGATCACGCTCTCGATGTTCTCCACCGCCTTGAGCACGCCTTTGCCGAGATAATGTGCCTTGTCGCCATCGCGGAGCTCGACGGCCTCGTGCTCGCCCGTCGAGGCGCCGCTGGGCACGATCGCCCGCCCGAGAACTCCGCTTTCGAGAACGACATCGGCTTCCACCGTCGGGTTTCCGCGTGAATCCAATACTTCCCGCGCGTGAATCGCAGCAATTTCCGTCATGTTGCTCCTTGTAATGTGGTGCTGTAGCCGCTCTCTCAGTTTAGGCCGTCGATCCACGCGAATGGCTTCCCCTGTGGTCGCGCCAATGGTTTCCAGGATGCTCATCGAAGGCCTTTGCCTTGCGAATTCTGCAGGATTTCCAACGCCGATTTTAACAAAGTAACGTGACGGCCAACGGTGACAGCCATCACTGCGAGCCGGTAAACGCCCGAGAATCAAGCTGTGTCGCGGCATGGAGCTGATCCGAAATAACGCCAAACAACCCGGGTCGCACAACGCCGCCGCTCTCTCTGAGGGGCAGGTGGGATGCGCCGTGGGCGGCGCTTTCGCGAACCACTAAAGACCTGGATGTGCTGCTGAAGCGGCAGTTATCAGAAGGCAATGACTTACCAGGGATTCGTCCCGATCGGCTCATAGTGAACCCAGTCGAAGTCAATCGCGCCGGGTTGATCGTCATCCGTAATGTAGGCGAACAGTGAGGGACGCGGTCCCTTCCACCAACTGGAATGGATTTGCGTCGATGAGCCGAGAGGTTGGAAAGTGCGGCCATCATCCTCGCTGTAAAAGTAACTCGCGCTGTCGTCGCGCACAGAAACGCGCAGCTGCAGAATGGAGGTCGACAACTGGATTCCCGGCGTCCGGTCGGGCAAATGGAAATAGTCCAGTTCGCGCCGGTCACCCTGCTGCACGACTTCCAGTCCGCTTGCGTCTTTCTCGAAGACGGCGAGGCCTGCGTGTACCCCCGGCCGCATCGACGAAAGATCGATGCGGACCGTCAGCTGGAAGGAGTTATCCTGCATCGACTCCGTAAGCGTGTTCCGTGCCCCGAGTAACCCGTCAGCAGGCATGGGTACGAGCCGGAGATAGCCACTGCGATCGGTCAGCGACCAGTGCGCATTGTCGGGGTTATGGTTCCACTCCCATTGTGGAGCCAGGGTGGCGGCGCTGAATTCGTCTGAGGTCTGCGGTCTTACCGAGGGAGTTATGGTCGTATCGCTGGGTATCGGCCCAAAGGGGACGGGCTCTCCTGTGGTTGAACCGTGGATAGGATCTCCGATTACGGGCCAGTTATCCTGCCAGCGCACAGGTTCCAGATGAACAATGCGTCCGTGGGCGGCACTGGACTGAAAGTGGATGAACCATCCTTGCCCATCGGGAGTTTCGACATAGCCGCCCTGATGCGGACCGTTGATCCTTGTTGAACCTTCTTCGAGTACGACACGGTGTTCATAAGGTCCGTAGATCTTGCGGGAACGAAAGACGGCCTGAGAGCCGGTGCCAACTCCGCCGAATGGAGCAAAAATGTAGTAATAACCATCGCGCTTGTAGAGCTTCGGCCCCTCGAGGAAGGGAAAGTGCTGCGGGTCGTTGACGATGACCTTACCATCATCGAGCGTGTGCCTACCATCGGGCGACATGCGGTGGAGAATCAGAGGCCCGGCTCCGACTTTCGAATGGATAAGGTATGCAGAGCCGTCGTCATCCCAGAAAGGGCAGGGGTCTTCGAGTCCGTGTTCTGCGATTACGGCGACGGGTGGACTCCACGGGCCGTCGATGACGGACGCTGTAGTGACGAAGATGCCTTCACCCGGAGTAGGAAAGTAGACATAGAAGAGTCCGGCGTGACGGCGGATTGCCGGCGCCCATACTCCTCCCCCATAGCGATTGCCGCCAATCAGGTTGTAACGAGGATCCATGTCGAGGCGGCGGACCACATGGCCGGTAATGGTCCAGTGCACCAGGTCGGTGGAACGCAGAATGGGAATGCCGGGGACAAAATGAAAACTCGATGCGATGAGGTAGTAATTCAGGCCGTCGCGGATAACATCCGGATCGGAATAGTCGGCAAAGAGTATTGGATTGCGGTAAAAGCGACCGGCCGGCGAATGAACCGAAGGAGACACGGCGCTTGCAGCCGCAGCCAGAGCCGCAGCGGCGCACGCTATGACAACCATTTTTTTAACCGAGCGACCCATGCGGCACACTTTCTGACTATTGCTCGCCCGAACGACAGGACACGCCGTGCCGTCTCTGGGCTACCCAACAAAACTTTGACAACCGCTCAGGCGGAGTTGAAAATTGACCGGCGGGCGCAATCCCCGAGGACCGCGCTCACGATCAGAACACTAACTTGACTGACATCTGAGCGATGCGAGGATCGTTCGTGTAGTTTGAGTTTTGCGGCGATGTGCTTGTAATCTGCCCGAAGTTCGAGCTAGTCGCGGTGGCACCTGGATCGCCAAAGTTCGGGTGATTGAGCACGTTGAAGTATTCTGCGCGGAGCTGGAAGTAGCTGCCCTCGGTGATGGGGAAGCGGCGCGCCAGGCTGGCATCCCAGTCGGCATACTGCGGCCCGACGAACGATCCCTTGACGATGCTGCCGTAGGTACCCGAGGCGTTGTTGGTGAAGCTGGATGGATTCAGGTACGACTTGCAATGCGTGCCCGCCTTGCAGGCGGTGCCGCCGTACGGGTTGCCAACGAGCACGGCGCGGTCGCGCTGCTGTCCGGACTTCGAGTTATTGGACGCGCTGGAAATGACGGTGAGCGGATCGCCGCTGCGAAACTGCACGATGCCCGTCGTTTCCCAGCCGTTCGCAATGTAGCGGAGGGCGGCGGGCGAATCGTGGAGCACCTGCGGCTCGGTATAGACGAAGGAAGCGGAAATCACGTTCCGGTGGTCGAAGTCCGACGGACCGTAATCGAGGCTCCGGAAATTCGGGACATAGTAGGGGAGAACGTAGGAGTTGCCGGCACCGATGGAGGTTGCTGCCTGATTAAATGGCAGGTTATCGAGCGCCTTCGACCAGGTGTAGTTAAAGAGGCCGTTCAGGCCATAGGTCAGCCGGTGCTCGAGCGAGAACTGCATCGAGTTGTAGTTTGTGTTGCCGCCGGTGTTGGCCGCGGTGATGGGCTGCGAGTAGCAGCTGTTATTTGCGGAGCATCCGGCCTGATTGTAGGTGCGGTTAGCGCCGCTATTCACAAAGGGATTCATCTCGATGTTTTCCCACTGATGGCGGCTGGCTTCGCCTACATAGGCAAGTCGCGCCGATGTGCTGCCGGATATTTGCTGTTCCAGCGCCAGGTTATAGGAGTAAGTGACCGGATCCTGGAAGCCGGAGAACGGATCATAGGTCAGGAAGGCCTGCGGAGGAATCGCCGAAGTCGGTGGTGGAGGCTGGGGGGCCGGGAATGGATTCGGCGTACCGTAGCTTCCGTAGGGATCGGCAAAGGCGATCTTCGCGCCGCCTGCGTTGGTCACGTCGACGTTCGTGATGTAAGGAGAGGTGTTGGTGTAGATGTTGAAGAGAGCACTGTTGATGCGGCTGTCGAAGAACATGCCGGCTCCCCCGCGCAGCGCCATCCTGCCGTTGCCGAGGACATCCCACGCGAAGCCGAGCCGCGGCATGAAGTGGTCATACTCTGAAGGAACGCCTTGCTTGTTGAAACCGGGATCGCCGGAAAACTGCAGGCCGGCCGGGGCCAGAGGATAGACGGTGGAGTGGGTCCCGGAAGCCCACAGAGTCGGGAAGAAGCTGCCCATGCGACCCTGGACTTCCTTCCAGGGAACGAACGGCTCGTAGCGCACGCCGAAATCCAGGGTTAGCCTGCGTGTCGCTTTCCAGCTGTCCTCGACGTAGGCTCCATAGAATTTTGCGCGCCCATCGAAGAACTGCCCGGACGCCTGGGAGAATTCATAGACATATCCGAACAGGAAGCTGGCCAGTGCGTCGCCGGTGTTATTGGCGTTGAAGGTGAAATTGCCGGGCTGGCGGTATTGGTTATTCACGTCGATTTTGCCGATCTCGCCGTGGAAGCCGAAGGAGAGGCTGTGGGTTCCCAGCAACCAGTGCATATCGTCGCTCAGGGTGTAGTTCGCACGGGCGAAATCGGCCAACGGGTTGCCGCCGATGTTGAAGTAACCACTTGCCTGAATCGAATTGATCTGCTTTACGGGTGGCTGCCAGATGTTCACGCCAAGATCCGCCGCATCGACGCTGCTTGACTGGGGGCCGCGTGTCGAGTCCTCAAGCTGGTAACTCAGGATGAAGTTATTCAGCAGGCGAGGGCCGAAAGTGTGCGCTTCCGACAGGAGCGAGTTGTAGTAGTTGATCTGCGCATAGTCGGCATAGGTAAGCAAATCCTTGAGATCGAGGACGCCCTGCTGATGGTAGCCATCGGAAAAGTAGCGTACCGTCAGCTTGTCCTTGTCTCCAAAACCCTGATCGTAGCGAGCTGTGACCTCACCCAGGTTGAAGTAATTTGGCGCGACAAAGCTGATACTGCCATTGGCGTTCAGCGCCGACGGCGGGGGCAGATAGGTGAGCAGCTTGAGAGAGACAGGGCTGAAGGCGTTGGGGTTGACCTGCGTGGTATAAGTGCTGCCGGTGGGCGTGCAGGAGACGATCGCCGCGGGATTGAGAGGATCGGTCAGGCACTGCTTTTCTCCGGAGAAAGTACCTGCCAGTTGTGCGGCGGTCGGCAACGTGGAGGCCGAGGCGCTAAGCGCCTGCTCGCGGTTGATGGTCTTCTGATATCCGAAGAAGAAGAAGACTTACCTGGCTGGAACAGGTGTGGGATTTCCACGGGACCGCCGATGGTTCCACCGAACTGGTTGCGCTTGAGGGGATCGACGGTCTTTACGCCATTGATATAGCTGAAGTAGTTGGCGGCATTGAAGACGCGGTTGCGGACGAATTCGAACAGGTCGCCATGAAAGCGCTCGGTGCCGCTCCGCGTGATGATATTGACGATCCCACCGGCATTCTGGCCGTATTCCGCGCTGTAGTTACTGGTTTGAACGCCGAATTCCTGCACGGCATCCGGCATGGGAAAGGGGGCGTTGACGTTGGTGTACTCGTCGACATTATTGCCGCCGTCAAGCAGGTAGTTCGTTTGGCCGACGCGGGTGCCGTTGGCGGTGATGGTAAAGGCAACGGGAAAGGTCTTGGTATTGCCCTGGTCGGCCTGGGCGGAGGGAGCAACGGTAACACCGGCAACCTCTGCTGTGAGGGTGGCTGCGTTGCGGCCATTGAGCGGCAGATTGTTGACCTGAGTGGTGCCAATGACGGCATTCAGGGTGCCGGTTGTGGTGTCCACCTGGGCGGCCTGGGCATTCACGGTCACGGTCTGCGTGGTGCTGCCCGCCTGCAGCGTGACGTTTACCGTAAGGGCGTTATCGGCGCGAAGCTGCAGCCCTTTCTCCGCATAGTTCTGGAAGCCCTTGCTCGATACGGAAATGTCGTAAATGGAGGGGACCAGCGAGGGGAAGACGAAGGTGCCTTCGCCGCCAGTGACGGTGGACAGCACCAGGCCCGTGCTGGTCTGCGTCGCCGTGACCGCGGCTCCGGGAACAACGGCACCGGAAGTGTCAGTGACGGTACCGCTGATGCGGCCGTTGCCCTGGGCGAGGGCGGTATCGGGAGCGCACACAAGAACTGCGCCTGCAAGGACAATCCATCCCGACCATGTGATGAGATTTCTCATTTCTTGCCTCCGAAGAACGACTTTGGGTCCGGACCTTCTCCGGCCGGGTGGATCCCGGTTCTGCTGACACAGGAGACCAAGCCGGACCACAACAGACCGAGGGTGTTCTAGAAGAGCGTTTGCGCCGCTGCCTAGACAAATACCGTCAGAGACGGTCAGGAGCATCTGCTATCTATCTGTTTTGTAATGGGTTGCTTTGTTGACCCTGCAGGTTCCGGGAGGTCGCCGCGGGCACCAGCCTAGTCGGTGGAGATGGCCAGGATCGCGGGAGGGCCAGGCGTGCCGTCGGTCACTGTTGTGCCGATGACGATCTGTAACGTGCTGCTCGTCGCCAGCCGGCGGTTGCGGCGTGCCAGCTCGCGCATGAGATCCGGATTGGTAAGAAACTCGCCGGCGGCTTCCGTTCCATAGGTGTAGAGTCCGCCGATCACTACGACGAGATGGCCGGTCTCGGGGGACTGGATGCGGGAGATCAGGGCGTAGTCCTGCAATCGGGGACTGTTGATGCCGCTGGCCAGATCGCGGGGCTGATTGGTCGCCCAGCTCCAGTTGCGGGCAGCCGGATTCTGGGCGTCCTTGATATACACGAGATGGCGGTCGGGATCCAGAGCCAAACTGTAGCGCAGGGAATGGGTGAGGCGGAGGCTCCATTCATTGTTGAAGGCTCCCACCAGCACGACGGCGCCTTCGCGCAGATCGGAAAAGGAGCTGGCGCTCTCGCGTCGAATGATGACGCTTTTCTGGCGGCCTTCCAGCGCGCCGACAACACGCGCGATGGTCATGGCATCGGCAAGAGGAACCGTCTGCGCGGCGCCGGCGCTGGGGACCGGAGTGTTCAGGACACCGTTTCCGGCAGACTCGGGCAGGCTGGGCGGGCCATTCGGCACGTCGCCCACGGCGAGCAGGACCGGACCTGGAGTATCGAGAACCGGCTTCCAGAACAGATAGTCGGCCGAAGGCTGGTTGAGCCAGCGCCAGCCGAGCGCGACGGCAAGCGCCAGGAACACAGCGACCACGGACATCGCGAGCCAACTGAACTGACGCACTCGCTCCGGTTCTGCTTCGGAAGGGGGCTCGACCGGCAGCAACGGATCGGACGCCGATGGGTGAGCCGTCTCCGTTCTTGGCAGTGCGAACGGACGGTGGTCGGATCCTGGATCGTCTTCGATCCCAGGGGCTTCGTGTGGCAGCGTGAACTTTGGAACGTAGGATCCCGGGACGAGACCGATGCGCAGCTCGGAGCGGTGCCTGTCGTCGCCGTAGTAGATGGCCAGCCGTTTGCGCAGTTCAGTAGCCGCGGTGCGAACGATGTGGTCGACGTTGGTGTCGTAGGCGACGGAACGGCCGAAGACTTCGACGCCGATGGTACGTTCCTTGATCTGGTCGGCGGAGCCATTCGTGGCTTCCGTGACGACATACTTCAGGAACGCAACCGACCGTTTGCTGGAGCGGAAGACTTCGTCCTGGATCATCGATTCCAGCTGGGCCTGGATTCTGTCCGGACCGATCTCCTCGCCCACCCGATCCTGTATGTCGACAACCCTCATGGCGCTTCGGTGCGACGATTCTAGCATCGGAGCAGAAGACCCGGCAGCAGGGCGTGACGGGCGGCAATGTGCGGAGCTTAGGGCGCGATTTTGACGTTGCAGGCTGCGTTGCGGGTAGCGGCGAGAGCGTTGAATTCGGTGGGATGACGCGAGCCCGTGGCGATAAGATTCTCGATGGCCGAAACGGGCTGGATGCCGCCCCGGGCACCGGCTCCACCGCAGTTGAGGGCGGCAGCGGCGCAGGCGAAGTCGAGAGTTTGCCCGAGACACCATTCGTGCAGTAAACCGTAGATGAAACCAGCGTGAAAGATATCGCCGGCGCCGGTGGTGTCGACCACGTCCACCTGCCAGGCGGGCCGGTGACAGAACGCACCGCCGATGCAGGCGAGCACGCCTTCGTGGCCAAGGGTGGCAGCGGTGAGCAGACAACCGAACTTCCGCTGCACGGCGACGAGCGCCTCGAAGAGGTCCGAGATACCGGTGAGCCGGCCTGGAACGTCGCGGCTGACGATCAGATAGTCGACTTTTTCGATCAGCCCTTCGACTCCCGGATACAGGTCATCGAGATCGGCGACGACGGGGATTCCGGCCGCCCGGGCCCATGTGGCCGCCGTGATCGCGGCGGCGGTGTCGTGGCCATCGACATGAAGCGCGCGCGCGTCGGCGATCCACTCCTGGCGAAGGTCACTGGGACGGAGGGTGAGGCGATCGTCGCGTTTCCAGAGGACGGTGCGCTCGCCGGAGTCTTCCACCAGGATGAAGGCCTGCTGGCTCGAACAAGCCGGCGCCGTCACGATGCAGGTTTCGACACCCGCCTTGCGGAATTCCTCGGCATGCAGCGAAGCGGCGTCATCATCGCCCAACTTGCCTACATAGCGGGCACGGAGCCCCCAGAGCTGACAGGCCACCATGGCACTGGCTACCTGACCGC
This sequence comes from uncultured Actinomycetota bacterium, assembly GCA_963703795.1. GTDB lineage: Bacteria > Actinomycetota > Actinomycetes > Mycobacteriales > Mycobacteriaceae > Mycobacterium. The sequence continues at coordinate 198,079 of CAVPFT010000039.1, read as the reverse complement.
CGGGCAGCACCGTGGCGGAACGAATCGCAACTTTGGAACCCGAGGCGGGGTAGGTCGCGACGGGAATCAGCGTGTCGGTGGCGTTCAGGCCGACGCCCACAATATCAATTGGCACAGGCAGTTTCCAGAATGTGAATCACTATGTTACCGGACTGCGGCGGCCATCCCAAAGTCGGAGCGATTGGGATCAGTCGAAGCGGGTCTTGCTCCAGAGGAACCATCCCGCGCCGCACAGGACGGCGATGAGAATGGCGGTGAGCACGACCATTGCGGGAAGGCTGAGGGCGACCTGGGGAACACGCACGAAACGAGCGAACCAGGCGAAGACGGCGACCGCAGCGAGAAGCACGAGGTAGTCGAACCAGGAGCGGCGGGCTGGCCTCGCGGGTTCGCCGGGCCGCTCCATTGCCTGGCCTGTCTGCGTCTGCAGGGTTGCGTCCAAATCGAGGTCGAAGCGATCGCATTCGCGCCGAATCGCGCGGATGGTGGAGGCAGATTCTGCAGATGAAACGGTGGCGCCGGCGATGAGCATCGCTCCAAAGATGGTGATGGCTGAGGCGCCGAGCGCCATGAGACGCACCGATCCATGGGTACCGGCGAGCTCGCCGAAGACCAGCACTCCCCAGGCGAAACCCCAGAGCTGATTCGTGTTGGAAAGAGGAATGGCGCGGCTGATGCCAACATATTTTGTTGCGTACTGCTGGAATAGATCGCCGATGACCCAGCAGAATCCGCCCAAAAGCAGCCAGAAGACGGAGGAGCGCATGGCGGTGAGCTGGTGGAAGAGCGCGGGAACCCCGCCGGGAAGGACGGCGGCCAGAAGAAACATCGTACCGAGTTCGCCGAAGGTAAAGATCGTGACGAAGGAGAGCGGATTGATGCCACTCAGGTACGCCTTGCGGTAGGGAACGTACATGGTGCCCCAGAGCACGCCCGCTCCAAGAGCCGCGGCGATGCCCGCGAACGCGCGGCCTGGGGTCGAGGTCATGGTGTGGACCGACAGCATCGAGAGAAGTACCGATCCGAGCACGATGAGGGCTGCTCCGCCAGCGACGCGGAGCCAGCTGCGGGTGGAAGCGCCGTCAAGTTCGTGAAACAGGGCCCAACCCCAGAAGATTCCGATGAGGGTGTTGGTATTCCACAGCGGAAAGGCGATGGAGAGGCCGACATCGCGAATCGCGAAGATGGTCAACGTATTGGCGACGGACCACAGGGAGCCGGCGACGACAGCCCAAACCATCAGATGGGGGCGCTGGAGCAGATCGCGCAGGACAGAATGCGTGCCCTTGGCAGCGATGGGCAGCGTCCAGCGCGCGAGGAACACGCCTCCCACCATGCAGAAGGAGATGGCAAACGGCGCGAAACCCGAGGCCGCCAGCCGGGCGGGGGCTTCGGCCGCGCCGAGCCACGCGCCGGCCGCCAGGGCACAGACAATGCCGAGCCCGAATCTACCCGTGAGCGCAAAATGCGGGTCGGATACTGGCGGCTTCTCGGAAGTGGAGAGGGGAGCCGGCTTCAAACGGCGCTCCCATGGGCCCGCGCGATCCGGAAACCAGCAGGGACGACGAGTAATGCAGAGTTCAGACAGTGCGATGGATGGGTTGTTTCGATCATCATGGCTCGATCGGCAGAAACAGACCCGATGAGTATACTTTGGTGAACGATGAGAACGCTGCGCGCCATCCTGACCGACGTTCACCTCTGGGTTCCGCTGATGGTGCTGGTGGCGGGTATTGCATTATTGCTGCAGCTGATTTAGCTCTCCCCTTTGCATGCGACTGCAGGTCTCCGCGTCGCTTACCCCGCGATACACTTGGGGCGCGGTTCACCGCGACTTAACTCCCAAAGGAAACTGAGAGCCATGTTCCCGACTCGCCGAGTCTGCGCCGCTGTTGGCCTGGCTGCCTGTGCTCTGATCGCGAGCAGTTTCAGCGCTACGGCGCAAGCTGTTTCGACCGCTGAAGTACGGACTGCACGCGCCTTCGATGAAGCCAGGAAGGAAGGGCCACTGGCGCTGCGCGCTTTTCTCTACCGCATGCCGAAGGGCGCCGACCTGCACATTCATCTCGATGGAGGGGTGTATGCGGAGACCCTCATTCGCGAGGCCGGCGAAGATGGGATTTGTGTCAACGCCGCGCTACTGGAGATGGATGACACCCATCACGCGCCGGATTGTCCTGCCGGTGAAACGGCGGCGAAGGATCTGCCGGAGAATCAGCACCTGTACGACGAGATCATCGATTCGCTATCGATGCGAACGTTTGTGCCCAAGACGGGTGAGTCGGGTCACGACCACTTTTTCGATACCTTCGACAAGTTTGGCGACGACAAGAGATTCACCGGGGAGTGGATCGACGAGGTTGCCTCGCGGGCGGCGGCGCAGAACGAGCAATATCTGGAACTGATGCAGACGCCGGGATACAAGCCTGCGAAAGCGCTGGCAGACAAGTTTGGGTGGAATGGCGATCCGGCGGAACTGCGCGAGAAACTGCTGGCGGAGCCGTCGTTTCGAGCCAATGTGGAGAGCGACCGGGCGGAACTCGCCGAGGCATTGAAGCAGCGCCGCCAAATGGAGCACTGCAAGCAGGCCGATGCGGCTCCGGCTTGCAACGTTGCGGTCCGGTTTCTCTATCAAGTGCTTCGTGGACATCCACCGCAGCAGGTCTTTGCGCAGACATTGCTTGGCTTCGAGGTTGCTTCTGCTGATTCCGATGTAGTGGGAATTAACTTTGTTATGCCAGAGGACGGGTATATTTCCATGCGTGATTACGCATTGCAGATGCGAATGCTCGACTACCTGCATGCGCAGTATCCGAAGGTACACATCACGCTGCACGCGGGCGAGCTGGCCGAGGGTATGGTGCCTCCGGAGGGACTGAGGTTTCATATCCGTATGGCGGTGGAGCAGGGACATGCGGAGCGCATTGGACACGGCGTGGACGTGATGTACGAGGATCGGCCCTGGGAGCTGATGAAGGAGATGGCGGACCGGCACGTAATGGTGGAGGTGAACCTGACCAGCAACGACGTGATCCTGAATGTGAAGGGGGCCGACCATCCTTTCATGCTGTATCGCAAAGGCCGGAGTGCCAGTGGCACTTTCGACCGACGACGAGGGCGTCTCCCGCATCGACCTGACTCATGAATATGTGCGCGCAGCGGATACGTATCCACTGAGCTATCACGATCTGAAGCTGATGGTGCGGACCTCGATCGAACACAGCTTTTTGCCGGGAGCGAGTTTGTGGCAAAGCGTGACCCCGGAAAAGCTGGAAACGCCGGTGGCGTGGTGCCGGGGACAGCTGGGCTCGGACAAGCCGTCTGGCATGTGCGGGACGTTCGTGTACGGGAGTGACAAGGCGCAGCAGGAGTGGGAACTGGAGCGGCGTTTCCACGCGTTCGAATTGAGTTTCTGAAGGAGATCTGAGCGAGGTTTGGCGTGAGCCGGACCCTCGCGCGCGATGAGAATCGTATTTTCCACCTACGGCACCTTCGGCGATGTGAATCCGCTGATCGCACTTTCGCTTGAGCTGAAGCGCCGCGGACACAAACCGGTGCTGGCGATTCCGGAAATGTTCCGCCCGAAGGTTGAGCCGCTGGGAATCGGATTTGCGCCTGTGCGTCCCGAGCAGGACCCCAACGACACGCGGCTCATCGCGATGATCTACGACATCAAGCATGGGACGGAGACAGGGCTCCGCAAATTCCTCTTCCCCTCTCTGCGCGAGAGCTATCAGGATCTGATGGCAGCTGTGGAGGCGGACGGCGGGGCCGATCTGCTGGTGACGGGCGAGCTGGCCTATGCGGGGCCGATCGTCGCGGAGAAAACCGGCATCCCGTGGGCGTCCTATGTGCTGGCGCCCTTTTCGTTCTTCTCCGGATACGATCCGCCGGTGCTGCCGCCCTATCCCATGCTGGCGAAAATGCAGGGCGCTGTGCCGGCACTCGGGCACGTGGTTGCGCGATTTGCGCGCTTCGTAACGCGGAAATGGCCGGAGCCAGTCTACGATCTTCGGCGCGAGCTGGGACTGGGGGCGGGCCAGGACCCCATCTTTGACGCGAAGCACTCCGGGAGTCTGGTGCTGGCGCTGTATTCGCGCGTGATGGGCGAGCCGCAGCCGGACTGGCCGCCGGCAGCGAAGATCACGGGCTTTGCGTTTTATGACGGCACGGGTTCCGAGGGTGTGTTGCCGCCAGAGTTGGCGGCGTTTATGGAGGAGGGGCCGCCGCCTCTGGTATTTACCCTGGGATCGGCCGCGGTGATGCACGCCGGGGATTTCTACGAGCAAAGTGCTGAGGCTGCCGAGATTCTGGGACAACGTGCCGTGCTGCTGATCGGAGCGGACGATCGGAATCTTCCGAAACGCAAACTGCCGGATTCGATTTGCGTCGCGCGCTATGCGCCCTACTCGAAGATTTTTCCGCGTGCGTCGGTGATCATCCACCAGGCCGGCATTGGAACGACAGCGCAGGCACTGCGCGCCGGACGCCCGATGCTGGTGATGCCCTACAGTCACGATCAGCCGGATAACGCTCGGCGCGTGCGCAGCCTGGGCATCGCCGCAGTGCTGGGGCGCAAGCAGTACGATGCCCGGCGGGCGGCCGGTTTGATCGCACAATTGCTTTCGGACGAGGCGTACCGCACGCGCGCGGCTGACGTTGCTGAGAGAGTCGCCGCCGAAAACGGCACGGTTACCGCCTGCGATGCCCTGGAAGCCGTGCGGTCGCAGAGGTGAAACTTTGTCCTGTGCGGATGGTGCGCGATCGGCAGATCAGCGGGATTCCGCGGCCCAGACCGCCGCGCGAACCGATTTACCGTCGAAATAAAACGTCGTCAGACCTTGTGTATCCGTGCGAAAGGTCCGGACATGTGCGTTCTGCAGTTCACCGAGGATTTCGGGGCGGGGATGCCCGTAGAAATTACGCCGGCCAACGGAGATGGCCGCCCAGGATGGCGAGACAGCGGCGAGAAAATCGGGCGTCGTGGAAGTACGGCTGCCGTGATGGCCGACTTTGAGAAAGTTGGACTGGAGCCCGCCCCTCGCCAGCATGCGCTTTTCGCTCGGATCTTCGGCGTCGCCCTCGAGCAGCGCGCTGGTATTGCCGTAGCGAACTTGTAAGACCATGGAGTCGTTATTGCCCGGGGTCGCTGCCGGATGGTAGCTGGGCTCGGGCGCAAGCACGCGGACGCGAATACCGTCGAAATCGAATATGTCACCGGCAGTGTGACGAATTACCCGAGTATCCACACTATGCGCATCGACGAGGACAGCGTCGTAGGCGGTGGAGTGAGGATTGATGCCAATCCACAGCTCTCTCGGACGGAAGTTCGCGATGACCGCCGGCATGCCGCCGATGTGGTCGGCATGAGCGTGGGTAATGGCAACGGCGTCGAGGCGCCGAATGCCGCGGGACCAGAGGACCGGCGAGACCACATCGTCACCGACATCGAAATTTCCCGCGTGAGCCGTCGCATCCGTGGCATTCGGGCCGCCGGCGCCGACGATTCCGCCTGCGTCGATGAGCAACGTCTTACCGTGGGGCGTCACCACGAGAATGGAGTCGCCCTGACCGACATCGATCGTGGAAATTTCGAGAACGTCATCGCGATGAAGAACGGGACGCGGCCAGACGATGATCGCGGCTGCCGCCAGCAGAACCGCTGCTGAGGAGAGAATCGCGAAGCGGCGCTGGCGGATCAGAATCATTGCTGCGACGGTAAGGCCTGCAACCGCGAAAATTGCGATCGGCCTGGGCGGCGGGATGCGGAGATCTCCCAGACGCATCGCTCCGAAGCCATGCACCAGAAGGCTGACGCCGTGCAGCAGCAGAGCGGCTGCTATCGCAGGAAACATGGCGAGTTTTGGTACGACGATTACAACCAGAAGCGTCGCCAAAGCAAGGGGCAGCAGAACCCCGAGCAAAGGAACGATAAGGATGTTCACCGGCAACGCAACCGCGGTAATACGGTGGAAATAAATGGCCATGGGCAGGGCCATGAAGAGCTCGATCGAAAGAGAGGTGACAACCAGTTCGACGAACAGCAGAACGAGTCGCACCACGCGTGGGAGGAGACCAAAAGCGATTCGTGCCCCGATCATGGGGCGAAGCGCGGTGGCAAACATGCGCAGCATCACGCGGAATTGCGCGACACGGTGGGGCAGCGAGGGGTCGATGGGGAGCAACCATGCGTCGCGAGTGGCTCGGAGATATGGGCCAAAGGTTCTTTCGCGACAGGAACGGCGACGCCCGCGACGGCCAGAACCGACAGCAGCGTCATCTGAAAGCCCGCATCGAGAAGTGCCGCGGGATTAATCGCCATCATGACGAGTCGCGGCGAACCCGATCGCATTCAGAGGATGGCGCTCACGCCACAGGATGCGGCCGCAGAGATAGAGAGTGACCATCCAGAAAGCGCGCTGGACGGGCTGACCGAAGCCAGTGAAGAGAGCGTAGGCCAGAGCGAGGGCGATCGTCACCAACGATGCTGCGATGCGCGGGAGGCGAAATCGACGGGTCATGAAGAAGACCAGGCCGGAAAAAATCGCCAGATGCATGCCGGAGACAACGAGCAGGTGAAAGGAGCCGGTGCGCTCGAATCCAACGCGCAGGCGATGACCGAGAAGGGAGCGATCGCCGGTAAGCATGGCGGTGAGCATTACGGCGTCGTCGCGGGAAAGGCGGAAAAACCTGGGGCCACGGTTCATGCCCGGTGCATCGGCGAGACTGACGAGGCGCTCACTCGCTGCCTGCTGCATCGACCGAATCCAGCAGAGTAATCCGGGGCCGGAATTTGTAACGCTCACGGTTCCCTGATCGGCATGGGCGCTGCCGAGCGCGGCAATCCCCTGCTGGCGAAGCCACGCAGAAGCGTTCCACACACCAGGATCGAGGAACGTCTCTTCGGTGTGCAGTGCAGCAGGTCCCGTGAAGGAGACTCCGCAGGCAATTGGCGGGAACGGTACATCGGCGGGGGCATAGAGGGTGAGACGCAGCCCCTCGGGCGAAGGCAGCGGCCAGCCGTCAACGGCGGCGACGCGGAGGTCGACTTGCTGGCTGTGCTCGTGACGCGGAACGTCAGAGTAAGGGGCGAAGCTTTCGATCAGGCGAACGGCGGTTGTGCGGATCACGGTGCCGGAGACAACGTGGGTTGTGGCGATGTCTGCGTGGCGGACGGCTGGAGTCGAGGTGGGCGTCGCGAAGGCGATGCGTTCCAATGGCGTAAAAAAGGCCAGGCGCGGTTGCACTTCGCCGCAGAAGGAGCCGAGCAGAACGCCAAGTGACCCGGCGGCCGCCATGGCGAGACGGGGCGCACGAAAAGCGGCGACTGCTGTCACCGCAAAGAGGAGGGTGAGACCGGCAAGCAAATGTGCTGGGAGGAACCAGAACCATTGCGAAACGGCTGCGCCGCCAGCGAAGCAGACCGCAAGGAAGAGCATGGGCGCCGCGAGGAGCGCGATGGATTGGGCGTGCGGCTGCGAGGAATCGGCGGCACCGGCAGGAGCCCAGGTTTCCGAAATGGCGGGGGAGGCGGCCATGGCGAAGGCTCGCCCCGGTCAATTTAATCCAGCGAGAGATGCGTTACGCTCTCGATGTGAAAGGTCTGCGGGAAGAGGTCCAGCAGATGCATTTGATTGAGGCGATAGCCGAATTGTACGAGCGCGGCAAGGTCGCGGCTGAACGTAGCGGGATCGCAGGAAACGTAAGTAATCTTGCGCGGCCGGATCTTCCCCAGGGCGGCGGTAACTTCAGGACCGAGGCCAGCGCGGGGTGGATCGACCACGACGAGGTCCGGTGTGGGTGGGCGCTGCGTCGCAGGCTGGCGAAGGAAGGCGGCAGTGTCTGCGGCTATGACCCGATGTTTCTTGCCGCGCAGGTTGTCGCGCAGGTCGTGGACGGCGGAAGCGGAAGACTCGACGGCGACAAGATCGGAAAAGGACTGTGCGAGCGGCATTGAGAAGAGACCGACGCCCGCGTAGAGGTCCCATGCCGTGGCGCCCGCTTCAGCGTTCGTTACGAGATGGACGAGGGGATCGATAAGGAAGCGATTGACCTGGAAGAAGGACCCGAGGCTGACCCTGTAAGCGGCATTGGCAACCGCGTAGAGAAGAGACTCTGAGCCGATGTGGGCGAGAAGACGGCCTGGGGCGCGGCCCTTTTCCGCGGCGAAAAGACCGATGCCCTGCACCTCCGGAATCATCTGTCGCAGCGACAGTGACAATTTGTCCAATGACGATGCTGTGGCGGGCGCAGGGCGGTCCGTGAACAGAGAAACGAGCAGGTTGCATTCCGATGGGTCGGTAAAGAGCTCCACCTCGGTTGCAAACGCGGCCAATTGGAGGTCCGCGCCGTGGCGATTCAGAGTCTGCATCGCACGCTGGAGGATGGGGGCGGCGATGGGACAGGATTCGACAGGCAAAATGTCGTGGGATGTCCGGACTTTGTAACCGAGCGAGAAGGGGTTCTTCTGCACGTGGAGTCGGACGCGGTTGCGATAGCCGAACGGCTCGGCTGTGACGGCGTGAATCTCGGGGATGTCGCGAAGGTGAGCGCGCTCGAGCGACTCGCGGAGGATGGCCAGCTTCATCTCCACCTGCGCCGGGTAGGCGGCATGCTGATAGTGACAGCCTCCGCATCGGCCAAAGTACGGACACGGCGGCTGCACACGCGCGGGACTGGGCAGGACGACGGACTGAAGCTCCGCCCGGGCAAAGCCGCCTTTGTCCTCGGTGATGGCCGCCTCGACCTCTTCGCCGGGCAAAGTGAGGGGAACGAAGACGGCTTTCCCGTCGGCGCGCGCCAGGCCCGATCCGCCATACACCGGCTTTTCAATGCGCAGTTTCACGGGTGGGCGTTACTCCTGTTTCATGTAGAAGAGGCTGAGCCGGGGAAGATTGTGCCGCTCCAGCAGGCGCTTGTGCAGGAACTGCTGCTCGATCTGGCGAATCTGAAGGGCCTGCATGCGGCGGCGGTAGGGGGCTAGTTCGCTGGCGCTTTGCTCGCGGAGGGCGATGAGGTCGGCCTCCGGTGTTGTGGCAATCAGCGCGTTGAGCAGCTTCTCTTCAAGGACCGTGAGGTTGCGCTCCAGGTCCTCAAGGTTGGGCGCGGATGAAGGAACAGCAAGGGCATCCAGGCGGTCCGCGATTTCCGACGCGGTTTGCGCAGCAAGGCCGGTCAGTTGGGAGGATCGAAGTTCGGCCGCGGCGCGCGCGAGGTGCGTAGCGATGCGGTCCCATTCGAGGCCGGCGTTTGCGGGCTCTGCTTTGGGCTTTGCGGCCCCGAGCGATGCCTCGCGCATGTCCTCCGCCGCGGTCAGTACCTCCTGGGCACACCAGGCCAGGCCGTTCACGCGACGCGCCGTGCGTTGTTTGCGCGCTTCATAGCGGTCGAAAGCGGTGTCGATGCCGCGCAGCACCGCTTCGAGCGGGATGCCGGCTTCGCGCCATGTATCGATGAGAGCCCAGTCCAGCGTCGAAAGCAGAAGGATGGAGCCGCGACGGCGCTGGAAGTGCTCCTCAATCTCGGTGAAGTAGTTGAAGTAGTTTTCCACGGCGTCAGTCGCCGGTAGCGCGGGCCGGCTGCGATTCCGCATGGGAAGGAGTGCGCGAGCCTCGATTGCGATCGTAGATGAGGCGCAGGCCCTCCAGCGTAAGGCGATCGTTGACCTCGGAGATGTACTTCGATTCGCGCGCGATGAGGTGGGCGAGGCCGCCGGTGGCCACGCACTTCGTTTCGGATCCCAACTCGGCGATCATGCGTTCGAGGATGGAATCCACCAGCCCGATGTGGCCCCAGAAAAGACCGACCTGGAGATTGTCGACGGTGTTGGTGCCGATGATCTTCGCGGGACGGCGAATCTCGACGCGGGGCAGGCGGGCGGCGCGGGAGAAGAGCGCATCGGCGGAGATGGCGAGGCCAGGAGCGATCGCGCCGCCGAGAAATTCACCCTTCTTCGAGACCACGTCGAAGTTGGTCGCCGTGCCAAGGTTGACCACGATGGTGGGGCCTCCATAGCGGTGAAACGCGCCCACGCAGTTGGCGACACGGTCGGCGCCGACTTCGCCAGGATTGTCGGTGAGGATGGGTAAGCCGGTCTTGACGCCGGGCTCGATGAAGAGAGGCTTCTGGCTGAAGTAGCGCTCGCAGAACTGACGGAGAATCCAGTCAATGGGGGGAACGACGGAAGCGATGACGATGCCGCGGATGGCGCTGGGCTCGACGCCTTCATGCTGCAGAAGGCTGCGGACCAGGATGCCGTACTCGTCGGCGGTTTGCGACTGGCGCGTGCTGATGCGCCATGTGGCGCGGAGGTCGCCGGTACGCCCCTCCGGCGTGAGCGCATACAAAGCGATCACGGTGTTGGTGTTGTTGACGTTGAGGACTAGCAGCATGGTTCTGATTGTATGCGCGCAGTTCCGAGCGGCCTGATTCTATGCCTTCGCCTCGCGGACGCCGCCGGAGAGCACGGTTCGCAGGCCGCTGCTGGTTCGAACCTGAAGGAAGCCGCGGGAATCGAGGCCGTCGGTGACGCCGGTCCAGGGTTCGCCCTCCTCGACGAGCACGCGCTTGCCGCGAATCCAGGAGGAGCGTTGTTCCAGCCGGGCGCGGATGCTTTCCGCTGCCTTTGGCGGATCGGCTAATGAGGCCAGCTCGCGATCCAGGCTCCGTAACAGGGCGAGGAGCAACTCCTGGCGCGGCCAGTTGCGGCCCGTCTCGATGAACAGTGAACTTGCAATCGAGCGCAGTTCGGGCGGAAATTGCGGCTGGTGCACATTGATGCCAACGCCCACAACGGCGTGGCGGACGCGTGTGACCTCGGCATTGAGTTCGGTGAGGATGCCGCAGAACTTGCGCGAACCGAAGAGCAGGTCGTTGGGCCAGCGCAGGTCGGGTTGGAGCGAGGTGACGGTCTGGATCGCATCGTGGACGGCGAGGCCGGCGGCGAGCGAGAGCCAGAGAATGTCGGCGGGAGCGATGCGCGGGCGCAGCAGGATGCTGACGTAGAGTCCGGAACCTGGCGGTGAGGTCCAGGCGTGCGCGCCCCGGCCACGGCCTGCGGTTTGCTCGTCGGCCAGGTAAACGCTGCCGTCTGGAGCGCCGGCTTCGGCCTGCTGCATGGCGTACGTGTTGGTGGAGTGGATCGATGGAAAGAAGTGGAGGTTGCCGGCGAAGCGCGATCCGGTGAGGGCCGCATTCAATGCGCTCAGATCGAACGGGTCGTCGATGTGCGTGGGGCTAAGCTCCGGCACCGTTCTAGTAGATCTCCGCCGTGATGCGCATGGAGAGGTTGACCGCCGGGGCAGAGTGCGTGAGAGCGCCCACCGAGATGTAATCCGGACCGGCCAGCGCGTACTTGCGGATGTTCTCCAGCGTGATGCCGCCGGAGGCTTCGATGGGAATCTTCAGACCGCGCTCGCGCACGAATTCGACGGACTTCTTCACTTCTGCGGGCGTCATGTTGTCGAGGAGAAGCGATTCGGCGCCGTGGTCGAGAGCCAGCTCGAGCTCGGTCGGGTTGCGGACTTCAATGTCGATGGTCTGGCCGGGCTTGCGGCGCTCTTTCGCGCGCTCGAGGACCTTCACGATGCCGCCGCCGAGGGTAATGTGGTTGTTCTTGATGAGAATGCCGTCGGAGAGATCGAGGCGATGGTTCTCTCCGCCGCCACAACGGACTGCGTACTTATCGAGGATGCGCAGGCCGGGAATGGTCTTGCGGGTGTCGAGGACTTTGACGCCGGTGCCCTTGATCTCATCGACGTAACGGCGGGTGAGGGTTGCGATGCCGCTCATGCGCTGCATGAGGTTGAGGATCACGCGCTCGCAGGCGAGAATGACGCGGGCATTGTGACGAATGACGGCGACGGCCTGGCCTTTGCGCACGCGCACGCCGTCGAAGATCTCGGGATGACTGATGACTTCGTAGCGGCCGCTCGATTTGCCGTCGAGACGGGCGAAGATGTCGAGGAAGCGCGGGATGCAGCCGAGCCCGGAGAGAACGCACTCCTCTTTGGCGATGATGGTGGCGGAGGCGCGCAGCGAGGGCTCGATGGTGACAGCGGTGGTGACGTCGCTGGTAGCTTTGTCCTCAGCGAGGGCCTGCTCCAGGATGGCTTCGACGCGGCGGCTCTTCCATTCCATGGCTAGCGGAGATCCTCGATGGCTTTGCGGGTTTTTTCGATGAGGAGGCGGTTGTCTGCTTCGGCCTTGCGAAGGCCATCGACGATGTGGGGCGGCGCCTTGTCGAGGAAGGTTTGATTGCTCAGTTGGCGCTCCGCGGAGGCGAGAGCCTTTTCGAGCTTGGCTAGCTCTTTGGTCAGGCGTTCGCGCTCGGCGGGGACATCGATGGTGGGCTCATAATCGATCGAAACGTCAAAATCCGATTCCGATCTGATATTAGGTCCAATAAGTGGGTTCTTGTTTATATCGATCGACGAGACACGTGCCAACAGTCTAAGGAGGTCGCCGTGACGAACAGCACCCACCACTCGACTTTGGGTCGCGCTATATAGGTGAGCAGTGACATGTTCCTTCTCGGGAACTGACCTGTCCTTTCTCAGTCGCCTGACGGCTACCGCTACGCGCTGGAGGTCATCCATCTCTTCCAACACGCCACCAAAACCAGACGCAAGTGCAACACCGCCGTGAGGCTGGTTTTCAAACCCTGTGATCGGGTACGACATTAGCGCGATCGATGGTCCGGGCGGTTCACCACCGTAAATCGCGTGCCACAGCTCTTCGGTAAGAAACGGCATAAACGGAGATAGCAATCGCAACGTGCTCTCGAAAGCCTGAAGAAGTGTCCCTATCGCGTCGATGGTCGCGGACCGTTTAGCCGGGTCTGCGAAATCAAGCCGCAGCTTCACCATCTCAAGGTACCAATCGCAAAAATCACCCCAGAAGAACTGGTAAATCACGCTTGCAGCTTCGTCGAACCTGTAGGTTTTCAGGGACCGGTTGACCTGAAACGCTGCGGCCTTAACCGGGCAACAATCCATCGGGCTTCCAATGGCTGGTCTGCTGCAGTTTCGGGCATCTCGCCAAGCGACAGAGGCAATGACAATCCCCGCTTCTCTAGCCCGGTCCACGTTCATGAAGAGGAAGCGGGCGGCGTTCCAGATCTTGTTGGCGAAGGCTCGATAGCCTTCGGTGCGGGCTTCGTTGAAGGCGATGTCGGTGCCGGGCGAGGCCATCGAGGCGAGCGTGAACCTTACTGCATCCGTCCCGTACTTCTCGACGATCGAGACCGGATCGATAACGTTGCCCTTGGTCTTGGACATCTTCTGGCGGTCGGCGTCGCGCACGAGGGCGTGGATGTAGACCTCGCGGAAGGGCACCGACTCGGCCGAGCGTGCGCGGCGAGCCGTCGGGCAGGGGCGCGTCGACGCTGAAGTAGCAGCCGAGCATGATCATGCGGGCGACCCAGAAGAAGAGGATGTCGAAACCGGTGACGAGCAGCGATGTGGGGTAGAAGGCGTCGAGGTCGGGCGTGGATTGGCCGGGCGCTGTGGGCCAGCCGAAGACGGAAACGGGCAGGAGGCCGGAGGAGAACCAGGTGTCGAGGACATCGGTTTCCTGGGTGATCTGGTCCGAGTTGCAGTGGGCGCAATGCGTGGGATCCTGGCGGGCCACGGTGAGTTGTTTGCACGCGGCGCAGTGCCAGGCCGGGATGCGATGGCCCCACCAGAGCTGGCGCGAGATGCACCAGTCGTAGATGTTGTTCATCCACTCGAGGTAGACCCTGGAGTACTGCTCGGGCGTGATGCGGATGGCAGTGGTGTGGACCGCTTTGCGCGCTGCTTCGGCGAGCGAGAGGCGGCCGCTGTTCGGCTGCTTGTTGACCGCGACGAACCACTGCGTGGAGAGGCGCGGCTCGACGACGGTCTGACAACGGGCGCACTTGCCGATGGCGTTGACGTGATCGCGCACCGGTCCGAGGAGGCCCTGGGCTTCGAGGTCGTCGAGGACCTTCCTGCGCGCGTCGTAGCGGTCGAGGCCGGCGTAGGTGGGTCCGGCTTCGGCGCTCATGTGCGCGGTCTCGTCCATGATCGAGATCGATGGAAGGTTGTGACGCTGGCCGATCGCGAAGTCGTTGGGGTCGTGCGCGGGCGTGACCTTGACGGCGCCGGTGCCGAAGTCGGACTTGACCCAATCGTCGGCGATGACGGGAATCTCGCGGTCCGTGAGGGGCAGTTGCAGCGTGCGGCCGATGAGGTGCGTGTAGCGCTCGTCGAGCGGATTGACGGCCACGGCGACGTCGCCGAGCATGGTCTCGGGGCGCGTGGTGGCGACGGTGAGGAACTCGCCGGGCGCGTCGATGACGGGGTAGCGAATCTCCCAGAGCTTGCCTTGTTGCTCTTCGTGGGCGACTTCGAGATCGCTAATTGCTGTCTGGCAGCGCGGGCACCAGTTGACGATGTAGGCGCCGCGATAGATGAGGCCGTCTTCATAGAGGCGGACGAAGGCTTCGCGGACCGCAACGGAGAGGCGCTCGTCCATGGTGAAGTACTCGCGCGACCAGTCGACGGTGTCGCCGATGCGCTTCATGGAGGAGAGGATGGCGCCGCCGTAGTGCTTGCGCCACTGCCACACGCGGTCAATGAAGGCTGCGCGGCCGAGGGCCTGGCGCGAGGTGCCTTCGCCGGTGAGCTGGCGCTCGACGAGCATCTGGGTGGCGATGCCGGCGTGGTCGGTGCCGGGGAGCCAGAGGGTGGTCTCGCCGCGCATGCGGTGCCACCGGACCAGGATATCGGTCTCGGTGTGCTCGAACATGTGGCCCATGTGCAGGTTGCCGGTGACGTTGGGCGGGGGGAGGAGGACGGTGAAGGCGGGGGGGGGTCCCGTTCCCGTTTTGGGACCGTTTCCCGTTTCGGGACTGGTTCCCGTTTTGGGAGTGCGGACCTCGAAGAGGCGCTCGTCGACCCAGTACTTTGCCCAACGGTCCTCGATGGCAGCGGGATCGTAGGCTTTGGGGAGCTCGCGGCGGGGGTGCTGCGGGTCGTTCATCGCCGGGTCGTTCTGGAGGGTGGTTCCTGCTTCCTGGGGCATTCCTACTTCACGATAAACGAATCGGAAGTCAGATGCTGGCCGGGGCTTGATTTTCGGAATCCAGGGGGGTCGACCCCTCGGGATGGGCAACAAAACGGTTGACGCACATGCGGTGCGGCGACAGGAAGCCCTCCGGTGAAAAGTGAAATGGAGTCTGTTAGCAACACTATTTTATGTAGGAGCCGTGGGGGCAATCGACAACAGCCATGACCCAAAACCCAAAAACTAAGCCGTTGCGAAGTTGAGAGATGGCAGCCTGTCGTGGTTCCCCGAAGCGGAGAGGAGAGCCAGGAGATGGCGAAGCGAGGACACAGCGAAGCGGCGATTCTGCGGGTGCGGGGATGCGGGGAAAGCGATTTTGGGAACGGAAGGGACCTTCCTTACGTACTGGGCCGGAAGGACGGTGGCGATGACAGGCGATCTGAAGGTTGCATTGCGGCAGCTGCGCAGGACACCGGGGTTTACGGTGACGGCGATTCTGACGCTCGCGCTGGGAATTGGCGCGAATGCGATTGTGTTCAGCGTGCTGAACGCGATCGTGCTGAACCCGGTCCGGGTGCCGCATCCGGAAAACCTGTACATGGTGCAGCGGATGCAGTATCCGTCGCAGTCGGTGCCCGACTACGAGGATCTGCGGGACAAGAACCGCACCTTCCAGAGCCTGACGATGTACAACATCATCGGTCCGGTGGGATTCGATACGGGCAACAATCCGATCACGGCGTGGCCGTATGAGGCGAGCGGAAATTACTTCGACGCGCTGGGAATTCAGCCGTACCTCGGGCGGTTCTTCCACAAAGAGGATGAGAAGGGGCTGAACAGCGCTCCTTATGTGGTGCTGAGCTACGACTTCTGGCGCACGCACTTCCACGCCGACCGGAGTGCGGTGGGGCGGGTGGTGCAGATCAACAAGCATCCGATGACGATTATTGGCGTGACGCCCGCGGGGTTCCGGGGCACGGAGATGTTCTTCGCGCCGGCGTTCTGGTTTCCGCTGATGAATGCGAACGAAGTGACAGGATGGGATTCACTGCACTCGCGCGGGTCCCACTCCGCGTTTGTGATGGGACGGCTGAAGCCGGGCGTCACGCCGGCAGAGGCAACCTCGGATCTGCAGTCGCTGGCGAAGTGGCTGGCGACGACCTATCCGAAATCGGATGACGGGATCACGTTCAGTCTGGCGCGGCCGGGGCTGGTTGGCGACATGCTGGGCAAGCCGGCGCGGGCGTTTGTGGCGGGCCTGATGCTGCTGGCGGGGATGATCCTGCTGGCGGCGTGCGCGAATCTGGGGAGCCTGTTTGCGGCGCGGGCGGCCGATCGGGGAAAGGAAGTTGCGATGCGCGTGGCGCTGGGATCGCGGCGCGGGCGGATCGTGCGGCAGCTGCTGACCGAGGCGGTGATGGTATCGCTGGCGGGCGGGGTGATCGGACTCGCCGGGGGCGTTGTGATTCTGCGCTGGCTGAGCGCGTGGCAGCCGATTCCGAGCGTGCCGATCAATGTGCCGGTCAATCCCAATCTGGCAACCTACGGCGTGGCGCTGGGGATGGCGCTGGTGAGCGGTTTGTTGTTCGGGATGGTGCCGGTGCGGCAGGTGATGAAGGCGGATCCGTGGCAGGTGATCCGCAGCGGCGGGACCGGAGTGGACGGGATGCGGAAAGTGACGCTGCGGGATCTGCTGCTGGTAGTGCAGATCGCGATCTGCGCGGTGCTGGTGACCTCGTCGCTGGTGGCAGTGCGAGGGCTGGTGCGATCGCTGCACAGCAACTTCGGTTTCGATCCGAACCATGTGGTGGTGGTGTCGGCGGATTTGCAGATGGCAGGGTATAAGGATACGCAGCAAGCGCCGATGCAGCGACGCATGGTGGAGGCGGTGGGGGCGATTCCGGGTGTCACGGCAGCGGGGTATTCGAATCAGTTGCCGCTGAGCCTGGGCGGGAGCGACTCAAACGTCTACAAGGACACGACGACGGACTTGCGGCCGACGAATGCAGTCGCGGACGCGATGAACTACTCGATCTCGCCGGGATACCTGGCGGCGGCGGGGACGGAACTGCTGGCGGGCAGAGATCTGACGATGCACGACGATAGCAAGACGCCGATCGTGGTGCTGGTGAACCGCGAATTTGCGGTGAAGGTGTTTGGATCGGTGAGCGGGGCGCTGGGCGGACACTTTAAATACTGGGGCGGCAAGCGAGCGGAAGTGGTGGGCGTCGTGGAGAACGGAAAATACCGGACACTGACGGAAGATCAACAGCCCGCGATGTTCTTCTCGTTCCAGCAGCAGCCCGACAGCGGCGTGTGGCTGGAAGTGCGGTCGATGCAGGATCCGGCGGCGGTTGCGCGGGCGGTGGAGCAAACGCTGCACGGGCTGGATGGCGGGCTGCCGCTGGAGATGAACACCTGGGGCCAGGAGATGGACTCCGCGCTGTTTGCGGCGCGCGTGGCGACGGTGGCGCTGGGGGTGCTGGGGCTGCTGGGGGCGATGCTGGCGGTGACGGGGATCTTCGGGATGTCGTCGTATGTGGTGACGAAGCGGATGCGGGAGCTGGGGATTCGTGTGGCGCTGGGAGCGCGGCAGAAACAGGTGCTGCGGGCGGCGCTGGGTCGGGCTTTCCTTTTGCTGGCGGGCGGATCGGTGGCGGGAATCGTGCTGGGGGTGCTGGCGACGAAGGTGCTGTCGTACATCGTGTACCAGGCGACGCCGAAGGATCCGGCGGTGCTGGGCGGGGTGGTGCTGACGATGGTGTTGCTGGGGCTGCTGGCGGCGTGGATTCCTGCGCGCCGGGCGCTGGCGGTGGACCCGATGATTCTGCTGCGGGATGAGTGATTGCACGCTGGCTGAGAATGCCCGGCGGGATGCTCTCGAATCAGTCGCTGATGGCGTGATCGCGTTGGATGTCGACGCCGCTCCAGGCTTTTTGCTGCGTCCACATTTGCGCGGAGGCGCTCCAGAATTCATCGGATGCGGGCAGGCCGAGCGGAAGCCAGGCAGCGGAGCACAGATAGAGGCTGCCGGTGGAGATATACGACTCACCGATCGACGGCTGATGGCCGGCGAAACGATGGTGAGCCAGCCGTCGCGGTCGAAGGTTCCTTTGGCGGCGATCTGGCGGGTCATGACGGCAGTGAGAGCGCAGCGGACCTGGGCGGGTGACGCCTGCGGGGAGTTGGCGGCGCAGGGACATTTCGGCGAGAAGCTGGAAAGCACCGAAGCGATAGGCGAGGGATCGGCCGATGGGCGGATAGGTGCCGTCGGGGGCGATGAGCCGCTCTTCGATGGCGGCGTAGCGTTGCGCGCGCGCCTGGATGGGCTGCCGGAGCGCCGACCAGCGAGCGGACGATCGCCTGGCGCGGCCTGATCCGCGACGGCGTCGAGGATATTCAGCATCATGGGTTGCATGACGAAGCTGTTGTAGTAGTCCCAGTGGAAATGCGGGCCGTCGCCGTAGACACCGTCGCCCACGTACCACTGCTGGAGTTCGCGGAGAGCGTAGTCGATGGGGGTTGGGTCCCAGGTTTCGCCGACTTTGCAGAGGAACGCTTCGATCATGGCGGAGAACAGGAGCCAGTTGTTCTGGCCGGGCTGGACTTTGCGCGTGTCGCGCATGGCGGTCAGCAGGTTCTGTTTCGTCGCGCTGTCGAGTTGGGTCCAGAGTTCGTTGGGCGCGCGCACGATCGCCAGGGCGAGGAAGGCGGCATCGACCAGCGACTGACGGTTGGTGCCGAAGTTGAGAGCGTCGGGAGATTTGGGATCGGTGCCGTAGCGGATGGCGAGACGCGCCCACTCGCGATAGCGGGTGCGGAGTTTCTCTTCGGCTGGGTTGGTGCCGGGCGCTGCTTCGAGCCAGGGAGCCAGGCCGCCGAGCAGGCGGCCGACGGCCTCGAGATGCGTGGACTGAGCGCGCTGCTTCTCGAGGCCGGCGACGGTTTCGACGGGCATGGTGGCGCGCAGTTTTTGCCGGCTGATGGCTTCGAGCACAGGCTGCGAGACGCGCTCGACGATCTCAATCCACCTGGCACGATCCGTCGGCGCCGCTGGGAACAGGAGTTGTGCGTGGCTCCGTGGCTGCGGCGGTGACCGCGGGGCGTATCCATCGCGGCATCAGGGCCAGTGGTGCGGCTTTGAGGAAGGTTCGTCTGGATCGCACTTGAGTCTGAAGTTTTCCGGGCCTAAAGGCCGGAGATTTTCGAGTTGCATATTCCCTGGCCTAAAGGCCGGGGCTTCTACCGTCGTCCCGCAAGCGGGACCGCTTCGCGACGGGCCCTGCATCATCTGGTCGAAGCGTTGTGTGGTGTCTCAGAAGTTCCCTGAACACGTCAACAAATCCATGTGGGCCAAAGCGGGTGCCTCAGGGCCTAAAGCCCATCCGATTTTGCAGCCTTTGCGGCACGACTGAAGTCGTGCCCTGATACAAAGACGAGCTGGTGAAGACGTGCGTTCCCACATCTGCCAAAATCGGGCAGATATGGGGCACCCATTGAGTCGTGCCCCGATACAAAACCAAACAGCAATTCATTCACGAACTTCTGAAACACCAAACTAGAATGCGCGGGCCTGGGCCAGTCCGACCAGCTTTTCGATCAAATCGGTGTAGGAGTAGCCGGCCTTTTTTGCAGCCATGGTGAATTCGGCGACGCTGGAGAGCCATGGGTTCGGATTCGCTTCGATGACGTAGACCTCGCCCTTTTTGTTCAGGCGCATGTCGATGCGGCCGTAGTCGCGCAGGCCAAGGGCGCGCCAGGCGGCGAGCCCGGTGTCCTGCAGTTTTTTGGTGGTCTCTTCGTCGAGGTCTTCGGCGGGCGCGGACTTTGTCACCTTGTAGGCCTCGGTATCGTGATCGAACTTCACGTCCTGGCCGGCGATGCGCGGAGTTCCCCGGGGCAGTTTCGAGAGGTCGAGCTCGATCATGGGCAGCACCTCGGGGTTCTCGTTGCCAAAATGCGCAGGCGTAGATTTCGCGGCCCTCGATGTACTCCTCGATGAGCGCCGGGCTGTCGAATTCCTCGTGGATGTAGTGAATGCGCTCCATCAGTTCTTTGACGCTGTCGACGAGGGAGCCGGCGTCGATCCCGATGGATCCGTCTTCGGAGACAGGTTTGACGATGAGGGGAAACTCGATGTCGTGGGAATGATCGGTGCGGCCTTTGTAGGAGACGGCGAAGTCGGGGGTCTTGATTTTGTGAAAGTCGAAGATCTTTTTTGCAATCGACTTGTCCTGGGCAAGGTAGAGCGCCTGCGGGCCGCCGCCCGTATAAGGAAGCCGCAGCAATTCCAGATACGAGGCGATGTTCTTGTCCATCGTGTCGTCGCCGGCGTAGGACTCGGTGAGGTTGAAGACGAGGTCGGCGCCGCACTTTGCGAGCGCCAGCAGCGACTGATTTTTACCGTCGAGGATGTAATAGGAGGGTTCGTGGCCGAGCTTTGTAAGGGCCTCGAAGATCTCTTCGCGGTCGTGGAGCGGATCCTTCTTCTTCTTCCGACGTTTGCCGGTCTTGCCGCGCGGTGCCTTGACCGGCTCCGGCTCGGGCTCAGGCGGGCCCTCCTCCCAGAAGTCGTGCAAGATCGTTATTTTCAGGTTCGCCATGATGCCTCTGCGCTTCTTCGGTAGCAACTGTACAGCTGCACGATCAGGGCGAAATGAACTTGCCCCGAGTGATGTAGTTCATCGCCAGCGCGGTTGTGTACACGGAGACTTCGGTTAAGTATTCTCTTTCACATTTTATGTCGGCGCGCAGTCCCAGGTCGCTGACTTTCGCTTCGATCGATTCCACTAGCTTCTTCACCAGGGGACGTTGGACGCCGGTCCAGTAGTTCACTTTGTCGACGAGGACCTTACGGTTCTCGCGGAGAAGATCGACGGCGGGGCGAACATTTTTCCTGCGCCGCTTCGAGACGTTGAAGATGTCGCGCAGATCGGTGTCGAAGGGAAGCTCGCCGGGGACGAGCTGCTGATCGAGCGCGCGCTGATAAAACTCGCCGACGGTCACGTTCATTTCGTCGACGGTGATATCGGTGTCGCCGTGCGCGACCACGGGGTCCACATCGCGGAGTTTGCGCGCGATGCGATCCATGTAGAGCAGTTTTTTCATCGCGCCCCAGCCTTTGTAGCGCTTGCGCCAGTTGGAGCGAGGCGTCATCCAGACGGCGAAGGTTTCGGCGAAGTCTTCGTCGGGATGTTTTTGCGCGTACCAGCCCTCCATGTGGCGCACGAACTGGCGCGAGAACGGAACCGGTTTGTAGTTGTCCCGGTAAGGGCGGCGGAAGGGACCGAAGAGGTCGCGCCATTCCTGGGTTTTGTAGAGCGCGTAGGCGTAATTGAAAGCGTGGCCGGCCTCGTGGCGCATGTACATCATGATCTGGCGCGCGTCTTCAATGTCGTTCATTTCGGATTCGAGGCGCTGTAGTTTGGGATCGGCGAGGTAGAAAGGGATGCCGATGACGGGCTCCATGTTGGGGCAGCCCCACTCATCGGTGAGGTAGCACCTGGGGCGGAAGCGGTGGAGGCCTTTGGCGGCCAGCTCCTTGTAGAGTTGCTGGACGAAGCGTTCCAGCGGAGAGCCTTCCAGCTTCAGGCCGAGTTGCTGAATCGGTTTGGAGAGAATCTCCTGGACCTCAGCCGGCGCTTTTTCGAAATTGGCCACCGGTGCGAAGCGTAGCACAGGCAGGGGCGGAACTTTTGCGCAGCAGAAAGGCCACCCTAGGGCAGCCTTGTTCTGCTTCGCAGATGGTCCGTCAGAAGGGGTTGAGTTTGTCGACGCCGGTCTTCTTCTTGTGCTTGCTGGAGGACTCGTCCTTCTTGTCGTAGGGCGCCTTCTTCGGCTTCTTGCCGGGCTTGCCGCTGGCGTTTGCGCCGGTTTGCACCTGAGTGCCCTTTCCGCCGGCGGGCACTTCATTCACCTGCTGCGGCGTCTCGGCGGGCTTGTCAACGGCGGGGGGGCGGCTTCGCGTTCCGGGGCCGACCGGCGTCACGAGCGGCTCGGCGTTGCTGTGTTCGGGAGCCGCGGCGGCCAGCGCCATCGGCTGGAGCCTCACCGCCCGCTGCAGGGGCTGCGGCTGATGGAGCATTGTCGGCCGGGACCTGGACGGTGACCGTGCTGCCCGGAGTTCCGCTGGCATCGGGCACTTCCTGGAAGGAGGGCTGGGCGGGATGCTCGGTGGTGGGAGGCGCGGTGCCGTTATCGATGGCGGCATTCGCGGTTTGGGCGGCGGGCGATGAAACGCCGGTGATCGGCTTGTTGTGCATCGCTTCTTCCCAGGCGGTCTGGGTTTCTTTGAGGACGTCAGGAGCGACGAACGGCGGTGGGCTGTTGAGGGACGGCTCGCCAACGCGCGCGGCACGAACGGTGTTGGGACCGCGGCCGAAAGTGCGCCCGGCGCGGCTGCCGAGGCGGAAATTGACGCGGCTGTCTTCCTCGGCCTGACTTTCGGCGAGCACCTGCTGGCTGGGATGGGGAATAGGCAGGCCGAGGGCGATGAGGCGATCCTTCGCGTCCTCAACATGCGGAGCGAGGGGATAGCGAGTGACCACGCGCGACCATGCGGCCGCGGCCTTGATCGTCGTAATGCTTCACCAGCTCCGCTTTGGGCTTGGCCGGAATCCTGGCGTGGGACATGACCTGGGCTTCCTGCGCGTAGGCGTCGCCGACGGTGATGAGAGCCTGGTCATTCTTGCTGAAGAGCGGATAGGTGTCGGCGACGGTCTGCAGGCGGGCGATGGCGGCGGCCCACTGTTCGCGCGAGGCGTAGAACTCGCCGATTTCGAACTGGCGCTGGCCGAGGACCTCCTGCACTTCGCGCAGGCGCTGCTTGGCGCGCGGGATCAGGGGCGAGTCGGGGAACTGCTCGAGCATGGTGCGGTATTCCTGCTCGGCATGGACGGCGTTTTGCGGATCGCGGTCCGGCTTCTCCATCTGCTGGAAGTAGATGTCGCCGACTTTCATCTGAGCTTCGGCGGCCTCGGGCGAGTTGGGCCCGGCCATCAGCGACTCCGACCGCGCCTGGATCTCGCCGACCTCCCCCGGACCGACCGGCTCACCGGTCTGTAGCGAGGCCACCCGCACCTGCACGCCGGGCACCGGCCGCCCAACCGAGTCGAGCCGGGCGCCGTCCAGCGGGTTGCAGGCCATGACCGGCAGCTCGGTGGTGCCATACGCGGGAACCCACCCGACGCCGGTGCGCCGGGTGACGGTCTGGGCGATGCTCTCGCTGACCGGGGTCGCGCCCCACATGATGAACCGCAACGACGAAAGGTCGTAGGACTCCAGGCGCGGATGTGACGCGATAGCCAAAGCGATAGGGGCGACTGCCATCTCGACGGTGATCCGGTCGGCTTGGATGTGCTGCAGGATTCGGTCGATGTCGAATCGACGATGCAACCGCAGCCATACGCCGGTCTGCAGCGCCGTCTCGATGTTGAGCAAGCCGAGAATGTGCGACGGCGGAGTGGCGACCTGGATTCGGTCGCGGGAGGTCAAGCCCAGCGCGTTGCGCCAGTGCTGAACCGCGGCGTGCAACGAGGCGTGGGTGTGCCGGACGACCTTGGGTAGACCGGTCGTGCCCGAGCTGAACGCCAACACCGCATCGGCATCCGGCGGCGGCGGGCCATACATCGGTTCGCCCGGGGAGATCGGCTCGTCGAGATGCAGCATCGGCATCAGATCCGCCAGCACCGGGTGGTCACCGACGGCGTGCGACGGATTCGTCAACGCCAGCGCGTGCTCGACTTCGTCGCGCTTCCAGGCGGGGCTGATCAGCACGACGCTGGCGGCCAGCCGCCAGATAGCGTGCAGCGCCACGACGAACTCAGGGCGGTTGGACGCCATCAACGCCACCCGCTGCCCGGCCGTCACGCCACTTCCGCCCAGGCGCGCCGCCAGCCCGTCGGCCAGCGCGTTGAGCTGCGCCAAGCTGTAGTGCCGGTCCTCGAACACGAGCGCGGTCGGCTCACGTTGTGGCGAACCGGGCTGCGACATTGAGAACATCCTATCGTTTTGAGAGAATAGTATTCTCTGAGGGGAAGAACGCAAAGCATGGAGGGTGCAGGCATGACGGAACGTCACGTGTTCCAGCAGGCCACGGTGACCCGGATCATCAAGGAGACCGCTGACACCCGCACCTTCGCGCTTGCCCCACACGAACAACCGTTCGCCTATCGGGCCGGCCAGTTCTGCACCTTCCGGGTGACGGTCGACGGCGAGGAGCTGTACCGGTCGTACTCGATGTCGAGCGCACCGGAGACCGACAGTGAACTGATGACCACGGTCAAGCGGGTCGCCGGCGGCAGGGTCTCCAACTGGATCGTCGACAACGTGGTCGAGGGCGACGAGCTGACCATGACCCGAGCGGCAGGAACCTTCGTCTTCATCCGACCTCGGTGCCGTTACTGGCTTTCGCGGGCGGTAGCGGTGTGACGCCGATCCTGTCGCTGGCCAAAAGCGCGTTGGCGACCACCGAGCGCGGTGCGGATACTGTGCGCCGACCGCGACCGGGCATCGGTGATCTTCGAGGCGGTCTGGGATGAACTCGTCGAGCGCTACCCCGGGCGGCTGTCGGTGGACCGGTATATCGACGCCGAGCACGGGCTGTTGGAATCCGACGCCGTCACGACGTTCGTCGGCGGCGACACCGAAGCCGACTGCTACGTGTGCGGACCGGAAGGCTTCATGGCCGTGGTGCGCTCGGCGCTGCCCGACGGGGCACGAGTCCTTGTCGAGGACTTTGACGCTTCGCCGCCGGTCAAGACGCCCGCACCTGATGTGGCCGGCGCTGGAGCAGCCGACGGTACCGTGACGATCCACCTCGAGCGCAAAAAAGTGTCGGTCCCGCAGGTCGCCGGGGAGACGCTGCTGGAGACCGCGCGACGGGCCGGGATGTCGCCGCCGTTCAGTCGTGAGGCGGGGAACTGCGGGACGTGCATGGCCAGGCTCACCGAAGGCAATGCCACCATGCGCAACAACGACGTGCTGGAAGAAGACGACCTCGCCGACGGCTACATTCTGACGTGTCAGGCGGTGCCTGACACGCCGTCAGTAACGGTGCACTACGAGTAGCCCTGCACCGCAACGGCTTTAGTTGCTCTTGCGGCGTGAGCCTAGAATCTAGGGTCATGACCGATTTGTCAGCCTTCGCCGATCTCGCCGCTGCTGACCATGGGCTTGTCGTGTTCACCACGTTGCGCGGCGACGGAAGTGTCCAAGCATCGATGGTCAACGCCGGGGTCATGCCACATCCGCTGACGAATGCGCCGGTCGTCGCCCTGGTGGCCATCGGGGGCGCGCGCAAGCTGGCCCATCTGCGCGCCGATCCGCGAACCACCGTCGTGGCCCGCGCCGGTTGGCAGTCGGCCACCGTCGAAGGTTCGGCGGAGCTGATCGGACCCGATGACCCGCACCCCGACGTCGACGACGAGCAAGCTGCGGGTGATGCTGCGCGAGATCTTCACCGCCGCCGGCGGGACCCACGACGACTGGGACACCTACGACCGGGTGATGCGCGAGCAGCGTCGCACCGCTGTGCTGATCTCACCGACCCGTATCTACGCCAACCCGGCGTAACAGTGCCCCCGGCACGACTCCAACGTGGGCCTAGGGATTACCAAACCGTATGACCAGACGATGCCGGTTGTTGCTTAATTTTCCTGCGCGACAACTAGATTGGAGATCTAGACGCTCTCGTGACAACCGGTCAATTCCGGCCGACTCCGGGTCATTCGCGGTGAATAAGCGGTAACCGGATCCCGATGCCTATTCGGCGCTCTCGGTCAATACGGCTACGCACCGGCAAGGTGCGCCGGCTCCTACGAGGCCGGCGTTGGAGCACTCCACACTTCGACACGGCCATGGGCAGGGCGCACACTTGTGAAATGGATTTATGTGATTTCATCGCCGTCGCGCTGACCGCAGCCCCCCTGCCGGCGTCGCGGTCCTTGCGCCGGATTCAGGCGTCGACGTCACCACGGCCGGCGTGATCGTGCACGCCAGCGGGCCTGAGCCCGAGCCTCGCCACCTGTAACGGCATCTCGGACGTACGTGCGTTCTTTCACACCAATGCCACGCCGCTGTACTTCATCTCGCCGACCCCGTTCAACCTGCTAGGCATCGACCGCTGGGTACGGAACTTCTTCTACCTCAACTACTTTGATTCTTACGAAGGCGTACATTCGCGCGTGTTCGTGCCCCGGCGGCGCGATCGCAGGGATTTTGACTCCATGGGAGACGTGTGCAACCACCTCCTGCGCGATCCCGAGACACTGGAGTTCATCGCGGGCCGAGGGCCCGGCGGTAAGGCCTGCTTCGTGATGATGGACGAGGAGACGCAGGCCCTCGCGCGCCAGGCGGGGCTGGAGGTCATGCACCCTGCCGTGGAATTGCGCCATCGGCTGGGCTCCAAGATCATCATGACGCGCCTGGCCGACGAGGCGGGCGTGCCGAGCGTGCCTCACGTGATCGGGCGGGCCGGCTCGTACGACGAGCTGTCGGCGCTCGCGGAAAGCGCCGGGCTGGGCGATGACCTCGTCGTCGTGGCCGCTTATGGCGACGCCGGCAGCACGGTGTTCTTTGTGCGCGGCCAGCACGACTGGGACGAGCACGCCGGTGACATGGCCGGGCAGGAAGTCAAAGTCATGAAGCGCATCCGCAATGTCGAGGTGTGCCTCGAGGGTGCCGTGACCCGCCATGGCACCGTGATCGGCCCCGCGATGACGAGTCTCGTCGGCTACCCGGAGCTGACGCCGGGCAAGGGCAGCTGGTGCGGCAATGACATCTGGCGCGAGGTGCTGCCGCCCGCACAGACCCGCGCCGCGCGAGAAATCGTACAAAAGCTGGGCGGCATCCTGAGCCGTGAGGGATACCGCGGCTACTTCGAGGTGGACCTGCTTCATGACCTGGACTCCGACGAGCTCTATCTCGGCGAGGTGAACCCGCGCCTGAGCGGCGCCAGCCCGATGACGAACCTGACCACCGAGGCCTATGCCGACATGCCGCTGTTCCTCTTCCACCTGCTCGAGTACATGGGCGTGGAGTACGAGCTCGACATCGACGAAATCAATTCGCGCTGGGAGCGGGGCTATGGCGAGGACGAGGTCTGGGGCCAGCTGATAATCAGCGAGACCTCACCAGATGTCGAGATTTTCACCGCGACGCCACGCACCGGTGTGTGGCGCATCGACGACGACGGGCGCGTCTCCTTTGCGCGCCCCGCCAACGACTGGGCCACGCTGCTCGACGGGTCCGAGGCCTTTTACATGCGCGTCGCGGCGCCTGGCGACTTACGCTGCGAGGGTGCCCAACTCGGCGTGCTCGTCACCCGCGGGCATCTGCAGACCGATGATTACCAGCTCACCGAGCGCTGCCGGCGCTGGGTTACCGGGCTCAAGGCGAAGTTCGCGTCGACACCCCTGACGCCGTCTGCGGCGATCGTCCCACGGCTCGTCGCACGAGCGTGAGCAACGGCGTCCCGGCCGGCATCTCACTGGATAACTGGCTGTCGGCGCCATATTCGCATTGGTCGTTCCAGCACGTCGAAGACTTCGTGCCGACCGCGGTAATCTTGCGCGGGACCGGGCCGGCCGCGGAGTTGCCCGCAGCCAGCGCTCCGATAGCCGAGATCCGGATGACCGGCACTGACGGGGTGGCCACCACCGTCGGCGCGGTGATGGCCGCCACCGCGACCGATGGGTGGGCCGTCGCGCACCGCGGGTCGATGGTGGCCGAGGAGTACCTCGACGGCCTTCGCGCCCAGACCCGGCATCTGCTGTTCTCGGTAAGCAAGTCGCTGGTGGCCGCCGTCGTCGGCGCGCTGCACGGGGCCGGTGCGATCGAGCTTGACGCGCCAGTCACGGAATACGTTCCCGCACTGGCGAACTGCGGCTACGCCGGCGCGACGGTGCGCCACCTGCTGGACATGAGGTCGGGTATCGCCTTCTCCGACAATTACCTTCACCCGACGGCCGAGATACACGTCCTCGACCAGTCGATCGGCTGGGCACCCCGGAGCAGTCCGGACGTCCCCGCCACCCTGCGCGACTTCCTGCTGACCTTGCGGCAGAAGTCGCATCACGGCGGCCCGTTCGAATATCGCTCGTGTGAAACCGACGTTCTCGGCTGGATCTGCGAGGTCGCCGGCGGCCAGCGGATGCCCGAACTGATGTCGGAACTGTTGTGGAGCCGCATCGGCGCCCAATGCGACGCCACCATCGGCGTAGATACGGACGGCACCGGACTGTTCGACGGCGGTATCAGCGCCTGTCTTACCGACATGATCCGGTTCGGGTCGCTGTTCTTGCGCGACGGTGTCTCGTTGACCGGCCAGCAAGTGGTGCCGGCGGCGTGGATCGCCGACACGCTCGACGGCGGTCCCGACTCGCGTCAGGCGTTCGCCGCCAGTCCCGACGACAACCAAATGCCCGGCGGGATGTATCGCAACCAAGTGTGGTTTCCCTCCCCGGGCAGCAACGTCGTGCTGTGCCAGGGCATGTGTGGTCAGCTGATCTACGTCAGCCGCCCCGCGCAGCTTGTCGCGGCCAAGTTGTCCACCCAGCCGGATTCTGGGGACCCGCAAATGCTATTGGACACGCTGCGCGCATTCGACGCGGTGGCACACGAACTGGCCGGAATCAGTAGTTAGCCCGAGACGCCTTGCACACCAGCGCATTTCGGCTTTGAATCCTGTCCCCTAAGTGGTGTCATGTGCAAAGGGTCGGGGCGTCGCACACATTGCCGGGGCAATAAGTCCTGTGTGCGGCGTTGACCAGGGTTCCGACGTCTAGCAACGTCACGCCCCGCGCGTTCAAGTGGGCGTGAATATCGTCGGCGATCTGTTGTGGCGTCCAACCCCAAGTGAGGTCGTAACAGACGAGGTGCGCCTCCCCGATGAGCGCCTCTTCCGTGTTCGGCGGCCAAGTCAGGCCGACGGCGCGCAGTTGTGCGAGGTATGCGTCATCTTGTGGGGTGGCAGTCGCAATCGCAGCGCTACCAACCAAGGCGGCGCCGGCCAACACGGGGATGGTCAGTGTGGCCAGCCAGCGAGGTGAGGGCATGTGATTCGCTTCCTTTCTGGTGGGCGTTCAGCTGGGTGGGACGCTGCGTTCAGGCGGGCATCAGTGGCTCGCGAGCGACACGCTCAAGCTTCTTGAGCAGTCGCCTCTGATTGATCTGAAAGGTGCGCCCTATGCCGGGCTCGAGTTTGCCGAGGATACCCGGGAACGATGCCGCGACCACCCAACGCAGCTTGCAGCGCTCAGCCGAGAGGGGCGCGATTTCGTAGACCTCGCTCAACCCGCTCAGCCAACCGATGCTCGCGGCGCAGACCGAGAACCCCATGCGACGGTTGGGTTCCCACGCCCAGAACACCTCATCGAATTTGATACCGCCCTCGAGCGTCAAGGTGCGCGTCGTTCCTTTTCCGAACGGCTTTGGGCTCGTCCAGGTGACCTCGCGGATCACCCCCGTCCACTTGGCCCACGACGGGCCGTCCTCGAGCGTGGCAAACAGCTGCTCGGCGCTCACCGCCATCTCGCGTTCCCCGACAGCACGGGCTTTCGCGGTCTCCAGGAGGCCCTCGTCCATCGTCAATCCATGCATAAGCCCCTCCTTTGCTGGGACGACTCAATCTAACACCGCTTTAGTCCGCCCGAACCTCACCGTCGGTGACAAGCGAGCGTTCGCGACATATTGCATCAGCGGGGTTCATTTCGGGTTATGGAGCGGCGAAGTCGGCACTGACAGAGCCGTCGAATGCCTTCCCTCGCAGTCCAAGCGGCGTAAGGTTCTGGATGCTCAGCAACCGTTGCCGGGAAGCGGTCTAGGTATGGGACATCAGTTTCGCATAGCACACGTGGGCACCGGCTACACCGGGTCAATCGCGCTTGGGCAGATCCTCAGATCGCCGCGGTTGAAGTTGGTGGGCCAGCTCGTTCACAGCCGTGACAAGGTCGGCAGGGATTCCGGCGAACTGGTCGGCGAGCCAGCCGTCGGCGTGATCGCTACAGACAGCCTCGATGAACTGCTTGCCCTGGACGCCGACTGCGTTAGCTATTTCGCAGCGGTGTCCGGTCGCGAGGGTAGCGAGGTAGTCGAACAGATATGCGCAATGCTCGCAAGCGGAATGAACGTGGTGACGCCGTCGTATCACGCGTTGTTTCACCCACCCACGCTCGACGACGCCTCAAGGACCAAACTGGAGGCTGCGTGCCGACGAGGGAACAGCTCCTTGCTGGCCACCGGAATCGCGCCGGGCTTCGCCACCGATATTCTCGCCGTGCACGCGGCGAGTATGACCGAGCTGCCTACAAAGGTCTCTGTTGAGGAACGCATTCCATGCGGGGGTTATCGCGTGCCCGGCTTCTTTGCAATGCTGGGCTTCGGCCGAACGACTGACGAGGATGCCGCAATATATCGCCCCGGGTCGATGATCCCTACTGTCACCCCGCCCCTACGACTTCTAGGGCAGGGCTTGGGCTTAACGCTTGATGAAGTCCGCGAGCACCGCGACATAGCGCTTGCAGATCGGGACTATCGATTCGACGCCGGTGAAATTCCCGCGGGCACAGTCGCCAGCGTGCGGATGCGGTTCGACGGCATCGTTGATGGTCAAGAGCGTCTGTATTATTCGTCGATCTGGTCGATGCCCGATGAAGCCGTCGAAGGCTGGCAACCAGAGATTGCGTCCGGTAGCCCGACTCGCCGGCTCACCCGAATTGCCATCGAGGGCAATCCCCCGGTTCAACTCGACTTTGCGCTCAATGGCGGCGAGCTGCCGGGCTCAACTGCTACTGCCGCCCGGGTGGTGAATGCCATCCCGGCCGTCTGCGCAGCCAACCCAGGTGTTCTCAGCGCCCTCGACATTGTCATCGCCGCCCAGGCAGCGGCGACCTAATACAACGCCGACGAAAGCGTTGCCGATATCGCGGCGCAACGCGTCGGGATTCATTCTCGGGAAGGCTCGCGGCGGCGAATAAGTACTAGCCGGGCGGCGGTACCAGTGGCGGCCTGCATACGTTGGCGGCCGGATCCCACCACCAGCCGTTGTCGCATGCCAGCGGTTGCGGACCGACACCCAGCGGCCGGCATACATTGGCCGTCGGGTCCCACCACTCGCCCGGCGCGCATGCCAACGGTTGTGGCCCGACGCCCAGCGGCCGGCACACTTTGCCCGTCGGATCCCACCACTGGCCGGGGTCGCAGTCGGCCGAGCTGACTGCCGGCGTCACGGTCGTCACGGCGGCCATCGACGCCAACGCCACCATGACGGCGGAAAACAGACGACGAACGAACGTTCTCATTGCAGGCCTTCCCTGGGATTCGGCGAATGTCGCCTTACTAGAGTTCTAGGACGATCCGCAGTGCCGCGTCAACGCGGCGCATTTCTTCACGGCTGAGATAACCCACGCTGTTGCCGAGCCGACCGGGATCGACCGCCGCCGTCTGTTCCGCCAGCACCCGCGTGACCCGGCCATCGATCTCGACTTCGGGCCGAAAGCTTGCGGCTCGGGCCGACGTGGACGTCGGCGCGACCAGCCAGGTCGATAGTGGCAAGTGATCGGACTGGACCACGACTGCATATCGCGAGCCGGCCTGCTCGTGGCCGTGACTGCGACGGGGAGCGTGCAGCCGGAAAACCTCACCACGCACGCAACGTCTCCATGTCGCGAAGCACCTGCATGGCCTCGGCGCGATCCGCGTCGTCCGCCGTGAGCTCCTGCGCTTCAGCGCGAATCGCTTCGGCGGCCTTGCGGCGGGCGGCCTCGATCAGCGCCTCCCGAACCGCCGTCGATACCGGTGTCCCGTCGCGGGTCAGCGCAGCAAGCGCTCGGGATGCATCCTCGTCGGGCCGGAATGTGATCGCGTCAGCCATGAAACTAGTGTATGACAATTTGTAAGACAGCGAGCGACCGATGAATTCCGGGCGCGCCACCAGTCATACCTTCGAGACCGAACAAAGCGATAACAAAGGTGGATTCCATGTCCTTGGAAAAAGATGCCCTGCCGCCAATCGTCGATCACCAAACCTGGCGCGCCGCGCTCGATGAACTGCGCAAGCGCGAGAAGGCCGCCACCCGCGAGCTGGACGCGATCGCCGCGCAGCGGCGCCGCCTGCCGATGGTCGAGTTGCCCGACTACACGCTGATCGGCGCCGACGGGCCCACCCGCCTGGTCGATGTGTTCGACGGGCGCTCGCAGCTCATCGTCTACCACCACATGTGGGAGGACGGCGCGGAATGGCAGTGCGGCGGCTGCACGGGCTTCACGTCCCAGTTCACCCGACTCGAGTTCCTCGCCAACTACGACGCCCGCTTCGTCATCGTCACCAACGGACCGATCGACGAGGCACTCGCCTACAAGCGCAAGGTCGGCAACCGCATGGAGTGGTACTCGTCATCGCAGAGCCCGTTCGCGGCTGACATGGACGCACCGCCGGGCGGCGGTTTCGGGGTCAACGTGTTCCTGCGCGACGGCGAGAGCGTGTACCGCACGTGGCATACCAACGGGAGGGGCACCGAACAGCTCAGCCACTCGTTCGCGCTGATCGACATCCTGCCGTGGGGCCGGCAGGAGGAATGGCTCGATTCGCCTGACGGTTGGCCCTCGCGCCCGACATACTCGGGTTGGCTCGACTCCCCCGACATCGCCCGCGCGTACGGACCCAAGGACAACTCATGACCGCGACCGCCGAACGTTACGTCGTCACCCGCACCATTGCCGCTACACCGGCCGAGATTTTCGCCGTCCTCGCCGACCCGTCCCGCCACTGCAACACCGAGCCCACGGACTGGGTGCGCGACGCGGTGGACGCCGCGCCGATCACCGGCATCGGGCAGATGTTCTCGATGAACATGTTCCTCACCCAGGCCGGCGGTCACTACGTCACGCACAACCTGATCAACGTGTTCGACAAAGACCACGCCATCGGGTGGATCCCGGGCGCCCTCGACGACGCGGGCCACCACGATCCGGGCGGGTGGTTCTGGCGCTACGACCTCGCTCCGAACGGCGACAATACCGACGTCACCCTCACCTATGACTGGAGCGCCACGTCGCGGGATTTTCGCGAGCGCGTCGGCGGGATGCCGATCTTCCCTGAGGATTACGTCGCCGCGTCGCTGGCGACTCTGGAGCGATCCGTCGCGGGCTAGGTCTGGGGGCCCTCCGCCGGCGGCCAGTGCGAACCCGGTGACGCGTCGCCCGGTTCGGCGTGGTCGCCGCGGGACAGCGGCACCCACTGCTCGGTCGGCGCCGGCTGCTCCGACGACGGGAAGTCACGCAGCTTGCCCGACGGTTTGGCGTCCCACTTTTCGAACGTCAGCGGTGTTCGCAGCCAGGCGTGCAACAGGCCGTACACCGCCTCGAGCGAATCCATGTGCGTGCGCTCCCAGCCGTGGCTGCCGTCAAGCCCGAAGCCGACCAGCGCGGCCCTCGTGCCTGCGCCCGCCTCGATCGCCGCGGCGACATCGGAGCGGTAATAGCGGAACACGTCCCGCACGAAGCGAATACCCCGCTCGTCGGCGAGCCGGCACAACTTTCGGGTCAGGTGGTAGTCGAAGGGTCCGTGCATGTCGGCCATGGGGATGGTCACGCCGTCCTCGAGGGAGTGCTGGCCGGGCGCGCAAACCGCGTTGTCCACCGAGATCAGCTCCGCGACATCCGCGGGCAGGCCGTGGCTGGCGCCATGGCCGACCTCCTCGGTGATGGTGACCATGATCATGGTCTGGTGCGGCAGCACCACCTTGTTATCCGCGACGTTCTTGGCCAACGCGAGCGCGATCGCGACGCCGGCCTTCCCGTCGAGATGACGCGAGACGACGAAGCCGTCGGCGGTGAGTTCGGGGCTGGTGATCAACGCGACGAAGTCACCGATGTTCAGGCCGAGACGGACCAGGTCCTCGCGCGTCGACACCTTCCGGTCGATGCGGACCTCGACGTGCTCCCAGTCCGTGGGTTGGGTGTCGATCTCGTCGCCGAACCTGTGCCCGCTGGCCTTGAGGGGCATCACCGTGCCGGTGATGAAATCGTCGGGGTCGTCGGAGAAGATCCGCACACGCGCACCCGTGGCGAACCGGGCCGAGTAGGTGCCGACCGGAATCAGCTCGAGACGGCCGTTGTCCTTGAGGTTGCGCACCATGCAGCCGATGGTGTCCGCGTGAACCACCAGCGCCCGTTCGGTGGTCGTCGACTCACCCGGGAGTTCGGCGGTCAGCGCCCCGCGGCGGGTCAGTGAAAACGGCAAGCCGAAACCGTCGAGGGTGTCGCCGATCAGCTGCATCACCGCGTCCGTGCGTCCCGACGGACTTGGGGTCTGCAGCAGCGCGAGCAGCGTGTCGATCATCCACGCGCGGTCGGCCTCGGCCATGGCCGCGGTTTGGCCCACGGTGTCTCCCCTCGCGGTTGTCCGGATTCGCGTTCAACCTACCGGTTCCAGCGACTGCGGTGGCCCGTCGCCGGTCCCGCAACCAACTTCTGCACGTCGTCACAGCAAAATCGGGTTAGGCTCCTCGGTGACCGTGGTCACATCGCGCATTAGGAGCCCTATGAATGTGGATGATGCGAACGAACACGAGGAAGAAGACGTCCGCCGGCTACGCGAGTTCGCCGCATTCAACAAGCTCTCGGACAAGGATGTGGAACGGATCGTCCGGGCGGCGCATCACACTTCCACGCACGCGCCATTGCCGCTCATTTATGAGCAGACTCCGTCCGACTCCTGCTACATCCTGCTCAGCGGGGAGGCTGGGGTGTATGTCGGCCAGGACCGCGTTGCCCTGGTGGGGCCGGGCGAGGTGATCGGCGAATCGGCGCTCCGCCGTGGGAAACTGCGTTCTGCGACCGTGACGACGACCGGGCCGGCCGAGGTGCTGCGCATCGAGCGCGACGATCTCGCCCGCTTGCTCGAGGAAGTACCCGCGCTGCGGGAAATCATGGACGCCACTGCCGCGCGGCACGCGCCCGCGGCCATCCCCGAGCCAGCCGCCGAAGCCAAAGCCGACACATTGCAGGGTGGACGCGTTGGTCCCGACGGACTTGGTCGAGCGGTTCGAGGAGGCTGCCAATAAAGCCGGTGTGGGCGCGTCGGCCGCGCTCGAGGATGCGCTCACCCAATGGACAGAACGAAACGGCGGCTAGGCATCCGGTCTAGGAGGCGGATTCCATTTCGGAGATGAGGTCGGCAAGCGCAAGGATCCGCTGGGAGTCGCGAACGTGCAGGTTCTCGATCATCCGACCGTCGACCGTGATGACGCTTTTCCCGGCGGCCTGAGCCTGCTCGTAGGCCGAGACGATCTTGGCGGCGTCGGCCAGCTCGTTTTGCGACGGGCCAAACAGGTCATTGGCCGGGGCGATTTGTGACGGGTGGATCAGGGTCTTGCCGTCGAAACCCATCTCGCGACCCTGTCGAGCCTCGGCCCGGAAGCCGCCTTCGTCGGTGATGTCGTTGAAGACGCCATCCAAGACGACCTTTCCGGCCGCCCTTGCTCCCAACACAGCCAGTGACAATGCGGTCAGCACCGGCGCGCGTCCGGGCACGTGCAATCCGTGCAGCTCGTTCACGAGATCGTTGGTGCCGACTACTAAGCCCGCCAAGCGGTCGCTGGCCGAGGCGATCTCCTCCGCCCGTAGGAAGGACCGAGGCGTTTCGATCATCACCCATAGCTGCAAAGGCTCCGGAGCGGCGAGCTTGTCGAGCACCGCGGCCAGCGCTCGGACCTCTTCCCCCGTCTCGACCTTCGGCACGAGCACCCCGTGGGCGAATGTACCCGCCACGGCGGCCAAATCGTCGTCGTGCCAGTCGGTGCCCAGGCCGTTGATGCGCACCACGATCTCGCGCGGTCGGTAGCTCTCCGACGAGATCGCGTCGCACACCTTCGCCCGTGACTCGGCTTTGGCGTCGGGCCCGACGGCATCCTCGAGGTCGAAAACCAGCACGTCTGCCGGCAGTGATTTGCCCTTCTCCAATGCCCGGGCGTTGTTGCCGGGCAGATAAAGGGCGGATCTGCGCGGGCGCAGTGTCGGTGCCACACATCATCTTCTCGTAGGCCGGTTCCTGTCGCGTGCGGCGGGTGCGTGTGGCTTGGTCCTCGGCCAGGATGGTGAATGATCACCCCAGAGTGGGAACCCTTCGTTGGACCGAGGAGGAGCAGCTCATGCAGCGACAGGAAATCCGATCACTCGCCGACCTCGCCGGCGAAGGCACCCGCGTCCTCACGACCCTGGTGCGTGACACGCACAGTGGCATCGCGCGGCGGGTCTTCAACGCCGTAGGCCCGGTTTCGAAACCTGTGGAGGTCGTGCACAACACCACCGCCGCGGCGACCTACTGTGCCGTCGACCGCGCGCTGCGCGCGGCGTTGCGCGGTGCCGGTGAATTGGCCGCCGAGACGCGCGGCAGCGATGAGGATGAGACCGTCGAATCAAACCCGACCGTCGCCGGCGTCATCGCCGCGCTCAACGGAATCTACGGCGATGAGTTGACCAATCGCGGAAACGGCTTCGCGCTGACCATGCAGGTGCGCCGCCACGGCAAGCCGGTCGCGATGAACGCCTCCGCCATCGCGGCGACGTTTCCGCAAGCCACCGGCCGGATCGCGGTGTTTGTCCACGGCTGGTGTATGACGGAAAGGTCGTGGTCGCGGCCCCCGCGCGACGGCGAGAGCGTTGGCCCCTACGGGGCACGCCTGCATAGCGACCTCGGGTTCACCCCGATCTACCTGCGCTACAACACGGGTCTGCACATCTCCGACAACGGGAAATTCCTGGCCGCCCTGCTCGATCAGCTGCAGGCGCTGTGGCCGGTTCCGGTCGAGGAGATCGCGCTGGTCGGTCATTCGATGGGCGGCCTGGTGGTGCGCAGCGCCTGCCACTACGCGACCCAGGAACAGCACGGCTGGCCCGACGCCGTGCGTCACGTCGTCTGCCTCGGTTCCCCGCACCTCGGCGCCGACCTGGAGAAGGGAGTCAACGCCGCGTCCTGGGCGCTGGCCTGGTTGCCCGAAACCGAAGGGCTGGCTTCGTTTCTCAACGCGCGCAGTTCCGGCACGAAGGACCTGCGGTACGGCGCATTGCTCGACGAGGACTGGAGCGACGCCGACCCGGACGAATTTCTGCAGGACCGCTGCCACGAGGTGCCATTCCTTCCCGGCGCCGTCTACCACTTCGTGGCCACCACCGCCGGCCCTGGGGCGGTTGGGGCCGTTCTCGGCGACCGCTTGGTACGCCCTGGAAGCGCATCCGGTGTGGGCGGGTCTCGGCAGATCCCGTTCGAGGCGGCCCATGGGCTGACGCTGGCCGGTCTGCACCACTTCGATCTGCTCAACCACGCCGGTATCTACGACAAATTGCGCGACTGGCTCGGTCAGTCAGCGCCGCAGACAGAGGCCGTACCCACCCGCAGATCGGAGAATGAGCCGCCGGATTAGGCAGTCGGTGGTCCGAACCAGGTGGTGAGCGCGTCGGCGAGGCCGAGCCGCGATCGCTCCCCCACCCAGGCCACGTATCCGTCGGGTCGGATCAACACGGCGGTGGGAGCGGTGACCGCGCCGAGTGCCGGAAGTTCCCAGTCGCCAACGTGTTTCGCGTCGATCGACTTAACCCGGTCGGCCCATGGAGCGATGTCGAAGCCGCCGGGCTCACCGAGGTTGAGCAGCACTGGCCGGGCCTCGTGCAGCAGGGCGAATACCCGCAGCGGGCCGTCGTCGGTGACCACGTCGAGATCGGGCATGCGGCGCCCGAGCAGCGGGTGTCCCCCACCGAGGTCGTAATGGATGTCCAGACCGGACATCATCGCGGCGAATCGTTTGCGCGGCTCGTCCATGCTCAGGAGTTCGGAAACGATGTCGCGCAAGGCCTTGGTGCGGTCGTCGTCCGGGCGGTGAAGAAGTGCCATCTGCGCCATCGCGTTGCGCAGCACGCGCGCGGCGACCGGGTGCCGTTCGGCATGGTAGGTATCGAGGAGGCTCGTCGGGCGATGTCCGGTTGACCACCTGGGCCAGCTTCCATCCCAGATTCACCGCGTCTTGCATACCGGTGTTGAGGCCCTGCCCACCGATCGGGTGATGCACGTGCGCCGCATCGCCGGCCAGCAGGACCCGCCCGTCGCGATACGCCTCGGCCTGTCGCGCCATATCGGTGAACCTGGAAATCCAAGTGGGACTGTGGATTCCGTAGTCGGTCCCGTATACGGCGATGAGGGCCTCGCTCAGATCGCGCAAGGTCGGTTCGCCGGCGGGTCCGAGGTGCCGCTCGGTCACCATGACCCGCATCGGGCCCCCATCCTCCGTCACGCTGAGCGCATGGACGCCGAGCGCGTCGTGGCGGATGCCCCATTCCGGCCCGGTCCGAACCGGTCGGCAGCCATCTCGACCTCGGCGAGCAGGTAGCTCCTTGTCGGGTCCCACCCCGAGAACTCGATGCCGGTCGCTTTGCGGACCACACTGCGTCCGCCGTCGCACCCGACGACATACTCCGCCCGCAGGGACTGGCCGTCGGACATTTCGACATCGACGCCGGCTCATCTTGGGCGATGGTCGTCACCTCACGCCCGCGATAGGTCGGCACCGCCAGCTCGCCGACCCAGCCGGCCAGGATGCGCTCGATCTGGTTCTGCCACAGCGCGAGACCGTAGGGGTGGCGGGTGGGAAAGTCGCTGATGTCCAGACGAATCTGAGAGAACCCCGCGACCTGCGCCACCTGCCCCTGCGAAAGGAACCGATCGGCGATGCCGCGTTGATCGAGTTCCTCGATGGTGCGTGAATGCAGACCGCCCGCACGCGCGCCAATCAGGTCCTGGCTTTCACGCCGCTCAACAATGGCAACGTCGACCCCCGCCAACGCCAACTCGCCCGCCAACATCAGCCCCGTCGGGCCTCCCCCGGCAACCACCACCGCATGTTCGGATATCGATTCAACCCGCACTCCAAAACCCCCGATTCGCTGAGTTATAGCTTCGGCCAGCGATTTTGCGCCATGACCCGGGTCTTGCCGCAAGCCCCCCGGTGCGCTATAGATTGAGAGTGGGACGGACTAAGTACTCCGTCCCTTCTTCGTCCGCTGTGGAAGGACCACCCTTTCGCGAAGCGGACTTGCCGCCGCCGCGGGATGACCGCTGGCCGGTGCTCTCTCGAAGTCGCCGTCAGATCGGCAGTTCGACCGGATACACAGCCTGGCTGCCGCGGAAGCCTTTGAGTTCAACCTCGCGAGGGAGGCCGAGCCGGATATCGGGCAGGCCTTCGACCGCCTCGCGCACCGGCTCGCTGACCAGGATCTCGCCGCCGTCGGCCTGCCCCGCCACCCGCGCCGCCAACGCCACGTTGCGCCCGAAGAGGTCGTCTCCGCGTCTGATAGAGGTACCCATGTGTACGCCGATCCGCACCCGGATGTGGTCCCAATGCTCAGCGCTCTCGTGCAGGGCTTGCTGCACGGCGATACTGCAACGGACAGCTTGTCGGGGATCGGAGAACGCGATCATGAATCCGTCGCCTTGGCTCTTGACCACGTGGCCGTCGTAATCTTCAACGCGCTTGTGGATGAGTTTGTTGTGCCGGTCGAGCAATTGGACCCATCGTCGATCGCCCAACTCCTCGTTGTGCTCGGTGGAACCCTCGATATCAGAGAAGACGATCACGACGTGGCCGTCGGCGGTCAGTCTGGCGAGATCGGGGCGTTCGACCTGCGCCCAGCCTGCGAGGTCCTCGATCGAATTGCGCACCGTGGCGCCGATGCCCTTGTTGATCAGGGAGTCGGCCGTCTGCCAGGCCGTCCTGATGGCGAACGGCGCGACTCCTTGGCGTCGGCGGCGGCGTGGCCTGTCTTGTCGGCTGCGTTCGAGCGCGCGCCGTGCCCCCTTCAGTTGCCGCCGAGAAACGATGAGCAGAACTCCGAGCGCGATGATGCTGGCTAATTCGGCGATGGCGGCTGCCACCAGCACGGGTACGGTCACTGTTCGTTCGGACCCGCGGCAAGCGTTATCACTGGCCGATTATCGCGGATACGCCCACGCCCCATCCACAACTCTTGACAAT
Source organism: uncultured Actinomycetota bacterium (assembly GCA_963703795.1). GTDB lineage: Bacteria > Actinomycetota > Actinomycetes > Mycobacteriales > Mycobacteriaceae > Mycobacterium. The sequence goes on along the minus strand of CAVPFT010000039.1, from coordinate 158,030 downwards.
TTTCGCGTCCTACGGCCCGGTCAGTGTGTCTACGTGGTAGCGGCTGGCCGTCCAGGGCGGGGCGTCGGGAATGGGTGTGAGCGTGACGGTTATTCGCTCTTTCCCCGCGGTGAGCGAGTCGGGCACCAGGTAGGTGTCGTCGAGCCAGCGGTGAAAAGTGTTGCTGCGCGGCTCTAACCAAATCCCGGCGGGCACGCCGTCAATGGCGACGTCTGCGGATTGATAGCCGGTCGATTGGTCCGACGTCCGGCGCAGCAGTACGCCGTGGTTGTCCGGGCCGATGTTGGCGTCGAATGTGATCGGAGCGTGGGTGGCGCGCACTACCCCGGCGACGGGGCGGGTGTCATCGCTCCCCTCGTACGTGCCGATCAGCACCTGGTCGGCGGCGTCGGCATCGGTATAGATGTGCAGGATTCGGCTGACCGGATCGGAGGGGTTGACTTCGTCGCTGGAAGTGAGCGTGTCGTCCGGTTGTGTGTAGAGGAATGCGGTCGAGCTGTAATCGGGCTCAACCATGTTGCGTTTGCCGTGTTCGATGCCGAATCGGATCGCGGAGTGGTAGTCGATGGCCTCGGCGAGCATGAGCCGATACACCGCGACACAGTAGTCCGCACATCCGCCCGTGGCCGTGCGTTGATCGGGTTGGCCGGTGAGTGGGGCGCTAAAGTGCTTGCCGTCCTTGAAGTACCAGCCGCCCTCGTAGAAGTCCTCGGTGCCGGTGCCGTACCACTGGGGTGACGACGCACCGTCCGTGTACACGCGTTCGGCCCCTTCGAGGAAGTAAGGGGCGTCGTCGCTGAACGCCGTCTTGATCCGAGACCCGCGAATGGTGTGGCTGACGCCGACGAATTTCCCGTGGCCGTGTTCATCGGCGAACAACCAGTCCTGGCCCGGCGTCGTCGGTCCGGCATGCGAGCGTGCGGTGAAGTAGCCGGCGCGCCCGCTGGCCAACGCGGGTGCCCACTGGGGATCGGGTGCCGTCACGACCTCGCTGTCGATCACCGGCACGGGATCGCCGGTCGTGTTGACGCAGGGAGATGCGGGCCGTGCGGGCGAAGGGCATCGGCCACCACTCCGACAACGACAACGCCCCGTCGGGTCGTCGCATCGCGCCGAACATCAGCGATTGCACGTTGTCGGCGCCCAGTCCGGCGCCGAAGAATTCCCCGAGCGGCGAGTCGACCAAGGTTTGGCCGTCGAACTCGATTTGGAGCCGCAACCCGGTCAGGAGTTGGTCGCTCGGTTCGGGTAGTTGCAGGCGCAGCGCCGAGATCGTCCCCGACCCTGTCGATTCCGCGAGCGTCACCGCGGCACCGGCGGGGACCTCGACGACGCGACGGTCAGGCGCTGCGGTGGGTGTCGCCGGTTTGGGGTCGGTGGTGCCCGCCGCGCGGAGGGTGGCGATCACGTCGAGCGCGGGATCCGAGGGCGAGAAAGTGCTCACTCCATCGGCGGCCGAAAACCGGCGATAGTCGACGTGGTAATACTCCAAATGCGAAGCGACGCTGATGCGCATCGACTGCCGGTACGGCATCGGGACCTTGAGGTAAACACCGCCCGGCGACTGCGCGGCGTTGGCCACCAGGGGCCACACGAATGGCGCACCCAGCCCGCCGTCGACCAGCGATTGCAATGGTGCGTCTAGCACCGTCCGCCCATCCAGATCGATGCGGATCGTTCCGATCCGGGTCACGTCGCCGCCGTCGCGGGTGAACCAGATCGAATCGACCTCGCCGGCACCGCGATCCTCCGCGATGACGCATCCGGCGCCACCGGAAGCCAAACATCCTCCACTGCCGTTGCGGTTACCGGTGGAGATGTCGAAATCACCACCGCTGCGATCGAAACTCGACACCTGCAAGGTCTGGGTGTCGGCGCTCAGATACGGCAATCGATCCAATCGACGGTAGGTGTCCCAGCCCACCACCCGTGCGCCAGGCCCCGCGATAGCCGGCTCGGCGCGCGCTGGTCCCGCGGCCGCGACACCGCCAATCCCCCACAGCAGTAGCGCGAACATCGCGCACAACGCCCGAACGGCCACCGGATAACACTAGGTGGCCCCGACTAGCCGTTGTTTTCGCGCCACTCCCGCTCGAACGGCAGCCGCCACGCGTTGGGCGCGATCAATTGATGAATGGCGTTGGGACCCCACGTGCCGGGCTGGTACATCTTGGCCGGCGGCGGTTCGTTAAGAAGTTCCGTCGAACGGTCCCACAGCGATTCGATGCCCTCGGCGGTGGTGAACAGCGTGTGATCGCCGCGCATCGCATCGAGGATGAGCCGTTCGTAGGCCTCCAGGACATCGGCAACGGTGTCGATCTCCTGCGACGAGAACTGCATGGACAACTTGACTAGCTTCATCCCAGGGCCGGGCCGCTTGCCGTAGAAGGACAGTGAAACCTTCGAGTTGTCGGCCAGGTCGAAGGTGAGGTGATCGGGACCTTGCGTCCCTACCCCCGATCCCGGCGGAAACATGGTGCGGGGAGCCTCTCTGAATGCGATCGAGATGATGCGGATGCCCTCGGCCATCTTCTTGCCGGTGCGGAGGTAGATCGGTACGCCGGCCCAGCGCCAGTTGTCTATGCCGACCTTGAGCGCGATGAACGTCTCGGTGTCGGAATCCTTTGCCACTCCGTTCTCTTCGCGGTACCCGCTGTACTGGCCGCGCACCACATCCGAACACTGGACCGGCAGCATCGAGCGGAACACCTTGTTCTTCTCTTCGCTGATGGCATACGGCTCGAGGGCCGTCGGCGGTTCCATCACCACGAATGCCATGACCTGGAACAGGTGGGTCACGACCATGTCCTTATAGGCGCCGGTGCTTTCGTAGAAGTTCGCCCGCTGATCCAGACCCAGTGTTTCGGGAATGTCGATCTGGATGTGATCGATGAAGTTGCGGTTCCAGATCGGCTCGAACAGGCCGTTGGCGAAGCGGAACGCCAGGATGTTTTGGGCCGCCTCCTTGCCCAGGAAATGGTCGATGCGGAAAATCTGGGATTCGTCGAAGGTCTCGTGCAGGAAGTCGTTGAGCTCCACCGCGCTGGCCAAGTCGGTGCCGAACGGCTTTTCCATAACCACCCGGGAGCGCTCGACGAGATTTGCGTCGCGCAGCGTGGTGATGACGGCGCGCGCCGCTTTCGGTGGAACGGACAGGTAATGCAGCCGCCGCACGTTCGGTCCCAGGTTGTTTTCGGCTTCGGCGACCGCGGCGGCGAGCGCTTCGGGTCCGGCACCCTGCGGGACGTAGTTCACTATTTTTGCGAAGTTGGCCCACTGTTCATCGGTGAGCTTGTGGACGCCGTACGAGTCGATTGCCGACTTCGCCAGGTCGCGGAACTCGTCGTCGCTCAGGTCTTCCAGCGACGTCGCGACGATTTGGATATCGGGCGCAAGCTCGGACTGATCCAAGTAGGCCAGGCCGGAAATCAGCTTGCGTTTGGCCAGATCCCCCGTCGCGCCGAACAGGACGATGACGTGGGGATCGAGCGGGGCATAGTCGTGGCGGCGCGGACGTGCGCCCGGCGCCGGGTAAGCGATCGTTTGCGGTTTCTTGGTGGCCACGTTCGTGATCCTTCCACCGCCGCGCCGTGTTTGCAGCCCTGATTTCGTGTCGGTTCCGACGGTGGGCGGACCGCGCCGGTCAGCGCCGGATGGCGGCGCAGATTCGGTCCCAGTTGCCGGACGCGATCTTCTCCCGGTCGGCCTCGCTCAGGTCTGCCTCCTCCAGAAAGCGCCGGGCGCCGCTATCGGGGACGAACCGGTAGGGATAGTCGGTGGCGAACAGGATGCGGTCGACCCCGACGACCTCGAGTGCCCAGCGCAGATACAGCTGGCTCAAGACGCCGCCCGGCGTGACGAGCACGTTGGTGCGGAAGTACTCGGAGATCGGACGCGCCAGTCCGGCGGCCGCGGCCAGGTTATCCACCCTGTCCAGGTAGAACAGCACCACCTCGCCCCAATGACCAAGCATCACTTGCAGATTCGGAAACTGGTCGAATACGCCGGCGAGGATCAGGCGCAACAGCGCGACACCCGCGTCGTAGTGCCACCCGATGCCGTAGGTGGCCAGGCCGGCATTGACCATGTCGTCGAAGCCGCCGTAGTAGGCGGTCTGTACCGGCGGTGGCGGGACCTGAGGGTGCAGGTAGAGCGGTGCCTCGAGGGCGGCGGCGGCCTCAAAGATCGGCCAGAATTCGCGGCGGTCCAGGCTTTCACCACGGCTGCGGGGGAAGATCAGCGCGCCGTTGAGGCCCAATTTGGTTACCGCCCGCTCCAATTCGCGGGCGGCCACGGTCGGATCCGTGGTGGCCAGCGTCGCGAAGCCCTGCAGGTGGTTCGGGTGCGCGCGCACCGTGTCCGCCACGAGGTCGTTGCAGGCGATTTGCAGCGGAACCGCGTCCTTGGGCTCGAGGTTTTGCACGCCCGGGCTCGTCAGGGAGAGCACCTGAACGTCGAGCCCGGTGTCCCCCATTGCGGCGAGCCGCTCCTCGTCCAGGTCAACAAGGCGGCGCGCAAGGTCGTCGTCGGCATGTAGCCCCGCCGGATTCTGCCACTGCGGCTCGAGCCGACTCCACGCCCGCAGCACATCGGACGTGACGAAGTGCTCTTCCAGACCTATGGTTTTCACGATCGGCGACCCTTCTCCCTCGCACTTCTCCTGGCGGTCGTCTACCAGGTTAGCCGCTCGCTCGGAAAACCTTGTGCCACAGAATTTCTCGTGCTGCGCTAGGTCGACAGCGGATCCTACTCAGTTAGTCAATGAATGAGTCAGTCAATGAATGCCGTCCCGACACCGTTGGGGCTATAGCTGATGTAAATCGGGTAGGCGGAGAAAATGAAGTTCCCCGTATTCATCGGCGGACCCGAGACAGACGAATGGCATCCAGTCCACTGCATCAGGCAAGCGCAGCGAAACCAACGACGATCGGAGTGCGCGCCCGTTGGGACGACTTACGTCATCAGTAGATGGTTGTGGTGTCAGCACCGTAATTGATGTAAACCGGGTGCTGCTGGAAAATCAGGTTCCCCGTGTTCATCAACCCACTCGTGATCGGTTGTGGGGAGTAATTCACCCCATTGGTGAAGCTGTACAGCGGCTGGCCATTGGGGGCCTCGACGAGAATCGGGGTTCCTGTTGAGGCGTTGAGACTTGTCGGGAGGGTTCCGTCCACACCACCGGAGTCGACGATCGAGGACACGGTTTGGAAGGACACGCCGCCATTGGTGCTTACTAGCAGGTTGGTGATCGGCGATCCGTTAAGCGTGGCTATTGACGGTGTGACGATATTCGATTGCGGTTCGAACACCAGCTGACCAGCGGGCTCGTTGATGAGCAGGCCCTGGTTGAAGGGTGCCGGCAACGCCGAGGTCGGGACGACGTGGCCCGGGCCCCCGGCATTCGGTCCGACACCCAAAACGCCGGCCGCGCCGTCGGAAGCGAAGAAGGACTGGAACGTGAGGCCGTTGTTCTGCAGGGACGCCAGCGACGTCGGGAACGCCAGCAACTCGACCTGAACTGGGGTCGGCGCGGTGACGAGTCCGCCTCCGAAATTCACCGGCGCGTTGTAATTGAGGTAAAGGTAGTCCAGTCCCCCGCTGAAACCACCAATTCCGCCCCCGGTGGGTATGCCGAGCTGGAGTAGTCCTAATAGGCCCCCGACGTTGGTGAACGGGATGATCAGGCCCGTGGATCCGGTGTCGACCAGCAAGGGCTGGGCGCCTCCGGTGCCGATGGAGGCGTCCACGATCGGCTCGGTGCCGCCGCGGACCGTCAGCGGAGTGGTTGCCGTGTTGCCGCTAATCGTCGCGGTGCCGCCGGTCGGCTGCGGCCCGGAGGGGATCAGGTTTTTCCCGAACAGCAACGAGGTCGGCGCGTTGACCACGTCGACCGCTAAACGCCGGGCGGTCCCGAACACATCTCCGATGGGCCCCAGGCCCGAGAGGAGGCCGCCGGTGCCGGAGTTCAGTCCGAGCAATCCGAGCGGGCCGCCGACCGCGGGGTTCAGTGAGCTGAGCGCCGAGGCCGCCGAGCCGTTGGCGATCGCGGCGGGCACGCCCGACAGGTTCGGTAACGCCGCCGCCCAGGAGGACAACTGTGCCGCCGCCGCCGAAACTCCACCGTGGTAGCCGATCATCGCGGCGACGTCTTTGGCCCACATCAGCTCGTAGTCGAGTTCCGCGGCGGCGATCGCGGGTGCGTTCTGCCCGAACAGATTCGACATCACCAGCTGCACCAGCTGATTACGGTTGGCGGACACCAGCGCGGGGTGCACCGTGGCGGCCAGGGCGGCCTCGAATTCGTTCGCGACCGCCTGGGCTTGCGAAGCGGCTGTTTGCGCTTGCGTCGCTGCCGCGCCTAACACCCCGCTGTACTGCGCCGCCGTCGACAGCATCGCCGCTGACGCCGCTCCCTGCCAGGCATCGCCGGCCAACCCGGAGGTGACCGAAGAAAACGACTCCGCCGCCGAACCTAGCTCGTTGGCCAACCCATCCCAGGCCGCCGCGGCGGCCAGCATCGGGCCCGAGCCCTCGCCGCCGTGCATCAACGTCGAGGTGATCTCGGGCGGCGCCACCAAAAAACTCATCCCCCGGTGTCCTTCCCCATCGAGCCAACACGACACTGCTACCGGGGACGGGTACCTGACGCCGCAGCTCAGACGATCGGGCGCGTCACAAGGCCGGTAAGCCACACTCTACGAAACGCCCGGCCCGAAAGTCTCGGAATTCACATAACCGACACAGCCCAGACAACATCCATGCCACTACCTTGGCGGCTGTGACCGATCGTCAAGAACGCGCGATGTCCTTCGGATCGATTGCCGAGGACTATGACGGGCTGCGGCCGCAGGCCCCGCAGCAGGCGGTGGACTGGCTGGTGCCACCCGGATGCGAAGTGGCAGTCGACGTGGGGGCGGGCACCGGGCTGTTCACCCGCACGCTGGTAAGCAGGGCCGCGCAGGTCATCGCCGTCGAGCCCGATGCACGGATGCGCAAGGTGCTGAGCGCACGATCCCCCGGGGTGCGCGTCGTCGAAGGCCGTGGTGAGTCGATTCCGTTTCCGGACGCATCCGCGGACGCGGTGTTCGTCTCGTCGGCGTGGCACTGGATGGACGCCGAACGTGCCGTCCCGGAGATCGGTCGCGTGTTGCGCGACGGCGGTCGCTTCGGCCTGATCTGGACGAGCCGCGACCGTGAGGTCGACTGGGTGCGCGACCTCGATCGGCTACCCGGCCAGGACACGTCCGAGGCGGAAACCGCCGACCGAATGCGGCGACGCCTGGACGTCGTTCTCCCCGAGCCGCAGATCTTCGACAACATCGCGCGTGAGAAGTTCCGATTCGTACGGACGATGACGGTCGAGGACGTCGTCGCGATGGTGGGCACCTACAGCAGGGTCATCGTCGCGTCCCCGGACGACCGCTCCCGGAGGCTGGCTCAAGCGCGCGCTGCTGTGGAGGCGCGTTTCCCCGGGGCCGACACGATCGAGGTCCCCATGCGGGCCTGGTGTTGGCGCGCCGATCGGATCGCCCGGGGGGCTCCGCATTAGGTGTTTCGCGGCCGCGAGGCCGGGCGACGGCACTGGCGTTGCCGGCGGTATGTCAGGATTTGGGCATGAGACGCGGACTAGCTCGCATTATTGGAATCCCGGTTGTGACGGCCTGGGCGCTGCTGAGCGCGCCGATCGTCAGTCCTACCGCTTCAGCTGATCCCTGCTCCGCCGTCGCGGTGGTTTTCGCTCGCGGCACCCACCAGGACCCCGGCCTCGGCGACGTCGGCCAGTCCTTCGTCGACTCGCTCACCTCCCAGGCTGGCGGGCGGTCCGTCGACGTCTACGCGGTCAACTACCCTGCGAACGACGACTACCACAACAGCGCGACGGCCGGTTCCAACGACGCGAGCGCGCACATCCAGGACACCGTCGCCAGCTGTCCGAACACGAAAATCGTGCTCGGCGGATACTCCCAGGGCTCGACCGTGATCGACTTGGCCACCACGGACATGCCGGCCCCGGTGGCCGATCACGTTGCCGCCGTCGCGCTTTTCGGCGAGCCGACCAGTGGATTCTCGACCATGTTGTGGGGCGGTCAGCCGCTGCCGACAATCAGCCCGCTGTACGCCGGCAAGTCCATCAGCTTGTGCGCTCCCGACGATCCCATTTGCTCCCCGGGCGGCAACATCATGGCGCATCTTTCGTACATCTCGTCCGGGATGACCAACCAGGCCGCGACGTTCGCGGCCAACCACCTCGGGCACGGGTCGCCGAACACATAGGGCGCTTGTCGCCCGTCACATTTGCCACACGTGAGTGTGCACTGAGGGCTTCCCGTGTGCGATGAGGGATCGGATTTCGTGAAATCCGCGCCCTGGACGCACAGCGGAAGCCCAGATCGCACGCTCGGGCACATTGGACGTCTGCTTAGGTCGGCATTGTGAAATCCATGATCGCGTTGACGCGCGACACCGTCGCGGTTCGTATCTTGATAGTCGTCGTCCTCGGAGTGGCCGTCGCCTTCGTGGTCGGTAACACGGCCGGCTGGCGATTCGCGCTTGTCGGCTGGGTGGTTACCGCCGGGTCGTATGTGATGTGGACGCGGCTCCTGCTGGGCGGGATGGACGCCGAGGAAACCCGCGAATACGTGACCCGGGAGGACCCCACCCGGTGGGTCGCCGATGCCGTCATCGTCTCGGCAAGCGTCGCGAGCCTGGGCGGGGTCGGCTATGTGGTGGCCGCCGGGTCGCGCTCCGGGGCCGGAGCCATAGAAGCCGCCGTCCTGGGCATCCTGACCGTCGTGGCGTCCTGGTTCGCCGTGCACACGCTGTTCACCGTGCACTACGCGCGCCTCTACTATTCGGACGAACCGGGCGGAATCAACTTCCACGACCCGGAGCCGCCCTGCTTTCGGGACTTCGCGTATCTCGCCTACACCGTTGGGATGACCTATCAGGTGTCGGACACCGAGATCGGGCTGAGATCCATCAGGGCGACGGTGTTGCGTCATGCGCTGCTGTCCTACCTCCTCGGCGCGGTCGTCCTGGCGGTCACGATCAACTTGATCGCGGGGCTGGGTTCCAAGTTGTAGCGCCCGGTGGGCGGGCCGCGTCGGGGAGCTTTAGTCTGGCGGGCATGTTGCGTCCTGCAAGTTGGACTGGACTAGCGGGTGGGAGTCCCGTCCCGGTAAGCACCGGAGCGCCGGGTAGCAGGCCCCGGTTCGTCGTCGAGAGGCGGCGGGCTAAGCGGGGCGTCGAGAGCCTCTTCGGAGGGAGCAAGTGCGCGGGCCGTAGCGTTAAGCGAACTCTGCAGCCTCGTCACAGATACAACGGAGGAGCCGAGCCGCTCATGTCACGGCGAAGGCCATGTCCGGCGAGCCTTGGTCCGGGGTCAGCTTGTCGGGTCCTTCCGGGGTACGGGAGGCGGCACGTGCACACAGTCTGGTTCGGAACAGGAGAGACCCGTCTGCCTGGCCTGCGTCGGGCAAAGACCAGGGGTATAAGCCGATGGTGAAAGCTCTTGGAGGGCAGCGGGAGTCCGATGGGGTCGTAGTACCGCTGATCGGCGTGCAACATAACGCGCCGGGAGGAAAGGGCCCCAACTTTGATCACGCGCACGAAGCGGGTAAGCGTGAGGGCATGACCGAGCTATCTCGGTCCAACCACCCCGGCAAGGCATCGCTTGCCGTAGCTGACGAAGGGCCGTTGGTGGTCTCGCCGGTGAAAGTGCAACAACTGCAACGTGCGCTATGGGCTGCGGCCAAGCAGTCTTCGGGTCGGCGTTTCCACGCCCTGTATGACCGTATCTGCAGGGGTGACGTCTTGTGGGAGGCGTGGGAACGGGTGTGCAAGAACAAGGGCGCGGCCGGGGTGGATCGTGTCACTTTGGTCGCGGTGGAGGACTACGGCGTGGACCGCATGTTGCGTGAGTTGCGTCGGGACCTTCGCGAGGGTGTGTACCGTCCGGCGCCGGCGCGCCGGGTGGAGATCCCCAAACCACGAGGTGGTAAGCGGCCGTTGGGGATTCCGACGGTGCGAGACCGGGTGGCCCAGGCGGCGGCCAAGATCGTGCTGGAACCGATTTTCGAGGCGGACTTTATGTCGTGCTCGTATGGGTTTCGGCCGAAGCGGTCGGCGACGATGGCGATGGAACGCTTGCGGACCGGGTTCATCGAGGGCTACCAGTTCGTGGTCGAGTTCGATATCGCCAATTTCTTCGGCGAGATCGACCACGAGCGTTTGCTTGCGCAGGTAGGTAGGCGGGTTTCGGATCGGCGGGTGCTCAAACTGCTGCGTTTGTGGCTGCAAGCAGGAGTCTTGGTCGATGGGGTGGTGCAGCGGACGGTCGCGGGCACTCCACAGGGCGGGGTGATCTCGCCACTGTTGGCCAACATCTTCCTGCATGTGCTCGACATCGAGCTCTCCCGCCGCAAGGTGGGTGAGTTGGTGCGCTACGCCGATGATGGTGTGGTGTTGTGCCGCAGTGCGGTCCAAGCCGAGCGTGCCCTGGCGGCGGTGGGAGAAATCCTGACCGGGTTGGGGTTGCGGCTGCATCCGGGCAAGACGAAGGTGGTCGACCTGCGGAACGGTCGTGAGGGCCTGGACTTTCTGGGTTGTCATTTCCGGGCCCGCATGTCGGGGCGGTTGTGGGAGCAGAAGCGGATTGTCCGTTACTACCTGCACCGTTGGCCCAGCCAAACGGCCATGAAGCGGTTGCGGGCCAAGGTTCGTGACCGTACTGGCCGCAATCGGGTCGGGATCGATATCCGGGACGTGATCGCGGACTTGAACCCGATCTTGCGTGGTTGGGGTAATTACTTTCGCACCGGCAATGCTGCCAACAAGTTCCGCCAGGCCGACTGGTACGTGGTGCATCGGCTGTTCCGCTTGATGGTTAAGAAGCGGGGCCGCAACCTGCGTGCCGGACAAGCTGATCAGTGGACTGAGGAGTGGTTCAACGGGCACGGCCTGCACCGACTTCGTGGCACCATCCGCTACCCGAAGGCTGCGTAACCATGTCAAGAAGATCATCGGTAAGCCGTGTGCGGGAGAACCGCACGCACGGATTGAAAGGGGGATGGGGAAACGGACCTGCACTGCGGGCACCGCGCCCCTGACTACCAATGGCCATCGAGTCCACCATGCTTGCCCTCGGCACCCCCGCGCCCTCGTTCTCGCTACCCGAGCCGGCCACCGGCGCCACGGTCAGCCTCGACGAGCTCACGGGTCCCGCGCTCGTCGTGACCTTCATCTGCAACCACTGCCCGTACGTCAAGCACGTCGCCGCCGGGCTCGCTGCGCTGGGCCGCGACCTCGCCGACCAGGGCGTCGCGATGGTCGGCATCTCCAGCAATGACGTGGTCACCTACCCGCAGGATGGACCCGACCAGATGGTCGCGGAGGCCCGCGGCCATGGCTGGACGTTTCCGTACCTCTACGACGAGACCCAAGACGTCGCCCGCGCCTTCTCCGCCGCCTGCACGCCGGACACGTTCGTCTTCGACGGCGAGCGTCGGCTCGTCTACCGCGGCCAGCTCGACGACTCCCGCCCCGGGAACGACCTGCCGGTGACGGCCGCCGACGTCCGGGCGGCGGTCGAGGCGGTGCTCGCCGGGCGGCCGGTCGACCCGAACCAGCGCCCGTCCATCGGCTGCGGCATCAAGTGGCGTTGAGCCCAGCTCGCACCGCATGAAATTTGTACTGGCCGCCTACGGAAGTCGCGGCGACGTCGAGCCCTTCGCCGCCGTCGGGCGGCAGCTGCTGCGCCGAGGTCACGACGTCTGCATCGCCGTCCCGCCCAACATGATTGGCTTCGTGGAGTCCGCGGGGCTGGCCGCGGTCGCCTTCGGGTCGGACCCGCCGTGGCAGGGCGGCGGGGAATTCGTGCGTGCGGATATCCCGAATCCGATTGTCCGCACCATGACCGAAGTGACGCAGCAGATCACCCGGGCCTTGTCTGAGTGGGGCGCCACGTTGCTGACGCTTGCGGATGGGGCCGACCTGCTCTTGACGGGCAAGGGCGAGCGAGGGCTGGCCGCCAATGTCGCGGAGTATTACCGCATTCCGCTGGCTACGCTGCACTTCTTTCCCGATGCGCAGTCGCGCGTGGGCGGCGTGATCGGGGGCATAACGAAGGATGCCGAAGACGCCCAACGCCGGGCGCTCGGCCTGCCGGACGCCGGACCCGCACACGACTCGTTGGAGATCCAGGCGTACGACCGGCTCTGCTTTCCCGAACTGGCCGCCGAGTGGGCGGAGCAAGGCCGGCACCGGCCCTTCGTCGGTGCGCTCACGCTGGAATTGCCGACGGATGCCGACGACGCGGCCCTGTCCTGGATTGCCGAGGGAACGCCGCCGATTTACTTCGGCTTCGGCAGCAACATGCGGCTCCCCTCTCCCCCTGAAACGGTTGCCGTGATCAGTGCCGCGTGTGCGCGGTTGGGCGAACGGGCGCTGATTTGTTCTGGGGCAAGCGATTTCAGTGATGCCCTGCATTTCGACAACGTCAAGGTGGTGGATGCGGTGAACCATGCGGCCGTCTTCCCGGCTTGTCGCGCGGTGGTCCACCACGGGGGCGCCGGCACGACGGCCGCGGGCCTGCGGGCCGGGATCCCCGCGCTGGTCCTCTCGTTCTGGGTCGACGATCAGCCAATCTGGGCATCCGCGGTCGAACAGCTGAAAGTGGGCGCTGAACGGGCATTTTCGGCCAGCACCTTGGACTCGTTGGTCGCCGACCTGCGTTCCATCCTCACCCCGGCATACTTCACTCGAGCCCGTGAGGTCGCCGACCAAATGACCACGGCCGTCGAAAGCGCTTCCAGTGCAGCCGATCTCCTGGAAGACGCCGTCCGCCAGGGAGCTTCGGATGATCGGTGAAAAGGGTTAGCTTGCGGCGATGAAATTTGTATTTGTCGGGTACGGAACTCGCGGCGATGTGGAGCCCTGCGCAGCTGCCGGCCGGGAGCTGTTGCGCCGGGGTCACGAGGTGTGCCTGGCGGTCCCGCCTAACGTCGTTGGCTTGGTCGAGTCGGTAGGGCTTGCTGCGGTCGCCTACGGGCCGGAGCCGCAGGGGCAGATGAACGAGGCCATGGATTTCATTGCCCAGGTCCAGAATCCGATCAGCGCGTTGCCCCAACTCATCGAGCGTGTTAACCGGCTCTGGGCGGACAAGAACGCGACGGTGATGTCGCTGGCGGAAGGGGCCGACCTGCTGGTGGCGAACCTGACCGAGCAGGGGCTCGCCGCCAACGTGGCCGATTATCACGGCATTCCGCTCGCCGCGCTGCACGTCTTCCCGGCGCGGATGTTGCCGTTCGGTTGGATGTATTCGGGCGTGACCAAGGGGGCCGAAGACGACCAACGCCGCGCACTTGGCCTGCCCGAGGGAACCGCACCCGCGCCGCAATTGGAGATCCAGACCTACGACGAGCTCTGCTTGCCCGGGTCGACGGCCGAGTGGGTTGATCCGGCTGGCCGCCGGCCGTTCGTCGGCTCGCTGACGCTGGGGTTGCCGACTAACGCCGACGACGAGGTCTTGTCATGGATTGCCGCGGGAAGCCCGCCGGTCTATTTCGGCTTTGGCAGCACGCCGATCGCGTCTCCCGCCGAGACGGTCGCCGTGATCAGCGCTGCCTGCGCGCAGTTGGGCGAGCGGGCGTTGGTTTGCTCCGGCTGGAATGACTTCAGCGACGTCCCGGATTTCGACAACGTCAAGGTCGTGGATGCGGTGAATTTCGCAGCTATCTTCCCGGCCTGCCGCGCGGTGGTCCACCACGGCGGCTCGGGCACTACGGCCGCGGGTCTGCGCGCCGGAGTCCCCACGCTGATCCTCTGGACGGAGTTCGATCAGCCGATGTTCGCAGCCGGCGTCGATCAGCTGAAAGTCGGCACCGGCCGCCAGTTTGCGGCCACCACCCTGGACTCGCTTGTCGCGGACCTACGCTCCATCCTCACGCCGGAATGCGCGACTCGGGCCCGCGAGGTGGCCGCCCAGATGACGGACCCCGCGAAAAGCGTTGCCCGCGCAGCCGATCTCCTGGAAGAGGCAGCCCGCCCCGGGCGGTCATCGGCAGCGGATAACGATGCCCCACGGCAGCCGTGCGGTCGTTGACTACGACCCGATGGTGACTGGATCGCCGACGCGGATGACGCCTTCCGCCACCACCTCTAAGTACGCTCCGGCGCACGGCTGGGCTGCGGAATCACCTGTTTGCCAACGATTCTCGGCGGCAGGTGTGCGAAGCGCCTGCGGAGCCCGCGGTAGTGGCCCATGCTCGAGGGTGGGCACGACGCAGCGTGGCGTGGCGCCCGAAACCCGCACCCGTACCTCACCGATGGTGAGTTCGCCACCAATCCAGCCGTTTTCGGCATAGGCCGGGTAGCCGGCCGGCGTCGCGATCACCAGGTTCGGTCGGTAGCGCAGCGCCTCGACGCCGATGCGCTCCAGCGTGGCCGTTGTGATCACGTGCAGTGGGGCATCGTCGGTGAATGAGTCACCCGGGGTTGCCTGAGCGATCTCGAGGATGCGGCCGGCGACCTCGGCTTCCTCGGCTTCCAGCCCGAGCTCGAGCAGTTTTTCCGGGTCCGGGCGTTCCACCGTTGCGCCTTCGGGCCTCTTGCTGATCAGTCGGACCGGCCGCTCCAGCAGCCGGGAGAGCAGTTCGTCGACCGCGGGATCGTCGGCCGCGACGTTGGTGCCGTCGGGCAGCCCAATGCTCACCCGTCCGGTGCCCGCACTGGCAGTGCATTTCAATAACCCGCGCCAAAGCCGGGCCTGCTTGGCGCTGGCCACATGCCCGGTCACGACATCGACGAGCGCGAGCCGCCGGTCTCCTTCGGCGCCGCCTTCGTCGACGAACATGCTGTTTACGTTTTCGCCGAGCATCGACTTCACGGGGTAGCGGCGCAAACTCTCTACCCGCATCGGCTTCTCCACGACCCATCCCCATCCAACGGGACACCGCACACACCGTTAAAGAAACAGTATGTGCTTACGAGTCCAATCGAATTCGCGGGGTGGCCAGCCAGTGGTCAGTTCTACCGCGCCGGACTATCCCGGGCAGTAGGTAGATTCTGCGGCGCTCACCATGGAGGTGACGTCCGCAAACGTGATGCCTTTTGGTCCCAAGGTGCTGTGAATGTCAGTGGCAATGGCGTCCGGTGTTTTGCCGGCCGAGCGGTCGGCGCAGATTTGGTGGCCCATCGAGATGATGTCGGAGTCGTCTCCTGCCGGCCAACTGAAGCCGAGGGTATGCATCTTTCCGAGGAATGCGTCGTCAGTGGCATCGGCAAGCGCGACCGCGGTGCCAGAGGTTAGAGCAGCGCCAACGATCACGGGGATAGTCAGTTTGGCCAGCCAGCGAGGTGCAAACATTTGGTGCCCTTCTTTTCTTGTCGGCGTCCGGGGTGCCGTCAGTATATGGGGATGCCCCGAGCGCAAATTTAAGAATGGTGAAACTCATATCGATGGCGTGATGCGCAGGACCACCCGTGGTTTGCGGCCCCGGGCCGCGATCATTTCGATGAGTGTAACCACCCGAAACTCCATGCCGTACTTGCGCTTGACCAGCGATTCGGTTCGGGCGACGCTCGCGGGGTCGGTGATCACTTCGGCCGTTCCGTCGAGAGTCGGCTGGCCGGCCTTCACCTTTCCCGTTCGGCCGCAGGATGCGAGCGCGACGCGGGGATCGCGTTGGACCCGCTTGACCTTCCAAGCATCGGCCGGTGTCCACACCGACAGCCGCTCACCGTCCCGGACGATCCACATCGGCGAGGAGACGGCGTCCCCGTTGCGCTTGAAGGTCGTCAACGACACGAACTTTTCGTCGCCCAAACCAGCGGCCGTGTCTTCGCTCATGGTGTTGCCCGCTCAGCTGGTTGCCGCGGTAACGACAATCGAGTCCTCACCGGTGTGCCAGGCCTTTGTGAACGTCGTGATGGAGACCTGCTCGTCGGCATGGTCGACGCCGGGATCGTTGAGATGAACGATCTCCTTATTGGTGTCGATGCCAGTGACGACCAGGAAGTGATCGGCCTTGTTGCGCTGGTCGTTGGTGTTCCAGATGATTGCGGAATTGACCCAGGCGATGATCTTGCGGTCATTGCCGAGGTATTGCTCCAGCGTCGGCAGCCCGAGCTGCTTGTTGTCGCCGGCATAGGTCATGGCCGATTTGATGCCGTAGTGGTCGAGGAGCACGACTTCGTCGGCCATCTCGATGCCACCGTTGTTGCCCGCGTGGCTCGGGTCGTTCCGGGGAGCGTAGATCGGACCGGGGTTGGTCCCCGACGGCGTCTTCTCCGCCAACGTCACCATCTGCTCCTCCGTCGGCGCATGCCCGGTGGTCTCGCCAACCACGTCGGCCACCGACACCAGCCCACAGTTGTCCTCGAGCGATTGCGCTTGCCAATATTTGGCGGCCGCCGCCGGGTTCCCGTACACGCCGTCGGTGGCGGCCGCTGCCGACGCGAGGGAAACGCTGGCCGCGCCGATGCAAACGACCGCCACGACCGTGCGCGCCGCCGGCGCGATCAGTGAGTTGAACATAATGCATTCAAAGAGCAGTCGAAGAATCGAATAGCGTGCAAACGGTAGCATCTCAACTACGCGCGCGGCGCAATATCGCCGCCGCGGATCGGGTATTCGAGAGGATCGAACGGCGGCGATAGCGGCCACGATCAATTGACAACTCTTGCCCTGATCGACAATTTGCCAGAGGCTCAGTGTGCCAGCAGGCGCTTTTTCTGCTCGGTGAATTCCTCGTCCGTGAGGATTCCTTCGTCGCGCAGGGACGCCAGTTGACGCAGCTCGGCGGCGATGCTGACCGGGCCGTCGGCTGGGAGCTCCGGAGGCGCCGCCTTGTCGCTGGCCTTCCCCTTAGTCGCGGGCACCCCGATCCGCTCCCGCTGACCCGGTTCACCGCCGGCGCCACCCGTACCCGCCATTGCGCGGCCGGCCATGCCCGCCAGGGCCAGCTGGCTGAATAGGCTGCCCGTACTCCCGGCGGAGACTTCGGCGGCGGTGCCGACGCCCATCGGCAATGCGACCGCCAGTGGCCGTATCATCGTGGTCTCGGCGGTCCACGTCGGCGGAACCGACAGTCCACCAATTGTTTTCGCTTCGGCCAGGCCCGCCGACACCGCCGACCCGCCGGCCAGATTCGTGATCACCGGGAACGGTGTTGGAGGCACGGGCGCCGTGCCCGGCCACGTCTGCATCCCCGCCCAGCCGCTCACGATGTCGTCCGTGTGGACACCCACGTAGTAGCCGCCGATGTCGTAGGGCAAAGCCGTGGTACCCAGCGTTGTGTCGGCACCAAGGCCCGCTGCGCTCAACTCTGGGTCGACAAAAATCCCGCTCAGGCTGCCCAACAGGTTCACCAGGTCAAGCGGGGACAGGGCTTGAGCGGGCGCAGCGGCCGGGGTCGCGAGGCTTGTCAGCGCGTTCGGGACGGCGGACAAGGCGTGCTGCGCCGAGGTGACGGCGCCCTGCACGTTTGCGGCGGAAATGCCGGCGTTTTGGCCGACCGCGGCGGCTTGCCTTGCCGGGCCACCCGCACTGGTGGTCTCCGGTGGTGACGTGAACGGCGTCACCGTCGTCGCCAACGCCGACGCGGCGGCGTAGCCATACATAGCGGCCGCATCCAGGGCCCACATCTCGACGTACTGTGCCTCCGTGGTCGCTATCGCCGGCGTGTTCTGCCCGAAGAGGTTCGTCGCGATCAGCGCCATCAGCAGGCCGCGGTTGGCCGCGATCGCGGGCGGCGGCACTGTTTCCGCGAACGCCGCCTCGTAGGCGGCGGCCGCGGCCTTGACCTGGTCGGCGGTCTGTTCGGCCTGCGCCGCGGTGATTCTGGTCCACGCAAGGTACGGGGCGGTCGCCGCGGTCATCAACGCCGATGACGGGCCCAGCCAGGGCCCGGCGGTCAGCGCCGCGATCTCCGACTGGTAGGAGCTCGCCGCCGAATGCATCGCGGTTGCCAGCCCGTCCCAGGCCGCCGCGGCGGCCAACATCGGTCCGGAGCCAGGGCCGGCATACATCCGCGCGGAGTTGATCTCCGGCGGCAGTAGTGCAAAGTCCATGTCGTCCCCTCCGATCGATCTAATGGGCCGCCGGGTCGTTGACGGGCACTGACGGCTTCGCTCGCATCCTCTAGTACTACATCTCCGGCGGTCGGATATGGCCGATACCGCGCCGATACCGTGCACTCATAGTCGCGGTCGTGTAGAAGAGTCTGGTGGACGAGCAGCCCCCCAGGTCGTTCGATCAGTCGATGCTGCGCGAGGCGATGGTGCGGCGGATGCATCGCCGGACGCTGGCCGAAGGCCAGATCGCGGTACCGGCCGTACCCGGATTGCTCGACGAGTACGCCCAGTTGTGCAGCAGCATCTGTGCCAGCCTGGGCGTTGTGTACACGCCCGAACAATCCGTTCAACTCAGGCGGGTGCTCGAAGCCGAATTGGCCAAGGCCTTCAAGGCCTCCCAGCGTTCGGACATCGTCATTTCGTTTCAGGTTCCGTTCGGAGCGGGCCTGAACTACCGGGTGAAAGCCGAGTGGCGGACGGTCGAGACCGATTACGACCATTGGGTGGCCACCCGCCCGCCGCCGCTGTTCGGCACCGAACCGGACGCGCGCGTGCTGGCGCTGGCGCGCGAGGCGGACGACCCCACGACCCATCGGGTGCTGGACGTCGGCGCGGGAACCGGCCGCAACGCCCTGGCCCTGGCCCGACGCGGTCACTCCTGTGGACGCGGTCGAGATGACGCCGAAGTTCGCCGAGATCATTCGCGCCGAGGCCGAGAGCGAATCGCTCGGCGCGCGCGTCATCCAAAGCGACGTCTTCACGGCGATGGAGGGTGTCCGCGAGGAGTACCGGCTGATGGTGCTCTCCCAGGTGGTACCCGACTTTCGGACGACCCACGAGTTGCGCGGCGTGTTCGAACTCGCCACGGATTGCCTGGCTCCCGGCGGACGCTTGGTGTTCAACACCTTCTTGGCGCGCCCTGGTTACACGCCCGACGGCACCGCGCGGGAACTCGGACAGCAGTGCAACACGATGATCTTCACTAGGGACGAGCTGACGAGCGCGGCGGCCGAACTGCCTTTCGAGCTGGTTTCCGACGACTCGGCCTACGAGTACGAGGAAGCCCACTTGCCCGAGGGCGCGTGGCCGCCCACCGGCTGGTTCGCCGGGTGGGCCAGTGGCCAGGACGTCTTCGATGTCCCGCGTGAGGAATCCCCGATCGAGTTGCGCTGGCTCGTCTACCGGAAGTCGGGCTGAGGCTATGCGCCCAACGTGCGCTCAGTGCGAAAATTCTGCAGGTTTTTCGCGCTGAGTACACGTTCGGCGGCGGCTCAACAAGTTTCGGAAAGAGCGCCCGGGCTACTTGATGCGCAACATGAGATTCGACACCTTGATGACGCCCGAGAGAAGTGGCCGGTTCGCGCGGCGGGCGCTTGGCGGCGGCTGGGTGCGCCGGTCCCTGCTGGCTGTGTTCGTCCTCGTCGGCGTCGCGGGCGCGATCCAGATCGCGTCCGGCTGCGTGAACGGCGCTTGCGCTCCCCCCGGTGTTGCCGCGAAAGCGCCTGCGGCGGCGCGGATAACGATCACCCCTGGCGCAGGTGCGCATGACGTCGATCCGCTCGCGCACGTAATGGTGAAAGCCGATGCGGGAACGCTGACCGATGTTCGCATGGTCAACGAGAGCGGCAAATCGGTCCAGGGCGTCATGACTCCGGACAACGCCGTCTGGAAGCCGACCGTGCCGCTGGGCTACGGACGCACCTACACGCTGACGGTGACCAGCCGCGGCGGGGCCGGTGGCGTCCCTGCCACGCAGGTGTCTTCGTTCTCGACGCTGCGGCCGTCCAACCAGACCAAGGTCACGTTCACCACGACGTCGGAGGCCGCGCTGGGGGACGGCGGCACCTACGGTGTCGGAACGGTGGTCGTCGCCCACTTCGATGAGCAAATCGCCGACCGGGCCGCCGCCGAGCGCCAGCTGAGCGTGACCACCAACCCGACGCTGCAGGGTTCCTGGTTCTGGGTCGACGGCCAGAACGCCCACTGGCGACCCGAGCACTACTACGCACCGGGCACGACGGTCACCGCCGAAGCCAAGATCTACGGAATTGCCTTGGGCGACGGCTTATTCGGTCAAGACGATACCCGGGTATCGTTCCGGATCGGCAATGCGCACATATCGATTGCCGACGATGCCACCAAACAAGTCAGCGTCTTCGACAACGGAGCCCTGGTCCGTACCATGCCCACCTCGATGGGAATGGGCGGCACCGATAACGCTGGCGGGCACACCATATCGTTATGGACCCCTCCGGGCGTCTACACCGTGCTCGATAAGGGCAACCCGGTCGTCATGGACTCGTCGACATTCGGGCTGCCCAAGAATTCGCGACTCGGGTATCGGGTGACCATCAATTACGCCACCAAGATCAGCACCGACGGCATCTACCTGCATCGAGCTCGACGCGACCGTGTGGGCCCAGGGCCACCGGGACACTTCGGCATGGATGCTTGAACCTCAACGCCGACAATGCGAAATGGTTCTACGGCTTCTCGGTGCCGGGCGACGTGGTCGAGGTGCGCAACAGCGGCGGGCCGCCGCTGCAGCTGGCGCAGAACGGCGACTGGACGCTCAGCTGGGATCAGTGGCGCGAAGGCAGTGCCTTGAAGCCGGCTTCGTAACGTCGATCCCTGGTCGGACGGCGGAATTACGCTTTGGCTCAACGTGGTTCGGCCCACCTTGTCTGGAGCTTCACCGCCTATTTGTGCACCGTCCTTCGGGTGAAGTCTTGACTGATTCCAGATTAGTGGCATATTGGCCCATGTGTCCCCAACGGCGGCGGAGCAGCTCCGAATGGCCGATTTGCGAGTGACGCAGCCCAGGGTTGCCGTCCTCGAAGCGGTGGACGCCAACCCGCACGCCGACACCGAGACGATCCTCGCGGCGGTGCGGACCGCGCTGCCCGATGTCTCCCGCCAGGCGGTGTACGACGTGCTGAACGCTCTGACCGCCGCGAGTCTGGTTCGGCGGATCCAGCCGTTGGGTTTGGTTGCCCGCTACGAGTCCCGAGTCGGAGACAACCACCATCACGTGGTATGTCGCTCCTGCGGGATCATCGCCGATATCGACTGCGCGGTCGGCGAGGCGCCGTGCTTGAACCCCGCGGACGACGGCAACGTTCTGGATGGCTTCGTTCTCGACGAGGCCGAGGTCATCTACTGGGGCCTGTGCCCCGACTGCTCGACGGCAGATTCTTGATCACTCCTGTGATCGCCGCCCGATTCACCCACCACCCGAGAGGAATGTTGTGTCAGAGAGTGAAAACCCGGTAATCCCCGCCCCCGAACCGAAATCGCATGCTCCCCTGACCAACCGGGACTGGTGGCCCGACCAGATTGACGTGTCGACGCTGCACCCGCACTCCCCGCAGGCCAACCCGCTCGGGGAGAGCTTCGACTACGCCGCGGAGTTCGCCAAGCTCGATGTCGAGGCCCTCAAGGCGGACGTGATCTCGGTGATGACCACCTCCCAGGACTGGTGGCCCGCTGACTACGGCCACTACGGCGGCCTGTTCATCCGGATGAGCTGGCACGCCGCGGGCACCTACCGCATTCAGGACGGCCGCGGCGGCGGTGGCCAGGGTATGCAGCGTTTCGCCCCGCTCAACAGCTGGCCGGACAACGTGAGCCTGGACAAGGCTCGTCGGCTGCTGTGGCCGGTCAAGAAGAAGTACGGCAACAAGATCTCGTGGGCGGACCTGATCATCTTCGCCGGCAACTGCGCCCTGGACTCGATGGGCTTCAAGACATTCGGCTTTGCGTTCGGCCGCGAAGACGTCTGGGAGCCCGAAGAGATCCTCTGGGGCGAAGAGGACGAATGGCTGGGCACCAACAAGCGCTACTCCGGTAAACGGGATCTCGCCGAGCCCTACGGTGCGACCACGATGGGTCTGATCTACGTCAACCCGGAGGGCCCCGAGGGCAAGCCGGACCCGATCGCCGCGGCGATCGACATCCGCGAGACGTTCGGCCGGATGGCGATGAACGACGAGGAGACCGCCGCACTCATCGTCGGGGGTCACAGCTTCGGCAAGACCCACGGCGCCGGTGACGGGGACCTGGTCGGGCCCGAGCCGGAAGCCGCCCCGATCGAACAGCAGGGGTTTGGCTGGAAGAGCTCCTACGGCAGCGGCGTGGGCAAGGACGCCATCACCAGTGGCCTGGAGGTGGTCTGGACGCCCACCCCGACCCAATGGGGCAACGGATTCCTCGAGAACCTCTACGGCTACGAGTGGGAGCTGACCAAGAGCCCGGGCGGCGCGTGGCAGTTCGTGGCGAAGGACGGCGCCGGCGCCGGCACGATCCCCGACCCGTTCGGCGGACCGGGTCGCGCCCCGACGATGCTGGTCACCGACATCTCGATGCGCGAGTCCCCGATCTACCGCGACATCACGCGCCGCTGGTTGGACCACCCCGAGGAGCTGTACGAGGCGTTCGCCAAGGCCTGGTACAAGTTGCTGCACCGCGACATGGGACCGATCAGCCGCTACCTCGGGCCCTGGGTTGCCGAGCCACAGCTCTGGCAGGACCCCGTTCCCGACGTCGACCACAAGCTGGTCGACGAGAAGGACGTCGCGGCGCTGAAGAAAAAGGTGCTCGACTCCGGCCTGTCCGTTGCGCAGCTGGTCAAGACGGCGTGGTCGGCGGCGGCCAGCTACCGCAACACCGACAAGCGCGGTGGTGCGAACGGCGGGCGGCTGCGCCTCGAACCGCAGCGCCACTGGGAGGTCAACGAGCCCACCGAGCTGGACAAGGTCCTGGCCGTACTCGAGAAGATCCAGCAGGACTTCAACGACTCGGCATCCGGCGGCAAGAAGATCTCGCTGGCGGACCTCATCGTGCTGGCCGGGTCCGCGGCGGTCGAGAAGGCGGCCAAGGACGCTGGCCACGAGATCACCGTGCCTTTTGCGCCCGGCCGAACCGACGCCTCGCAGGAGAGCACCGATGTGGACTCTTTCGCGGTGCTCGAGCCGCGGGCCGACGGGTTCCGCAACTACATCCGTCCCGGCGAGAAGGCACCGCTCGAGCAGTTGCTGGTCGAGCGGGCGTACCTGCTGGGCGTGACGGGTCCGGAGATGACGGTGCTCGTGGGTGGTCTGCGTGCCCTCGGCGCCAACCACGGCGGCAGCAAGCACGGCGTTTTCACCGACAGGCCCGGCGCGCTGACCAACGACTTCTTCGTCAACCTGGTCGACATGGGTAACGAGTGGAAGGCGTCGGCGTCGGCGGAGAACGTCTACGAGGTAATCGACCGCTCTTCGGGGCAGAAGAAGTGGACGGCCACCGCCAACGACCTGGTGTTCGGCTCCAATTCGGTGCTGCGCGCGCTGGCCGAGGTGTACGCGCAGGACGATGCCCGGGGCAAATTTGTCGAGGACTTCGTCGCCGCGTGGGTCAAGGTGATGAACAGCGACCGGTTCGACCTCAGGTAGTACCGGACAGATCACCGACACCCCGCGGGCCACCGGCTCGCGGGGTGTCGTCCGTTAGGTCATCGAGAAAAATCCCACTGGCCGAAATCGGGCGCGAGGACGTCGTCGATGTCGACATTGATCCCGCCGAGCAGCGGACTTGGGTTCGAAGGGCTGTTGACCACGGCCTGATACAACACGGCCATCGGCTCGCGCGCCCCGCTCGACCACGATCTGGTCTGCCACGCCCACCGGTGCCCCGGCGTGCTCGAGTTTCCTATCACGCCGTCCCTGATCGCCCAGCCGCACGCCTGGGCATGCCCATAGATGCCGGTGCGGCCTACGCCCAATACCGAGTTGATTCCCCGAAACCATTGCACCGCAGGGCCATTCCAGGTGTTCTCGTCGATGTTGTCATCGACACTGAAGAAGATCGGGGCCGAGGCCGTCCCCCCTGCCGCATTGTGCAACTGCAGGGCCGTGTGCGCATCAGCCACCCCGCCGTCGTACCCGCGGGTGTAGTCCGACGGGTCGGGCCAACCGGGTTTGCCGTACTGGAAGTTGCTGACGATCTGAAGGCCCGCCGCGCGCAGCGCGTCCGCGTACTCGCGGGTGATGGGCTTTGCCTCGAAGTTGGCGCCCGGCCGCGACTCGGACACGTAGTTCACCACTCCCCCATAGCCCGCGGCTTTGATCTCATCCGGCGCGATCCTGCGCTCGGCAAAATCGATCAGTCGCATGTCGGCGGCTGATGCCTTGTGCTCGCCGACCGGCGCGGTCACCGCCCCCAGGCCCAGGAGAACCGGTGCAACAGCGAATTTGAGGAGGTCGCGTCGTGGAAGCGATCGCACCGCGCGATGGTAACAAAGGCGGCAGGCATTCGACCGTGCGCTGTGGGCTTCGAGTGTGTGCTGACGACGGAGAATCCGCGAAATCTGCGCCACGGACGCACAGCGGAAGCCCCGGGCGCACACTCGATCGCGGCGACTTCCGGGCGCTTTGCATCAATTAGCTGATCGAACTATGATCTGGACACATGTCCAGTTTGCCGTCGCGGGGTTCGGGAGCCCGTTGATCGCGATGGTGTGGGGGGTGGCCGTCCGCGGCCTTTCATCAGCGGATAAGAGTTGAGTATGCGAATTGCCCTGCTGTCCTATCGCAGTAAGGACCATTGCGGCGGACAGGGCGTCTACGTGCGCCATCTCAGCCGCGGCCTGGTCGAACTCGGCCATGACGTCGAGGTGTTCTCGGGCCAGCCCTATCCCGAACTGCTCGATCCGCGCGTGCGGTTGACCAAGGTGCCCAGTCTCGATCTGTACCGCGAGCCGGACCCGTTCCGGGTGCCCCGTCCGAGCGAGATCCGCGACTCGATCGACCTGTTGGAACTGCTGACGCTGTGGACGGCGGGCTTTCCCGAACCGCGAACGTTCACGCTGCGCGCCGCTCGACTGTTGGCCGACCGCGCCAACGATTTCGACCTCGTTCACGACAACCAGAGCCTGGGAACCGGCCTGCTCGCCATCGCCGACGCCGGGCTGCCGGTGGTGGCCACCGTGCACCACCCCATCACCCGTGACCGCGTGCTCGACGTGGCCGCCGCGAAGTGGTGGCGAAAACCCTTGGTGCACCGCTGGTATGGATTTTCCAAAATGCAGGAGCAGGTGGCGCGCCAGATCCCGGACCTATTGACGGTTTCGTCGTCGTCGGCGGCGGACATCGTGGCGGACTTCGGAGTCTCGCCGGAGCAACTGCACGTGGTGCCGCTGGGCGTCAACACCGATCTGTTCAAGCCGGGACCGCGGCCGCGGCAACCCGGCCGCATCATCGCGATCGCCAGCGCCGACACCCCGCTCAAGGGCGTCCGGAACCTGCTTCAGGCGGTCGCAAGGCTACGCACGCGCCGGGACGTGGAGTTGCGACTCGTCGCCAAGGTCGAACCCGACGGCCCCACCCACAAACTCATCGCCGAACTCGGAATCTCCGACATCGTCCACATCACCAGCGGGCTTTCCGATGACGAACTGGCCGCCTTGTTCGCGTCGGCCGAGGTCGCCTGCATTCCCTCGCTCTACGAAGGGTTTTCGCTGCCGGCGGTGGAAGCAATGGCGAGCGGAACCCCGATCGTGGCCAGCCGGGCGGGGGCACTACCCGAAGTCCTGGGGACCGATGGCGCCTGCGCCGAGCTGGTGCCGCCCGCCGACGTCGATGCGCTGACCCGTGCGCTCGGCGAGGTTCTCGACTCGCCGGAAAAGCGCCACAGTATGGGGAAGGCGGGCCGGAACCGCGCAATCAACGTGTTCAGTTGGGAAGCCGTGGCCGCGCAGACGGTGCGGGTCTATGAGCGGGCGATCGCGCGATGCTGACGGTTGACTTCGACCGGCTCGGCATCGGACCGTCGGTCAAGGTGATCGACGTGGGTTGCGGGGCCGGCCGGCACGCCTTCGAAGCCTATCGGCGCGGCGCCGAGGTCGTCGCCTTCGACCGCGACGAGTCCGAATTGCGTTCCGTCGACACCATCCTTCGTGCGATGGCCGAAACCGGAGAGGCGCCCCCCGCGGCGTCGGCCAAGGTGGTTCTCGGTGACGCGCTGAGCTTGCCGTACTGCCGATGAGACATTCGACTGTGTCATCGCATCGGAAATCCTGGAACACATCCCACACGACGACGCCGCGATCGCCGAACTGGTCAGGGTCCTCAAAGTCGGTGGCACACTGGCGGTCAGCGTGCCGCGATGGCTTCCCGAGCGATTGTGCTGGCTGCTTTCCGACGAATACCACAGCAACGAAGGCGGCCATGTGCGCATCTACCGAGCCAGCGAATTGCGAGACAAGATCATCGGCGGCGGAACGGAATTCACACACGCCCATCACGCGCATGCACTGCACTCGCCGTTCTGGTGGTTGAAATGCGCTGTCGGCGTGTCAAATACCGAACATCCCGCGGTGGCCGCCTACCACACGCTGCTCGTCTGGGATCTGATGCGGCGGCCGAAGGTAACGCAGCTGGCCGAGGCGCTGCTCAACCCGGTCGTGGGCAAGAGTGTCGCGATGTATTTCACCAAGCTGCAATCGACGGAAAGCGAAGCAGCCCTGAGGTATTCAGTTGCGTCGGTTTAACCCCCCGGCGGTTCCGGGAGTCCTCACTCCGGACCAATGCCGACTGACCGCGCTGTCAATAGTCGCTGCGCAGGAACCATCGGGCGCCATCCCGTGGTTCCACGGCGGTCACACCGACCCGTGGGACCACGTGGAATGCGCGATGGCGCTCACCGCGGCCGGACTGCTGGAGCCCGCGCGGGCCGCGTTCGACTGGAGCCGCCGCACGCAGCGGCCCGACGGTTCCTGGCCCATCCAGGTCCGTGCGGGAACCATCGAAGACGCCAACAGCGACAGCAACTTCTGCGCGTACATCGCCACGGGTGTATGGCACCACGTGCTGATCACCCGCGATCGGTCGTTCGCCGCCCGGATGTGGCCGGTGGTGCACAAGGCGATCGATTTCGTCATCGACTTGCAGTTCGGCTACGGCGAGATCGCTTGGGCCCGAAGCCAGGCCGGACCACTGCCGGAGGCCCTGTTGACCGGGTGCGCCAGCGTGTTCCACAGCATCCGCTGCGCGCTGGCGCTGGCCGCTCTCGTCGGGGAACCGCAGCCGGAGTGGGAATTGGCGGTGGGCCGGCTGGGTCACGCGATAGCCGCGCATCCGGAGGCCTTCACCGAAAAAGACCGCTACTCGATGGACTGGTACTACCCGATCCTCGGCGGTGCGCTGCGCGGGCCGGCGGCCGCCGCGCGAATCGGGCAGCGCTGGGACGACTTTGTGGTCGGCGGCCTTGGAATCCGTTGCGTCGCCGACCGACCCTGGGTGACCGGCGCCGAAACCTGCGAACTGGTGCTGGCCCTCGATGCCATCGGCCACCGGTCGGCTGCGCATCGGCAATTCGCCGCGATGCAGCACTTGCGCGAAGAGGACGGCTCATATTGGACGGGCTTGGTATTCGCCGATGGGAAGCGCTGGCCCGAGGAATGCACCACCTGGACCGGCGCGGCGATGATCCTGGCGGCCGACGCGCTGTCCGACACCACTGGGGGCAGCGGAATCTTTCGCGGCGACGCGCTGCCGATGGGACTGCAGACCGATTTCGATTGCGAATGCGTTGTTACGGGGCCCGGCTGGTGACGATCGGCTCACCCGGCTTGCCGCCGGTGCGTTCGAGGACCCGCAGCGACCCGGTGACCGAGACCTCCCGGAACTGACCGGAATCGATCGCGCGGCAATAGATCTGGAACGGCGCCCGTCCGCCGTCTCGTGGGTCCGGGAACACGTCGTGGATGACGAGCGCCCCGTCGACGGTTACCCATCTGGCCCATCCGTCGAAGTCCTGTGTGGCGGCGGCCTCGGTGTGGCCGCCGTCGATGAACAAGAACTGCAGCGGTGACCGCCACGCTCGCGCCACAATCGGCGACCTGCCCACGATGGCGACGACGTGGTCGTGCAGCCCGGCGGCGTCGAGGGTGCGCCGAAACGCCGGCAGCGTGTCGAACAGTCCGGTGACCTCATCGACCAGCGAGGCGTCGTGGTACTCCCAGCCGGGCTGGTGTTCCTCCGAGCCGTGATGGTGGTCGATGGTGTAGAGGACGCTGGCGGTCTGTTGCGCCGCGGCGCCGAGCAACACGGTCGATTTGCCGCAGTAGGTACCGATCTCGACGCCGACGCCGCCGTTCAGGTACCGCACGGCGGCGTCGTAAAGCGCGCGGCCCTCGTCGGCGGGCAGGAAACCCCGCACCTGCTCGGCCAGCGCGAACAAGCGCTCGGTCGAACTGGCGTCGGTGCGGCTCATGAACCGAACATATCGGACCGCGATTCACGGTCCCCAGCGGCGGGAGCGCGATCGCTCTACCATCATGCTGTGCGCGCCTTCCCCTGCCTCAAGCTGATTGATATCGGCGTGGTCGCGGTCGTCATCGCGGCCGCACTGACTTTGCCTGCCATGGTGCTGCCGTCCGGGATGCCCCGGGCCGCGGCGGCGAGTTGCCCACCGGTGCAGGTGGTCTTCGCCCGCGGCCGATATGAATCGCCAGGGACCGGTGTGCTCGGCAATGCGTTCATCAACGCGCTCCGATCCAAGGTTTCGAAGAACATCGGGGTATATGCCGTGAACTACCCCGCCGACACGCAGATCGACATCGGCGCCAACGACATGAGCCACCACGTCCAGGACATCGTCAACAATTGCCCCGACACCCGGCTGGTGCTGGGCGGCTACTCGCTCGGCGCGGCGGTCACCGACGTGGTGCTCGCGGCGCCCATCAGCGCGTTCGGCTTCGATAGCCCCCTGCCGCCGGGAACCGACCAGCACATCGCGGCCGTCGCGCTGTTCGGCAACGGAAGCCAGTGGGTGGGTCCGATCACGAACTTCAGCCCGATCTACAACGACCGGACCATCGAGTTGTGTCACGGCGCAGATCCCATCTGTAACCCGGCCGACCCGCACACCTGGCAAGACAACTGGTCGCAACATCTCGCCAACGCCTACATCGACGCGGGCATGCCCAACCAGGCCGCAGACTTCGTGGCGGGCAAGCTTTAATCCCCCAACCGCTACGCGCGCAATGGGGCACCGTTTCTCGTGCCGAGTCTTGCGGGCAGTCGGCTGAACCCGCGCAGGTTGACCAGTCCCCGTGGTTGCGGGGGCGCAGTCAGCTCTAGATCGGGATAGGTTTCGAACAACGCGCGTAGCGCGGTGGTGCCCTCGATGCGTGCCAGGGCCGCGCCGAGGCAGGCGTGGATGCCCGACGCGAACGCCAGATGATCGCGGACATTGGGCCGGGTGATGTCGAACCTGCCGGGATCGGCGAACACGTTCGGGTCGCGGTTGGCACCGCTGAGGAGCAGGGCGACCATCTCCCCCGCTCCGATGCGGTGACCGGCCAGGTCGAGGTCGCAGTGTGCGGTGCGCGCGGTCATCTGCACCGGGCTGTCGATCCGGAGGATCTCCTCGACGGCGGACGGCCACAGCTCGGGGTCGTCGCGTAACAATGCGAGTTGATCGGGATGTTGCAGGAGGAGGTTGATGCCGTTGCCAATCAGGTTGACCGTGGTCTCGAAGCCTGCGCCTATGAGCAGGGCGGCGTTGGCTGTGAATTCGTGGTCGGTCAGCGTCCCGTGGGCGGCCAGCCGGCTGAACGGATGGTCGTCCGTCTCACTCGACCGCAGTTGGTGGAAGCGCTCACGTAGTTCGCGATCGGCGTCGCGCAGGCCGTCGACTGCCGTGCGGTAGGTGCGCCAGCCGATCCCGATGTCCAGCAGTGGTGCCCCGCTATGTCCCCACTCCAACATCCACGGGTGGGTGTCGGGGGGCAGGTCGAGGATTTCGCCAATGATGGCCACCGGCAGCTCGGACGCGAAATCGGCGATCAGATCCGGATGTGGTGTATCGGCAAGGCGTTCGATGAGGTGGTCGGTCACTTCGGCTACGCGGGTAGCGAGCTTGTCGATCGCGCGGGGAGTAAAGCTCTGTGCTACCAGTTGTCGATAGCGGGTGTGCTCGGGAGGGTCGACGACGACCATGGCGGGCGGTTCGACCGGATTTGCCACGCCCTCGTCGTCGGTCCGTGAGATCAGCGTCCGTAGCGGGCGTGGCAGGTCCATCGAGGACGGCGCGGTCACGCCGAAACGGTTGTCGCGCAGAACTTCTCGGCATACACCGTAATCGACGCTCACCCACGTGAACGGTGCGCGCACCAGCGGTCCGCCCGCCCGGATTTCCTCCATCAGCGGATAGGGATCGGTGGCCCGACCGTGACTGGCGATCAGGCGGGCCAACGGGTCGCCGCGCAGCGCCCGAACCTTCATGAACGCCCGGGCCACTCCGTGCATGGCCAACCATCGGGCCCACATACGAACGCCCATAACCATCCCCACCAGCAGAAACCACGCTACACTAACTGAGGTGAGACAAATAGACGGAAAATGTCTGGTACGTATCAATGCCACGATACGACGACCTACCTGAGCGAGCAAGGAGCAGCCGCGTGAGCACGAGCCGAACAGCGGAGTTCGTTCGCCGCCTCACGGCGCCCGAACCCGCACTGCTCGCCCAACTGCACAGCCCCGACGACATCACCACCCGCATCCTGGGTGCCACCCTCGAGCAGGCCGAACTCGTCGGACTGCGGCGCATCACGATGGACGACGTCGCTCGTCGGAGCGGGGTAGGCCGGGCGACGCTGTACCGTCGCTTCCCCACCAAAGCCGCCCTCATCGACGCAGTCGTCCTCGCCGAAGCCCGCCGCTACTTCGATGGCAACGCACAAGCCTGTTCGCACGCCACCACGCTCGAAGACCGCCTGGTCTACGGAACCGTTTTCACCGTCACGTTCCTGCGGGAGCACGCCCTGCTCAAGAAGCTGCTCCGCACCGAGCCCGAGACCATTCTGTCGAGCCTGACCATCGACGCCGGCCCCATCCTCGATTTCGCCATCGACCAATCGGCGGCTGAGTTGAGGACCGAGATTTACGGCACCACCGCCATCACGCCCGACCAGGAGCGCCATCTGCGCACCGTCGCCGAGCTGCATACCCGCCTGACGCTGTCCTTCATCGTGACCCAGCACAGCAGCATCGATCTCGCCACCATCGACGACACCCGCGTGTTCGTGCGCCAATACCTGCTGCCAATGATCACCGGACCCCGCTGACGGGACGTTATTCCGCCGGCGGCGTTTCAGGTTTCGTACGTGACGTGATACCAGTGGCGCACCGGCTTATGGCTTTTGTCTGCCTGACCCGTGTCAATCGCGCTCACCACGCTGACGTCGGTCACATCGGGATTTTGGGCCTCGATGTAGCGCTCCAATTCGTGCAGCAGCGCGCCATGCGGCTGAGCGGGGTTGGCGAGCGCCTTCGTTTTATGTGTTCGCGGCACATGGAGAATTATGCCGACGAATTCTTCGGTGTGCAGCATTTCTATTGCCTTGTCCCGCAAGCCGCTTCGCTCAATGGCCGTCGCGCGTGCAGACCCACGTACCCGAGTACCAGCCCGGCCCCGATCTCGCCGACGGCCGTGAGCCACGAGAACCACGTGACGTTGATCCGCGGTCCCGAAGTGAAGCTGTCTTGGTAGCCCGGCAGAAACGTGGGCAGCATGTGCGCATAGGTGAACAGCACGGCGCTGCCGTAACCCACGAGGATCGCCGCCTGGGGCGCCCATCGGTGGTGGCCCACGACCAGCACGACCGCTGCCACCACGAAAACCCCTTGGAGCATCCCGCCGACCATGATCGCCGGCGGCGATGCGTCCATCCCCCGCCGCAGGTGATCGATGCCGTGAACGGCGAACGCGGCGGCGAACACGATCGTCGCAACGGTCAGCGAACGCCGCGTTGCAAGTAGATCCGGGTGGTTGGACATCTGGGCCTCCCAACGATCGTCTACTACATACGGTAGTAGAAATCGAGCCAGATGTAAACGTTCGTGGGAAGGGCAAAATATGAGCTAGAAATATGAACGGAGGGACCACCGTGAGAACGTTTACGCAGGTGAGAGCGGTTAGCTGGTCTCCGGATCGGAGTACACCTTGAAGTCGCGGACAACGGCTTCGCCCGCGGCGGCAGCGCGCCGCGCGACGAAAGAAGGATGGCGGCGCATCGCTTCGCGGCGCTCGCGCTCACGACCCTGAGCCGCGACCCATGTCGGATGGGAGTGAAGGAAAATAACGTTCGCCCCGGATGCGTTCCGCACGATTTCAGCTCCTCCCAAAGCAACCCGCAAAAGTTATAAATCCTGGTTACCCGTTCGTTATTCCAAGAAAACCCCGCCAACCTGAGACCAAACCATCCGTGAGGATGAGAATTAGCCATGAAATTGATTGGCTGCGATCCAAACCCTAGCGACGGTCACCGACACAATTCCCGTTTCGACCTCGTACGGCGTTGGCTGCTATGGTGCCTTGCTTATGCCGCAGATGGATCGCCGTCGCATGATGCTGACAACCGGGATCGGCGTGCTGGCAGCTGCGCTGCCAGTCGCTGAGGCCCGGGCCTACCCGCCCCGACCGGATGCCCCCGCGGGTCGCGTGCCACCGCCCGCCGCACCCAGCGGCCAAACCGGGTCCTACATCTTTCAGGACGAGTTCGACGGCCCGGCCGGCTCGGCTCCGGATCCGTCGAAGTGGACGGTGGCCAAGGCCCGCGAGACAATCAAGGACCCGACGTATTGGGAGCGACCCGAGAACATCGGGCAATACCGCGACGATCGTCACAACGTCTTCGTCGACGGCAATTCCAACCTTGTCCTGCGTGCCGCGAAAGACGGCCCCACGTACTTCAGCGGCAAGGTTCAAAGCCTCTGGCGAGGCGGCGTCGGCCACACCTGGGAAGCCCGGATCAAGCTCAATTGCCTGACCGCCGGGGCGTGGCCCGCCTACTGGTTGGGCAATGACGATCAGGGCGAAATCGACGTCATGGAGTGGTACGGCAACGGCAAGTGGCCCTCGGCCACCACCGTTCACGCGAAAGCGAACGGCGGCGAATGGAAGACCCACAACATCGCGGTGGACAGCGGCTGGCACACGTGGCGCACGCAGTGGGACGCGGCCGGCATCCGCTTCTGGAAGGACTACGCCGACGGCGCGGCGCCCTACTTCGACGTGCCGGCCAGCTCACTCCCGGACTGGCCGTTCAACGCGCCTGGCTACACCGCGTATCCCGTGTTCAATCTTGCGGTCGCCGGTTCGGGTGGCGAGGACCCGGGGCCGGGGACCTATCCCGCGGACATGCTCATCGATTGGATTCGCGTCTGGTAGTCGGATGCGGCTCAGTGCGTCGCGTGGGCTAGCCGCGTTCTGCCCAAACACTGCCTTGGGGGCCACAAACCCCCCGGCGCTATTCGATCTCGTCGGCCGCGCGGGCCAGCAGCGCCGCCAGCTCCCGCGCTCTGCCCGGGCTGAGCCTGTCGGACTCGCCGGCCCGCAACGTGATCCATCGCTCGCAACGGCCGTCATCGAACTGTCGCCGATTGACGTAAATTGCCATGCCGCCGACACGACTTTCAACATCGGTGAATTCAACTGTGTCGGTCACGTTCTCGGTGGTCCATACACGCGCGGTGAACAGCAGCGCGGCCGCCGGGTAGCCGCCGCGCTCCCAGCCGTCGAGCTCGGCGATCTGCTCAGGGAGCAATCGTTCGGCAAGCTCGCGCCAGGTGGTCCCGGTGTCGTCAGGTGGCGCGCCCATGTACCTAATCGTAGATCTGTGATTGTGTTGCACTTGCGGTGACGTGAACACTTGCCGGGCCAAGCTCGTTGATCTGGCCGGCCTGCAACTGGTCGTTGATGTCACGCCTGGCGGCGCAATGTACGGCGCCGAAACATTAAGGCAGACCTAAACTTTCGGTGCACGCTCAGCGCCGAGGGCCGCTTACTTGGCGTGCAAAATGTTTAATTAGCGGCACCCGCCCTCGCGCGGTCACGTCGTGCTCACCTGCAGGTCTCCCTCGGTGTGGCGCTCGAGACCGTCGCCCGCGCGCGGATCGGCCGCGACGATTTGCGCGCAGGTGGCGGCCAACTGCGGGATGTCCTCGCAGGAGGCGGTCTGATTGGTATGGGTACTCACCCCGACGGTGACCGGGCTGTGGGCGCGTAGATATGCCAGCGCGGTGGGGCTCAGTCGGACGCCGATTGTTTGGGTCGAGTTGGCATTGACGACCAAATCCGAGCAACCGGCGTGATGGTAGTTGCCGCAAAGGTCTGGGTCGAACCCGCTGATGTCGAGCGTGACGAAGCCCTGGCAGGTCGCGGGGATCAAGCAGGTCAACGCAACGGGCACATACCCATCGGGGTCAAGGCTAACGGCACCGCCGACCACCTTTATGACGTCCACCAGTTTGACTTTGGTCCCGGGCGCGCCGTACCCGCCCGCGTTTTGACAGCTCGTTCCGCAGCCCAGCCGAATCTCTCCGCTGGCAGCGGGCGCGGCAGTCGTCGTGGTCGGGGCCGGCGACGCAGTAGCCGGGGTCGGCACCGGGGTATTGCTCTCAGCTGGTGGCGGCTGGGAGCTGATCGATCCGCCGCTGCAGGCCGCAAGCGTGGCGACGCTTATCGCGACCATGATCGTCATCAGGCACCGGTGGCGTTTCACATGAACTCCCATCCCGGGCAGCCTGGGCAAATCTGTATCACGCCCTGATCCTCCACCGCGGTACTTGCTGGCCAGCCACAAGTCTGACATTCAGCAACACGGTCTGAGGGCTAAACGCGAATCCCACCCGACAAGCCGAACTTTCGCGGCCAGCACCGCTAAGTCCCACCGTGATGGCCGCGAAGACATGGTCCTTCCCCCAACGGTCCGTTGAACCCCAGGGCGTGATCCGCCATATTGGGCCCACCTCACATGTGCTAACCCGTTGCACTTGCGGTAAGAAGGACCGTCGCGCTCCAGGGTCTGCGGCCCGGGCGACGCGGATCCGTCGGGGGCAGCAGCAACGCGGCTGGGCGCATGAACAGCGGCAAGCGATGGAACCGGCGGGCGGCGTCGAAATTCGCTTCGAATGCGACTGTGCGCCAGCCGAGGTCTTCGAAGTAGGACAATCCGTTCTCGGGCGCGAACTTGAACGGTGCGTTTTGCAGCATGCCGGCCATGCTCTTGTTCATCATCTTCTTCAGACCCGGAAACGCGAAGTCGAGCATCCACCAGGCCACTTCGGGTCTCTTGATCGCCTCTGAGAGCGCGACGACGTCGCTGTCCTCGAGATACATCAACAGCCCTTCGGTCAGAACGAACGCTTTGGCCGCACCGTCCAGCGCCTCATCGAGGAAGGCCTGTCGGGCTTGTGGATCAGCGAGGTCGACCGCGGTCCGGATCAACCGGCATCGCGGTGTCTGGTCGGCGAGCAGCGCGGTCTTTTCCTCGAGCAGCTTCGGCAGGTCCGCCTCCACCCACGTCAGCTCTGACGGAAGCTCCAACCGATACGGCCGCGTGTCCAAACCCGCGGCCAGGTTCAGCACCCGATCGCAGCCGTCGGCGATCGCGTCGGCTATGGCGTCGTCGATGATCTTGGTGCGCGCGACGAGCCACCAGCCGTTGCGGGTCCTCCGCGGGACCTTGGCGACGATGGCGCGGCCTTGTTCACCGGCGAGGCGTTCGGCGAGCGGGTCGCGAAACAGCGCGTCGGGACGGGCCGATTCGGTTGCCCGGTGCAGCGCCGTCCATCGTGCCGTGTCGGAAACATGGGTAATCGTGTGCGCGGGGCCTGCCATACGTTGCGTTATAGCATCCGTCGCTCTACTGACCGGCCTTCCCTCCGGCAAGCCATGCGCTGGTCACCGCGCGCGTCTGGGGCGGCGGAAGGGCGGCGTCGGGTGCGCCGAGCTGACCGACTTTGACCGTCCACACGGCGGATGAGCGGTCGATGCAGGTGCCTGCGCCCTGGCTGGGCAGCCACAGCACTGCAGGGTTCCCGCCGCCGTCCGCGCCGCACCCGTAGACACCGACGTACCCGTCAGCACGTACGCCCCATGCGCCGCCGTTGCGGAGCAGGCAATGGGTGCCGTCGTCGAGAACCAGCGCGAGCGGGTCCGGCGTCGCGGTCGGCTGCACCGGCGGGAGCGGACCCTCATAGCTCACCCGATGCAGGCGCTTGTCCCAGGGATTGTCCACACACAGCAGCGATCCGGGCGTCGATGGCCAGCAGGTGCCGGCGCCGGCCGCGGTGGGCGCGCAGCTGTAGACATTGTCGGCCACCGCCGAGGGCGACGGCTCGCAGCCCTCGACAGTGATGGCGTTGCCCTCCGCGGGCGACTCCTGGTAACCGTTGATCGGTTGGCCAGCCGGCCCGACGGCCATCATCGTGATCACCTGTGTGGGTGGCGGGTCCGCCACAGCAGATCCGGATAGCGAGAAAGCCGCCACCGTCAGCGCGGCGATGGGCATCAGGAACGCTCGCGACAAGACGTTCATCGAACCAACCTCCCGCTCCGCTTTTTGAAAGCGTAGAGCGCCCACCCACAGCCCGAAAATAGGGAATCATGTTGTGGCCGCCGCAAACGCGTAGCGCCGGGCAACAACAATTCACCGATTGACGAGGCCAGCACACATGTCGAACGACGTCGCGAACCCCGATTCCGTTGGCCCGCAACTGCATCGGGGATTGTCTAACCGCCACATTCAGTTGATCGCGATCGGGGGCGCGATCGGCACCGGCCTATTCATGGGGTCCGGGCGGACGATTTCCCAAGCCGGCCCAGCGGTGGTGGTGGTGTACGGGATCATCGGGTTTTTCGTCTTCTTTGTGCTGCGGGCGATGGGCGAGCTGCTGCTGTCGAACCTGAACTACAAGTCGTTCGTCGACTTCACGGCCGACCTGCTGGGCCCCGCGGCGGGCTTTTTCATGGGCTGGTCGTACTGGTTTGCCTGGATCGTCACCGGTATCGCGGAAATCGTGGCGATCACCGGCTACACGAAATTCTGGTGGCCCGGGTTACCGGCATGGGTGCCGGCACTGGTCACGGTCGGACTGGTTCTCGGCTTCAACTTGTTCGGCGTCCGCAATTTCGGGGAGGCCGAGTTCTGGTTCGCGCTGATCAAGGTCGTCGCGATCGTCTGTTTCATCGTCGTGGGCGCCGTCCTTTTGGTGACCAACTTCGTTTCGCCGCAGGGCCACCACGCGACGATCGAGAACCTCTGGAACGACGGCGGATTCTTCGCCACGGGATTCATGGGCGTGGTCGCCGGGTTCCAGATTGCGTTCTTCGCATTCGTCGGCGTGGAACTCGTCGGCAGTGCGGCGGCGGAGACGGCCAATCCGCGGCGCACCCTGCCCCGCGCGATCAACGCCGTCCCGCTGCGCGTCGCGATCTTCTATATCGGTGCGCTTTTGGCAATCCTCACCGTCGTCCCCTGGCGCCAGTTCCCCAGTGGCGAGTCCCCGTTCGTGATGATGTTCTCTTTCGCGGGCCTTGCCGCCGCGGCGTCGATCGTCAACTTCGTCGTGATCACCTCGGCCGCCTCCTCGGCCAACTCCGGGGTCTTTTCCACCGGCCGCATGCTTTTCGGTCTGGCGGACGAAGGCAGCGCCCCGATGGCCTTCCGCCGACTGAACCGCGGTGGCGTGCCGGCGCTTGCAATATTTCTCACGGCTGCGCTACTGCTGACGTCCATCCCGTTGCTCTACGTCGGGGGTTCGGTGATGGGTGCTTTCACGCTCGTGACGACGGTTTCGTCGCTGTTGTTCATGTTCGTGTGGGCGATGATCGTCATCAGCTACCTCGTTTACCGTCGCCGACACCCGCGGCGTCATGCCGGGTCGGCCTACAAGATGCCCGCCGGTCCGGTGATGTGCTGGGTCGTCCTCGCGTTCTTCGCCTTCGTGATCTGGACGCTGGTCACCCAACGCGAAACCGCCATCGCGTTGGCATGGTTCCCGCTGTGGTTCGTGGTCCTCGGGGCCGGCTGGCTGGTTGTCCGGCGCCGACCCGGCCGCGCCGAGAGGTATCGACAGTTCCAGGCCGAGATGAACCGGCCGATCGGTGAAGACGCCGAGACCGCCGCACCCGCCGCCTGAGCGCACATTCTTGGGATCGGTAGCCCGTCGCGCGGTCTGTACTTGCCGCAGCGACGCCGCCAGGGAGGCGGTGCCTCACGAAAGGAAGTCACCAAATGAAGCTCGTACCGACCAGCATCGAAGCGCAGATCAACCGCGTCGATCGCCAGCGCAGCCTGTACATCGGGATCAGCGCCGCCCTGATTGCGGCCTGGAGCCTCTACCGCCTGTTCTGGATGCTCTACATCGGCATGACGTTCGGATGGTTTTTGGGTTCGATGGTTTTCTCGGTGGTGCTGTGGGGCGTGATCGGTGCCGTCGCGGGGGTCGCCGCCTTCGGTTTCCTGACTCGCTACCACCGGGAGTCTTGAACCCGGACACGCTTGAGTGGAAAGGTTCCGAACCCGGATAGGGGTTCGGAACTTTCCATTTGGGCGTCGACGGCACGGTGCGCGGTAGATTGCGGGCATGGATCTTGACGGCAGGACAGTCCTTCTCACCGGCGCTACCGGAGGTCTGGGACGAGCGATCGCCGAGGCGTTGGCGGCGCGCGGCGCGACACTCGTCCTTAGCTCACGCAAGGCCGATGAGTTGGAGCAACTCGCAGGATCTCTCCCCGGCGCAGGGCACGCGACGGTTGTTTGCGACCTCGCCGAGGAGGGCGCGGCGCTCGAATTGCTCGAAAAGGCCGGCGATATTGACGTGCTGGTTGCCAATGCCGGGCTTCCCGGATCGGGCCGGTTGGAGACTTTCAGTCAAGACCAGATCGGTCGCGCGCTGCGAGTCAACCTCGAGTCCCCGGTGCGCATGACCCGCGAGCTGCTACCGGGGTGGCAGCAGCGCGGTAGTGGGCATTTCGTTTTCATCTCGTCCATCTCGGGCTTCGTTTCGCTGCCGCGGTCATCGATATATGCGGCGACGAAGTTCGGCCTGCGTGGATTCGCGCTGAATCTGCGAGAAGACTTGCGGGGCAGCGGCATTGGTGTTTCGGTCATCTCGCCTGGTTCGATCCGCGATGCGGGGATGTTCGCCGACAGCGGCGCCCCGCCACCGCCGGGCATGGGCACGGGCACGCCCAGGCAGGTCGCCGACGCCGTCGTGCGCGCGATCGAGCGCGACAAGTCGGAAATCTCGGTGGCGCCTTCCCGCCAGCGCCTAATGGCCCGGTTCGCGATGTTGGCGCCCGAGATCTCCGGTCGGATTGCGGGCTCGACCGCCGCCAAGGCCGCGGACGTGGTAGCCGGGGGCCAGACCGAGAAGCGGTAACACCCTTACGGTGTAGCCGCGTCGCGCCAC
This sequence comes from uncultured Actinomycetota bacterium, assembly GCA_963703795.1. Taxonomy (GTDB): domain Bacteria; phylum Actinomycetota; class Actinomycetes; order Mycobacteriales; family Mycobacteriaceae; genus Mycobacterium. The sequence goes on along the minus strand of CAVPFT010000039.1, from coordinate 118,713 downwards.
ACCACCCCGTCAGCCACGGTCTGCTGCTTCCGGACGGGAGAACACGACGGTGGTCGAAGGCAACCCGAGCCGCATCGGCGGGGGCAGGACCTCGATGCGCATGTCCGAATCGGCGGCCCGACCAAGGGCCTGTAGCGCCGACGGGCTGTAGGCGCGCAGTCCGCTGATGAAGCCGTCGTGCAGGCCGGGCCAGATCGAGGACCATGGCGACAGGATCAGCATCGTCGGCAACGACACCGCCGGAAACAGCATCATTCCCAACGGGCTCAGCCGCTTGAGGTCGATGACCAGGAACCGTTTGCCCACTCGGGTGGCCTCGGCGATCGCACGACAGGCGACCGCCGGCGGCAGGTGGTGAAACGCCAGCGCGAACAGCACCAGGTCGTAGCTGTTGTCGGCGGCGTCGATGGCGGTGGCGTCGACCACCTGGGTGCGCGCCCGCGGATGGGTACCCAGCTCCCCTGCGGCCATGTTGGCCACCGAGGTCGGATCCAGGTCGCTGACGGTGACGGTGGCCGTCCGATGGAGATCGAGGATCTTCGCCGAGACCTTGCCGTGGCCGGCACCCAGTTCCAGGATGCGTGGATTGGGGATGTCGGCAACGACCTCCAGCGCCGTGCGCGCGTACTTCTCATGCTGGTTGGTCAGTGTGCCCATCCGGTCGAGCAACCCGATGACCTTCTGCTTGACCTTATCGGGCACGTCGTCCCGGTCGAGGTACTCCAGCGCATCGGTCTCGAACCGGCGATTCAGCCACGACGCGTCGGGGCCACCGCGTGGCATCGTCGCAATGCTCTGGTCGAACTCACCCGTTGTAGCCATGACTGCCTTTCGTTCGTCCTTAGGAACCGACCAGCTCTGGGTGGAACTTGGCCGCCATGCGGCGAACCCCGTCTTGCCAGTCGACGGTTGTGCCGCCGATGAGTTCGTGCATCCGGGTCACGTCGGTGGGGTTACCGCGCAGCGCCTGCCCGCTCTCCTCGAACACCGGTTCCCTGCCGACGAGCGAGCCGAGGTAGCAACACCAATCCTGCAGGCTCACGGCCTGGTCGCCGCACCAGTTGACCGTGGTCGCAGGGACCGACGCCACCTCCAGCAGCTTGGGCAAGGTCGTGCTGATGTCGTCCTCGTGAATCGGGTTGTAAATCGCCGGCCCACCGGGCGGGACGGGGATCGGGACGCCGGCCAGCATCATCTCCATGTGGTAATACATCCACCCGCCGTTGTCGCCGTACGGGACGTTGAGGCGGGCGATGGTGGTGGGCACGCCGAGCACGCGCGCCGTCGACCGCGCGACGACCTCCCCGGCGATCTTGGAGATGGAATAGGTCGGGAACAAGGGCTTGTGGTTGTCGCCCAGGGCCGTGCCCTCGGTCCGGGGTTCGTCGTCCGGCGGGTCATAGACGGCCGCCGACGAACAGTGCAGGAAGGCTTTTGCGTTGCGGCAGTGGGCCATAAGCAGGCCGACGGATTCCGCGTTGGCTCCCAGATCCTTGTCCCAGTGCCCGCTTTTGGCGACCGCCAAGTTGAGGACGTAGTCGAAGTCGGTTGGGATTCCGGTGAAGTCACCGGCGGCCAGGTTGACGGTTTCACACCGCACCCCCGCCTTCTCGAGGCCTTGACGAGCCGCCGTGTTGGTGAACCGGGCAATACCCCAGACCTCGTTATCGACCGCGAGGGCCTGGGCAATGGGATTGGCAACCTGTCCCGTCGGGCCGGTGATCAGAATCTTCGCGCCGCGCATGCGGTGATGGTAGGCGACCGCCCGACCGGGCATGAACTGGCGTAATGTCCGCAGGCGATGGCCGATGGGATCCAATTTGTCGAGGCGAACGGGCTGAAATTCGCTTATCTCGAGGAGGGCTCCGGGCCGCTGGTCCTCCTGCTGCACGGATTCCCCGACACGGCCCACACGTGGGACGATCTTCGCCCGCGCCTCGCGGCCAAGGGATACCGCGCGGTCAGCCCGTTCATGCGGGGCTATCACCCCAGCGCGGTTCCGGATCGCGACCCGGATCCAGAGACCCTGGCGCACGATCCGCTTGCGCTGATCGAGGCCCTCGGCGCTCGTGACGCCATCGTCATCGGGCACGACTTTGGCGCCGCGGCCGGATACGGCGCGGCGGCGCTCGGTCCGGATCGAGTGAAAAAGCTGTTCGTCATCGGCATTCCACACCCGGCGGCGCTGCGGCCGTCGCCGAAGCAGCTTTGGCGCGCTCGGCACTTTGCGGTGTACAAGCTGCCCGGCGCGGCAGATCGGTTCGCGCGCAACGACTTTGCGGCGCTACCGGCCATCTATCGGCGATGGTCGCCGACGTGGGAGCCCGATCCAACCGAGTTTGACGCCGTCCGCGCGACCTTCTCCGAGCGGGCGAGCCTGAACGCGGCGTTCGGCTATTACCGAAAGCTCTCCCCCGTACCCAGCGCATCGTTGCGAGCGCGGATCACGGTGCCGGTGGTCGCCTTTGCGGGTCTCGACGATCCGATGGTCACGCCCGCGGACTATCGGGGCGCCGCGCGGATGTTCGACGGCGAGTACATCGTTGAGGAGGTCCGCGGCGGACATTTCATGCACCGGGAACATCCCGAGGCGTTCGCCGAACGGCTCTTGAAACATCTGTAATTGGCGTTGGGTGCCGGATCACAGCCCAGGCTGATCTTCGATGATGCCCAACCAGATCTGTGCCACATCGATAGCCACCTTCTCGCTGATGAAGGCGTGCTGGGTACCGGTGTACATATCCCGGAAGGCGCGCTCCAGGCGGGTGCCCTCGCGGATCGAGCTGGTCCCCGCAACCAGATGGGCCCACTCGGCGCAGCCTCGGGCCGTGTCGGTCGCATAGACGGCGGCCACCCGCATGTCTGCGCGTAAGGCCGGCGTCAGATCCTCGCCCGCGGCGACGGCGGCTTCGGCGGAGGTGAACGCGTCGAGGACCAGAAGACGGGCGGCGCGCCAGGCCGCCCGGTGGTGCGCCAGCCCTTTCTGGAACGTCGGGCGGCTGGCCAGCGAGGCCATGTCACTCATCCGGAACTTCGTCGCGGCCAGTTCCTGGACGTCGTCGAGCATGCTCTTGGCCACACCCAGCGCCCATGATGCGTGACCCGCGGCGGTGACGGGCATCAGGCCCATCCGCGTGGCCGGCGACGTGCCCCGGTACGGCTGGCGGACGAACAGCTCGAAGGTACGGCAGTCGGGCACGAAGACGTCCTGGGCGCTGTAGTCATACGACCCGGTTCCCTTGAGCCCCTGTACGAACCAGCCGTCGTCGAAGCTGATCTGGTCCCGCGGCACCACGGCGACCCGCATCTCGGGAAAGCCTTCGCTGATCCAGCGCATCTCGCCGTTGTCCATGGGCAGAAATCCGGCCGCGATGTATTGGGAGTGGCCGATGCCCGAGCCGAAGTTCCACGACCCGTTCAACACATAGCCGCCGTCGGTGGCGGTCCCCTGTCCGTTGGGAAAGAACTGGCCGCCCAGGGTGACGCGGTTGTCGTGAGCCGTGAACACCTCCGCGAAACCCTCGTCGGGCAGGTAGGCCGCGGCGGCAAAGGACGACGGAAGATTGGCGATGCCGATCCACCCGAATGAGCCGTCTTGCCAAGCCATTTCGATCCAGGTTTCGATCATCTCGGCGAACGACGGCTCCGCACCACCGGCCGCGACGGGGAGGAATGCGGACATCAACCCGCTGTTCCACATCTCGTCGACGATCGCCGGGGTCAGTGTGCGCATCCGCTCGGATTCGCCTGCTTCGGCCCGCACCAGGTCCCGCATACCGCGGGCCAGCGAAACGACCCGGTCATCGGTTTCGGCTATCGACGTCATCGGCACATTCCCATCATCGATTCGTGGCAGCTTCTCGAAGCGTGCCAGATCGGCGTCTGCCCTACCGTGTGTTTGTGCGGTGGATCGTCGATGGCATGAATGTGATCGGGAGTCGCCCCGACGGTTGGTGGAAGGACCGGGGCCGCGCCATGGTCGCGCTGGTGGAGAGCCTCGACCGATGGGCGTCGACCCAAGACGGCGACGTGACCGTGGTGTTCGAGCGGCCGCCGAGAACGGCCATCGACTCATCGGTGATCGAGGTCGCCTATGCGCCCAAGGCGGCCGCGAACTCGGCCGACGACGAGATCGTGCGGATGATCGGAGCGGATGCGCGGCCGCACGAAATTCGGGTGGTGACATCGGACAAGGATCTGATCGATCGGGTCGCAAGCCTGGGCGCTTCCGTGCACCCCTCGGCGAGCTTCCGTGAGCTGATTGACCCACGCGGCTGACTCAGTGCGCGGTCAACCCTGGCTTGGATGGCTCTTGACGTCGAAGTCGACCTCTGTACCGGCGACCTTGGTGATGAGCATGCCCGCCGCGAAGCGCGCGCCGATGATCTTGGTCATTGCTTAGCCGCCATTGTCAGCCCCCATAACGAACGTGACGAACGGGATCGGATCGCCAGGCTAACATGCGTTGGCGCCGATACAACAGCTCAGGGCAGCCAATCGCATTGCACTGCAAACAATAGGCGGGCCCGGGTTCAGCCCGCCGCCGCCAGCGCCGCGTCGTAATTGGGCTCCTGGGCGATCTCCGGCACCAATTCCGTGTAGGCGACGTTGCCGTCGGCGCCAATTACCACGATGGCCCGGGCAAACAACCCGGCCATCGGCCCATCGGTGATGCTGACGCCGTAGTCCTCACCGAAGCTGTCACGGAACGCCGACCCCGTTTTGACATTCTCGATGCCTTCGGCGCCGCAGAATCGCGCCTGCGCAAACGGCAGGTCTTTCGACACGTTCAACACCGAGGCACCGCTTGCCGCCGCGCGCTCGTTGAAGGTCCGCACGCTCGTCGCGCACACGGGTGTGTCGACGGATGGAAAGATGTTCAGCACCACGGGCTTACCGCTGTACTGGTCGTTTTTGACCGCGCCCAAATCGGTGCCGGTCAGGTTGAACGCCGGGGCCGGAGATCCGACGGCAGGAAGCTCGCCGACGGTGTTGATCGGGTTTCCACGCAAGGTTATCTGTGCCATGGGCACAGTCTGCCAAGCCCGGCGGGGTCGCATTGGGTCAGGTCCGGATGTCCTAAATCGTGGGGTACCCGACGTAGACGACACGTCCTGGTCTGGCCAACACTGAGTTCATGGCTCGCAAGGTCGTGATCGTCGGCTTTCCCGGCGTCCAGGCGCTCGACGTGGTGGGGCCCCACGACGTCTTCACCGGCGCATCGCTGCTGACCGACGGCGGATACGACGTCGTCGTGTCGTCGATCGACGGACGACCGGTGCCCACCGCCACCGGCCTGGCCTTCGTGGCGGCGCCGCTGCCGGATCGCAGCGACCCCATCGACACCGTGGTGCTGCCCGGCGGCAGCGGTGTCGACGCCGCACGAGCCAATCCCGATCTGGTCGATTGGATCAAGGCGGTCGCCGGAAGCGCCCGCCGCGTCGTCACCGTCTGCACGGGCGCATTTCTCGCCGCGGAAGCGGGACTGCTGGACGGCAACCGCGTTACCACGCACTGGGCCTTCGCCGGGCGGTTGGCCCGCGAGTTCCCCACCATCGACGTCGATCCTGACCCGATCTTCGTCCGCAGCTCGGACACGGTGTGGACGGCCGCGGGTGTCACCGCGGGAATCGACCTCGCGCTCTCGCTCGTCGAGGATGACCACGGCACCGAGGTCGCGCAGACGGTCGCCCGCTGGCTGGTGCTGTATTTGCGTCGCCCCGGTGGGCAGACACAGTTCGCGGCGCCGGTGTGGATGCCGCGTGCCAAGCGGACTTCCATCCGCGACGTGCAGGAGGCCATCGAGATCGAACCGGGCGGCGCGCACAGCATCGGCGAGCTCGCCCGCCGGGCGGCGATGAGCCCACGCCATTTCACGCGGGTGTTCACCGACGAGGTCGGTGAGGCGCCCGGCCACTACGTCGAACGCATTCGCACCGATGCCGCGCGCCGGCAGTTGGAGGAGACCGACGACACCGTCGTCGCGATCGCCTCCCGGTGCGGCTTCGGCACCGCGGAAACCATGCGGCGCAACTTCATTCGTCGCGTTGGCATTTCGCCGGACCAGTACCGCAAGGCTTTCGCTTAATCGGAAGCCTGATCAGAGAGGAACACATCGATGACCCAAATCGCATTCGTGGCGTACCCCGGATTCACCGCCTTGGACATGATCGGCCCGTACGAGGTGTTGCGGAACTTGCCCGGCGCCGAAGTGCGGTTCGTGTGGCATGAAGCCGGACCGATCACCGCTGACTCGGGTGTGCTGGTCATCGGCGCCACCCACTCGCTGGCTGAAACCCCTTCGCCCGACGTGATTCTCGTGCCGGGCGGTCCGTCGACTCCGGTGCACGCGCGTGACGAGGCGCTGCTCGACTGGCTGCGTCAGGCCCACCGGGCCGCCAGCTGGACGACGTCGGTGTGTTCGGGCTCGGTGATCCTCGCGGCGGCCGGCCTGCTCGAGGGCCGGCGCGCGACGTCGCACTGGCTGGCCATACCCGCGCTGAAAATGTTCGGTGCCGTTCCCGTGGCCGACGAGCGGATCGTGCGTCAGGACAACGTCGTCACCTGCGCGGGCGTGTCCGCCGGACTGGACCTCGCGCTGTGGCTGGCCGGGCAAATCGGCGGGGAAGGCCGCGCCAAGGCGATTCAGCTCGCGATCGAATACGACCCGCAGCCACCGTTCGACTCCGGCCACATGTCGAAGGCGTCGGCAACCACGAAAGCCGCCGCGACGGCATTGCTATCCAAAGACAGCGCCAAGCCCGCCAACCTGAAGGCGACGACGTTGCTCGCCTGGGAGCAGGCGCTGGCGGCGGTCCGGTCGCGCCGCCGGGGCCGGGTCACGTCCGCGCAGCGCTAGTTGAGCTAAGCATTCCGCGAATTCTCAACGTCGATGGGCCAGATCCAGTTGCTGAAGAGGGGCCTGTCAACGGCGAGAGCGCCGAGCGGAGCGATGACAAAGATGGCCAGTAACGTCCATATCGTTGCAGCGTGCATGCTTTTGATGGTTCGCCGCCCCACCGGCATGGTGTCGTAGTCGCGCGCTTCCGCTTGGCAGTGCGTGCGCAGCACATCCAGCTTGGGGCGACACCTTCAAGGCTGGATGCCACCAGATCGCACGCGTCGGCGTAGCGCGGGGTTTTTGTACAACTGGCGAATAAGTTTTTGTACAACTGCCGAATAAGACGCCGGAACCCCGTAGTAGCCGTATTAGTGGTGTAGGGGCGTCCAGATTGATACGCTCGGCACGCAAATTTGATACCGTCAGCACACAATCTGGCTCGGCGGATGGGGATATGTCAGCGGTCAACGGCGCAGATGGCACGCCGGGGGGCTCCTACTTCAACAGGGTGGAGGCCCTCTCGCGTGCGACGACTCGTCTGCGTTTCGATCCGTACGTTGACATCGACTGGGACGCACCCGAGAACACGTTGGACGAGAACGATCCGCGTTGGCAGCTGGACCCAAATACAGATCCGCTCGCGGCTACGGATTGGTATGCCGAACAGCCGTTAAAGCGGCGAATTGACATGGGCCGCTGGATTACCGCGAACCATTTCAAGGCCACGATCCAATTCGAGATGATGTTGATCCGCGGAGTGGTGCATTACGCTGGTAGCTTGCCGAATGGTTCCCCGGTGTTTCGGTATCTCCTCCACGAACTGATCGACGAATCCAATCACATGCAGATGTTTCAGGAGTTCATCAACCGCACCGGCGAGGATGTTCCCGGAATGCGGCGATTCTCCCGGATAATGGGGCCGATCTTTGGCTTTATTGGCGGGTATGCCAGCATCTTCCATTTCATCGGGGTGCTTTGTGGTGAACAGCCTCTGCACTATCAGCAGACGCTGCAGGGTCGTGGCGCGGCTCAGCTGCCCCCGCTGCTGAATAAGATCACGTACATTCATTTGGCCGAAGAAGCCCGTCACATAACGTTTGCCAACGACCATCTGGTTGAGCGGATGCGAGGTGTTGGGCGTTTCAGGCGGGCGATATTTGCAGCTATCTTCCCGATTTATGCGCGGTGGTTGATCGGGGAGTCGGTCGGACCACCGCGCGCTTTTGCCCGGCAGTTCGGAGTTCCGCGACGGGTTTTCAAGGCCGCCTACTGGAGGAGCGCTCAGTCGCGCCGGATGATGGCGGAATCGGCTGCCGACGTTCGGCGAGTTGCCGAGGATCTAGGTCTGCGAAGGGCATGGTCGCGTTGGATTTGGCGACTGTTCGGAGTCGAGGGGTGGGTACCGCGCTACCGCAGTGAGCCGAGTCGGAGTCCTGCGGCTGCGCGCGTGGCCTGGCATCGAGCGCCGTTGTGGGGACGCGTTGCGGCCGTAGCGATCATGGCGAGCGTCGCCCTCGCGGTTGCGCCGGACGGAGTGCGGATCATCGCGGGTGCCGCGGCCGGGGCGGGCGTGTGGGCGGTCTACCACGCGCTCCGGGAACGTCGTGGCGGCGTGGTGGGGAACCAGCCCTTTGAATGGCCGAGGCTTCTCGTCTGGGTGGCGGTTTGCGTGATCATGATTCCCGTCGGTGGGCTGATTGGGCTCGCATTGGTGGTGTTCATGATCCTTGCGCTTGCCGAATTCATGCCCACCCTCTGACCGGGCCCGAGGTAGTTTGGCGGCGTAGCCCGAGCAGTTCACCAACATCGATGATCGACGGCGCATGTTTGCCGAGACTCAACACATGGTGCTTATGGGAACTGCGGTCTTAGGCTCAATCAGGACCGGCACCACTGATCTACTTACCGCCACTGAACGGCCCGCCACCCTCGGTGGCAAACCCGGATCGTGGTATCGTCCGCGGATGCTTGACCTCCCCTACTTTGACCTGCTTATGGACGAACGGCAGGACGGTGGTGAGATCGGGCGGTTGTGGGAACACCAGGTGCACTACGGTTATTGGGAAGACCCAAAGGCTGCCGAGGGTACCCGTGCCGACTACGTCGCGGCCATGGAGCAGATGAACGGCGTGCTGTTGGAGGCCGGCAAAGTTGCAGACGGACAGCGTTTGTTGGACGTCGGCTGCGGATTCGGCGGAACCATCCAACAGATCAATGCCGGACATTGCGACATGCACCTCACTGGCCTGAACATCGACCCGCGCCAGCTCGCTGCCGCCGAGGCCCAGACCAAGGCCGCCAACGGCAACCACATTGCCTGGGTCGAAGCCGACGCATGTCAGCTGCCGTTCGAGGACAACTCCTTCGACCGCGTCCTGGCCGTCGAATGCATCTTCCACTTCCCGTCCCGTGAGCGTTTCCTCGCGGAAGCCGCGCGGGTGCTCAAGCCGGGCGGCTACCTGGCGGTGTCCGACTTCGTTCCGATCTTGGCGTTCTTCGGCAAGACCCCGATCTGGATGGCGGTTCGCCCCCGGGTCGCGAAGTCCTACGGAAGGCTCGGGAATATACCCCTTCGGTCCTACAAGGCCATGGGCAAACGTGCGGGACTCCAACTCGGCGCGAACCGCAATATCCGGAAGAACACGTTGCCGACGTACCCTTTCCTGATCAAATTCTTCCGCGAGCGAGGGTCGGCGGATGCCCAGAAGACATTGATCGTGGGTACTCGATGGATCAAATGGCTGTCCAAGATGGGCCTCCTTCAGTACCGGGTTTACACGTTCCACAAACCTGCCTGACCTTAGCTAGCTAGGCGTTGGGCTGCAGGATCTCGGTTGAGGCCAGCCGGCCGCCGGCCTGCATCCACGCAGCGACAACACCGGGCGCGTCCCGGTTGGGGTTGTAGATGTCTTCCTCGCTGGAAAACAACCCGTCGCCGGCATAGACGAGCCGAGTCCAGTTCGGGAACCAGAACGGCTCACCGTTGGGGTCGGTTGGGTGGTCGAGCAGATTCTTGATCATCATGACGACGGCGTCGTTGTCCTCGTCGTAGGCAACCCAGTCATTGGGAAAGCGCATGTGCGGGAACGGAGCCATGACGGCGACGATCCAGTCCCGCACCGCCTCGCGGCCGTGAAAGACGCCGTAGTGATGCTCGGTGTAGACCACATCCTCGGTGAAGAGATCCGCAAAAGGTCGCCAGTCGCCCGACGCGCTGCATCCTTCCGCAACGGTCGTGTAGTTCCTTACGGCTTGCTCGATTTCGGCCCTGGTGAATTTACCCATAGCGGTAACACTAGAACCATGAACGTGTTGGAGATGTTCGACTTGCACGGCAAGAGGGCTCTGGTGACCGGGGCGTCGACCGGTATCGGCAAGAAGGTGGCGCTCGCATACGTCCAAGCGGGCGCCGAAGTGGCCATCGCGGCACGGCATTCCGATGTCTTGGAGGAGGCCGCCGCGGAGCTCACCGCGGCCGGTGGGAAGGTCGTGCCGATCCGATGCGACGTGACCCAACCGGACCAGGTAACCGGGATGCTGGACCGGGTGACCGCCGAGTTGGGCGGCATCGACATCGCCGTCTGCAACGCCGGGATCATCTCACTTACCCCGATGCTGGACATGCCGCCGGAGGAATTCCAGCGCATCCAGGACACCAACGTGACCGGCGTATTCCTCACCGCCCAGGCGGCGGCCAGGGCAATGGTTCGGCAGGGACAGGGCGGGGTCATCATTACCACCGCCTCGATGTCCGGCCACATCATCAACATCCCGCAGCAGGTGAGCCATTACTGCGCCTCCAAGGCCGCCGTCATACACCTGACGAAGGCCATGGCCGTCGAGTTCGCGCCCCACAAGATCCGGGTCAACAGCGTCAGTCCCGGCTATATCCTCACCGAACTCGTCGAGCCCTACGCGGAGTACCACGCCCTGTGGGAGCCGAAAATACCGATGGGCCGCTTGGGCCAGCCCGAAGAACTCAGCGGCCTGTACCTGTACCTGGCCAGCGAGGCGTCGAGCTACATGACCGGTTCCGACATCGTGATCGACGGCGGGTACTCCTGCCCGTGACAGCGGGTCAGCGGGTCAGCGGACGACGCGGGGACGGCCGAAGCGGTTTCGCACCCCGGGCGAATAGAGCGCACGAAGGCGCTCGCCGGCGGGTCGCACCGCGCCGGCCTGCAGCAACTCGTCGCTCAGCTCAACGATTCGGGCCGCGCGCAACGGCCACGGTTCATGCTCGTTCGGTACCCACCAGGTCTTCCCGGCCGTGCGCGTATGTGCGCCCCACCGCGCGGTCAGCCAGATCTCTAGTGGTGTCGGTTCAACCACGTCACCAACGGCGATCGTCAGCCGGCTGCGCAATCCGCGCCCAGGCCAGCGGCGCACGCTGTCATAGGTGATCTGGTCGCCACGTCGCGTCACCCGCATCTTCGACCAGGTGTAAGGGACGCCCGGGCAGATCCGCATGGCGGGCACGACGGCCAGACGAGCCGTCTCCAGCGATCGGAAGAACACGCCGTGCCGACCGGCGGCATCGATCGAATAGAGCCGGACGTTCGTCTCTGCGAACCTACCGAAATACGGCACCGGAACTGCGGTGCCGACTTTGGTGCTGCTCAGCACAAATGGGATGAGCGATACGTAGGTCATCCCATCGGCGAATACGTCGGGCCGGGTTCCGCGCGGGTACAGGCCCTCGACGCTCGAGGGCCGCACCGGCCAATGGATGAAGGTGAGGTCAGCCCACCGCTGCTCAAAGGTGACGGGACCGGAAAGTGGTGGCGGAGTGACCGGGTACCCCGCGAGAGCCGGGTTGCCCATTGACTCCGCGGCCGACGAGCCGGGCGGGGTGGTCATCTGGCCATCGTGACACAGGCATTGGGCACATTTGACCTATCCCGGTGGCACATCGCCGAAATCATCGACTTCACTCGTGGCCGCCCGGGCAATTACGACGAAGTTTAATAGAAAATTCTTTGCAAACATTGGTCATTTGCGGCCTAAGGTATGCATTACGGCGGGTGACTTCGAATGTAGTCGCCCCGGGAGTAATGCAGTGAATATAAAGATCACCACCATGATAATGACGGCGGTAGCGGTCGTGGGCATGGCAACCATTGCTGTCACCAGCGCACCAATCGCGACGTCGGCCTATCCGGTCAACGGCACACTCGGCAGTGAGTTGACGATGACCGACTCGGTTGGCCAAGTGGAACTCACCTGGACGGTCAGCGATCTCAAATCCAGCGCCGACACCGTTCCGGGTTACCCCGTGGCCGGCCAGCTCTGGGAGGCCACCGCGACCGTGAAATCGGTCCGGGGCCCCGTCACGCCCGCCGTCTCGCAGTTCAATGCCCGTACCACCAGCGGCGTCAACTACCGGGTGTTGTGGCAGGTCTCAGGTCCGAACACGATCAGCGGAGCCACTATCCCGCCAGGCGCGCAGGCGACCGGCAAGATCTATTTCGATGTCACCGGTCCTTCGCCGACCATCGTCGCGATGAACAATGGAATGGAAGACCTTCTGGTTTGGGGGTCGTAGAACGGCTCAATGCATTGAGGGCCGCGGGTAATCCACCATTGATTTGCGGGTCAACGGCCGATAAGAGCTGAAAGTCACCCTTCTATCTGACCGGAGATCCCACGCTCGATGCTCGCCTGTGTCGTAGCCGGCAGCACGATGAGTCCGTCGAGTTCGTTACGCGCCAGGTCGAAGGCTTTCTGGCGTTCGTGGGGCGCCGCGGCCGAGTCCGCTGCCACCCGCAATAGGCTCTGTGCGCGAGCGATCCGCTGCTGGTCGTCCCTGGTGAAGTCGCTGCGGCGTCTGCGTATCGCCTCCGCCTCTGCGACATTGAAGGCGCTCACATAGTCCTCAACCGCGGCCCGGTACTGTGCGGCGGCGTCCCGGTCGTCGAGCAGATCTTCGGCTTTGACCGGTCGCAGGAAGTCCGCGCGCAGCTTGGCTTTGTGGAAGCCGATCGTGAGCGGATCGCGCATGTCGGTCATCAGCGGGAAGTCGAGAAGCTTCGCGAAGTCGAGTTCGTACTCGAGCCATCGCGTGTCGGTGCGCCCGTGCTCCTCGATGACGCGTCTAAGTGAACGCCATTGGGCCGCTTGGCTATTGCTTGCCTGCCCGGTGGACGACGTCGCCGCGTCCGTCGTTAGCGCACGATCGGTATCCTGCGCTTGTCCGGCTCGCCGCTTGTAGGCACCGAACGCCTTGACCCCTGCGACGATCACACCCACCAGCGGCAGGATCATGATCAGAAGCTCCGCCAACCGGAATAGCAAGCCCACACGGCCAGGATGCCACCACTCTGGGTTTGCCGGGTTCGCGGCCGCAGGCGCCGCACGGGCTATTGTTCGTCCCAGCCAGGCGGCGCGTCCCACACAGCAGTCGGATCTTTCTGGCGGCCTTCCGGGGCCACAGATCTGCCGGTACATCTGAAGGGACTGCCACATGCCAGAAAATGTTTCGGTGAGGCCCGGATGGGTGATCGCCGTCGTCGCGAGCGTGGTCGTCGCTGTAGCTGCGACAGGGTGTTCGAAGAACACGTCGGGCACGGGCACGTCCACGCCGCCGGAGAGCAGCACAGCGATCTCAAGCCCTGGAAATCTCTCGAGCCCGACCGGTTCGCCCGTTCCCTCCGCGACGGCCAGCGCTCACTTCGTTGGCCAGTGGGGGCGCCACGGATCCACCCTGGACATCACCCCCACGACGGCCACCCTCGTTGCGAGCCTGTACCCGCACTTCTGCAGTCAGGGACGGGCCGCCTGCTCGGAGAACGACACGCTAGCGGTCACGTCCGGCGGTGACACGCAGCTCACCCTCACCGTCGCCGCCGTGAGTTACAAGATGAAAGACGGCCAGACGCCTCCGGTCAACCCCGGCCCGGATCCGTCGACGGCGGTGGGTGACTCGATCCATCTGGTATGGCGCCCGCCCGGACTGCTCAAGCAGACCGTGGTCAAGGGCTTCCCGGGCTGGGCTGACGGTATCGATTGGTGCGGTGGCGAAGGCAGCCCAGACGAGAAGGCAGGGTGCGGCGCATAGCGTCCAGAGCCTCGCGGGGTTTTGCCTGGTCACCTCGATTCACGCACATCAGCAGCCCCGGCCTTACCGCCGAGGTACTGGGCGCGGGAGGCTCGTCGGGCCAGTTTGCCGCTGGTAGTGCGCGGGATGGCACCGGCCGGTAGCAGACGCACGTTGGAGACGGTCACACCATGCCGGCCCGACACCGCGGCCCGGATCGCTTCGATCGCCGGCTGTGGGTCGTCGCGGCTGGTACCCGCGGCACGTTCGGCGACGATCACCAGGCGTTGGCCGCTGTCGGGATTCGAGGCATCGCAGCCCGGCAGCTCGTTGGCGGGCACGGAGAACGCGGTGACGTACCCACGGCGCACCATCGGTGAGGCTTCCGCGACGGTGGCCTCGATGTCTTGCGGATAGTGGTTGCGGCCCCCGACGGTCACCAGGTCCGCGATCCGGCCCGTGACGTAGAGCTCGCCGTCGAGATACACCCCCAGGTCCCCGGTTCGCAGCCAGGTGCCTGTGGCGGTCGAACCCTCGGCGTGGCTGCCATCGCCGAGCCGCGACTGCAGCTTGGCTCCGAATGCCAGCCGGGTTTCCTCGGGCAGTCCCCAATAACCACGACCGACGTTCTGGCCCTGCAGCCAGATTTCGCCGATGTCACCGTCGGGCAGTTCGGTCTGGGTCTCGGGGTCGACGATGACAGCCCATAGGCTGCGAGCTGTCCGACCGCAGGACACCTGCGGCAGCGCATCGGGGGCGTCCGCCGCGACGCGTACCGCATGGCCGGCGCCCAGTTGTTCGCGGTCGAGATAGACGACGGATGCCTCGGCGGAGGGTTCGATGGTCGCGACGAACAACGTCGCCTCCGCGATGCCGTACGAGGGTTTGAACGCCGTACGCGGTAATCCGTAGGGCGCGAACGCCTTAGTGAAGGTCCGCACCGCGTCGATGCTGACCGGCTCGGAACCGATGATCATCACCACATTGCTGAGGTCGACGTCGTCACCAGGGGCGGGAAGGCCGCGCTGTGCGGTCCACTCGTAGGCGAAGTTTGGCGCGGCGGTGACCGCGCGTCCCTGCCGTGACTCGTCGGCAAGCGCACGAATCCACCGCAGCGGCCTACGCACGAACGCGGTGGGCGCCATCAAGGTGGAGTGCCCCCCGTACACCGCCGGAAAGCCGATCATCGACAGCCCCATGTCGTGGTAGAGCGGTAACCAGCTGACGCCGTGGGTGTTCCGGTCCCGCAGGTCGATCGAGAGGATCATCTGTATCAGATTGGTGCCCACCGCCCGGTGGGTTATCTCCACGCCGACCGGGGGGCGCGTCGAGCCCGAGGTGTACTGCAGGTGGGAGACGTCGTCCATGCCCAGCTCGGTGGGGACGAACAGGTCCCCCGCCGAGTCGGGTATTTGATCGATGACGATGACTTGCGGTCTGCGCAGGTGCGCGACGTTGCTCAGAAAGCTCTCGACCGCGTCCTTGGCCGCCGATGTCGTCAGCACGACGGTGGGCTCCGAATCGCGCAGCGCCGTGTCGAGACGTTCGGCATGGCCCGGCAGTTCGGGCGCGAACAGCGGCACGGCGATCGGCCCGGCCTTGACCGTCGCGTAGAAACCCGCGACATAGTCGATGCCCTGCGGCGCGAGAATCGCGACGCGCTCGCCGCGGCCCGCCGCCTGTTGCACGCGCGCGCCGATGGCTTGCAACCGGACGCCGAGTTGGGTCCAGGTCACTTCGGCAACCTGCCCGTCGGAGGTGCGGCTGTAGTCCAGGTAGCGATACGCGACGGCGTCACCGACGTTCGCGATGTTGCGTGCGATCAGGGATATCAGCGTGGCGCCCGGCGGCATCGCGACGCCGCCTTTGGCATCCAGGCAGTCCTCGATCTGCAGCAGGCCGGGCACACCCGCGGCGTTTTGTCGGGAACTGCAATCCATAGGCGCAGTCTAGGGGCCGGACGAACCCGGACCGATTGGCCGACGGCCGAAGAGCGCAAGAAGCTGGTCACCGGGCGTGGCCGTTGTTGGCGTCGGCAGCGGTTCGGCGATCACGTGCCCGGCCAGCCCGGCTTCCGCAAGCGGTGGTGAAACTCTCAACAGCGCCGAAGCAAGATCCGAGGGAATCGCGCGACCGGCTCGGCAGGCCTGGGCGATATCCCATGCATGCAGCACCATCTCGAGCGCGCCAACGTAGACGACGATTTTGGCGGGAAGGTACCTACCCGCGATCTCGCACCAGCGTCCGGCCGTCGGTACCGACGTCGACGCGAGCAGAAAGTCGACGATGCCGTCCCGCACCGCGACCACGGGGTCGGTGTCCGGCCGTCCATCAAACTCGCGCACCAGCAGCACGTCGGTGACATCTGCTAAAGAGCCGCGAAGATGTCGAAGCAGGCGGCACAAATCCCAGCCTTGGCAAGGAGTCGTTGCCGAGAGGTCGGCGTCGCGAACCAGAAGCATGCTCCCGAACAGATATCGGGTCGCCTCGGCTAGCAGGGACAGTTCGTCCGTGTCGGACAAGGTCCGGCCTCACGTCCTCGGTGCGTCCGGACGAGTTGACGATTCCGTAATCGTCTCGGGCAGGCCGAACTTCGCGACCAGCGTTGGGTCGTTGAAGGCAACGATGCGCGTGATGCGACCGCCGACGAGTGACAGCACGTCGAGTCCGTGGGCTTGAAAAGAACCGGAACCGTCCGGCGCGCGCTGGTACAGCGCGAACGCCGGAGCGCCATTGGCCCGGGTGTAGGCCAGCCGCCATTGATCCGGCGTGCGCAGCACAACCCGGGCCAAGAATTCGCGCACGGTATCGCGCCCGGTGAACCACGTTGGGATCGGGGGCATTTCGAGTTCAACATCGATTCGAAGCAGTTGCGCCAATTCGTCGACGTCGGCGTGTTCGAAGGCCGCCATATACCGGTCGAGCACGTCGCGCACGTCGGGTTCAGTGGGTTCGCCCAGCTCTTCGGGTATGGGGCCGGTCTCTGCCAGTTGGGTGCGGGCGCGTTGCAGCGCACTGTTAACGGCCGCGGTGGACGTTTCCAATATCTCGGCGACTTCTTTGGCCTGCCAACCCAGTACGTCGCGCAGCACCAGAACCGCGCGTTGCAGGGCCGACAAATTCTGCAGGGCTGCGACGAACGCCAGACGGACGCTGCTGCGGTGGGACACGACGACAGCGGGATCGTCGGTGGCACCGTACAGCAGACTATCCGGGGCGGGTTGCAACCATGGGATATCGGATTGTGCTGGAGCCAACGTGACTGCCGCACTGTCGGCCGGGGCGCTGAGCCCCGAGGGAAGTGGACGCCGCTTCCGCGTCTGCAGCGCGTTCAGGCACGTGTTCGTCGCAATCCTGTAGAGCCACAGTCGTACCGAGGAACGGCCCTCGAACTTGTCGTAGGACTGCCACGCACGCAAGTACGTGTCCTGCACGAGATCCTCGCACTCGTCAATGGACCCGAGCATCCGATAGCAGTACGCCCGCAATTCGGGTCGATAGCGCTCGGCAGCTTGCGCGAAATCATCGGCGCCGGTGGTCGGCATTGCCCATTCCTCCCTTGCCGAATCAGGTTGGTAGAGCCTGCGGTCGTAAGCTTTTCACGAGTCGCGGCGCCGTGGCCGGGGGTCGCTTGGGTCGGGCTCGCCCGGGCCGGGGTCTTCCCACCACTGCGGCGCCTCATCGCCGTATGCGTCGTGCCAGTTCCACCACGCATACGCGGGGGTCTGCGGGTAGCCATCCGGGGAGTCTTCCCAGTCCTCTTGGCGTCCAAGCGCGGTCATGTCCAGGAACTTCAGGTGGTGCCCAACGCCTCATCGCCACGGTTATTGATGAAATACGTGCGGAACACCCGTTCGCCGTCGCGGATGAACGCGTTGGTCCCGTGCCACTCGTTGACACCGAAGTCGGCATCGAAATCGTCGGTGATCGTGTACCACGGCATCCGCCACGCCATCCGGGCCTTCACCCGCGCTATATCGTGCTGACTTGCGCGGGAGGCGAACACCAGAGTGGTGTTGCGGGCGTTGAGATGCGCCAAGTTGCCGACGTGGTCGGCGATCATGGAGCAGCCGCGGCAGGCATGCTCGGGCCAGCCGTCCACCCCCGGTTCCAAGAACGCCCGGTAGACGACCAGCTGACGCCGACCGTGAAACAGGTCCAGCAGGCTCATCCTGCCTCTGGGCCCGTCGAATTCGTACGGCTTGTCGACCGCCAGCCACGGCATCCGTCGGCGCTGAGCGGCCAGCGCGTCGCGCGCGCGGAACAGTTCCTTTTCCTTCACCAGCAGCCCCTGGCGCGCAGCCTCCCATTCCTGTGCCGATACGACCGGGGGTGTCTGCATGTTCATGTCTAACCTTTCGGTTGTGGTTCAACGGGTTTGGTAAGCGTCACGCCGAGCCGTCGCGTCATGCCACCGGCTGCAGCCCGGCCCCGGTAAGCAAGTACCCGGGGGCAACGGTGGCGATATCCCGGACCAGCTCCACGACGGCCGCTCCGGCCACCTCCGGGCTCAGCGGTTCGCCAAGCTGCTTGACATATTCTTCCTCGGACTGGCCGTTGCGGGCCGCGTACGCCCGCACGGCGGGTCGGCCGAGCTCGGTCAGCGGGGTGATCCGCGGCAGCACGGCGGTGAATGTGATGTCGAGATCCGCGCGGTTAGCCTCGTCTTGTGCGTATCCGCTGATAAAGCGTTGGGTCGCTTTCGCACCGGCGTACCCGCCGCTTAGGGGCGATCCGGCCAATGCGGCACCGCTGCTGATTACCACCACCCTGCTTCCGGGTCGCAGCGGCTTGAGCAGGGCCTCGCGCAGCCAATGAAACGCGATCCGCACATCGGTGTTCCAATTGGCCGAGAACGTCTCCCAGGTGTGGTGCTGCAGTGGACGCGGCAGCGGGCTTGCCCCGGCCACCAGAACGAGAAACTCCGGATCGTATCGATCCAGAAGACTGCCGGGCACCGACGCGTCGGCCGCATCGGCGATCACCCCTTGAATGCTCCCGGCGCCGGTTGCCGGCTCGGGAAAGGTCATTGCGCTGCGGGCCACGGCAATCACCGAGGCGCCGGCTTCGGCCGCGGCCGTTGCGATGCCCCGGCCCAGGCCTCGGCTTGCACCCACGACCAGCGTGGTCTTGCCGGATAGGTCTTCCATCTTGTCCTCCTGCTAGTTGTGTTGTTCGGCGGCAAGGGATGTGGGGATGCTCAGTTCTGCGCCGCCACAGGCGTTGCGGTCGGGAGCAGCGCAGCGTACTGACGCTCGAGCTCCTTGGCCGGGCTGCTGGCCCAGAGCTGAGCAACAGATCGCGACAGTGCGTCGGGGAAGATGTCTTCTTCATCGCGTTCCAGCGCGTCGAAGACGGCTTCCGCCACCGACTGCGGAGTCGCCTTCGGTATGTCGAGGCCCCGGGTCAGGTCGGTGTCGACCGGGCCTGTCAAGACCGCGTGAACCCGCACTCCCTGCGGAGCCAGAGCGGCGCGCAGCGACTGCGTGAGGTTGAACGCGGCGGCCTTGGAGATCGAGTACGCAGGGATGAGCGGCAGTGGCGCCAATGCGTTGACCGACAGATTGTTGATCACCGCGCCCCCGCAACGGATCAGCATCGGCAGGAACGCCTGCGTCACCGCATAAGTGCCGAACAGATTAACGGCGAGGTGCCGGTCGAGCATCGTGCGATCGCTCAGATCGTCGTCGAGCGCGATGCCCGCGTTGTTGATCAGCACGTCAAGCGATTCAACCTTCGCGACGGCCTCTTGGATCTGCGCCGCATTTGTCACGTCGAGCACCACCGGCACAACCCGCTCATCCGAAGGCCCGAAGCCATCCCGCGTGCCGGCGTACACCCGTCCCGCGCCCCTACGCAGGGCTTCGTCCACGAAGGCCCGACCAATTCCACGGTTGGCGCCCGTGACCAAGATTGCTTTGCCTGCGACTCCGCCCACGGCCCCATCCATAACAAGCCCCTCTCAACAGAAATGCCCCCGCACAAGGCGCGGGGGCATTCGACGATTTGCCGATTGTGCGATCGAGTCCGATCGAACTACATATATAGACAAGTTGCGGCACCCAAACTCATCGCGGCGGCGAGCGTGGGTTTTTCCCGGCATCGGTTCACCTGGCGGCAACCTGTGTCGAGTTGTCTGAGGCAGGGTTTCCACGAGTCAACCAGATCACAACGCGGGCGAAGAGATAAAGGAAATCAATGACGACGACGAGACGGGAACGACGCGGCGAACGATCCGGAAAGCGACGTGGCCTTATCCAGGGCCTGACGGCGGTGTGCGTCCGGTATGTCGAACGCCTCATGCCCGACCCGTATTTGTTCGCGGTCATCCTCACGCTCATCGTGGTCTTGCTCGTTGTGCTGCTCGTGCGGGGCGCGACGGCGTCCGGCGTGACTTCTCTGACGGCTGGAAGCCGCCAGCTTCTTCTCACGCCGCGCGGGCGTGAAGGGCCAGTCCAGCCCGTAAGATGTTGCGGGCAGCGTGTTCGTCTGCTTGAGCGCGATGCGCGCATCGCTGACAGACGAATTCTGCTTGGCTGACGCGGTTCTCGCGGGCTGCAAACCCACCTTTCTCGCAGCCGTCGGAGGTGTGGCGGGGGTCGACCTCAATCCAGATACGCCCAGCGTCTTCCGCTTTGGCGCGCAGTTTTGAGACGAAACCTCCCCAGCTCGCGTCGCTGATACTCCTGTTCAGCCCGGACTTCGCCCGGGCACCGTTTTTGAGGAACTGCCCGGGATTATCGGGGTCGGGCACGGGTTTGGCCCGCCGCAACATGTTAACGATCATCAGATCCTCCACCACCAGCACGTCGTAGGACTCGACGAGAGCGCGCGTCTGTTTGTCGTGAAAGTCCCTGCGCTGGTTGGCGATCTTGCGATACCGCACCGCCACAGCCTCCCGCCGCCGTTGACGGTTTCTCGAACCGCCCTTAGCGCGTTGCAATCGCTGCTGCGCCCGCGGTCAGTTTCTCTTGGGCGGCCCGCCCCCAGCGCGGATTGTCGATATGCGCGCCATCGCTAGTGGTGACCAAACTCGCGATCCCGACATCGATCCCGACCCGGCGCCCGGTGCCCGGCAGTGGATTGGTCGGCACGTCAGCACAGGACAGCACCAGCATCCAGCGCCGCCCTTGGCGTTTGATCTGGATCGTCTTCACCCGACCCGCCACCGGCCGGTGTACATCGACCCTGACCTGTCCGATGCCCTGCAGATACACCCGCTTAGTCTCGGGCAGCCAGCGGGCCCCATCGCCGTCTTTGGGCCACTCCACCGAATCGAACCGATTCTCACCTTTGAACCGCGGATACCCTGCCTTGACACCGGGTTTCGCTGTCTTCACTCGGCCGAAAAACCCACCGAACGCCTTATTCAACCGCCGCAGCGTGGCCTGCTGACTGGAAAACGACCACACCGCCTGATCCACGCATGCAGCCCGGATCTGCGTCAGCTGCGCCGACTGATCCCCGTAATAGATGCGAGTCCTGCTGTGCGACCAGGCATCGCGACGCTCCTGCAGCGCCGCGTTGTACAACTCGCGATGCGCCTCCACGCACTCCGCCAACGCGACGTGCTGACGCGCGGTCGGCCGCAGCCGAAACACGTAGGCGCGTCTCACGATGCCACCGCATCCCACCGATGCTCGATGTCGCGGCGCACCCTCGACTCCGACACCTATCCGACCGAGGCGGCGAAACACGACGGCGACCACAACACCTTCGCGAACCACCACAAACACCCGAACCCAGCACGCAGCACCCAGGCGGTGCGGCCCTTAAACACCCGCACCACCGACGCCGGCACGTCGGTCGCGCCGACCCGCACCAACACATGCACGTGATCGGCCATCACCTCCTTGGCCACCACATCCCAGCCAAGCTCGCCGGCGATCTGCTCCCCCAGCTCGCCACACCGCGCCGCGACGCGGCCACTAGAACGCGGCGCCAATACTTCGAGCACCACACCAGCTGCAGCCCAAGCCAACACACCCCACCCAGGGTGCAACAAAACCGACGCTCGGACATGCCGCACACGTTACGAGACAACACCGACAGTCACCGTCACACGCTGTTCACCAGGCCCGCACCGATGGCCGCACCGGCGGGCAGCTACATCCAGAGCTTGGCCAGGTCGTCGGTGAGCGCTTCTGGGTCTTGCTTATCGGTGTTGCAGCTGATGGCCAGGGACATCGTTCGGTCCTTGCTGACGCGGAATGCCGTGACGAATCCGCCCCAGGCGCCATCGTGATCGAGCATGCCGTTGCCCAGCAGGTAGATTCCGGCGCCATAACGGTCGGCGCCACCCGGTTCGGTTGACACCGCCCCGGTCAGTTGTGCATTGATGAGATTGGAGCCGCCCACCCGGCCGGTCCGGTAATTGTCCGCCCAGTAGACGAGTTGGCCGGGCGTGGTCTGGATGCCGCCGTCGCCCACTTGCTCCCAGCCGGATTTGGTGGCGCGATACCCTTTGCTGCCCTTTTCATACGAAACGGCTTTGTCGGGAATCGGCCCGGTCGGATCCACCACCATGCTCAGACCGAGGGGCTGAAAGAGCCGTTCACTTAGGAACTGCGGCAACGGTTCTCGCGCCACTCGGTGGACGATCTCGCCGAGCAGCAGATAGTTGGAGTTGGAGTACTCGAATCGGGAACCCGGTTGAAATTCCAGCTTCGGCACGCCGACCAGGGCCTGTAGGGCTTGGTCCTCGGTCGTTTGGTCCGCCAATGCAAAGCCCTGCGCCTCGAGAAGCCCGACGTACTCAGGGATTCCGCTTGTCTGGTGCATCAGCTGCCCGATGGTGACGGTGTCAGCCCACGTCGGCAGTTCGGGTACGTATCGGGACAATGGGTCGTCGAGCGTCAGCTTGCCCGCGTCGATCAGCAGCAGCAGCGCGGTCGCCGTGAACTGCTTGGATACCGAGGCGATGTCGAACACCGTGTGCGTGGTGATCGGATTACCGCTCGACATGTCCGCAACGCCACGGACCCCCGTCCAGACGACCTTCCCCTTGACACCCACCGCCGCCGAGCAACCCGGCGCACCCGCTTCGATAGCGGCGTCCAGCACGTTCTGGCTGCCGGCTGTGGCGTCGGCGTGGTCCGTCGTGGCGGACGAAGTGGTGGGCTGGGCGTCGCGGCCACCGCCGCAGGCACTGAGCAACAGCATGACTGCGAGAAGTAGGAAGGGCCGCCGCACACGGTGAGTATGCACTTGCGGTCGTCGCTACGGGGCACAATTTCGCTGGTCAGTGGCAGCGGACGCGCAGCGTGCCAGCGGATGGCAACGGAGCCCAACCGGCTGGGCGCATGGCTTGCGCGGTAGGGTACGCGGTGCCATTCGGGGTCACTTATCGAATCGTCACCAGGGAGTCGGACATGTCGGGTCGTGAGTTTTCGTTCGAGATCAACCGGACCAGTAGCGCGCCTGCCGCCACGTTGTTCCGGCTCGTGGCCGACGGTGCCAACTGGTCGAAGTGGGCAAAGCCGATCGTTCTTCAATCGAGTTGGGCGAAGCAGGGTGATCCGGCACCGGGCGGCGTCGGGGCCGTCCGCAAGGTGGGGATGTGGCCCCTGCTGGTACAGGAGGAAACCGTCGCGTACGAGCAGGATCGCCGCCACGCCTACAAGCTGGTTGGACCGCCGAGTCCCGCCAAGGATTATTCCGGCGAGGTGGTCTTCACGCCGAATGCGGCGGGGGGCACCGATATCCGATGGAGCGGGTCGTTCATCGAAGGCGCTCCGGGGACGGGTCCGGTGATGCGGGCCGCGCTCGGCGGGGCGGTCCGGTTTTTCGCGGGTCGGCTGGTGAAGGCGGCCGAACGCGAGTCGGGCGGTGGGCCGACGAATTGACCGGGCACCGCTCGGCGGCGGAGCTTGGCTTATGACTCCATTACCTGGGCATTACCTGGGCTGGATCGGTGCCGGTAGTCCCGGCAACCAGGCTGTGTGACCTTCCCGGAGTCCCTGATCTATCTGTGCCGTCACGTCCGGGTTGCCGGTAGGCGGCAGGACTTGGCTATCACGGAGGCCGCCATACGGGTTCGGGCTGGTGTTGTTCGGGTTCGGGTCGGCGCTTGCCACAGCGGCTCCCCCAACTCCCAAGCTGGCAGCGATAGCGGCGCTGACCAGTATCTTCGTGATCACCTTGTGGTGCTGAGTTGTCATGTCGTCCTCTTTCCTCGCGGGTGAGGTGGTGGTAACCCTCTATGGTGGTTACAACACTCCGCCGGGCTGAATTAGTTCATTGCGTACGTGTCGTGGGTAACGGCGCAGCCGCGTCCGCCATGCTTCGAAACGGGACTATGGGTCGTTGGCTTGCTGCTCGTCACAATCGCGGTCCGGCGAAAGTCAGTGGAATCGTTCGCAATTGCCGGCGCCACGCGCCGGTCGCATTGATCTCCTGACACTGATGGGGTGTTGGTCATGGTTTAGGTTTGCGCCCGTCACTAGCAATCAGCTAGGAAGCGCCTATAGCTCGAATATGAGATCACGCGTTTGCTAGTTGATCCGCCGGTGGCAGCGCCCCGCCCGAACTACTAAGTTTGACTAAGTGATTGATGTCGTCATAGCGGGCGCTGGACCGAACGGCTTGATGCTGGCCGGCGAACTGGGATTGGCCGGAATCCGACCGGTGGTACTCGACCCGATGCCAGGCCCCAATCCGGGACCGCGGGCCAACGGCATTATCGGCCAAGGTGTTCGGATCCTGGACCATCGCGGGCTCTATAGCAGACTCGCGGGTACGGAAGAGCCGCCTCGGCTCAACCCCCGTGCGATGTTTGCGGCTTTTCCGTTGGACCTCGCACTGGTCCCGGATTCGCAGATGTTCCTGCTCCCCGTGCAGCAACCAAAGCTCGTCCAGGTGCTGGCCGAGCGGGCCGCCGAATACAACACCGATATTCGTTGGGGTCACGTGCTAACCGGTCTCGATCAGCACCACGACGGCGTCACCGTACATGTCACCGGCCCCGACGGCCCCTACGATCTGACGGCCAAGTATCTCGTCGGCGCAGACGGGGGTACCAGCAGGACCCGCAAGTTGGCCGGCATCGATTTCCCCGGAATGTCGTCGTACGACGTCGTCGCGCGGATGGGATTCGATGTCCTGCCCCCGGACGGGTGGGTCGACCCGGTCAGCGGCGCGTTGGACATACCGGGGTTCGGTCGCGTCCCACCCCTGGGGTTCCATCGGGTCGAGGGGGGCGTTTTTGCGTGCGGTGCACTGGGGCGCCGGGCAGCGGTGATCGTCTTCGAATTGGACAAATCGGCCCGGGAGCACCCGGCCGACCAGAACGGCGACGAACCGCCCATGAGCCTGGCCGAACTGGAGGCCAGCGCCAAGCGGGTGCTCGGCGTGGACGTTCCGTTGCGGCCTGCGTCGCCCGACATGCCGCTGGATCTGCGCAGGTTCCGCGGAATCAACTCACGGATCGCATCCCGCTATCAGGTGGGCCGGGTGATCCTGGTCGGCGACGCCGCGCACGTCCACTCCCCCATGGGCGGACCGGGACTCAACCTGGGTCTGCAGGATGCGGTGAACCTTGGCTGGAAGCTCGCGGCAGTCCTGCGCGGACGCGTCGGGCCCGAGCTGCTCGCCACGTATGAGGCCGAACGCCGGCCCGCTGCCGAGCGGGTCATCATGCACAGCCGGGCCCAGCTGGCGCTCGTCCGGCCGGGGCCCGAGGTCACCGCCCTGCGCCAACTCTTCTCCGAACTGGTCACCGATCCCGATATCGTGCGGCGCCTCGGCGACCTCATTTCGGGAGCTGAAAACTGTTACGGTGCAGGGGCCGAGGCGCATCCGCTGACCGGGCACTGGGTGCCCGACTTCAGTGTGGCCAACGTCGCCGGAACAATGCGTGTCGCAGAACTCGCCCGAACCGGGCGGCCGCTACTTCTCGATCTCACCGATGGCGGCGAAGTCGCGGCCGCGCTAGCCGGTGTCGCAGGCGAGCTCACCGTCGCCGTCGGACGCGCGGTCGGCGACGTGCCGGCGACGGCCGTGCTTGTTCGCCCCGATGGTTATGTCGCGTGGGCATCGTCAGCGGCCAGACCCGAAATCGATGGACCGCGTGGAGTACTCGCGCAGTGGTTCGGGATTTGAGCCGCTATTTCGAATCGACTTCGTCCTGATACTTCTTGGTTGTTTCATACAAGTGGCGACGACCCCACCCCGACGCCGCTGTGGGTCTGGCGGCGTGTGTCGGTGGTCGGACCCGCGCTACCCGCCGGGCCCAGGCGCGTCGGGCGCAGGAGCGCCGGGTGCAGGTGCGCCGGGTGCAGGTGCGCCGGGTGCAGGTGCGCCGGGTGCAGGAGCGCCGGGCGCAGCCGCATTTCCATACAGGCAATCGTGAAGCTCCTGACTACCCGGGGCGTTGTCGAAGCCGCAGTTGCACTCACGAGCGTCCTTGGGCGGGAGCCCATTGCAATAGTCGGTGCCAGCCGAGGCCGACGGTGCGGTCCACATAACACCAGCGGCCAAGGCTGCCGCTGCAGCACCGACCGTGGCCATCAATACTCTCGTCTTCATGTTGGGATTCCTTTTCTCTGGAAGACGACGGCACTCTGCCGCCGCTGGTTACAGCGGTGACAGGTCAATCGGTATTAGTAGGACGTTTTTCACTTTCATACTTCTTGGTCATGTGCTCGATGGCCTGCAGTTGCGTCTGCGCGAGGTCGTCGCGCACCTGGCCGGCGCGTGCAGCGGCATCCAATGTCGGTTGCGCCTGCCCTTGGAAATGCGGGATCACTTCGGCGGCAAACAGTTCGGCGGACCGCTTGGTTGCGGCCGGGTTGGCCCACTCGTGGCCCATCTGCAGCATGCAACCGAAGCCGCCGGACTGATCCCATAACCGCTGTATCTGGGCCCGCGCCCGTTCCGGGCTACCGATGACTCCGGCTCCGCTGTCGTTGATGATGTCGATCATCTCGTCGAGTTGCTCTCCGGGCATGGTCATCTGTGGGAAGGCCGCCACCTTCTGGAAGTACCGGAACCACGCCTCCATGCCGAATTTCACGTCGGCACGGGCCTGTTCGTCGGTCTCGGCGATGTGGAACGGCCCCACCAGGCTCCAGTTCTTGCGGTCGACCGTGGTGCCGAAGGCGGCCGCGCGCTCCTCAACGATGCCCCAGTGGTAGGCGAGCGCGTCGAAGCCTTCGACCACCAGCGTCGCCCCGATGGACAGCAGACCGATGCCGTGCTTGCCGGCCAGCCGCGCACCCGTCGGCGAGGCGACCGCGGCGACCGCCAACGGGATGCCGTCGTCGGAGTACGGGGCGAGCTGTAGCTTGGCGTCGAACAGCTGGTGCGTGGCGGTTTTCGCTGAGACGGTCTCCCCCGCCAGCAACCGAACGACGATGTCGAGGTTGGTTTCGAGGAGCTCCCGCGTGTCGGTGGGGTTGAGTCCGATCATCGCGGAATCGGTGGGAAGCGAGCCCGGGCCCATCCCCCCGATCACGCGACCATGGGTGAGATGGTCCAGCAGCATCAGCCGGTCAGCGACCCAGAGCGGGTTGTGGTACGCGAGCGAAATGACGCCGGTGCCAAACCGAATTCGCTTGGCACGTTCCGCGGCGGCCGCGATGAAGACCTCCGGAGAGCTGATGATCTCGCTGCCGGCGGAGTGATGCTCGCCCAGCCACACTTCGTCGAAGCCGACGGCGTCGAGATGTTCGATGAACTCCAGATCCCGTTGTAAAGCGAGCGTCGGATTGGTGCCCGCACGGTGGAACGGGGCGATGAAGTATCCAAACCTGAGCTTGGCCATTGAGGTCCCCTTGCGGTCGACTTGCCGAGAACCATAACTCAGGGTGCTCTACGCCAGTCGAGAAGTGGAGACCCGAGATATTGCGCAACCGCTGGGGGCCAGGTCGTTCGACGTGTCAGCCGCTAGCCGCCGCCGCAAATGTTGCCGACGCAACCGCCGCCACCGCCCGGACCGCCGCCGCCACCGCCGACGCCGGGGATGCTGCCGCCTCCGCCGCCCGGGCCGCCGCCGCCCGTCGGGCCACCCGGGATGCTGCCGCCGCCGCCCCCGGGACCGCCACCGCCCGTCGGGCCGCCCGGGCTGCCGCCGCCTCCGCCTGGTGCGGTGGACGGCGCGGGAGTGACGCTGGACGTCGGCGTCGTGGTAGTCGTCGGCGTGGTGCTGCTGCTCGGCCCTTTGTTGCCGCCACCACCGCATCCGACCGCCAACAGCAGCATGGCCGAGCCGCCGAATACCGCGACCGCAGTCCTAGCTTCAGATCTCATCAGCGCCCCACTCTCCACTCGCACCACTCTTTTGCTGTCCACGTCTTCGTACCCCGGATTCGTACGTGCAAACGGGGCCAACGTGGTTTCGAATGGCCGGACGCGCTCGGAACTCAGCAGTTAGCGCCGGGAATGCAGCCGGTGCGGACAGCTGCCCTTTTAGTTTTCCTTGGTGATCAGCTTCCGCAGCGCAACGCGATCGGGCTTCAGTAGGTCGGCGATGCGTGGCTTGTTCACCTCGGCGACGATGATCTCGCCGACCTCCGGATAGACCTCGCTGAAGATGCCGTGGGACTTCATCTTCTCGGTCTGATAGAGGTTGTCTTCGGTCGGAGTCACGTAGTACACCGCGTCGGCCTTGAAGCGGTGAACGAGCCAAAGATGGATCAAGGTCATCAGCCGCTTCTGGCGCAGCTTCTCGGCGTAGGTGTTCTGGTCGCGCACCGTCAGGATGCTGCGTCCGTGGCGATCCTTGATCGGATCGAACACCACGTTGGCGAGTTGTTCGTCGTCGTTCCCATGGATTCCGAGGACCAGTACGTCCGAGCCGGCGCGGCGAGGCCGCAATTGCACACGAAGCTTTTCGCCGAGCTGGTACTGCTCGCTCCACAGCGCCAGCCACTCCTCCAGCAATTTCTGCGGCACCTCGGTCTGCACCAGATGCTGGATCTGGGTCGAGCCCTTGCCCATGGCCTTGGTGGTCGCCGTGCGGCCCGAGATGGCCATCAGCGCGGCATCGCCGCGCGGTCCGCCGACCAGCGTTTGCGGCGTGCGGTAAGGAGATTCGACCAGGCGGATCTTGCGCTGCAACCGCGCCAGCGCCAGCATGCCGTCCTGCGCAGCGATGCGGCGAACTCCTCGCCTGCGAGCGCCGTCGATCTGGTGGCCGCCGTAAGTGATGAAGTTGAAGACGAAGCCCATCTTGCCGAGCTCCTCGGGGAAGCGCCGCATCTGCTCGTCGGTCATCCCGGTGGTGTCCCAGTTGAACGAAGGCGAGAGGTTGTAGGCCAGCATCTGCTCGGGGAACTCGGCGTGGATGGCCTCGGCGAACTCCTTGGCCTCGGCAGATCGGCCGTCTTGGTCTCCATCCAGAGGATGTCGGCGTACGGCGCGGCCGCGAGCGACTTGGCGATGGCGTACTCGATGCCGCCGCGCACCTGGTAGTAGCCGTCGGGCGTCTTGGCGAGCTCGCAGTCCCACGGCGGCGTGGACGCCCATCTCCCTGGCCTTCTCGCGGATGGCGTAGAACGAGGCCCGCGCGGCGAACTGCCGCCACTCCTCGGCGCTCATCGCGACGGCACGCCTTCGCTTCGACCGGAATGCGCATGCACTTCGGCCACGGCCTCGCCGTACGTCTTCAGTTCGCCTCGGCCTCCCAGGCCGCCACGAACGCGCTCGATACGACCTTGTCGAGCGCGTCGTCGATCGAGTCCTTGCCGTTCTCCTCGCAGGTGTCCGACGGCCGTCCGAGACCACGCCGAGCGAGGCCCTGGCGCTCGAGCCACGCGTTGGCGATGCCGTACTCGCCGTCGGCGAGGGCGTACAGGTGGTGACCGTTCAGCTCCTTGACGCCCAGCTCGTAGAACCGCCGCACCAGCGCCAGGAAACAGCGCCTTGTAGGAAGGAATGTTCGAGGTTGGTCGCGCCCAGCATGAACGGCTGGTCGCGCTCGTCCGCGCCGCTGTCGATCAGGTTCGCCGCCTCGGCGTCGGTGCGCGCGACGATGATGCCCGGCACCCGCATGATGTCGAGCTGGAAGCGCGCGGCGTTGAGGCGCTTGATCTGTTCGTCCGCGGCACCAGCACCTTGCCGCCCTGGTGGCCGCACTTCTTGGTGCCCGGGCTTCTGATCCTCGATGTGGTAGCCCGGCACGCCGACCTCGACGAAGCGGCGGACCAGGTTGCGCACGTGCGGGTCGCCGCCGTGACCGGTGTCGGCGTCGGCGATGATGAACGGCCGGAAGTCGAACTGCTGGCGGTGGCGCGCTGCTGCTCGCTCATCTGCAGGCGCTGGTACTCCTGGTTGCGGTCGGCCGTCAGCAGGGCGCGCACCAGCACGGCGGCGTCGTCGGGCACCTGGCTCAGGGGGTAGCTGGCGAGGTCGGGCCCGGGATCTTCGGTGGTCGAGCCCTTGGCCGAAGTCGCCCAACCGCCGAGGTAGATGCCTTCGATGCCCTCCGCTTCATGCTCACCGCCTGCCCGGGCGAGTAGGGACCGAATGTGGTGATGCTTTTCTTCTGCGCGAAAAGCTTTCGCAGGTGCGGGTAGAAAGCCTCCGCCGCCTCGCGCGCGATCGTGTAGTCGAACGGGATCGTGCCGCGTTGCTCTGCTACTTGACGGGCTGTGTAGAGGCGGATAACCCCGGCGAAGCGTGGGTCGTCGAAGTATCGCTGCGTGGCCGCGACGTCTTGCTCGAATGGGGTGCGGACCTCGGTGTCCGATTCGATGATGGCCATGGGGTTACGCTCCTCTTCAGCAGGACTGCCTGAACGTGAGTTTATCCCCGGAGTCAGCGGCTCAATCAGGGGTTAGGGCGTTCACCGGGGCGGCCCGAAACTGTTGCTGGCGCCGCTCCGAGCGCCCGGCCACTAATTCAGAGTTTGCAACGCTTTTAGTATGGCGAGGTGATCAACCCCCATGTCAGGAAACAGTTGGTAAGGCTTCGCCGTGCCGACAGAATTGCGCTACGAGCGTTGGTATCTGGCCTTGTCCGTTCCCCTCGGACTCGGGCCGAAGCACAGCGAGGTGCGGGTCGAGGACGGGACGCTGCGCGTGAAGATGGGCAACCCGGACGCCCTCATCGCCGCGTGCGCCGGCCCACGCCTGCCGGGCTCGAGCCCGACCGTCGGCTCAGCCAATCCCGTTGCCGACGGACGAACCGCGCGTCGACGATCCGCCGTGTCCCGGGACATAGATCGCGTCGGGACCGCCCATCGCCAGCACCCGATCAAGCGTTGTCGGCCAGGCCGCCACGTCGGAATCGGAATCGATTGCGGGGTCGGCGGACTCCTCCACGAGATCACCGGTGAACACCACGACCGGCGCTTGGTCATCGCCCCTTCTGGGAGCCACCACGACCAGATCCGAGGTGGTGTGACCACGTCCCGGGTGAGCGATCGTCACGGCGCGGTCCCCGAGGTCGATGACGGCGTCGTAGATCGCGTGCCGCGGAGGGCGCAAGGCCGCTATCGCGCGGTCGATCTCCGCGGCGTCCGCGCCGTAGCTCAGCGCGTCGTCGCGCAGCCGGTCGGTCCCCGAGGCTAGGGACTCGACAACCTCTGGCGCGCAGTACACGTCGGCTTCGGCGAACACCGAAGAACCCAGCACATGATCGAAGTGCTTGTGCGTCAAGACGACATGGGTAACGGGGTGTCCCGCAATCTGGCGGACGTCGGCGTCGATCGCGGCCGCTTCGACGAGCGTGGTACCGGTGTCGATGAGCACCGCTCCGGTACGCCCCCGCACCAGCCCGATCGTGACGTCGCAGAATGGCAGCCGGCAGCGATGCACGCCGGCGGCCAGCTGCTGCCAGGTGAACTGCACAACCAGGAACGTAGCCGCCATCGGGCGACAGCGCATATGTCGGAAAAAGTTGACATGTCGGAAATCTCCGACGTATATTCGGCCGTGGCCGACCGCCGATGGTGTTTTTCATGCCCTGGCGAATCCCGTGCGGCGGGAACTGCTCGAGATCCTCACTCGGCGGCCGCTGTCTGCGGGGGAACTCAGCGACCGCTTCGAGCTCAGCCGCCCGACTGTCGCCGAGCACCTCAAAGTGCTGCGCGACGCAGGGCTGGTCACCGACGAGGCGCAAGGCCGCAGGCGCATCTATCGCCTGACCGCGGAACCACTTGCGGAGCTGGGTGAGTGGCTGCATCCGTTCGAGCAGTTCTGGCGTGCGCGACTGGCCGAGCTCGCCGAGGCGGCAGAGGAGTTGGAGTGACCGAGACAAACTTGGCCGGCAAAACGCCCGCAACGATCCGGGTGGACCACTTCGTGGCGGCACCACCGGCGAAGGTGTGGCGGCTCCTGACTGAACCGGAGCTGATGCGCCTGTGGTGGGCCGAGGGCGAGGTGGCCGCGGTGGTTGGCCACCAGTTCACCCTGGACATGCCGGGCTACGGCAAGCAACCCTGCAAGGTGCTCGAGGTCGATGTCCCGCACCGCTTCGTCTACACCTTTACCGCGGCTTGGACGCTGGCCTGGCGCCTTGAGGCGGAAGGCACCGGTACGCGAGTCTTCTTGGAACACAGCGGCTTTGATCTGAACGACACGAGGATGGCCGAGGCCTTCAACCGCATGGGCACCGGATGGCGTGATGTCGTTCTCCCCCGCCTTGCCGAGGTCGCTGTGCGGGAATGACCCGATCGACGGCGTGTGCAACCATCAGCGAGTAGGCCCGCTCGCCGCCCTTGAGGAAAACACGGAGGAACACGATGCGCGCAGTCGTCATCAGCAAGCATGGCGACCCATCCGTCTTGCAGGTCCAGCAGCGGCCCGAACCCCCGCCGCCCGGCCCGGGCCAGCTGCGGGTTGCGGTACGGGCCGCGGGGGTGAATTTCGCCGACCATCTTGCCCGCGTCGGCATGTACCCGGACGCACCGAAACTTCCGGCGGTGGTCGGCTACGAAGTCGCCGGGACGGTCGAAGCCGTCGGCGAGGGTGTCGATCCCGACCGCGTCGGCGAACGGGTGTTGGCCGGTACGCGATTCGGTGGCTACGCCGAAGTCGTCAACGTTGCGGCCAACGATTCCGTGGCGCTGCCCGATGCGTTGAGCTTCGAACAGGGCGCCGCGGTCCCCGTCAACTACGCGACCGCATGGGCGGCGCTGCACGGCTACGGGTCGCTGCGCGCCGGCGAGCGGGTGCTGGTGCATGCCGCGGCCGGCGGTGTCGGCATCGCGGCTATCCAATTCGCGAAGGCTGCCGGCGCCGAGGTGCACGGCACCGCGTCGCCCGGAAAGCACGCGAAGCTGGCGGAGCTCGGCGTGGACCGAGCGATCGACTACCGCCGCGACGGCTGGTGGAAGGGCCTCGGCCCATATGATCTGGTGCTCGACGCGCTGGGCGGCACGTCGCTGCGGCGCTCCTACACCCTGCTGCGGCCGGGCGGAAGGCTTGTCGCCTACGGGGTTTCGAATATGCAGCACGGCGAGAAGCGTTCGCTGCGCGCGGCCGCGCCCCACGCGCTGACGATGCTGCGCGGGTTCAACCTGCTCGACCAACTCTCGGATTCGAAGGCCGTGATCGGCCTGAACATGCTGCGCCTCTGGGACGACCGCGGCACGCTCGAGCCCTGGATCACTCCGCTGGCGAAGGCCCTCGATGACGCGACGATCGCTCCCGTCGTGCACGCGGCGGTCCCGTTCGCCGAAGCGCCCAAGGCCCACCGCATCCTGGCGGCCCGGGAGAACGTCGGGAAGGTCGTATTGGTGCCCTGAGTTTCCGACGGCGCTGCAGTGGTTATTTCTCTCCCATGGCTATCACCGACACTCGCGAAGTCGTCATCGAGGCTTCGCCCGACGAGATCATGGACGTGCTGTTCGACCTCGAGTCGTTGACCGAATGGTCCTCGGTTCATAAAAAGGTCGAAATCTTGGAGCGGGACAAGGAGGGCCATCCGAGCAAGTCCCGGCAGGCCGTCAAAATCGTGGGCGTCACCGACGAGCAGGTGCTCGATTATTCCGTTCACGACGACGGCGTGAGCTGGAAGCTGGTGAGTGCCAAACAACAACGCGCGCAGGAGGGCCACTACACGCTGACGCCCGAAGGCGACTCCACCCGGGTCCATTTCGAGCTCACCGTGGAGCCGTCCGTGCCGGTCCCGGGTTTCCTGGTCAAACGAGGGGCCAAGGGGCTGATGAAAACGGCAACCGATGGCCTGCGCAAACGGGTGCTCGAAGTCCATAAGCGCGGTGAGTAGTCTTCCGGGCCGACCAGCACGCGCGCGACACTGTTCTTTATGAGCCCTACGTTGGCGATCATGTTTCATCGAACCGCGTCGGTTGCCGGCGGGCTGGCACTCCTGGTGGTGCTGGTCGGCTGCGGCGGCCACGGTGGCAGCCGCGTGACGGGTCCATCGACGCCGAAAGTGACCACCGTGGCCCGGACTATCCCCGAGCACCCGGCGGCCCGTTGACGATCACGAGTCCCGCATTCGCCAACGGTGCGCCCATACCGGTGCAATACACGTGCAAGGGGGCCGACGTCGCGCCGCCGTTGACATGGTCGGCGCCGTTGGGGGCGGCACTCGTTCTCGACGACCCGGACGCCCCCGGCGGGCCGTATGTGCATTGGATCGTGACCGGAATCCCGTTCGGTCCGGGCAGCAGCGGCGATGGTCAGATTCCAGGTGGAGGAATCATCCTGCCGAACTCGGCCGGCCAGCCGGGATACAAGGGCCCTGTCCGCCCGCGGGCACCGGGACACACCACTACCGGTTCACGCTCTACCAGCTTCCCAACACCTATGAGGTTCCAGGCGCGCTCGCCGGCGTCCAAGCGGCGCAGACGATAGCGGGCGCCGCGACCGCACAGGCGCAGCTCACCGGGACCTTCGGGGGCTGACCGCCGCCATGCCGACGCAGCCGACGTTAGACGTCACCAAGGCAATCGAATTCGGCCAGCTGGTCAACGCGACCTACGCGACGTCGCCCAGCGATTTGACGAATGCGGCCGGTCAGGCGCTGAGCGCCGGCGGCATCGACTACACGGTGGTCACGACGATCTATGCCAACGATCTGGCGACGGACATGAACCCGGGCCGGGTCAACGACGAAGTCTCCATCGGGCTGATCTGCCAGGCGAACCAATCCGGCGACGTGGTGATCGCGATCCGGGGCACCGAAGGAATCCTGGAATGGATTCACGACGCCGAGTTCCTTCAGGTGCCATGCCCCTTCCTGGCCGGCGCGGG
The DNA here is from genome assembly GCA_963703795.1 of uncultured Actinomycetota bacterium. GTDB lineage: Bacteria > Actinomycetota > Actinomycetes > Mycobacteriales > Mycobacteriaceae > Mycobacterium. The sequence goes on along the minus strand of CAVPFT010000039.1, from coordinate 83,675 downwards.
CCACACCGAGGACGGGTTCACCGACATGTACCAGTCGTTGCGCACCGGTGCGAAACCGAATTCGCCTACGGTGGTCAGCGCCCTGCCGAAGCTATCGTTCCCCAAGCCCGTTGGGTCCCTGACGATTTGCGGGTACAGCCTGGGCGGAGCCCTGGCGACGCTGCTCGCCCTCGACGTGGCGGTGAACACGACGTTTTCCGACCCGGCCGCGTATTCCTACGGCAGTCCCCGCACCGGGGACTCGCTGTTTGCAAGCACATACGACCAGGTGGTCAAGGACTCGTATCGGATCGCCAATCGCCTCGACATCGTCCCCGCGTTGCCTCCGCCCATCGATTACCAGCATGTGCTCAATCCGTACGAGCTCGTTCCGGTGCGACTGGTGCCGCTGCCGCCGAAAGTCTTGGTCAAATACCGGTGCCTTGCGAACATTCGCTCGCGACCTACCTGTATTTGCTGTCCTTGCGGTCCGGAGGTCCGGTCCTTGCCCTGGAGTCAGCCTGTCAACCGTGACACAGAATCACTATCAGGATCAGTTTCAGGCCCGGTCGTCGAGCGCCTGATAGGCGGCGTTATACCCGGGAGTGAATGTGATACCCGGTCCGCCATGGCATCCCGCGCCACCGAGGTAGAGGCCGTCGATCGGAATCGGAAAGTCGAGGAATCCCTTCGGTCCGGGGCGATTGGGTCCCATGAGGTCGGGATGCAGCAGCCCGTGGCAGAAGTCACCGGCGGGTGCGCCGAACATGGTGTTCATGTGATACGGGGCAAACGTGATGTGCCGGATCACGATGTCCTTGAAGTTCGGGGCCAATCTGGCGATCTTGTCGATGACACGTTGTGCCATTTCGTTTTTCAGGTGGCCGTGCTGGTCACGGCCGACTTCGACCGGGAAGGCGTAGGCGAACGCGCTCGCGGCGTGCTTACCGGGCGGCGCCATGCTCGGATCGTGCACCGAAGGGATCTGCATGCCCATCGACGGGTTGTCCGGGACGATGCCGCGACGGCAGTTCTCCCAGTGCAGCTGTTGCTCTTCCGGGGAGCCGAAAATGCCGACCGACTGTTGCATGCCTGCCTCGTTCAAAAACTCATACGGCGCAGCGAATTCGGGCAGCCCGTCGAGGGCGAAGTGGATCTGCACGAAAGACGCGCGGTGATCGCGGTCGGACACCCGTGAGACCAGTTCGGCCGGGTATGTGGTCGGGCGCGATGAGCTCGGTGAGCGTGACGTCCGGCGAGAGGTTGGATACTACGATCGGCGCGGTGATCGTGGACCCGTCCTTCAGGCGTACGCCGGTCACCGCGCCATGGTCGACGAGAATCTGTTCAACCTTCGTGCGGAATCGGATCTCGCCGCCGTGGGAGACGAAGAGCTCACGCAGGTGCTCGGTGAGCGAGCCGATGCCGCCCTTGAGTTTGGTCATCATCGCGGTGCCCTCGTCGGGCACCGCCAGGGCGAACGCCAAGCAGGTGGCGCTGCCCGGGGTGTAGGGCCCGCGGTAGGTGGAGTTGATGGCCAGGAACGCGAGCATCCCCCGCATGACCGCATGCTTGTCCTTGTCGGGCAGGTATCGGTCGATCACGTCCATCGCCGACCCGAACAGCATTTCGTGAATGGCCCGGCGTTCGGCGTCGTTGGCCGCACAGGCATACATCTCGTCGAGGGTCTTGGGGGGTTTGCGGACATCGAAGCGGCCCAACGCCTTTGCGGGTCCCTGACTCCAGGTGATCAGTTCGGCCATGCCGGTGACCGCCTCGAGCCCGTGCTTCTCGCCGAGGTGCGTCATCAGTTGTATGGGGTCGCGGTAGAAGACCATCGGCTCCTCGCCGGAGTCGCCGATGTTGGCGGACATCACCTCCGGCTCCAGCGTGGGCAGGGTGTCCAGACCGAGTTCCTTGGTGATTTGACTAGCCGTAGGGAACTGCACCGAACCCGCGATCTCGTAGCGGAAGCCGTCGATCAACTCCACCGTCGCCGCCATGCCCCCCGCGTAGGTGTTGGCCTCGAGACACAGTGTGCGCAGGCCCGCACGTTGTAGAACCGCGGCAGCGGTCAGCCCGTTGTGGCCGGCTCCCACCACGATCGCGTCATAGTCCGTCATCGCGGGTCCTCCCTCGGTCGGCGCGTGACAAGAATATGTCAGTACTGACATAATTGGAAGATGTCAGCACTGACTAATTCGACCAACCGTCATGAGCTCCGCCGACGGTCGACGCGCGAGGCGCTGCGCCAGGCGGCATTAAAGAGCTTCGCCCGCAAAGGATTTGCGAATGCGACGGTGACCGAACTGGCCGCCGAAGCCGGTGTCACCGAGCGCACGTTCTTCCGCCATTTCCCGACCAAGGAGGCGGTGCTGTTCCAGGACTACGAGACGCAGCTGGAATGGCTGGCCGAGGCGCTCGCGCAGCGCCCGGCCGCCGAGCCGCTGTTCGACGCGGTGCTGGCGAGCGTCGCCGCCTTCCCGCACGACCTCGAGGTGGTGCGCCAGGCCGCGACGGCCCGCGCCGAGTTGATCAGCGCCGACCGCATCGCCGGCCACCTGCGGGTGGTGCAATCGTCGTTTGCCCAGGTGCTGACCGACTTCGTCAGGAACCGCAACCCGGACGCTGCGAACATCGATCTCGGCGCCGAGGTCGCGGGCTCCGCACTGGCCGCCGCTCTTGTTGTGGCGGTCGAGAATTGGGGCCGCAACGGCTGTGCCGGCGACCTCGGCGAACTTGTCGCTGCGAGCCTGGGTCTGTTGCGCTCGGGTCTGGCGCCGCTCGCCTAGCCCGTGGGTGTGCGGGTGGCCAGCCGCAGCAACCCGCGGCGCAACTGCTTGTCGCGTTTACCGGCGGCAAGCTCGATCAGGGCGATCTCCGCGACCGCCGCGACGAGCAGCACCGCGACCGGTTCCGGTGATGCCCAGTCGAGCGCCAGCAGGTCGGGCACCACCTGTGCGGCCGCGCTCTCGTTGCGGGCGATGACCAAATCGCTCAGCCCGGCTTCGGTGCGGGACTGGACGAGCAGCGCTTTCGTGGCCGGTTGCGCCAAGCAGCCGTCCAGGTAGGCGTTCATCCCGGCCTCCAGCCGCTCGCGTCCCGGTGGAAGGTCGGCCATGGCGGTTGCAATCGAGTCCTGCAGCTCGTCGTGGAACCGGGCATGCAATGCGCGCACGTAGTCGGCCCGGCTGGGCCAATGCTGGTAGAAGCTACCCTTCGCCATGCCGGCCTCGGCGACGATGGCGTTGACGGAGATCCGGGCCAGATCGGCCGATCCCAACAGCCGCTGTCCCGCGTCCAGCAGCGCATTGCGTCCGGGCTCGGGCGGTCTCACCGGACCCTCTCCGGGCCCCCGACCTTGCGCCGACTGCGCCGAGCCAGCATCTCGCCGTACTGCTCGCAGACGTGGATCACGCCGGTGAGTTGATAGGTGATCCATCCCTTGTGGGTCGACGGGAGGTTCTTCTCGAAGAACCGGTGGCCGACGATCTGGATGGCCCATCCTCCGACGAACATCACGGCACCGACTTTTGGCTTGGCGAATACCAGTGGCAGGCCGGCCGCGATGATCGGTGTGCCGACGAGATGGGTTGCCCTTACTCCCCGTGATGTGTGTTGCGTTCGGTAGTAGGCCATCTTGTCCGCAAATGGCGCTTCGGGCGGCGGCGCTTGTTGCATTCCCGGGTCCCTTCTTGTCAGGTCGTTCGCATCGTTGTAGCGTACAGGGCGACCGACCGGTCGGTCAACCATCCGAGAGGAACCACCATGACGACCATCCAGACCCGGGCTGGGCGCGTTGCCTACCACGAATCCGGCAGTGGGCCAACGGTTTTGCTGCTGCATGCAACGCTGCATGACCGGCACGACTTCGACCCGATCGTCGAGACGCTGGCCAAGCGCTACCGCACCATCGCCGTGGACTGGCCCGGGCATGGGGATTCGGACCCAATCGATGCCTCCATCCAGGCGAGTGCGCCGCTGTTCGCCGATGTGCTCGAGGATGTCGCCGACGGTCTGGGCGTGTCGCGCGCCGTGCTGATCGGGAATTCGGTCGGCGGGTTTGCGGCCGCGCGGTTGGCGATCAACCGTCCCGAAGCCGTCGCGGGTCTGGTCCTAGTCAACGCGGGCGGGTTCGTACCGTGGAATCCTGTGGCCCGCAGCTTTTGCCGCGTGCTCGGGACGCCGGGGGTGTTCCGCCGGATCGCTCCCCTGTTCGTCCGCGGCTACATGAAGGCGCAGACCGACAGCGACCGGCGGATCATCGAGCGTGCGACGGCGGTGGCGAAAACGCCCGAGGGCGTCCGTATCGGGACGGGACTGTGGCGAAGCTTCGCCACACCGGAGCACGATCTGCGCAGCCGCGCGGGCGAGTTGTCCGCCCCAACTCTGATCGTGTGGGGCAAGAAAGACATCGCGATACCGGTGCGCGGCGGATACGCGACCCACGACGCCATTGCCGGCTCCCGGCTCGAGGTCCTCGATACCGGGCATGTGGTTTTCTCGTCGGATCCGGACGGTTTTCTCGCCGTCGCCGAGCCGTTCCTGGAATCGGTGAGCCTGCGGAGGTGATCACGCGATTGCGTGTGCGGTCACGGCGGCGACACGCCGAGGAACCGCGCCCCAGGCGCACAACGGAAGCTGTGAGCGCACAACGGAAGCCGTGAGCGCACGCTCAGTACAGCGGTGACCAGTCGGAGGTCCGCAGCAGACGGCTCTCCCACTGGTCGCGGTACTTCAGCGCCTCGACCATGTAGCTGCCGGGCACCCGGTGCTCCGGCGCGGTCTCGGAGGTCAGCAGCCGCACGAGCGTCGCATAGTTGTTGTGGTCCTCAATCTTCTGCCACAGCATCGCTTCCCGCCGCCGATAGCTGCCGTGCGCGACCTGGAAGCACGCCTGGATGTCGAGGATCCGCATCCCCGGCGGGGCTTTGGAAAGCACCCGGTAGTAGATCTCGTCCCACATATGGATGTAGTCATCGAGCGGGGCGTAGGGCCAGCCGGTGTCCTCCATGAAGAGGCTCGGCGGATGGGTCGCACCGTCGGTGGGCACGGTCGCCAGGTCTACCGTCTGCAGCGGCGACCAATCGACCGGCAGCAGGATCTTGCCGGTCACGTCGTGGCGCAAGTGATCGAGCTCGCGCATCCACGGATTGAGATCCCCCGTCTGCGTGCGGCGGGCGAGCCTCTCCCACGCCGCGCCGTCGGTGATGCCCGTGATGGTGACGACGTTGTAGGCCAACCCGCTGCCATGAGCGTGGTTGGCGTACCACAGCAGCCGAGCGTCGTCCCCCTGCGCCAGTGTCGGCATCCAGCCCGCACGGTAGGCAGCCTCGAATTCCTCCTCGCGCGCGCCGACCACCTGGTGGGTCTCGTGGAGAAAAAGCACTGGGACTCCCTAGGTTTCGGAGATCAACGCGGCGATCTGATGGCGGCTGACCTTGCCGGTAGCGCTGTACGGGATCTGGTCGACGACGACCAGCCGCTCCGGCAGCTTGAAGTAGGCGATCAAATCGCGACAGTGTGATCGCAGCTCCTCGAGCGTCACCGGGGCGCGAGTCACTACCGCGGCCCCGACCCGCTGGCCGAGCTCTTCGTCGGCGATCCCGGCGACCGCGACGTCGGCGACCGCCGGATGCGAGCGCAGCGCATCCTCGACCTCGATCGGCCCGAACTTCTCTCCCCCGCGGTTGATGGTGTCGCTCAGCCGGCCGCACGGGAAGATGTAGCCGTCGGGGTCCTGGCGGGCGAGATCACCGGTGTGCAGCCAGCCTTCCGTGACGTTCTGGGTGGTATTCACCCACAACTCCCCGACCGTCCCCGGTTCGACGTCGTTGCCCGCAGGATCCACAACTCGCACCTCAACCCCGGGCAGCGGCCGGCCGACCGAGCCGGCACGGGCCGGATCGCGGTGATCGTCGGGCGGCAGCGTCGTATACGCGCCGAGGGTCTCGGTCTGGCCGAACACGTTGGCAAATGCCACGTTTGGAAGCGCGGCCATCGCACGCCGCACCAAGGTGATGGGTGCGGCCGCGGCACCGTAGGCAATGGCGACCAGGGAGGTCAGGTCGGTGCTCGCGAAGTCGGGATGGTCGAGGATCCGCTGCAGCATCGTCGGCACCATGAATGTGGTGGCCACCCGATGCTCGGACACGAGGCGTAACCACTCGCCGGCGTCGAACCGCCTTTGGACCACCAACGTGTTGCCCGAATGCAGGCTGCCGAGCACGCCCAGGGAGCCGCCGACATGAAAAAAGGGGACACACATCATCCCGACCGACGGTTTCACGTCCTCTCGGAATGGTGCCGCCATACCTTTGATTCGCAGGTTCAGCTGCCCGCTGGTGATGCCGACGGCTTTGGGGAGTCCGGTCGTGCCGCTGGTGAACAGGATCAAGGCGTCCCCGTCATCGGGCGTGTCAGTGGCGTCGGGATCCGACGCCCGAGAAGGCCCGCCGCGCGAGGTCGGCCTCCGTTAACACCGCCGGTGCGCCCGCGTCGCGGACCCGGTCGACATAGGCCTCCCCCGCGACCGCCACTTCGGCACAGCCGGCGTTGCTTCAGCAGGCCGCGCAGCTCGGCCGGCGTGAGCGCGGGATTCATCAGCGCGGCCGCGGCGCCGATGCGAGCCGCCCCGAGCATCGTCGCGATCGACAGCCGACTTCCGCTGTCGACGACGGCGACGCGCTGGCCGGCCACCACGCCGCGGGCGGACAGGCCGGCGGCGCACTGCCGCACCGTCGCGGCCAGCTCGCCGTAATCGATGGAGCGCCCATCGATGATCAGCGCGGCCCGGGCGGGATCGGCTGCCGCGACGGCGTCGAGGATCGTCCCGGTGTTCATGCGCGGTCTAGTACAGGGGGGACCACTCGGAGGTCCGCAGCAACCGGGTGGTCCATTGATCGCGCAGGTCCAGGGCGTCGTACATCCACGTCCCGGGGGCGCGGTATTCGGCCGGGATGTGGGTGCGGAGCAGGTCGAGCAGCGCGTCCGGCCTGCTGATCCGTTGCATCAGGATCACCTCACGGCGCACATGGCTGCCGAGGGCGGGCTGGAACGCGGCGTGAATGTTCAGCATTGACGACGGATGCTCGAGGCTCTTGGCGTAGACGTCACCGCAGCGGACGATGTATTCCTCGAATTTGTCCTCGTAGGGCCACATGGTGTCTTCCATGTAGAGGGACATATCGTGCTCCCGCCCGTCGACCGGCACCTCGTCGAACCGCACCTCCAACACGGGCGACCACGGGAGGGGAACCAGACAGCTTGGCGTCGACGTCATGGCGGAATTCGTCGACGTTGCGCATCCACTCCTGCAGATCGCCCTTCTGGACGCGCTTGGTCAGGCGCTCCCATGCCGCTCCGTCGCGAACCGCGGTCACGGTGATCACGGTGTAGGCGGGGCCGCTACCGTGCGCCTGGTTGGTGTACCACAGCAGCCGGGCGTCATCGCCGGCGGCGAGCATGGGCATCCAGCCCTCCCGAAAGGCCGTCTCGAAGTCGTCTTCGAAGCGGCCACGCACCTTGTGCAGCTCGTGGATGAACAGCATGCCGAGACCTCCCGACACCGGACGCTCTGCCTTGAACGCCCTCGTTCAACGGACGGTAGCCGGGTCGGTTTTTCGGTGCCACGCCGGGTGTACATATGCACAATTACGCACGGTGGCCGACCTAGACAGGTGAGTTGAGAATCTGGTTTGCTCGACTCGGTAACCATCTTCACCGGGCAGGAGTTCGCTGATGGCCCGACTCAACGTGCCGGATGGCCCCGGCGGCGAAGCGGCCATGATCTGGACGCTACGGCCGCAGCTCGGGGGCATGGTCGAGCGGATGATCCGGGGCGCATATGAGCAGAGCATTCTGCCGGCTGACGAGCGTGAGCTCGCCAGAATGCGAATCGCCCAGATCAACGACTGCGTCGCCTGCTCGGACTTTCGCGCCCAGTCCGTGCTGGACGCCGGCGTCCCCGCCGAGCTCTACGACAACGTCGCCGCGTACTCCAGCTACCCCGGCTACACGCCTCGGCAGCGTCTGGCCATCGAATACGCGGAACGCTTCGCGACCGACCACGCGTCGATGGACGACGCCTTCTTCGCGCGGTTGCGGGAGTCGTTCTCCGACGAGGAGATCCTCGATCTCACGCTCTGCGTCGCGGTATTCCTCGGCCTTGGGCGTTCGTTGACGGTGCTGGGCGTGGACCAGTCCTGCGCGATAGACCTGTAAGCCCAGCGGGTAGGCACAGCGGGAAGGACGCATGGATATCTCCACGGTCGACGAATTGCTGAGCACCACGCGGTCGGTGCGCAAGCGCCTTGACCTGACTCGGCCGGTCGGGCGCGACGTGATCCTCGAGTGCATACAACTGGCGATGCAGGCGCCCACCGGCAGCAACGCGCAGGATTGGCGCTGGCTGGTCGTCACCGATGCCGGCAAGCGCGCGGCGATCGCCGACATTTACGGCGGTATCGGCGCTCAATACCTCGCGTACGCCGCCGAGAACGCGACCGATCCGCAGACCCGGCGGGTGTACGCCAGCGCGATGGGGTTGACCGAGACGCTGGCCCAGGTCCCGGTGCATGTCATCCCTTGCCTGGACCGCCGCTTCGACGGCGAGAATCTGTTGATTTCCGCGACGGCCTGGGCATCGATCATCCCGGCCGGCTGGAGCTTCTTGCTCGCGCTGCGGTCGCGGGGCCTGGGATCGGTGTGGACGACGATGCATCTGGCCAAGGAGCAGGAGGTGGCCGAGGTGCTCGGAATTCCGCCGACGGTGACGCAGGCCGCGCTTTTCCCGGTGGCTTACACGATCGGCAGCGACTTCCGGCCGGCCTCGCGGCCGCCGGCGGAGACCGTCACTTATTGGGATACCTGGGGATAGCCTGGTTGGAGAGAGCTGATGCAGTCCTACACAGTGCGATTCCATGTTGACGCGCCGCCGAAAAAGGTGTGGCGGGTGCTTCATCCGCCGGCGCCGCCGGACGCGCCGCGGCCGCGGGTTCTCAAATGGCCCACCGGCAGCATGGAAATCCTCAACGAAGGAAACGCGGCCGGCGAGGGTCTGGTCCGTACGTGCATCTTCGAAGTGCCCAAATACCTGCTGACCGGCGGCAGGGCGCGATCGTGGGAGACCGTGACCGAGGCGGAGATCAACAAGCTGTCGCGGTACGTGGCAGTCGGAGCGCCGCTGTGGTCCCGTGCCGAGGGCTACCACCAACTCGAAGAACAGCCCGACGGCACCACCTTGCTGACCTTCCACGAGACGTATCACGCGTACAACCCGGTGCTGCGTTTTTTCCTCGAACGTCCGGTGCACGCGAGAATTTCGCGCGACAACCTCAAGACGTATGAGCACGCGCTGGGCTACGCCGGCACAGTGCGCCGGCTGACCTAGCGAATCAGGCTTCGGCCGCAACAGATTTCGCGATGCGCAGGGCGCGTCGCGGCCTTCGTCGTGCCAAACATGTCAGACCCTGGGGGCAGGCTGGCGGCAAGCACGATGAAAGGGGATCTGCGATGTGCTGGAAGTGCGACCATTCGGATGGCACGACAGAGGAGTACCTCGCCGAATTGCGCCAGACGGTGCTCGAGCGTGGCTGGGCGGTGCAATACGTCGAGAGCGATCGGATGCCGTTCGCTTACACGGTCGGCCTGACCCGCTACGGGTTGCCCGAACTTTTGGCGACCGGCCTCCCACCGCGGCGAGCGGCGCGGATGTTGAACACCCTCAGCCGGCGAGCCGTGAGTGGCGAGCGGCCGATACCCGGCATGCGGATCGCCCTTCCCGCCGGCCCGCTTGTCGAAATGGTCGAGGTGGAGCACCCCGACGTGTATTTGATATTCGCGGGCGCAATGTTCGGCGACGAGGTGACGGCGCTGCAGGTGGTGTGGGTTGATTCGGGTGGCCGCTGGCCGTGGGCTGCGAACTTCGACGACGGACGAGGCACCCAGGCGGTGCTCGGCCCGCGCGCGGGACTCGGTTGACTCAGGGCACACCGTTCCAAGCCGGGCCATGACGAGAATTGTTGTACGTGTGTCAAAAAGGTTAGAACGGAAAGCCTTTACCGACAGCGGCTTGATCGGTGCGGGGGCGGCGCGATTTTAACAAAAACGCAAAATTTCCGGCCTGTGGATTCTATGCTCAGTGGCGCAGTGACCCGCTAGGCTCAGTCGCGCAGTGACCGTTGAATTTCGGTACCAGCTCCGGATTTGCGCCGAGGACCCGGCGGAGTTCAAGACCGACGCGAAGGGGTTGTACTTTGCCTGATTCCAAAACAGATAGCACCGTTTGCTGTGGGCCCTCGATGATGGACCACGCACACCTGCTGCGCACGGCTGATCTACGCGTGACCCGCCCCCGGATTGCCGTGCTCCAGGCGGTGGACGCGAATCCGCACTCGGACACGGAGGCGATCTTCGAAGCGGTGCGTACGACTCTTCCCAACGCGTGCCGGCAGACCGTGTACGACGTGCTGAATGCGCTGACCGACGTGGGTATGTTGCGACGGATCCAGCTCCCGGGTTCCGTCGCACGTTACGAGTGTCGGGTCGGGGACAACCACCATCACAGCGTCTGCCGATCGTGCGGGGCCATCGCGGACGTCGACTGTGCTGTCGGTGAGGCGCCGTGTCTGAACGGTTCGCACCATAACGGCTTCCGTCTCGAAGAAACCGAGGTCATCTTCTGGGGCCTATGCCCAGACTGCTTCACGCCAGCCGTTCGCCCCGTCGGTACCGTGGCAGGAAACGGCGGATTCGTGATCAGGCCCGGTCCGAGATAGAGATGAAGTAGCCCGCTTGCCCCGGTAAGCTGCTGTTCTATGGGATTCAAGGCGGGAGTACGGGCGCGGACGGGCGCCGCGCTACTGCTGGTTGCGGGCTGGGCCGCATCCGCGGGTGTTGCCGGCGCCGATCCGGACCCGTCGCCGCCGCCCGGGCCGAAGACGAGCATCGACAAGGACGGCACGTATGTGGTGGGGAGCGACATCGCGCCAGGCATCTACAGCTCGGCGGGACCGGTCGACAACGGCACCTGCTACTGGAAGCGGCTGGGCAATCCGGACGGCAACCTCATCGATAACGCGCTGAGCAAAAAGCCGCAGGTCGTGCAGATCGATCCGACCGACAAATCGTTCAAGACATCGGGCTGCCAGCCCTGGCAGCTGACTCCCGACGCCAATCCGCCGGCCAATACGCCGCCTCCGGGCGTGCAAGGCACTCTCGGCATCCTCAACGGGCTGCTCGGCGGACAGAACGGCCAACAACCCCCGCATTCCTGACGGGAGCTTGCTGCCGTGGCGGGTGACCCGCAGCAGATTGTGGTGGTTGGTGCCGGCGTCAGCGGTTTGACGTCTGCCATATTGCTCGCCGAAGCCGGCTGGCCGGTGCGGGTGTGGGCGGCCGCACTGCCACAACAGACCACTTCGGCGGTCGCGGGCGCGATATGGGCGCCCCCACGCCCGGCCGAACGCGCCGCCGTGACGCTGGGTTGGTCCGGACACTCCCTGCGGGTGTTTCGCGAATTGGCCGAGGATCCCGGCACCGGGGTGCGGCTGGCGCCGGCGTTGGCCGTCGGCGAATTGGCCGGGGACGCGGCGACGTCGGCGGCGGCCGAGCTGATCCCCGAGCTGCGGCCGGCCGATCCGGCCGACGTCCCCGAGGGTTTCGGTGTCGGGTTTCGCGCCACCATGCCGATGATCGACATGCCCCAATATCTCGACTACCTGACACGGCGGCTCGCCGCGGCCGGCTGCCAAATCGAGGGGCGCGAGGTGCGATCGCTGGCCGATGTCGCCGATGCCGCACCGATCGTCGTCAACTGCGCCGGTCTCGGCGCCGGCGCGCTGACGGGCGACGACACGGTGCGGCCGCTGTTCGGCCAGCACGTCGTGCTGACCAATCCCGGTCTGCGGCAAGTGTTTCTGGAACTGAACAGTGGCCCGGAATGGACCTGCTTCTTCCCCCACCCGCAGCGCGTGGTGTGCGGCGGAATTAGCGTCCCCGGCCGCTGGGATACCACCCCGGATCCCGAGCTGACCGAGCGGATCCTGCAACGTTGCCGCCGGATCGAGCCGCGGCTGGGCGAGGCCGAGGTGATCGAGACGATCACCGGGCTGCGCCCCGACCGTCCATCCGTGCGCGTCGAGGCCGAGCCCCTCGGTCGGGCCCGCGGAGGGGCACTGTGCATCCATAACTACGGGCACAGCAGCAACGGCGTGACGCTGTCATGGGGCTGCGCGCGTGACGTGGTCCGGCTGGTCAACGGCGATCGGTAAGGAGACGCGGTGAGCATCGACTACACGCTGCACGCCCACATTGCCACCATCACGATCAACCGTCCCGAGACGCGCAACTCGCTGGACATGGAACATTTCCGCGATTTGGCCCGCGCCTGGGCGACCTTCCGCGACGACTCGGGCGCCTGGGTCGCGGTGATCACCGGCGTCGGCCGGGACTTCTGTACGGGCGCCGACCTCAAGAAATTCATCCCGGAACTCACCGGTGACCTACCCAAGCCCGACGGGTGGGACAAGGACGATGCCATCCATGCCGTCTTGCATCGCTTCCCGGTGTACAAGCCGATCGTCGCGGCCGTCAACGGTACGTGCGTCGCGGGCGGCTTCGAGATGTTGACCTCCACCGACATTCGAGTGGCCGTGCCCGAGGCGCGGTTCGCGGTGATGGAGCCGAAACGCGGTCTGTTCGCCGGCGGCGGAAGCACAGTGCGGCTACCGCGTCAGATGCCCTACCCGTTGGCGATGGAGCTGCTGCTGACCGCCGACATGGTGGACGCGGAGCAAGCCCTGGCGATGGGGTTGATCAACCGGGTGGTCGCAGCGGAACGGCTGATGGATACCGCGTACGACTACGCCGAGCGCATTGCCGCCAACGCGCCGCTAGCGGTTGTCGCGACCAAGCAGTCGGCCGTCGAAGGTTTGGCGCTCGACCTCGAGTCGGCGTACGACAACGAAACAGGGCACAGCGACCGGGTTTTCGCGACCGAGGACGCCAAGGAAGGACCACGCGCCTTCGCCGAGAAGCGGCCGCCGCGGTGGCAGGCCCGCTGAGCCCTCAGGCGCTGAGTGCGACGAACCACCAGCGACAGCACCCAGCTCACGATCGACAACACGATCGGCGGCCCAGATTGCCGTCCACCAGAAATGGTCGAACTGCAGCCCCCAGTGAGTGGTGTGTTCGGTGATCCAGGCGGTGATCCACAACATCAACGCGTTGACGACGACATGGAACAGGCCAAGCGTCAGGATGTACAGCGGGATCGACAGGATCTGGACGATCGGCTTGATGAACGCGTTGACCAGACCGAAGATCACTGCGACGACGAAGATGATGCCGATCCGCTCTAGCTTCGTGTCGCCGCCTATGAAGCGCATCCCGTGGACGAAGAGCGTGACCACCCATAGCGCGAATCCGGTCAATGCGGCGCGCAACAGAAAAGGACCCATGTCAAGAGATCCTGCCACCGCGTCCCGGAAGGTCGAACGGTTTTAGTTCAGGTTCCTGTTTTAGTTCAGGTTGTAGAAACGCTGCGCGTTGCGCCCGCCGATCTTCTCGCGCGACTCGTCGCTGATATCCGCTCGGGTTCGCAGATGTTTGGTGCTCTCCGGCCATTCGCCGTCCCAATGGGGATAATCGCTGGCGAACATGATGAAGTCGTCGCCGAGCACGTCGATCACGCCGGGCAGGATCGGTTCCTCCGGCTCGCAGGTCACCCAGATGTTGCCCGCGGCGAGATATTCGTGCGGATCGCGGCGCCAGCCGCGCTCGACCCAATCTCCCCGCTTCTCGTAGTGCTCGTGCAGGCGGTCGATGAAGAACGGAACCCAGCCCGCACCCGCCTCGAGGAAGGCGACCCGCAACTGCGGATGGCGCTCGAAGACGCCGCCGGAGACCATCGCCGTCATCGCGGTCATCTGGTCGAACGGAAAGCTGATGCAGTGCACCTGGATGTAGTTGGTGAAGCGATCCACGCCGATCTTCGGCAGGTGAATGCCCGGGGCGCCGTGAATCCCCAGCGGCATCCCGAGTTCGACCGCGGCGGCGTAGAACGGATCGAGGTCGGGGTGGTCGAGATTGCGGGTCTTGAGTGCCGGCGGGACGAGAGTCGCCACCAGCCCAAGCTCTTTGGCCTCGGTCATGACGTCGATGGCGAGCTGGCCGTGCTCGACCGGGGTCACGGCGACGCCGCGCAACCGGCCGCCCGACGAGGCGCAGTAGTCCGCGATCCACTCGTTGTAGAGCCGGGAGAATCCCGCCGCGAACTCGGGGTCCTCGAGGCTCGGCGCGCACAGCCCGAGGCTCGGATACAGCACCATCGTGTCGATGTGATCGCGGTCGGCGTCCCCGAGCACGCCCTCGGCCGACCGGCAGTTGATGTCGGGTGCCTTGCTGATTCCGTGCTCGGGCGGACAACCCGCACCGGGGCCTTGGTCCTCCGGATAGTTGCGGCCTTCGAACATCAAGCGCAGCCGCCCATCGGCGCTGGGCTTGACGTATTGCGGCCAGCGCTTGATCGCCTCGGTCGCCAGCGACGGGGTTTCGGCGACGTGCCCATCGGCATCGATGATTCGCATGTATCGGCAACTTACACTCGCGCGTTGCCGACTGGTAATGCACGATGCTCAAGTGACGACACAACGGCTGACCGCCGATCAGCGAAACTCATTCATCGCGGCGATGTTGGGCTGGACGATGGACGCCTTCGACTACTTCATCGTCGTATTCGTCTATGCCGATATCGCAAAGACGTTCCACCACAGCAAGGCCGAGGTCGCGTTCGTCACGACCGCCACCCTGGTCATGCGCCCGGTGGGCGCGCTGCTGTTCGGGCTGTGGGCCGACCGCGTCGGTCGGCGCCTCCCGCTGATGGTGGACGTGATCTTCTACTCGATAGTCGGGTTTCTGTGTGCGTTCGCGCCGAATTTCACTGTGCTGGTGATCCTGCGGCTGCTCTACGGCATCGGTATGGGCGGCGAATGGGGGCTGGGGGCCGCGCTGGCCATGGAGAAGGTTCCCACCGAGCGGCGCGGCTTTTTCTCCGGCCTGCTGCAGGAGGGCTACGCATTCGGCTATCTGCTGGCGAGCGTCGGATCGCTGGTGGTGATGGATTTGCTGGGGTTGTCGTGGCGCTGGTTGTTCGCGCTGTCCATCATCCCGGCCCTGATCAGCCTGATCATCCGGTACCGGGTGCAGGAGTCCGAGGTGTGGGAAGCCGCCCAGGACCGGATGAAGCTCACCAACACCAGAATCCGCGACGTGATGCGCGACGGCGCGATCGTCCGCCGATTCTTCTACCTGGTGGTGCTGATGACCGCCTTCAACTGGATGAGCCACGGCACCCAGGACGTCTACCCGACCTTCCTGGGCGCGACCGGCAACCACGGCGCCGGCCTGTCCAGCGTTGACCGTCAAGTGGATCGTGGTGGTCTACAACGTCGGCGCCATCATCGGGGGGCTGTTCTTCGGCACGCTGTCACAACGGTTCAGCCGCCGCTACACCGTCGTTTTCTGCGCGCTGTTGGGCCTGCCGATTGTGCCGCTGTTCGCCTACTCACGGACCGCGGCGATGTTGTGCCTCGGCTCGTTTTTGATGCAGCTCTGCGTGCAGGGCGCGTGGGGCGTGATTCCCGCGCATCTGACCGAGATGTCGCCGGACGCGATCCGCGGCCTCTACCCCGGCGTTACCTACCAGCTTGGGAATCTGCTGGCGGCGTTCAACCTGCCCATTCAGGAACGCCTGGCCGAGTCGCACGGCTATCCGTTCGCGCTGGCGGCGACGATTGTGCCCGTGTTGATCGCCGTCGCGGTACTGACGCTAATCGGTAAGGACGCCACCGGAATTCGTTTCGGCACCGCCGAAAGCGCTTTCCTGCCAACCGAAGCGAAATGATCTAGCCGGCTTCGGAATCGCCCAGCGACCGTCGCAACAGGTGCATCGCCACCGTCGTCGAGCGCTCGCGGATGTCGGACCGGTTTCCCGGGAGCCGCAGGGTCCGGGTGTCGTTGCGGCCGTCTGCCAGCGCTACGGTGAAACAGACTGTACCGACGGGCTTTTCCGGCGTTCCCCCGCCGGGCCCGGCGATCCCGGTGATCGCGACCGCGGTATCGGCGCCGAAGCGTTGCAGTGCCCCCGCCGCCATCGCCTCGGCGACCGGCTCGGACACCGCACCGTGTGCCTCGATCAGTGCCGCGTCGACGCCCAGCAGCTCGGTTTTCGCCTCGTTGGAATAGGCCACCACGCCGCCGGCCACATAGTCGGACGAACCGGGCCGGTCGGTCAGCCGCGCCGCCAGCAGGCCCGCGGTGCAGGATTCCGCCGTCGCTATCCGGCGGCCGGACAACAATTGTGCGACTAGATCGTCCACGTGCGAGCCGTCTTCGGAGTAGATCTGCTTTCCGTGCTTGTCGCGGAGGAACTGGGTCAGCTGCGCGTAGACGTCTGCGGCGTCGGGTTCGTAGCGGGTGACCATCTCGATCTCGCCGCGCCGCAAGCAGGTGGTGATCTCGAGGGCGCCGAAACCGGGAATGGATGCCTCGGCGCCGCGCAGCGTTTCGGCCAGACCCGACTCGGGTAGACCGAACATCCGAATCATCTTTTGCCGGTACGTTGTTCGGCCGGCGATCGCCTGCTGTGCCCCGGGGGTTTCGATGGCCGTGCGCCACATGGGCTGCAACTCGCGCGGCGGACCCGGGAGCACGATGACCGTCGGCTTGCCCGGCACAACCACACCCGGGGCGGTGCCAACCGGATCGAGCACCTGCGCACCGGCGGGAATCATGGCCTGCTTGCGGTTTGCGGCCCGCACCGACTCGAAAGTGCCGGGATCCAAAGCGGATTGGAACGCGGGATTGCGTGCCATTAGCTTTTTGAGGATATCGGCGATCTTGTTTTCGACCTCTTCGTCGAGGATTAGCTCACGGCCACAGAAGCGCGCCACCATCTCGACGGTCATGTCGTCGGCCGTCGGCCCCAGGCCCCCGCTGGTGACGATCAGGTCCACGCCTTGCCCGGCCATAAAGCGCAGCTGCGCCTCGATGTCGGCCGGGCGGTCACCGCAGATCGTGATGTGTGCCAGTTCGACTCCGAGTTCCAAGAGGCGATCGGCGATCCAAGGGCCGTTGCGGTCCTGCACTCGCCCGGTCAGAACTTCCGTTCCGGTCACCACGATGCCCGCGCGTGCGCTCACCGGCATGAGCCTAAAGGGTGTCGAACAACGTCGAGTCGGCGCAGTAGTAGCGCGATGGCTGAGGATGAGGAAGCCCTCGTGTGCGATGAGGGTGACTTCGTAGTGGCGGTCGGTGCGTCGGCAGCGGTTGACCAGCCGTTGATGCGTTCAACCCAGCGGCGCGGCTGGACCCGGAACCCGTTGGCGGGCTTGGACCCGGCGCTGCGCGCCCAGGCGGTGTCGGACAGATCGGAGTCGTAACGTCGGTGGCGCCGTGACGAATGGGAATCAGACAACTGCCGATGGTGATCATGTGGACTGACACGTTATCGCACGACAGGGAATTGTCAGGGGGCTGTGGGATGGTCGCTGGTGAGATGAGCCGGCACACCACATTCAAGTTCTGCCTCGACCCGACCGTCGAACAGTGCGAGGTCCTGGCCCGGCACGCCGGTGCGGCGCGGTTCGCGTTCAACCAGTGCCTACGCATCGTCAAAACCGCGCTCACCCAGCGGAAAGTCAACCCGGACACCGAAGTGCCGTGGACTGGTTTCGATCTGATCAACGCGTTTAACGCCTGGAAAAAAACCGAGTCCGCGGGCCGCCTTTTCACCGTCGACACAACGGGCGTGACGGAAACCGTGGTGACTGGCCTGCCGTGGCGCACCCAGGTGTGCCAGCAGGTGTTCGAGGAAGCCGCCGTTGATCTCAGTAAAGGGCTGGGCGCCTGGTCGGACTCGCGTCGCGGGAAGCGCCAAGGCAAACGCGTCGGGTTCCCCCGCTTCAAGAAGAAAACCGGCGACATGCCGGCGTTTCGGCTGCGCAACAAACACCCCAAGGGCCGGCCGCCGGCGATCCGAGTCGGCGACAACAACCGGCCACGCGCGGTGACCCTGCCTGGCGTGGGGCAGATCAGGGTATGTGATGACACCCGCCGGCTGCGGCGTCTGCTGGCCAAGGGCCGGGCCACGATCTGCTTTGCGACCGTGACCCACCATGCCGGTCGTTGGTGGGCATCACTGAATGTCGAGGCTGACGACCTGCACCCCGCACACCACCACCAGTCTCGCGACCCTGGCGACCACACCGGCTGGGTCGGCATCGACCTGGGCCTGTCGGCGTTTCTGGTCGCCGTCACCGGCGACGGTGAAGAAGTGGCCCGCATCACCGATGCGCCCAAGGCATTGGTCGCCGGGATCAAACACCAACAGCAGCTTGCGAAGTCGTTGTCACGCAAAAAGAAAGGATCACGCAATCGCCGCGATGCCGCCGCCAGGCTGGCCCGGCATCACCATCACGTCGCCAATGCTCGCCGCAATTTCCTACACCGGGTGTCTGGCGCGCTGGTCAAGACCCACGACCAGCTCGTCATCGAGAACCTCAACGTGTCGGGAATGCTGGCCAACCACCACCTAGCCCGCGCCATCTCCGACGCGAGCTGGGCCGAGTTCGCCCGCCAACTGCGTTACAAGCAGGCATGGCGCAGCGGCGCCCTTTTGGTCGCCGACCGCTGGTACCCCTCAAGCAAGCTGTGCGCGGCTTGCGGGGCCATCCGTGGCGATCTCACCCTGGCCGACCGCGTATTTTCCTGTACCTGCGGGCATTTGGTCGACCGCGACTGGAATGCGGCGCTAAACCTGGCCCGCTGGGGCCAAACTCATCACGACCTACGTCGATCCCCGGACCACCAAGCAGGAGGCCGGGCTACAAATGCTCGCCGACGGGACGGCGCTGACCAGCACCCCTTGCGTGCTGGTGAAACCAGCCCGGATGACGTGAGAACTGAGGTCCAGACCGCGCCAGCGGCCTAAACCGACGACGCCCGAGAAGGGCGGTGTCGACGACTCACCAGAGTTCTTCGACATGCTTTACGCATGAACTAGCCTGGGGCCGTGGCGCAGGCTCCGCGGACTCACTACGCCAGGTGCGGCGACATGGACATCGCCTACCAGGTCATCGGCGACGGCCCCATTGACCTCGTGGTGCTTCCCGGACCGTCCATTCCGATCGACTGCATCGATATCGAGCCGTCCATGCACCGGTTTCATCGGCGGCTGGCGTCCTTTTGCCGGGTGATTCGGTTCGATCCGCGTGGGAAGGGCCTGTCGTCGCTGGTCCCCTCTCTGGACCTTCTCGGACCGAAGTTCTGGGCCGAGGATGCGATCTCGGTCATGGATGCGGTCGGATGCGAGCAGGCGTCGATCCTCGCGCCGGGCTACGACGCGATGATCGGACTTGCGCTCGCCGCCGACTATCCGGAGCGGGTGCGCAGCCTGGTGGTCATCAATGGCACAGCACGCATGATCTGGGCGCCCGACTATCCGGTCGGTGCGCAGTTCAGCAGCGCCGATCCGTTTTTGACGGTCGCGAAGGAGACCGATGCCGTCGAGCGCGGCTTCGACGTTTTGGGGATCGTCGCGCCCACCGTCGCCGGCGACGAGGCATTCCGCGCGTGGTGGGACCTTGCCGGGAACCGGGCCGCGTCGCCGAGCATGGCCCGCGCCGTCAGCAAGGTCGTGGCGGCTGCAGATGTCCGCGAAGCGCTCGCGCGCATCGCCGCGCCGACGTTGATTCTGCATCGCGCTCACACGAATTTCATCGCGGTTGGGCAAGGCCGCTACCTCGCCGAGCACATCGCGGGATCGCGCTACGTGGAGCTACCCGGTACCGATTCCCTGTACTGGGTCGGCGACACCGCGCCGATGCTCGACCAGATCGAGGAGTTCATCACCGGCGTGCGCGGCGGCTCCGATGCCGAACGGGTCCTCGCCACCATCGTGTTCACCGACATCGTCGGCTCCACCTCGCGGGCCGCCGCCCTCGGCGACCACCGGTGGCGCGACCTGTTGGACAACCACGACACCATCGTGCGCCACGAGTTGCAGCGCTTCGGCGGTCGCGAAGTCAACACCGCCGGAGACGGATTCGTCGCGACGTTCGCCAGCCCGAGCGCGGCGCTCGCATGCGCGGACGAAATCGTCGATGCGGTGCGGACTTTGGGCATCGAGGTGCGGGTCGGCATTCACGCGGGCGAGGTGGAGGTGCGCGGCGCCTTGAAAAGTGACGTCGCCGGCATGGCGGTGCACATCGGTGCGCGCGTGGCGGCGCTGGCCGGACCCAGCGAGGTGCTGGTGTCCTCGACGGTGCGCGACATCGTCACCGGGTCGCGGTACCGGTTTGCCGAGCGCGGCGAGTACGAGCTCAAAGGTGTGCCGGACCAATGGCGGCTGTACGCACTGGTACGGGAGCAGGCGACTATATCGCCGTAGTGGTCTTGCCGTAGTGGTATTGCCGTAGTGGTATTGCCGTAGTGATCTTGCCGTAGCGGGTCGTCGTGGTAGACCTGCCGCGGCTTTGTCGCGCGCAAGCCCTTCGTTAGCGGCCTTCCTTAGCGGCCGGGGCTGCCCGGCTGGCCGGGTTGGCCGGGTTGGCCGGGTTGACCAGGCTGCCCGGGTTGGCCGGGTTGGCCGGGTTGGCCGCCGGGATGGGGCGCGCCACCCTCGCCGCCCGCGCCGGGCCGACCGCCCGCACCGGGGGCGCCGCCGTCACCACCCATGCCGCCGTCGCCGCCTCGGCCGCCGTCACCACCGCGGCCACCGCCTCCGCCAGCACCACCTGCCCCGCCGGCTCCGCCAGCACCGCCACTCCTCCAGCCCCGCCCATGCCGCCGCTTGTGGGTGTGTCTTCGGTCATGCCGTACGCACCTGCTTCCCTTATCGGCGCTAACGTTCCGCAGTTGGCGTCAAGCCAGTTTAGGCGCCGAACGGTTTGCCGGGGTATGACTCCGCCATATCGCGGGACAATGGGCCGATGATCGAGTTAGAGGTAGTGCAGGCCGACGTCACGAAGCTCGAGCTCGACGCCATCACCAACGCGGCCAATACCCAACTGCGGCACGGTGGCGGCGTCGCGGCGGCGATCGTTCGCGCCGGCGGGCCCGAGGTGCAACGCGAATCCGACGAGAAGGCCCCGATCGGGCTCGGGGACGCGGTTGAGACCACCGGCGGCGAGATGCCGGCGCGCTACGTGATCCACGCGGCGACCATGGAGTTGGGCGGCCCGACGTCAGCCGCGATCATCGCGCGGGCCACCCGTTCAACCCTGCGCAAGGCCGATGAGCTCGGTTGTCGCTCGCTGGCGCTGGTGGCGTTCGGTACGGGTGTCGGTGGCTTCCCGCTCGAAGGCGCCGCGCGGCTGATGGTCGACGCCGTCCGCCAATACCAGCCGAGTTCGGTGGAAAAGGTGATCTTCGCGGTTCACGGCGACGCGGCCGAGCAGGCATTCCGGGCGGCAGTGCACCCTTAGCCGGCAGTGCACCCTTAGCCGGCAGTGCGCCTTTAACCGTCAGTGCACCTTTAACCGGCAGTGCACCCCTAACTCAGTTTTAGGGCTAACCGTTGGACAGGTAACGCTCGACGGACGCGACCTTCTGCGTCATCGCGTCGGCGGCTCCCGCACGCCAGTCCGCCTTGATCACCGTACTGACCCTGGGCGCGCGAGCGGCCACGGCCTCGACCGCGCGTTGCACGACGGCCATCACTTCTTCCCAGGTATCGCCCTCGATCACGGTGAACATCGAATCCGTCTTGTTCGGCAGGCCGGAGTCGCGAACCACTCGGATCGCTTCGGCAACGATCTCGCCGACGCCTTCACCCACGCCCAGCGGGGTGACGGAAAACGCGACGAGAACGGACACCCCGACGAGCGTACTTAACTTTTGCGGGGCCGTCCTGGCAGCATCGAGGGCCATGCGGGTTCTGGTGCAACGGGTCTCATCGGCGGCGGTGTCGGTCGATGGCCGGGTGGTGGGCGCCATCCGGCCGGACGGCCAGGGCTTGCTGGCATTCGTGGGTGTCACCCACAGCGACGACGCGGACAAGGCGCGGCGGCTCGCCGAAAAGCTCTGGAATCTGCGGATCCTCGCCGACGAACGGTCGGCGGCCGACGCCAACGCGCCGATCTTGGTGGTCAGCCAGTTCACCCTGTATGCCGACACCGCGAAGGGACGTCGGCCGTCGTGGAACGCGGCCGCTCCGGGACCGGTCGCCGAGCCGCTCGTCACGGCGTTCGCCGAGGCGTTACGAGGGCTGGGCGCCCATGTGGAGACGGGTGTGTTCGGCGCGAACATGCAGGTCGAATTGGTAAACGACGGTCCGGTGACGGTGTTTCTCGAGTTGTGACGGCGCCGCCACAGGTACTTTGGATTTGTCGGCTTTGTTTTGGCGGCGTTTTAGGTTTTGGCGGGAGGGCCGTGAGCACTTCAGCTGAATTCGGCTCGCTTCGGTCCGAAGACGATCAGTGGGACATCGTCAGCAGCGTGGGTTATACCGCGTTGCTGGTGGCGGGGTGGCGCGCACTGCATGCGGTGAGCGCGCGACCGCTGGTCCGCGACGAATACGCAAAACTGTTCATCGCCGCCTCGGCTGACCCGTATCTTGCGGGTCTACTCGCCAATCCGGGAACCTCCGAGGACGAGACGGCCTTTCCCCGCCTGTACGGCGTGCAAACCCGATTCTTCGACGATTTCTTCTGCGCCGCCGCCGAGGCCGGAATACGACAGGCCGTGATCGTCGCCGCGGGATTGGACTCCCGGGCGTATCGGCTTGAATGGCCGGACGGCACAACGGTTTTCGAAGTCGATCTACCGAAAGTCCTGGAATTCAAAGCCCATGTCATGGGCGAGGGGGCCGCTGCACCCAAGGCCCGCAGGATCGAGGTCGCCGCCGATCTCCGCACCGACTGGTCGAGGACGCTGGAAGCGGCGGGCTTCGACACGGAGAGCCCCTGCGCCTGGTCGGTGGAGGGAGTGTTGCCCTACCTGACCGACGAGGCCCAGAACGCGCTTTTCACCCGGATCAGCGGGCTTAGCGCGCAGGGCAGCCGAATCGCCATCGGCGCGCTGGGATCGCGCTTAGACCGGGAGCACCTCGCCGCCCTGGAATCCGACCACCCTGGGGTCAATATGTCGGGGAACGTGGACTTCTCGGCTCTCACCTACGAGCCGAAAACCGATCCGGCGGAATCGCTCGCCGCGCACGGCTGGGACGTCGAACCGGTCCGCAACACGCTGGAGTTGCAGGTGGGCTACGGTCTGACACCGCCCGAGGTGGACGTCAAGATCGACGGATCCATGCACTCGCAGTACATAACGGCGACTCGATCGGGGTGAGTGGGATGGTGATGATCACGAGGCTCTCCCCCGCCGACGCCATCGCGGAGATCGGCGCCAGTGCGCCCGGGCCTCGGATCGGTGCCTTCTTCGACCTCGACGGCACGTTGGTCGACGGCTTCACGGCAGCGGTTCATGTCGGCGATCGGATCAGGCGCCGGCAGGCCGGATTCGGCGAGCTGGTCGGGGTGTTCGAAGCCGCGCTCCGGTACAGGTTCGGTCGCCTGGAGTTTGAGCGCCTCATCGAGCGGGCCGCGGGCTATCTGCGTGGCGAATCGCTCGCCGTCCTCGACGAGTTGGGCGAGCGGCTGTTCGTCGAACGTGTCGCCTCGCGGCTGTACTCGCACATGCATGACATCGTGCAGGCCCACCAGGAGCGCGGACACACGGTCGTGCTGAGTTCGTCGGCGCTGTCGATTCAGGCGTTGCCCGTCGCGAGCTTTCTCGGCATTTCCAACGTGCAGTGCAACCGTTTTGAACTCGACGAGCGCGGGCGCCTGACCGGCGGAATCGTAAAGCCGGTTGTGTGGGGGGCGACGAAGGCCGCCGCCGTCCAACAGTTCTGTACCGACAATGACGTTGCCGTGGAAAGCAGTTACTTCTACGCCGACGGTGATGAGGACGCGGCATCGATGGCACTCGTCGGCTGTCCGCGACCGGTGAACCCCCGCTCCGGTCTCGCCGCGGCGGCCGCGGCGCACGGGTGGCCGGTGATGTGCATCGCCTCCGGTCGCCGCGGACCGGTAAGGGCGTTGCGTTACCTGGCGAGGCACGTCCGCGGTGCCTCTCAGAAAGACGGAAACTAGGGCGTCAGCAGGATCTTCACCTCATCGCCGGACCGCGACTCGGCAGTCGCGTAGGCCTTGGCCGCATCGTCCAACGGCATTGTGGTGGTGAAGATGCCCTCGACGTCGAGCCGGCCGGACCGCAGCAGCGGGATCAGCTCCGGCCAGGTGCGCTGCACCGGCGCGGTGGTCATCCGCAGCGTGATGCTGCGGATCAGGCACGACAGGGCGGGAAGTGGAAACGGCTGCATATCGTGCACACCGACCACCGAGACGGTGCCGCCGGGCCGCACCGCGTTCAGCGCATCGGTCGTCGATGCATCCGTACCCACCGCGTCGATCACCGCGTCGGCGCCGCGTCCGCCGGTGGCGGCGAGGACGGCCGTGGCTGCCGGCGACGTGATTGGTGTAGCGCCCCACCGCTCGGCGCGCCGCAGGCGGCCCTCGACTCGATCGGCGGCGAAAACCGTTGCTGCACCATGGAAGAACGCGCAGCGCAGCGCGCATAGGCCAACAGCGCCGAGGCCGATCACCGCCACCGACCCGCCGAACGGAATATCAGCTCGCTGGGCCGCGGCCCAGCCGGTGGCGAGATTGTCGGTGAGCAGCAGCGCCTGTTCGGTGCTGATCCCTTCGGGCATCTTGAGCAGCTGGAAGTCGGCGGCGGGCACGGCGAGCAGATCGGCCTGCGCGCCGGGCAGCACACCACCGCCGAAGATCTGAAAACCGGAGAAGCACGTGACGGGGTCGCGGGTCGCGCATCCCGGGCAGGCGCCGCAGCCGGTCACCGACGACACCATCACCCGGTCCCCGACCTTGACCGTGCGCACCTCGGGTCCGGCCTCGACGACGGTGCCGACCGCCTCGTGACCGAGCGTCATCGGTCCGGCGAGCGGATAGTCGCCCTCGTAGAAATGCAGGTCCGATCCGCAGATTCCGGCGGCGGTGACCGATACGATCGCCCCGTCGGGGCCGGGAAGCGCCGGATCGGGGCGGGTGTCGACCCGGATGTTAGCGGGACCGTCGAGGACTACCGTTCGCATCGTGGCGTGCTCACTTTCTTTGTCGCGGTCACTCTTTTTGTCGCGCTAGTCTTTTTGTCGCACAAGTCTTTTTGTCGCAAGAAATTGCGACCAATCGGGCTCTCGGACCGCTGCCCAGTATTCGTGCAGGCGCCACGGGCTGACGGTGTGGATTTCCCCGTCAGAGTTTTTGAAGTAGGAGTGTTTGACCGCGGGGTGCGACCACACCATGTTTTTGATTTCGGCCTGCGTCCGTTGATGCCACTCGGCGGCGGCCTCGGTCGTCGGCTCCAGCGAATGCAGGTCTGCTTCTGCCAGATGTTCGAGACACCGGTTGATGTAGCGCATTTGGAGTTCGGACTGGAAGATCAGGCTGCCGCCGTGCGCGAGATGCGTCCCGGGCCCGTAAACGATGAAGAGGTTGGGGAAATTCGGAACGGTGATGCCCAGGTACGCGTAGGGGCGCCGTCCCCACATCCGGTGCAGATCGATTCCGTTGCGGCCAATGATTTTCAGCGGCCACAGCACGTCGGTATGCCGGAATCCGGTTGCGTAGACGATGACGTCGGCGTCGTGCGTCGCGCCGTCTTCGGTGACAACGCCGCGGGCGGTGATCCGCTTGATGGGCGTGCGCACCAATTCGACGTTGTCGCGTTGCAGGGTCTGCAGCCAGCTGCCGTTGTCCTGCAGCGTCCGTTTTCCGGTTGCGGGGTAGTCGGGCAAGACCTTCGCCAGCAGTTCGTGCTCCTCGCCGACCTGGCTGGTGATCCAGTGGGTGAACATCATTCGGGCGGCGGCGTTGATGTCGCTGACGGCGTAATCCTGGTCGGCATAAGCCGGGTCGCCGCGCGCGGCGTCGAGGCCCTTGTCGGCGCCGGGCCACAGCACGAGAAACCGGTACCACCTTCCGTAGAACGGCAGGTGGCGCATCGCCCAGCGCATGCCGTCGCCGACATCGTCGTGATACATCGCGTTCGGGAACATCCACTGGGCGGTTCGCTGGAACACGGTGAGCCGCTCGACGTCGCTCGCAATCGCGGGCGCGATTTGGAAGCCGCTGGCGCCCGCCCCGATGAGCGCGACGCGCTTGCCGGTGAGGTCGACCGTGTGATCCCACGCCGCGGAGTGAAACGAGGGTCCCTCAAAAGTGTCGGCACCGTCGAATTCGGGAATATAGGGTCGATTCAGCTGACCGACCGCGGTGATGAGGGCCCGCACGCGCATTATGTCCGTCTCGCCGTCGGCCGAGCGCAGTGAGACGTTCCACCTGCCGTCCTGGTCACTCCACTCCGCCGCGACGACCTCGGTGTTCCACCGTACGTGCGGGGTCAGGTCGTGCTTGTGCATCACCTGGGTGAAATATTCTTGCAGCTCGTACTGCTCGGCGAAGAAGTGCGTCCAGTCGTTGTTGGGTTCGAAGCTGTAGCAATAGAAGTGGTTTGCGACGTCGACGCGGGCGCCGGGATAACTGTTCTCCCACCACGTTCCGCCGGGTCCGGCGTTCTTCTCCACGATGGTGAAGGGGATGTTGGCCTGTTTGAGGCGGATCCCGGCCAGAATGCCGGATTCGCCGCAGCCGACGACGAGGACCGGCATCTCGGCCGTGGACTCGATCGGCAGGGCCGCCGGGCGGCGGGGATCGACGCCGTCGAGATCCATCTCTTCCAAGACGAGGGGCAGGTAGTCGTCGGTGACGTGCTCGCAGGCCACCCAGTCCATCATCTCCCGAATGAGTCCGAGGCTCAGCGGCTTTGGCTCCGGGCAACCGCGGTCGCGATAGCCGGTGAGCACCGGTAGCGCCGCGGCGCGGGCCCGGGCCTTGTCCTCCTCCGACATGAACCCCTGGATCTCGTTGAGGAAGACGCCCATGGGCTTGAACTCACGAATGAACCGGGGGTCGCCGGTGATATGGACGAGCGAAAGTAGCAGAGTCGGGATGCTGACATCCTCGAGCGCGGCTGCGATTTCGGCCGTCGAGGTGGTGAAGGGCCGGCCGGCGTAGCCGCTGCGCATCTAGCCGATCCTTTCGCGTGGACTGACATGGACGAAAGCCTAATTACGCTACTCAGCGTTTCGTAATTGGCAGCACCACGCTACCCCGTGGCGCCGGAGCGGATCAAGAACCCGACGCGGGCAGTTACGGGTCGTCTTCGTCTTCGTCCGCTTGCTCCGCGAGGAGTTTTTCGGGGTGGTGGAAGGTGTTGGTTCGCGGTTGGCCGTGATCCAGGTGGGGTGGGGGGATCCATTCGGTGGTGCCGTCTTTGCGTTTTCGGGTGGTCCAGCCGCCGGGTTGGATTAGTGGGTGATCGGATCCGCAGGCCAGGGTGAGTGTGTTGACGTCGGTGCAATGCGTGCTGGCCCACTCGTCGATATGGTGCACTTCAGACCAGTACCCTGGCACGTCGCAGCCCGGGCGGGTGCAGCCGCGGTCCTTGGCGTACAAGACAATTCGCTGCCCGGGTGAGGCCAGCCGCTTGGTGTGATACAGCGCCAGCGCTTTGCCTTTGTCGAAGATCGCCAAATAGTGGTGGGCGTGGCGGGCCAGGCGGATCACGTCGGACATGGGCAATATGGTGCCCCCGCCGGTGAGGCCCTTGCCGGTGGCGGCTTCGAGGTCTTTGAGTGTGGTGGACACGATGATCGAGGCCGGCAGCCCGTTGTGTTGGCCGAGTTTTCCCGACGCCAGCAGCGCTCGCAGGGCGGCGTTGAGTCCGTCGTGGTTGCGTTGGGCCGGGGAGCGGGCGTCGCGCCGCGCGGCTTCCTCGGGCGCTGGGCCGTCCACGGCGGGGGTGTCGTCGTCGGGGTTGCACATGCCGGGGGCTGCGGTCTTGGCTAGTACGGCCTCGAGGGTGGCGCGGGCTTCAGGCGTGAGCCAGCCGCTCAGCCGTGACATGCCGTCGGGGTCGTGGTTGCCCAGGGTCAGGCCGCGCCGGCGGGCGCGGTCGGTGTCGGTGTAGGTGCCATCGGGGTTGAGGTAGTCGGCGAGTTGGCGTGCGAGGTCGACCAGGTGGTCGGGGCGAAACTGGGTGGCCAGCTCGGCGAGCTGGGCTTCGGCGCAGGCGCGGGTGTCCGGGTCGACCGAGCCGGGCAGTTCGTTGAAGAAGCGTCGGATCACCGCGATGTGGGCGGGGTCGATCTGGCCGTTGCGTTGGGCGGCGGCGGTCGCGGTCAGCAGTGGGGGCAGTGCTTCGCCCGTCAGGGCGCGGCGCGGCCCCAGATCGGCGGCCTCGGCTACCCGCCGGCGCGCTTGGGCGCGGGTGATGCGCAGCCGCTCGGCCAGCGCGTGCGGCAGCGGTGCGCCCAGCTGTTCGGGCCCGGCCTGCTCGGCGAGCTGATTGATCAACTCATGGCCGGGTGCGCGCAGCCGGCGCGTCTCATGTTCGAGTCGCTCTAAAAGGTTGAGCCGCTCGGGGGTGGTCAGCGCGTCATAGGAATGCCCGACAATCCGCGACACGACGGCGCGCAGCGCGTCGAAGTCCCGCTGGATCTCCTCACGGCTACTCGAACTCATGTTCGAATACTATGCCGGGGCGCCGACAACAATCCGCCGCCCCGAAACCACTGAAACCAAAGTGGCGCAAGTGATCTGACGGGCCGCACGATTAGGGCACAGGCTTGCGAAACAATAAGGCGTGGCCACGTTGCTCACGGCGTGCGGTGGGTTCCTGCTCGCCGTCTTGTGGATGGACCTGATTTTCGACGTCCAGGTCCTCCAACACCGAACCGCTGGTGACGAATTGCCCGAGCCGGTGCTCGCCTCCATCGCGGGTTACTACCATCGCGCGACGACCACATCGCGACCGATGAGTCGGCTGATCGCCCTCGTCATGGTCGTCTTGCTGGGCGCATTGGGGTTTCAGGCCGCTCGGGGGCATGACCCCGGGTGGCTGCTGGCGACATCGGCCGGGCTCGCGGGTATCCCGATGGCGCTGGCATTGACGCACACCGTCCCCAGTGCCGTTCGGCTCGGACACCGCGCGGACAGTCGGGCCGAACAGACCCGCCTGGCGCGCTCCATCTGCCGGGACCACCTGATCTGCGCCGGCAGCATGCTCGCGTTCCTGGTCTTGTGGGTGGCGCACACCGCGGCCATCTAGCGTCCACGCGACACGTCGTAGTGCCGACGCGCTGGTCAGGGGGCGGCTGGCCACGTCATCGGTGTCCGTACTAAACTAGAACACGTTCCAATTCGGCGAACGTCCCAGGAGTAATAGGCATGCACACCGCGATTTGCGACGACCTCGGCATCGAGTTCCCGATCTTCGCCTTCACCCACTGCCGCGATGTGGTGGTCGCCGTTAGCAAGGCCGGTGGTTTCGGCGTGCTGGGCGCCGTCGGCTTCACCCCCGAGCAGCTGGAGATCGAGCTCAACTGGATCGACGAGAACATCGGCGATCACCCCTACGGGGTCGACATCGTGATTCCCAACAAGTACGAGGGCATGGATTCCCACCTGTCCGCCGAGGAGCTGGCGGACACGCTGCGCAAGATGGTGCCCCAGGAGCATCTGGACTTCGCCAAGAAGATCCTGGCGGATCATGGCGTTCCCGTGGAAAACGCCGATGAGGACACCTTGCAGTTGCTGGGCTGGACGGAGGCGACGGCCACCCCGCAGGTCGAAGTGGCGCTCAAGCACCCGAAGGTGGCGATGATCGCCAATGCGCTGGGCACTCCCCCGGCCGAGATGATCGAGCACATTCACGACGCGGGCCGCAAGGTGGCCGCGTTGTGTGGTTCGCCCTCGCAGGCCCGCAAGCACGCCGACGCGGGCATCGACATCATCATCGCCCAGGGTGGTGAGGCCGGCGGGCACTGCGGAGAGGTCGGCTCAATCGTGTTGTGGCCGCAGGTTGTTAAGGAGGTCGCGCCGGTACCGGTGCTGGCCGCGGGTGGCATCGGCAGCGGCCAGCAGATCGCCGCGGCCCTCGCGCTCGGCGCCCAAGGGGCGTGGACCGGCTCCCAGTGGCTGATGGTCGAGGAAGCCTCGAACACCCCGGTTCAGCAGGCGGCCTACGCCAAGGCTTCCAGCCGCGACACCGTGCGCAGCCGTTCGTTCACCGGCAAGCCGGCCCGGATGCTGCGCAACGAGTGGACCGAGGCATGGGAGCAAGCGGACAACCCGAAGCCGCTGGGTATGCCGTTGCAGTACATGGTTTCCGGGATGGCCGTGCGGGCCACGAACAAGTACCCGAACGAGACCGTCGACGTCGCCTTCAACCCGGTCGGCCAGGTCGTCGGCCAATTCACCAAGGTGGAAAAGTCGTCGGCCGTCATCGAGCGCTGGGTGCAGGAGTACCTCGAGGCGACGGCCAGGTTGGACGAACTGAACGAGGCCGCTGCCGTCTAACGGCGGCTACTCTTCGTCCACTTCATCCTTGCCGGTGAAGACTTCCTTCGCCCGGTCCACCGCGTAGGTGCCGATGTCGATCGAGTTCTTGACGATGCCGCTGGCACCGCCGGAGATGTCGCCCCGGATGATGTCGCTGGCGTGTTCGACGATGTCCGAGGCCTTTTCGACGGCGTTGGTTGCGATGTCCCGGACCGCGTCGACGGCGTCTTTGGGTTCGAATCCCATCGGAATCTCCTTTTGTTGCAGGACGTTTGGTACGACTCTAGACCTGGCGAACGGGCGTCAGTAGTTCACCAGGGAGCGCCAGTAGTCTTCGGGGATCTCGGCGCCCGACCGCAATATCCTTGCCAGCCCGACGGCCATTGCGACGCCGAGCAGGCCCAGCCAAAGCCCGGCCATCCCGATGAACGCCCAGAGCACGGTCGTGACCACCGGCCACGGCGACAGCACGGCGAGCACCGGCGCGAAGAAGAAGCCGGTCCCGACGTACCAGGCCGAACCGGCCCTATCGGAGGTCAGGACGAAGCGCAGCCAGCGTGGGATCGGGGCTTCGGCGGGCTGAGCGTGGCTCATGAGTCAGCCGATCATCCGGAAGGGGGGAAGAACCCCGCGCCGGTGAACCACCCTTCTTGCCAGCCTTGCGCTCCGAGGCAGAGCATGGGAAGTCCGCGGTCCGACTGCGCCGCGGTTTGCGGGCCCGGGCACTTCGCTCCCGCCTGCTGGACTCCGTACAGCGGGTAGGAGATGACCCAGTACCCCGTGGTGGCCGCCGGGAACTGGTTGGGCGGCGGGAAATGGCAGGCCTCGGCCTGGCCGCTGGGGCCCCGCCCGAAAATGAAGCTCTCGTAGTTGTCGCACGGCGCACCCAGCGAAGCCTGATAGTTCATGCCCGGCACGTCACCGTCCCAATGCCCCGGATCGGCGGCCGCGCACGGCGCCATACCGATGGCGCCGCCCGTGACCGCGGCGACGGCGAGTAGTTCGCGAATCATGTGCTCCACCCCTTCGCGTTAGCGCGGTGACCTGGACCAAAGCATATCGATTGTGCCGCACACTACAAGATCGCGATGGGCGGGCCGGTTTGCGGCCTCAGCTACGCCGGTAGGTGCAGATGAGGACGCCGGTCCCGGTTGTCGTCGCCGACACCAACTCGAGGGCGCGGGCTAGGCCGTCGCAGGGGAACACCCGTTTGCCGCCGCCGAGCAGGATTGGCTCGATCATCAGCCGGATCTCGTCGACCAGATCGTGTTCGATCAGCTGTGCGGCCAACGATGCGCTGCCCATGACCTGTATCGCCTTGCCGTCTTGCGAGCCCTCCTGCGCGCGCAGCCGGCGTATCGCCCCGATGGCGTCCCCGGCGGGTAGCAGCGTCGAGCCAGGCCAGGTGAGGTCGTCTTCGGTGAGCGTGCGGGACGCCACGTACTTGGGAATTTCGTTCATCCGATCGGCGAACGGGTCGCCGGCGCGGCTCGGCCACGCGGCCGCCATCGTCTGCCAGGTGCGGCGGCCGAACAGCAGCGCTCCCGTGCCGTCCATGGTCTCGGTGACGGCTGGACCCATGGTTTCGGGTTCGAAGAAGGGCATCGACCAGCCGCCGTGTGCGAATCCCCCATCGGTGTCCTCGCCCTGGCCGCCCGGGGATTGGACGACTCCATCAAGACTCATGAAGTCGCTCACCACGATGCGCATCACTCATGCCCTTTCTGTTGCTGCTGCTGGTTGGTTGGTGCTTTCCGGTGTAGACCGGCCACATGACGGAAACTCATCGGAACTGAACACGTTGCAATTTACTTTCGGCGATCTCGCCACGGTGCTTCCCAACCGTGGTGTAGCAGTGGTTTATTTGGCACAAGCGGACGACTAGACGACCGACTAGACGACTTCGTATCGAGGAGTGGGCCTGTGCCAACCACCGAGCCATCCACCGAGCCGAATCTGCCGCCCGGGTTCGACTTCACCGATCCGGACATCTACGCCGAACGGCTGCCGGTGGACGAACTGGCCGAGATGCGGCGAACGGCGCCGATCTGGTGGAACGAGCAACCCGTCGGCGTGGGCGGATTCGACGACGGCGGCTTCTGGGTGGTGTCCAAGCACAAGGACGTCAAAGAGATCTCGCTGCGCAGCGACATCTTCTCGAGCCTGCAGAAGACCGCCCTGCCGCGCTATAAGGACGGCACGGTCGGCGAGCAGATCGATCGGGGCAAATTCGTCCTGCTCAACATGGATGCACCGCAGCACACCCGGCTGCGCAAGATCGTTTCGCGGGCTTTCACTCCCCGAGCCATCGAGCGGCTGCGCGAAGACCTCGCCGAGCGTGCGCGTCGCATTGTCGAGGCCGCGTCGGCCGAGGGTTCCGGCGATTTCGTCGAACAGATTTCGTGTGAGCTGCCGTTGCAGGCGATCGCCGGGCTGATGGGTGTGCCGCAAGAAGACCGGAAGAAACTCTTTCACTGGTCCAATGAGATGGTTGGCGACCAGGACCCCGAGTTCGCGGGCAACGACGCCATCACCGCTTCCGTCGAACTGATCATGTACGGCATGCAGATGGCCGCCGACCGCGCGCAGAATCCAGGGGAAGACCTGGTGACGAAGCTGGTCCAGGCCGACATCGACGGCCACAAGCTATCCGACGACGAGTTCGGCTTCTTCGTCATCCTCTTGGCGGTGGCCGGCAACGAGACCACCCGTAACTCCATCACCCAGGGCATGATGGCCTTCACCGATTTCCCCGATCAGTGGGAACTGTTCAAGCGGGAACGCCCCGCCACCGCGGCGGACGAGATCGTCCGGTGGGCCACCCCGGTCACGTCATTCCAGCGGACCGCGTTGGAGGACTACGAGCTGTCCGGCGTGCAGATCAAGAAGGGCCAGCGAGTGGTGATGGTGTACCGCTCGGCCAATTTCGACGAGGAAGTCTTCGACGACCCGTTCACCTTCAATATCTTGCGTGATCCCAATCCGCACGTGGGATTTGGCGGCACCGGCGCGCACTACTGCATCGGCGCGAACCTGGCGCGGATGACGATCGATCTGATGTTCAACGCGATCGCCGATGCTATCCCTGATCTGGAATCTATCGGCAGACCCGAGCGCTTGCGCTCGGGCTGGCTCAACGGCATCAAGCACTGGCAGGTCGACTACCACACCAACGGGGCAACCAAACACCCTGTCGCGCACTAGCATCAATCGCATGCCTACGCATCGAGCTGTTCACGTAAAGTCGGCCGGCGCACCGTTAGAACTGGTCGATGTCGAAACCGAGCCACCGAGCCGTGATGAGGCGCGGCTGACGGTCACCGCATGTGGGATCTGCGGCACGGACGCACACTTTGTCTCGGGTGGCTTCCCGGGCATGACGTGGCCGTTGACACCCGGGCACGAAATCGCTGGAACGATCGCCGAGCTCGGTGCAGGTGTCGAGGGCTTCGCGGTTGGTGATCGCGTCGCGGTCGGGTGGTTCGGCGGGTGCTGCTACCACTGCGATCAGTGCCGAAAAGGCCTTTTCATTCATTGCGAGAATGGGAAGATCCCGAGTTACCAATATCCCGGCGGATATGCGGAGTCGGTGACTGTCCCGGGAAGCGCACTGGCTCGGATACCGGAAGGTCTGTCCGACGCGGAAGCCGCGCCGATGGGCTGCGCCGGCGTTACCACCTACAACGCGTTGCGTCACACGAAGGCAGTGCCCGGCGACCGGGTCGCCATCCTCGGTGTCGGCGGGCTCGGTCACCTAGGGGTGCAGTTCGCCCGGGCGATGGGTTTCGAGACCATCGCAATCGCCCGCGGCAGCGGCAAAGAGGAGGACGCCCGGAAATTGGGCGCCCACCATTACATCGACTCCACGGCCAGTGATCCCGCCGAGGCGCTGAAGGCGCTGGGCGGCGCGGCGGTCGTGCTGGCGACCGCGGGCAACTCGCCGGCTATGGCCGCAACGCTCGGCGGCATAGCGCCCCAAGGTGAGCTTGTCACGATCGGTGTCACGCCTGAGCCGCTGCCGATCAGTCCCGTGCAGTTGATTACCCCAGGGGTCAGCATTGTCGGCCATCCCTCCGGGACAGCGAAAGATGTAGAAGACACAATGCATTTCGCGGTCTTATCTGGCGTGCGGGCCTGGATCGAGGAGCTACCTCTGTCGCAAGCCGCGGAAGGTTACGCGGCGCTGGAGCACGGGCGGGCTCACTACCGCACTGTCCTCATGATGTGACACAGTCGGTTTGTGGCCGACCCGTGGACCCTGGACGCATCCGATGGCGAGTTGTTGATTCGCACCGGTGTCACGGGCAGGGCGGCGCGAATGGGCCATCGGCTCACCATCGCGATGAAGCGGTGGCAGGCCACGGTGGGCTGGGCCGGCGCCGAACCGGTCAGCGCCGAGCTCGTTGTCGAGGTCGATTCGTTTGAGGTGCTGCGCGGCGAGGGCGGGGTCAAAGGGTTGTCCGGACCGGAAAAGGCACTCGTGAAGTCGAACGCGTTGAGATCGCTGAACGCGGGCCGCTATCCCGAGATCCGTTTCGCCGCAGACGCTGTCGACAAAACGGACGAGGGATACCGGCTCACCGGAAAGCTCCACATCCGCGGAAAGTCGCGTGAGCATGTAATCGAGCTTCGCACAAAGGATCTCGGTGAGGCTTGGCAAATGTCTGCCGAATCCGGCGTTCATCAAACGGAATACGGCGTCAAGCCCTACTCGCTGCTGATGGGGTCGGTGCGGGTTGCCGACGAAATATCGTTGTCTTTCACCGCGGTTCACGCCAAGGGCGGTTGAGCGCTCTCGCGCTGGGGCACCGACCGGCGACTAGGGCTGGGGCGGCACCGAATCGCCGGCGTCGCCGGGTATGTGGTCGAGCACTCTGGTCAAGTAACGCTGTACCGCCGCGCCTGCCCCCGGAGCCGGTTCGTCCGACGGGCGGCTTCGTCTTCGGGGCGGGCGGAGGGGCCTCTGCGGGTGGCGCGACGGCCGGCGCACTGGCCTCGGCGACTTGTGGCGGCGCGTGCACCACGTGCTTTGCCGGTGCGGACTCGGTGTCTGGTGCGAGTTGAATGCCGACGGCGAGCGATAGCGAAGAGATGAAAGTAAGCGTGCCGCCTGCCAATGCGGTCATCGCCCTGGTGTAGGACGCCTTGCGGGGTCCGTCGGGAACGGCGGCGGATTCACTGGTTTGTGCCACCAGCTGCTCGTCGGTGAACTCGGTGCTTCGAGCCGCGGCCAGCGCCGCTCCCCGTGCGATCGTTACCTGGGCCATGGACTGCGCGAAAACCGGTACCGGCAAAGCTCTTTCGAGCTGCCATGAGAACCCGTTGATTTCGCTGTCGGCGCCGACGACAACCACCCCGCCCGGCCGCCACCCAGTTCGCCGCTCAAACATCCCGCACAGCCAGTGGCTCAGTCCGTCAAAGCCACCGCGAACATGCTTGACGACCGTTTGCGTCTCGCCGTCATGGGTGTCGACCATGACGACGGTCGCCGACTCATGCTCGAGGATGCAGACCGCGGTCTGCTCGTAACCGATGACGGGTGCGATGGCCTTGGCCAGGGTCTCCACGGCGTCGAGCGACCGAACCGGCACAACATTGACGAAACCCGCGTCGGTCAACGCCTCCACCAACAGTGCTGCCTGGGCGGACGCTTCGTCGCTCCAGGTCAATCCGATGACCCGCAGATGGTGATCGCTCGCGGCCGCCAGCGCGTTTACCCGCATTACCTCGTCTGCCACTTGCTCTGCGGTACTCGCGACGCGGACGCCACGGCCCGCGTGCAGCGCCAACTCCTGATGGTCCACGATGGTGCCGTCTGCCCCGTGTCCTTCAGCGAGGACCCACCCGACGGTGGTCGGCGTCAGTGATAGCCCTAGTACCGCGTCCAAATTTGCACCTCAATCGGGCCCGAACCTCCGACGCCCTCTCCCGCACCGTCACGCACCGTGAAGCCCGCTGGTGCGATCGCTCGTGAGAGAGCCGGAACGGGCCGGGATAGCGTGTGGTCTCCGTCGGCTTGCTCCGTGCGAGACTACGCGGTCCGCGTGCGTTCGGCTCCCCCGGTCTTGAATCCGTGTCAAATTAGCAGGCCAAGCGCGGCGGAGCGCCGAATCGGCAGGTCACACGGCGGCCCCGGACCATCTTTTGCTCCGTCGACCGTCGTAATCGAACGCTTGGGCGACCAGCTCCTGCACCAAGGCTTGTCGTACACGCGAATTTCGCATGGCTCTGCATGTCGATTGTCGAAATCGGTTCGTTCACTTTGATTAGCATCGCTTTGTACCCAATGTCGGGGCGCCGCTCCCCTGGCGACCCCTGCCCAATCCGGGGCCTGCTGCCTGGTCTTTTCGGGTGGCGCGTTACGAACGACGGGCTGTGCGGGGCCCTGCGCGACCTTTGCGCTCCGCCCACCCCTGGTACAGAAATTCATGGCGGAAACCGATACAAGATTGGGATGACACCGCGTCTCAATCGACATTTGACGCATTAACACGGTAAATTCCAGCCGAGAGCACGACCACCTATCGACAAGGGGCGCAGGTATGACAGACGTGAGCGAGAAGATCCGGGCCTGGATGCGCCGGCTTTTGGTCGGTGCGGCAGCGGCAGTCGCCCTGCCCGGCCTGATCGGTCTTGCCGGCGGGGCGGCGACCGCGGGGGCGTTCTCGCGCCCGGGCCTGCCCGTCGAATACCTGCAAGTGCCATCTGGGGCTATGGGCCGCGACATCAAGGTCGAGTTCCAGAGCGGCGGAAACGGCTCGCCGGCGGTGTACGCCCTCGACGGGTTGCGGGCCCAGGACGACTGGAACGGCTGGGACATCAACACGCCCGCGTTCGAGTGGTACTACAAGTCGGGCCTATCGCTCATCATGCCGGTCGGGGGGCAGTCCAGCTTCTACACCGACTGGTACAGCCCCGCCTGCGGCAAGGCCGGCTGCTCTACCTATAAGTGGGAGACGTTCATGAGCAGCGAGCTGCCGCAATGGCTGACCGCCAACAAGGGTGTCAAGCCCACCGGCAGCGCCGCGGTCGGGATCTCAATGGCGGGTGCATCGGCGATGAATCTGGCGATCTACCACCCTGGTCAGTTCGTCTACGCCGGTTCGCTGTCCGGCTACCTCAGCCCGTCCACCGGGCAGGGCTGGATAGGTCTGGCGATGGGCGATGCCGGCGGCTATAAGAAGGAAGACATGTGGGGGCCAGACAGCGACCCTGCATGGCAACGCAACGACCCCTTGGTCAACGTCGGCCAACTCGTCGCCAATAACACCCGGCTCTGGGTGTACTGCGGCAACGGGACTCCGAACGAACTGGGCGGTGCCAATTTGCCGGCTACGTTCCTTGAGAGCAACTTCATGATCGGCGTCAACAAGAAGTTCCAAGACGCCTACAACGCCGCCGGCGGCCACAACGCCGTGTTCAACTTCCCCGCCTACGGAACCCACAGCTGGGAGTACTGGGGAGCTCAGCTCAACGCGATGAAGGGCGACCTGCAGAGCAGCCTGGGTGCTACCCCCGGGGGCGGCGGATAACGGCCCTTTCGCAGAACGCGCTACTGCGCCTGACGACAACCCGTCAGGCGCAGTAGCGCGTTAAGCGCCCTTAGCCGGTCTCCGCCCTGCAGCAGCGAGACCGCCGGCGCGGCAGCGATCAGCGCGAACCCGCCTTGAGCGAAACGATTCTCCGCGTCGGCACCCAGTCGCATTGCCAGGGCTGATTTATCCATTTCTCACCAAATTCTAAAGGTCCCGTTCGCCCGCTGTAGAGGCGATTTCGGCTGATAATCGCCGTATCTCGCGAGATTTTCGAATCGGTAACGCTTCGGACACGCCCGGCGATTTGCTTGACATGAGAAAACGCTGCAGGCCTCTCGTCAGGTCCCTCATGGTGAGCGGCATCGTTGCAGCGTCGGTGACTTCGCCCATCGGTCTGGCGAACGCCGCCCCCGCAGCGCCTAACTGGGACGCGGTCGCGCAGTGCGAGTCCGGTGGCAACTGGCACGCCAACACCGGAAACGGCGAATACGGTGGGCTGCAATTCAAGCCGGGCACTTGGGCCAGATACGGTGGCGTCGGCAACCCGGCAGATGCATCCAGGGAGCAACAAATCGCGGTGGCCAACCGGGTTCTGGCCGACCAGGGGCTGGAGGCATGGCCGAAGTGCGGCACCTCTTCGGGCCTACCGATCGGGCTGTATTCGCACCCCGCGCAGGGCATCAAGCAGATTATCAACGGGCTCATTCAGGCGGCCGTGCCGCATTAACCGGCCGTGCCGCATCGACCGGCCGTGCCGCATCGACCGGCCGTGCCGCATCGACCGGCCGTGCCGCACCAACCGGCCGTGCCGCATCAATAACGTCGTCCGTGATCCCGGTGGGTCTATGACCGAGCGCGAAGCTGTGTTTGGATCAGGCCATGGAAGGTTCGGCGACTGTTTATATGGCGGCGCCCGCGGACAAGATCTGGGACCTGATCGCAGACGTTCGCAACACCCCACGATTCTCGCCTGAAGTGTTTGGGGCGGAGTGGCTGGGCGATGCGACAGGCCCGGCACTCGGCGCCAAATTCCGTGGCCACGTTCGGCGCAACGAGATAGGGCCGGTGTATTGGACGACGTGCAAGGTGACCGAGTGCGAGCCCGGCCGTGAGTTCGGATTCGCGGTTCTGCTCGGCGACAGAGCGGTGAACAACTGGCACTACCGGTTGGCACCCAGCGACGGCGGCACCGACGTGACCGAGTCGTTTCGGC
This sequence comes from uncultured Actinomycetota bacterium, assembly GCA_963703795.1. Taxonomy (GTDB): domain Bacteria; phylum Actinomycetota; class Actinomycetes; order Mycobacteriales; family Mycobacteriaceae; genus Mycobacterium. The sequence continues at coordinate 44,463 of CAVPFT010000039.1, read as the reverse complement.
TCAACCCGGCGCCGTGGCTCGGCGTGTATTGGTTGCTCGGCGGCTTTCTGCGCAAACGACGCAACATCCGCGACATGACCAAGACGTTGAACCGCATCAAAGATGTGGCCGAGGCGGGCTGACGCTTCGTGAAGTCGGTCTTCATCACCGGCGCGGGCAGTGGCATGGGCCGCGAGGGAGCAAAGCTGTTCCATGCCAAGGGTTGGCGAGTCGGTGCGGTGGACCGCAACGACGACGGCCTGGCCACGCTGAGCCGGGAACTGGGCGGCGAGAGGCTATGGACCCGCGCCGTCGACGTTACGGACAAGGCCGCCCTGGAGGGCGCACTGGCCGACTTCTGCGCCGGGAACAACGACGGCGGGCTCGACATGATGTGGAACAACGCCGGCATCGGCGAGTCGGGTTGGTTCGAGGACGTGCCGTACGAAGCCGCGATGCGCGTCGTTGAGGTGAACTTCAAGGCGGTGCTGACCGGTGCCTACGTCGCGCTGCCCTACCTCAAGAAGACTCCCGGCAGCCTGATGTTCTCGACGTCGTCGTCCTCGGGCACGTACGGGATGCCGCGGATCGCGGTCTACTCGTCGACCAAGCATGCCGTCAAAGGGTTGACCGAGGCGCTGAGCGTGGAATGGCAGCGCCACGGTGTGCGGGTCGCCGACGTACTGCCGGGTCTGATCGACACCGCCATCCTCACCTCGACGACCAACCACTCCGAGGACGGCCGGCCGACGATGTCGGCCGAGGAACTCCGCGCCAGCGCGCCGAAGAAGGGGCTGTTCCGGCTGATGCCCGCGAGCAGCGTGGCGGAGGCGGCGTGGCAGGCCTACCACAACCCGAAGCGGCTGCATTGGTACGTGCCCAAGAGCATTCGCTTGATCGACGTGCTCAAGGGACTGAGCCCGGAGTTGGTGCGAGGTCGCATCGTCAAGTCCCTGCCCGCGCTGATGCCCAAGCGGCAGTAAAGGAGGCGACCCGGTGCAAAACCGGTTGCTGGCAGTTGCTTTCATCCTGCTCATCGGCGTCGCGGGCTGTGGGCAGGCGCAGACGTTGCCCCGGAAAGCCGCCCGGGTGACCATCGACGGCGCCACCCACACGACACGTCCCGCCGCGTGCAGCCAAATCCAGTCGTACCGCACCCTCGACATAGGCGATCAGAATGGCCATGTCGAAGCGGTGGTGCTGGTCAGCGATTACCGGACCATCCCGCAGTGGGTGAAAATCCGCGACGTCGGCGGGTTCAGCGGCAGCTTCTGGCAAGGCGGGGTGGGAGACGCCCACGCCGAGGTCACCAACGGCGCCTACACGATCACCGGCAGCGCCTACGGGATCAACAGCAGCAATCCCAACAAAGTGGTGACCACGGACTTCAAGATCACCGCCGAGTGCTGAGCCGTTCACGGGATCCGGCCTACGCTGAGTGAAGACCCCCCGAGGTGATGGAGGACCGGTGAAGGAGAGATTGCACTGGCTTGCGATGCACGGCTTCATCCGCGGCGTCGCGGCGATCGGGATGCGGCGGGGTGAATTGCAGGCCAGGTTGATCGCCGATCCGACGGTGGCCGCCGATCCGGTGCCCTACTACGACCAACTACGGGCCCTCGGCCCGCTGGTGAAAGGCCGCGTCAACTATCTGACGACCGACCACGCGCTGGCCCATGAGCTGCTGCGGTCCGACGACTTCCGGGTGGTGAACATGGGCTCGAATCTGCCGGCGCCGCTGCGCTGGCTCGAGCGGCGCACCCGCGACGACCTCTTGCACCCGCTGCGCGAACCGTCGTTGCTGGCCGTCGAGCCGCCGGACCACACCCGTTACCGCAAGACGGTATCGGCCGTGTTCACGTCGCGGGCGGTTGCGACGCTGCGTGATCGGGTCGAGCAGACCGCGGCCAATCTCCTGGATCAGCTGTCCGGTCAGTCCGGTGTCTCGGCAGTAGGTGTCTCGGAAGTAATAGACATCGTCGGACGGTATTGCTCGCAGCTTCCGGTCGCGATCATCAGCGACATCTTGGGGGTGCCGGACCAAGATCGCCGCCTCGTCCTGGAGTTCGGCGAGCTGGCCGCGCCGAGCCTGGACGTCGGGTTGCCGTGGCGGCAGTACCGGAGCGTGCAGCGAGGGATCGCCGGATTCAACTTCTGGCTCGCCGCTCACCTGCGGGAATTGCGGCGTGCCCCAAGCGACAATCTGATGAGCCAGTTGATCCAGATGGCCGAAAGCGGTTCCGCCGAAACACATCTCGACGAGAGTGAACTGCAGGCGATCGCGGGCCTGGTATTGGCCGCCGGATTCGAGACCACGGTAAATCTGTTGGGCAACGGGATTCGCATGTTGCTGGACACGCCCGAGCATCTGGACACGCTGCGCCAACGTCCCGAATTGTGGCCCAACGCCGTTGAAGAGATCCTGCGGCTGGACTCGCCGGTGCAGCTCACCGCGCGGGTGGCGCTCGAGGACGTGGAGGTGGCGGGCATGCGGATCCAATGCGGCGAGTTGGTGATCATCTATCTGGGCGCCGCCAACCGGGATCCTTCAGTGTTCCCCGACCCAAACCGCTTCGACATCGAAAGGCCAAATGCCGGAAGGCATCTCGCCTTCTCCGGGGGAAGGCACTTCTGTCTGGGGGCCGCCCTCGCGCGTGCCGAGGGCGAGGTTGGGCTGCGCACGTTCTTCGACCGCTTTCCCGAGGTGCGCGCGGCGGGTACCGGAAGCCGGCGGAACACACGCGTGCTGCGCGGTTGGTCGACGCTGCCGGTGGCCTTGGGGCCCGCGCGGTGGATGGCTCCAGTCGACGCCTAAGGGTCGACGTCTACGGTCGACGTCTACGGGTCGACGCCGGTGCTAGCGGCGACGCCGCCGTCTCCGGGTCGGCCAGTATCTGCCGCCGGAGCAGGCCGCGATGAGCGCGGCGGGGGCTGCGGTCACCCCGACGAGCGCCAGTCGCCGCATGACCTCGCGCCGGGTCAGCAGGCCATCGATCTGATCGTCCCCGATCTCCTCGGACGTATCGCGCTGCGATGTCATGTCACCAAGTCTATTGGCCGAGTTCATTCCCTGATGAGGTAGCGGCCGAACCAATCCAGCAGTCGCTGCCATGCATCGGCCGCGGCGGCGGCGTTGTAGCGCGGCCCGGTGTCGTTGAAGAAGGCGTGGTCGGCGTTGGGTTCGACGATGATGTCGTTGACCAGCCCGGCGCGATCGAGGGCCGCTTTGGCGGCGTTCTGCGACTTTGTGACGCGGGAGTCGAGGGCCCCATAGATCGCCAGCACCGCGGCTTTGGATCCGGCGAAGTCCGGGTCGTCGGGCAAGGGGCCGTAAAACGGGACCGCGGCGGAAAGTCGGAGTCCGCCCGAGCTCAACAGTTGCCACACCAGTCCGCCGCCGAAGCAGAAGCCAACCACGCCGACCTTTTGTCCCGGAGCACGCAATTGCAGCTCCGCGACACTGGAATTGAGGTCTCGTGTGAACCGGTCCGGCGGAACCTTGGCCAAGGCGGCGGTCGCCTGGGCCGGGTCCGGGAAGGTGCCCGTCCCGCCCTCCTCGGACAGCAGGTCGACGGCCAGCGCCGAATAGTCGGCTCCGGCCAGTCGGCCGGCCACCGACCGTACCCAGTCGTTCAAGCCTTTGTTCTCGTGGATGACCAGCACGGCGCCCTTCGGATCGGCCGCTTGGGCCCAGGCGGCCTGCAGCTCGCCCTGCGGACCCGGCCAGGTGATCGGCGATGTGGGTAGCGCGCCGGCCATCCCCGGCGGTTGCGCCGAGCCAGGTGAGATGGTGGCCGGGCCCGGCGAGGTCGTCGGGCCGGTTTGTTCGTGCTTTTCGGAACAGGCCGCGATGAGCGCGGTGGCGGCCGCGGTGCCCACGCCGAGTAGCGCCAACCGTCGCATGGCCTCGCGCCTGGTCAGCAGGCCGTCGACGTGATCGGTCGCGATCTCCTCGGCGAGGTAGTGCTGCAATCGGGTCACGCTGGCGAGTATGCGCGTTGTGGCTGTGGTTGACACCCGCGCGGCGGTCGAGTTTATTGGCCGCTATGACAGAGGTTTCGACGATCGCGGTCGAGGATGTCGTACTCGGGCTGTGGCGGGCACTTTCGCGGCGGGATTTAGACGCGGTCAAGACGTTCCTGGCAGAAGACTGCCTCTACGTCGACATGCCGATCCCCGCGCTGTCGGCGCGCGGTCCCGAGGACATAGTGAAGAAGCTCAAGATGGCGGTCGAGCCGCTCGCGGACTACGAGAACCACGACGGTCTGTTGCTGTCCAACGGCACGGACGTTACCTACGAGCATTCGGAGACTTGGACTTTCACGACGGGCGAGCGGGGCGTGCTGAGGTTCGTCACAGTGCACAGGGTGGTCCTGCAAAACGGTGAGGCGAAGGTCGCCCTATGGAAGGACTATTACGACCTGAACACTCTGTTCGGCTTCGCGCCCCCCAATCACTTCGAGGCGCTTGCCACCGGGGATACGTCCTGGATCTTCGACGCGACGGGCCTCGTCTGACCCTTCGAGCCGCGAGCGTGCGTGTCTGTACGACGACACGCCGTGATGGTTGGCATTTTGCGCACGCTCGCGGCCAACAGCGGCCGGCGGCCAGCTGGTCGGCTATTACTCGGCGAGCCTCTTGAGGCATTTCAGGGTTTCGGCCAGCGTGCGACCCACCTGCCGCACGGCGATGCGGTCGGCGATGTAACCCAATATCCCGCCCGGCGCCTGATACGACAGCCGGAACGTCACCTTCGTCCGGCCATCGGCGGCATCGCGCAGCCGGATTCGGCCACGCAGGGTGACACCGGTGATGCCCACCCAGGCCAGGTCGCGGGACTCCTCGAATTCGACCACCTCGATCAAGCCGCCGACCGGCACCGAACCGATCTTCCAGTGGACGGTGTAGCGCGCACCGACCCCACTGCGCTGGTCACCCGCGATCTCCCATCGCTCGAGGTTCGTCATGAACGAGGGGTAGCAGTCGGGGTCGCTGACGATCTTCCAGACCGCGTCGCGGTCCGCGTTGATCACGCATCGGCGTTCGACGCGCATCAGCCGATCACCGGGAATCGACGTTCGGCGGCCAGGCGGTCGACGCCGCCCTGCAGGCTACCCATCACCTTGTCGTGCACCGCCTGGTCATCGCCGTCGACGTCGATCGGGTGCTGCACCTCGATCACGATCTTCGTCGGCAGCGGAAGGTGGCCTGCCAGGTCGCTGATGTTGAGGCCCCATGGTAACGCCAGCGATATCGGAATGCTCTTGAGCCGCAGCAACTTATCCGTCATCAACAGTTTGGCCAGCCATTGCCCGCGGTTAAGGAACAACGCGCTTTCCTGACCGCCCACGCTGGCGACGGGCACGATCGGCACGCCGGCCTCGCGGGCCAGCCGCACGTAACCCATGCGCCCGCCGAAGTCGACCTTGTGGCGTTCCCACGACGGCCGGAAGACTTCGTAGTCACCGCCCGGATAGACCAGCAACGCCGCCCCGGACTCCAGTGCCAGTCGGGCGTTTGCATGGCTTGCGGCAACGGTGCCGAATTTGCGCAGCCGGCCCAGCGGCGGTGCCGAAACGACGAGATTGTGGGCCAGCTGGTAGAACGGCCGCTCCACGCCGAAGTACGAGCAAAACGCGAGGGTGAAGACGAAGGTGTCCGGGGGCACGTTGCCGCCGCTGTGGTTGCCGACCAGGAGCACCGGCCCTTCGGGCGGAATTCGGTCCAAGCCCCGCACGTCCGCCCTGAAGTACAGCGACGCCAGCAGCCAGGTCCCGGGAAGTTGGTCGCGGATGTAGTCCGGATCCCGCTGGTCGAGGTCGGCCTTGGGGACGCGCGACACGACTTGTTTGCGGGCCCAGTCCAAGAGGCCGCCCACGGTTGCCATAACCGCCCGTATACCCCGGTGTCACCCGGGGTCAAACGCGGTAGATGCGGCGGGCATTGCCGTGGGCAATCATGTCGACCACCCGGATGGCATCGCGCTGGCTCCATTCGCCGTCGGCGACAAATCCGCTGAGCACGCGGTGAATACCCTTGCGCCACAGGGCCGCACCGAGGAAGTGCAATTCCGCGGGCCCATAACCGTCCGAGGAGTACAGGATCTTGCCGAAGGGCGCCATCTCGAGCAGCCGCGCGACGAACGCCGGCGCCGGGCCCCCAGATGGTTCACGCTCAGCCCGCCGTCGAGGTAGACGTTGTTGAACGCCTGCGCCAGGTACCCGGCTTCGCGCTCGTAGGGATAGCAGTGCAGCAGCACGATCGGGGTGTCTGCGGACTGTCGTAGGAAGTTCAGCAGGAGAAGTGGATTGGCCTTGTGCAGATCGCAATCCCGGTCGCCGAAGCCGACGTGGAATTGCAACGGCTTGCCAAGCCGCAGCGCCTGATGCAGCCCGAAACGCAGCAGCACGCGATCCTGTAGCCGGGTGCCGCCACGGTCGCGCCACCGGCCGGCGGCCTCGGCTACCTGCGGCGCCGACGGCTCGGTCAGGTCGCCGTCGAATCCGCCCCGGTATGCCAGGATCGACTTGGTGCCAACGGCCGTGGCCGCGCGCCGGTGCAGGATCTCCTCGAACGCCGAGGCGTAGTCGCCCGGCGCTTGCGCCGCCTGCTCGGCCACCTGCTCGAGACGAACGACCTCCCAGGCGCGGTTACCGGACGATGCGGCCATCTCGGCTGTGCCGGCCGTGTCGTCGCCGATCCCGGTGTCCACCAGCCAGTCGCTCACCTTGGCGGCCTTTAAAAACATGCGGGCCAGTTGTGTCTCGCTGTGCTGCCGACGGCGCTCCCAATATTCCTGCGGCTCAACGTGTTCAGCAGCCCAGGAGGGGTCCGCAATGGGTGCGTACGGCGAAGCCGAGCTGGGAGTCGAAACCCGAGCCCGCGAGAGGTTCAGTGTTGGCCTCGTTGAGGGCGTTCTCGAACCGGCGCCGGTCCCCCGGCGCCAACCAGCATCCGTGGACATGCTGGTCGATCAAAGCCACTTCGTCGATGTGGTCTGCCAGCGCGGCCGAGTCGCGCACCGTCACAGGCTCCATGCCATCCGGAACTTATCCGCCAGTTGCTCGGGGCCGAGCTTGCCGTAGCGCTCGTGCTCCAGGCGGCGGACGGCGACCACCATGTCGATCACGGGGTCGCCCAGGATGCGCCGCAGCAGCGCCGATTTGTCAAGTGCGGTTATGGCTTCCACCTGCGCTTCGGGTAGGCGCACGATGTCGGCCCGGTTGCGGTCCGGATCGGAAAGCTTTGCCGGGTCGATCGTGGTTTCCGGTGGTAGCGCTGCCTCGCGCTTGATTCCGTCCAACGCGAGTCCCAGGATCGCCGCGGAAGCCAGGTAGGGATTCGCCGACGGATCGACGACTTTCACTTCGACGTTGCCGCCGCGCGGACTGCCGGGACCGCCCTTGACGAATCGCACCGCCGCCTCCCGGTTCTCGGTGCCCCAGCACACATAGGCCCCGGCCCAGTTACCCGGCCGCATCCGCAAACCGGACACGATCGATCCGCACAGAATGCCCTGGGCCTGGCTTAGCCCATCGACTACCCCCGCGACCGCGCTCTCCCCCGCCGGCATCATGCCGGCCCGGCCGGTGCCGTCGGAAAATAATCGCCCTTCAGGCGTGGCCAGTGAGAAGTGCTGGTGCGCACCGGATCCGACACTGTCCGCGAACGGCGCCGGTGACAGGCTGACGCGCAGCCCGTGCCGGCGAGCCGAGCGGCCGACGATGAGCCGGGTCAATGCCAGCTGATCGGCCGCGGCGACGGGTGCCAGCGGCGACAACGAGATCTCGAACTGGTTGGCCCCGTACTCAGGATGAAACTGGTCGATCCCAACACCGGCCGCCATGGCCGCGGCATTGACATCGCGCACGAAGGCCTCGTGCTCGAGCACGCCGGCGAGACCGTACTGCGCCCACAGTGCCGCCGGTAGCCGGCCACCGTCGGGGCCGACCAGAAGAAATTCGAGCTCGTGGCCGATCACGGCCTCGATGCCGGCTTCTTTGAGCGCCGCCTCGATCCGGCTGAGTGTCCCCCGGCCGCACATCGCGACGGGTGTGCCGTCCTGCTCGAAAAACGCGGCGGGCGCCCACGCTAACCCGTCGCCGACGACGCGCAAAGCCGACAGGTCGATGCGGACGCGCTGATCGCCGACCACGCCCACGTCGTCGGTGAACGCGATGCCGGTTTGGTCGATCGCGAAGGCATGCCAGGATCGGGCTGGCGCCCAGGCCCGGATCGGCGAACGTGTTCGTCCGGCGGATCGGGACCGTCTTGGCTTGCGTGAGACCTGCGGCGTTCACGACGGTGCCGATGACCGTGTCGACGCCTTCGGCCTCCAGCTGGGCGATCGCCGCGGCGGCAAGCGGGGTGGCTGTCATTCCAGCCATTGTGCAGCGTTCGACGAGCCCTGGCCGGTCGAAGGCGTCCGATCAGTTCTGGCGGCCGACCAGCTCGGTGACGAACCGATCGATGAAACCGTCCAGTCGCGCCCTTCCCGCGGGGCGTATGACGAACTTCGTCAATCCTGCGTCGATATAGGCGTCGAGTTGCCGGTGCAGCTGATCCCAGTCGGCGGCGATCAGCTCGCCGGGATCGAGTTCGGGACGACGCCGGCGGACCGCCGCGGCCAACTCCGCGGATATCTCGCCGTCGGCCCCTTCCGCAGGGCCAACGAAATGCCGAAGTGATCGGGCTCGATTTGCCGACCGGCTTGCGCCGCGGTCCGTTCGATCGCCTCGCGCCCCGCCCGCGCCTCGGCGGGGGTGAGGAAGCTGCCCAACCAGCCGTCGCCCAGGGTGCCGATCCGGCGAAACGCCGCCGGCGCCGAGCCGCCCAACCAGATGTCCAGCGGCGGCACCGGCCGCGGGGCGATCGCGGCCGCGCTTACGGTGAAGTACCGGCCGGCGTGCGTGGCCGAATCGTCAACCAGCGCGGACCGCAGCACCCGCAGCGACTCATCGAACACCGCTGCCCGTTCTCCGTCCGGGACAACGAACACTTCGCGCTCGGCGGGAATCGCCGAACGCAAACCGAAGACGGGAAGAACCCGCTTCGGCGCGAGGGCAGCCAACGATGCCAGCTGTTTGGCGACCAGCACCGGATGCCGCCCCGGGAGCACGGCCACCGAAGTGCCCACCTTCAACCGGGTCGTCCGGGCCAGCGCGTAGGCCATGCCGACCATCGGGTCGACCGCCGGCGAGTAAACCAGCTCCGAGAACCAAAGCGAGTCAACCCCGCCGGTCTCCAGGTGATCGACAATGTCGGCAAGTTGATCCGGGGCGGTGTCGGCACCCAGCCCCACGCCGAAACGAATCTTCACCGCTGCGCCCTCCATGTCCGTGTTTACGTACCCGTCGCAACACGAGGGCGCCGCCGTTTGTGCCCGCGAGGGCGTGGTGGCTAGGCGCGACTGGGTATGGTCGCCATGCAGGCCTGGCCGATATCCAGGGTCCGCAAAATCCTTCCCATGCCAAGCCAGAGTGCGCACGACAGGGCCAGATCGGCGAGCAACTCATCGGAGAAGTGTTCGGCGCAGCGCTTCCAGAACTCTTCGTCCTCGCGCAACACCTTGTGCTCGGTGGCGAACCGGTGCGCGAACTCGGCCGCCAGCCGTTCCTGTTCGCTGTAGCCGGGCCAAGTGCGCCACTCCAGCGCGTGCTCGTAGAGCTCCTCGTCGACCCCTCCGGCGGCCCCGTCGGCGTCGCGCGTGTTGACGCACACGATGCATTCGTTGTCGTGGGCAATCACCGCTCGCGCGAGCTCGCGGGTGCGTAGCGGCAGCCGGCCCTTGCGGTAAACCGCCCGGTTGAAGCCGTTCAGCGCGGTGCCAAGCTCCGGCGATTTCAAGAACCAGCCGGTTAGGTCGTCGTCAGCGAATGTTCCGATTCGGCTCATGGCGTGATGTTAGCCCTGAGATCCCGGTGGCCGGGAGACGCACTGCGCCGAATACAGCTCCTCGCCCAGTTTCACCATCAGCTCCAGCTGCGTCTCCAGGTAGTCGATGTGCAGTTCCTCGTCGGCGACGATCTTCTCGAGCAGGTTGGCGGTGGTGACGTCCTGCTTCTCCCGGCACATGATGATCCCCGGCTTGAGCCGATCCATCACCTCGTATTCGATGGCCAGATCGGCCTCGAATTGCTCGCGCAGCGTCTGGCCGATCCGCAACGAGAAGAGGCGCTGGTAGTTCGGCAGCCCGTCGAGCAGCAAGATGCGGTCGGTGATCTCCTCCGCGTGACGCATTTCGTCAAAGGACTCCGAGCGGGTGTGGCCCGCCAGCTCGGTGAAACCCCAATTCTCCTGCATCTTCGAATGCAAAAAGTACTGGTTGATGGCGGTGAGCTCGCTGGTCAGCTGCTCGTTGAGCAGGCGCAGCACATCCGGATCACCTTGCATGATCACTCCTACGGCGGTAAATGGCTGTCAGGTCTGGCCGCTGCCGGTGGGCTGGGCTGAAAAATGCGGCCGTAGCAGCACTTTGCCATGCCGATTTCGAATGTTCCAGCAAGGTTTGGCTGCGCTCAGTGCGTTGCAGTTAGGTTAGACTCCACTAATCTACTTAGGTTAGACTGTACTAATTATGCGGCTGATGTCGGCGTTCGTCCGCGCTCGAGGGGTGTGCTGATGTACGTATGCCTCTGTGTCGGGGCCACCAATCAGACGGTGTGCGACGCCGTCGCGCGAGGCGCCTGCACTTCGAAACAGGTTGCCGCCGCTTGCGGAGCCGGCGCCGACTGCGGCCGTTGCAAGCGCACGCTTCGCGCGATCATCGCCGCGGCGCGCGAATTCGAGCCGGCTCACTCGCGATAGCCGCTCAGCTCCCCCTGTTGAAGTCCGCCAGGGCCGCCGCGTTGGCCTGAGCGCCCATCAATTCGGCGAAGTGGGCGTTTTCCCGCGCACTTGCCGCGACGATCTCGGGACGGATCGGTTCCATCATCGTGTGCTTGACGGCCATCAGGCTCGAGATTGGCCGGGCGGCAAGGGTTTCGGCATACCGACGGGCCTCGGGCAGCAGCTCCTCCGGATCGCAGACCCGCCAGACCAGTCCCATCCGCAGCGCCTCGTCGGCGTCGACCCATTCCGAGGACATCAACAGCCAGGCGGCGTTCTGCCGGCCCACCAGCTGCGGCAGCAGATATGACGACGCCGCCTCGGGTGCCACGCCCAGGCTGGTGAAGGGGCACTTCAGGCGGGCCGTTGACGACATGAATGCGAGGTCCGCGTAGCCGAGGATGGTGACGCCTATCCCGACGCCGACCCCGTTTACTGCACAGATCAGTGGCTTCGGAAACGCGCTGAGCGCTTCGATGAGCCCGGTGAAGCCGTGCTTTCCCGGTGTGAAGTTCGGATCGGTGATGCGTGCCTGCATCTCTGCGAGATCGGTGCCCGCGCTGAAGCCGCGGCCGCTGCCGGTCAGCAGGACGACGGCAACCTCCGGATCCGCGGCGGCGGCCAACAGCGCTTCCGCCGTGGCGTCGTAAAGGGCTTCGTTGAAGGCGTTGAGCGCCTCGGGCCGGTTGAGCGTGAGGGTGCGTACCCGTTTTTCGTCGTCAATCTGCAAGATCACGGCTGCAGCCTAGCTTTGCGACGATGCGGGACAACTCCCATACCCAATCCGCGAAAGCGATAGCGCATGCGATAGCAGGATTCGGACGGCTACATCACCGTTCGGAGACCCGCACCGCTCAGCCGTTGCTGTAGACGCGGGTCGGCGCGATCAACACCACCGCGCGCCGCTCCTTGGCCATCACCCGGTCGTACTCGTCCCAGTCGTCGTGGGTGCCGCCGGCGGCGGTGAAGACCTCGCGGAGCAGGAGCCGCAACTGGTCGGCGTCCTTCAGCCAGGGCTGCGCGTCATCGGGACCCGCCAACTCCGCGCGGCCCTCGGCGGTCGCCCACTGCCAGCCATTGCGGAACGTGACCGCTATCTGCGGCCTTGTCCGCAGGTTGGCCAGCTTGACCTTGCCATAAGTGGTGAACCCCAGCACGGGCTCGCCGGTCGCCGGGTGCGGCAACAGGCCGACGTTGACCAAGGAGGCCTGCACCGTCGAGTCGGCACGCACGGTAGACACGACGGCAAGGCCGTTGTCTGGGGCGGCCAACGCCACGGCGTCGCTCAGTGTTGTCATGTGAATTCCTCAATCCTTGAAAGGTGTCTTGAAGACGTAGCGACTGGTTGGCACGGTGTCGATGTTCTCGTTGGCACCGAATGCGGTTGTACTGGCGACCATCTGGCCTATCCGGTTCTGCAGATCGTTATCGTCGGCGGCACCGAAGAATGCCTTCAGATCGGTGATCGCCTCAATGGGGAATAACTCTTCGACGATGCCCGCGATTCCCGGCGCGTCCGGGGTGAGGGTCCGGACCACCCAGTTCTGCGTGTAGCCGAACGTCGACTGTGTCTCGATCGCCACCGATGTGTGGTCACCCTGCCATCGGGTCAGCCAGGTCGCCTGATCCAATTCGGCGGGCCGGCGTAGCAGTGCGATGTTAGCCAGGCCCGATGTGCGACAACCTGTTTCGGTTGCCGGTGGGACGAGAGGGACCGACTCGGTCACCAGGTACGCGGCGAGTCGGTCGCATTCCTTCTCGAGCAGGGTCAGCGCCGCCGACATCTGGTCGCCGTAGCACTGTCGGGTCCACAGGCTGATCACCGCGGCGACCGGCGGGTCCAGGGTCGTCAGCGTCATCAGTGAGTGGCGCACGGCGTCGTCGCGGACGTTGACGGACAGTCCGGGCACGCCCAGTTCCAGTAGCGCGTCGGCGACCGGACCCCGTTGCCGGGCACACCATTCCTCGGGTGAGTCGGAGCGCATCAGCACGGCGATCACCTTCTCCATACGCTGAACTTACCTTCGGCGAAGGGCTACTTGACCGGACGCACCTGATGTTCGGCGCCGATCAACTCGCCGATCATCGCGGCCAGCTCCCGGTAGGACTCGTCTCTGCCGCTCGAGGAACGAAACACCAGACCGATCCGTCGTCCCGGTCTCGGTGCGGCGAACTGCGCGAGCCCGAGCCGGCTTCTGGTGGCCTCGACCGGCGCCGCGCTCTGCGGAATCAGCGTTACCCCCAGACCGCCGCTCACGCATTGCACCGCGGTTGCCAGCGACGCCGCGCGGGTGTTGGCCAGCTCCGCCCGCACACCTGCGGTTCGGCAGACGTCCAGCGCCTGGTCGCGCAGGCAGTGGCCCTCGTCGAGCAACAGCAGCGGCAGCTCGGTCAGCGCCGTCGTCGGCACCCGGCGTTTGCCCGACAGCGGGTGCCCGGGTGGCAACGCGAGCACGAAATCCTCGTCATAGATCGGGATCGCGGTCACGCCGGCGGCTGGGCCTTCTGAGGCGGGCAACGCGATCAGCGCCGCGTCCAGCGCGCCTTCGCGCAGGAGCGCCAGCAGTCGTTCGGTTTGGTCCTCGATCACCCGCAAGGTCAGCGACGGCAATTGAATGGCCAGCCCGGCCAGCAACGTCGGCAGCACGTAGGGCGCGACGGTAGGAATCAATCCCAGGCGCATGCTGGCCTGCAAGGGATCGGCCTTCCCCGCGGCGGCGGCGGTGAACGCGTCGATCGCCTCGACCACGGCCAGGGCGCGCGGCAGCAGGTGCCTGCCTTCGGTAGTCAAGAAGACACGCCGTGTCGACCTCTCGAGCAACTGGGTGCCCAGGCCGGTCTCCAGCGCCGCCAGCGCCTGCGACAGGGTTGACTGACTCACGCCGAGAGCCGTTGCGGCGCTGCTGAAGTGCTGCTTTTCGGCGACCGCGACGAACGCGCGGAGGCCGGCGATGGTGGGCTGATAGGTCTTATCGGACATACCCATAAGTGTAGTGCGATACATCACGTTTACTTCTGACGTGGCTCTGGGCACGATGGTTGCATACGGCTAATTTTGACTTGATCCAGAAAAGGAGCGAGATGTCCCTGCTGACGATCGGCGATCAATTCCCCGCGTACCAGCTGACCGCGCTGATCGGTGGCGACCTGTCGAAGGTCGACGCCCGGGAGCCCGGTGACTACTTCACCACCATTACCAGCGACGACCACGAGGGCAAGTGGCGCGTGGTGTTCTTCTGGCCCAAGGACTTCACCTTCGTGTGCCCGACCGAGATCGCGGCGTTCGGCAAGCTGAACGACGAGTTCGAGGACCGCGACACCCAAGTCCTCGGTGTCTCGATCGATAGCGAATTCGTGCACTTCCAGTGGCGCGCACAGCACGAGGACCTCAAGAAGCTCCCCTTCCCGATGCTTTCGGACATCAAGCGGGAACTTGCGCTGGCGAGCGGAGTGCTCAACGACGAGGGCGTCGCCGACCGCGTGACCTTCATCGTCGATCCCAACAACGAGATTCAATTCGTGTCGGCCACCGCCGGGTCCGTAGGACGCAACGTCGATGAGGTGCTGCGGGTCCTGGACGCGCTGCAGTCCGACGAGCTGTGTGCTTGCAACTGGCGCAAGGGCGATCCGACCATCGACGCCGGTGAACAGCTCAAGGCTTCGGCCTGATGAAGGCCTAATTGCGGCCTGATCAAGGCCTAATCGATCGGGAGGACGAGATGACTGTCGAAAATCTGAAGGATGCGCTGCCCGAGTACGCCAAGGACCTCAAGCTGAATTTGGGGTCGATCACCCGCAGCACCGTGCTGAACGAGGAACAGCTCTGGGGCACGCTGCTGGCCAGCGCCGCGGCAACGCGAAACACGCGGGTGCTGGCCGAGATTGGCGCCGAAGCGACCGACTACCTGTCGGCCGAGGCCTACCAGGCGGCGCTGGGAGCCGCGTCCATCATGGGCATGAACAACGTGTTCTACCGTGGCCGCGGTTTCCTCGAAGGCAAATACGACGACCTGCGGCCGGGACTGCGGATGAACATCATCGGCAATCCCGGTGTGGACAAGGCGAATTTCGAGCTCTGGTCTTTCGCGGTGTCGTCGATCAACGGGTGTTCACACTGCGTCGTCGCCCACGAGCACACGCTGCGTGAGGCGGGTGTCAGCAGAGAGGCAATCCTGGAAGCGTTGAAGGTCGCCGCGATCGTTTCCGGCGTGGCGCAGGCGGCTGTCGCGGCCGAGACGCTCGCCGGCGTGGGCTGAACGTAATGTCGTAACTATGTCCGGCTGGGTCGAGCACGCGATCTGGTGGCAGGTCTATCCCCTGGGCTTCGTCGGCGCGTTTCCGGCGGAACGGCCGCCGGAAGCCGGCGAACACCAGCTGCGCCGGCTCGTCGACTGGCTTGACCACGCCATCGCGCTGGGCGCATCGGGGATTGCGCTGGGGCCGATCTTTGCCTCGCGCACACACGGTTACGACACCACCGATCACTACCGCATCGACCCCCGGCTCGGAGACGACGCGGACTTCGACTACCTCGTCGCCGAGGCCCGTCGTCGGGGTCTGCGCGTGCTGCTCGACGGCGTATTCAATCACGTCGGCACGGACTTCCCCCGCTACCGCGACGCGTCCAACGACGACGCCTCGGCGCGCTGGTTTCGCGGACGCCCGGGGCATTGCCTCCCTAGTTTCGATACCTTCGAAGGCCACTCCGAGCTCATTACCCTCAACCACGACAACCCCGAGGTCATCGACTACACCGTCGACGTGATGGCGCACTGGCTGCGACGGGGCGTGGACGGCTGGCGTTTGGATGCGGCCTACGCTGTGCCGCAACAGTTCTGGGCGTCGACATTGCCGAGGGTGCGGGAGGCGCATCCGGACGCCTGGTTTGTCGGCGAGCTCATCCACGGCGACTACGCCGCGGTGGTCGAGGCGGCCAGGTTCGACTCGGCCACCCAATACGAGCTGTGGAAGGCGATCTGGAGCGGCCTCAACGATGGCAACTTCTTCGAGCTGGACTGGGCGCTGCAGCGGCACAACGGTTTTCTGGCCAGTTTCGCCCCGCTGACGTTCATCGGCAATCACGACGTCACCCGCATCGCCAGCCGCCTCGAACGACCCGAGCATGTGGCCCATGCGCTGGTGATTTTGCTGACCATCGGTGGCGTGCCCAGCGTGTACGCCGGCGACGAGCTCGGGTTACGCGGCGTCAAAGAGGAGCGATACGGCGGTGACGACGCCGTTCGCCCCGAGTTCGGCTCTCCCCCATTAGAATTGGACACCATTGGCGCCGAGGTTTTGGCGTTGCACCAGTTCCTCATCGGGCTGCGGCGCCGCCACCCGTGGCTGCATTCGGCATCGACCACGGCGGCGCGGCTGGACAACCGTCACTACGTCTACGAGGCCCGCGCCGGCGACAACGCGCTGCTGGTCGCGCTCAACATCGACGACGAGCCGCTGCGCCTGGTGTTGTCGGAGTTGGGCACGGCGCGCGCGGAGGTTATCGGCGGATCGGCGGCCCCGCCATCCGAGGTCGTGGACACCGTGGTCGTGGAGCCCCACGGCTGGCGGATACTGCGGCCTGCCTAAGCGTCCGTCAGCCTCGCCAAGGTCAGCTGGTCGTGCTCGCCGTCGTAGTACTTGTCGAGCAGCGCAATGAAATCCTCGTTGTCGTCGGTGGCGCGGGCGAACAGCGTCATCGACGAGCGCAGCTTGAGGTCGTCGGGCGAGCCGAAGATCTCGGCGACCGAACGGCCTTGCACCTGGTTGACCAGCCGGGCGCACTCGTGCAATCGCGGCCCGAGTACGTCGTGGCGCAGGTACGCGCGGGCCTCCTCAAGGGAGGCAATGCCATAACGGGCGGCCAGCGGGCTGCCGCCCAGGCCGCGGATTTGCGGGAACACGAACCACATCCAGTGGCTGCGTTTTCGTCCGTCGCGCAGCTCCTCGACGACGCCGCCGTAGACCGGGGCCTGCGCCTCCACGAAACGGTTCAGATCGAATGGGTCGCTCGCCGATGCCACTTGACTACGGTTGCACACATGGCGGTGAAACGACGAGTGCCCAAAGTGCGCGATCTCGCGCCGCTGATCCAGTTCAAACGGCCCCGATTCGACGCGACCAAGCGCCGCCTCGACGCCGCGTTCAGCATCGAAGACCTGCGACGCATCGCCAAGGCCCGCACCCCCAAGGCGGCGTTCGACTACACCGACGGGGCCGCCGAGGACGAGCTGTCCATTGCGCGTGCCCGGCAAGCCTTCCGGGACATCGAGTTTCACCCGACGATCCTGCGCGACGTCACCAACGTGACGGCCGGATGGAATGTGCTGGGCCAACCGGTCGTCTTGCCGTTCGCGATCGCACCGACCGGATTCACCCGGTTGATGCACACCGAGGGCGAAATCGCGGGCGCACGCGCCGCGGCCAGGGCGGGGATCCCGTTCTCGCTCTCGACCCTCGGCACCACCGCCATCGAAGACCTGGCGACCGCTGTCCCCCAGGGCCGCAAGTGGTTTCAGCTATACATGTGGCGCGACCGCGAACGCTCCATGGCGTTGGTGCAGCGCGCCGCCGACGCGGGATTCGACACCCTGCTGGTGACCGTCGATGTTCCGGTCGCCGGCGCGCGGTTGCGCGATAACCGCAACGGGATGACGATCCCGCCGACGTTGACAATGCGAACCGTGCTCGACGCGCTGCCACGCCCGCGCTGGTGGTTCGATCTGTTGACCACCGAGCCGCTGGCATTTGCGTCACTGGATCGCTGGTCGGGCACCGTCGGGGAGTACCTGAGCACGATGTTCGACCCCAGCCTCACCTTTGATGATCTGGAGTGGATCAAGGCTCAGTGGCCGGGCAAGCTGGTCGTCAAGGGGATCCAGACGCTGGACGACGCCCGCGCCGTGGTCGAGCGCGGTGTCGACGGCATCGTGTTGTCCAATCATGGCGGGCGCCAACTGGATCGGGCCCCGGTGCCCTTCCATCTGTTGCCCGCCGTCGCGCGTGAGCTCGGCAAGCACACCGAGATCCTGCTGGATACCGGCATCATGTCGGGCGCCGACATCGTGGCGGCGATCGCGCTGGGGGCGCGGTGCACGCTGATCGGACGGGCCTACCTCTATGGGCTGATGGCCGGCGGCGAGGCGGGCGTCAACCGCGCCATCGAGATCCTGCAGCAAGGGGTGATCCGGACGATGGGGCTGCTCGGCGTGACCTGCCTCGAGGAGCTGTCGCCCAAGCACGTGACGCAACTGCAGCGGCTGGGTCCCATCAGCCCACCAGCGTGAAGCTGGCCGCACACTCGGCGTCGAGAGTGCGGCTGGCTTCCCATTCGGCCGGGGCGGTTCTCGGGAACAAACCGGCGGCCGGCTGGGTTAAGCGGATCAGACTCAACTTTTGGAGGACTGATGTCTGAAGCCAAGTCAGTGCCGGTCTTGTTCACCGGCACGATCGTGTTGCCGGGAATGGTGGTGCCGATTGCGCTGGACGATGCCGCCCGCACGGCAATCGACGCTGTTCAGGCCAGCGAATCGGGGCAACTGCTGATCGCTCCCCGGCTGGACGACCGGTACCCCACCCACGGTGTGATCGCGAAGATTCTGCAGGTCGGGCGGATTGCCGGCGGTGGTACCGCGGCCGTCGTGCGTGGCGAACGCCGGGCACACATCGGAGCGGGCGCCTCCGGGCCCGGTGCGGCGCTGTGGGTCGAGGTGACCGAGGCGCCCGAGACGGAGGTGACCGACGAGGTCAAGGAGCTGGCGGCGGAATACAAGAAGTTGCTGCTGGCCATGCTGCAACGGCGCGAGGCCTGGCAGATCGTCGACCACGTCAACAGCCTGACCGATCCGTCGGCGCTGGCGGACACGTCCGGGTACGCGTCGTACCTGACCGATGTGCAAAAGCGGGAGCTGCTGGAGACCGAAGACGTGGGCCGTCGCCTCCGTTTGCTGATCGACTGGACCGGCGGCCACCTCGCCGAGGTCGAGGTCAACGACAAGATCGCCGAGGACGTGCGCGAGGGCATGGAGAAGACGCAGAAGGAGTTCCTGCTGCGCCAACAGCTGGCCGCCATCCGCAAGGAGCTGGGTGAGGGCGAACCCGACGGGTCCGACGACTACCGGGCCCGCGTCGAGGCCGCCGACTTGCCCGAGAAGGTGCGCGAGGCCGCGCTGCGCGAGGTCGGCAAGCTGGAACGCGCCAGCGACCAAAGCCCGGAAAGCGGCTGGATTCGCACCTGGCTCGACACCGTGCTCGACCTGCCGTGGAACGTCAGGACCGACGATTCGACGGATTTGACGGCGGCGCGGGAAATCCTGGACGCCGACCACCACGGGTTGGATGACGTCAAGGACCGCATCGTCGAATATCTGGCCGTGCGTACCCGCCGCGCGCAGCGCGGGCTGCAGGTCGTCGGCGGCCGTGGCTCCGGCGCGGTGATGGTGCTGGCCGGTCCGCCCGGCGTCGGCAAGACCTCGCTGGGCGAGAGCGTGGCCAGGGCGCTGGGCCGCAAGTTCGTGCGCGTCGCCCTGGGCGGTGTGCGCGACGAGGCCGAGATCCGCGGGCACCGGCGCACCTACGTTGGCGCGCTGCCGGGCCGGATCGTGCGTGCGATCGGCGAGGCCGGGTCGATGAATCCCGTTGTCCTGCTGGATGAGATCGACAAGGTCGGCTCTGACTATCGGGGCGACCCGAGCGCGGCGCTGCTCGAGGTGCTCGACCCGGCGCAGAACCACACCTTCCGGGACCACTACCTGGATCTGGACCTGGACCTGTCCGACGTGGTGTTTTTGGCCACTGCCAACGTGATTGAGAACATCCCGTCGGCGCTGCTGGACCGCATGGAACTGGTGCAGATCGACGGCTACACCGAAGATGACAAGGTCGCCATCGCCCGCGACTACCTGCTGCCCCGGCAGCGGGAGCGGGCCGCGCTGAGCGCCGATGAGGTCACGGTCACCGACGCCGCGTTGCGCAAGATCGCCGCCGACTACACCCGCGAGCCGGGCATGCGGCAGTTCGAGCGACTGCTGGCCAAGGCGCTGCGCAAGGTGACGACCAAGCTTGCCCGAATCGGACGGGGCCCCGGGTCCGCTCGTCGTCGACGAGCCCGATCTGGTTGATTACCTGGGTCGACCGCGGTTTACGCCCGAGTCGGCCGAACGCACCGCGGTGCCCGGCGTGGCCACCGGCCTTGCCGTCACGGGCTTGGGCGGCGACGTGCTCTACATCGAGGCCGGGGCTACCGATGGCGAACCGGGTCTGCAACTGACTGGTCAGTTGGGCGACGTGATGAAGGAGTCGGCGCAGATCGCGCTGTCCTACGTGCGCTCGCACGCTGACGCGTTGGGCGTCGACCCGACGGCGCTGGACCGACGCATCCACGTGCACGTGCCCGCCGGCGCCGTCCCCAAGGACGGACCCTCGGCCGGTGTCACGATGGTCACCGCGCTGGTGTCGATGGCTACCGGACGTCAGGTCCGCTCCGACGTCGGCATGACCGGTGAGGTCACGCTGAACGGGCGGGTGTTGCCGATCGGCGGCGTGAAGCAGAAGCTGCTGGCCGCCCAACGTGCCGGTCTGTCAACGGTTTTCATCCCGTCGCGCAACGAGCCGGATCTGGACGACGTGCCCGCCGAAGTGCTCGGCGCACTGGACGTGCGGCCGATGACCGACGTTGCCGAGATCGTCGCGCAGGCGCTGGAACCGGTGGCCGAGGCCGCCACGGCCGCTGCCTGACCTCACGCCCGGCGTGACCCGGGTTTCTTACCGGCGTCACGCTCGGCGTTGAATAGGGGCATGACCCTCAAACGGCAGTTAGTTCATCGCTTTCAACGGCTGGTGGTCAATCCGATCGGCAGGCAATTGCCGGTGACCATGCTCGAAACCACTGGCCGCAAGTCCGGACAGCCACGGCTCACCGCGGTGGGCGGGAGCGTGGTGGAAAACAAATTCTGGATGGTCTCCGAACACGGCGAGCATTCGGATTATGTCCGCAACATCAAGGCCGACCCAGCCGTGCGGGTACGCATCAATGGCCGGTGGCGCAACGGAAACGCCCACCTGCTGCCCGACGACGACCCGCGGCAGCGGCTGCGAAGCTTACCCCGGCTTAACGGCGGAGTAGTGCGGACCTTGGGCACCGACCTGCTGACCATCCGTGTCGATCTGGACTGAGTGCCGGGTGGCCTACGACTTCGCCGAGTCTGTAAATCCGCAGGAGAAGTTCGAGTGGCGGCCTGCAAAATTACCGGCTCGCCGGATCGTCGGTAGCAGGCGTTAAGGTCGGCCCGTGGCCTACGACGAAGACCTGGCCAACCGGATTCGCGAACTGCTCGGCTCCGAGCGCGGTGTCGAGGAAAAGCGGCATGTTCGGCGGTCTTGCGTTCCTGATCAATGGCAACATGTCCGTGGCCGTGAGCGGGCAAGGCGGCCTGTTGGTGCGGGTGCCGCGGGACGACACCGACAAGCTGCTGGCGCGTTCCCACGTCAGCCCCATGGTGATGGCGGGCCGGGAAGCCCGCGGCTGGTTGCGCGTTGACGCCGAGGGTGTGCAAACCAAACGCCAGCTTCAGAGTTGGGTCACCCGGGGGGTGGGCTACGCGCGCAGCCTGCCTCCAAAATGACGAGCCCGTTTGCTTGAACTCGGTCCGGGTACGCGGTGCGATATGGACAAGCGCGAGGAACTGGTGCGACGGCTGCTCGACGTTGCCGGCACGACCTACGCGGCCGAGGCCGGCATCAAGGTCAACGACAAGCCAATGCCGCTGTTCCAGTTGTTGGTGCTGTGCATGCTCGCCAGCAAGCCGATCGACGCCGCCACGGCGACGGGCGCCGCGAAGGAAATCTTCAGGGCGGGCTTGCGCACGCCCAAGGCCGTGCTTGCCTCGGACCGGCAAACCATGATCAAGGCGTTCGGCCGCGCTCACTACGTGCGCTACGACGAAAGCTCGGCTACCCGCCTCACCGACATGGCGAAGCGGGTCCGCGACGACTATTCGGGCGACCTCCGCGAAATCGCCGAGCGCAGTCAGCACGACGTCGCCGCTGCGAAACGTATGCTCCAGAAGTTCAAGGGAATTGGCGACACCGGCGCCGACATCTACTTGCGTGAAGTGCAAGACGTCTGGACCTGGGTGCGGCCCTATTTCGACGACCGCGCGACCGCGGCGGCAAAGCAACTGGGTTTGCCCGCCAAGCCGGCGACGCTGGGAGCCCTTGCGCCGCGCGCCAATGCGCAGCTCGCCGCGGCGCTTGTCAGGGCGTCGTTGGACGATGACGTTCGCCGGCGGGTGGCCGGTTGACCCGGCGTTGACCGTACGGATCGGCACATCCGGATGGTCCTACAACCATTGGGCGGATGTGCTCTACCCGCCGGGCCTGCCGGCCGGTCGCCGGTTGGCCCGCTACGTCGAGGTTTTCGACACCGTGGAGCTGAACGCGAGTTTCTATCGGTGGCCCAAGGATTCGACGTTCACCGGGTGGCGCGACCAGCTGCCGGACGGGTTCAGGATGTCGGTCAAGGCGCACCGGGGGTTGACCCACTACCGTCGGCTGTCCTCGCCCGAGCCCTGGATCGAGCGGTTCGAGCGGTGTTGGGATCTGCTGGGTGATCGCCACGGGATCCTGCTGGTTCAATTGCACCCCGAGCAGCAGCGCGACGACGCGCGTTTGGATTTCTTCCTGCGAAGCGTGCCCAAGGCGATCCGGGTAGCCGTGGAGTTGCGGCATCCGTCCTGGAACGACCCCGCTGTGTATGCGGTTCTGGCCAGTCACCGTGCCGCCTATGTGGTGATGAGCGGCGCGGGCCTGCCGTGCATTCCGCAGGCCACCACGGACCTGGTGTACGTCAGGATGCACGGCCCCGACCCGGATACGATGTATGCCGGCTCCTATCCGGAGCCGGACCTGCGGTGGTGGGCGGGCCGGATCACCGAATGGGACGGGGCCGGCAAAGACGTGTGGATGTATTTCAACAACGACCTGGGCGGCCACGCCGTCCGCAATGCGCTGGACTTGCGGAGCCTCTTGAGTTAAGCCGAGACGAGTAGGGTGCAATTATGGTCAGCTCACAAACATTCGTCATCATCGGCGGTGGACTCGCGGGAGCCAAGGCGGTGGAAGCCTTGCGCGACAACGATTTCGACGGCAGCATCATCCTGTTCGCCGAGGAGGAGCAGCTGCCCTACGAACGGCCTCCGCTTTCCAAGGAGTACCTGGCCGGTAAGAAGTCACTGAGCGAATTCACCGTGCAGGACTCCGACTGGTATCGCGACCACAACGTCGACCTGAGGCTCGGTTCGCGGGTGTCGTCTCTGGATCCCGCCGCCCACACCGTCGGGCTGCCCGACGGCACCGCGGCGCCCTACGACAAGCTGCTGCTGGCGACGGGATCCGCCTCGCGGTACCCACCGATTCCTGGCTCCGACGCCGACGGAGTCCACTATTTGCGCACCTACGACGACGCCGCGGCATTGAATTCCATTCTGACCGAGGGATCTTCGCTCGCGGTGGTGGGCGCCGGCTGGATCGGCCTCGAGGTGGGCGCCGGTGCCCGCCAGCGCGGCGTCGACGTGACCGTCGTCGAGACGGCCAAACAACCGCTGCTGGGCGCGCTCGGCGAAACAGTCGGTGAGGTGTTTGCCAACCTGCATCGCGAGCATGGGGTGGACCTACGGCTAGAGGCGCAGGTCGAGGAGATTACGACGACGCGGGGCCGGGCCACCGGATTGAAGATGCGCGACGGGTCGACCGTCGCCGCCGATGCTGTGCTGGTGGCCGTCGGCGCAAAGCCCAATGTCGAACTCGCCGAACAGGGCGGGCTGTCCATGGGTGACGGCGGGGTGCTGGTTGATGCGGCGCTGCGCACCAGCGATCCCGACATCTACGCCGTGGGCGACATCGCGGCGGCCGAACACCCACTGTTTGGATGCCGGATCCGCACCGAGCACTGGGCCAATGCGCTCAAGCAGCCCGCGGTGGCAGTGGCCGGAATGCTCGGCAAGCCAGGCGAATACGCCGAGTTGCCCTACTTCTTCACCGACCAGTACGACCTCGGAATGGAATATGTCGGGCACGCACCCCGCTTCCAGCGAGTGGTCTTCCGCGGCGACGTCTCCGGCCGTGAATTCGTCGCGTTTTGGCTCGACGGCGACAATCGGGTGCTGTCCGGGATGAACGTCAATATCTGGGATGTGCTCGATGACGTCAAATCCCTGATTCGGTCGAAGACTCCCGTCGACGTCGACAAGCTGACCGATCCGCAGTCGTCACTGGCCGACGCGCTGAGTTGACATTGCCGGTTACCCGGCCTCGTCTCCCGATCCGGAAGAAGCGGCGCTCCGGTCGACGAGAATCCAAGCCCCGTCGATGACATCGGGCGGGCGCTGCAGCTGCAAGCGTTCGCGTTCGTCGCGACGGCGCTTGATCCGCAGCCGGGCGTCGGCCGGCATGGTGACCACTTCGTCACAGGTCAGGTAGAACAGATCGTCGACCATGTCGATCAGGTCCGCCGAGACCCGCCGAGATCCCAGCTCCCGCAAGGTCATTCGCAGCTCATGGGTGAAACGGATGGTGGTGTCGTGGGCCAACTCCCGCGAACCACGCGCGCTGCGGGCCAATCGCCGGGGCGGCGCCGACCCGGTCGGGGTGGCAGCGACTTCGGAGGCCGCGACCAGCAACGTCGCCGGATCGTCGCCGAACACCGTGGTGGCCAACTCGGCCTCCCCCGGCCCGCGGTGCCCGATCCGAGCAACAGCCGCATCGAGAGCGCCGGCGGTGCTCGGAGACAATGCCCGGATACTGCCGACATTGCCTTCCCGGGCCAGCGCGGACAACGGCGCGTCACCGCGCAACAACGCCGCCAGCTCGGCGGTCTCCGCCGCGATGAGGCCGCTTTCCATGATCATGTCCAGTCCCGACACGTTGGGCACCGTCCGGGCGCGCCTCAGCGCCGCGGTGATGCCGGTGTCGATCAACCACATCGCCGTAAGAATCCAGCCCTGGTAGATCCGATCCCGCAGCAACCGAACCCGAACTTCCAGGGCGGCATCCGGCAGCGCGGCCAGCCGGGCGGCGTCCAGATGTTCGGCCTGCGCGGCGGCGCGGTAGGCCCGTGTGTCGGACCTGAGATGCCGCAGGAGGGCCAGCGACCGCGCCGCGACAACCGTTTTCGCGATGGACCCGAGCGCTCCCCCGGCCAGCCGAGGTTCACCGAACGGTAGAACGTCCCCCACGTGCGGCTGGCCGACCAAGGCGTGCCGCGCGACGGCGTGCTGATCCCAGCCGGGCAGCTGCGCGGCAGCGACGACGTTCGCCGACACTCCGACGTAGGCGCGATGACCGAAGACCGCGATGGCCCTGCTTCCCCACTCGTCGCTGACCACGCCGCCAAGCGCGAGCACCTGACCCATCACCTGACCGGCCGTGCGTAGCCCGCTCAACTGGACGTCCAGCGTTATCGGGGTCAGCGGTCCGGGCAGCGCCTCGCCGAGGCGGGTCGCACTGAAGACCGGGAACCGGGAATCGATCCGGTCGTCGAACTCACCGTCCATGCCGTCCGGGGCCGCGCTGTGCAGCTCGCTGGACGGCCCGGGGCGCGGGGGAACCTCCACCGGCAGTGCCAGTCGACGCCCGTTGCGGGCCGCGCCCGCAGCATAGAGTCGGCGCCCGACGAGTCCACGCGCGGTGTCGGCAATCGCGTCGATCGCCGACCAGCCGTACTCGAACGCCCAATCCTCTTGCACCGCAGCGAGATCCATCTCCGGAACCAACTGCGACCAGCTGGGAACCCGACGCAGCCGGGAACGTGGGTTAACGGACCGCAGCAGGCGCCACGCGGTGATCACATTGGTGGTGTCCGGCGTGGCGAGATCCACCACCCCGGTCCGGTCGGAGGTCAGCGACACAATCAGGAAGCGCACCAGGTCGTCGACGTGCAGCACTCGCATCGGCTGCGCCGAGACCTTGGCGCGCAGCAGCGTGGCCACGGTACGGCACACCATCCAGTCGAGCTGGCGGCCGACCGGCGGTGCGATCCGGATGACCACGCTCGGCCCCAAACTCGTGGACACCAGCCACTCGGCCGGCCCATACAGGTCGGGGCGACCCGCCGCCTGGGACACGAACAGCAGGCGGGCACCGGCGCGGGCGGCCGCGTGGGTCACATGCTCAACCCCGTCGACATCTGTGCCACCGGGTGCGGTCTTGTCAACCGGCGCCAGGTGGATTACCGCGTCGGCGTCGTCGGCCAGGTCTTGGAGGATGGGATCGGCGAGCGACGCGCAAACGAGCTCGACGCCCGCGTCCAGGTAGGGGTGCGGGCGCTCAGCAATGCCGCGGACCGCGTGCCCAGCCGCGATCAGCTGCCGTGCGACCAGCCGCCCGACTGTGCCGGTGGCGTCGGTAACCAGGACCTGCACTGGGCTCCCTTCCCCAACGTCCACCACGACAATAGGCAAATCGGCCTGACTTGTGCGACTGTTACCGCAGCAAACGTGCGCTGGCCTGCGCGGACGCTCTCGGCCAGCTACTGCAGCGCGGCGCTGCCGTCCAATGCGACGGCGACCTTCGCGCCACCGATGTCTTCTCGCACGGTCGCTTCGGTGGCGGCGGGATCGGCGATGACCGCCAGGGTGCGCGACCCGTCGGGCGTCCGCACGGCAAGGAACGCCTTCTCCGGTTGGCCCTCGCGGTTAAACGGTGTCGTCCACGCTTCGACGGTGCCGACGCCTTCCCACTCAACCAAGCCCTTCCGCGTGGGCTCCCGATCCACCGCCGGTTGCATGTCCTCCCAACGGAATTCGGTGGGTGGCTCAGTGCCGTAGACGCCGAAGCTGTGTTTGGTCAGAAAGCCCCCGTTGGCGGTGATCAGGGCGCGCCGTCCCGGATTGGCCACCAGCAATTCGGCCATCGTGGCAATGGAATGCATGACGTAGTTGCTCCACGGGCCGCCCGCGAACGTCAGCCCGCCGGTGACGGTGAGCGGGCGGGCGGAGTCATCGACGCTGAGCCCCAGTTCGCCCGCCGCGACTTGAACGGCGGAAGGAAAGCAGGAGTACAGGTCGACGTAGTCCACATCGTCGATGCCCAGGCCGGCCAGCTCCAGGGCACGCGCGCCGGCGATCCGGATGGCCGTTGAGCGGTGCAGCTCATCACGCTCGGCGATGGCGGGGGTGTCATGCGCGTCGGTGCCCGCGTGGGGGTAAACCCAACTTTCAGCGGGAACCCGCAGGCGGGTCGCCTGCTCGACCGAGGTCAGGATCAGGGCGGCACCTTGGTCGACCATGTTGTTGGAGTTCATCAACTTGGTGTAGGGCCAGCTGATCATCCGATTTTGCGGGCCGGGTTGCCGGATTTCCGCGGCGGTCACCGGTTTGCGGATCCACGCGTGCGGATTGGCGACCGCGACGGCGTTGAAGCGCGCCCAAAGCTCGCCTACGCGCTTGAGGTGATCCTCGATGGATTCGCCGTTCGCGATGCGAAGCGCCTGTTCGAACAACGGGTAGACGGACGCGGGCTGGCCCAGCCCGATCCTGATCTCCGCGTCACCTGCCATTGGGACGTCCTTGCCGCTGACCCGGGCCATCGGCACCGATGCGTCCTGAACTGTCCACACGAGTTTGCTGCCCTTGGCTTTCAGCCCCCTGCGGGTGCGCCAGGTTTCGGCGCCGGCGAGCAGCACGACGCCGGCCCGGCCGCACTGGATGTCTAGGCAGGCCTGGTTGACCAGCGATTGGGGCACGTTGCCACCGACGGGGCTGTACAAGGTGGTGAAGTCGGCGGCGCCGATCCGCTCGCCGAGCAACAGCCCCGGGTCGCGGTACTGCGCCGACAACACGTTCACCACGCGGATGGAATCCACGGCCTCGATCACCCGGGAATCCGCGGCTTCGCGGGCCGCGGTGGCCATCAGGCCGACCGGTTCGACGGACCGCATTGCCGGGTCGATCTCGTCCCGATGGTTGACCTGGCCGTAGCCGATCAACACCGGTGTCCTCGGGTCGACGGTCATCCGACGAACTTAGCGCGGCTACGAATCGGCCCAGGCTGCGGGGCGTCGAGTGTCAGGCGGGTCCGGTGGCGTCAGGTTGGGGCCCGAGCAGACGCAGAATCGCACGTTTCGGTGCGAAACTACGCGATTCTGCGTCTGCTCGCCCGACTGGGAGGCCCTCAGCTAGGTGTCAGGCGGGTCCGGTGGCTGTGCCGGCCGTCGGTTCGAACAGCACGCCATCGCGAATCAGCCGCTCGGTCTCTTCGGCGCCCATCCCGAGCAGGTTTCGGCAAATCTCGCGGGTGTCCTGGCCGGGCAGGGGTGCCGGCCGTTGCGGGGCGGGAGGGATGTGCTTGAACGGCGCGGGACCCGTCTCCGCGGGCAGCGGACGGTCGATGAGGGGATGCACCATGTCGCAGTACAGTTTTCGCTCGATCAGCTGACGGTCTTCCAGGACGTCCGGCGGACGGTGCATCGGTCCGGCCGCGATTCCGGCCGATTGCAGCAATTCGGCGTTCCGCATCGGGGTGCGCATGCGGGTCCAGGCCGACACCAGCTCTATCAGCTCGCGCCGGTTGGCAATGCGCGACTCGCCCGTCGCGAAACGCGGGTCGTCAACCCATTCTTGATGGTCGAAAACCCTTGTGGCATGGTCCCATTCGTCGTCGGTCTCAATTGAGATGACGCACCATTCGTCGTCGCCCGCGCACGGGTAGACCGCGTGCAGGCTGGTGTCATCGCGGATCCGGGGGATGCCCGCGGTGTGTGCGGCCCGGGTGACATACAGGGTGTCTAGTTGATTGACCACCACTTCGGCCTGCGAGATGTGGACGCGGGATGCGCTGCCGGTGTGATCGCGGCGGATCAGCGCGGCCAGCGCCGCGATGGCGGTGACCCGCCCGACCACGTGATCGGGGAAGATCGTCGTCGCGTCGTAAAACGAGTGGCGCCTCGTGTCGGCCGGGCTCTCCGGATCGTCGGACGTCCAAAGCCGGGTGACGCCGGTGGCGGCGCGGACCAACGGGCCGTAGCCCATTCGGACGCTCCACGGCCCCGAGTCGCCGAATGCGCTGCTCTCCGCCAGCACGATCCGCGGATTGATGGCGCGCAGCGCATCGTGGGAAAACCCAAGCGCAGTAAGGGTTCCCGGCTTGAAGTTGGCGAATACCGCGTCGGATTCGGCGACCAGCCGGCCGAAGATCTCCTTGCCCGCGCTGCTGCGCAGATCCAGGCCCAAGCTCAGCTGATTCCGGTGGGTCCAAGCGAATGACTCGCTGATGGCGTCGCCGTCGCGGGCTTGCCGCAGTCCGTCCGGGTAATCGGCGCTTTCGACTTTGATGACCTCGGCGCCGAGGTCACCGAACAACCGGCTCAGCTCGCCGCCGGCGACGATTACGCCCAGATCGAGAATCCGCAAACCGGAAAACGGGTAGTCGCCGAGCCTGCGCGACGGTGACGGCACCACCGGTGGAGCCGTGGGCCAGTAGGGATCGTCCTGCCCCGCGGCGGGGGCCGGCGTACGAAAACCCCAGCGCTGTCCGTCGACGACGAAGTATCCGGTGGGCACACTGGTGCGCACCCCGGGGACCAGCTCGGCATCGGTTATCGCGGCTACGGCCCGGAAATGTTCGGAGTCCAGGATCTGCGACGGCGTCAGCACCGCGGCGATCGGTACTCCGTGCGCCTGTCCGGCGGCCACCAGATCCTTCATGGTTTGTTCGGCGAACAACGCCTCAATCAAGACGCTGATTTCGGGCCAGGCCGCGTAACGGGCGCCGAGCACGTCGTACTTCGGGTCTTGAAAGGCTTGCGGCTCCCCCAGCCAGCGCCGCAGGCCGTACCACTGCCGCGGCGTCAATACGCATAACCGGACGTAACCGTCTCTGCACGGTTGGATGGGATAAGCGTCCTGGTTCTTCGGGCGCCCTCGCCACAGCCCGACGCCGCGGTTGCCGGCGGCGGCTTGCCCGTGCGCGCCGAACGGCGGGTCGAGCGCCATCACGACGGCGTCATACCGCGAGAAGTCGATGTAATCGCCTGTGCCGCAGCGTAGTCGGTTGTAGTAGGCGACGAGCGCCGCCCAAGCCGCCTGCACGGCGGCTGTTGCCGTAGCGATACCGTCCGGCGGCAACACGGGAGTGCCGCTGGTGGGACCGGATCGCGACAGCGAGCTACCCATCGCGTACAACACGGGATCGGTGGCACGCCATGACGACCACGGGCCCGCCGCACCGAAGTCGGTGATCGACAGCACCACCAGGTGCGTGTACTGAGTGGCCAACTGGGCACCCGGCGTCCCGAACGCGGCGGCCAGCCCGTCAAGGCCGCTGTCCACCACGATGTCGGCATACGCAACCAGGTCAAGGAACCGGCTGCAGTCGCTCTCGTCGAGCGGGTCCAGCACCGTGCTGCGTTTGTTGGCGTTGTGCATCGCGAACGGGATGCTCGCGCCCGCCAGCGTCGGCAATTCGTCACGGGCCAGGTTTCCGCCCGGGGGTTCCACCTTGAGGACGTCGGCGCCCAGGTCGGCGAACAGGCGGGTGACCTCGTCGCCGCTGCCACTGGACAGGTCGAGGACGCGCACGGCGTCGAGCAACCCGTCGGCCATCTGCCCACATTACCTGCCTGGTATTGCCTGTGTCATCAACAGCATCTCCCGCTCGGCCGCAGCTAAATAACAAGCGGTGCAGGATAATTCGGCATAGTCGCTAGTCGCTGATCTTGGTGATGATCCCGTCGGCTATCGTCACAGGCCGCGAGAACATCCGAGGAGGCACCTGACCCGTGAGCGCGCACCTGAGCTACGTCGAGGCCTTGGTAGTCGGCGCGTTCCAGGGCGTCACCGAACTCTTCCCGGTCTCCAGCCTCGGGCACGCGGTGTTGGTGCCGGCGCTGGCTGGCGGGCAGTGGGCCCAGGATCTCAACGTCTCCACGCCCGGATCGCCCTACCTGGCGTTCATCGTCGGCCTGCATGTCGCCACCGCGGCCGCCCTGCTGGTGTTCTTCTGGCGGGACTGGTTACGCATCGTCGCCGGATTCTTCTCATCGTTGCGGCATCGGCGGATCCAGACGCCCGACGAGCGGCTGGCCTGGCTGATCGTTGTCGGCACCATCCCGGTGGGACTGGCGGGAGTGGCCCTCGAGCATCTCTTCCGCACGACGCTGGGCAAACCCATTCCGGCGGCGGCGTTCCTTCTGCTCAACGGCGTCGCCCTTTATGTGGGCGAGGTGCTGCGCCGCCGCGTTTCACCCGCGGGCGACGAGGAACACTCGGACCATAGCGACCAGGCCATCGACGATCGGCTCGCTCAACTATCGATGAGCCGCGGCGTGCTGATCGGCGCCGTCGCAGATCTTGGCCCTGCTCCCCGGCATCAGCCGTTCCGGCATCGCCATGGTGGCCGGGCTGTGGCGCGGCCTGTCGCACGAAGATGCCGCGAGGTTCTCGTTTTTGCTCGCGACGCCGATCATCCTGGCCGCCGGCGTCTACAAGATCCCGGATCTGTTCGGGCCGGCGGGAACCGGGATCCACGGCCAGGTCCTGGTCGGCAGCGTCGCCTCCTTCGTCTGCGCCTACCTTGCCGTGCGCTACCTCACTCGGTATTTCCAGACCCGCACTCTCACACCGTTTGCCATCTACTGTGCCGCGGCCGGGGCTGCCAGCCTGGTGTGGCTTGCGCTGCGCTAGAGCTAGATCGGGGACTTTGGAGACGAGCTTTTGAGACGTTGCGGCCTGCAAGGATGCGATGTCCAGCCATCCGCGGATCGGTGTCTCGAATGTCGTCTATTTCGAGACACATACACCGGCAGGGTCTGTCAACCACGCTCGTCGTGCGAAAGACCTCTCAATAGTGCGTTGACGAGTCCGTCGAATTGCGTCTCCGGTTCATCGCCTGAGATTCTCCCAGTCAGAACCTGCAACAGAAGGTGCCGATCAGCGCGTTTGCCACCGCATTGAGGTCGGCGTCGACGCGGAGTTCTCCTTGTTCGGCGGCGTGGTGCAGCCGTGTCATCAGCCCGGCGTGTTGTGGGGCGCTGAGCCGTTCGTAGAGAGCGTT
Organism: uncultured Actinomycetota bacterium; assembly: GCA_963703795.1. Lineage (GTDB taxonomy): Bacteria > Actinomycetota > Actinomycetes > Mycobacteriales > Mycobacteriaceae > Mycobacterium. Next base: position 12,615 of record CAVPFT010000039.1, on the reverse strand, counting down.
GTTGTCGGACGGACTCGATGCAGCCGCAGCAATGAGGGCTCGGATCAGCGCCGCGTTCGATAGGTCCGCGATGAACTCGGCGTGCTCGATCAGCCACGCTTGTAGGTCGGCACGGATGTCTCCCGTGTCAGGAACGCCGAACGATCCACCGCGCCCGTAAGCGTCCAGCACCGCCTCAGCCACCAATGGCGCTTTGGACGGCCACCGCCGGTAGAGGGTCTTCTTTCCTACGTGCGCACGGGCGGCAACGCTTTCCATGGACAGTTCTGCGTAGGTGTCGACGGCAAGAAGCTCTCGGGTGGCCTTGAGAATTGCGTGATCCAACTGGGTGTCCCGTGGCCGGCCGCCGGCTCGTCGGGCATGCGGCGAGCTTAGGCGGTGCAGCCTTGCCTGGCCGCAAAAGGTATACGCGGGCGCTGCCGATTCGACACCGGGAACAAGAGCCTTGGGGTAGGTTCGCTTGAGTAACGACACGTATCGTGTCGTAACTTCCTGGGACATGCCCGCCGCGAAGAAAGGACCCGTCGGTGACCACCCTCTCATTGCAGGTGCCCAAGAGTTGGGATGAGATCACGCCGGACTGGATGTCGACGGCGCTATCGAACCGCCATCCCGGAGCGACCGTGAAAGACGTGACACTCGAACTACGCGACGATGGCACCAATCGGCGTGCCCGGCTGGGTTTGACGTATTCGGCTGGCAGCGGTCCTGCAACAGTCTTCGTCAAGGCCGCCGATCCCGCGCACAAGGACCTCATCCGCATGACCAGCGGGATGTTCCACGAGCCACGGCTATTCATCTCGGGTGTGGAACTACCGTTAGAACACCGTGGTCTACGCCGCCCTGATCGACGAAGGCGACTACGACTTCGTGATGGTCATGGAGGACCTCAACGCACGCGGAGCCGACCCCCGCGACGCCACCAGGCCACTGACGATCGAACAAGCCGCCTCAGGCGTGCGCGGGCTCGGGAGGTTGCACGGCCATTACTGGGGTGAGCGGGTCCTGAGGAACCCGGCTCTCGGATGGCTCGAACCCTTCATGCCTTGGGACGGAATGGAATACGCACCACTGCCAGCCGCGCTCGAACGAGCGACGACGCCCCCGACCAAGTGATGTCACTGACAATCGAGCACCTCATCGAGTCGATCTGGAAGCCTTATATCCGGACATTGACGGCATCACCGCAGACACTGCTGCACGGCGATCCCCACATCGGCAATACATATTTGACTCCCAGTGGCGAGGTCGGCTTCCTCGACTGGCAGGTGGCCCGCCGGGGCAACTGGTCGCTCGATGTCGGCTACTTCCTCCAAGGAGCCCTCACCATCGAGGATCGCCGGAAAAACGAGCACGCCCTCCTAGAGGAGTACCGAGAAGCACTCGCATTGCCGGACGAGATGCCAACCATGGACGAGGTTTGGTTGCGCTATCGGGCGTCGGTAGCGCACGGCCTGACTCTCTGGTTATGCACGGCGAGCGCCGGGGAACTGTGGCAGCGCCCCGACATCGCCACAGCGCTGGCTCAGCGGTACTCGGCGGCCTACGCCGACCTAAACACCCATGCCGCGCTTGCCGACATAGCGACATGACGCAGAGCGAAGATAGAAGGCCGTACGCCTTCGGTTCGCACAGAATCCCGAGTTTGTTCGGTCGCTGAAACGAAGATGCGACTGACTTTTGAGACTCTCATAACTCGTCTATTCGAGACCGCGTTCAGTTCTGCTCGGGCCTGGTCGATTTGGTCGTATGCGTAGGTCGCCATGGCGGCGGTGGTCATCGTCTCACCCTTGCGGGCGAGCGATTCGTAGGTCTGGTCGCCGAGGACATCGCGTAGGTGGGCGATCGCGGTGTCGAGCTCAGCAAGCACTGCCGCGGTGAGGGGACTGACGGCGAACCCGGCGATGGTGGCCGCTGGTTCGTAGCGTCCGAGCCGGTCGAGCACGGCGGCGAGGATAGCCAGCGGCGCCGCGCATCCCGGTGGTGTTGCCCGAGTCGTGGTAGTTGCGGATCGCCAGCGTGATGTAGTCGAGCGCGGCCAGCGGGTCGCCGTATACGGCCTCGAGGCGACACAGACTGACCGCCAGGAGTGACTCGATTTGCGGTTGCCGCTGTCCTGGGCGATGACCAGGCCCCGACGCAGGGCGTCAAGCGACGCGACGGGATCGGCGTCGCGGAAGGCGTTTCCGCAGGCGTAAAGCGCCATCGAGAGCAAACAGGGGTTGTGGGTGGCCTCGGCGGCGTCGATCAGGCCGGTCGCGGCGGCCATCGCTTCGTCATGGGACCCGGCGAACGTCAGTGCGAGGACCAGCCATGCCCTGGTGACTGTATGGGTGTCGCGACCGCGTGCGAGCTGGGCGCGGCACCACTCGACACTCCGTTCGGGCTGGCCGAGGGCAGATACGCGCTGCCAAGCAAGCCCTCGAGGCCGAACGGCACCTCTTCGTAGCGGCCACTGCCGATCACCAGCTGGCCGGCGTCGGCGTAGCGGACAGCCGCCATCGATCCGTCCAACCTGGCAGCACTGCGTTGCCATCACGTACAGGAACGCGAGCCGGGGGTGGGCGACGGCGCAGGCGGGCTCGATGAGTTCTTCGGCCCAGGCTATCGGCTCGAGATTTTCGACCAGTACGCCGAGCAACGCCGCATATGTGGCGATGGCTGCGGCGACGTCGAGGTCGCCCTGGTCGGCGGCCCACCGAAACGCGGTGCGCAGATTGGCCAGCTCGACAGTGAACCAGTCGTAGGCCTCACGCTGGCGGGGGCTGTCCCACAGGGCCAGGATGTCGGCTTCCCGCCCGGCGAAGTAGCGGGCATGCGCTGTGCGGGCTTCGGTCGCCGCCCCGCTGGCGGCGAGTTGCTCCTCGGCGAACTGGCGGATCGTCTCCAGCATCGAAAACCGGGTATGCCCAGAGGAGCGATCTGCCAGGAGCAGCGACTTGCGCACCAAGGCATCGAGCAGATCGAGGATGGCATAGTCGTCGGGGTCGTCAAATCCTGCTACCGCGCAGGCAGTTTCGAGGTCGAAGCCGCTGGCGAACACCGAACATCGGTCCAGCAGCACCTTCTCCGCGTCGTCGAGCAGGTCGTAAGACCAGGCCACCGCATGACGGAGCGTCTGGTGGCGTTCCAGTCCGCGCCGCGAGCCGACCAGCAGCCGGAAACGATGATCGAGGCGATCACGCACGTCGCTGGCGGTCATCGACGCCATCCGCGACGCCGCCAACTCGATGGCCAACGGGATGCCGTCGAGCCGTCGGCAAATCTCGATGACCGCCTCCGCCTCATCAGTTGTGGCCAACGAGAAGCGGGGAGCCACGCTGTGTGCGCGTTCGACGAACAGATTGACTGCGGCACAGTCGATGCCCGCACCGACATCCAACGACGGCACCGGCCACAGTTGCTCGTCGGCTGACCCCCAATCCTTCGCGGCTGGTGACCAGAATCTTCACCGTCGCCGACTGCGCGAGGATCGTCTCGATCAGATCGGCGGCGGCGTCAAGCACGTGCTCGCAGTTGTCGAACACCAACAACCGCACTCTGCCCTCCAACGCGGCGGCCACCGACTCGCTGACAGCTCTTACCTGGCTGCTGGGTGATGCCCAGCACCGCCGCCACCGCGTCGGGTATCGCCGCCGGATCAGTCACCGCAGCCAGCTCGAAAAACCAAACACCATCGGGGAATTCATCGGCCAGCCGCGCCGCGACCTCGACCGCCAGGCGGGTCTTGCCGACCCCACCCACCCCGGTCAACGTCACCAACCGATGAGCCTTGACCGCCGCTTGCACCTCGGCGACCTCGGACTCGCGTCCGATGAAGCTGCTGGCCGCAGGCCGCAGATTCCCCGGACTCGTATCCAGCGCCCGCAATGGGGGAAACTCCGCGCGAAGTTCAGCCGCCTGTACTTGAAACACCCCTACCGGCATCGGTACATCCCGCAACCTTCGCGGCCCCAGATTGACGAGGTCTACTCCGCCAAGCAGACCCGCCGTCGACTCAACCACCAGAATCTGACCGCCGTGCCCGGCGGCCATCACCCGCGCCGCACGGTTGAGCACCGCACCGAAATAATCCCCGTCCCGCAGCTCGGCTTCCCCGGTCGCGATCCCCATCCGCACCGGCAACTCCAGCTCTCGCTGCGCGGCCACCGCCGCATCCACCGCCCCTCTGGGCGAGGCGAATGCGGCACAGACCCCGTCACCGGTGTGCTTGAACAACCAACCGCCGTGCGCCTCGATCGCCGCCCGCAGCACCTCGTCGTGTGCGGCCAGCGCACCGCGCATCCCATCCGCGTCGTTCTCCCACCGACGGGTCGAACCCTCGACATCGGTGAACAGAAACGTCACCACCCCCGAAGGAGCAGCCGCTGTCATGGCATCGCCTCGGCCCACGCGATATGCCCCTCGAAGCCAAGCGATTTCGCCATGTCGCGGTAGCGGTCCCGCAAGTGCGCGATAAGCGGCGTCATCGCCGTGAGCCCGCGCCAGCAGCGCACGCAGCCGCAGCAGCCAGATGTCGCGTATCACCAGACCCTCATCGGCTGGCGCGGCCGCTAACCGCTCGATCGCGGCCTCGGCTTCGGCCACGTCACTCGTCGGCCCCGCGATCGAGCAGTGTCTCCACCAGAACACCCGTCGCTGGAATGCCCCACACCAGCAGCTGTCCCTCGCGGAACAGATGGTCGACGGCGGCGCGCATGAGCGGTATGGCGTCATCGCGATCTCCACGCCGAGCCCTCTCACGTGCCAAGTACACGTTGACGATCGGTAAATCGCACAGGAGTATCCCCGGCGCAGGAACACTTCGCTGACCTCGGCCAGCAGCTTCTGTCCGCGGTCACGCTCGGCAGCCGTTGGGCGGTGCACCAGCGCAACGCCCAGCGTCATCCGGGCGAGGGCCACCGCGAGGTCATCACCGGATCGTTCGGCAATCTGTAGGGCATCCTCGATCTCGCGCACCGCGGAATCGTCGGGCCTCAGCACGCCACCCGGTATCCCCGAGAAGTAGACGTAGGTGACGACCGAGGCGTAGGACATGGGGTCGGCGCTGCGGGCCATGGCCAGGCCGTGCCGCAGGTCGTCTCGCCATCCAGGACGACCCAGGCAATACCGGGCCATAGCCCGCGTCGTGAAGGCGACCGCTAACGGAGACCCGATAATGAAGTTGCCTTTCGACGGGTCACCGTCGGCCAGGTCGATGACCCTCTGTGACCACCGCAGCACGTCACACCACTCGGCGCTTTCACATCTTGGCGTAGATCGGCGCGAAGGACAGCCCCACCGTCAAGGTCGGATCGCCGACCGACTCGATGAGGGCCCAGGCTTCCGATGCCAGCTGCGACGCCTCGCGCATCCGGTCCTGAAACACGTGATCCATCACCAGCCCCGCCATCCCGATGGCCAGCGACGCCTTGTCCCCGGCGGCGGTGCACAACTCCCGCAGTTCATCAAAGCGGGCACCGGCCACGTTCACATGGACTCGAAAGGCGATCCCGCACAACATGGTGCGAGGAGCAATGCGCATGGCTGCCCGGTTGGGGTCATCGGCGGGCAATGCGTCGGCGATCTTTTGGGCACGCTCCCAACTCAGTCGCGCCGCGGCGATGTCGCGGTTGGTCGCCCACGTTGCGGCGCGCATGTGCCAGCCGTAGGCGGCGTGCAGATCACCGGCGGCCTCCAGATGTTCGGCGATCAGCGCGGCGTTCTCCTCGGCCGCTGCCGGGTCACGTGATTCGATTGCGGCCGCGACGCGCCGGTGCAGCTCGGCGCGATCCGATTTGAGCTGTGATTCGTAGGCCACGGTGCGGACCAGCGGATGGTGGAACACATACTCGGGTTGTCCGGTGAATCGGATCTGATCGATGAACTCGCCGCCCACCAAGTCCTGCAAGGACAGGATCAATCCCCAGCGTTTCCAGTAGTTCCCGGCTGAACCGCGAGCCGATGACAGCCGCTGCGCTCAACGTGCGCTTGGCCGCCGGATCAAGCCGGTCGATGCGGGCGGCGATGGTCGCCTGCAAGGTGGCTGGCACACTGACCTCGCCAACATCGGCGGTCGATTCGTAGGCGCTGCGGTTGCCCCGTAGCACGCCGCGCTCGGCCAGGTCGCGCACGATCTCCTCGGCGAAAAACGGGTTTCCGGCGGCCTTCTCGGCGATCATGGTGATCACCCCGCCGACCGAGGGGTCCGACCCGAGCAGCTCTGAAACCAGTGCCGCAGTTTCCGAATCACTCAGCGGCGCAAGGGCGATGGTCTGAGCACCGGCCACCCGGCTCAACGCACCGCGATATTCGGGGCGGTAGGTGACCAGCACCAGCGAGGGCGTCTGCGGGATCACCGTGAGGAACTCGGCCAGCATCGACTCGCTGACCTCATCGATCCAGTGCGCGTCCTCAATGACATAGACCGCTGGGACTTGGCGGGCCAACGAGGCGGCATTGACCAGCGCGGTCAACCGCCGCCGCCGGGCATCGGGATCGATAGTCGGAAGAGCAACATCGGGATCGGCGATGCCCAACAAGTCATCGAAGAGCAGCAAGTCCTCGGGGTCGGCATCCGGCACCCGGGAGCGCACTCGGTCACGGGCGGCCGGGCCGTCCAGATCGCTCACGCCGGTGGCTGCCCGCAGCAGCCGCGCCACGACGTGGAAGGCAATGTCGCTGGCGTGCGATTCGCAGTAGGCGCTGAACACCTCGCACTTCGCGCCCAGCAGCGATTGCCGCCACCTCACGCACCAGACGGCTCTTGCCGATACCCGGTGATCCCACCACGGTGACCACCGCGCCGTGGCCATCGACTGCGCGGTCCAACAGGCCCTCGATGGCGGACATTCCCAGCGCCGACCGACCAGATTCGACTCAGCACGCCCGACAGCGTGACGCCCCTCCGGCACGCCCAGCAGCCGTTGGGCGGCACACGGCTCGATCGGCACCCTTGATCTGAACCAGCTCAGCGTTCACCGAGAGTCGCAGCGCCCTCAACCAGCCGCGCTGTCGACGCGCTGAGCATCACCCCACCCGGCGGTGCCACCGACTCCATCCGCTGCGCCATGCCGACCTGCTCACCAACGGCGGTGTAACCGAAAGCGCCCGAACCGATTTCACCGGCGATCACCTCACCGGAGTTAAGCCCCACCCGCAACTGCAGATCCACACCATCGCGCTCCCGCACGTCGACGGCAAGCCGCTTGGCCTCCTCCTGAACGCCCAACGCCGCCAGACACGCACGAAAAGCGTGATCCTCCAACGCCACCGGCGCACCGAACACCGCCATGATGCCGTCGCCGGTGAACTTGTCCACCGTGCCGCCGTAACGCTGCACCACTGCCGCGCACCGGTCGGCCAGCTCGGCCATGATCTCGCGCAGCCGCTCCGGACCCACCGCCGCAGCGATGTCCATGGAGTGCACCACATCGGCGAACAGGACGGTTACCTGCTTGTACTCCGCGCGGGTGTCCTGCTGGGTGACGGGTGCACCGCAGCCGTCACAGAATCGAGCGCCCTCCCGCGGTTCGGTGCCACACGTGCGGCACGCGGTCGCTGCGGTCATCCGACCCTCCGCCGGCCCCCGGGTTCCCGGTTCACCAGCATAGGACGCCAGACGTCGCAGAAGGCCGATTCAGACCGCGATCCGGTCGAACTCGACCCACAGGTGCTGCGGACCGCGGAACATTGGGCTGCGCCGGTAGGGCGGTGGATCTTCGACCAGGCGGGGGTTCTCAACGCGGCGGATGAAGTTCTCGAACGCGAGGTTCACCTCCAGGCGTGCCAGCGGCCCGCCCACACAACTGTGGATACCGCCGCCCCAGCCGACGTGCTGGTTGTCCTCGCGTTCAGGGTCGAATTGATTCGGGTTGGGGAACCGGACCGGGTCGCGATTGGCGGCGCCGTAAAGCAGGATTACCGCCGCCCCCGCAGGGATGACGGTCCCGCCCACCTCGATATCGGCAGCGGCGCTACGGGTCGGAAAGAACTGGACCGCCGACTGCAGTCGCAGCGTTTCCTCGATCGCGCGCGGGATCAGCTCGGGCCGACTCCGCAGTAGGTCCAGCGACCCAGGGTTGCGCAATGTCGTCAGCACGCAATGGGCGATCGTGTTCACCGTCGAGTCATGACCGGCGACGAACATCAACTGCGCGTTCGGCACGACCTCCTCAGCTGACATCGGCCCATCGGGGCCGTCATCGTGCAGCAGGCTCGAGATCAGGCCCGGGCCGGGCTCTTGGGCGTATCGGTCGACCAACTCACGCAGGTATTGGCGGAACGCTGCGCCGGCCGCGCGGCCCTTTTCCGCGCGGGCTCGTCCCTCTTCGGTCGCTGCGTCCGGGCTCAAATCGACGCCGGCCAGAACGTCAAAGATCAAGGTATGAAAGATGGGTTCGTCCTCGACAGGAACGCCCATGATCTTGCAGATCACCGACACCGGCACCGGATAGGCATATTCATCGACAACGTCAAACCTGTTCTCGCCCTTGGCTTTGACCTTGTCGAGAAGGTCGTTGCACAACTGCTGAATGTCCGGTTCGGTGCCCGGAATGAGGCCCGGCGAGTGCGGGGGGGCGAAGTGCCGCATCACTTGACGGCGCATACGGTCGTGGTCCGGTGGATCGGAGGCGATGAAGCTTTGCTTTGGGGCATACCCCACCGCCAGGTCATCGGGCGCCGCCGCCGCTGTCGTTTTGGCCATCAACGGACTTCGACTGGCGTCGGCACTGAGTCGGGGGTCGTGCAGCAGCGTCCGCAGTTCGCGATAGCCGGTAACCACGTAGAGGTCGTCGTGCACCCGCGCCACCGGCGTCCTGCGAAGCTCGTCGAAGAACGGGAACGGATTGGCGCGATTCTCGAATCGCATCGCCTCGGCCCACGCAGCTTCCGGTGTCATCACGAGTTCGGGTCTCCGCTCTTCGGCCGTTTCGGGCGGAATTCAGCACCTCGCGAGGTCGGGTCATGGCCGGTCAGAACCACATCGGGAAGACCGGTCGGCTCGCGTGGATCCCGGAAGCGCGCCGGCATCGGCTCCGCGTTCGTGGGTAGGTCATAACCTGGCGGCGGAGGTGGGAACGGGGCCGACCGCTCGATCATCGCCGCGTAGTAGTCCAACCATTTGCCGTGGTTGAAGGTGACCGCTGCGACGATCCGACCCTTGCGGCCGTAGGCGGCGACGAAGCGGAGGTCCTCCGGTGAACCCTGGGTGAAGACGATCTCGTCGCCAAACGAGCACACCCCGACACCCTTGATGTTGACGCCGAACTGGGCCGACCAGAACTGCGGGAGCGGTAGGTGCGGGCGTCGGTTCGTCTCCAAATTGACCATATTGTGCGCAGCGGTCTGGGCACCGAGCACCGCGGCATCCACATGCTCGATGGAGAGGAACTGATACTCGTAGAGCACGTGCGGTGCCCGCGCGATATCCCCTGCGACGAAGATGGTGTCAGTCACCACGCCATTGATGTCGAAGGCGCGGCACCCGGCGTCGCAAGCCACCCCCCAGAACCCCGCAGCAAGTTGAGCACCGTCCAGCCACTCGATATTGCGGATCGACCCCAGCGACGCGACCACCACATCAACGTCGAGTGTGGTCCCATCGGACAGCCTTGCGCGCCGGACGTGGCCGCCGGCATCGCCTTCGAGTGCCTCGACCGAGACATTGGTACGCAAATCGACACCGGCATCACGCTGCATCTTGGCGGCAATGTCGCCGATCACACCACCGAGCGCACCGACCAAAGGCGCAGTGGATCGCTCCGCAACCGTCACTTCCAGTCCGAGATCACGACACACCGAAGCCATTTCGGAGCCGATGAAGCCAGCTCCGACGATCAGCACCCGGCCCGGCTTGGCCTGCAGGGCCTCCTGCAACTTGGCCGCGTCATCACAGGTCCGCAGCGTGAACAACCCTCCCAGCTTGGCCTCGTCAGGGTTGAACCACTGCCGGGACCGCACGCCGGTCGCAATCAACAACCGGTCATAGGGCACCTTTTCTCCGTTGGCCAGCAACACTTCCCGGTTGGCGCGGTCCAATCCGGTCGCGGCCACACCGAGCCGCCAGTCCGCGTCGATGGCCCGCATCCGGGGCAGCTTCGTGTTCTCCGCCGGCACCCACCCCTTGAGCACCTGTTTGGACAGCGGCGGGCGGTCGTAGGGCTCGTGCACTTCGTCACCGATGAGCGTCAACGAACCGGTAAATCCCTCGTCGCGCAACGCTTCCGCGGCCCGCAACCCGGCCAGCGACGCACCCACGATAACGAGCCGGGCGGTGGTTTTGAAGCTGGTGACCAGATCGGAAACCAGCGATGCTGTGGTCATTTCGTGGTTCGGTCGGCGGGCGGATCCAGCTCGACGATGATCGCCTGCACCGGGCACGATGCCGCCGCCCGCACCACCCGCTGACGCTCAGAATCGTCGGGGTTCGGGTCGTAAGCCAGCGCCTCCTCTCCCTGCAGCCGGAGCACATCCGGCGCGAGCGGAACGCATTGCGCATATCCCACACACCGATTCAGATCAACCACAATTCGCATCAATCGGCTCCTTGGTGGGTCGCTCAGGATTCCAGCCTTGCCCGCACGGCCGCGAGTCGCTCTTCGAGTTCTGCCTCATCGATGACGCCGCGCACCAGCAGCGAGTGCGCGAGTGCAACCAGCCGGTTCTCTGGATAGGGCAGGTTTGAATAGACAGTCGCCGACAGCGCGTCCTCTTCGTTGCGTCGGTCGGCAAAGCTGAGTACCTCTGGACCGCAGCCGCTTTGATCAAGGGCGTCGCAAATACCATCTAAGCTCGTCTTCCAAGGCGGCACCGGATTTACAACTCCGTACTTTGCCGCCATCCGGCTCCAAACCTGATTGCGTTCAACAATTTTCGCCAGTGGCGCGATCGTCGCTCGTTCGACCGACCCCGTGTTTTCTGAAGTATCCACCAGTTCCCCTGGGTCAGTGCTGCGCGGGGTGGATGGCCGGGCGCGTCTCGGTGACCGCATTCGTTGTCACACCGACCTTGGGCAATGCGACACCGATCAGACAATCGCGGGTGAGGATTTCGACCAACTGGTCCTCGGTCCAGCCCTCGGTTCCTTCTGGGCGAACGGGCATCACCATAAACCGATGCTTCTGATTGGAGTCCTCCACTCGGATCTCGACGTCCTCTGGCAGGAACAGCCCGAACTCCGCAAGCACTTGGCGCGGCCAGCGCACGATGCGACGACGGAAGTTCGGTGTTCGATACCACTCAGGGGAATTGCCCAGAATTGGACGCGGGTAGCAGGAGCACAACGTGCAGACGATGACGTGATGCAGAGTTGGCGTGTCTTCCAGCACATGGAAGGCCGTGAAGTCGCTCGGTGTCCCAAAACCCGTGGGATGCAGCCAATCGACCCCGACTTCCTTGCTGGCAGCAAGCGGATCGGACAGGACCAGTTCTTTGTACTCGGGTTCGAGCCACGCCCGGGCCACCAGGCGAGCCGCAGGAGTCGGGCCGATCTGTTCAGCGAATTCGGTCATGCGGCGGTGGTCCTCCGCGGTGAAAATGCCTTTCTCAATGCACAATTCGCGAAGAGCGATCTCTAAGACTTCGAAGTCGGTGATCTCGTCCACCATCGGTGCGGCGGTGCGATCGTGATCGTGATCGTGGCCTTCAGATGTCATGCTGAGGTCCTTTCGAGGAGGCAGCCAATAAGCGGAAGCTCGGCTAGCTGGCCGCTTCGAGCCACCGCTCAGGAATTTCGGTCTGAAGCGTGTCAGTGTTGGGTCCCGCGTAGCCGTGCCACAGCTCGGAGAGGTTGAACCGAACGATGTAGAACCATTCGGGTTTTTGATCGGGCCCGGCCCACGTCTCGTCCTCGGCCGCAGGACTTTCATACGTGACGACGGCGATCTCACCTTCTGCGCCTCGCACGTACTCCTGGGTGCGGGTGTAGAGCAGGATAGGAAGGTCCTTCACGACGACCTTGTCGCCGACCCGGAACTTCGGTTCGCCGGCCTGTCCGGCAAATATTTGCGGGTCGCCCTTGCCGACGGCGTGGATGTGGTGCTCGTTTCGTTTGACCTTCGCAGGGTCACCTTCGAATCTCGGCGTGGCCTCTAATGGCCGACCTTGCAAGCCGCCTTCATATCGGGCCTTGACTTCAGCCATACGCTCGGCCAACTCGGTCAGCCCGATGTGGTGTTTTTCGACGAGGACGCGCACGACTGCGAGGAGCCACCGCGTGTAGTAGGGAAGTCCCAGATAGATGGTGCGACCAAGGTCGACATTGCCCATCCGACGCCGTTCCTCGGAGAGCCAGATTCCGCGCCAGCCGAGAACCTCGCACATGACGTAGGTGTTGTGTTCCCATATCTCGTACTGCTTGTTTTCCCAGGGGATGGGGGCATCCGGCTCTCCACCGACATCATGTGGAGTCTTGGCATAGGCAGTGAACCGCTCGTGGTCAATAAGATCCGGTGTGGGCGCATCCGGAAGGTCCGGGTAGGCGGACTTGAGGCGAGCCACCAGGTCCAGATGGGTCACCCGGTTCAAAGGAGTCGTCATCTGCGCTCCGCTCGTCGTATGAATCTGTGACCTGCGACCGCGAGCGATTCCCGATTGTGCTACGGCGCAGTTCCAGCGCTCCGGATACAGCTCACC
>CAVPFT010000038.1:0-10517 GCA_963703795.1 uncultured Actinomycetota bacterium | reverse complement strand
TCTCCAGCGAGGCGGTGATGCTGGGCGGGCTGGCCCTGAAATGGCGCTGGCGGCAAAAGGTCGGCAAGGGCTGGGAGAAGCGCACCCCGAATCTGGTGATGGGCTCCAATGTCCAGGTGGTCTGGGAGAAGTTCTGCCGCTACTTCGACGTCGAACCGCGCTATCTGCCGATGGAGGAGGGGCGCTACGTCATCACGCCCGAACAGGTCCTCGACGCCGTCGACGAGGACACCATCGGCGTGGTGGCGATCCTGGGCACCACCTACACCGGTGAGCTGGAACCCATCGCCGAGATCTGCGCGGCGCTGGACAAGCTGGCGGCCGGTGGGGGCGTGGACATTCCGGTGCACGTCGACGCGGCCAGCGGGGGCTTCGTGGTGCCCTTCCTCCACCCGGAGCTGAAGTGGGATTTCCGGCTGCCACGGGTGGTGTCGATCAACGTCAGCGGACACAAATACGGCCTGACCTATCCGGGCATCGGGTTCGTGGTGTGGCGCAGCAAGGAGTACCTGCCCGAGGATCTGGTGTTCCACGTCAACTACCTGGGCGGCGACATGCCGACGTTCACGCTGAACTTCTCCCGCGCCGGCAACCAGGTGGTCGGCCAGTACTACAACTTCCTGCGGCTGGGCCGCGACGGATACACCAAGGTCATGCAAACCCTGTCGCAGACCGCGCGGTGGGTGGGCGAGCAGCTGCGTGACGGTGATCACTGCGAGCTGATCTCCGACGGTACGGCGATCCCGGTGGTCAGCTTCCGGCTCGCCAAGGACTGCGGATACACCGAGTTCGACCTCTCCCACGAGCTGCGGGGATACGGGTGGCAGGTGCCCGCCTACACCATGCCCGACAACGCCACTCACATCTCCGTGCTGCGCATCGTGGTGCGCGAGGGGCTATCGGCCGACCTGGCCCGGGCGCTGCACGACGACGCCCGTACTGCGCTGGCCTCCCTGGACAAGCTCAAGCCCGGCGGGCACTACGACGCCGAGCACTTCGCGCACTAGCCGCTCTTCGGCCCGGTTTTTCGGCGTGACGTTGCACACGCGGACGCTTGGCGGACTTCTGGGAGAATGGCGGCCGTGGCCGTTACGCCGATATCCCTGACTCCAGGCGTCCTCGCCGAGGCCGTCGTGGACCTGGGTGCTGTTCAACACAACGTGCGGTTGCTGCGTGAGCACGCCGGCCGCGCGCAGGTGATGGCCGTCGTCAAGGCCGACGGCTACGGCCACGGGGCCACCCGGGTCGCCCGCGCGGCCCTGGCGGCCGGAGCGGCCGAGCTGGGTGTCGCCACCGTCGACGAGGCGCTGGCACTGCGCGCCGACGGAATCACCGCGCCGATACTGGCCTGGCTGCATCCGCCGGGCATCGACTTCGGGCCGGCGCTGCTGGCCGGCGTGGAGGTCGCCGTGTCCTCGGTGCATCAGCTCGATGAACTGCTGGGCGCGGTGCGCCGCACCGGCACGACCGCGACGGTAACCGTCAAGGTCGACACGGGGCTGAACCGCAACGGTGTGGCCCCGGCGCAGTACCCGTCGATGCTGGCCGCATTGCGCCAGGCGGTCGCCGAGGATGCCGTCCGGTTGCGGGGGCTGATGTCGCACATGGTCTTTGCCGACCAGCCCGACAACCCCATCAATGACGTTCAGGCCCAACGGTTCACCGACATGCTGGCGCAGGCGCGCAACGAGGGGCTGCGGTTCGAGGTCGCGCACCTGGCGAATTCGTCGGCCACGATTTCGCGTCCCGACCTGGCCTTCGACCTGGTGCGGCCCGGTGTCGCGGTGTACGGCCTGAGCCCCGTTCCCGACCTCGGCGACATGGGGTTGCTACCGGCGATGACGGTGAAATGCATTGTTGCACTGGTTAAATCGATCCGCGCCGGCGAGGGCGTGTCATACGGACACACCTGGATAGCCGAGCGTGACACCACCGTGGCGCTGCTGCCGATCGGTTACGCCGACGGCGTCTTCCGGGCGCTGGGCGGGCGCCTGCAGGTGATGATCAACGGCAGGCGGCGACCCGGCGTCGGGCGGATCTGCATGGACCAGTTCCTCGTCGACCTGGGTCCCGGCCAGCCCGACGTGGCCGAGGGCGACGAGGCGATCCTGTTCGGGCCCGGCACCAGAGGCGAAGCCACCGCCCAGGACTGGGCGGATCTGCTCGGCACCATCCACTACGAAGTGGTCACCAGCCCCCGGGGGCGGATCACCAGAACCTACCGCGAGGCGCAAACCGTTGAGCCGTGACAAAACCCGCAGGCGCCAGCGCGGCAGGGCTTGGCTTGCGGGTGGCGCCGGAGTGACCGCCGTCGCCACCATCGTCGGAGCCTCCGCCCGCCGGTCGATGAGCCAACGCGCCACCATGGTCGAAGACCCCTACGCCGACGAGGATTTCGACACTTTCGATGGCGACCGCAACTATGTGGTGACCACGCCCGACGGGGTGCCGTTGGCCGTGCGCGAGACGGGCCCGGTGGACGCGCAGGTGACCATGGTGTTCGTCCACGGATTCTGCCTGCGCATGGGCGCCTTTCATTTTCAGCGGACCCGGCTTTTCGATCGATTGGGCCCGGGGGTCCGGATGGTCTTCTACGACCAGCGCGGGCACGGGCGATCCGGCGAAGGCGCGCCCGAGACCTATACGCTGACCCAACTCGGCGAGGACCTGGAGAGCGTGTTGACGGCGCTCGCGCCGCGCGGGGTGATCGTGCTGGTCGGCCATTCGATGGGGGGCATGACCGTGTTGTCGCATGCCCGCCAGTTCCCCGATCGGTACGGACAGCGGATCGTCGGCGCGGCGCTGATTTCCTCAGCCGCCGAAGGGGTTACCCGATCACCGCTGGGCGAAATCCTGAAAAACCCTGCCGTGGAAGCCCTCCGGTTCACCGCCCGGTCCGCCCCCAAGCTGATGCACCGCGGCCGCAACGTGTCACGCTCGCTGATCGGCCCGGTTTTGCGGGCCGCGTCCTTCAGCGACCTACAGGTCAGCCGAAGCCTGGATGCGTTCTCCCAGCACATGATGAACGGCACCCCGATCGCCACTATGGTTGGCTTCCTGGAGGCCTTGGAAAAACACGATGAAACGGGCGGCCTGTGGACGTTGCTCAAGATCCCGACCCTGATCGCGTGCGGTGACCATGACCTGCTCACCCCGGACGAATACTCGCGGAAGATGGCGGCCTCGCTGCCGTCGTCCGAACTGGTGATCGTCACCGGGGCCAGCCACCTGGCCCTGCTGGACAAGCCCGATGCCATCAACGACGGGCTGGTCCGGCTGATCCGCCGCGCCGTTCCGGGCAAGGCGACCCTGCGGTACCGGCGATTGCGGGAACGGTTCCGGCGTCGTGGCTGAGGCCGATGGCGTCGACCCGCCGCGCCCGGCTTCGCCGCGCTTGCGATCGCCGCGGGTGCAGGGCACGGCCACGCTGGAACGCATCGAGGACACGATCGCGCTGGGGTCGCGGCTGGGCGAGCAGCTGCGGGCGGGCGACGTGGTGGTGCTATCCGGCCCGCTCGGTGCGGGAAAGACGGTGCTGGCCAAGGGCATTGCCGCAGCGATGGATGTCGACGGCCCCGTCACGTCACCGTCGTACGTGCTGGCGCGGGTGCATCCGCCCCGGCGGGCCGGCGCGCCGGCGATGATTCACGTCGACGTCTACCGGTTGCTGGACCACAGCGGCGCCGACCTGCTGGGTGAGCTCGACTCACTCGACCTCGACACCGCTCTGGACGACGCGGTCGTCGTGGTGGAGTGGGGCGAGGGCCTCGCCGAACGCCTCTCCGAACGGCACCTCGGCGTGCGACTGGAGCGCGTCAGCCACTCCGATGTGCGGATCGCGACCTGGCAGTGGGGCCGCTGATGGACTACGTTCTCGCCCTCGACACCGCCACCCCGGCCGTGACGGCGGGCATCGTGCGGCTGCCCGACGTCGCGGTGCTGGCCGAGCGGGTCACCGTCGACGCGCGGGCGCACGCCGAGCGGCTCACCCCCAACGTGCTGGCCGCCCTCGCCGATGCCGGGCTGAAGATGGCCGATCTCGACGCCGTCGTGGTCGGCTGCGGTCCGGGCCCGTTCACCGGTCTGCGGGCCGGAATGGCCACCGCCGCGGCATACGGGCACGCGCTCGACATTCCGGTGTACGGCGTGTGCAGCCTGGACGCCATCGGCGTGCGCACCAGCGGCGACACCCTGGTGGTCACCGACGCCCGCCGGCGGGAGGTGTATTGGGCCCGGTACCGCGACGGAATTCGGACCGGTGGACCGGGAGTTAATGCCGCGGCCGACGTCAGCCCCGGCCCTGCGCGGGCGGTCGCCGGCTCGCCCGAGCACGCGGCGCTGTTCGGCCTGCCGGTGTGCGAGCCGGTCTACCCGACGCCGGCCGGCCTGGTGGCCGCCGTGTCCGACTGGTCGGATGAGCCGGCGCCGCTGGTCGCGCTGTATCTGCGCCGGCCCGACGCCAAGCCCCTGGCGGCCCGCCGATGACCGCCTGCAGCGAGCCCGTGACCATCGGCGCGTTGACGCCCGCCGACGCGCAGCGGTGCGCCGAGCTGGAGGCGCAGCTGTTCGACGGCGATGACCCGTGGCCCGCGGTGGCGTTCAACCGGGAACTGGCCGGCGAACACAACCATTACGTGGGCGCGCGCGTCGCCGGGGCGGTGGTCGGTTATGCCGGCATCTCGCGGCTGGGCCGCACCTCGCCGTTCGAGTACGAGGTGCACACCATCGGGGTGGACCCCGCCTACCAGGGCCAGGGCATCGGCCGACGGCTGCTCGACGAGCTGCTGGATTTCGCCGACGGCGGCGTCGTCTACCTGGAGGTCCGCACCGACAACGAGGCCGCCATCGCGCTGTACCACGGCGCGGGATTCGCGCGGATCGGCCTACGCCGGCGTTATTACCGGGTCAGCGGCGCCGATGCTTACACCATGCGGCGGGACCCCCGATGAGATTCATCCTGGCCATCGAAACCTCTTGCGACGAAACCGGAGTCGGCATCGCGCTGCTGGATGACGACGGCAGCGTGACCCTGTTGGCCGACGAGGTGGCGTCCAGCGTCGACGAACACGTCCGCTTCGGCGGCGTCGTCCCCGAGATCGCGTCGCGGGCGCACCTGGAGGCGCTCGGGCCCACCATGCGCCGTGCGCTGGCGACCGCGGGGCTGAGCAAGCCGGACGTCGTCGCGGCCACCATCGGGCCCGGGCTGGCCGGCGCCCTATTGGTGGGAGTGGCTGCGGCCAAGGCGTATTCGGCCGCCTGGGGGGTGCCGTTCTACGCCGTGAACCACCTGGGCGGACACCTGGCCGCCGATGTGTACGAACACGGGCCGCTGCCCGAGTGTGTGGCGCTGCTGGTGTCCGGGGGACACACCCACCTGTTGCATGTCCGTTCCCTCTCCGAACCCATCGTCGAGTTGGGCAGCACCGTCGACGACGCCGCGGGTGAGGCCTATGACAAGGTGGCACGGCTGCTGGGGCTGGGCTATCCCGGCGGCAAGGCGCTCGACGACCTGGCTCGCAGCGGCGATCGGGGCGCCATCGCGTTCCCGCGCGGCATGACGGGCCCGGCCGACGATCCCTACGCCTTCAGCTTCTCCGGGCTCAAGACCGCCGTCGCTCGGTATGTGGAGAGCCATCCCGACGCGGCGACCGCCGACGTTGCCGCGGGTTTCCAGGAGGCCGTCGCCGATGTGCTGACCATGAAGGCGGTGCGTGCTGCGGCCGCGCTCGGCGTCTCGACCCTGCTGATCGCGGGGGGAGTGGCCGCGAACTCGCGGCTGCGGAAGCTCGCCGAACAGCGCTGCGCGGCGGCGGGCCTGGCGCTGCGGATCCCCAGGCCCCGGCTGTGCACGGACAACGGGGCGATGATCGCTTCATTCGCCGCGCACCTCGTGGCGGCCGGCGCACCGCCGTCACCGCTGGACGTGCCCAGCGACCCCGGCCTGCCGGTGGTGCACGCTCAGTTGCCCCTCATTGGGTGACGATGAGGATGTTGTTGCCGGTTGCCCAGGCCTGGTTGAAAGTGGCCATGGGGATCTGCTCGTCGCGGCCGTTCGGGGTGCCACTGTCGTTGAGGTGGACGAGGTCGGTGCGGGTGTCGACTCCGGTGACGACGACGGCGTGGTCGGCTTCGGTCCGGTTCCCCTGTCCGCGTGGGTAATTCCAGATGGTTTCGGCGTTGAGCGCGGCGATCACTTTGCGGCCGCCGGCCAGGTCCTGCTCCAGTCCCTCCATGCTGTTGCCGGTCGTGAGCTGGGACTGGATGCCGTATTTCTGCAGCAGCACTACCAGGTCTTCGACGGAGGTGCCGTCAAAGCGGTAGATGCGGCCGTGGTGGGCTTGGCTTTTGGTGAACGCGCCGCGTAGCTCGATGCCGACTTGGCTGGGTTCCCTTCCCTTGATCTGGCCGACCACGTCGGCGACGGCCATCAAGCCACAGTCTTCCTGGTGCTGGAAGCGCCAGTAGGGCGCGGCGGCCTGGGGGTCGCCGTACATTTGACCGTTCGGATCGCCATGCGCGACCCCTGCCAATCCGATGGCGGCCGCGACGATCAGCGCGGCCACGCCCGCGATGCGGTTAGCCTTGAGGACGCCGGTGGACATGACCTCATTGTCGAGTATTCGGCGGATTCTCGGGCCGGTTATGGCGTCTTGCGTCGGGAAGCAGCGGCCCGGCCTTGAGTGCTAGCACTCTCATGTATAGAGTGCTAGGTGGCAATCGGACGATCCCCTGGGCCGGCACCCGCGACGACGGCGCGAGGGCGCGGACGAATGCCGAATCACCTGGTAATTCGGACGGTTCGGGGCGTGCCCCGGACCGACCGCCAACTCCGGTCCGGAGACCCCGGACCCGACCCAAATAGTGGAGGCTCCAATCGTGGCGAAGGTGAAGATCAAGCCACTCGAGGACAAGATTCTCGTGCAGGCCAACGAGGCCGAGACCACGACCGCGTCCGGTCTGGTCATTCCTGACACCGCCAAGGAGAAGCCGCAGGAAGGCACCGTCGTCGCAGTCGGCCCCGGTCGGTGGGACGAGGACGGCGCGAAGCGGATCCCGCTGGACGTCTCGGAGGGCGACACCGTCATCTACAGCAAGTACGGCGGCACCGAGATCAAGTACAACGGCGAGGAATACCTGATCCTGTCGGCACGCGACGTGCTGGCGATCGTATCCAAGTAAGCACCGTGTTCCGCCCCGGCGATCCCCGCGTACAACCGCGGGTGATTTCCGGGGCGGCATGCGTTCGCAGCGGGCGTGAAGGGACCTGATGAGCAAAGTTATTGAGTACGACGAGACCGCGCGTCGCGCCATGGAGGCGGGCGTGAACAAGCTCGCCGACGCGGTACGGGTAACGCTGGGGCCGCGCGGCCGGCATGTGGTGCTGGCCAAGGCATTCGGCGGACCCACGGTGACCAACGACGGCGTCACCGTCGCGCGCGAGATCGACCTCGAAGACCCGTTCGAGAACCTGGGCGCCCAACTGGTGAAGTCGGTGGCCACCAAGACCAACGACGTTGCCGGCGACGGCACGACCACCGCGACCGTGCTGGCGCAGGCGCTGATCAAGGACGGCCTGCGCATGGTCGCCGCCGGCGCAAACCCGATCGCGCTCGGCGTCGGGATCGGCAAGGCCGGCGACGCGGTGTCCGAGGCCCTGCTTGCGGCGGCCAAACCGGTGTCGGGCAAGGACGCATCGCGCAGGTGGCGACCGTTTCGTCGCGCGACCCGCAGATCGGCGAGCTGGTCGGCGAGGCGATGACCAAGGTCGGCGCCGACGGCGTGGTCAGCGTCGAGGAATCCTCGACGCTGAGCACCGAGCTGGAGTTCACCGAGGGCGTCGGCTTCGACAAGGGCTTCCTGTCGGCCTATTTCGTGACCGACTTCGATTCCCAGGAGGCCGTGCTCGACGACCCGGTGATCCTGTTGCACCAGGACAAGATCAGCTCGCTGCCCGATCTGCTGCCCATGCTCGAAAAGATCGCCGAGTCGGGCAAGCCGCTGTTGATCATCGCCGAGGACATCGAGGGCGAGGCCCTGGCGACGCTGGTGGTCAACTCCATTCGCAAGACGCTGAAGGCGGTCGCGGTCAAGGCGCCGTTCTTCGGTGACCGGCGCAAGGCATTCCTCGAGGACCTGGCGGTGGTCACGGGCGGCCAGGTGATCAATCCCGACGCCGGCCTGCTGCTGCGGGAGGTCGACACCGACGTGCTCGGCTCGGCTCGGCGCGTGGTGGTCAGCAAGGACGACACCATCATCGTCGACGGGGGCGGCGCCAAGGATGCCGTTGCCAACCGCATCAAGCAGCTGCGCGCCGAGATCGAGAACACCGATTCGGATTGGGATCGCGAAAAGCTGGAGGAGCGGCTGGCCAAGCTGGCCGGCGGGGTGGCCGTGATCAAGGTGGGTGCCGCCACCGAGACCGCTCTCAAAGAGCGCAAGGAAAGCGTCGAGGATGCCGTCGCGGCGGCCAAGGCCGCCGTCGAGGAGGGCATCATCGCCGGCGGCGGATCGGCGCTCATCGGAGCCCGCAAGGCGTTGAAGAAGCTGCGTGCGTCGCTGACGGGCGACGAGGCGGTGGGCGTCGACGTGTTCTCCGACGCGTTGGCGGCGCCGCTGTACTGGATCGCCACCAACGCCGGGCTGGACGGCGCGGTCGCCGTCAACAAGGTCGGTGAACTGCCCGCCGGGCACGGACTGAACGCGGAGACGCTCAGCTACGGCGACTTGATCGCAGACGGCGTTGTCGACCCGGTCAAGGTCACGCGGTCGGCGGTCCTCAACGCGGCGTCGGTGGCTCGGATGGTGCTGACCACCGAGACGGCCATTGTCGAGAAGCCTGCCGACGCGGACGAGCACGACCATGGCCACGGTCACCACCACCACTGAGGCGATTGATGCCCGACTGTGGGACTGATGTACGAAATCCCGGCAATTTCCGTGCATAGGCCCCACGGTCGGCATCCTGACCAAGGCCGTCGCCGATAAGGCATCCCGGGCATCAGCTTGTGCCGCAGACCAATTCGTTCGCCGGATTGAGATCTACATGTCTGCGTATCGACGTGTCGTGGGTGTGACGTGCACTCACTCGGGAGCAAGCGGGCGCTCCCGCCGATAGCGAATGGGGACGACGCATGAGCATGGCATACCTGGCGCAACCGGAGCAGCAGCAGCAGTTGGAATGGCTCGACGGCGGCACGCTGGCGATCTTGCTCGACGGCAAGGCCACAGATGGCCAGTTGATGATCGGACGATTCGATGTCAGCGAGGGCGAAGCGCCCCCGTATCACAAACACACGCGTGAGGATGAGGTCTTCATGCTGATCAAGGGGACCGCATTGCTCTGGTGCGACGACCAGGAGATGGAGCTATCGGAAGGCGGTATCGTCTTCCTGCCCAAGAACATTCCGCACGCATACCGGATCACATCCAAGAAAGCGGATCTGCTCATGATCAACACCCCCGCGGGAATCGAAGGTATGTTCCGCTACGCCGGTCGTGACAAAGCAACGCCGCGCCCAGCGGGTTTCGAAATCTCGCCCGCACGTATGGCCGAGGGAGCGGACAAGTTCGGACAGGTCATTCTTGGCCCGCCGCGCTGACAGCGCAATCATCCGGGGAACAAGCCCGCCGAGTGCTCGACCGAGACGGCAATCGTCGAGAAGGCCGCCGAGGCGGACGAGCACGATCACGGCCACGGTCACCATCACCACTAGGTAATGCAGTAAGAAACACCCCCGGTCCTTGGGACCGGGGGTGTTTCGTCTTGGCGGTTGCTAAGCGGACGCAAGAATCTTGCAAGCGGTGTGGTGAACAGTCGAGGAGCGCTCCCCGAGTGGGAAAGCGAAAGGAACTCCGACCATGAACATCCATCACATGCTGAAGCAAATAATTGCGGCGGCGCTGTTGTCTGGTGGCGTCGCGATGGCCGGCCTGGGACAGGCCGCCGGTACCGCCCACGCCGAGAATTGGTGCCCGCCCGCCGCGATGGTCAACAAGGTGTGCTACGGGCCAAATCAGTGGTGTCCGGGCGATTCGCTCTTCCACTTGACCCAAAATCATGTGGCGAACCCGATCAAATGGGATATGAACGTCTGCCATACCTACTACTACGTGCCATGGGGCCAGGGCAATGCTGGTGGAGACATCTGGGAGGGACCGAATCCTCCTGGCCCTCAGACCCTCCCGCCTCGGGCGCCTTACCTGCCGCCGCCCCCTGGTACGTGCTGGAACATGTGGATTCCGGGGCCATGCCCGGGCGGCTGACACCGCGGGGACGACCACGATCGCGGCCACGGTCATGCCCGACTGGTGGCTAAAGTACTGAAAAACAACGGGTTTCATGCGTGGGCCCCACAGTCACACAACCTCGGCACGCGAAGCCCCCTGGTGCAACAGCAGCGGGCGTTTTCGTGCATGTCGAGGTGAACACTGGCAGGATCGGAGAAGTCCAACTGCGCGAGCACGTCATCACCCCGCGGCAATCGAGTGAGGTCAATGCGATGGAAGAACCGCTGCTG
>CAVPFT010000037.1:0-7552 GCA_963703795.1 uncultured Actinomycetota bacterium | reverse complement strand
CGGCAGGCGAACCTCAGGTCACGTCGGCAAGGAATTTCAGGGCCGCGGCGTTGACCGCCTGCGGTTTTTTCGATGAACCCGAGATGGCCGGCGTCGGCAAGCTCCAGATAGCCGCCGCTGGGGATGGCGTCGGCGACCTCACGACCGAGGTGTGGCGGCGTTACGACATCATCGGCGAAACCGATGACGAGGACCGCAGCGGTGATACTTCGGTAAGCCGGCAGCCGGTTGACCTCGGGCGCGACCCGCAGTTGGGTCTTCAGGCCAGGCGTCGGCTTGGTCGGCCACATGGTGAACATCTCGATCCAGTCCCGGGCGGCGAGGTCGTCGTTCAACGTCTTCGGTGAAAAGCTTTCCAGCAGACGCACTTTCGCGTCATACGTGGCAGGCAGCTCGACAGTGGACTCGGCGAGCTCGATCTCGGCGCTGCGGAAGAAGTCGCGGGTTCGGTCGTGGCGGCCGCGGGTGGCCATCAACACCCCCGCGCTGACCAACTCGGGCCTGGCCACCATCAGCTCCTGCGCGATGTAGGCGCCCATCGACACCGCCACGATGCGCACCGGCGCCGCATCGAGCTTCTCGATCAGCGCGGCGGTGTCGGCGACCATGGTGTCGGTGGTGAAGCCGTCGGCGTTATCGGGTCGCGCCGACGCCGCGGTTGTCGAACGTGATGCAGCGGTAGCCGGCCCGCAGGAATTCCGGCACCTGGTGCACGTGCCAGGTGCGGCCCGCACCGCCACGGCCGGCGATGAAGAGCACCGGCTCGCCGCTGCCGCGGTCGTCGTAGGCCAGATTCACGCCGACGACGGTACTCGAGGGCGGCGGCGGCGGCGCCGATTGCGGGCCGCCTTGATCGCGCCCTCCCAGAGCAGCATCGTCGTGGCCTTGAGCTGCGTGGGCTTGATCATGTCCTTGCCGAGCAGCGCGGTGGCCGCCGCCTTGGTCGAGGCCGACGCTTGGACATGTGACCGGAGTCGAACCGGGGCTGCGGGTCGTACTCGATCGTGAACTGGATGGTCTTCGCGCGATCCTCGCCGCTGATCTGACCGGTCAGCCAGATCGCCAGGCCGATGCCGGCGGAGATGCCCGCGCTGGTGACGATGTCGCCTTCGTGCACGATCCGCTGGTCGCTTACGGGCTTGGCACGAGCGCCTTCACCGTACTCAACGCGATCCAGTGCGACGTGGCCCGCTTGCCGTCCAGCAGACCCGCCGCAGCCAGGATGACCGAACCTGAGCACACCGACGCCGTCCACATCGCGGTCTTGTGGGCCTGGCGCACCCAGTCAAGGAGCTTCTTATCGTGGGCGTGCTCCATCGTCGTCATGCCGCCGGGAATCAGAAGGATGTCAGGCGACGGCGTTTCGTCGAACGAATGCGTGGCGCCGATGAGCAGCACACCGCAGTCGGCGGCGATGGGGCCCGGCTGGTGCCAAACAAACCGGATCTCGGCGTCGGGCAGGTTGCGCAGCACCTCGTAGGGCCCGATGAAGTCAGGGCGGTGAAGCCGGGATAGACCACGATTGCGATCTCGGTCATCGCCTTCTCCTGTTGTTAGGCGAATGTTGTTAGGCGAATGTCTTGCGGTACTGGTTGGGCGAATCCTGATCCGTCGACGAAATTGCGGCGCAAGGTCTCCGCGGTGCCGAAGCCGCAGCGGGCCGCGATGACCGTGACGGTGTTGTCGGTCTCCTGAGCTGTCGCGGGCCGCCTCGGTGCGGATCCGCTGACGTAGGCGCCGGGTGCCTCGCCGACCTCGTCGGTGAATACCTGGGTGAAGTGCCGCGGGCTCATCGCAGCGTGGTGCGCCAGCTTGGGAATGCTGTGGACACCACCGGGTTCGGACTCGATGGCCTCCTGCACGTCGCGGACCGGCGCGCGCTTGGCGCGCGGCATCCACACCGGCGCGGCGAATTGCGTCCGCCCGCCGGGCCGCCGCAGGTACAGCACCATCCAGCGGGCCACCGTTTGCGCGACGTCGGTGCCGTAGTCGTCCTCGACCAGGGACAGGGCCAGGTCGATGCCGGCGGTGACGCCGGCGGCGGTCCAGACCTTGTCGGAGCTGCGGACGAAGATCGGCTCGGGATCGACTGTGATCGAGGGGAATTCGCGAGCCATTTGTCCGGCGAAAGCCCAGTGCGTGGTCGCGACGAGCCGTCGAGCAGGCCGGCCTGCGCCGCGATGAACGAGCCGGTGCAGACGCAGGCGACGCGGCGGGCGCTCTCGGCGGCGATCTGGATCCAGCCGATGGTGTCGGGGTGGCGCCGTACCGAGTCCACGCCACCACCGCCGGGAAGGACCAGCGTGTCGACGGGTTCGCGCGGGTCGGGTAGCGGTTGGGCGACGAGCGCGAGGCCGGCGCCTGCGTGGGCCGGTTCGCCGTCACGCGAGACGACGGTGACGGCGTAGCCCTCGTCGATACGTCCTCGGCTGGCGAGGTACAGCGTGGCGCCGGCGAACACCTCTGCGGGGCCGACCAGGTCGAGTGCCTGGATGCCAGGAAACCCGAGGACGACGACCGATCGCATGAATTCAGTGTCTGCGACGCCGGCGATGGCGTCTAGGCCCTGACCCCCACAGATTAGGACATCAGCTGGTGGCAGGCCCTGACCCGGTCGATCCACCATTGCCGTCGCTCCGGCGAGGCCGCCAGCGCCGTCAGCCGGGCCGGGTCGGGGGTTGCGGGCTTCACCGGCAGGTATCCGTTGACCGGCGCGACGGGCTCGGCGACGTCCTCGACGAACAGCCCGCCGGTGCCCAGCCCGCACGCGTGGCGCAGGTTCGGGAGCGCAGCGGCGGCGGTGAGTCCTGTTGCGATTCCTATGGCGGAATCCAGCGCACTGGACACCACGACCGGGATGTCGATGAATGCGGCGACATAGAGCAACGCGTCGATGCCGCCAAGCGGCGCGACCTTGAGCACAGCGAATCGGCGGCTCCGCCGGCACCACGTGGAACGGATCGTCGGCCTTGCGGATGCTCTCGTCGGCGGCGATCGGCACATCGACCCGGCGTCGCAACTCGGCGAGTTCGGCCACCGTCGCGCACGGCTGCTCCAAGTATTCGAGCGGGCCATCCGCGGTCAGCGCGCCCGCCGCAACCACGGCCTCGTCGAGGCTCCAGCCGCCGTTGGCGTCGACCCGCACCGTCGGCACCAGTGCACGAACGGCGTTGACCCGCGCGACGTCATCGGCCAGCGACTGCCCGGGCTCTGCCACCTTCACCTTCGCGGGCGGCGCTGGGAGCCGGGCCACACCGGCACCTGGCTCCGACGGCGATGGGCAGGGCACAACCGCGCTCAGATCGTGATCCTGCTCACCCGGCATCGATGGCGGCCGCGGCTAGGCGGTTCGATCGCCGAGGCACGCCGAGGGGGACCCTCTCCAGCTGGTACTCGGGAACACCCCGAACTCCCCCCAGCCGACCGGCCCGTCGATCAGCGCGACCTCACGAACCGTGATGCCGCGGAAGCGAACTCGCATCGGTAGCGAGATGACGTGCAGACGATCGAGCAGATCGTCAAGCGGCGGGACCATCCGACTCATTGTGCCCGGCCCAGACACCCCAGGGTCAGGTGCCCATGCCCTGTCCACCGGTCGCGCACCGCGACAGCACTACCTGCCCACCGCCGTTCGCGTACACGGCTGCACCTTCGGCGCCGCTGAGGTCCGCGCCGCCTCTGCCGGCCCAAGGACCCCGCGGCCTGCTTTCGGTATCGGCGACGACCGCGGCGCACCCACCGTGGTCCCACGCTCCCAGCTGGCAGTTGTGGCCGCCGAACTGTGCGCAGTAGGCCATCGCGGCGTCAACGCATCCTCGAACGTGGCCCTGTTGTTAGCCCAACCGTGGACGCCGTTGTCGGGCGAATAGGCGATGACGACGTACTGGCCGCCGGCATCGGCGCTGGCCGGTGCGGCGGACCCGAGCGCGCCGGCAGTGGCCGCAGCGGCTCCTACGATTAGCGCGGCACCGGCGAACCGACGCCAGCGGGAGGTCCCGCCGTTCGGGGGTCGAGTTGGTGGTCATGGTGTTCTCTCCTCTGGTTGACGCCGCGCCCCTGGTGGACACGGTCGTATAGGAAGACCGCCTTGCCCGCGCCGCGAGGACAGTTTTTCATCTCGAGCAGGCCGACGGGTTTCGACGCATCCGCTCGGCAAGAAAGTGTCCCCGTGGCGCGGGTGCTCCGTCCTACATGTGTGAAGGCCCATCGGGGCCGGCAACCACACGAAGGAGATTGACCATGAAACGCTTCACCCTCGAAACCGCCTCTCTCGATGACCACCGTCATCTGCGCCGCCGATAGCCAATGGCACGCAACGGGTGCTTGGTGAACCGGCCCTGTTCGCCCCGCGAAGCACTACGATCCCGTTAGCTCACACGATCAGTGGGAAACCGATGACCGCACTATCGGACTGGCACAGCGCCAGCGACGACACTCGCCGGTGCCGCAGCCGCCGGTGATCGTGTTGCCTTCGCGGAAATCTACGACCGCTACGCCGACCGCCTGCACGACTTCTGCATCGGCATGTTGCGTGATCGCGAAGCGGCCGCCGACTGCGTGCAGCACACGTTCGTGAAGGCCGCACAAAGCCTGCCGCGGCTGCGTGAACCCGACCGGCTGAAGTCGTGGCTGTATACGATCGCGCGCAGGCAGGCCATCGACCTCATCAACGCCCGCCGTCGTGAAGAACCCACGGATGATGTGCCCGAAATGCCCAGTACTGAATCAGATCTCGCCGTCATGGCGGCCCGCAGCGAGCTCGCCGAGCTGATCGGCGCGGCCTGCGGCGGCTTCTACCGACCGCGACCGAACCGTGCTGGAGCTGGCCTACCGGCATGGCCTGGAGGGTCAAGAGTTGGCCGATGCCCTCGACGTCAGTCACGCCAACGCCAAGAAGCTGGTGCAGCGACTGCGCGACACCATCGAACGCTCTCTTGGCGCCTTGCTGGTTTCGCGCCGCTGCCGGGACAACATTTACAAGTGCCCGGATCTCGCGGGCGATCCTTGACGGCTGGGACGGCCAGTTCAGCGTGCTGATGCGCAAACGGATCGCCCGCCATATCGAATCCTGCCCGGCCTGCGACGAAGAACGACAGCGGCTGGTCACCCCGCGGCACTCCTGGAGCTACGCCGGTGTTCATCCCCGCCCCAGCCTGGCTGCGGGAGCGCACACTCAGCGCCTCGACCTTGAGCCAGGGCCCGGGGAATGCACAAACTGCAGAGCCGGCCGACGACCCCAGCGTCGCCGAGAGCCCGGGCAAGCCCGCGCGGCGCAGGCTGCTGGTTGCGGCCGCCCTCTTGATCGCAGTGGTAGGTATTTTGGTGACGCTGACGATCGCGTGGCTGCAGGAGCACCACACGAATATCACCCCGGCCGATGTGACCGGAACCGCGACCACAACACCGCCCGCCGGTCTGTCGACCCCGAGCCCACCGAAAGCATTGCACCGCAGGTAAGTAAGGCGCCAACCACGCAAGGGGCCACCTCGGTGTCGTCGCAGGCGAGTCCCACCGGCCAGCACAACCGGCGGCGCGATCCCACCGACGACCCCAGTTGTGACTGCGATTTCGCCACCGGAGGCCTCGACTCCAGGCAGACGCTCGTCACGCCCCCCGTGTTCATACCGCCGCCGACGCTCACGAGGTCGTCCACACCACCGGCCGCACCGACCGAAACCGCGACCACGCTCCTTCGCCGCGGCCAATCACCCGTGCACCGATGCCGATCTTCCATCCGACTCCCACTCCGATAGTTCAGTAACGGGATGTGGCGTCAGACCGTGGCCCAGGTCGCGGCCCTCCCAGAACGGCTTGCGCAGATCCTTCTTCAGAATCTTGCCCGTCAGGGGTGCGCGGCAACTCGTCGGTGATGTCGACGGTCTTCGGGCACTTGTAGGCGGCCAGGTGCTGGCGGCAGGCAGAACGCGATCAGATCCGCTTCGGTCACCTCACCTTCAAGTGAGACAACGGCTTTCACCACCTCGCCCCACTTGTCGTCGGGCACGCCGATGACCGCGACCTCGGCCACCGCGGGGTGTTCGGCCAGCACCCGTTCCACCTCGATCGAGTAGATGTTCTCCGCCGCCGGAGATGATCATGTCCTTGAGTCGGTCCTCGACGAAGATGTAGCCGCCGTCGTCGACGCGGCCGATGTCGCCGGTGCGGAACCAGCCGTCCTCGGTGATCGCCTCGGCCGTCGCCTCCGGCTTGTTGTGATAGCCCTTCATCAGTTGCTTTGAGCGGAACCACAACTCGCCCTGCTCACCCTGAGGGACATCTTCGAGGGTGTCGGGATCGACGACGCGCACCTCGGCGTTGGGTACCAGCGTGCCCGCGCTGGACAGTCGCTCCACGTTGTCGGAGCGATGGTCCTCCGGCATCAGGTGGCTGATGACGCCGCACAGTTCGGTCAGCCCGTACGCCTGGATGAAGTCGGTGTTCGGCCAGGCCTCCAGGGCGGCCCGCAAGAGCGGCAACGGCATCGGTGAGGCGCCGTACGAGTACGTCTTGAGAGCGCCGAACAACTTCACCGCGTAGACCTGAGTCCAGCACCTTCGCCAGCACGGCGGGTACCAGGAACGTGCGGTTGGCCCCCTTCAGAATCGCTCCGGCGAGCGCGGCGCCGTCGACATCGCGTGTCATCACACTCGGTATGCCATTGTGAATGCCGAGCTGGGCGTACGACGTGCCGCCGACGTGGAACAGCGGCATCGACACCATGTTCTTGTCGCCGTCGTCGAACTCGAATCCCTCTTGGCCGTTGACCGTGTGCGCGATGAGGTTGGCCTGCGTCAACGCGACGCCCTTGGGGCGGCCGGTGGTGCCGGACGAGTACATGATGATGCAGACGTCGTCGGGTTCGACATCCGGCGAGCGGTCCACCGGTGTCGCCCCCGCAAGAGCCATGGCCTCGTACTCGTCACCATCACCACCCTCCGGAGTGACCTCGATGACCCGCTCGACCTTCGGCAGCTTGTCGCCGGCCCGCCAGAAACGTCGCGCGGACGTCGAGGTCGGCGATCGGTCTCCGGGCGGCACCGCGCGGGGGTCGGCCGACAGCACCACCAGGTCGGCGTACTTGCCGACTTCCAGCGAGCCGACGATGTCGTCGGCGAACAGCTGCCAGGCCGCGTCGATGGTCTGCGCCCGGATCGCCTGCTCGACGGTCAGCCGCTCTTCGGGGTGCCAGCGCCCGGCCGCTCGGCGCGGTCCGGGTCGCGGTCGCCACGCTGATGTTGCGCAGCGGCTCCTCCGGCGTCACCGGCGGGTCGTTGTGCAGCGAGATGCGCATCCCGGTGGCGACCGCAGATCCGCACGGCATCCAGCGCGTCCCCTTCTCGGGGCCGAACAACCCGTCGACGATGATGTCGCCCCGGTCGTGGATCTGGTCGACGAAGATGCTGCAGGTGACGCCGAGGTTATGGGCGCGCTTCAGCTGCTCGTCGCTGATTGCCCCGACGTGTTCGAGACGCAGTCGGTGGTCGTCGCGCGGCCACCGACGCAAACACCTCTTCGTAGACGTCGAGGATCGTGTCGACGCCGGCGTCGCCCT
>CAVPFT010000036.1:0-6933 GCA_963703795.1 uncultured Actinomycetota bacterium | reverse complement strand
GTTATGTCGTTACTTCGTTCAGTTACGCGGTCTTGTTGACGCCGAAGCTGCTCGCGGAGCTCAAGATCCGCGCGGCCACCCAGACTTTGGCCAGCGAGCTGGCCCGGTTGCAACGGGCCATCGCGGCGACGGCGGGCACCGATCACCCGCTGCTGCCCGAGGCGCTGGCCGCACTGCTCACCCACATCCGGGTGTACCGCTGCGACTACCCCGGCCTGGTCGCGATGCTGCCCACCGCATTAGCCGAAACCCAGGCGGCGGCACCGCAATTGGGACCCGCACTGCAGCTGATCGCGGCGGCGCTGGCGGCCGGCGGCGAGCCGGCCACCCGCCTGCAGCAACTGTGCGGCGCGGTGACCGCCAAGGCCGTCGAGGACTGCTTGTTCTACCGCGATGCCCGGCTGGTCTCGCTCAACGAGGTCGGCGGCGAACCGCAGCGTTTCGGTGTCGGCCTCGCGGAGTTCCACCACACCGCCGCCACCCGCGCGCGGCTGTGGCCGCGGACGATGACGACGCTGACCACCCACGACACCAAACGCGGCGAGGACGTGCGGGCCCGGATCGGCGTGCTGTCCCAGGTACCGTCGCTATGGACCGAGTTCGTCGCTCGCTGGGAAATCGCCGCCCCCTCCCCCGATCCCGCGACCGGACGGTTCCTGTGGCAGAACATCTTCGGTGTGTGGCCGGTAGGAGGCGAGGTCACCGACGGGCTGCGCGACCGGCTGCACGCTTATGTCGAGAAGGCCATTCGGGAAGCGGACTCGCATACCTCGTGGACCGACCCGGACGCCGGTTTCGAGCACGCGGTGCATCGCTGGCTGGATACCATTTTCGACGGCCCGATCGCCGGCCAGCTGACCAAGCTGGTCGCCCAACTCAATCCGCACGCGGCAAGTGACGCCCTTGGCCAGAAGCTACTCGCGCTGACCCTGCCCGGGATACCCGACGTCTACCAGGGCACCGAGCTGTGGGACGACAGCCTGGTCGATCCGGACAACCGCCGCCCGGTCGACTACGCGGCCCGCCGAGCATTTCTGAAAGAGTTGCAGCACCCGAAATTTCGCGTCGTGACCGCGGCCCTTCGGCTGCGACGCTCCCATCCGGACAGCTTCGTGGGCGGGGACTACGTTCCGGTGCTCGCCAGCGGCCAGGCCAGCGACCATGTCGTGGCCTTCCAGCGCGGCCGAGACATCCTGGTCGCGGTGACCCGCTGGACCGTGCGGCTGGCCGAAACGGGCTGGGGTAACACCGTGGTGCCGCTTCCCGATGCCTCGTGGGTAGACAGGCTCAGCGGCGCCGTGGCAAGCGGGCCGACGTCGGCCGCCGAACTGTTCGCGGACCTGCCCGTCGTGCTGCTGGAGCGCGAGCGTGACTGAATTCCGGGTCTGGGCGCCCAAACCCGCGCTGGTGCGACTCGACGTGGACGGCGCGGCGCACCCGATGACGCGCTCGGACGACGGCTGGTGGCACGCGAGCGTCGACGCGGCGCCGGGCGCGCGGTACGGATACCTGCTCGATGACGACCCGACCGTGCTTCCCGACCCGCGGTCACCCCGCCAACCCGACGGGGTGCACGCCCGCTCGCAGTTGTGGGACCCGGGCGGCGCGATCTGGACCGACAGCGCCTGGCCCGGCCGGTCGGTCGAGGGCGCGGTGATCTACGAGTTGCACGTCGGCACCTTCACCGATGCCGGCACGCTGGACTCCGCCATCGAAAAGCTGGACTACCTGGTCGATCTCGGCGTCGAGTTCGTCGAGCTCATGCCGGTCAACTCCTTCGCCGGCTCCCACGGCTGGGGATACGACGGCGTGCTGTGGTACAGCGTGCACGAACCCTACGGCGGCCCCGACGGCCTGGTTCGGCTCGTCGACGCCTGCCACGCGCGTGGCCTGGGGGTGCTGATCGACGCGGTGTTCAACCATCTCGGCCCGTCGGGCAACTACCTGCCGCGGTTCGGCCCCTACCTTTCGTCGGCGAGCAACCCGTGGGGGAAGGCATCAACATCGCCGACGCCGACTCCGACGAGGTGCGGCGCTACATCATCGGGTGCGCGCTGCGCTGGATGCGCGACTTCCACGCCGACGGCCTGCGACTGGACGCGGTGCACGCGCTGGTGGACACCACGGCCATCCACCTCCTAGAGGAACTCGCCACCGAAACCGACTGGCTGTCAAGGCAAGTCGGCCGCCCACTGTCCCTGATCGCCGAGAGCGACCTCAACGACCCGCGGCTGATCACCCCGCGTGATCGCGGTGGTTACGGGATGACCGCGCAATGGGCCGACGACATCCATCACGCCATCCACACCGCGGTATCCGGCGAGCGCCAGGGCTATTACGCCGACTTCGGCTCACTGGCCACCCTGGCGGAGACCCTGCGGCACGGTTACTTCCACGCCGGCACCTATTCGGCGTTCCGGCATCGCCGCCACGGGCGCCCGCTGGACACGACGGCGGCCTCGGGAATCCCGGCCACCCGGCTGGTCGCCTACACCTGCACCCATGATCAGGTCGGCAACCGGGCCCTCGGGGATCGCCCCTCACAGAACCTGACCGTCGGCCAGCTGGCGGTCAAGGCGGCTCTGGTGTTTGGATCCCCTTACACCACAATGCTTTTCATGGGCGAGGAATGGGGCGCGTCCACCCCGTTCCAATTCTTCAGCTCGCATCCCGAACCGGAGCTCGCCCGGGCCACGGTGGAGGGGCGCAGGGCCGAATTCGCCGAGCACGGCTGGAATGCCGCCGACATTCCCGATCCACAGGACCCGGGGACATTTGCGCGCTCCAAACTGAATTGGGACGAGGTCGACGCAGGTGAACACGCCCGCCTGCACCGGGTGTATCGCGATCTGATCGCCCTGCGACGCAAAGAACCCGACCCGGCCGACCCCTGGCTGGAGCACCTCACCGTCGACTACGACGAAGACGAACGCTGGATCATCATGTACCGCCGCGGGTTACGCATCGCGTGCAACCTGGATGCCGAGCCGGTGAAGGTACCCGTCACCGGCGAGGTGGTACTCGCCTGGGGCGAGCCGGCGGTTGACGGCGATGCCACCGTCCTCCAAGGGCATTCGTTCGCCATTCTGCGCGTGGGCGACTGACTCACACGCTGGCGCGCCCGGCAATCCGCACCGCCCCGGCGACCGCGTCGGCCAGCGGATCGATCTCGTCGGCGGTCAGATCGGCGATGGTGACGCGGATGCCCGCCGGTGTGCGAATCCGGAACCGGGTTCCCGGCGCCGCGGCCCAGCCCGAGCTGAGTAGGCGGGTGATCGCGACCGTCTCATCCGGCACCGGAATCCAGAGGTTGAGCCCAGACCGGCCGTGGGCGGCGACGCCGCGCTCGGCCAGGGCGGCGCGCAACCGCGTGCGGGTGCTCGTGTATTGCTTCTCGGCCGTGCCGACGAGGCGCGATGCCGCCCCGTCCGACCACAAGCCGACCGCGAGATCTTGCAGGAGGTGGCTCACCCAGCCCGGCCCGAGCCGCAGCCGGCCGTACACACGCTCGACGGTGCGGTGGTCTCCGGCGAGCACCGCGACGCGCAGGTCGGGACCATAGGCCTTGGATGCCGACCGCACGAAGGCCCAGTGGCTGGTCGTTCCGGCCAGCGTGTGCAGCGGCGCGCCGGCAATGCCCGCGCAGTGATCGTCCTCGACCAGCAGCAGATTGTCGGCGCGGCCGGCCAACAATCCACCGAGCGCATCCGCCCTGTCCGCCGACAGCGCCCCACCGGTCGGGTTTTGCGCGCGATTCGTGATGACCACCGCGCGCACCCCGCGATTCAGCGCCCGGGCCATGTCATCGACCAGCGGCCCGTCGTCGTCGACCCGTACGGGCTCGGCCGAAAGGCCAAGCGCGGCAAGCAGGTCCAGTACGTTTGCCCAGCCGGGATCCTCGACGGCCACCCGGTCCCCCGGGCGCAGATGCGCGCTGACCGCCCGTTCGATGCCGTCCAGCGCACCACTGGTCACCGCCAGATGATCGGCCGGAACGCCGTCAGCCAACAGCGCCGAGCGGCTGAAGTCGACCAACTCGGGCGACATGGGCGCCTCCCCGTACAGCACCGGGCGGCGTGGGGCGGGGCCTTGTCGCGGAGCGCCCGCGATGGGCAATAGGGCCGGGTCGGGATTGCCGGTCGACAGGTCGCGCACGCCGGCAGGGACGTCAAGTCCGAGCAGGGAGCGGGGCGTGGTCGCCGGGCGATGCCGCACACGAGTGCCGCGCCGCCCCGCGGTTTCGACGGCCCCGCGATCACGCAGCAGGCGGTACGCCGCGGCCACGGTGTTGGCGTTCACGCCGAGCCGGCCGGCCAGTTCGCGGATCGGCGGCAACGCGTCGCCGGGCGCCAGCGAGCCGTGGGAGATGCCCTCTTCGACGTTGGCGGCTATGGATTCCGCGCCCGTTCCCGCTATGCTGCTTTGTACTGGCACGCAGATAATTATGTACTAGGACAAACGTAGAGGCAATCAGTTGGAAACCGCATACCGCCCCACGCCCCGTACGACGCCCACTCGCTACCGCGAACGCGCTCAGTACGACCGCGAAATGGTTCACGAGATCCTGGACGAGGCGCTGATCTGTCACCTGGGCTACCTGGGGGCGGGTAGGCCGGTGGTGTTGCCGACGACGCACGCACGCCTCGGCGAGACCCTCTACCTGCACGGTTCCACCGGCGGCGGGCCGATGCTCGCCGCGGCGGCGGCCGAAGCGTCGGGGTCGGGCCTGCCCGTTTGCGTCACCGCCACCCTCGTCGACGGGCTGGTGCTGGCGCGCGCGGCCATGCACCATTCGGTCAACTTTCGCTCGGTGGTGGTGCTCGGCGACGCGCGCGTGGTGCAAGACCCGGCGGAGAAATTGCGGGCCCTGCGCAGCCTGCTCGATCACATCCGACCGGGGCGCGCGGCCGACTGCCGGACGCCCAATGCGCGCGAACTCGCCGCAACCGGCGTGCTCGCCCTGGACCTCGTCGAAGTCTCGGCCAAGGTGCGCGCCGGCGCCCCGGTAGACGATCCCGACGATGCCACGCTGCCACACTGGGCCGGCGTGGTGCCGCTGAGCCTGACGGCCGGAACGCCGGTGCCGGCCGACGACCTCGATCCCGCTACCCCGCTGCCGGCATACCTGAGCTAGCCGATGCCGATGGGCCTCACCCTGGGCGAGCGAGCGTGTCTGTACGCCGACACGCCGTAGAGCGTGTACAACTGCGCACGCTCGCGGCTGAAAGCAAATACCGATATGCCGGCGAACCGGGCTGCAGCGTTTCGACGTGCAGCTCCGTCGCCCGCATGCGGGCCAGCAGGCCATCCAGATCGGCCGCCGATCCCAGCTCGATACCGACCAGCGCCTCGCCGGTCTCCCGGTTGTTGCGTTTGACGTACTCGAACAGGGTGACGTCGTCGTTGGGTCCGAGGACGTCGAAGAGGAACCGGCGCAACGAACCGGGCTCCTGCGGGAAGTCCACCAGGAAGTAGTGCTTGAGGCCGAGGTGCACGAGCGAGCGCTCCAGCACTTCGCCGTACCGCGACACGTCGTTGTTGCCGCCCGAGATGAGGCACACCACCGTGGAACCGGGCTCGATGTCGGCCTCCAGCAGGCCGGCGACCGACAGCGCGCCCGCCGGTTCGGCGATGATGCCCTCGTTTTGATACAGGTCCAGCATCGCGGTGCAGACCGCCCCCTCGTCGACCGTGGTGATCGACACCATGTCACCGGCGGCGGCCAGGGCCGCGTAGGTCAGCGTCCCCGCCCGTCGCACCGCGGCGCCGTCGACGAACTGGTCGACGTGCTCCAGCGTCACCGGCTCGCCGGCCGCGAGCGCGGCCATCATCGCCGCGGCACCGGCCGGCTCGACACCCAGCACCGCGGTGTTCGTGGTCCGCTCGGCCAGGTAGGTGGTCATGCCTGCAACACAGCCGCCGCCGCCCACCGGGACCACCACCAGGTCGGGCTCGGCGTCGAGTTGGGCAAGCACTTCCACGGCGATGGTGCCCTGGCCGGCGATGGTGCGCAGGTCGTCGTACGGCGGCACCAGCGTGGCGCCCGTGCGTTCGACGTCGGCCAACGCCGCCTCGGCGGCCAGGTCGTAGGTCGATCCCCCCACGATCAGCTCGATGAACTCCCCGCCGTGATAGCGGATCCGGTCACGCTTCTGCTTGGGCGTCTTGGCGGGCACATACACGCGGCCGTGCACGCCCAGCGTCCGGCACGCATAGGCGAAGCCTTGTGCGTGGTTGCCCGCCGACGAGCACACCACCCCTGCGGCCAACTCCCGCTCAGCCAGCTGCACCAGCAGGTTATAGGCGCCACGCAGCTTGTAGGAGCGCACCACCTGCAGATCTTCGCGCTTGAGGTAGACCCGCGCGCCGGTGATCGCCGACAGCCGATCGCTCAACTGCAGCGGGGTGGGCGTGACCACCGGGGCGATCCGCTGGGCCGCCGCGTCAATGTCAGCGGCGCACAGCGGCGACGCGGTCTGGCTCTGGCTCAATTCAGCGGACACCGATCAATGGTGCCACGTGCCCAGCTGGGGTTTCAGCTCACCGGGGTCAGGACGAACACCGGGATCTGCCGGTCGGTCTTTTTCTGATAGCCGGCGTAGTCCGGCCACACCTGCACGGCGCGCTCCCACCAGGTGGCCTTTTCATCCCCGAATACCTCGCGGGCGTCGTAATCCCGGGTGACCGTACCGTCCTGCAACTCGACGCGCGGGTTTGCCACCACGTTGTAGTACCAAACCGGGTTCTTCGGGGCCCCGCCGAGCGAGGCGACGATCGCGTACTCGCCGTCGTGCTCGACGCGCATCAGTGGGGTCTTGCGGAGCTTGCCCGTCTTGGCCCCGACCGTGGTCAGCAGGATGACGGGCTTGCCCTGCAATACCGCGCCTTCGGTTCCGCCGGATTCGATGTACTTATCGGCTTGCTCGCGCGACC
>CAVPFT010000035.1:0-40175 GCA_963703795.1 uncultured Actinomycetota bacterium | reverse complement strand
CAGCTCGGCGCTGAACGCGGGGACGCCGCCGGTCGCGAGCAGCGCCCTGAGCTTGTCCTTGGCGGTGACACACAGCGCACCGATCCCGGCGGCCTGTGCGGCGGCGTGAATCGTCGTCGCGCGGAGGAAGCTCGGATCGGTCACCTGCACCTCGTTACCGCCGTCGTCCCGGTAGTGGTTACCGGCGATCCCGTTCGCCGCTGCGCTGACCGGACGAGGTCGCAGACGTCCGCGGACTCCGCATCGAGGGTGGCTGCGTTCGCGTCGTACCCGCCGATCTCCAGCAGGTCCCCGAGCAACGACTCGAAGCGCTCCAGCTGGCTCGAGCAACTCCGCCGAGCGGCCCGCTGACGCCTCCAACTGCTCCCGCGTCTCGAACAGGATGTCCGCGGCAATCCTGATCGTCGTCAGCGGGGTACGCAGCTCGTGCGAGACGTTCGAGACAAACTGCCGCTGCACCTGGGACAGCTCCTCCAGTTCCCGGAGCTTGTCCTGCAGGCTGGCCGCCATCTCGTTGAACGCCCTGGCCAGGGCGGCCAGGTCATCGGTTCCGCGCACCGGCATCCGCTCATCGAGCCGCCCGGCCGACAGCCGTTGGGCCGCCTGCGCTGTGTCCCCGACAGGCACCACCACCCAGCGCGTCTCGCGGTCAACGCCGTGTACTCGGCGATGTTCTTGGCGATGACGATGCTCATCCTGGCGGTCTTCTACATGATCCAGGACGCGATGTTTCTGGGCGTGGTTCAGGTGGTGGTCTACACCGGCGCGGTGATGATGCTGTTCCTGTTCGTGCTGATGCTGATCGGCGTGGACTCCGCGGAATCGCTGAAGGAGACGCTGCGCGGCCAGCGAGTCGCGGCAATGGTGATCGGCATCGGCTTCGGGGTCCTGCTCTCGGCCGGCATCGGCAACGCGGCGACCGGGGGTTTCGTCGGGCTTACCACCGCCAATTCGCAGCGGCAACGTCGCAGGGCTGGCCGCGCTGATCTTTTCGCGTTATCTGTGGGCGTTCGAGCTGACGAGCGCGTTGCTGATCACCGCGGCGGTCGGCGCGATGGTGCTCGCGCATCGGGAGCGTTTCGAGCGCCGCAAGACGCAGCGGGAACTAGCGCACGAACGCTTCCTGCCCGGTCAGCACCCCACCCCGATGCCCAACCCGGGCGTCTACGCGCGTCAGAACGCGGTCGATGTGGCCGCGCTGTTGCCCGACGGATCGTACTCGAAGTTATCGGTGTCCCCCATATTGCGGAGCCGCGGCGCGGACGGCAAAGAGACTCCGTCGAGAGCTCCCCCGTCGAGAGCGTGAAAGGCGGGGCGTCATGAATCCGGCTAATTACCTTTATCTTTCGGCGCTCCTGTTCACCATCGGGGCCGCGGGTGTGCTGTTGCGCCGCAACGCCATCGTGATGTTCATGTGCGTCGAGTTGATGCTCAACGCGGTCAACCTGGCGTTCGTCACGTTCGCGCGGATGCACGGCCAGCTGGACGGGCAGATGATCGCGTTCTTCACCATGGTCGTGGCGGCCTGCGAGGTGGTCGTCGGTCTGGCCATCATCATGACGATTTTCCGTGCCCGCAAATCCGCGTCGGTCGACGACGCGAATCTACTCAAAGGCTAAAAACGCCAAGATGACTCACTACACGTGGCTGCTCGTGGCACTGCCATTGGCGGGTGCTGCCATCTTGCTCTTCGGTGGCAGGCGCACCGACGCGTGGGGCCACCTGCTGGGATGCGCCGCCTCGCTTGCCGCGTTCGGGGTGGGCGCGACGCTGCTCGCCGACATGGTCAGCCGGGGCGAGGCCGACCGCGCCATCCATCAAAAGCTGTTCAGCTGGATCCCGGTCGGCGGGCTCCAGGTCGACTTCGGGCTGCAGGTCGACCAGTTGTCGATGTGCTTCGTGCTGCTGATCTCCGGGGTCGGGTCGTTGATCCACATCTATTCGGTCGGCTACATGGCCGAAGACCCGGACCGCCGCCGGTTTTTCGGCTATCTCAACCTGTTCCTGGCTTCGATGCTGCTGCTGGTGGTCGCCGACAACTACGTGGTGCTCTACGTCGGCTGGGAAGGCGTCGGCCTGGCCTCCTACCTGCTGATCGGTTTCTGGTACCACAAGCCGTCGGCCGCCACGGCGGCCAAGAAGGCATTCGTAATGAACCGGGTCGGTGACGCCGGGCTGGCAGTGGCAATGTTCTTGATGTTCAGCACTTTCGGCACGCTCTCCTTCGCCGGAGTGTTCGCCGGCGCCCCGGCGGCCAGTCGCGGCGCGTTGACGGCGATGGGATTGCTACTGCTGATGGGCGCCTGCGCCAAGTCGGCGCAGGTTCCGCTGCAGGCCTGGTTGGGTGACGCGATGGAGGGTCCCACGCCGGTGTCCGCGCTGATCCACGCCGCCACCATGGTGACCGCGGGCGTGTACCTGATCGTGCGCTCGAACCCGCTGTTCGATCTCGCGCCGACGCGCAGGCCGGGGTGCTGATCGTCGGCGCCATGACGTTGCTGTTCGGCGCGATCATCGGCTGCGCCAAGGACGACATCAAGAGGCGCTGGCCGCATCGACGATCAGCCAGATCGGCTACATGGTGCTCGCCGCCGGCCTGGGCCCGGCCGGATACGCGGTCGCGATCATGCATCTGCTGACCCACGGCTTCTTCAAGGCCGGATTGTTCCTTGGATCCGGCTCGGTGATCCACGCCATGAACGAAGAGCACGATATGCGCCGTTACGGCGGGCTGCGGACCGTCATGCCGATCACCTTCGCCACGTTCGGGTTGGGATATCTGGCGATCATCGGCGTGCCGCCCTTCGCGGGCTTCTTCTCCAAGGACACCATCATCGAGGCCGCGTCTCAGGCCGGCGGCACCCGGGGCTACGCCCTCGGCGGGGCCGCGCTGCTCGGCGCCGGCATCACCGCGTTCTACATGACGCGGGTGATGCTGATGACCTTCTTCGGCGAAAAGCGCTGGGCACCGGGCACCCATCCGCACGAGGCGCCGCCCGTGATGGCGTGGCCGATGATCCTGCTTGCCGTCGGCTCGGTGTTCTCCGGCGTCCTGTGTGGCGTGGTGGCGCCCTGCAGCACTGGCTCGAGCCCGTCGTCGGGGTACGTGAAGAGGCCGCCCATGCCCTGCCGTCCTGGGTTACCACCGTCGTGGCTTTGGGCGTCGTCGCCGTCGGTATCGCGGTGGCCTACCGGATGTACGGCGGAGCAGCCATCCCGGGAGTGGCGCCCGTGCGGGTCTCGGCGCTCACCACCGCCGCGCGCGCCGACCTCTACGGCGATGCCTTCAACGAGGAGGTGTTCATGCGCCCAGGCGCGCAACTGACCGAGGCGCTGGTCGAAGTCGACAACGCGGGTGTGGATGGCTCCGTCAACGCGCTGGCGGCGCTGGTGGGCCGGACTTCGAATCGCCTGCGGGGACTGCAAACTGGCTTCGCCCGCAACTACGCCTTGTCCATGCTGGCGGGCGCTGTGCTGGTGGCCGCCCTGATCCTGGCGGTGAAAGCGTGGTGAGCTCGGCTTTCCTAAACGGGGTGCCGTGGCTGAGCGTGCTGTGGCTTTTGCCGCTGGTGGGTTCCGTGCTGATCATCCTGCTACCCCCGGGGCTGCGCCAGGTCGCCAAGTGGACCGGTCTGGTCTTCGGCGTGTTGACGCTCGCGGTGGCACTCGTCATCGCCGTCGGCTTCAAGTCCGGCCCGGGGCCTGGCATAGCCACCTACCAGTTCGTCGAAAGCCATCGGTGGATACCGGCGTTCGGCGCCGGCTACTCCCTCGGTGTGGACGGGATCGCGGTCGTCCTGGTGCTCCTGACCGCGGTGCTGATCCCGCTGCTCCAGATAGCCGGCTGGAACGACGGCGGAAAGGGCACCCGAGGCGTGCACGCCTACATCGCCCTGACGCTCGCCATCGAGTCGATGGTGCTGATCTCGGTGATCGCGCTGGACGTGTTGCTGTTCTACGTGTTCTTCGAGGCCATGCTCATCCCGATGTACTTTCTCATCGGCGGCTTCGGTCAAGGTGCCGACAGGTCGCGCGCGGCGGTGAAGTTCTTGTTGTACAACCTGTTCGGCGGGTTGATCATGCTCGCGGCGGTGATCGGGCTGTATGTGGTGACCGCGCAGCACGGTTCGGGCACGTTCGACTTCCGTGACATCGTGGCCGGCATCTCGTCGGGCCGCTTCGCCGGGGTGGACCCCGCGGTGTTCAAGGCGCTGTTCCTCGGTTTCATGTTCGCGTTCGCCGTCAAGGCGCCGCTGTGGCCGTTCCACCGCTGGCTACCCGATGCCTGTGTCGAGGCCACCCCGGCGACCGCGGTGCTGATCACGGCTGTGATGGACAAGGTCGGCACCTTCGGCATGCTGCGCTACTGCCTGCAGCTGTTTCCCGATGCCTCAACGTACTTCCGCCCGCTGATCGTGACGCTGGCCATCGTCGGAGTGATCTACGGCGCGATCGTCGCGATCGGGCAGACCGACATGATGCGCCTGATCGCCTACACCTCGATCTCGCACTTCGGATTCATCATCGCGGGCATCTTCGTGATGACCACCCAGGGGCAGAGCGGCTCGACGCTGTACATGCTCAACCACGGGCTATCCACCGCGGCGGTGTTCTTGATCGCGGGATTCCTGGTGTCGCGACGCGGGAGCCGGTTGATCGCCGACTACGGCGGCGTGCAGAAGGTGGCGCCGATCCTGGCGGGCACCTTCCTGGTGTCGTCCATGGCTACCCTGTCACTGCCCGGCCTGGCGCCGTTCGTCAGCGAATTCCTAGTTCTGGTAGGCACTTTCAACCGCTACTGGCTAGCCGCCGCGTTCGGGGTGACCGCATTGGTACTGGCGGCCATCTACATGCTGTGGCTTTACCAGCGGGTGATGACCGGCCCGGTGGCCGAAGGCAACGAGCGAATCAGTGATCTGCGGCTACGCGAACTAATGTGGTGGCACCGCTGATCGCGCTGCTGTTCGTGCTGGGCGTCTATCCCAAGCCGGTGCTCGACATCATCAATCCCGCCGTGGACCACACCATGATCACCATCGGCCAGCACGATCCCGCGCCGACCGTGCCGATGGGCGAACCCCGGACAGCCGAAGGACCGCACCGATGACCCTTCCCACCCCCAGCATCGAGTACTTCCTGCTGTGCCCAATGCTGATCGTCTTCTCCATCGCGGTGGTCGGCGTGCTGGCCGAAGCGTTCCTGCCCAGGCGAATTCGCTACGTCGCTCAGGTGGCGCTGGCACTTGGCGGTCTAGTCGCGGCGTTGATCGCCGTCATCGTGGTGAGCCGCTCGCTTCAAGCCTCCGGCCG
This sequence comes from uncultured Actinomycetota bacterium, assembly GCA_963703795.1. Taxonomy (GTDB): domain Bacteria; phylum Actinomycetota; class Actinomycetes; order Mycobacteriales; family Mycobacteriaceae; genus Mycobacterium. The sequence goes on along the minus strand of CAVPFT010000035.1, from coordinate 34,866 downwards.
CAGCGCGGTGCTGGGCGCGGTGGCCATCGATCGACCGACGCTGTTTCTGCAGGGCACCGTGCTGCTGGTCGCTGTGCTGGCGGTCATCTTCATGGCCGAACGGACGCAGGCCAAGGCGGAGAGCCCAGTGGCTTTGAGCACAGGGGCTTTGAGCACAGGGGCTTTGAGCACAGGGGCTTTGAGCACAGGGGCCGTGGGGGCGGGAGTCGCGGGCTCGGGCGGATTGGACTCCTTTACGCCCCAGGCGTCCGCGGTTCCCGGCAGCGACGCCGAGCGCGAGGCGGAGCGCGCCGGAGCCGCGCAGACGGAACTCTTCCCCTGGCGATGCTGTCCGTCGGCGGCATGATGGTGTTTCCCGCGTCCAATGACCTTTTGACGATGTTCGTTGCGCTGGAAGTTCTTTCGCTGCCGTTGTACCTGATGTGCGGCCTGGCCCGTCATCGCCGCCTGCTGTCCCAGGAAGCGGCGATGAAGTACTTCCTGCTCGGTGCGTTCTCGTCGGCGTTCTTCCTCTACGGTGTGGCGTTGCTCTACGGCGCGACCGGCACGCTCGTTCTGCCCGGGATCCGGGATGCGTTGGCAGCACACGGTGATAGCTCGATGGCGCTGATCGGCGTCGCGCTGTTGTCGGTCGGCCTGCTGTTCAAGGTGGGCGCGGTCCCGTTCCACTCCTGGATTCCCGACGTCTACCAGGGTGCGCCCACCCCGATCACGGGGTTCATGGCGGCGGCAACCAAGGTCGCGGCGTTCGGCGCGCTGCTGCGGGTGGTCTACGTCGCGCTGCCCCCGCTCCACGATCAATGGCGCCCGGTGCTGTGGGCGATTTCGATCCTGACCATGGCGGTGGGCACCATCACGGCGGTGAATCAGACCGACGTCAAGAGGATGCTGGCCTATTCGTCCGTCGCACACGTCGGGTTCATCCTTACCGGGGTGATCGCCGACAACCCGGCGGGCCTTTCGGCCACGTTGTTCTACCTGGTCGCCTACAGCTTCAGCACCATCGGCGCGTTTGCCATCGTGAGCCTGATCCGCAACGCCGACGGAGTCGAAGACGCCACGGTGTCGCACTGGGCCGGCCTCGGGCAGCGCTCACCGATTGTGGGCGTGATGTTTTCGATGTTTCTCTTGGCCTTCGCCGGCATCCCGTTGACTAGTGGATTCGTCAGCAAGCTGGCGGTGTTCAAGGCCGCCGCCCAGGGCGGCGCGGTGCCGCTGGTGGTCATCGGTGTGATCGCCAGCGGGGTCGCCGCCTACTTTTACGTGCGAGTCATTGTGTCGATATTCTTCACCGAAGCAACCGACGACACCCCGCAGGTGGTGGCGCCCGGCTTCTTGAGCAAGGCGGCGATCGCGGTATGTGCAGCGGTCACAGTGATTTTGGGGATCTTCCCACAGCCACTGCTCGACCTGGCTGACCGGGCGGCCGTACTGCTGCACTAGGGCCGGCCGAGCGCGCGCGTTCAGCTCAGGCTCCGCTCAGGATCAGCTCAGGAACGGGCGCGTCGCCAAGACGTAGATCGCCAGAACTGCCAGCGGCGCTGCCAGCGGCAACCATGGCAACTGCAGCGGGAATGAAGTCGCAACCAACCCCGCGAACGCAAAACCAACGGCGCCAACGACCGTCGGCCAACTCCACATGACGGCGCCCGCGGGCGTCCCGACCGCATGACGGCATACCAGGTAGGCGGCGGCGCAAAGTCCAGACCAGGCCGCGAACGTGAGCGACGGATTCGATACCACAACCGTTGCCACCAAAAGCAACACGGCAACCGTTGCCGCCGGGCGAAAGACCACCCCGATGCCTACCGCAATCAAAGCGGCTGCCGCTGCCACAATCGCCGGCCCGTGCGACCCGACGGCGGCTGGTCCCACTGCTGGTCCACTGTCCCACTGCTGGTCCCACTGCCAATCCCACCATCAGCAGGCCGAAGCCCGTCGACAATACGAGTGCAGTTGAACGCGCGAGTCGTGTCATGCTATGCCCTGTCCCCTAGTCCTGTCCCCTGAGCCCTATCCCCTGAGCCGTCCCCGCACCCGGCGCCGGCGGTCTGGCATCACAGCCATCGACTGCTCCAGGCTCTGATCCCCTCGCCAGGACAGGATGTCGACGCCGACGGTGGCCATGTCGCGATACATGGCTGAGCGCTGCATCGCCCACATCCGATCCACCAGGGGTTCTTGCTGTTCTTCGAACGGGGAGCCGTCGAGGATGTCGACGGCGATCACGACATGGCCGCGTTTGCGGAGATCGATCAACGCCAGCGCGAATTCGGTGTCGAGCAGCGTCGAGAACGCGATGACGATCGCCCCCGCGGGAACGGCCGCGCGCGGTGCCAGTGTGCCGGTAGTGTTTTCGAATCCGTCGCCGGCGGCGAGCACGGTATCGAGCACCCGGTAAAACTGGCGCTGTCCGATGTCGGCACCAAGCCACCGCGGGCGGTTGCCGCCGAGGGCGACGATCCCGGCGCGATCACCGTGGCGCAGCGCGGTCTGCACCACCTGTGCCGCTCCGCGTACGACGCGTTCGGTGGCCTCGGTCGCCGGACCCGCCGGCTGTCGATAGGTGTCGATCAGCACCACGACGTCGGCGGCGCGATCGGTCAATCGCTGCGTCACGTGCAACTGGCGGCGGCGCGCGCTCACCGGCCAGTTCACCGTCCGCAGTTGGTCGCCAGGCACATAAGGGCGAATGTCGGCGTACTCGACACCCGGGCCGATATGCCGGGTGAGGTGGGCGCCCAGCCGATCGAGCAACTCGGTCTGCGGGATTGGCGTTGACTGCGGCGGCGTCAGCGGAAACACGATGACCTCGGCGACGTCGACGGTGGCCGTTCCGGTCAGCAATCCACCGCGCGCGCTCACCTCGACGATTACCGGGATCGGATAGCGACCCCACCGTTGTGTCGTTGCCGCAAGGGTTTTCGCATGGAGGGTTCTCCCGTGGAGGGTTCTCCCGTGGTGGGAATCCGCGTCGAGCACTTTGAGTTGCATGGCCGCGACGGCAGGAACCGTGAGCTCGACCGCCGACGACCCGGCGGCCCCGGCTGCCCTGGGTTCCTCAGATCCGGGGTCGAGGGTCGCCCACACGGTCAGCCGCGCCTGCTCGCCTTCAAAGCACCGCTGGGAGTTGGGTTCCCCGTGTACCCGGATCTTCGGCACCGGGCGCTGCCAACTGATCGAGCACAGCACCCCGAGCAGCGGCGCCGCGAAGGCGATCAGCTGCCAACGAGCGGCAATCACGGCGGCCGCCAGTGCCACCCCGGCGCAGGTAGCGAGTGCGCGCGTCAGTTGCGATGCGCGCCAGCGGAACTCGACTTCACGGCCCTGAATCACAGCGAGCTCACGCCGGGCTCATCCGCGTCCCCCCAAGGCCCCCGGTGTTCGAGGCACCGGCAAGCGCCGCAACAGTTCTCCGACGACATCGGCGCCCTGAATCTTCCGCACCCACATCTCCGGCCGCAGCGTGATCCGGTGCGCGACCGCCGCAACGGCGAGCTCCTTGACGTCTTCGGGGACCACATAATCGCGACCGAGCAAAAGCGCACGGGCACGGGCGAGTTGGACCAGATCGAGTTCCGCCCGGGGGCTGGCGCCCACGGCGATCTGCGGATGGTGCCGGGTGGCGGTGGCCAGCGACACCACATAGTGCAGAACGTCCTCGTGCACGGTCACCTGCTCGACGGACTCGCGCATCGCCAGCAGATCGTGGGTGTCCACCACCTGATTGACCGTCGGCTCGGCCGAACCACGTTCGAGGCGGCGGCGCAGCATTGTGGTCTCGTCCGGCTCCGAGAGGTATCGCAGCTCCAGCCGGATCGCGAACCGGTCCAGCTGCGCCTCGGGTAATGGATATGTGCCCTCGTACTCGATCGGGTTGTCGGTCGCCAGAACAATGAACGGGGTTGGCAGCTTGTGGGTTTCGCCGTCGATGCTCACCTGGCCCTCGGCCATGGCCTCCAGCAATGCCGCCTGTGTCTTCGGCGGCGTGCGGTTGATCTCGTCGGCAAGCAAAAGGTTGGTGAAGATGGGGCCCGCCCGGAACGCGAAGCTGCCCGACTGCATGTCGTAAATGGTCGAGCCGAGCAGGTCCGCGGGCAGCAGATCGGGCGTGAACTGCACCCGCGTGAATCGAAGCCCCAATGCGGCGGCGAAGGATCTGGCGATCAGCGTCTTGCCGAGGCCGGGCAGGTCTTCGATGAGCACGTGTCCGCCCGCGAGGACCGTGGTGAGGATGAGCGTGAGCGCCGAGCGTTTGCCCACCACCACACGTTCGATTTCGTCGAGCACCGCCTCGCAGTGTGCAGCCGTCTTACCCGCTGGCATAGCAACCGGCATAGCGGCCGGCATGGTCGTGCCACCTGTCATACCTGCTCCAACCTTCGCAGAATCTCCTCCAGCGTCGCACGGCCGGGACCGGGTTGGTGATCACCGGTGCGCGTGACGTTGTTTGATTAACCCATTCCCACAGTTCGGCACCGAAGAGCATCCGGCCGCTCGCGTGATATCGCCACCGGGTCTTTGGACTGCTTTTGGCCGGTCGTCATTTCGTACCGCCGCGCGAGCATCGGACGCAGATGGCGGTCCCAGTCCAGTCGGGTGGAGTCGGACCATCGGATCGTCGTCTCGGTGTTGGAAAGCCAGCGGCGCAACGAATCCCCCAGATCGTCGGGGTCCGGCTCGGCCGGAGGATCCGTCCCACGTCCCAGGAAACGACGGACGTCGAGCAGCACCAGAGCCAGGGCGACGCCCGATGCCGCCAAGACGAACCGGCGGTAGTGCAGTACGAGAGCCAACAGCTCTATCCCGACGATGAGGAAAACGCCCAGGACCATAAGCTTTTTCATACGGTGAGCTTTTTCATACGGTGAGCCTTTTCATACGGTGCTCCCTTTCATACGGGGCTCCGCAATTCCGCGAGGACGAGCCGCAGCACGTTTACGGCCACCTCGCGGTGTCCTTCATTCATCACGTGCGGGCTGAACCGTGCCTCTTCAAAGAGGTTCACCAGCTGGACCGCGTTATCGGCGTGCAGCGCTCGGTGTTCGACAGCTCGGACCAGCACCTCGGTCGGAGTGTCGAAGTCCTGCGGGGCGGCCCCGGAACTTTGGCGAGCTCGCGCTCCATTGCTGAATAGCATGCAATGATCGCCTCACGCGGTTCCCGGCTGAGATCGCCGATCTCCGCCAGTCCAACTTCGGCCGCGCGGACCAGCGATTCCGAACGGGGCGTCGGTGTCGGGGATTCGAAGTGATCGTCGGCGATGATGCCCGGTGTGGTTGCGCGCCACCGTCGCCGCGCCATGATCACCGATCCGGCGACGATCACCAGAAGCATCGGGATCGTGCCGCCGAGCAGTATTCCTACCATGTCCCGGTTGTTGTCTTGCGGGTGTTGCTGTGGCGGCGGGCCGCTCGCATGCCCGACGCTGGGGCGGTCGGAGCCGGGCAGGCGCGGAGGGGGTGACGGTGTGCGGCATGAACAATTGGACCAGCAGCACCATAATCACCAGCCAGGCCACGAGCACCACGAACGCGATCAGCAACACGCGCCAATTCGGTCGGCCCCTGTCTCTGTCAACCAATTCGGACAGTTCTCCGGCGCTTGGTGCCCCCGCACGTGGATCCCGCAACCGCGCGATGACGGCAATCGCCAGCAGCGTGACCGTCGCGACCAGGGCCGCTATGACGAAGGCGGCCGCCGCTCGACCGCTGCCGGGCTCGTTGTGCGCCGCGTGGTCTTGAGCGGGCAGGTACCCGCGGAGGGCAGCGGCGACGAAAATCATCAGCACGATCAGGGCAACAACGCGCCCCGTCGGCTTGTCAATACGGGGCATTTGCACACCACTCGACCGGTTGCCTGCCGCCGTTGCGGCACTGGCTTTCTTCATACTGGCGCGTCAGACGGCGATCTCGCCAGGAAACAGCGCCAGGAACGACGCCAGGAACAGCGGTCCACGCGCCTCAAGTTGTGCACAGTTGCGCCTTTATCCACAAGCCCGGGATGTCGCCGTCGCGGGTACGGCACCTTGACAGAGGCGGTTCATAGCGTCGGGGTATGGGTTCGTGTGCGAGCGCCGAGGAGGCACGGGAGCGGATCGGTGCCGCTCTGGAGGCCATCGATGCTGCGCACGCCGTGCTGCGCGACACCAGCTCCGACGTGGTTGGCAACAATTTCCGCGTTGACGTCGCTGAGCGGTTGGAGACGCAGGACCGCACGAATCGGGGCCTGATGTATCGGTTCTTCGCCGAGATCGCCGACCCGCCCGACGGCAGCGAGTGCATGCCAGCGGTCCGGAGATGCTGTGGGCACGGCTGCGCATCACACCCAGAGAGATCGTTCGCCGCTTCAAACTCGCGGCCCGGATCCGGCCGCGGCGCTCCCTGACCGGTCCCCCGGTGCCCCCGGAGCTGGCGGAACTGGCCGCCGCGGTGGAAGCCGGCGCGGTCGGCGAGGATCACATCCGCGCCATATGCCAGGCGGTCGACGTGCTGCCCGCCTGCGTCTCGCCGCCCGACGTGGCCGAAGCCGAGCGCGCGCTGGTGCGGCACGCGACCAAACTCGACGCCGGTGTCGTCATCAAGCTGGGCCAGCGGATCGCCGACCACCTCAATCCCGACGGCCTCTTCAACGACGACGACCGGGCGCGCCGCCGCGGGCTGCATCTTGGCCCGCAGGGGCCCGACCTCATGTCCCGGCTGTCGGGATTGCTGGACCCCGAGGCGCGCGCGTTCTTCGAAGCCATCGAAGCGGCCGTGCGGCCCGGCCGTCACCAACCCGACAGCGCCGAGCCCCAAGAGCGCGACCAGCGCACACCCGCACAACGCTGCCACGACGCGCTCAAGCTCGGACTCCAAGCCGCCATCGCCTCCGGCAAGCTCGGGGTGCACCGCGGTCATCCCGTCACCGTCATCGTCACCACCACACTGGCCGACCTCAACCAGGCCGCACATGCCGTCGTCAACCCGTCGATCCCAATGCCCGCGCCCGCGCACACCGGCGGTGGCTCGAGACTCCCAATGCGGGATCTGGTTCGCATGGCCGCCAAGGCAATCCACTACCTGGCGGTGTTCGACGACCACACCGGGCGGCCCCTCTATCTCGGTCGCCAAAAACGCATTGCCACTGCCGACCAAAGACTCATCTGCTATGCCCGCGACCGCGGCTGCACCCGGCCCAATTGCCTCGAATCGGGCTACCGGTGCGAGGTGCACCACTCGCCGGACTGGGCTCAAGGTGGCCGGACCGACGCGGACAAACTGTTCTTCGCGTGCGGTTGCGACCACGGCGGGGCCAGCCGGGGCGAATGGCACACCGAAGTCACCGATAGCGGGCGACTTGGCTGGACTGACGGCAACGGCCCGCCTCAAATCAACCACGCCCACCACCCCGAAGAACTGCTGCGGGGGGATCCAGACCCGCCCGATGCGGACGAAGATTGAGCGCCGGAGACGGCGAGAGCACGCACCAGGGACCGCGCGACCAACCTTGTCCTCCGGGCGGGGCTTAGTTCCCGCGATGGCACCGCTTGTACGCCCTGATCATCAATGCCGTGACGCGCGATCCAAGCCGGCTTTAGCTGTGCTGACACTTATCCGGGGTGAACGGCCGGAAGCTGCCGTCGAGCACCTGCAGATGACCGATCGTGCGCCCGGTGACCACGCCCGGGTCCGCCAGCGCCAATTCCACGGCTGCCCGCGCGAATTCGTCCGCCGGGGCGGTATCCACGAATTCCCGCGCATAGTAAGCCAGGCCCGGCGTAAGGATCGGTTTCGACGGCGACAGTGCGTTCACCGCGATGTTGTGGTCGGCGAGATCGAACGCCGCGCACTGGGTGAGATGCTCGAGCGCCGCCTTGGATCCGCCGTAACCGGGCAGGACACCGCCGCTGCGATCGATATAGGGCCCGTCGCCGGGCATCCGCGACGCGGCCGACGTGATGTTGATGATCGAGCCGCCGCCCGCCTCGATCATGTCGGGACACACCATTTGCATCAGCTCGTAGGCCGCAAAAACCGCGATGTCGAAGTGCCGCCGAAAGGCCCGCAACGGCGTACAGACGAAGCCCGGCCAGTCGGGCTTGCCGTCGCCCGGGGCGGACTTGGCGACCTTGGCGGGCTTCGCGCGCGGCCCGGTGCCGGGTACCGGGGGTCGGCCCGGCGCGGTGAAGGCCGCGTTGTTCACCAGAATCGTGATGGGGCCCAGCGCATCTCGCGCATCGCCCACCAATCGGGCGATATCGTCACGGTCAGTCAGATCGGCCCGGATCGCCACGGCGTGCCCGTTCGCCGCGTCAATCTCGGCGGCCGTCTCACCGATGGTTCCCGGCAGCCGGTCGTCCCATACCTGTTCGGTGCGCCCGACGACCGCCACCGCCGCGCCCTCCGCCGCAAGGGCCAGCGCGATCGCCCGGCCCAGGCCGCGGCTGCCGCCGGTGACGATCGCGGCCCGTCCGGCCAGTCGCCCCGTCATCCAGTCACCCCGTGCACAACGATGGCGGTGGTCTGCTCCACCCACGTGTCGTCCAGCTTTTCCTCCGGGCGCAGCAGCATCCGCAGCATCGTCGCTCCCCCGATCAACTCGATCAACCGGTCCGGGTGCACATCGGGGTGCGCTTCGCCCCGCTCAACGGCCCCATGCAGCCGCACCCGGACCGCGGTGAACAGATCGGCGAAGCGCGACATCACCCGCGCGTTGAGAGCTGGGTCGGCCGTCATGTCGGCCACCAGACCGGGCAACGCCGCTCGCACCACGGGGGTGGTGAACACGTCGCGGGTGGCCTCGATCATCATCGCGATGTCGGCGGCGATGTCGCCGGCCGGAGACTCCAGTGCGGTGGGTGCCGTTGGGAAGGCCGCCTCGTGCACCAGTTCGGCTTTGCTCGACCAGCGGCGGTACAGCGCCGATTTCGTTGTGCCGGCCCGCTCGGCCACCGCGGCGAGGCTAAGGTTCGAATAGCCGATTTCCACAAGCAATTCCGCGGTCGCCGACAGGATCGCCGAGTCGATGCGCGGATCCCGGGGCCGGCCGGCGCCGGGGGCCTTGTCAAGATCGGATTTGTCAAGGTCGGATGGGTCTGCTTTCATAACGCTACTTACCGTATCGTAATTGCCGCGGAATTATCTCGACGAATGGGGGCACCCGTGCAAACTGAACCGGCGCTCGAACCGGCGCTCGAGTCGGCGATCCAAGGCGTCGACCGACTTCAGCGCTCCAGCCGCGATGTCACGACCGTGCCGGCGGTGATGTCGCAATGGCTGTCGACCGTGCTACCCGGAGGGGCGAAACCCGAGGTCACCGTGGAAAGCGGCATCGACTCGACGGGCATGTCGTCCGAAACCATCATCCTGACCGCCCGCTGGCAGCCGGGTGGGCAGCCGGTCCCCGAAAAGCTCCCGGAAAAGGTCGAGAAACTGGTGGCCCGGGTGGCGCCGACCGCCGGAGACGTGCAGGTCTTTCCCACGTATCGACTCGACCACCAATTCGACGTGATACGGAAGGTCGGCGAGCTGACCGACGTCCCCGTCCCGCGCGTGCGCTGGCTCGAGCCCACCGGCGACGTCCTCGGAACACCCTTCTTCCTGATGGACTATGTCGACGGTGTGGTGCCGCCCGACGTCATGCCCTACACCTTCGGCGGCAACTGGTTCGCCGACGCGCCCGCCGAACGTCAGCGCGAACTGCAGGACGCCACCGTCGGCGTGCTGGCCAAGCTGCATTCGATTCCCAACGCGGAGAAGGCATTCGCCTTCCCGAAGGCCAGCAGGGTAGTCAGCAGGGTGACACCGCGTTGCGCAGGCACTTCAATTGGGTCCGGGCATGGTACGACTTCGCGGTGCCCGACATCGGCCGGTCACCGTTGCTGGAGCGGACTTTCGAATGGCTGGAAGACAACTGGCCGGAAGAAGTGGCCGCACGTGAACCCGTCCTGCTCTGGGGCGACGCGCGAGTGGGCAACGTGTTGTACCGCGATTTCCAACCGGTGGCGGTGCTGGACTGGGAAATGGTGACGCTGGGGCCACGCGAGCTGGACGTCGCATGGATGATTTACGCGCACATGGTCTTTCAAGAGCTTGCCGGACTTGCGACGCTGCCGGGCTTGCCCGACGTGATGCGAGAGGACGACGTTCGCGCCACCTACCAACGGCTCACCGGTGTCGAAGTGGGCGACCTGCGCTGGTTTTACGCCTACTCGGGGGTGATGTGGGCCTGCGTGTTCATGCGCACCGGCGCCCGGCGGGTGCACTTCGGAGAAACCGAGAAACCCGACGATGTCGAATCACTGTTCTACCACGCCGGATTGATGCAAAGTCTTATCGGAGAGAAGAGAAAGGAAGATCAGCAAAGCGAGGATCAGTAATGCTAGGACCGCTCGACGAGTTCCCGGTACACCAGCTCCCCCAGCCGATCGCGTGGCCGGGTTCGTCGGACCGCAACTTCTACGACCGCTCCTACTTCAACGCCCACGACCGCACCGGCGACGTCTTTTTCATCAGCGGCATCGGCTACTACCCGAATCTGGGGGTCAAGGACGCGTTCGTGCTCATCAGGCGCGGGGATACGCAGACCGCGGTGCACCTCTCCGACGCCATCGACCAAGACCGGCTCAACCAGAACGTCAACGGCTACCGGATCGAGGTCAGCGAACCGCTGCGCAAACTGCGGCTGATCCTCGACGAAACCGAAGGCGTCGCAGCCGATCTCACCTGGGAAGGTCTGTTCGACGTCGTCCAGGAACAGCCGCACATCCTGCGGTCCGGCAACCGGGTGACGCTGCACGCGCAGCGGTTCGCCCAGCTCGGCACGTGGATCGGACGCATCGCCGTGGACGGGGAGGAGATCACCGTCGACCCCGCGACCTGGCTGGGCAGCCGCGACCGGTCCTGGGGCATAAGGCCGATCGGCGAGCCCGAGCCCGCGGGCCGGCCTGCCGACCCGCCATTCGAGGGCATGTGGTGGCTGTATGTGCCCATGGCGTTCAGGGACTTCGCCATCGTCCTGATCATCCAAGAGGAGCCGAACGGGTTCCGCTCGCTCAACGACTGCACCCGAGTCTGGCGGGACGGCCGCGTCGAGCAACTCGGCTGGCCACGCGTCACCATCCACTACCGGTCCGGCACCCGCATCCCGACCGGCGCCACCATCGACGCTTCCACCGCCGACGGCACCCCCGTTCACTTCGACGTGGAGTCCAAGCTGCCGGTCCCCATCCATGTCGGCGGCGGCTACGGCGGCGACTCGGACTGGTCGCACGGCATGTGGAAGGGCGAAAAGTTCGTCGAGCGACTGACTTACGACATGACCGACCCGGCGATCGTCGCGCGGTCCGGTTTCGGCGTGATCGACCACGTGGGCCGCGCGTTATGCCGCGACGGCGACGCCGCACCCGTGGAGGGCTGGGGCCTCTACGAGCACGGCGCGCTGGGCCGCCACGACCCGTCGGGCTTCAAAGACTGGTTAACGGTTGCGCCGTGAATTCACCGCGCGATCGCGCGCAACAAGTCGACGGTTGGGGGTCGACGTTGGGGCACGACGCTGGGGCACGATGTTGGTGCACGATGTTGGTGCACGATGTTGGTGCACGGTGTTGGTGCCTTAGTTCAGCTCGTCGACGATCGCGGCCAGGCTCTGCAGCCCGATGGGCGCCGACTGATACAGGCATACGGTGTCGGTGAGGCCGTCAACGCGATCGCGGATACGGGCGGCCACCTCGGCCGGTGTGCCGCACGCCGCGATGGTGTGCATCATCTCGTCGTCGATCAGCCCGCCCATCTCCTGCCAGCGGCCCTGCTTGGACATCGCGTTGAGCTCGGTCTGCAGGTCCTCCCAGCCATGCGCGGCCAGAACCGGCCGGTAAGCCGGGGTCGACCCGTAGAACGCCAGCAATCGCCGGGTACCCACGTCGGCGCGTTCCCGTTCGGCGTCGGTGTCCCCCACCGACACGATGATCTCGGGAATGACGGCGAACTCGTCGGGCCCCCGCCCGCCGGCCCGCAGGCCGTCGCGCACCGCGGGCATCGTGTTCTCGTGCAGAAACTTCTTCGAGCCGAACGGCATCACCAGTAGTCCGTCGGCGTGCTCGGCGGTAGCCCGGGTCAGCCTCGGACCGAGCGCGCCGACGTAGATCGGTGGCGGGCCATAGGGATTCGGGCCGGGGCTGAAGGTCGGCGTCATCAGCGTGTGCCGGTAGTAGTCGCCGCGAAAGTTCAAGGGGCCGCCCGAATTCCACGCCTCGAAGATGGCACGCAGGGCACCGATCAGCTCGGTCATGCGGGCCACCGGATGCTCGAACTGCGCCCCGAAACGCTTTTCGATCTGCGGGCGAACCTGGGTGCCCAGGCCCAGAAAGAATCGCCCGCCGCTCAATAGCTGGTGATCGTTCGCCTGGTGGGCCAGGTGGATCGGATTGCGCGGAAACGCGATGGCCACGTTCGTCATGAGGTCCAGGCCGCCCACCGTGGCCGCCAGCGTCAGGGGAGCGAAGACGTCGTGCTGACCCTCGAAGGTGGCAACACCGCTGGCTCCGGCGTCGCGCAGGGCTCGCGCGCGCTCGGCGGCATCGGTGGGCCCGTACAGCGCGGTAAAGACTTTCATGTATCTACGTGAGCACCTTGCAACCAAACTCAACCAAACTCAACGAAACTAAAGAAACGGCAATCGAAATTTACCCTACGAAACCGCCAAAATACGGTTGACTAGAGCGCGTGCCGAAGCCGCCGCGGATTGTCGACGTCGTCGTGGTCGGTGCCGGGTTTGCGGGGCTGGCTGCGGCGCGCGAGCTGACGCAGCAGGGTCATGACGTGCTGGTTTTCGAGGGGCGTGACCGGGTTGGCGGGCGCTCGTTCACCGGTAGCGTCGCGGGGTTGCCCGCCGATCTGGGCGGCACCTTCGTCGGCCCTACTCAAGACGCCATTCTGGCGCTGGCGGCCGAGCTCAAGGTTCCGACCACTCCGACCCACCACGACGGCAAGAACGTAATTCATTGGCGCGGCTGGGCGCGTCCCTACCGCGGCACCATTCCGAAGCTGTCGCTGCCCGGATTGCTCGATATCGGCCGGCTGCGTTGGCAATTCGAACGAATCGCCCGCAGCATCCCGCTGGCGGCCCCGTGGGACGCGCGCCGCGCGCGCGAGCTCGACGGCATGTCGCTCGGCGACTGGTTGCGCTCGGTGCGCGCCACCGCCTCGTCGCACGACTTGATGGCCATCATGGCCCGAGTGACCTGGGGTTGCGAACCCGACGACGTATCGATGCTGCATGCCGCCCGCTACACACACGCCGCCGGCGGCATGGACCGGCTGCTCGACGTCGAAAACGGCGCCCAGCAGGACCATTTCCCGGGCGGCACTCAGCAGATCGCCGAGGCGGCGGCCGCCGAACTGGGCTCACGTGTGGTGCTCAATGCACCGGTCCGGCGCATCGACCGGCACGGTGCGGGGGTGACGGTTACGAGCGACAACGGCCAGGCCGAGGCCGGCTTCGTCATCGTCGCGATCCCCCCGGCCCATCGCGCGTCGATCGAGTTCACTCCCCCGCTGCCCACCGAGTACGAGCAGCTCGCCAGCCATTGGCCGCAGGGCCGGCTCAGCAAGGCCTACGCCGCCTATGAGACGCCGTTCTGGCGGGCCGACGGGTTCTCCGGCCAGGCGCTGTCCGACAAAGGCCCGGTATTCATCACCTTCGATGTCAGCCCGCATGCCGACGGGCCCGGCATCCTGATGGGCTTCGTCGACGCTCGCGCGTTTGACTCGCTTCCCACCGAGCAGCGCCGCCGCGACACGCTGCGCTGCTTCGCGTCGTTGTTCGGCGACGAGGCGCTCAAGCCTCTCGACTATGTCGATCAGCGTTGGGGCGCAGAGGATTTCGCGCCGGGCGGTCCGACCGCGGCGGTGCCACCGGGCTCGTGGACACGATTCGGGCCGTGGTTGCGCGAGCCGGTCGGGCCGATTCATTGGGCCGGCACCGAGACCGCGGACGAATGGACCGGATTCCTCGATGGCGCCGTCAGGTCCGGTCAACGGGCGGCCGCCGAGATCACCGCCCTGCTATGAACTCGGCCCTGCTATGAACCCAGCCCTGCTATGAACTCGGCCCTGCTATGAACTCTTCCGGCGGACCCGCACGTCGTGGGTCACCGACTCCACGAGCGCCCGCAGGTGCCGGTTCACCTCGCGGGGCCGTTCCAGCATCGAACAGTGGCCGCCGGACAGCTCGACGAGGCCGACGACGTTGGGTGCGGTGCGCGCGATCCTGCGAGCCTGGTTGATCGGCGTCAGCCGATCGCCTTCACTGCCGATGACCAGGGTCGGCACGGTCAAACCGTCCAATTCCAGGTACCGCGACCCCAGCGCATCGACGAGCATCCTCGCGCAACCCCCGCGCCCGGCGGGTGATGTCTGCGCGAACAGCTCGTAGACGAGTCGCGCGGCGCTCGCGTCGGCGTCCCTTCCAACCGCCAGCATCGCGATCACATAACGGCTCGGGATCCGGGCGGCGGCCGGGAGTGGAAACCCACCGAACGCGTTGATCACGCCGCGCGCGGCCATGACCCGCGCCGGCGACAAAGTGCGCAACTCGCGCGGTACCGAAAACAGCTTTACCTCGCGCACCAAATCCCCAGTGGTGGTGTTGATCAGCGCTACGGCGTCAGCGCGCCGGCGGACCCTGTCGCGGTAGTGCGCCGACCAAGCGGCGATGGTGATGCCGCCCATCGAATGCCCGGCGATCACCGCGCGCTCGCGCGGCCCCAGCGTCGCTTCGAGCACCGAATCCAGGTCGCCCGCAAGGTGTTCGAGGCTGTAGCCGCCGCGCCGCGGAACACCACTTCGCCCATGCCCGCGATGGTCGAACGCGATCACTCGGTAATCGGAGGCCAGGTCTGCGATCTGGTGCGCCCAGGCGCGGATCGCGCAGGTGATGCCGTGGGTCAACACGATCGGATAGCCGGCGGGTGGCCCGAATACCTCGGCGTGCAATGGGGTTCCGTCGGCGGCGCGCACGGTCAGGGTGCGACTTGGTGGTAGTACCTCAGGTAGTACCTCAGGTAGCACGTCAGCGAGCCGCTTCGGTGTACGAGTTGTTCGCGCTACGAGTTGTTCGCGTACGTGTTGTTCGCGCACCACTCATCGCCACTCCCCCTCGAACACGGCCGCGTTGCCGCATAAGGATGTACGAGAGTTTAATCTGCGATCAATGACGAAGAGGGTAGATTCGGCCAGATTCGGCCCAATAAACCTGTGAATTTCAGGACCGCCGTCCAATAGCCTGTGAGACGCTGACACCGTGCCCCCGATGTCCCGTCGGGAGTTTTTGGCGGCAACGACGAGCGTGGTCGGCGGCGGGGTGGCGACCGCCTGCGCGTCGGATCACGCGTCGGATCACCGACCACCTCCGGGCGCCAACCCTCCGGGCGCCAAGTCCGTGCTCATCGTCGGCGCCGGCATGGCGGGCCTGTCCGCCGCGCGCAGCCTTACCGACGCGGGTTGGCCCGTGCGCGTCATCGAAGCCCGCGATCGCATCGGCGGCCGGGTCTACACGAACCGCGACTGGGGAGTACCGGTCGAGATGGGTGCGTCCTGGATCCATGGCACGACGGACAATCCGCTGATGGAGCTGGCGCAGAGGGCACAGGCACAGCTCGTCCCGACCGACTACTACGGCTGGGCGAAGCTAGCGGTTGATCCGCAATTGCCACCGCTTGACTACAACCCAAAAACCTGGCGCAAGTTCGTGGAACGGGCCCGCGACCAAGTCGACGACGGGAGCGTCGGCGCCGCTGTCAACGCCGCGGCGACCAGTGAAGTGCTATCCGATTCCGACCGCTCCCAATTGGGCTTCTACATCACCACCGAGATCGAGAACGAGTACGCCGCCAACGCAGACCAGCTCTCCGCCACAACATTTGACAAGGGCGACTACGCAAGCGGCGAACAGGATGCGGTCACAAACGGCTACGATGCCCTGCCACGGCTACTCGCCAACGGGCTGGAGATCGTGTTGAATACGCCGGTAACCGCGATCGCGCGACGCGACAATTCCGTTGTCGTGCAAGCCGGAAACCGCTCGTTCGAGGGACCCGCCGCGATTGTCACCGTTCCCCTCGGTGTGCTGAAATCCGGTGCCATCACCTTCGATCCGCCCCTTCCCGACGGACACGCCCGAGCGGTGAGTGCCCTCGGATTCGGCGTGCTGTCCAAAAGCTACTTCCGCTTCAACCGGCGGACCTGGAACGTGGAGAACGCTTTCTACGAGTTCATCGGCCGCCAACCGGGCCTTTGGTCGCAATGGTTCACCTTGCCGAGCGCCGCGGGCCCAATCGTGTTGGCGTTCAACGCCGGTGAGCGCGGACGGTCGGTGGAGTCGTCCTCCCCTAAGGACCTGATGACCAGCGCGCTCCCCATCGCTCGACAACTTTTCGGCGACGTGGCCCCGGTCGAGGTCCGCACGTCGAACTGGACGGTCGACCCCTATGCGCGCGGCACGTATTCATTCCACGCGCCCGGATCCGGCCTGGAAGATCGGCGCCGGCTACAGGAACCGATCGACGACCGGCTCTACCTGGCGGGTGAGGCCGTCGGCGTCAACAATCCGGCCACCGTGACCGGCGCCGTGGTCAGCGGCCGATACGCCGCCGGCCAATTGATGCACCGTTTGAGCGGATAGCGAGCTGATAGCGAGCGGATGAGCGAGCGGGATGATGCTCGCGCCTACTTCTCCAGCGCCTACTTCTCCAGCGCCTTCGCGCAGGCATCGAGAATCGCACGGAAGCTCGAGCGCAGCACCGGATAGGTGACCGCCTCCAACAGCTTGCCTCCGGCCCGGGCCGGATGGGTGTAGTTGCTCAGCCAGTCCACGCGTGTGCTGTCGCCCGACGCGGTGAACGTCAGGGTGCCGCCCTCGTGATTGAACGGTGGGAACGATCGGACGATGAGGTAGGAGTAGCTGTGGGGGCGATCGTAGGCCGTGATCTCCTCCCGGAACCGCGTCCCCACCGCGATCACCTCGCGCACCGCGCCCGCGCCGGGTCCCGGCGAATCCTTCGCGTAACGGCCCCTCAGGGCCAGTGGAGCCGCGGCCAAGTTCGACGGGTCGGCCAGCCAATCGAAGACCCGTTCAACTGGTGCGCCGATCGTCCGCTCCAAGTGAATTTCGACCATCGACTCCACATGCTAGCCGCCACCCCACCACGGCCAGGCGCTGCGTCATTGTTCGAGGTCATTGGTCGAGGTCGTTGTTCGAGGTCGTTGTTCGAGGTCATTGGTCGAGGTCATTGGTCGAGGTCATTGTCCGAGGTCATTGGTCGAGGTCATTGGTCGAGCGTGGCGTGTGGGCTCTGGCCGTAGGTCTGTCGATACAGCACCGCGAACCGGCCAGTATGTGCGAAGCCCCAACGCTGTGCGATCTCGCTGACCGTGGTGTTAGAGCGCTCACCGGCGAGTAGTTCTTGATGCGCGCGACGTAGCCGGACGCGACGCATGTACTCCGTCGGCGTGGTATCGAGCTGGCGCCGGAAAAGGTACTGCACCGCCCTGGGCGTCAGATGCACCGCAGCGGCGACGTCGTTGATGCTGACGTCGGCGGCGATATGGCCGTGGATGAAAGCCATCGCGTGTTTGAGCGTTTCCGGGAGCGCGGCATCGCCGGCCAGATCCGGTTTGGTCACGTTGGACGGGTAGCACTCAAGCAGTGCGCCGGCCAGCAAGGGAGCCATCGCCGCGACGATCAGCGGTTGCTCGGCGGTGTCGGCGGCAGCCAAGCTTGCGGTCACGTACTCCAGCGCTCGATGCCACGCGCGCACGGCCCCGTGCGAGAGTGGGCGCCAGTTCAGGAATCGGATCTGCTGCGATAACGGTGCGTCCCAGCCGCCGGCGACCTTGTGCAGCGCCTCTGCCGTGATGGTCACCACATCGAACCGGGCACCGTTGACACGCAGCGCACAAGACATGCCATGGGCGACCAGCACTGGCCAACCCACGTCCGGGAACGGACCCCCGGTCACGGTCAACGATCCCGCACGAGGCTGGATCACCACAATGGTGTCGGCGGGTGGGATCTCGAGGCCTAATCGGCCCTGGACCAGCACCTCGTCGACCGTGATCAATCCGGACTCGCAGCGCCGATGGGTGACGGCCGAACGACTCGTGAGCTCGCTGACCCGCCAGCCCGGCGTGTACGCGCCGGCAAAGAAGTGGCGCATAGCCTCCGGCTCGACAGTGCGGAATTGCTCGTACCGAACTGCCACCGGGCCGCGCCCCTGCTCCGAATCACGCGCGAGGGCTTGATCGGCAGAGAGGAGGTCGACTTGCACCGAGTCGGGTTCGCCGGCCACACCGCCGAGGATGTCGGGGTCTCCGTTGTCGGTGATGCTCGTCATGGTTGTCATGGTTGTCATGGTTGCCATGGTTGTCATGGTTGAACCGCACGGTGGGCACTGCGTGCCTTCACGATTTGCATCACCGCGCCCGCGCCAACTGCAACTCAGGTGATACCCCACGTTGCGACTCGAGCTGTCGATACTCGAGCTGTCGATAGATGTTCAGCGAGTCGAGCGCGATCCTGTCCCAGGTGAAGCGTGACACCGCTCGGCTTCGACCGGCCGCACCCATGCTCTGGCACTGAAAGCTTTGCGCCAGAAGGTTTCTCAAGGCGACGGCCACCGCGGCGGGACCTTGCTGCGACAGCACGAGCCCGGTGACGGCATCCACCACGGCGTCGGCAAGGACACCGACGGCAGCGTCACCACTGCGACCCCGCTGGCCATCGCCTGCAACACGGAAGTCGGGCGCGGTGGTCGTCGAGGCGTACACGCGAGCACGTCGGCGGACCGCATCAGCATTGGCAGGTCGTCATCGCGACCGTGCCCGCGAAGCGGACTCGGTCGGCCACTTTCAACTCGACGGCGAGACGTTCGAGCCGAGCCCGCGCCTCGTCGTATCGGCGGTCGCCGGCGGCGGTTTCCGCGATGACGAGCTCTGCGCCCATAACCCTGGGCATCGCTCGAATTGCGATGTCGAATCCGTTGGACCACAGTGGGTTTGGCGCCAGGCAGAGAACGCGATGCAGACTGTTACGGGCAGCCGCCGGGCCGACCGGAGTGTATCGATCGACGTCGACCCCGCTGCCCAGGCTGGACACTCGCGTACGACCGCGACGCAACCGGGCCAGCACGTCGACATCAGCGGAGCTTTCGCCGGTCACCCACGTCGCACCGCGCGCCAAGAGCGGCTCGATGCGTTCGCGTTCAGTCTCTTGGCCGCCGGCAGAGCGCCTACGGGACGTCGCGGCCAGTCCCTGGAAGGTCTGCACGGTCGGTATCCGCTGCCGTCGTGTCGCCAATTGAGCGGCCAACCCGCCCAGCCAGCCATACGCGTGCACGACGTCGGGTCGATCCGATGACCAGACGCGCCCGAGTGTGGCCGCCCAGTCCCCGACATACGGCAGCACCTCTGGGGCCGATGCCACCGAGCGCGGACCGACACGTGTCGACACGACCCGGTGGTCCCCGTTCACCTCGGCGCGTCGCCGATCCTTCCGATCGTGCTGCCGCATGTAGACAGTCGCGTCATGGCCTCTGGCGGCGAGCGCGGCGCAAAGCTGCTCGGCGTCGTCACCTCGAAGGTCGTCGCCGGTAACGATAGCGATCTTCACTGGCACTCCCTTCAAGCTCGCGGCGCGGCCCACAAAAGCGGCTACCCCGCTCGGCGCCAAGCGAAACTCCACTGTGGTTTGCGCTTCGTCTGGCTGACCTACGTGCGCATATCGGATATGCCACAAGAGGGTCAGCGTTCGGCGTTAAAGCCGATCTTCGCGACCGACCAAAGCCCACACCGTCTTACCCGATGACGTCGGGGTAGCACCCCACGCTCGACAAAGCGCGGAAACGATGGCGAGGCCGGACACGATTTCGGTGCCGCACTGGGCGTCTTCGTGCCGGCCCGGCAGGTGGTCGCTGCCATCCTCTACCGCAATGGTGACGGTGTCCTGGTTGAGTTCGGCAATCAGCACCGGTGCACTGTCAGTGTGGTCGAGGACGTTTTCGACGAAGACGGTCGCCACCGTGACCGCGACCGGAATCAGCTCGCCCTTGTCCCATCCCGTGAGCCAATCGGTGATCAAGGCGCGCGCAACGACGACGCTGACCCTGGTCCGCGGAAGCTCGCTGCGGGCCCGCCGCCGAACGGGTAGCGACTGACCGAGGAGGGCATCCAGCGCCGATTCCCGGGTGGGATGCACCGACAAATACCGGGCGACGTCGCCGACAGTGATCGCTCGCCGAACCTGCGGCTGCGCGCACACGAGGAGGATTGGCACGTCCGGCCAAATACTGACATGCCAGCGAGCGCTGGTAAATACCGACCAGGCCGAGGCGGATGGCACGCTCAGGCGGTTGACATCGACAATCACCGCCAGGGGCTCGTCAAGCGCCGCCTTGATGACGGTATCGCGGAGGCTGCGATACGTGCAGCTGTCCAGCATCCCGCCGACCACCAGGATCGGCACGTCGTGCTGGGTCTCGACGTCGACTCGGATGGTTGACCGAAGTTCATCCATCGGGATCGCCGCGCACACGACCATTAGCCGCAAGACCATTGGCCCCAAGACCATTGGCCCCAAGCCGTTGGCTGAGCACGGCCAAGGCACCGATCGCCACCACTCCGCGCAGGTCGCCGTTTCCGTCGGCCGCGGCACTCACCACCCTCGACTACCCCCCGTCGACGAAACGTAACCCGCAGGTGGTGGCCAGTATCCGGAATGGAGCTCGGGGTGCAGCTGGTGGCCGAGGCCGACGAGCTCAAGTTCGACTTCGATCTGCTCGATGCCACGAAACTCATCCCCGAGGAACAGGTTCCGTGCGGCCGGTCGGCAAGATGGTGCTGAACCGCAATCCCGACAACTTCGTCGCCGAGACCGATGTCGTTGGGACGCAGCGTTTCAAAGAACTGATGCAAGAGCGCGGCGCGGTGGTCGAAGTCCTGGCCCCCGTTGCCGGCGGCACGCTAGCGGGCGAGTCCGGTGGCGAACTCCCCGTCGACCGGGCGTTCACCACGACGGCGTCGGTACTGTACGACGCGGTCGTGGTGGCATGCGGGCCGGATTCCGTGTCCACGCTTTCGCGCGATGGCTATGCCGTGCACTTCGTGGTCGAGGCCTACAAGCACCTGAAGCCGATCGGGGCGTACGGCGCCGGGATCGACCTGCTGCGCAAGGCGCAAATTCAGGATCACCTTGCCGACGACACCCAAGTCGTCAGCGACCAATCCGTCGTCACCACGACGGCGGCTGCCGACACGCTGCCGGATGAGTTCGTCGACGAATTCGCTGCCGCGCTGGCCCAACACCGTTGCCGGCAGCGCCAAACGGACCCGGTGCCGGCATAGCACCGACATAGCGATCGCGCGGTGTTTCGTCCGCTGGAAGGCGGGGCATTCTGGCCACGTCTGTCTATATGACTGTCTATCTGACTGTCTATGTGAGGAGTCTGTCCACAGGAGGATGAATCATGCCACGCTCGTCGATCAAGAACGAAAAGCTATACCAGGATCTGCGCAAGCAGGGTGACTCCAAGGAAAAGGCCGCGCGGATTTCCAATGCGGCGGCCGCCCGCGGTAAGTCGGCGGTCAGCCGCAAGGGCGGAAAGTCCGGATCGTACCAGGACTGGACGGTCCCGGAATTGAAGAAGCGGGCCAAAGAGCTTGGTATGTCAGGGTATTCAAGCCTGACGAAAGACAAGCTGGTCGCAAAGCTCCGCAACCACTGAGCGCAAACCACCGAGCGCAACCACTGAGCGCCACCACTGATCTGTGCCGTCAGCCGGTGAGGCCAAGCCGGTCGGCCAGCACCAGGAACGCGACCGCATAATCGTTATCGGTGGTCTGCGCGCGGATGCGATCCCAGTCCAGCCGTTCGCGCACCGCGCGCGCGGCGGGAAGTAGCCTCGCGAAGTCGCAGTGATGCTCACCGAGTGCGCGCAGCTTTTGGATCATGACGATCGTGGGCGGCAGCACCGGCATCGTGATCGCCAGTACGTCGCGACCTTCGGCACAATCCAGGAGCGCGTGCCCGACGCGCACGCCGTTGATGCGGTGAAGCACGTCCACGACGGTCTGGCCGGTGCGGGCCTTGAACAGCCAATCCTCCGGCGGATGTTCGACGGTGAAGCCGGCCTCCCCTAGGGTCGCCTCGGCATTGGCCACGTCGGACTCGGCTACCGCCAGGTCCACATCGTGGCTGGGTTCGGGTGCCCCATAAGCCCACAACGCATAGCTGCCGGCCAATGCGAAACTCGGCCCGTTTTCCTTGAGCGCGGAGGCGGCGGTGCGCAGCGCCTCCCGCAGTCGCGCGCAGTGAACCGGCACATCTGCGGGCGTCTCAAGGGGCGTCTCAAGGGGCGTCTCACTCTCAGTGGGCGTCTCAGTGGGTGTCATCGTGCATACGTAATACCCCGCTGCGGGAGTGGACAACCTGGACGATATTGCGCAGCATTGCTTGTCCTCCGTTTAGGTCGTCCGTTCTCCTTTAGGTCGTCCATTCAGGTCGTCCGTTTAGGTGGGGCAAGAGTGGGCAAGTCTTGAATTATGTCAGCCCCCGCGTGCCGCACCTACAACGGGGCTGCCGTCGTGATCCCCGCCCACAACGAGCGGGCAAAGCTGCCGGCTTGTCTGCGCGCCGTGCTGACTGCGGCCCTGTGCGCGCCGGTCCCGGTCGTGATCGTGGTGGTCCTGGACGCCAGCGACGACGGCAGCGCAGCGTTGGCCGGCCAGTACGGGCCCGACGTGCACTTCGTGCGCGTCGACGCGGGCAACGTCGGCGCCGCGCGCGCGGTCGGCTTCGGCTACGCGCGCTCGCTGTTCACTGACGACGACTGCTGGTACGCCACCACCGATGCGGACAGTCGGGTGGACCCCGGTTGGCTGGTGCATCAGTTGGGACTCGCCGCGGACATGGTTCTGGGCGTAGTGCGAGTCGCCGACTGGCGCCAGCACTCCGCCGGCGTCGCCGAGCGCTTTGCACAGGCCTACCAAGAGGCCTACCAACAGGCCGACGAAGCCGGGACGACGGATCAAGGCGGCGACCACAAACACATTCACGGCGCCAACATGGGCTTCAGCGCCCGCGCGTACTGGCGCGTTGGCGGCTTCCGCGCGCTGTCATCCGGCGAGGATGTCGACCTGGTCGAGCGCTTCGTAGCCGCGGGCTACACCATTCACCGGGACACCGAATTGTCGGTCATCACGTCGGCGCGAACCAGGGCTCGGGCCCCGCACGGATTCGCTCATTATCTCAGGCAATTGGGGGAATCCGTGGCGGGTGATTGCGCGTGACGGCGGGGTTGGTAAAGCACTGGCTGAAGTCGGGACGAATCGAATTGCCATTGCCCGGTTCGGGACGTACCGCGGAACGCTGGCAAAGCCTGGCGCGGCTGGCCGAGGACGACATCGTGGCGGCCCGGATCGCCGAAGCCCACGTTGATGCCGTCGCAATACTGGACGAGCTGGGTGGCAAGCCCCCCGATTCCGGCCAGCTGTGGGGCGTTTGGGCGGCCGAGTCGCCCGACGCGGTGGTGACGGCCACCAACGTCAACGGCGGCGCGGTCATTCTGAACGGCACCAAGGTGTGGTGCTCGGGGGCCGGGTTCTGCACCAATGCGCTGGTGACCGCCCGGTTGGACGACGGAAGTCGGGGCCTGTTCGCGGTGACGGTCACCGAGCCCGCCGTCAAGGCGTTGCCGACCACCTGGTGGAACGTCGGGATGGCCGGCAGTGACACCAGGGCGGTGCAGTTCCACAACGCCCACGCCGTTGCGGTGGGTGATCCCGAGGACTACCTGAATCGGCCGGGGTTCTGGCACGGCGCGATCGGCGTAGCCGCTTGCTGGCTCGGTGGTGCGCGTAAAGTCGCCGAGCCGCTATATCGCTGCGCCAGAAGCCAATCGGCCGACGCGTACTCGCTAGCGCACCTGGGCGCCGTGGACGCCGCGCTTGCCGCGGGAGATGCGATCCTGGGCGCGGCGGCGCTGCACATCGACGCCGATCCGTTTGACCGGACCCGTACCGCTCAACTGCTGGCCCGTCGTGCCCGCACGATCGTGGAACACGCGGCCGAGGAAGCCATCACCCGCACCGGCCGCGCCCTGGGGCCGGGTCCGCTGTGTCAGGACGGCCGGCACGCGCAACGGGTGGCCGACCTGACAATCTATATCCGGCAAAGTCACGCCGAACGGGATCTCGCCGAGCTCGGGCGGCTCGTCGGGCGACCGGGGTGAGGACGACTTTGAGCACCATCCCGGCAACTAATTGCGAGAAGTTCGCGGCCAAGCCGCTCACCCGCGGCGGCACGCCGGTGCCGGTGTGGCTGGCCGCCCTCGACGGGGAACCCCTGCCGCCTCTGGAGCTGAGCGGTTGCCCCGGGCTCGTCGTCGTCGCGCCCCATCCCGACGACGAGACCCTCGGCCTGGGCGCGACGATTGCACAACTGGCGGCCTCGGGCGTCGACGTCCAGGTGGTGTCGGTCAGTGACGGCGGCGCCGCCCACTCGGGTGCGTGGAACAGGACCCGTTTGGAAACCACCCGACGGCACGAACTACGCAGAGCGACAGAAATTTTGGGGCTCACGCCGCCCCTGGCGCTGGGTCTGCCCGACGGTCAGCTGGCCGATCACGAGGATAGGCTCACCGAGTTGCTCGTAGAGCTCCTCGGGGGTGCTGCGCCCGGGACGTGGTGCGCCGCCACCTGGCGCGGCGACGGGCATCCCGATCACGAGGCGGTCGGCCGCGCGGCGGCGCAGGCGTGCGCCCACACCGGCAGCACGCTGCTCGAGTATCCCGTTTGGATGTGGCACTGGGCCACACCGGCCGACCCCGGTGTGCCGTGGGACCGGGCTCGCTCGGTGCGTGTGTCCGGACGGGCGCTTGACCGCAAACGCCGTGCTGCGCAATGTTTTCGCAGCCAACTCGAGCCGATCGGCGCCGACAGCACGCCCGTGTTGCCGGCATTCGTGCTACAGCGGCTACTCGCGGTGGGAGAGGTGGTATTCGGGTGACCACACGGCTTCCCGACGCCTACTTCGACCGGATGTACGCCGACGCCGACGATCCATGGCGGCTCTCGGCCCGGTGGTACGAGCAACGCAAGTACGCCATCACCCTGGCGATGCTGCCTGACCGTCGGTACCGACACGCCTTTGAACCGGGTTGTTCGATCGGCACGCTGACCGCACAGCTGGCCCGGCGCTGCGATCATGTGACTGCGATGGACGTGGCCGATGCGGCGCTGCGAAGCGCGGACGCGCGGCTGCGGCATGCCGGCTGCCGGGACCGGGTCACTCTGTATCGGTCGTCCCTGGACGTCACCTGGCCGCCCGGGCCCTTCGACCTGCTGATGCTCAGCGAGGTCGCCTACTACCTGCAAGCCGATGCGCTGGCCGCGGTGTTGGCCCGCGAATGCCCCCGGCTACAACGGGGCGCGAAAGTTGTTGCCGCACACTGGCGCCATGCCGTGGCCGACTATCCGCTCACCGGCGACGCGGCCCACGCCGTCATCGCGGAAACGCCTGGGCTGACGTCCGTCGCCCGTTACGGCGACCGCGATGTCGTCGTCGAGGTGTTCGACACGGGTGTCGGCCGATCGGTGGCGGCACTCGAAGGGGTGCCGGGAGCTCGCTAGCCGCGGCCGCCATCAACGACTGCACGACCAGAACTGCACGAGCGGGACTGCACGACCGGGACTGCACGATCGGGACTGGAAGACGGGGAAGTGGGTATCGAAAACCTATGCGGGTGGCGACTTTCAATATTTTGCACGGCCGCACCATCGGTGACGGGGTGCATCCTTCGCGGCTAACGGACTGCGTGCGCCGCCTTGATCCGGACGTGCTCTCGTTACAGGAGGTCGACTGTGACCAACCGCGGTCAAATCTCGCAGACCTCACCGGAGTGGCGGCAGAAGCCATGGGAGCCGTGGAGCACCGATTCGTGGCAGCGATCTCCGGCACGCCAGGTGCGACGTGGATGGCCGCCACCGGTGATGAGCAACCCGGGACCGCGGCCTACGGGATCGCGCTGCTGTCCCGGTTTCCGGCGGCGAGTTGGCAGGTCGTGCGATTGCCACGAATTCCGATGCGGTTTCCCATGTACCTCCCCGGACCGAATCGAGTCATGGTCGTCAACGAAGAGCCACGGGCGGCGGTCATCGCACAGCTGCATACCCCGCTGGGCGGTTTGACGGTGGCCAACACGCATCTGTCGTTCGTACCCGGCTGGAATCGGCGCCAGCTACGTCGATTGATCCACGACCTGCGCGGCTTCCCGGGCCCGCGACTGCTGACCGGGGACCTCAACATGACGCCCGCGGCGGTGCGCCGCTGGTCGGGCATGCGGCCGCTGGCGGTGGCGCCAACGTTTCCCGCGGAAACCCCCGACCGC
Source organism: uncultured Actinomycetota bacterium (assembly GCA_963703795.1). Taxonomy (GTDB): domain Bacteria; phylum Actinomycetota; class Actinomycetes; order Mycobacteriales; family Mycobacteriaceae; genus Mycobacterium. Next base: position 8,447 of record CAVPFT010000035.1, on the reverse strand, counting down.
CAGCTCGACCACATCCTGACCGACGACCATCGCCTGCGCGCCGGTGCCGTCGAGGCCGAGACGATGCCGATCTCAGATCACCGTCCGCTGGCGGTCGATCTCGACCTTGGGTGAGCGTCAGGCGCCCGTCGCATCGAGTCGGCGTTGGACACGCTCGATGTCGTCGAACGAGGGCATCTCGCCGGTGACGCGGGTGATCTCCACCCCGACATCGGCGGCGTCGATCGCCCGACGTTTACGCCCAATAAGCATGCTCGTGATCATCAGCGCCTCGTGATCGGATACCTTCCGCGGCAACAGCGCTAGCAGCGGCACGTAGCCGGTGGCGGGCGCGGCGTTCGGATAGCCGGCACGCAGAAACGCGACAATGCGCGATTTCCAAAGGCGCAAACCCATCTTCCACCTCCGCTGTCCTTGCCTCGGATACCCAGGGTGGCGGTTTGAAACCACCAGCGGGTGACTATTTTCGGGAGCGTCGGCAACCTCTATCGCGCTGTATCGCGCTGTGTCGCGCTGCCAATAAACACTTTTGGCGCGCGCATGCGAAGGTCCGGCCCAACAACTGGACCGGACCCCCGCAGGCTTGCGTTACTGGTTTTTCTTCTGGCGCTCTTCGGCGGCCTTTGCGCCCGCGCGCGCCGACTCGGCTTCGGCTTCCTTCTTGCCCGCGCTACGCTGGGCGTCGGCCTTATCTTGCTGCGCCTGGCCCTCTTTGACGAGGTCATCGCGACCGGCGACGGTTCCGCCGACCTCTTTGGCCTTGCCTTTGACGCCCTCGACGACGCCCTTGACCGCTTCTTGTGGTCCGCTCTTGTGATCCCCCATGGATACCTCCCTGTGGTTGGTTAGACGAGCTTGCGCTCGTTCGGTTCCGTGCTCGGCGGGTTGGTCTTCGGCACGTCTGCTGCCGTGCTGACCAACTCGTCCGCATCTATCGGCTTCCCGCCCAGCGCCCGATCAAACACCTGGGCTACCACCTGGACCATGTGGTGTATGCCATGCGGACGATCTTGTTTGAACGGCGTTTCCCTGGGTAGCTCCAGCGCGCGACCACGTGAGCGACCACGCGAGGGCGGGTGAGATCAGTGAGCACCATCGCTGTCATTGGGGCTACCGGCACGGCCGGATCCAGAGTCGTCGTCAGGCTGAAGTCCCGCGACGTCACGGTAGTCAAGGTCTCGCGCGGTCACGGCGTCGACCTGATCTCTGGGCAAGGGCTGTCTCGGGCGCTGGAGGGAGTCGACGTCGTGATCGACGTGTCCAACCCGGTGCCGGCCCATCGATGGTCCGATAGCGGCCAGACGCTGATCACAGCAACGCGCAACGTCGTGGGCGCGTGCGCGGCGCACGATATCCAACGACTCGTGGTGTTGACCATCGCCGGCATCGAAGACCCCACGTTCGACGGGTTTCCCTATTACGAGGCCAAACGGGTGGCGAAGGAAATGGTGCTCGAAAGCCCGGTACGGGCGACCATCGTCAAGTCCACCCAGTGGTACGAATTCGCCACCAACCCTGCGGCGGTGACCTGCAATGACGGTGAGGTGATCGTCGAGGACTGGCTGATTCAGCCCATTGCCGCCGACAGCGTCGCCGATGTGCTGGTCGAGGCGGCCCTGGGCCAGACGCACGTGCCGCGCACCATCACCGGCCCGGCTGCCATGCGGCTCCCCGATCTGACTTCGAAATTGCTCGCCCGCCGAGGCGATGGCCGTCGCGTCCGCGCGGTGCAACCCCGGCTGCCTGGACTCGCCGCGGGAGCGCTGCTGGCTTCCGACGGCGCCAGAGTCATCGGCCCCGACATCGACACTTGGCTGCATACTCTGGCACCAACGTGCCCGGACGGTCGCCTGGCAGCGGACGAGGGCAAGCAACCAGCAGGCGACGGGTGAATAGGGCGGGTCCGTAAGCGAACGCACCCCAAGTGTGACCTAGTCGAGAAACGAAAACCTGGCACCGGACCGGCATCCGGCTGCCGCCCCGGTAGGCTCATCTGAGGCTGAGTCCACGGCTGCCTGTATTTGCGAACGGCGTGTAGGACAAGGCGTCTAAGACAAGGCGTCTAAGACAAGGCGTCTAAGACAATGCGGTCACTCGCCCTGCTGACCACCACTATGAGGGGCGCACCCATATGACTGCTCTACCCGATCGATGCGGCGAACCGCGCAGCCGCTATGTAATCGATTGCGCCGATGCGCAAGTGCACGTCCACGCGCGCAGGCTGGCCACCGTCTTGCGCGTCGAGGGCGAAATCGACGCGTCCAACGCCGATCTCGTCGCCCAGGCAGTCCGCCGCTTCGCACGGCTCAAGGCCCCGCTGGTCCTCGATGTCAGTCGGCTGGACTTCCTGGGCAGCGCGGGTCTTCGAGCGCTGCTGCTCCTCAACGAGGAGCACCGCCAAGCTCGGCTGCACTGCCACGTGGTCAGCGGTGCGGCGCTACAGCGGCTCACCGGCGTGGCGACCGACCACGGCTTACCCATCGTCGATTCGGTTCCTGCGGCCCTGCAGAAGAGCCATGACTTCATCCACGCGCGCCGTCAGCTCCCCTCGCGCCTGGCCCGACAACGAGAACCGCAGCGCAACACTGATTAGTAGTCCGTGCTGATAGTAGTCCGTGCTGGTTAGTTAGTCCGTCTGATTAGTAGTCCGTCGGCCGCAATTCAGGTCACGGTTTCGTCACGATCGGCATTGTGATTCTTTAAGAAACGGACGGGTTTTCTAAGAAGGCTCGGCCTTGGCTAACGCGCTCTAGCGAAAACACGTTGATTGGCCGCATCGAGCGGTCGACGAGGTGCGGTGTTCGTCTTGGGCGAACCTGGCCACTTTTTCACTTCCGCTACCTTGGTTTTTGAGGTTCGGGACCCTCCGTCGAAGATTCCGTTGATCGATTTCGAAGGGCAACACCGAACATGAAAATCAGCAGTATCGTCACGCGCCGGCGAGTGGCCGGCATCAGCGCGGGCTGGCTCCTCGGGGGCTTGGCCCTGGGCATCATCGGTGCCCCGTCGGCGGCCGCGGCACCCGACTGCAGCCCCGGCGGTGTGAACGCCACCGTTTCCTCGGTGACCGGCGCGGCGCAGCAGTACCTCGCCGCACATCCGGACACCAACCAGGTGGTCACGGCCGCCTACGGCCAGTCGCCTGCGGAAGCTGAGTCCAGCCTGCGCAGCTACTTCACCGCGCATCCGCAGCAGTACACCGACCTGCGAGGGATCCTGGCACCGATCGGCGACACCGAACGGCAGTGCAACGTCACGGCGCTTCCGTCGAATCTGGAGGCGGCCTACCACACGTTCATGGCCGGCTGATACCGCCGACAACGGCCCGCCACAACGCCGTGGCGGGCCGTTTGGCGTCGTCGTAAACGCCGCCGCAAAGGCGCCGCAAAGGCGCGGCAAATGCACAAAGGTGTGAACGGACCTGCCGGGGGGTAATTGTCCAGTCAGACAACGGGACTGGACAACGGGCCCGGACAGCGGGACTGGAGGCAACAATGCGGCTGCGTCGCAGCGACCTCGCCAAGCCGGGAATCGCACGCAAGGGCCGGGTCGGGGCTTCTCGTACTACGACCCCGAGGGCAACGTGCTGTCCGATCCTGACGCGCTGCAGCGCATCAAAGAGCTCGTCATTCCACCGGCGTGGAAGAAGGTGTGGATCTCGCCGTACGCCAACGGCCACATTCAGGCCGTCGGCACCGACGCAGCCGGACGCCGCCAGTACATCTACCACTCCGCGTGGCAGCAAGAGCGCGCCGAGGAGAAGTTCGACCGCGTGCTGGAGCTGTCCACGCAACTACCGCTCTGGCGCGCCCGCGTCGCCAAAGACCTGGCACGCCGCGGCTTGACGCGTGAGCGGGTGCTGGCGCTGGCGCTGCGTGCCCTGGATCGCGGTACTTCCGCGCCGGCGGTGAGCAGTATGCGGAGGAACACGAGTCCTACGGAATCGCCACGCTGTTGTGCGAACACGTGACGGTGCACAGCCACGCGGTCGAATTCGACTACCCCGCCAAGAGCGGCGTGCGGCGCACCGTGGAAATTGAGGACACCGAGATTGTTCGCGCGGTGCGCGCGCTGATGCGCCGCCCGGACCGCACCGAACGATTGCTGGTGTGCCGCAGCGCATCCGGGTGGGTCGACGTTCGGTCCGATGACCTCAATGCGCGGTTCAAGGAGATGGTCGGCGACGAGTACACCGTCAAGGACCTGCGCACCTGGCACGGCACGGTGCTGGCCGCCGCGGCGTTCGCCGACGCGGATCCAGCGGTCTCGCATCGGGTGGCCAAGCGCGTCGCGTCCGCGGTCATGAAGGAGGTCGCCGAGGAGCTGGGCAACACCCCCGCCGTGGCGCGCGGCTCCTATGTGGATCCGCGCGTCGTCACCGGGTATGAGCGGGGGCTGACCATCGCCGCGGCGGCGAGGCGTGCCCAACGCGCCCGCCGGCCCGAGGCCGCGCAGGAGGTCCTGGAGAAGGCCACCCGCGCGCTGATCAGCCGGGTGGCCAAGGGCCGCAGCGCCTCCGTAGCGTCTGCCCTACCCAGGAGCGCCTGAACTAACAGCGCACCCCACCTTCCGATCCAAAAGCCCCGTCGAGCATGAATAACAAGGCCGATTGCCGGTATCACGTGATTTGTGGCGGCGCGCAAACAAATCGCGTCGATTGCCCGAGCGCGCGCTCGAGGACTCAACATCACCCGCAAGATCGGTTCAGGAGGGGTAACAGTGTCCAAACAGAACGTCGGTGACTATCTGCTCGAGCGGCTGCGCGCATGGGACGTGCAGCATGTTTTCGGGTATCCCGGCGACGGCATCAACGGAATACTCGCCGCTTGGGGCCGCGCCGACAACCAGCCCATGTTCATCCAGTCGCGCCATGAGGAGATGAGCGCCTTCGAGGCGGTGGGCTATGCCAAGTTCACCGGCCGCTCGGGGTGTGCGCGGCGACCTCGGGACCGGGCGCGAACACCTGCTCAACGGCCTCTACGACGCCAAGCTCGACGACGTGCCGGTGCTGGCCATCGTCGGCCAAACCAACCGCAGCGCCATGGGGGGGTCCTATCAGCAGGAGGTCGACCTGCTGAGCCTGTACAAGGACGTCGCCAGCGACTTCGTCCAAATGGTCACTGTTCCAGAGCAATTACCCAACGTGCTGGACCGCGCCATCCGGATCGCGATGACGCAGCGCACCCCGACGGCGCTGATCATCCCCGCCGACGTGCAGGAGCTGCCGTATTCGCCACCAACCCACGCGTTCAAGATGGTGCCGTCCAGCCTGGGCATCGAGACGCCGGCCATCTCCCCCGACGACGCCGCAATTGCGCGCGCGGCCGAGATCCTCAACGAAGGCAAAAAGGTTGCCATGCTGGTGGGCTCCGGCGCGCACGGGGCGCACCAAGAGCTGGCCGAGGTCGCGGACCTCCTCGGCGCCGGAGCCGCCAAGGCTTTGTTGGGCAAGGACGTGCTGTCCGACGAATTGCCTTGGGTCACCGGATCTATCGGTCTGCTGGGGACCCGGCCCAGCTATGAGTTATGCGCGACTGCGACACGCTACTGACCGTGGGCTCCAGCTTCCCCTACACCCAGTTCATGCCGGAGTTTGGGCAGGCTAGGGCCGTGCAGATCGACGTCGACGGCCGCTTCATCGGAATGCGGTACCCCTACGAGGTCAACGTGGTCGCCGACGCGAAGGCCGCACTCAAGGCCCTCGCCCCCAAGCTACGCCGCAAAGAGGACCGGTCGTGGCGTGAGGGCATCGAGGCCACCGTGACGCGCTGGTGGGAGACCATGCAGAAGGAGGCGAAGGTCAGCGCCGACCCGATCAACCCGTTGCGGCTGTTCTCCGAGCTCTCCCCCAACTGCCCGACGACGCGATCGTCACAGCCGATTCCGGCTCGTCGGCCAACTGGTACGCCCGAAACCTGCAGTTCCGCGGCGACATGCGCGGCTCGCTGTCGGGCAACCTCGCCACGATGGGCCCGGGCGTCCCGTACGCCATCGGCGCCAAGTTGCTCATCCGCAGCGGCCGGTCATCGCGTTCGCCGGTGACGGCGCCATGCAGATGAACGGCCTGGCCGAGCTGATCACGATCAAACGGTACTGGCACGAGTGGGACGACCCCCGCCTGGTCGTCGCGATCCTGCATAACAACGACCTCAATCAGGTCACCTGGGAACGCGGGCCATGGCCGGCGCACCGAAATTCGCTGAATCCCAGAGCCTTCCCGACGTCGATTTCGCGGCGTTTCGCGGCCGGCCTCGGCCTCAACGCGATGTCCATCAAGGACCCAGACGAACTCGCCGACGCGTGGCGCGAGGCGCTCTCCGCCGACCGCCCCACCGTGCTGGACGTCGACACCGACCCTGACATCCACCGATTCCGCCGCATGCCACCTGGGACCAGTTCAAGGCGGCCACTGCCGCGGTGCTGTCTGGTGACGAAGACCGCATGGGCTTCGTCAAGGTCGGCCTCAAAACCAAAGCGCAAGAATTCTTGCCGCACAAGAAGAGCTGAACCCATGACTGCGACACGGGGACCGAACGCCGAAGTTGTTCGAAGCGGTCGCCGATGATTTGCGCGGCGAAACGCGTCGACGGGGAGATCCGATTCGATCCCGGCTCGCGCGCGGCCTACTCCACCGACGCCTCCAACTACCGGCAGGTGCCCATCGGCGTGGTCGTGCCGCGCACGCCGGATGCCGGGGCCAAGGCCATTGACGTGTGCCGCTGCCACGACCTGCCCCGTGTTGTCCCGTGGCGGCGGCACCAGCCTGGCCGGGCAGTGCTGTAACGCGGCGGTGGTAATCGACTGGACGAAGTACTGCACCCGAATCGGCTCCGTGGACACCGACGCGGGCATCGCGGTGGTCGAGCCGGGCATCAAGCTCGACGTGCTCAACGACCAGCTGTCGTCCTCGGGCTGGATGGTGGGCCCCGACGCTTGACCGCACGTCAGCTGCGCGATCGGCGGCATGATCGGCAACAACTCCTGCGGTTCCACCGCTCAGGCTTACGGCAAAATGGTCGATTCGGTGCGCCGCCTCGAGGTGGTGACCTACGACGGGCTCCGGATGTGGGTCGGCCCGACGGATGACGACGAGTTTCAGCCGAATACCTCGATGAGGGCGGCCGGCGCGCCGAGATCTATCGCGGCCTCAAGGCACTGGCCGAAAGATATGCCGACGATATCCGATCCCGCTATCCACAAATCCCGAGGCGGGTGTCAGGGTACAACCTCGATTCGTTGTTGCCGGAGAACGGCTTTCACGTCGCCAAGGCGCTGGTCGGCTCGGAGAGCACCCTGGTCACCGTGTTGCAGGCGGAGCTCAATGATCCGCATACCGGGGGCGACTCGCTTGCGGTTTTGGGGTTCGACGACGTCGCCTCGGCGGCCGACGCGGTGCCGGCCGTCCTGGAACATCATCCGGCGGCGCTGGAGGGTTTGGATCATCGGCTGGTCGAACTCGAGCATTCACAGCGGCTGGCGGACAAGGCCCTGCGCCAACTGCCCGATGGCGCTGCCTGGCTGATGGTGCAGCTCGACGGCGACAACCAAGACGACGCCGACCGCAAGGCCAAGTCGATGATCGACGCTCTGAACAAAGGTCCCGCACAACGGCGTCACGGTCCTCGACGACCCGGCCCGCAAGAAGGAAGTCTGGTCTGCTCGGGGAGGCGGGCCTGGGCGCCACCGCGTATCCGCCCAACGAGCGCCGAGACCCACGAGGGCTGGGAGGACGCTGCGGTGCCGCCGGAGCGGCTCGGCGATTACCTGCGCGATTTCCACGAGTTGCTCGACCGCTGCGACTATGGAACGCGCTTCGCTGTACGGGCATTTCGGTCAGGGCTGCGTTCACACCCGTATCCCATTCGACTTGCGCAACGCCGAAGGCATCGCCAAATACCGTTCGTTCGTCGAGATTCGGCGCGGCTGGTGGTGGCGTACGGCGGCTCGCTGTCTGGCGAGCACGGCGACGGCCAGTCCCGCGGCGAGCTGTTGCCGATCATGTTCGGCGAACGGATGGTCGAGCGTTCGAGCAGACCAAGGCCCTGTTCGACCCGCATAACCGGATGAATCCCGGAAGGTGGTGCACCCTTACCGGCTCGACGAAAATCTCCGCTTCGGCGCGGGCTATCGGCCGGCCAACCCTCGACGATGTTCGCCTATCCCGACGACGGCCACAAGTTCCCCCACGGGCTGCGCGCTGTGTCGGGGTCGGCAAGTGCCGCGGCCATGAATCCGGTGTGATGTGCCACAGCTACCGGGCCACCGGCGAGGAAGAGCACTCCACCCGGGGGCGGGCGCGGCTGCTGTTCGAAATGGTGCAAGGTGACGTGATCACCGACGGGTGGCGCTCTTCCGAGGTCCACGATGCGCTCGACCTGTGTTTGGCCTGCAAGGGTTGTCGCAGCGACTGCCCCGTCGACGTCGACATGGCCACATACAAGGCAGAG
>CAVPFT010000034.1:0-44637 GCA_963703795.1 uncultured Actinomycetota bacterium | reverse complement strand
CCCATGGATACCTCCCTGTGTTGGTTAGACCAGCTTCGCTCGCTCGGTTCCGTGCTCGGCGGGTTGGTCTTCGGACCGTCTGCTGCCGTGCTGACCAACTCGTCCGCATCTATCGGCTTCCCGCCCAGCGCCCGATCAAACACCTGGGCTACCACCTGGACCATGTGGTGTATGCCATGCGGACGATCTTGTTTGAACGGCGTTTCCCTGGGTAGCTCCAGCGCGCGACCACGTGAGCGACCACGCGAGGGCGGGTGAGATCAGTGAGCACCATCGCTGTCATTGGGGCTACCGGCACGGCCGGATCCAGAGTCGTCGTCAGGCTGAAGTCCCGCGACGTCACGGTAGTCAAGGTCTCGCGCGGTCACGGCGTCGACCTGATCTCTGGGCAAGGGCTGTCTCGGGCGTGGAGGGAGTCGACGTCGTGATCGACGTGTCCAACCCGGTGCCGGCCCATCGATGGTCCGATAGCGGCCAGACGCTGATCACAGCAACGCGCAACGTCGTGGGCGCGTGCGCGGCGCACGATATCCAACGACTCGTGGTGTTGACCATCGCCGGCATCGAAGACCCCACGTTCGACGGGTTTCCCTATTACGAGGCCAAACGGGTGGCGAAGGAAATGGTGCTCGAAAGCCCGGTACGGGCGACCATCGTCAAGTCCACCCAGTGGTACGAATTCGCCACCAACCCTGCGGCGGTGACCTGCAATGACGGTGAGGTGATCGTCGAGGACTGGCTGATTCAGCCCATTGCCGCCGACAGCGTCGCCGATGTGCTGGTCGAGGCGGCCCTGGGCCAGACGCACGTGCCGCGCACCATCACCGGCCCGGCTGCCGTGCGGCTCCCCGATCTGACTTCGAAATTGCTCGCCCGCCGAGGCGATGGCCGTCGCGTCCGCGCGGTGCAACCCCGGCTGCCTGGACTCGCCGCGGGAGCGCTGCTGGCTTCCGACGGCGCCAGAGTCATCGGCCCCGACATCGACACTTGGCTGCAGACTCTGGCACCAACGTGCCCGGACGGTCGCCTGGCAGCGGACGAGGGGAAGCAACCAGCAGGCGACGGGTGAATAGGGCGGGTCCGTAAGCGAACGCACCCCAAGTGTGACCTAGTCGAGAAACGAAAACCTGGCACCGGACCGGCATCCGGCTGCCGCCCCGGTAGGCTCATCTGAGGCTGAGTCCACGGCTGCCTGTAGTTGCGAACGGCGTGTAGGACAAGGCGTCTAAGACAAGGCGTCTAAGACAAGGCGTCTAAGACAATGCGGTCACTCGCCCTGCTGACCACCACTATGAGGGGCGCACCCATATGACTGCTCTACCCGATCGATGCGGCGAACCGCGCAGCCGCTATGTAATCGATTGCGCCGATGCGCAAGTGCACGTCCACGCGCGCAGGCTGGCCACCGTCTTGCGCGTCGAGGGCGAAATCGACGCGTCCAACGCCGATCTCGTCGCCCAGGCAGTCCGCCGCTTCGCACGGCTCAAGGCCCCGCTGGTCCTCGATGTCAGTCGGCTGGACTTCCTGGGCAGCGCGGGTCTTCGAGCGCTGCTGCTCCTCAACGAGGAGCACCGCCAAGCTCGGCTGCACTGCCACGTGGTCAGTGGTGCGGCGCTACAGCGGCTAACCGGCGTGGCGACCGACCACGGCTTACCCATCGTCGATTCGGTTCCTGCGGCCCTGCAGAAGAGCCATGACTTCATCCACGCGCGCCGTCAGCTCCCCTCGCGCCTGGCCCGACAACGAGAACCGCAGCGCAACACTGATTAGTAGTCCGTGCTGGTAGTAGTCCGTGCTGGTAGTGTCCGTGCTGGTAGTAGTCCGTGCTGATTAGTAGTCCGTCGGCCGCAATTCAGGTCACGGTTTCGTCACGATCGGCGTAGTGATTCTTTAAGAAACGGACGCGTTTTCTAAGAAGGCTCGGCCTTGGCTAATCGCGCTCTAGCGAAAACACGGTTGATTGGCCGCATCGAGCGGTCGACGAGGTGCGGTGTTCGTCTTGGGCGAACCTCGCCACTTTTTCACTTCCGCTACCTTGGTTTTTGAGGTTCGGGACCCTCAGTCGAAGATTCCGTTGATCAATTTCGAAGGACAACACCGAACATGAAAATCAGCAGTATCGTCACGCGCCGGCGAGTGGCCGGCATCAGCGCGGGCTCGCTCCTCGGGGGCTTGGCCCTGGGCATAATCGGTGCCCCGTCGGCGGCCGCGGCACCCGACTGCAGCCCCGGCGGTGTGAACGCCACCGTTTCCTCGGTGACCGGCGCGGCGCAGCAGTACCTCGCCGCGCATCCGGACACCAACCAGGTGGTCACGGCCGCCTACGGCCAGTCGCCTGCGGAAGCTGAGTCCAGCCTGCGCAGCTACTTCACCGCGCATCCGCAGCAGTACACCGACCTGCGAGGGATCCTGGCACCGATCGGCGACACCGAACGGCAGTGCAACGTCACGGCGCTTCCGTCGAATCTAGAGGCGGCCTACCACACGTTCATGGCCGGCTGATACCGCCGACAACGGCCCGCCACAACGCCGTGGCGGGCCGTTTGGCGTCGTTGTAAACGCCGCCGCAAAGGCGCCGCAAAGGCGCGGCAAATGCACAAAGGTGTGAACGGACCTGCCGGGGGGTAATTGTCCAGTCAGACAACGGGACTGGACAACGGGCCCGGACAGCGGGACTGGAGGCAACAATGCGGCTGCGTCGCAGCGACCTCGCCACGCCGGGAATCGCACGCAAGGGCCGGGGTCGGGGCTTCTCGTACTACGACCCCGAGGGCAACGTGCTGTCCGATCCTGACGCGCTGCAGCGCATCAAAGAGCTCGTCATTCCACCGGCGTGGAAGAAGGTGTGGATCTCGCCGTACGCCAACGGCCACATTCAGGCCGTCGGCACCGACGCAGCCGGACGCCGCCAGTACATCTACCACTCCGCGTGGCAGCGAGAGCGCGCCGAGGAGAAGTTCGACCGCGTGCTGGAGCTGTCCACGCAACTACCGCTCTGGCGCGCCCGCGTCGCCAAAGACCTGGCACGCCGCGGCTTGACGCGTGAGCGGGTGCTGGCGCTGGCGCTGCGTGCCCTGGATCGCGGTTACTTCCGCGCCGGCGGTGAGCAGTATGCGGAGGAACACGAGTCCTACGGAATCGCCACGCTGTTGTGCGAACACGTGACGGTGCACAGCCACGCGGTCGAATTCGACTACCCCGCCAAGAGCGGCGTGCGGCGCACCGTCGAAATTGAGGACACCGAATTGTTCGCGCGGTGCGCGCGCTGATGCGCCGCCCGGACCGCACCGAACGATTGCTGGTGTGCCGCAGCGCATCCGGGTGGGTCGACGTTCGGTCCGATGACCTCAATGCGCGGTTCAAGGAGATGGTCGGCGACGAGTACACCGTCAAGGACCTGCGCACCTGGCACGGCACGGTGCTGGCCGCCGCGGCGTTCGCCGACGCGGATCCAGCGGTCTCGCATCGGGTGGCCAAGCGCGTCGCGTCCGCGGTCATGAAGGAGGTCGCCGAGGAGCTGGGCAACACCCCCGCCGTGGCGCGCGGCTCCTATGTGGATCCGCGCGTCGTCAGCGGGTATGAGCAGGGGCTGACCATCGCCGCGGCGGCGAGGCGTGCCCAACGCGCCCGCCGGCCCGAGGCCGCGCAGGAGGTCCTGGAGAAGGCCACCCGCGCGCTGATCAGCCGGGTGGCCAAGGGCCGCAGCGCCTCCGTAGCGTCTGCCCTACCCAGGAGCGCCTGAACTAACAGCGCACCCCACCTTCCGATCCAAAAGCCCCGTCGAGCATGAATAACAAGGCCGATTGCCGGGTATCACGTGATTTGTGGCGGCGCGCAAACAAATCGCGTCGATTGCCCGAGCGCGCGCTCGAGGACTCAACATCACCCGCAAGATCGGTTCAGGAGGGGTAACAGTGTCCAAACAGAACGTCGGTGACTATCTGCTCGAGCGGCTGCGCGCATGGGACGTGCAGCATGTTTCGGGTATCCCGGCGACGGCATCAACGGGATACTCGCCGCTTGGGGCCGCGCCGACAACCAGCCCATGTTCATCCAGTCGCGCCATGAGGAGATGAGCGCCTTCGAGGCGGTGGGCTATGCCAAGTTCACCGGCCGTCTCGGGGTGTGCGCGGCGACCTCGGGACCGGGCGCGATACACCTGCTCAACGGCCTCTACGACGCCAAGCTCGACCACGTGCCGGTGCTGGCCATCGTCGGCCAAACCAACCGCAGCGCCATGGGGGGGTCCTATCAGCAGGAGGTCGACCTGCTGAGCCTGTACAAGGACGTCGCCAGCGACTTCGTCCAAATGGTCACTGTTCCAGAGCAATTACCCAACGTGCTGGACCGCGCCATCCGGATCGCGATGACGCAGCGCGCCCCGACGGCGCTGATCATCCCCGCCGACGTGCAGGAGCTGCCGTATTCGCCACCGACCCACGCGTTCAAGATGGTGCCGTCCAGCCTGGGCATCGAGACGCCGGCCATCTCCCCCGACGACGCCGCAATTGCGCGCGCGGCCGAGATCCTCAACGAAGGCAAAAAGGTTGCCATGCTGGTGGGCTCCGGCGCGCACGGGGCGCACCAAGAGCTGGCCGAGGTCGCGGACCTCCTCGGCGCCGGAGCCGCCAAGGCTTTGTTGGGCAAGGACGTGCTGTCCGACGAATTGCCTTGGGTCACCGGATCTATCGGTCTGCTGGGGACCCGGCCCAGCTATGAGTTGATGCGCGACTGCGACACGCTACTGACCGTGGGCTCCAGCTTCCCCTACACCCAGTTCATGCCGGAGTTTGGGCAGGCTCGGGCCGTGCAGATCGACGTCGACGGCCGCTTCATCGGAATGCGGTACCCCTACGAGGTCAACGTGGTCGCCGACGCGAAGGCCGCACTCAAGGCACTCGCCCCCAAGCTACGCCGTAAAGAGGACAGGTCGTGGCGTGACGGCATCGAGGCAAATGTGACGCGCTGGTGGGAGACCATGCACAAGGAAGCGATGGTCAACGCCGACCCCATTAACCCGCTACGGCTGTTCTCCGAGCTCTCCCCCCAACTGCCCGACAACGCCATTGTCACAGCCGATTCGGGGTCGTCGGCCAACTGGTACGCGCGAAACCTGAAGTTCCGCGGCAACATGCGGGGCTCGCTGTCGGGCAACCTCGCGACGATGGGCCCGGGTGTGCCGTACGGCATCGGTGCCAAGTTCGGGCATCCGGAACGGCCCGTCATCGTGTTCAGCGGTGACGGCGCCATGCAAATGAACGGCCTGGCCGAGCTAATCACGATCAAGCGGTACTGGCACGAGTGGGACGACCCCCGTCTGATCGTGGCGATCCTGCACAACAACGACCTGAATCAGGTCACCTGGGAAATGCGGGCCATGGCCGGCGCACCGAAATTTGCTGAGTCGCAGAACCTTCCCGACGTCGATTTCGCGGCGGCTTTCGCGGCCGGACTGGGCCTCAACGCGATGGCGATCAAGGACCCAGACGAACTCGCGGATGCGTGGCGCGATGCGCTGTCCGCGGACCGTCCCACCGTGCTGGACGTCTACACCGATCCCGACATGCCACCGATTCCGCCGCATGCCACGTGGGATCAGTTCAAGTCGGCCACCACCGCGGTGCTGTCCGGTGACGAGAACCGGGTGGGCTTCGTCAAGGTCGGCCTGAAAACCAAAGCGCAGGAGTTCCTGCCGCACAAGAACAGCTAGAGGGCGACCATGACCGGAGATCGAACACCCAAGTTGTTCGAGGCGGTGGCCGCGGATCTGCGGAACAGTGTTGACGGCGAGGTTCGGTTCGACCCCGGCTCGCGCGCGGCCTACTCCACCGACGCCTCCAACTACCGGCAGGTGCCCATCGGCGTGGTCGTGCCGCGCACCCCCGACGCCGGCGCGAAGGCCATCGACGTGTGCCGCTACCACGATGTGCCGGTGTTGTCGCGGGGCGGGGGCACCAGCCTGGCAGGGCAGTGCTGTAACGCCGCGGTGGTCATCGACTGGACCAAGTACTGCACCCGGATCGGTTCCGTTGATACCGAAGCAGGGATCGCCGTGGTGGAGCCGGGCATCAAGCTCGACGTGCTCAACGACCACCTGCAGTCCTCGGGCTGGATGGTCGGTCCCAAACCGTCCACGCACGTCAGCTGCGCGATCGGCGGAATGATCGGCAACAACTCCTGCGGTTCCACCGCCCAGGCGTACGGCAAGATGGTCGATTCGGTGCGCCGGCTCGAGGTGGTGACCTATGACGGCCTTCGGATGTGGGTCGGCCAGACCGATGACGACAGGCTGCGCCCGAATAGTCGATGAAGGCGGCCGGCGCGCCGAAATCTACCGCGGCCTCAAGGAGATCGCCGACGAATACGCGGACGATATCCGCTCCACCTACCCGAAGATCCCCAGGAGGGTTTCCGGCTATAACCTCGATTCGCTGTTACCCGAGAACAACTTTCACGTCGCCAAGGCTCTGGTGGGTTCCGAGAGCACTCTCGTGACAGTACTGCGCGCGGAGCTACAGCTGGTGCGCATTCCGGGGGCCACCGCGCTGGCGGTCGTGGGCTTCGACGACATCGCCTCGGCCGCCGACGCGGTGCCCGCCATACTCGAGCACCAGCCCTCGGCGCTGGAGGGCCTGGATCACCGCCTCGTGGAACTGGAGCACTCGCGGCGGCTGGCCGAGAAGGCCCTGCGCCAGCTGCCCGATGGCAAGGCCTGGCTGATGGTTCAGCTCGACGGCGACAACCAGGATGAGGCCGACCGCAAGGCCAAGACGATGATCGATGCGCTGCACAAGGTGCCGCACAACGGCGTCACCGTGTTGGATGACCCGACCCGGAAAAGGAGGTCTGGGCCGCCCGCGAGGCCGGGCTGGGTGCCACCGCGTATCCGCCCAATGAGCCCGAGACCCACGAGGGGTGGGAAGACGCCGCGGTGCCGCCGGAGCGGCTGGGCGATTACCTGCGCGATTTCCACGAGCTGCTCGACAGCTACGACTATGGAACCGCGTCGCTGTACGGACATTTCGGCCAGGGCTGCGTGCACACCCGCATCCCCTTCGTGTTGCGCACAGCGAAGGCATCGCCAAATACCGTTCCTTCGTGGAGGATTCGGCGCGGCTCGTTGTCAAATACGGCGGCTCCCTGTCCGGCGAGCATGGCGACGGCCAATCTCGCGGCGAGCTGTTGCCGATCATGTTCGGCGAGCGCATGGTCGGGGCGTTCGAACAGACCAAAGCGCTGTTCGACCCGCACAACCGGATGAATCCCGGGAAGGTCGTGCACCCGTACAAGCTCGACGAAAACCTGCGCTTCGGAGTGAATTACCGCCCGGCCGAATTCGATACCGAGTTCGCCTACCCCGACGACGACCACCGGTTCTCACGGGCCGCCGCGCGCTGCGTGGGTGTCGGCAAGTGCCGCGGAGATGAATCCGGCGTGATGTGCCCGAGCTACCGCGCAACCCAGGAGGAAGAACACTCCACCCGGGGGCGGGCGCGGCTGCTGTTCGAGATGGTGCAGGGCGACGTCATCACCGACGGGTGGCGTCCACCGAAGTGCGCGATGCGTTGGATCTCTGCCTGGCGTGCAAGGGGTGTCGCAGCGACTGCCCCGTCGACGTCGACATGGCGACCTATAAGGCGGAGTTCCTGTTCCATCACTATCGACGACGTTTCCGGCCCATGGCGCATTACTCGATGGGGTGGATCCCGTTGTGGGCCCGCCTGGCCGCGGCGGCGCCGCGCGCGATCAACACCGTGGCGCACACGTCCGGATTGTCGACGCTGGTCAAGAAGGCCGGCGGCGTCGATGTCCAGCGCGAGTTGCCGCACTTCGCCGACGAGAGATTCACCAGTTGGTTCGCCGGCCGCGCTCCGGTCGCTTCCGCGCCCTCGCGCGGGCGGGTGCTGCTCTGGCCGGACACCTTCGTCAACAACTTCGAACCGGGCATTGGGCAGGCCGCCGTCGCGGTGCTGGAGGCGGCGGGCTTCAATGTCGAGGTGCCACGCCGGACCGTGTGCTGCGGGTTGACGTGGATCTCTACCGGTCAGCTCAGGGTTGCCAAACGCGTTCTGCGGCGCACTCTTACGGCACTGCGTCCGGCACTGCGGACGAGCACGCCGGTGGTGGTGCTGGAGCCCAGCTGCGCCGCCGTGTTTCGATCCGACCTGCCCGAACTGCTTTTCGGCGACGAGGATGCACACCGGTTGGCGAAGCAGACCTTCACTCTTGGCGAGGTGTTGGCGCGCGAGGCCCCCGATTGGGAGCCTCCCCAGATCGGCGCCCATGCGGTGGTCCAGCAGCACTGCCACCAGCATGCGATCCTGGGCTACGACCACGACCGGCAGCTGCTTACCGACGCCGGCGTGGACCCCGAGGTTCTCGACACCGGATGTTGCGGTCTGGCCGGTAATTTCGGTTTCGAAAAGGGCCACCATGACGTGTCGGTCGCGTGCGCCGAAGACAAACTGATGCCGGCATTGCGCGCCGCCGATCCCGACTCGCTGGTGTTGGCCGATGGATTCAGTTGTCGCACCCAGATTCGTGACCTCTCCGATCGCCGGCCGATGCACATCGCCCAGGTGATAGCGGCGGCCCTATCCGCCCACGAGAGCGGCTCGCGCGCTGCGCAGATCGTCAACGAATGACTTGTACGCCTCATCGTGTCGGTCACTGCGATCACGGAGCACAGCCGACGGGTGCACGGTCGCAATCAGGCATGGTTCGGGATCGAACTCCAAGGCGGCCCCGGGCAGATCAGCCTCGGATGGCAAAAGCATTATCTGGCCACGCTGAGCGGACACCCGAAACGCTGCTCCCATAAGCGATTGCGCGGCGGTCGCACCGAGGCAGACGATCACCTGCGGTCGCACCGCCTCGATCTCGGCGATGAGCCACGGGCGGCAGGCGACGACTTCGGTGCGGCTGGGCTTTTGGTGTATCCGCCGTTTGCCGCCCTTGCGGGTGAACTTGAAATGCTTGACGGCGTTGGTCTGGTACGTCAGCGCCGGGTCGATGTCGGCCTCATCGAGTGCCCGGGCGAGCAACCGTCCCGCCGGGCCGACGAACGGCAGACCCGCGCGGTCCTCCTGGTCCCCCGGTTGCTCGCCGACCAGCATGAGGGGTGCGTCCCGCTTTCCGTGACCGAAGACCGTTTGGGTGGCGTCGGCAAAAAGCGAACACCCGCGGCAACGATCGGCCGCCGTTTTCAGCGAACCGAGCCCGCGTTTTTCGGGCAGGTAGTCAGCGGCGCTGGTTTTCTTTGTTGCGGCCATGATCTAGGCCTGGGCATACCCTCGCGTAGCGGCCGGAAACTTGCTACGCGGTGCCCAAGCCCGGGCGGCTCAATAGGTGTGGCGTGCGCGGATTGGGGTAATTCCTCTTCATAAACAGGGCATAAACAGGGCATAAACAGGGGAAGGGACGGAAGGGAACGGTGAGCACCGTGGCCGCCCACGCGGGCCCCAAAACAAGCCGCCGCACACGAGGGCTGCGGCGTCTGGGCGTGGCCGGCGCCGTCCTGGTCGCGGCGGGCTGTTCGGTCCCCGGCTCGTCGTTGGAGAGCGCCCCCGAAGTCGCGGTATGGCACGTCGGCTCGGCGCTGCGCCAGCCGGTCTGGTCATACCGCATGCACGCCCTCGTGGCGCTCACCGACGATCGCCGACTGGCCGAGGTCACGCCCGGCGCACGCCCCGATGATGCGAAGACTCGGTTGTCCGCGCCCATGGCGGTGGGGCGCAATCTGCAGATCAGCCAAAAGGACGATCGGGTCGTGTTCGTGCCGCAGCCCGAGCGCGACAGGGTCGCCGCTGTCGACCTCGGAAGCCTCCGGCCGCTCAACGATTTCGACGCAGGCCCGGCCCCCGCTTACCTGTCCGAAGACGCCGGAATGCGGATGTTGCTTGCCCTGTCGGCGGACGGAACGGCGGTGACGCCGGTAGACCAGTACGGTTTCCGAAAACTACCAACTGCCAGGATCGCCGATGATCCCGCCGACAGCATCGACGGCGCCAACCGCGGGCGAAAGATCGACTACCACGCCTACGGGTCATCGGGAATCCGCTATTACGAGGGCTTCTCATCTCCTCCGCAGAAACGCGGCTCCCTGGACATGGATGTTGCGGTCTCGGCGGGCGACGGCACCGCGGACTCCCGCACCTATGTGGCCGGCCACGATAGCAACACGCTGTATGCCGTCGACTCCCTCCGCGGCGGTAGGGGGCTCGAGGCGCTCGCAACTGCCCGGCTGCCGTCGCCGATTCGCGAGCTCGGCACCGATGACTCCCGGATCTACGCCGCGACCGACGACGAGCTGGCGGTGCTGGAGACGGACAGCTTCACCGGCTTTCGGCGGCAGACGATTCCGGTGATCCGCGTCATCAACTATCGGGCGGACCTGCCCGGTGGCGCCGTCCAATCCGCGCGCCTCTCGGGTATGGCCATCGGGCCGCACCGGGTGTATCTCACCCTCGTCGGGGAGCCCTACGTGGTCAGCATCGCCAAGCCAAACCTCTGATGCATAGGAGAAACCGATGAGCGCAACACACAATGACACTCACGCGGACGCTGGCACGGCCACTCGCACGGCGGTCGACATTGACGACGACGTCGAACTGATCACCGAACAGATCAAGGCGCTCAAGGAACTTGGAAGACAAGACGACGAAGCACCGATAGGCGAGGGCCAGCGCTACGACTTCAGCATCAGATGGGGCACCGTGCTGGCGGGGCGGCTGCGACGGCTGGTGCATTACAGCTCGCTGGGCCGGCTTAACGACGCAGATGAGCGAAGATTTCACGCGTTGCGCGCCGAGCTGCGCAGGCTATCGCACCTGATCGATCGATTCCGTCTCGCTCACCCGGATTTCATCGATGGCCCGCCCGCAACGGCCAAACGGTTCCGTGGCCGGAAAGACAGCCGTCGCTGAGAAAGTCCTTCTCGGGCAGGACGATTCCGGTTCGCGGCTTGGCGCACTCCGGGTTGCGGCAGGTCAATGCGACCATATACGCATCGTTATCTTCGTCAAGAAACAGGAAGCCGAGGTACAGAGCGGCACCGACGTCGAAGTCTTTTGCGCCGCAACACTCACAGTATCCGCCCTTGGCCGCGATCTGTTCCAACACCCGTTCGCGGGAAGCCGGATCCAGACCAATCAGCTCCGGGCGCACCATTGCATTGTCGGCTGCGTTATCGGCGGGGTCATTCATGTCAGTCAGATCTCCACGTCCTTGTCGTAGTGAATGTTGTCCTCACGCCAGCCACCCAGCCCGTAGCCGATGCCGCGATGGTCGTCGACGAACTCGATCTGGTAGATCCATTTGGCCATCTTGAAGCCCACTTGGGTCTCCACCCGGAGCCGCAACGGCGCACCGTGCTTGATGGGCAATGGCTTTCCGTTCATCTCGTACGCCAAGATGGTTTGCGGCTTGTAGACCAGTTCGAGATCCATCACCTCGTAAAACTGTCCCTCCCCCTGCGAGCTCGGCTCGTCGCGGCTGTTGTCCTGCATGGTCAGGAAGCACACGAAGCGCGCCTGAGGGAGCGGCCGCACCAAATCAGCGAGTTGAGCCAGCGGAAGCCCCGTCCACTCGCCGATGCTTGACCAGCCCTGGACGCAGTTGTGTAGAACCCGTTGCATTTCCGGTTTGCCCAGCGCGCGCACTGCGGCGAGGTCCAGCGTCACCGGCTTTTCGACGAGCCCGCCGACCCGC
This sequence comes from uncultured Actinomycetota bacterium, assembly GCA_963703795.1. GTDB lineage: Bacteria > Actinomycetota > Actinomycetes > Mycobacteriales > Mycobacteriaceae > Mycobacterium. The sequence goes on along the minus strand of CAVPFT010000034.1, from coordinate 32,928 downwards.
AGCCTCCAGTCGACGAAGTTGTGCACCGCCATCACCTTGTACGCGGTGGAACACGGCGGTTTGCCATTGACGCGGTGTTCCTCCGACAGCATCCTTTCGGGATAGTTCTGCCGCGAGTCCAGCGGGCGCAGCAGGATGAGCCGGACGCGGCTGACCACTGCACCGAGTATCCGGCGCACCTGGACCGGGTGCCGCAGGCTCCACACCGTGGCCGCGATGTGGATGGCGACGATCGCGCCGATGATCAGGAATGAGCACACGGCTTCCCCATGTGACGTTGCGTACCTTGCCGAAGATCATCGAGGCGTTGAGTTGTCCCCAGCCCCAGAAGAAGACCATCGACACGTGGATCGCGATGAAGACCAGGAATGCGACCAGCCCGAGGAAGTGCAGACTGCGCGCACATTGCCGCCCGCCGAACAGCCGCACGAACCAGGGGAACCGGGCCTCGATCGCCGGGGACTGCGCCGCACCGGTGAGAATCTGAAACGGAGCGAGCAGGAAGATGACACCCGCATAGGTCAGCTTCTGGATGGCGTCGAGTGGCTCGTTGGGTAGCAGCGGGGGCAGATTGAACGTCATATAGGTGAGGATGTCGTTCCCTGCCTCCACGAAGGTCGCCCACGAGTGCGGCCAGTACCGGTGCCATTGGCCGGTAGCGAACAACAGGATGTAGTAGGAAAGTCCGACCAGAATCCAGCCGAGCACCGAGATGAAGTGCCAATGGCGACCCATGCCGAGCTTCTTGTGGCCGGGCAGGGCAATCAGCGGGCTGTAGTCCTCCTCTTCGTCGAGGGTGTCGTAGAGCTTGTCGGTCGGCATTTTCTTGGTGGTAAACCGCGCCCACTCGGTGCCGGGCTTGCTGTCCTCACGCCAATAGAGCTTGGGGTGGGTGGCCAGGATTTCGAAACCGCTGCGCAACAGCAACGTCAAAAACAGGACGTTGAGCCAATGGTCGACTCGCAACCACACCGGGTAGTCGAGCACTGTCACACTGTGGATCATCTGCGGCGCTCCGGTCAGTCCTCCCAGTCCTGCCGCTGCGGATAGGCGACATTGATGCCCACCAGCACCGACCCGTGCACTGCGACAAAGGCGCCCGCGAACACGAGCGCAAACGAGGCCGGCGCGACATCCCACCGCCCCGTCACCGCCGTCATGCCGGGCAGGCCGGCCACCCGGGTGGCGACGTCAACACCGACGACCACGACCGAAAGCAGGCTGCCGAAATACCAACCCACTTGCGCCACATAGGGTTTGCGGCCGAATCCCATGCTGCCCGCGGCCAACAGGCAACCGGCGATTACCCCGGCGGCATACACCACGAAATACCCGGGCGGCCCCTCTTGGGTGGCCAGCAGATACGCGTGCGTGGCTGCGATACCGAGAAGCAGCAACGCGCCCAAACCCGTCACCACCCTCGGCAGGTCGAAGGCGACGTACCCGCCAAGGCTGAGCACTCGAAATAGTCGGCTGCGGTGCCAGTTTTCCGGCCATGACTCCACTGTTGCTAATTACCCGGCGATATCGCGCCCAAACGGCCGGGAGCCCTTGCCAGCGGGCCGTCCTCATCAGCTACATTCGCGACAGGCCAGGCAAGGAGGCCACCGGTGACCAACCCCCAGGATCCCTACGGGTACAACCCGTACAGCTACGACCCGCTCGGCCGCGTCCCATTCGACGACCCGGTGGTGGATCTGCCACCCGTCACACCACCGCCCGCACCGCCACGCCAACCGCCCACCAACCCATTCGCGACGCTATCGCTGTTGTTCGCGTTCGTGTTTCCACCCGCCGGTGCGGTTCTGGGGCACCTGGGGCTCGCGCAAATCCGCCGCACGGGTGAGCCCGGCCGAGACCGCGCTCTGGCCGGGCTCGCGTTGTCGTATGCGTTCATCACGCTCACGGTCGTCGCGCTGGGCGCGTGGGCCGTCCTCGATGCAGTCACGTCCCGTTCCAGCCAGACCGCGGAGCCCGGAACCGCGAGCAGCACCAGCACCGGGCCCCCGCCACCCACGGTCGCGCCGGACACCGTGACCGCGCTATTGCCCAGCCTCGCCGACCTGAAAAACATGACCGACGATCAGAACCTCGAGGCCGGCCCAACCTGGGCGCATCCCGGTAGGTCGGACAACAAAGGATCCGTCGACCGTTCGGAGTGCTGGGGAAGCATCTCCCCCGGGATGCCGGAGGCCTACAACGTCGACGCCATTCTGGGATACCACGCGGCGGGATTCTCCGACACGCGCACCTTCCTCAAGTCGATCCAGCTCGTCGAAGCCGTCGCGGCATTTCGTGATCCGCCCGCCGCCCGATCACAACTGGACAAGCTGCTGTCCGGATGGCGGAAATGCGGCGGCTCAATCGTTAACGTGACGATCCCCGACGTTGGGCCGACCCCATATTCGCTGAGCACTCCCGCCGATGCCGGCAACGGCATCACCACACTGGATCTCGCGCCCAAGGGATTACAGATTCGCGCCACCCGCGCGATCGCGGCCCGAGCCAACGTCGTCATCGACCTGTCGGTGTCCTGCAGCGGCACGACCGACAGTGCCCGCGCCCGGCAATCCGCGGTCAGCATCGCCAACTACATCCTCAACAAGATCCCCGGCTGAGCGTCAGTGGGAGACCGGCGGGTGGGCGGCGAGCGTGGGGCCTTTGGACGAATTCAACGCGGTTCACGTACTTAGGGCCCACGCTCGGCGCCGCAGTAGGGTGGGACCATGAAATATCTCGATGTCGAGGGAGTGGGACGCGTCAGCCGAATCGGCCTGGGCACCTGGCAATTCGGGTCGCGCGAGTGGGGCTATGGAGACAGCTATGCCTCCGGTGCCGCGGGTGACATCGTGCGGCGCGCCCGGGCGCTGGGGGTGACGCTGTTCGATACCGCCGAGATATACGGGCTGGGCAAAAGCGAGCGGATCCTCGGCGAGGCGCTGGGCGGCGAGCGCGCCGAGGTCGCGGTGGCCAGCAAGGTCTTCCCGGTCGCGCCCTTCCCCGCAGTGATCAAGCAGCGCGAGCGCGCGAGTGCGCGGCGGCTGGGACTCGATCGCATCCCGCTCTACCAGATCCACCAGCCCAACCCGGTGGTCCCCGATTCGGTGATCATGCCCGGCATGCGTGACCTGCTCGACAGCGGAAAGATCGGCGCGGCCGGTGTCTCGAACTACTCGCTCGCACGATGGAAAAAGGCCGACGCCGCGCTCGGGCGCCCGGTGATCAGCAACCAGGTTCAGTTTTCGCTCGCCCGCGCGGGTGCACTCAGGGAGTTGGTCCCGTTCGCCGAGCGCGAGAAACGCATCGTGATCGCCTGGAGCCCCCTCGCCCAAGGTCTGCTGGGCGGCAAGTACGGCCTCGACAACCGTCCCGGCGGCATCCGCGCGACGAACGCGCTGTTCGGCACCGAGAACCTGCGCCGCATCGAGCCGCTGTTGCAGACGTTGCGCGATGTCGCGACGGAGGTCGACGCGAAGCCCGCCCAGGTGGCGCTGGCCTGGCTGATCAGCCTGCCGGGTGTCGTCGCCATTCCCGGCGCGTCCACCGTCGAGCAGCTCGAGTTCAACGTCGCCGCCGCCGACATCGAGCTGCGCCCGGATTCCCGCGACGCGCTTACCGACGCGGCACGCGCGTTTCGGCCAACGTCGAACGGGCGCTTCCTCGCCGAAAAGCTTGCCGACACGATCCGCGAAAAGATCGGCGGTCGGTGATCGGCGTTCCCCAATACCGCCCTCGTTACTGAGCTGAATCCGCGAACACCGCGGGGGCGCCGGGCGCGCCCCTGACAACCACGACCGGCATCGACGTCGTCGCATCGATGCGCAGGATCGTGTGCACCACTTCGACGAGGTCCTCGACCGGCATCACCTTGCCGGGCATAATGCCCCGCGATAACCAAAACGGGTAGGCCTGCTTGGCGAGCTCAAGATCCCAGCCGACATTCATTCCCGTCTGGCCATCGCCCTCCCCGCCCGCGCACTCCCCGGCGACGAGGCAGGTGAAACCGATATCCGGGTGCTCGGCTCGCCACGACTCCACCAGTCTGTCGAGCGCTGCCTTGCTGACGCCGTACGCGCCGAGGCCCGGCCAGGGCGGCCCGAACGTCCCTGTGGGGGACGAGAGGTAGACGGCCTTGCCTCCGGAAGCCGTCAGATGTGGCACGGCCGCCGCCGTCACCAGTGCCGCGCCGATGACGTTGGTGTCGAAGATGCGCCGCCACGTTTCGGCATCGGTGTCGACCAAGCGGACGATCGGCCCTATGCCAGGTGTGTAGATGAGGTTGTCGATCCCGCCAAGCGAGTCGGCGGCATCGTTGATGGCCGACCGGCACGACGCCTCGTCGGTGACGTCGCATTCGATGGCGATCGCGCCCGGGCCCGCCTCCTTCGCCGCCGCCTCGATGCGCTGACGACGCCGGGCGAGCAGCGCCACCTGATCGCCGCGTTGCGCGAGGCCGACGCCTATGCAGCGCCCGAGTCCACTCGAGGCGCCAACCACCACTGTCCTTGACATATTCACCCACTTTTGTAACGGTCCGGTGCACGCACAGCGTATCAGCGTGTGTTCGACCCACCGGGATTACTCTGGGCTGTCTCCGTTGTTTCCGACACAGCCTGCAGCACCACGGCGGTGTGGTCGTCCACGGTGAACTTGGCCGCCGCGGGCAGTTCTTGCGACAGCAGCGCCCCCCGGGGCCCGGTGTACACGACGACGCGCCAACAGTCTCCGAATTCCGCTGGGGGAAGGACGAATTCGATTGGCTCGTGGTGGGCGTTGAAGCACAACAGGAACGAGTCATCGATCACCTGCTGACCCCGCGCATCGAGGTAGGGAATGCCACGGCCGTTGAGGAACACGGCGAGCGATTTCGCGAAACTTGCGCCCCAGTCCTCGTCGGTCATCTCGGCGCCGTCCGGGGTGAACCAGGAGATATCGGGGAGGGCGCCCTGTCCGCGCCGGCCCACCGGCTTGCCGTCGAAGAACCGGCGCCTGCGAAATACCGGGTGGTTGGCGCGCACCGCCGACACCGCACGGGTGAACTCCAGCAGGTCCGCGTCGGCATCGGCCCAGTCGATCCAAGTGAGTTCGCTGTCCTGGCAGTAGCCGTTGTTGTTGCCGTCTTGCGTGCGACCCAGCTCGTCGCCGTGGCCGATCATCGGCACGCCCTGTGACAACAGCAAGGTGGTCAGGAAGTTGCGCTGCTGGCGCGCGCGCAGGTCGTTGATGCCCGCATCGCGGGTCGGCCCCTCGCCGCCGCAGTTCCACGATCGGTTGTGACTCTCGCCGTCGTTGTTGCCCTCGCCATTGGCGTCGTTGTGCTTCTCGTTGTAGGAGACCAGGTCGCGCAGCGTGAACCCGTCGTGGGCGGTGACGAAGTTGATCGAGGCCACCGGCCTGCGGGCGGTGTGCTCGTAGAGATCCGCCGACCCGGACAATCGATAGGCGAACTCGTCGAGCGTGGCGGGCTCACCCCGCCAGAAATCGCGGACGGTGTCGCGGTACTTGCCGTTCCACTCCGTCCACTGCGGCGGGAAGTTGCCCACCTGGTAGCCGCCCGGCCCGACGTCCCACGGCTCGGCGATGAGCTTGACCTGACTGACCGTTGGATCCTGTTGCACGAGTTCGAAAAACGCCGACAGCCGGTCGACATCGTAGAACTCGCGGGCCAGCGTCGCGGCCAGGTCGAACCGGAAGCCGTCGACGTGCATCTCGGTCACCCAATAGCGCAGCGAGTCCATGATCAGCTGCAGCGTATGCGGATGTCCGGCGTTGAGGCTGTTGCCCGTGCCGGTGTAGTCCATGTAGTAGCGCTTGTCGTCATCGACCAGCCGGTAGTAGGCGGCGTTGTCGATGCCGCGCATCGACAGCGTCGGGCCGAGGTGGTTGCCCTCCGCCGTGTGGTTGTAGACGACGTCGAGGATGACCTCGATGTCGGCCTCGTGCAGCGCGCGCACCATCGCCTTGAACTCCTGCACCTGGCCCCCTGCGGAAGCGGCACTGGAATACTTCGGGTCGGGCGCAAAGAACGCAATCGTGTTGTAGCCCCAGTAATTCGAGAGCCCCTTGTCGATCAGGGTGGAATCGTTGGCGAAGTGGTGCACCGGCATCAACTCGATCGCGGTGATACCGATGCTCTTGAGGTGATCGATGATCACCGGGTGCGCCACACCGGCGTAGGTTCCGCGTAGCTGCTCGGGGATGTCCGGATGGGTCCACGTCAGGCCCTTGACGTGCGCCTCGTACACCACGGTGTCGGCATAGTGGTGGTCCGGCGGGCGGTCGTTGCCCCAGTCGAAGTATGGGTTGATCACCACCGACTTGGGCATGCTCGCCGCCGAGTCGTCGTCGTTGCGGCTATCGGGGTCACCGAAGGTGTAGCCGAACAGCGACTGGTTCCACTCGAATATGCCGTCTATGGCCTTCGAATACGGGTCGAGCAGCAGCTTGTTTGGATTGCACCGCAAGCCGTTCTGGGGGTCGTACGGGCCGTGCACGCGGTAACCGTAGCGTTGGCCGGGTTCGATGTTGGGTATGTAGGCGTGCCAGACGAAGCCGTCGACCTCGGGCAGGGGAATCCGGCTTTCGGTGCCGTCGGCGTCGAACAGACACAACTCCACCCGCTCGGCCACCTCGCTGAACACCGCGAAGTTGGTGCCCGCGCCGTCATACGTCGCGCCCAACGGGTAGGCCCTGCCCGGCCACACTTCACCGGTGGGAGTGGGAGCGGTGGGAGTGGGAGCAAGGGCGTCCGGGCTGGTCATGGCGCACTTGATACCCGACCAAGGCGGCGGTCAAACCGCGCGCTGCCTGGTGTCTGGCCGGCGACGCTACAGCATCTCCGAAATCATTTGGTGGAGAACGGGTTCATGGTTTCAGAGTGATCTTCACCGCTCCGTCCTGCTTCTTTTGGAAGATGTCGTAGGCGTGCGGAGCTTCGTCGAGGGGCAGCACGTGCGTGGCAAAGGTGTCGACGCCGAGCGGGTCGTCATCGGTCAGCAGGGGCATGATGTCGTCGACCCACCTCTTCACGTTCGCCTGCCCCATCCGCAGGGTCACTTGCTTGTCGAAAAGGGTGAGCATCGGTAAGGGATCGGCCATCCCGCCGTAGACGCCGATCAGCGAGATCGTTCCACCGCGCCGCACGATGTCGATCGCGGAATACAGCGCGCTGAGCCGGTCCACCCCGGCCGTTTGCATCAGCCGCTTGGCAAGCGCGTCCGGCAACAGCGCGGTGGCCTGATGAGCGAGTCGCGCCGCCGGGGACCCGTGCGCCTCCATGCCTACCGCGTCGATCACCGAGTCCGTGCCACGTCCGTCGGTCAGGTCGCGGATCGCCTCGCCGAGGGAAGAGTCGAGCCGCCCCAGATCGATGGTGTGGATGCCGCGTTGCGCGGCCCGGGCCAGGCGTTCGGGCACCAGGTCGACGGCGATGACCCGGTACCCCAGGTGATCGGCAATGCGCGCCGCCATGTCTCCGACGGGGCCCAAGCCGAGTACGGCCACCGTCCCGCCGTCGGGGATGTCGGCGTAGGCCACCGCCTGCCACGCGGTCGGCAACACATCCGACAGATAGACGAAGCGCGAATCCGGTGGTCCGACTGGGACTTTGATGTGGGTGAACTGGGCCTGAGGGATGCGCAGCAGCTCGGCTTGGCCCCCGGGGATTTCCCCGTAGAGCTCCGAATAGCCGAACAGCGCCGCTCCCATGCCCTGCTCACGCACCTGGGTCGTTTCACATTGCGTGTAGAGCCGCTTGTCGCACATGTGACACCGGCCGCAGGAGATCTGGAACGGGATGACGACCCGGTCTCCCGCTCGAAGGTCACCCGTTTGGTCGCCGACCTCGCGGACAATTCCCATGGCTTCGTGACCGAGGATGTCTCCGGGCTTCATGAAAGCCCCGAGAATTTCATAGAGGTGTAGGTCGGACCCGCAGATGTTCGTCGAAGTGACTTCGACGATGGCATCTGTGGCCTGTTCGATCTTCGGGTCGGGTACCGACTCCACGCGCACGTCCCGCTTGCCGTGCCAAGTGACAGCTCGCATGTGCATGGCACATACCCGCGTCGCGCCCACCGAAACTCGGCGACCCCATTGGCGATTGAGCCTGCCGAGTGGCGGGTACCAAACGGCAGTGACCCAGCCCGGAGTGATCATCGTGGGCAGCGGGCCGGCCGGGGTGGCCGCAGCAGAGTCGTTCCGCGAGCACGACGCCGACGCGACGGTGCGGATTTTCAGCGCCGACGTCGACCTGCCCTACGCCCGACCGCCCTTGAGTAAGGAGTACCTGCGCGGTCAGACCGACGACGTCGCACTGCATGCCGCGCAGTGGTTCGACGATCGCGCGATCGAGCTCATCGGGGGTGCGCACGTCGAGCGGCTGGACCTCGGCGAGCGCGCCGTCTACGTCGGCGATCGGCGCCACTTGTTCGACACCCTGATCTTGGCCTGCGGTGCCGCGCCCGTGGCCCCACCGATTCCCGGTGGGCAACGCGCCCTGCTGTTGCGGTCTCTGGCGGACGCCGCCGCCCTGCGCGACGCCGCCGGCACCGCCACCTCCGCCGTCGTGATCGGCTCCGGTTTCATTGGCTGCGAGGCCGCAGCGTCGTTAGCGCTGCGTGGCGTTCCGGTGACTCTGGTTGCCCCCGAACCGCTTCCGCAACAAAAGCGGCTCGGCGACGAGGCCGCCGCACGCCTGCGCGATCTGGTCACCGAGTCGGGCGCCCGCCACGTCGGCGGTGTCGCGGTCGAGGAAATCACCGACGCCGGTGTGCGACTGGACAACGGCGTCACCATCGACTGTGATCTGGTGCTCGCCGCAACCGGTGTCGCGCCGCAGAGTCGCATCGCCGACGCGGCCGGCCTGCAGGTCCGCGACTCTCGCATCGTCGTCGGCAGCGATATGGCCACCTCGGCGCCCGAGGTGTACGCCGCGGGCGACGTGGCGCTCGGACACCACGAGGTAGCCGGACGCCCCCTAGCCATCGAGCACTGGCAGGATGCGGCTGACCAAGGCACCATCGCCGGGGCATCCGCAGCGGGCGAACAGATGAAATGGGATGGTGTGCCCGGATTTTGGACCACCATCGGTGACGCGACGGTGAAGTACCATGCCTGGGGCGACGGCTACGAAAGCAGCCGCATGATTGATCATCCCGACGGCTTCACCGTCTGGTACGGCTCCGGGGACGCGGTCGTCGGCGTGCTCACACACAACGCGGATCACGACTACGGACTCGGCGAGCGGCTGATCGCGGAGCGCCGCCCCGCCCCCGTACCTCTGCGTTGAAGTCAGCGATGTCGATCAGCTCGGTGTTGGACTGCCGCGACAGTCGGGCGAGCAGATCGAACGCTTCGACTGCGTCGAGATTGAAGCGTTCCATGACCACCCTCTTGGCCTGGCCGATGATCTCCCGTGACGCGGTGTCATGGTGGCCGCGACAATTGCAGTGTGTCTGCGCACAAAACGAAGTAGATGGGCCAGATGACGAAGTGCAAATACAGGGAACGAACAGAAGGCGCCGCCCAGGCGGAAATCGACCCGTGTAAAGCGAAGGATCTGATCCGTCCAGTGTCGAGCGTCTATGTAACGCATTCGGGGACAATAGCTTTCATACCAATCACTTAGGCTGCCGTCACCGCGATTTCCCGGAGGGCGAACTCGTCCTACACTGGCGCGGGTGACCTCAATCGTGATCGTCGGTAGCGGCTTCACCGGGTTCACCTGCGCCCACCGTCTGGCCCGGATTCTCGCCCGACGGCACGCACAGGTCGATATCCGGATGATTTCTCCGGTCGATTACATGCTCTATACGCCGCTGCTGCCGGACGTTGCCGGAGGGGTCGTCGATGCCCGCTTTGTCGCCATACCCCTGGCCAATACGCTCAAAGGCGTTCGCACGGTGCGCGGCCGTGTCGACGCCGTGGACTTCGCTCAACACACGCTGACGTTTTGCGATCCCGAACAACGCACCCACAGCATGTCCTGGGATCGGCTGGTGCTTACCCCGGGGTCGGTGACTCGGTTGTCCGATGTGCCGGGACTGGCGACACATGCTCGGGGATTGAAGACCACCGCCGAGGCCCTTTACCTGCGAGACCACTTCGTGGAGCAGTTGGAGCTGGCCAACATCGAGGACGACGAGAAGGTGGCCGCGGCCCGGCGCACCGTCGTTGTGGTCGGCGCGTCCTATTCGGGTACCGAACTGGTCGCGCAGCTGCGGGCGCTGGCCGACGCCGCGGCAAAACAGATGGGCTTCGATGCGTCCGACGTCAAGTTCTTACTACTCGATACTGCCGAGCAGGTCATGCCCGAGGTCGGGGAGAAACTCGGCGCCGCCGCACTGAAGGTGCTGCGTCGCCGCGGCATCGACGTCCGGCTTGGCACAACGCTCAAAAAAGCGCACGCGGATCATGTTGTGCTCAGCGATGATTCGCGTGTCGACACGCATACCCTCGCCTGGGTAACGGGGGTGACCGGCGCGCCGTTGATCCAGGATCTGGGATTACCGACCGAGAGCGGCCGGCTCAAAGTCCAACTCGATCTGCAGGTCCCCGACCACCCCGAGGTCTTCGCCGCCGGTGACGCGGCCGCGGTTCCCGACATGACACAACCCGGGAAGATCACGCCACCCACCGCGCAACACGCCACTCGTCAGGGCAAGGTGCTCGCGCGAAACGTGGCCGCCAGCCTCGGCTACGGCACCAGCAAGCAATACAAACACCGCAACCTGGGTTTGGTGGTCGACCTGGGACCGAGGTATGCCGTGGCCAACCCGCTCAATGTGCACCTGTCGGGGTTGCCCGCCAAAGCCGTGACGCGGGCCTACCACCTCTACGCGATTCCACGACCAGTGAACCGCTGGGCGGTGTCCCTGGCTTACCTGACCGACGCACTGTTCGACCGATCGGTGGTATCGATCGGGTTGTCCTCCCGGGAGGATGCGCGGTTCACGGCCAGCGAAGGCATCCCGATGCCGAAAATCAGCTGAGCCGCCCGGGCCTAACGACGCTTCAGCTTGCGTCCCCATCCCGCCGGTCTTTGGCCTTCTTGGATCTTGTGGCCTTCGCCGTGCCCCGCAACGAGCGGTTGGTCGATCGCAGGCCGAAATTGGTCGATTGCAGGTCGGTGTTGGCCGACGACAGCGCGGTGTTGTCATCCTCCAGGCTCAGGATGCGGGCGATGCCGGCCAGGTTGATCCCGGCGTCGACCAGCGCGCGGATGCGCTGTAGCCGGACCATGTCGTCGGCACTGTAGCGGCGGGTGCCGCCGTCACTGCGCGCCGGCGTCAGCAGTCCGTACCGCTCGTAAAGACGCAGCGACTGCACCGGGATGCCAGAAAGCTCGGCGGCCACCGAGATTCCGTAAACCCCCTGACCGGCCGCCGGCGCACCCGGATCGCCGGGATTTTCGGTCATCGGGCATCTCCTCTGCTGAATCGCACAGAAAACCTGTGTACCACACTTGCGCTGAACTGTCGACAGTGGTATATCAAATCTATGTCATTAGACATAGGTAATAGCCGTTTCACCACAGCAGATTCCAGTGAGAGGTGACACCATGCTGATGCGTACCGACCCGTTCCGTGAGCTGGACCGCTTCGCCCAGCAAGCCCTGGGCACGGCGGCCCGTCCCGCCGTGATGCCGATGGACGCCTGGCGCGAGGGCGAACAATTCGTCGTCGAGTTCGACCTGCCGGGCATCGACGCCGATTCGCTGGACATCGATATCGAGCGCAATGTCGTGACGGTGCGTGCCGAGCGACCGGGCGTCGACCCCAACCGCGAGATGCTGGCGACCGAGCGGCCGCGGGGGGTGTTCAGCCGCCAGCTCGTGCTCGGCGAAAACCTCGACACCGACAAAATCGAGGCTGCCTACGGCGAAGGAGTCTTGAGGCTGCACATCCCGGTGGCGGAAAAGGCCAAGCCGCGCAAGATTTCGATCGGCCGCGCCGGAGGACGCAAGGCCATCGACGACAACGCCGCGACGCGAGAGGTCATAGACGCCTGATCAACCGGCGGGCGGGAGCGGGGGCGAGACCACGCACCGGCCGCCGAATGACCGGATCATGCCGGCGTTCGGGCCGCCCCCTCCCGCAACCCCAGGAGGCAAGGTTAGCGATGAAAACGATGAACTGGGAGCTCAACGGCCAATCGGCCGATGTCGAAGAGGCCTTGGCAGGTGGCTTGCCGCAACGGGTGGGCTGGTTCCGGTTCTACTTCACCGACCAGCGGTGGGAATGGTCCGAACAGGTCCAGCGCATACACGGGTACGAGCCCGGCACCGTCACCCCAACCACCGACCTGGTGCTCGCACACAAACACCCCGACGACCGTGGACAGGTGGCGGCCACCATCGATCAGATCCTGAACACGCACGAAGCGTTCAGCACCCGCCACCGGATCATCGACACCGGCGGCAACGTGCGCCACATCGTCGTCGTCGGCGATCAGCTCTTCGACGAACAGGGCGAAGTGATCGGGACGCATGGGTTTTACGTCGACGTTTCCCCGCTGCCGGAACAGGCGCAGGAGGACCTGGTCACCGCCAAGCTGGCCGAGATCAGCGAAAACCGCGCCGCCATCGAGCAAACCAAGGGCATGCTGATGCTGATCTACAGCATCGACGACAACGCCGCGTTCAATCTGCTCAAATGGTTGTCCCAGGAAGCAAACGTCAAACTGCGGTTGCTGGCCGAGCAGATTTCCGAAGACTTCCGCGGCGCCGGCTTGGCCCTCAACTCGCAATCGGAGTTCGACCACCTACTGCTGAACGCCCGTAGGCGCATCCGGCGCTCGGACAAACAGCCGGTCGATCGCGGGTAGCTGCAGCACAAACGAAAATTTGCTTAAGTGACGAGCCGTCCGCGGTCAACGGCCGTCATTTCTTGCTGGGAATAACGATAACGACGATCAACGTGACGATGGAGAAGAACAGCCCAAGAATTCCCCAGCCCAAGGGGTTGCGGCCTTTGGTCGCCGCGATGATCGCACAGATGACGGCCGCGAGGACACTGCCGATGGCAACGAAAATCCCCTTGATCCCACGAAGAATGAGTCCTGCGGCAACTGGATCCGAACTCGCCAAAACCAAGGAGTGCAACATGTCGGGCCCTTTCTGGTGAGGAGTTCTCTGGTAGTACCCGGTCAATGGCGCATCCAACCGGAATTCTGCCGCCCGAAGACATCACCTCGGTAAAGCGCCGCTCGGTAGTCGAATCACTTCGAAACATTAGCGGGGTTTCGCGCCGCCGTTTGCTGAAGCCGCCCAGGACACAGCAGGTCGCCCGGATGGTGGTACCCGCAGGCCCCGCATTTCTTCGGTGCTCATGGTGCCGGTTGTACGCGATTGACAGCACCACACCGACCGCGTAAATTGACAACGTGCGTTGTCACAACGCTTGTCACAATGCTTGTCACAATGCAGTGGACGCGGTGACTCGATGAACGTAGCTATACCGGCGCGGCATCCCGACCGACCCCGCGCGGTTCCCGGTGGCATCGGCCTCGCCGCGGCGCTGCTGGGGTTGAGCCCACCCACCAGTGAGCAATGGCGCAGCCTCGGTGAGCGTCTCACCGTGGGCGACGAACCGATGGATCGCCTGGTCGAGTGGATGTGCTCGGAGGGCATTGACCGGACACGGCCATTGTTCGATCGGGCACTCGCACACGGCATCGACAACGTGCCGGAGGCACCGGAACCGTTGCGCGCGTTCTTCGTTCGAATCGAGGCCGTTCCCGATTGGGTCGACGGTGACCTGCTCCGCCGCGGTCAGCGTGCGCTGCGCGCCGGTGGCGCGGACGGTATGTACGTCGCCCGTGATGTGTCGCTGCTGGGCGGCTATCAGTTCTCCGGATTCAACAAGACCCTGCTTCGGACGGGCGCGTTGGAGAAGGGCTCGAATGCGCGTTTCGCCGAAACGAATCAGTGGGCGCTGGACGTAATCACCGACGGCCAATTGATTCCGCACGGCATCGGTTACCAGTCCACGATCCGCGTCCGATTGATCCATGCGTTCGTGCGCAGGCACGTTGTCGCTATGGCGGATTGGCGAGCCGACGAATGGGGAGTGCCGGTCAATCAAACTGACATGGCCGCCACTTTGGTGGGCGCGCTGATTGCGCCGCCACTGGGCGCGCTGGGGATGGGGCTTATTACTGCACCGGCCGATCTCAATGCCATTGCGCACGTGACCCGGTACGTCGGCTGGCTGATCGGAGTGGAGGAAGAGTGGCTGCCGCGGAGCTTCCGTGACGCCATTCGCGTGCTTTACCACACGCTGACCGCCCTATCCCATCCCGACGAATCGTCTAAACAGCTTGCAATGCCGATGGTGGACGATCCCCTCAAGTGGCACTACCCGATACTGCCCGGTGTGCGCCGCCGGATCGCCCGTCTCCAACACCTGTCGATCACGAGCGGCTATCTGGGACCGCGCGGCATGCGCGCGCTGGGCCTGCCCGCCTACGTGCCGCCGTGGTACCCACTTATGCGGATCCCGATCAACCTCGCGCGCAGCGTCGCCGCGCTATGCCTTCCCGGTGGCAGGGACCGCGCCGCCGCACGCGGTGCACGCCAGCAGAAAGCCTTCCTGCGCACCATTATCGGCGATGGTGAAGCCACGATAGGCAACTCGGCCGTACACGTGAGCAGCGCCGCCTGACCGGCGCTACGCCTGCGCTGCCGGCCGGTCCGGCGGCGCCATTGCCGACATGGTTGCCGACATGGTTGCCGGCATGGTCGGCTGGCGGACCGTTGAGCCAATCTTCAGAGGCGAACACCGCGGCCTGGGTCCGTCGCTCCATGCCGAGTTTGGCCAGCAACCGCGATACTTAGTTCTTCACTGTTTTCTCGGCAAGAAACATCCGGGCGGCGATCTGCCTATTGGTCAAGCCTTCACTGAGCAGTTGCAGAAGCGTTCGCTCTTGTTGGGTCAGCCCGGACAATGGGTCTTCCCGATCCCCTGCGCCCCCGAGCTTCGCCTTGACCATTACGAGCCCTTCCTGCTCGGCGTGCGAGGCAAGAGTCATTCAACGACCGACTCGATATCCCAAATTTTCATAGTCGCCCATACTCATAAATGCTGCTGATCGACCCGGCGACCGGTCACTTGGACTTGTCGGTCGCGGCGGGGTTATCCGCTTTCGCGTCCGCTGTCGCGGCGGTCTGGCCGCGTGCCGCGATCGTGCCCGCGATCGATGTCGCGGCTATCGTCAGCAACGCGCCGAAGATCAACGCCGACGCTTCGCCTGTGACAAGAAGGTGTTCCTCGGTGCCGATCGTGGCCGCGGCCACCGGCACGCCGAGCTGCGCTGCCGAAAGCACCGCAAGCGTCAGCGGCTGGCCGAGCAGCCTGCCCGCGCAATGCGCCAGTACGCCACCCATTCCCAGGCCTATGCCCAGCAGAATGAGCTTCGGGTGCGAACCCAGTTCGCGCACCTGAAGCGAGGCACCGAGCCAGACGAAGAACAACGGGCCGAAAAACCCGTCGGTGATGCCGAACAGCTGGCGCGCCAGGCGTCGCGGTTCGCCGACCAAAGCGATCACCAAACCCAGCGCGAAGCCCGCCAGCATGATCGACACGTGGGTGCTGACGGCCAGCGCTGCCAGCGCGAACAGGATTAGCAGGTTGGTCCGCAATTCCAGCGCAAACCGACGTTTCTGGGAATAGTCGTGCATGCGCTGACGCCAGCCCCTGCGGTCGGCCGCATGCATCAGCATGTAGAGCACCACCGAGCAGCCCGCGATCGCCAGCCCCCCGAGCGCCGCGATCGGCGCCCGTCGTAAGTCAATTACCAATGGCAGCAACACAATACATGCGGCATCGGCAATGGCGATCTGCACAGTCACGGACAGCACTTGCGGTCCCTGCAGTCGCAGCGAATCGATCACCGGCAATGCCAACGCGGCCGACGACGAGGCCATCAGCACCGCGTAAAGCGCCGCGTGGCGGGTCCCGAACCCCGCCGCCAGCCCGACACCGACAGCCGCGGCAACCGCACCGACCACAACCGCACGCACCAACGCCCGCGGCGCCGCCGAGCGCAGCGCGGGATCACGGACCGGAACATGAGTGCCCACGACAAACATCACCAGCGCGAAGCCGATGTTCGCGAACAATTGAAAGGTTGGGTTGGCGTCGTCGATGACGCCAAAACCGGTCCTGCCGATGATGAGCCCCGCGAGTAGCTCACCGATGATTACCGGTATCCGCAAGCGCGGCACTGCTGCTAGCAGCGGACCCGCGAAACCGACGGCGGTCAGCAGCGCCAAGGTCTCGAATCCGAACCCGTGCACGTCACGCCCCCTTCCGTGGCGGCGAGCCCACTAGGCCTCCAGCCGGTTGAACGCAGAATTCGCGATCAGCAAAGTGTCATCGATCAGCAGGATGTCATTGTGCCGTGTGGTTCACGATCCTTTCGGCTTGACGTTCTCGGGGGCGTCGGTGATGAATTCGATGCTGAGCATCCCTATTGGGTTGCCTTGGCGGCGATTTTGTCGGCCGCCACGACGCCCTCGTTGCCGATCTTGTAATCGCAGGCTTTGACGTCGATGACCAGATTTTCTACCGCGCTCAGCGCACGTTGGCAGGCCCAGCCCTTGGCGTTGTGCCTGTTCATTACCAACGAGATCTTCGGCGGATCCCCCACGACATTCCCGAAGGTCCATGCGAGGGGTGATTCGGTGATGCTTTGCCCGGCGCAGCCTTTCCACTTGGCGGCTTGCGCTTGCACGAAGGATAGGGCTTGGTCGGCCGCAGGAAAGGTTGTCACGCCTTGCTCGATGCTGTGGTGGTACCGGTCGCCCTGCTCGCGCAGCACATCGAACTTGACCGCGGTGTATCCGCTGTCCCCATAGACCGCGGGTTGGACGATGTGGGTTGCCCCGAGGCAATCCGGATTCGACACATTGAAGACGTTGGGGTCGAGGGTAGTTGGGCCCCCGAAGTCCTGCATGTCGGTGGAGCCCATGATCGCGTTGCCCTCGTCGACGGTGAGCAGGATCGAACTCAAGCGATCCTCTCGCACCCTCGGCGCCGCTGAGGTCGGCGGTGCGGACGTCGTCGATGAAGTCGGCGTCGTCGAGGTTGGCGTTGACGTCGCCGGCGACGTAGCCGGCGTCGACGAGTGTGTCGAGCAGCCGGCCAGCGCCACCGCCACCACCGCCCCGACCGCAGCTAAGCGAATGCCGCCCACGGGCACCAGATTCGATGAGTGAAACTCGGCCCTGAGCGGCCTATGAGTACCGAACATGCGTCCTCCCATTCCTCAACCCGCAAAGTCTATGAGACATCGTGCCGTAATGGAGGCCGATCGAACCTATTCCGGCGAGAGTACGTTCAGCTTGTCTAGCGGCTGCCCGTGTTCGTCGTAGGCAGCAACGCCTAATTTGCATACTGCGTACAACTTGAGTTACTTGGTGGCGGAGTCGATTTCGTATCTGAGCTTGTCAGTCTCAGCGCGCTCGACCAGGTGAGTAGTCGACGGGTCAGCGGCGGCGGTCTCAACCAGTTTTCGTACTTTCCCAAGTGCTCCATGTATCAGGCCGATTGCTGCAGCTGCTTCCTTGTCTTCGGTAAGGGCCAGAACGGCGAATGCGTGTGAGGTTGCCCGCCGATAGAAATCCCAGAAGTCCTCGGAGAACATGGCCTCGAAGTTCTGATGGATTGCGTGTCGGTCAACGTTTTCAAGTTGTCGAATGCGTGGGACAACGATTTCGACCTGCGAGGTGCGTTGGGAGAGCGCGCTGATCAAGTCGATCACCTCCTCTCTCAGCTTGTCGTTGCGCGTGTCTATGCGGCTCTGTTCGAATGACTGGTATTGCGTCTCAGCGTGATGTCTCAGTGTGATTACGCTGACTACCACACTTGAAATGATCGCGATCACCGCGACCGCCACCGTGAAGGTATTTCCCCACCCCACCGTGTACTGCCACGCCGAGTATCGGTGGATCGTGTCATCGGATAACGGGTACAGGTCCACGGCGACTACCTCTCCGAGTTATTCGCGCCGGTGCGAACAGCGGGCCCCAGTGGCGCTGTCGGTGACATCAGGCAGTGTAATTGGTGCTCGCAGGCCTCATATCTTATTGTCGCTGGCGCAGTGGTAGGCCGACCGGGAGGCACGCGATGGGACACAAGGCAACGGTGGAACTCGTGCTCGACTGTCGAGACCCAAACAGGCTCGCCAAGTTTTGGCGCGAGGCGCTCGACTATCGCGTCTACTACGCCGACGCGCGTCTGGCTGTGCTCGTTCCCAAAGAGGGGATCGCTTCACCGCTTCTCCTGCAAGGGGTACCCGAGTCCAAAGTGGGCAAGAACCGGATGCACGTCGACATTGTGGTCGACGACGTCGAGGCCGAGGTCCACCGCCTGCAGGCGCTCGGCGCTCGGCGCATCGACGAAGGCGTGCAGAGCTTCGGCGGAACCCGATGGGTGCGAATGTCGGACCCGGAGCAGAACGAGTTGTGCGTCTCCACCGGCGTCGAGTGGTAAGGGTCGAGTGGTAGGGCCTGCCGCGACAACGAGCTCCGGGCTAGGTGGCGAGCCCGCATAGCAGTGTGTCCACCACCTGCTCGATCATGGTGTCGTCGATGGGCTGTCTGGTCAGCAACGCCCGAAAGTGCAGCGGCGCGATAAGCAGCTCGAGAGCAAGCTGCGAATCGGTGCCGGCGGCCAGTTCACGGCGCTCGATGGCGCGGCTGATCATGACTCGCGCGATGTCATACCGGGTTCGCCAGAAATGCAGGCGACCGTCGGCCATGTCGGGATCGTCTTCGGCCACGGCCATGGTTCGGGACAGCGCGGTGCCGAGTGGTGTGGCGAGGTAGGCCGCGACCAACCGCGCGAAGGCGATCAAGTCGCCGCGAAGCGTTCCGGTGTCGGGCACCGGCAGCTGCTCCTCGCTGCGGGTCAGCATGGCGTCGAGCGTCACGTTCTCGGCTGTGCCCCAACGCCGTTGGACCGACGTGGCATGCACTCCGGCACGGCGGGCGATCTCACTGATCGTTATGCCACCGGGGCCGTGCTCGGCCATCGCTTCGAGCGCCGCCTGCAGCACGGCGGCGCGAACCCGCGCCGATCGGCCACCCGGGCGGCGCTGCACTTCTTCGCGTATCGCATCGACATCGCGGATCATCGCCACCACGATAACGCAGACCTATTGCGTTAACAGCGAGACGCGGGTAACGTCCTATTAACGCAGTTTTCTTGCTTTAATGATACGGACGTCGGAGGAGTCGCTATGTCGTACGAATGGCCACTGGACCCCCAGGACCTGTTCGGTGAGCGGTATGCACAGATGACCAACACCGGGTTGCCGGTCGAGGATGTCGACGCGGTCCGCGCCGCGATCACCGACATGTGGGCAGACGCGCCGGGCGGCTGGGTGCATGAATGGTCGAAGCTGGCAGCGTCGTATGCCGAGGCGGGCTCGCATCAGCGGGCCGCGCTGGCCTACGGCTGGGCGAAGTTCCCCACGCTGGCCGATACACCCAAACGCGTCGCACACGCAAAGCAGCTCGAGCAGTACCTGCTCGCCGCGCCCGGTTTCGGCCTGGATTTCCGCCGCGAGGCACTAGACCTGCCCTGTCGGGGCACCACGACCGAGGTGCCGGTGCACCTGTTCACTCCGTTCGACCTGCCCGACGACTCCCCCGTCGTGCTCCTCAGCGGGGGCGTCGACTCCTGGAAGATGGACGTGCACAACGCCTGTGCGGTGCTGGCCGCCCAGTTTCGGGCGCGTGTGCTGGCCTTCGACATCGCGGGGACCGGTGAATCTGCGGTACCGATGACCGGCGCCGGCGGCGGGGAGATCGTGAGCGGTTTGATCGCGCATGCCCGGACCCTCGGCAACGGCATTGTCGCGCACGTTGGTATCTCGATGGGCGGGCACTACTCGGCCCGTTCCGGGTTGGCCGGCGAGGTCGACGCCGCCGTCGTCTTCGGTGGCCCGGTCGAGGCCGCCTTCGTCGGTGAGGGACCGACCCGGCACGGCATGCGCGGAATCGTCTGCAACGCACTGGGATTCGATGCGGACCCCAGCACCGAGGAGCTGTCGGCGCGGATGGCGGAGTTCTCGCTGCGTCCGCTGCTCGATCAGGACCGCAACGCCCCGATGCTCGTGATCAACGGCGCCGATGACGTTCACGTCCCGCAACACGACACCTTGGTATTCCAGGGCCGCCGTGACACCGTCGTCGACCTCATCCCCAACGCCGGGCACTGCGCGCCAACCGAACTCCCCTACGTGATGACCACGATCGCCGACTGGCTCACCCGCAGGCTGGCGGCCATTCAGGCAGTGCGATGACGAGCACCCGGGTGGGTGGCGCGAAACCCTGAGCCTTCACTCCTCGATGGCCCACGCCCGTGTCGGATTCTGTGGGAAAGACGGCCGGATTAGCGCCGCTGGGATGGCCGCGCGGCACCCAAAATGGGCTAGTCAGAAAGGAGCGGTCATGGACCTTCAGGCAGTGGAAACTATCGCCGGCATCTCCATACCCGACAGCGCGCTTGTCCGCGAAGCAACCGAGGTCATCCGCATTGCTGAAGACGACGTGCTGTTCCACCATTCCCGGCGGGTATTTCTCTTCGGCGCGCTGCACGGTCGCCGCCTGGGACTGCAACCGGATCCGGAACTGCTCTATGTGGGAGCGATGTTTCACGACCTTGGCCTCACCGCGCGCTACGGCACTTCGACCCAGCGCTTCGAGATCGACGGCGCCGACGCGGCGCGCGACTTCCTGCTAGAACACGGAGTCAGAAAATCGGACGCGGACAAGGTGTGGCTCGGCATCGCTCTTCACACGACGCCCGAAGTCACCGGACGCCTCGACCCCGAAACCGCCTTGCTCGCAGCCGGTGTCAAGACCGACGTGGTCGGCGTCGGCCGGGAGGACCTGGCGACGCGAAGCTATTGACGCGGTGATCACCGCCCATCCGCGTCCGGACTTCAAGAACCGCATTCTGGCGGCCTTCAACGACGGTATGAAGCATCGTCCGGACACCACGTTCGGGACGATGAACGACGACGTGCTGGCGCACTTCGATCCCACCTTCAAGCGGGGGAACTTGGTCGACAGCATCTTCAACAGCACCTGGCCCGAATAGCAGAGGAGCGGACAAATGGATATCTATGAAGCGCTGTACACCACAAGGATGATGCGGCGACTCCGGCCGGATCCGATCCCGCTGGACACACAGGCACGCATCCTCGACGCGGCCGTTCGTGCCCCCAACGGGGGTAACACCCAGCGCTGGCACTTTTTGGCCGTTGACGATCCGGAACTCATACGCGAGTTCGCCCACCTGTTCCGGCAGGCCCGCGCCTTGGAATACGAGAAGTTCAAGACGGGGACGGGACCGATGGTAGCGGCGGCCCCCGGTGCGGACCCCGCCGCTCACGCCGAAACGATGCGGCGCATGAAAGTCTCGGGGGATTACTTGGCTGACCATTTCGAAGAGATTCCCTTGTTGCTCTTCGTCTTCTCCATCGACGACCTGGGCGGCGCCAACATCTACCCGGCGATCTGGAGTGTGTTGCTCGCCGCCCGTGCCGAGGGCGTCGGCGGCGTCATGACGATGGTGCTCCGCAATTTCAAAGACAAGGTGAACGAGTTGCTGGGCGTGCCCGTTGAGGAAGGCTGGACGATGTCGGCCATGCTGGCCCTGGGCTACCCACGCGGCAAATGGGGTGTCGCAGCCAATCGGCGCCCCGTGCATGAGGTTTCATCGCGAAATCACTGGAATGCGCCATTCGGTCTCGAGGTCCCACAGCCGTTGTGGCCGCCTCGGGACGACTGCATCACCGAGCTGGCCGCGGCGGGATGAATCGATCGTCTGAACGTCCACACCATCGGAGGTGACGACTGCCGTGCAAGCGATTATCGCTCGTGACCGCGCCGCGGGTCTTGGTGGGCTTGCTCTAGCCGAAGCGCCTTACCCGCATGCCGCAGAAAACGACGTGATGGTGCAGTCGATCTCGGATTGGAAGAATGCCTACGTTGAGGAGTGCGAGGGCTGCTCGGCCCGCGGAGAGTGTGCGGGCTTCTTTTCCGCTGGGCCGACACCGCCGCGGATTCTCAGTGCCAGTTCCGCACGTACAGTCACGCGTCCCCGGGGTCGCGTCATGGAAATGGCCCCCGGAGAGAACTCCAAGGGCCATTTCCGCTGGTAGCGGGGACAGGATTCGAACCTGCGACCTCGGGGTTATGAGCTACGCACTGGCAGTTTTCGGGTGTTCGCGCGATCTCAAAAGTGCAGTTCAACGGGGGTCAGGCGTTCAGCCCGTCGCACCGTGTCGCATTGATTTGAGGCGGTTTCGCAGCGTTTTGTTCCCAAATCTGTTCCCAATTCCAGGCGTCGAGCTTCGTGAGTCACAGGACCTACACAGCCAGTCGGCCTCAGTCGACGCCGGCGCGCTGCGGCCATGGCGCCCAGCGTTTCTCGTCACCGCCAAATGCCTGCAGCAGAGCGTCGCGCTGCGGCAAGTCGAGCGGTGTACGGTTCCAGCTAACGCCGACTGGAAACCCGTACCAGCGTTCATGCCACCACCCGTGCGCGTGCGCAATTCGCTCGCCGAAGTTACCGCCAGCACACACCTCGGCATAAGCATGAAGCTGCTCTGCGCATCGCTCGACTGTCTCATCACAAGCGTCACATCCGCAGGCTGGCAGACCAGCGATGCAGTCATCTCCCATCCGAACAAGCAGCCCGGGAAAATCGTCAAACACGATCAGCGGTGATGCTGCCGCATCGGCCGGCACCAATCGAACGACCGGTCGCGATGAAGCACTGAGCTGATCCGCCTCCGTGCTCACCTCGCGGGTCACATCGAAACCCCGCTCCAAGTCATCCAGCAGTGCCTGCGCGATTTCGTGCAGGACGAGGTAGCGCTCCGCATCTGTGACCCGGCCATAAGCTTCTTGAGGCGGCCCCTCGCTTGCCCACTTATCGCCCATAGGGCCATTCTGCTCGACGAGTCAGCCCAATACGCACATCTGACTCGCAAGACCACTTGACTCCCAGTCGGATGACGGCTGAATTCCGTTGTCTTGCAACGAGTCTAACAGGTCTGTGATCAGCACCAATCGTTTCTTGCTGTCCCCCGCTGACTCCCCTCATTCGCAGCCAGTTGTGACAACGGTGTGACAACTTTTGCGCTTGTGCTTTGCGCTTTGTGCGATTCAGCGCTATTTGCTGCCGTCGACCGTGCTAGCCGACTTACCGCTCGGGGTCAGTCAGCGCCCGGTGCTGGGCTTGGTGTGCCGTCGCACACCAAGCCCGACCGAGTGTGTGCTGAAGGCGATTCCGTCCGTCGGGTCGTCGCCGTAGGTTCAGCTCATCCAACGCCAGACGAGGAATCGATGATGGACGAGATCAGCTTCACCAGTGGACGCGACCGCTGTGCCGCTTGGCGTTTCAGTGCCATAGGCGGCGCATTCGCCGCTGGGGGCCGGCGGCCGTGCGTAGTGATGGCGCCGGGCTTCGCGGGTACGCGGGACACCGACGGCTTGCTGGCCTATGCGCAGGGTTTGGCCGCCGCCGGACTCGACGTGGTGTTGTTCGATTACCGCGGGTTCGGTGGGTCGAGCGGGTCGCCGCGACAGCTGGTGTCGGCCGCGCGCCAGCGCCAGGATTATCACGCAGCGATCAGAGCTGCTCGGCACTTGCCTGGCGTGGATCCGGATCGCATTGTGCTGTGGGGGATTTCTTACTCCGGCGGTCACGTCGTTCGCGTCGCCGTCGAGGACGGGCACGTTGCGGCGGTGGTCTCGTTGACGCCGGCGATGGACGGGGTTGCGGTGCTGGCGCAGCTCGCTCGCAATGCCGGCCCAGGTCAGCTGCTGCGCGCGGCCGGACACGGTCTGCGCGATGCGCAGAGAGCCGCGACCGGACGGCGTCCGCACCTGGTCCCGATGGTCGGAGAGCCGGGCTCAAAGGCGATCATCGCAACACACGGCGCCGAGCAGGCCTACACCGCGATCGCGGGCACCAACTGGCGCAACGAAGTGTGCGCGCGCACCGCACTCGAGGTGGCATTTAACCGCCCAGCCCGGTTTTCGCAGCGCGTTTATTGCCCGATGCTGGTGCAGGCCGCAACCCTTGACAGCATCACCCCGCCACGAGCCGCGCGCCGAGCGGCCGCGAACGCCGGCGGGGAACTACGTGAATACCCCGTCGACCACGTCGATGTCTATTCCGGTACCGCGCTACACCATGCGCTGGCCGATCAGCTCGAGTTCTTGGGTCGCCATCTGGCGCCCACCGCGTCCCGCCGGGCCGCGAAAACCACCACCGATTGGAGTCACCAATGAACGTCAAGAACCTGAATAACCGCGTCGTGCTCATCACCGGCGCGGGCAGCGGAATGGGCCGCGCCACGGCCCTGTTGTGCGCCGCCCGCGGTGCCCGGCTGGCCATCTGCGATATGAACGAGGCCGGCTTGAAGGAGACCGCCGAAGCGGCCCGAGCGCTGGGCGCCGACGTGCTCGCGCAGACCGTCGACATCACCGACACCGACGAGATGGACGAATTCGCCGACGCTGTCCACGCCCGCTTCGACACGGTCGATCTGCTGATCAACAACGCCGGCATCGGCGTAGGGGCCGGCTTCTTCGACACCGCACCCCAGGACTGGGACCGCCAGATCGCGGTCAACCTGATGGGCGTGGTGCACGGCTGCGAGCGCTTCATCCCGCGGATGATCGAACGCGGCACCGGCGGCCAGGTCGTCAACGTGGCCTCGTCGGCCGGCTATGCCGCGATCCCGGCGATGTTCGCCTACTCGGTCACCAAGTTCGCCGCATTCGGGTTCTCCGAGGCGCTGCGGATCGAGCTGCGCCGACACAAGATCGGGGTGACCACCATCTGCCCGGGCCTGATTAACACCGCGATCACCCGCACCAGCGTCATGCGCGGGGACCACGCCGACGAACGCGCCGCCCGCGTCGCCCGCCTATATGAGCGCCGCGGCTACACGCCCGAACGAGCCGCGGTCAACATTTTGCGCGCAGCGGGCCGAAACCGCGCAGTTGCGCCGGTAACACCCGAAGCCCACTTCCTCTACGCGCTGACCCGCATCGCCCCGCCCCTGGCGCGCTGGTTCGCCGCTCGCACTTCGGCCGTGCTCGCGAAATAGGTTGCCGCAGTGGGGCTACGGTGATACCGGAAGGTGTCGCCGTAGCTCGAGGGCCAGCTCCACCGCGAGCCGACGTTCGCCGGGCGGGTAGCCCAGCAGCTCGGTCGCTCGCGCGATCCGTTTGAGGACCGTGTTGCGGTGGGTGTAAAGCCGGGCCGCGGCCCGCGGTGCGTTTTCGGCCTCCTCGAGGTAGACGCGCAGCGTCTCGCGCAGCCGCGCCGCGTCGGGGCTTTCTTCGGCGAGTGGACCCAGCGTGGCCGCGACGAACTCGCCAGCCCGGCGCGGATCGTGCGCGGCCAGCGCGGTGACTTCCAGTTCCCGGTAGGAGGCCAAACGACCGCTGGAAGGGTTGCCGAGCAGCAGGCGATGCACGGTCAGTGCGGCCTCGTGGCTGGCCCGGAACCCTTCGATGCCGCGGCGGGCCGGGCCGACCGCGGCGCGCACGTCGGCCGGTGATGGCTCAAGTGAGGAACGCAGATCCGCGATTTCCGGTTCGCGGTGGGTGCCGATCCACGCCCACAGCGTGGTCGTTCCTACCGGAAGCGTGAGCGGCCGGCCTGATCCCGCTGCCTGAGCGAGCAGCAACGCCGTTGATTCCAGAGCGCCGTGAGTTGCGGTCGATGACTCGGTCCACACCACGACCGCGGTGTGACAGCGGTCGAGCTCATAGCCGAGGCGGCGGCTGGCAGCGGTGGGATCGACCGGGGCGCCGTCCAGGATCAACCGGATGGTCTCGGTGCGGCGCGCCAGAGCGCCGCCGATAATCTCCTCGCGTTCGCGCTGTGCCTCTGCGAGCACGCGCCCGAGTGTCTGGTCGATGTAGCGGAAGGCCAGCGACAGCGACAACTCGATGACCCCGATCAGATCGGGGCCGGGCTCGACGACCTCGTAAGCACAGGCCAGCCAGCGTTGCAGGGCGATCTGGTGGCCGCGCCGTAACCCTCGTAGATGCTGTCGAGGTCGATGCCGCGGCGCACGACGGTGCGTGCGGCGTCCAGCGCCTCGGGCGGCACCGCATCCGACAGCGGGGACCCGGCATGCCGCGCCACCGCCAGGAAACGCTGCAGATGGGCGCGATTGTTGGCGCTCAGTTCGGCCGCGATCGCGGCGTCGGCGCCGAAGGCCGGAACGACTTCAACCACGGCGACATCCATCGCGGCAACGGTCTTGTCGAACTGCAGCGCGACGCGATCCGCGATCGCCGCGACCAGTTCATACGTTCGTCCCGTCGGCGCAACCCCCGTCATAGGAAAAGTGTGCCACCGCACACCACAGTCGGCCGACCAAACCGGAAAAAGCCGCCTGGTTGCCAACACGTATGTGCAGACGGGGCGGAAGCCCAACCGCAGTCGGAAGTCGAAACCTTTGCGGAATCCTCACGCGGATCGACCCGGCGCCACGCCGATTCCGACGGGCATTCGCCGACTGAGGACTGCGCTCTGGTGTGCCGGGGCACATCGCGGTGCGCAAAGTGTGTGCTGTGGGCGATTCCCCGCAGCCGGTCATCGCCATAGCTTGGTCATCAGTACCGCAACCGGCGCAATCAGCTAATCGAAATTGCCTTGATCGGCGACCAACACGGCAGCGCCGCAACGCATTTCGTCCGACCTACACCGAGCAGGAGTCAGCAGAGATGACCACGACACCCGTCACCAACGGCCCAGAGCACGTCGACGTGTTGATCGTCGGCGCCGGCATCTCCGGTATCGGAGCGGCGCATTCCCTCACTACACAGCACCCAGACAAGACGTTCGCGATCCTCGAGGCGCGTGGCGCCACCGGAGGGACATGGGATTTGTTCCGCTATCCGGGCATTCGCTCCGATTCGGACCTGCACACCTTCAGCTATGAGTTCAAGCCGTGGCAGAACGACAAGGCGATCGCCGGCGCCGAAGCGATCCTCGACTACCTGCGCGAGACAGCGTCCGAATACGGCATCGACAGCAAGATTCGCGTCCACCACAAGGTCCGCAGCGCAGCCTGGTCGAGCGCAGAGGGCCGCTGGCTCGTCGAGGTCGAGCGGACCGACACGGGCGAGCAGCTGACAATCAGCTGTGGCTGGTTCTTCTGTGCCGGCGGCACTACCGCTACGACCAGGGATTCACTCCCCCATTCGAGGGCCGAGAGCGGTTCGGCGGCGACATCGTGCATCCGCAGCACTGGCCGGAGGATCTCGATTACCGCGATAAGCGAGCAATCGTGATCGGCAGCGGCGCCACCGCGGTCACCCTGATCCCAGCACTGGCCGCTACCGCGGCGCATGTGACGATGCTGCAGCGTTCACCGACTACATCTGGTCGCTACCGTCCAGCGACAAGATCGCCAATACGCTGCCCAAGCTAGTCGGGACCAACCTGGCCTACGCGCTCACCCGGCAGAAGAACATCATCAGACAGCGGGCGCTGTTCGGCTTCTGCAAGCGCTATCCGCGAACCGCCCGCAAGCTCATCCGACACCTCACCGCCAAGCAATTGCCGAACGGCTATCCGGTAGACGAGCATTTCAACCCGGCCTACAACCCGTGGGATCAGCGTTTGTGCGTGGTACCCGATGGCGACTTGTTCGAGGTGATCCGCGCTGGCAGCGCCTCCGTGGTGACCGACCGGATCGAAACCTTTACCGAGCGGGCATCAAGCTCGCGTCCGGCGCAGAACTTCAGGCCGACATCATCGTGACCGCCACCGGCTTGAACATGTTGCCGCTGGGCGGCATCACGTTGACCGTCGACGGTGTCACGGTCAATCTGGCCGATAAGGTCGCGTTCGCAGCTTCATGCTCGACGGTGTCCCTAACTTCTCGTTCGTGTTCGGCTACACCCACACCTCGTGGACGCTGAAGGTCGGGCTGGTGGGCGAGCACTTCTGCCGACTGCTCGCCCATATGGACGCCCAGGGTCACACCACGTGCTATCCCGAACGCAGCAACGCCGACATGCCGACGCGCCCGTTCTTGGAGTTCGGCTCCGGTTACGTCCAGCGCGCGATCGAGCAGTTCCCGCGTCAGGGCACCGAAGGCTCGTGGCGGATGTCGATGGACTACCGCTCGACGTCAAGACGCTGCGCCAGGGTCCAGTCGCCGACGAACATCTCCGGTTCAGTTCGGCCGTCCGTCGTTCCCCGCCGCCGCCGATGCGGCATCCACCGCCTAGCGGCACACGCTCACAACGACCAACCCCTCACACGAAAGACACGACCATGCAACTGATGTCACCACTGGATGCGATGCATCTATTAATCGAATCGCGCGAACATCCCATTCACGTCGCCGCTCTGCAACTGTTCACACCGCCCCAAGGCGCCGGCCGGCGATTCGCGCGGGACACCTATGAGGCGATGTTGGCATGCGACCATGTCCAGCCAGCCTTCCGCAAGCACCCAGCGACCCTTCTCGGCGGAATCAGCAACCTGGGTTGGTCCTACGAGCACGACATCGAGCTGGACTACCACGTGCGGCGGTCGGCATTGCCCGCGCCGGGCCGAGTTCGAGACCTCCTCGAATTGACTTCCCGCCTACACGGCAGCCTGCTCGATCGACACCGGCCGCTGTGGGAAGCACACCTCATCGAGGGCCTGCACGACGGACGATTCGCGGTGTACACCAAGCTGCATCACGCACTGGTCGACGGCATCTCCGGACTCCGGCTCATACAGCGCTCACTGAACACCGATCCGCATGACACCAGGATTCGAGTGCCATGGTCGTTGCCGTCCCTGGGCAGCCCGAGCCACTCTGAGCCGCAGACGCGGCTACGTGCCGTCACGCGGGCGGTGGAATCCCTTGCCAGGCTGGGTCCCTCAACGATGTCACTGGCCCGCGCTGCCCTGATCGAACAACAGCTCACGCTCCCCCTTCGGGCACCGCGCACGATGTTCAACGTCCCGATCGGCGGGGCACGGCGATGCGCTGCGCAATCCTGGTCGCTCGAACGTATCAAGAACGTCAAAAACGCGGCCGGCGTCAGCGTCAACGACGTCGTTCTCGCCATGTGCGCCGGGGCGCTGCGCGCCTACCTCATCGATTACAGCGAGCTCCCCTCAGCGCCACTTATCGCCATGGTCCCGGTGAGCCTGCGCACCGACAACGACGCCGACGGCGGCAACCTGGTCGGGGCGGTGTTATGCAACCTGGCCACCGACCTCGATGATCCGGCCCAACGCCTGCAAACCATCCATGCGTCAATGCGTGACAACAAGCACATGTTCTCCCAACTACCCAGGGCCCAGGCGCTGGCGTTATCGATGCTCATGATTGCGCCGGCTGCCCTGGGACAGTGCCCGGCTTCAAATCCGCGACCCCACCGCCCTTTAACGTCGTGATCTCCAACGTGCCTGGAGTACGCCAGCCGTTGTACTTGAACGGCGCTCGGCAGGACGGAAACTACCCGCTATCAATCCCACTGGACGGCCAAGCGCTCAACTTCACGCTGGCAAACAATGCGGACAATCTGGACTTCGGGCTGGTCGGATGCCGCCGGACCGTACCGCACCTGCAGCACCTGCTCGGCTACCTGGAGACATCACTGAAGGATCTTGAACGTGCAGTTGGCATCTGATGTACGAGGCTCGTTACTACAGTTCTAGGCCATCAACGTTGAGGCCGCGGCCGCGCTCCGCGGTTCTTTCAGCCGCGTTGCCGATCCGCTCGTAGGCGGCCTGGCGGGCGCGAGCGTGCGCATTATGTTGGCGCCACAGGTGGCCACGGGCGGCGCGGCGCTGCTCTTGGCGGTTTAACAGCTGCTGGACGATGTCAGCCAGCAGCGCACGATCGTTGCGCGCGGCCTCGGCGTGCAGGGTGCGCGGGCGCTCATCGTGGGCCAGGATCATCCGGAAATAATGAGCGGCTGAGTATTTCGTGCCTCGCTGTATTAGGTGGAGGGTGCTGGCATCGGCGGGCACGGTGTTTTCCTGGTCGGCGGGCCGTCAGATCGGGGATAGATGTAGGCGTGATTGCTGTCGCGCCCGCGGTTCATCCCCACGCAGGCCAGCGCGCGGCTGGCGGTTTCGCTCATAACGCAGTGGCAAGTGTCGACAGTGACGCCCTGGGCCGCGTGCACGGTCACGGCATAGCCCAGGCTGACCTGCTCGCGTAGGTAGTCGCCGTCGAACACGACACGGGCGTCGTCGGTGAGCCGTTGGGCGGCGACGCGGTTGGTCGTTTGGTCGACTCCGACGACGCGCCAGCGGTTGCCGTTGCGCACCTGACCCGGCTCGCCGGTGTCCGCGCTGGCAGCCACCACGGGTATGCGGGCATCGTTGGCGCGGCTCATGATGAGGTCGCCGACACGAATCGTCTGCTCGCGCGCCGCCTGTCGCTGTGTATCAGCGGGGCTCCAAGTGGTACTACAAGTTCCGCGTTCCCCAGCGGGATCCGTCGACCGGCGGGTACCCGTGGATCGCCAAGGGTGGCTTTGACACCGAGCGGGAAGCGTGGAAGGCCTGCCGCGAAGCGATGCAGGGGCTGACCGCGGTCGGGTCGTCAAACCGTCCACCCGCACGGTCGCGCAATTTCTTTCCGAGTGGCTCACCGCCGTCGAACCCGCACTCGACGCAACGACATGGCGCAGCTGGAGCGACTACGCACGCGCCTACGTCATCCCGCATATCGGCGCCGAATGCCTCCAACGGCTCGACGAGCCCGCGCTTCTGCAGCTGTACGCGAAGCTGCTCGCCGAGGGCCGCGTCAAGCGCGACAACGACACCGTGATGTACGAGTACTGGTCGGCGCGCACCGCCAAGGGCAATGAACCCACGGCGCGCCAGGTGTCCGAGGCCTGCAACACGACTATTCACGCCGCCCGAACCGCGGTACGGCGATATCGCTCTGGCATAGTCCCCAAACCGGCATCGCCCGGTCTAGCGCCCAAGACCGTCCGCAACGTCCACGCCTTTCTTCACCGCGCCCTCGTTGACGCCGTCGCGTGGAAATACCTCACTGATAATCCGGCAAGTAATGTCAAGCCACCCCGGCGGCCGCGCACACGCCGGCAGGTGTGGAAGCCCGAGGAGATCCGGACCTTCCTTGTCTCGGTGCGCCACGACCGATTCGCAGCACTATTCCTGTTGGAACTCACCACCGGCATCCGCCGCGGCCAGGTCTGCGGTCTGAAATGGACGCCGTAGATCTCGACGGGGCGAGATCACACTGCACAACAACCGTGTCGTGGTCGGCGGAGAGGCCCGCGATAAGGCCGGAGGTAAGACACGCAACGCCGACCAGACGATTTCCATCGACCACGCGACCGTCGACGCGCTGCGCCGCTGGTGCAAGCTGCAGGACGAGGAGCGCGGGTTCTTCGGAGACGCCTACCACCCCGGCGACTATGTGTTCACCTACCAGGACGGCAGGCCTCTGCATCCTGACTCGATCCGTCAGCGTTTTGACCGCCTGGCGGCCGCCGCTGGCCTGTCGCGCATCACCTTTCACGACTTCGCCACTCGTACGCCACCGGCGCGCTGCGCGCAGGTGTCAGCCCGAAGGTGATCAGCGAGCGAATCGGCCATGCGAACGTTGGCTTCTTCCTGGAAACCTACGCCCACGTCTTAGGCAACGATGACCGCGAAGCCGCCGAGCAGGCCGCGAGTTTCCTCTCGGTAATGCCTGGGATCTCGATGACGAGACGGCCAGGGGTGACCCTCGACGGAGGATTGCATATAATACAGAGGTTATATTAATGCCGAAGTCCGGGACGTCATCCTGCTCGAGGAGGTCGAACGCTGGTACTTCACTCTCGACGCCGGTGCGATGGCTGCGGTTACCGGGGCCATCGACCTGCTCGAGCTGGAGGGGCCACTTTGGGCCGGCCGACGGTGGACAAGGTCAACGGATCGAAGTTTCACGGCATGAAGGAGCTGCGGCCGGCCGGCACGAGCATCCGGGTCCTGTTCATCTTCGACCCGCGGCGGCAGGCGATCCTGCTGCTCGGGGGCGACAAGGCGGGCAACTGGAAAAGCTGGTACGACAAGAACATTCCGATAGCTGAGCGACGCTATGAGAACTGGCTCGCGACCGAGGGAGGTCAATGATCATGGCACGCAACTGGCGTGAGATTCGCGCCGACGCCATCGCGCAGGGCGCCTGGACCCGGCCCGCGCCGACGCGGCGCGCAAGGAAATGCTCGACACCGTCCAAGCCCTGCGCTTGGCCGAGATCCGCAAGGCCCACGGCCTTGTCCGCCAGGCTGACGTGGCCGCCGTCATGGGAGTCTCACAGGCGCGCGTATCGAAGCTGGAAAGCGGCGACTTGTCGCACACCGAAATCGGCACACTGCAGTCCTACGTGGCCGCACTCGGTGGACATCTACGGATCGTTGCCGACTTCGGTGAGAGCAGAGTGGAACTGTGCTCGACGAGCAATTCTGCTACGCGGCGAAGATCCGGTTCACCGGTAACGAGGCGCCCATTCGGCGATGATCTCGGCTGGTCCGGCCGGGTAATTGCGTGTCCGACTCGGACTGGGCACTGGGCCCACTGATTGGACCTCGACAGCGACACGGCACACTCCGTCATGCGGAGCGCAGCACCGAAGGCGCCCACCGTCACCTCGAGCAGTTCCACGTCGCTATCCACATAGTCCCCTCCTGTCAGGTAACACTCAGGCCCGCCGCACCGCCTTGGTTCCTACGGCTTGGACTTCCCAGCCCACGTTCCCAATCTGTTCCCAACGCATCATTAGCGTTGCGAATGTTCCCAGAAGTGTTCCCAAATGGCATGAAAATGGCCCCCGGAGACATCTCCGAGGGCCATTTCCCCTGGTAGCGGGGACAGGATTCGAACCTGCGACCTCTGGGTT
>CAVPFT010000033.1:0-95137 GCA_963703795.1 uncultured Actinomycetota bacterium | reverse complement strand
CTAGTTCCATCACCACGCCATCCAAAACCTAAAAGCGATTCCAACTACTGGCTGCGGTACATCCGTTTTGTAGTAGGGCAGTTCGGGTAAGGATGGCGATTACTTTCTGGCATCGATGTTGTTTGTGCCTACAGTGGCGTGTCAGCAGTCGCCGTCGTCGTTGTGGGTTCGATTGGAAGTCGCGATCCGAGGTCTCGCTGCCGGTCAGCGTGATTTGTCGGTCGTCTATGGGATGCTCGCCGCTGAAATGGCCCGGCGCGCCCCGTCCCGTTTCTGCCTGACCCGTCGTCGAGCAGCGCGATGTGCTCGCGCGGCGCGCGGGGAGCGTCTCGGTCTGCGTCCAACAAGTGCCTGCCGATGGTTAAAATCGCTCTCACGCAGTTCCGTAACCACCCGGGCGCGCCAGTGGCGTGGAGGAGACTGATTTGATCACGCGTTTGATGCGTGGAAGAAAACCAGGACGCTGCGCCGGGCTTTCAGTGTCAGCAATGATGGCGTCGCTGAAGTGGTCGTGACAGGACTGCCGTGGCGGTTTGAGCTATGTCAGCAGGTCTTCGAGAGCCGCCGTGGACTGCGGTCGAGCGCTGGCCGCGTGGTCGGATTCCCGAAGCGGTAAGCGCACGGGCAGGCGGGTCGGCTTCCCCGCTTCGAGAAGAAGACCGAGGCACTGTCCTCGTTTCGATTACGCAATCGGCATCCCAGGGGACGCCCGGCGGCGATTCGTGTAGGCGACAACAGCCGGCAACGTTCAGTTACCCTGCCCGGCATCGGGCAGATTGGCGTGTATGACGACACCCGCCGGTTGCGGCGGATGCTCGCGGGCGGCCGAGCCAAGATCCTGTACGCCACCGTCACCCGTCGCGCGGCTCGCTGGTGGTTATCGCTAAACGTCGAAGCCGCCGACCTACATCCCGCTCGCCAGCACCATGCCCGCGCTAATGGCGACCAAGGGGCTTGGGTCGGCGTCGACCGGGGACTGTTGGTGTTCTTGGTCGCTGCCCATGCGGACGGCCGCGAAGTCGCTCGCATCAGCGACGCGCCTAAAGCGCTCGCAGCCAGGATGAAGCAACAACGAAGTATGACAAA
This sequence comes from uncultured Actinomycetota bacterium, assembly GCA_963703795.1. Taxonomy (GTDB): domain Bacteria; phylum Actinomycetota; class Actinomycetes; order Mycobacteriales; family Mycobacteriaceae; genus Mycobacterium. The sequence goes on along the minus strand of CAVPFT010000033.1, from coordinate 94,051 downwards.
ATCGTTGTCGCGCAAGAAGAAAGGATCACGCAACCGCCGCGACGCCGCAGCCGAGCTGCGACGTCATCACCACCACTCGCCAACATCAGACGGCATTTTTTGCACCAAGTATCCAACGCGCTGGTCAATACCCACGACCGGCTCGTGATTGAGAACCTGAATGTGTCCGGGATGCTGCGGAACGGTCGCCTCGCACGCTCGATTTCTGATGCTGGATGGGCCGAATTCGCCCGGTTGCTGAGTTACAAGCAGGCCTGGCGTGGCGGCACGATGTTGATCGCTGACCGCTGGTACCCCTCAAGCAAGCTCTGCCTAGCCTGCGGTGTCCCCCAGAGCGATCTGACGTTGGCCGACCGCGTGTTCATCTGCGGCTGTGGGTATTTCGCCGATCGCGACTGCAACGCCGCGGCGAATTTGGCCTGCTGGGCTCAGACCCACCATGAGCAACCCCTAGATCCCCGGACCCCCAAGCAACGGGGCCGGGCCATCAACGCCCGCCGACGGGACGGCGCTGACCAGCACACTGCGTCTGCTGGTGAAACCAGCCCGGTTGAAGCGGGAACCGACGTTCATACCGTGCCCGCGGCCTGAACCAAGGACGCCCGAGAAGGGCGGTGCCGAACACTCGCCCGAGTGTTTGCCACGCTTTAAATGTCCAGCTCGGCAACCAGTGCGTCGACGACCGAGCGCAGGTCGCCGTCGTGTTCCTCGGCCACCCGCCGCTGCCGCTGGTATGAGGCACCCTCGGCCCAGATGTCGGCCACCGCGCGCAGCTCGTCGGCGCAGTGCAACGACTTCGCGACCGGCTCCAGTCGGTTCAGCACCTCGACCAGATCGTCGGTAACCAGCCGTTCGTTGCTCTCGCTGTCCAGGATGATCACCGCGTCCAGGCCGTAACGCGCGGCGCGCCACTTGTTTTCCTGGACATGCCACGGCGGCATGGTGGGCAGCGTCTCACCGGCGTCCAGCCGGCGATCCAGGTCGACGACCAGGCAGTGCGTCAACGCGACCAGCGCGCCGAGCTCCCGCAGGTTGGACACCCCGTCGCACACACGCACCTCGAGGGTGCCAAGATGCGGGGAAGGCCTTATGTCCCAACGGATTTCGTTCATATGGTCGATGATGCCGGTCTTCTTCTGGTCGTGGACGAAGCCTTCGAACTGCGACCACCTCTGAAAGTGAAACGGCAACCCGGCGGTGGGGAGCTGCTGAAACATCATCGCGCGATTGCTGGCGTATCCCGTGTCTTCGCCGCCCCACCAGGGTGACGACGCCGACAACGCCAACAGATGCGGGTAGTACTTCAGCAACGAGGTCATGATCGGCATCACCTTGTTCGCCGCCCCGATCCCGACGTGAACGTGCACACCCCAGATCAGCATCTGCCGGCCCCACCACTGAGTGCGTTTGATCAGCTCGGCGTAGCGCGGGGCGTCGGTGAGTTTCTGGGCGGACCAGCGAGCGAACGGGTGGGCGCCGGCGCAGAACAGTTCCATGCCGCGGTCCCGGACGATCCGGCGCGCCGGGCGCAGGGTCTCGCGCAGGTCTTCCATCGCCTGCGCGGTGCAGTCGCAGATACCGCTGACCACTTCGACGGTGTTACGCAGCAATTCCTTGTGCACGCGCGGGTTTTCGCCGATCTCGGCCATGACCGCGGTGGCCTCGTTGCTCAGGTCGCGGGTCTGCGCGTCGACGAGCGCGAACTCCCACTCCACACCGATGGTCGGCCGTGGCGCGGGGGCGAAATCGATGCGCGTGTTGGCTCTGCTAGCCGGCGCCGATGACACCGCACGCCACCCGCTTGCCGGCGTCACCGGTGCTCATCGTCGTCTCGTCGGGGCCCGGTGTTCCGTTGGTCTGGGTGTAGCGATCCGGCGGGATGTTGCCGAAGTTGTCGGCGCCGGCGTGGATGATGATCGCGGTCTTCTCGCCGGTCAGCAGGTCGTCCATGGTGAAGGCGTCGGTGGTGGTCACCAGCATCCCGACACCGTCCTTGCGAACCTCCAGTGAGGCCAGGTCGCCGCTGTGGGGCATTTGCGAATGCCCGGGCGCCTGAAAGTGACCGCCGGCGGACAGAAAGTCGCCGGGCGCGCCGCCGGTCGGCGCCGTCGAGTTGGGCTCACACTTGCCCGTTTTGTGGATGTGCACCCCGTGGAAGCCGGGCGCGAGCTGACCGCCGCCGGTCGTCGCGATAGTGATGGTCGCGTAGCCGTTGCTGAAATCGAACTTCGCGGTGGCGACCCGAGTGCCATCGGGCGCCTTCAATTGCGTGGTGATGCTCTGCGCCGCCGGCTGCTGCTGGTCACCCTCGGTGCCCGCTGGTGCCGACGGCGCGGGCGATCCGGTCCACACCGCCGGCGTGGTGCCCGGGACGGTCGACGCGTATTGCGGCGATGAGCACGCGCTCACGAGCGCGACACAAGCGGCCGCGGACACTGCGGAGATGGTTGCGACATTGCGGTGCCTAGGCATAGCGGAAGCCTATCCCGACGATCAGCCCGTCACTAGGACGATGACACCGGGCGGCTGGCCGTTGAGCGCGGGAATCCGCGGTTGGACCGCGGCCCCCAGCTTCTGGCCCACGGCGTCCGCGGTGGCGTGCTCGTCGTCGGCGTCGGTGTAGTACACCGTGGTGGCCGAGACGTCGGACATCGACAGGTTCCCGACGTCGGTCACCTTGAAACCGGCGGCCGCGAGGTCGTCCTTGGTGCGCGCGGCCACGCCCTCCTTGGAAGAGATGTTGTAAACGCGGACCTCGGACTGGTTCGCCGGGGGCTTACCGCTCGTCGAGGTGGGAGACGAGCTTGTGGCGCTGGTCACGCTGGACACCGTCGTCGCCGAATCGTCTTCGGAGTTCCCGGAAGACCCCAGCGCCTGCCAGCCGAGCAACAGGAAAATGACGCCCAAGAACAACAGCACCATCACCATGGCCCGCAGGGGAAGCCCCGTGGAGTCGGGGACGCGCTCTTTCATCGGAGCCCACTGTAGCCAGAAAAGTGCCGGAGCCGGCAAAGGCGCAGGCTCGTCAGGTCACCTCGAAACCGAGGCGGCGCGCCGCGCGCGCCTTCTGGCGGCTGGCCCGCAGCCGGCGCAGCCGCTTCACCAGCATCGGGTCGGCGGCCAGCGCTTCGGGTCGATCGACCAGCGCGTTGAGCACTTGGTAGTAGCGCGTCGCCGACATCGAGAACAGCTCTTTGATCGCGTCTTCCTTGACCCCGGCGTACTTCCACCACTGACGTTCGAACGCCAGGATGTCGTGTTCGCGGCGGGTCAGCCCATCGGCGATTTCACAGTCGTCCCCCGATCGATTTGCCCGCGCCATGGCGCTGTCCATCTTGCTTCCCCTGGACCCTTCCGGCGATTCTGAATGCGTTCGAATGACTTGACTTACATAGGGGCACGTTTCGGCGCTTATTGAACCACGCCGCGAACCCTCAAGTCGTAATCCAGACCCGCGAGTCGGCCGACTTGGTTCGATTGCCCAGTTCGCCGCCGCCTAATCCGATTGCCCGCCTTCTCCTCACGCCGCGCTGCGGCGCGCATCGTCGGCGGGCTTAAGCTAGCCGACCATGGCAGTCGTACCCATACGCATCATCGGGGATCCGGTCTTGCACACCCCGACGACGCCGGTGCCCGTCGCCGCCGACGGTTCGCTATCGGCGGATCTGGCCGAATTGATCTCCACCATGTACGACACCATGGACGCCGCGCACGGGGTCGGGTTGGCCGCCAACCAGATCGGCCACGGTCTGCGGCTCTTCGTCTACGACTGCGCCGAGGACCGCGGAATGACCGACCGCCGCCGCGGCGTGGTCATCAATCCCGTTCTGGAAACCTCCGAAATACCCGAGACCATGCCGGACCCGGACAACGACGACGAAGGATGCTTGTCGGTTCCCGGCGAGTCGTTCCCCACCGGCCGCGCGAAGTGGGCACGGGTCACCGGGCTCGACGCCGACGGCAGTCCGGTCACCATCGAGGGCACCGGCCTGTTCGCGCGGATGCTGCAACACGAAACCGGGCACCTGGACGGATTTCTATATCTGGACCGTCTCATCGGCCGGCACGCCCGCGGCGCCAAGCGGGCCGTCAAGTCACACGGTTGGGGTGTTCCGGGGCTGTCGTGGCTACCGGGCGAGGGGCCGGACCCGTTCGGTCACTGATGGTCTCGTTGCCGGACCCGGGAACGCGGGTGACCGTTCGCTACCGGCGCCCCGCCGGATCGGTCCCGCCGCTGACCGATGCGGTGGGACACCTGCTGGCGGTCGATCCGGTGGTGCGGGTGCGGACGAAAACCGGCGCGGTAATCGAGTTCGCCGCCGCCGACGTCGTCGCGCTGCGGATACTGACCGACGCACCCGTGCGCACCTCCGAGATCCGGGCGCTCGAACACGCGGCCGCCGCGGCCTGGCCCGGCACCGAACGGGCTTGGCTGGACGGCTGGTTGCTGCGGGCGGGACACGGCGCCGGCCTTTCCGCCAATTCCGCTATGCCGCTGGATGTTTCGGCTCAGCCGAACGCGGTCCCCGGGATCGTCGCCTGGTACGAGCGCCGCGGCCTGATACCGCGGCTGGCCATTCCCGATCGACTCTTGCGGCCGCCGTCCGGCGCCACGGCCGAGCACACGGAACGGGTTCTGGTGCGCGATGTCTCGTCCGTTGGTGAACCCGACCCGTCCGTCACCCTGTCGCCCCGCCCCGACGTTGCGTGGCTGCGGATCTATCCGCACGAGATTCCCGTCGACGTCCTCACCGCCGTCATCGACGGCGAGCTGATGTTCGGCACCCATTCGGGCGGAGCGGTCGCGCGCGCCGCGCTGACCGACGCGCCGGACGGCACCCGCTGGGTGGGCCTGTCGGCGATACGTGCCGACGACGGGCACGTCGGCGCGGCCGTCTGCGAAGCGCTGCTGGCCTGGGGGGCGCGGCGCGGCGCGACCCGTGGCTACACGCGTGCCCCCGACAGCGACGCCACCGATCTCGTCGATTCGCTGGGTTTCCGGCTGCACCATCGTCGCCGGTACGTCCGGGCACTCGATACGGTCTAGTCATGTCCGACGGCGCGACTGATGGCGGCGACCCGCTGCGCCCGGCTTCGCCGCGCTTGCGATCGCCGCGCCTGCGGCTCGCCACCTGGAATGTGAACTCGATTCGCACCCGCCTGGACCGCGTCGTCGACTGGCTGGCCCGCGCCGACGTCGACGTGCTGGCCATGCAGGAGACCAAGTGTTCCGACAGCCAGTTCCCCACCCTGCCGTTGTTCGAACTCGGCTACGAGGTCGCACACGTCGGTTTCAACCAGTGGAACGGCGTGGCAATCGCCTCTCGCGTCGGCCTCGACGATGTGCAGATCGGCTTCGACGGCCAGCCCGGCTGGAGTAGCAAGCCGGAGGTGGGCGCCGCCGCGGAAGCCCGCGCGCTGGGCGCCACCTGCGGCGGCATCCGGGTGTGGAGCCTCTACGTGCCCAACGGCCGCGCGGTGGGCGATCCGCATTACTTTTACAAACTGGATTGGCTTGCTGCGCTACGAGATACGGCGACCGGCTGGCTGCGCGAAGATCCCACGGCGCCGATCGCACTGGTCGGCGACTGGAACATCGCCCCGACGGACGAAGACGTGTGGAGCACCGAATTCTTCGCCGGCGCCACGCATGTCTCGGAGCCCGAGCGCCGCGCGTTCGACGCCATCGTCGACGCGAAATTCACGGACGCGGTGCGGCCTTTCGCGCCGGGCCCCGGGGTCTACACCTACTGGGACTACACCCAGCTGCGGTTTCCGAAGCGACAGGGCATGCGCATCGACTTCATACTCGCCTCACCGGCGTTGGCCGGCCGCGTGACCGACGCGCAGATCGTCCGCGACGAACGCAAGGGCAAGGCGCCCAGCGATCACGCGCCGGTGCTGATCGATGTGAGGCCGGTGTGAGTAAATCCAGAAGTTGCTCGTTGTACGCACGTTGGTAACGTGGCAGGCTTTCGCTGATAGATGCTTGAGAACAATTTCGTTGTTGCTGTTAACTCTGCGTTCGACGGGTATACATCGTTGGCGGCGCGGTTCCCAGTGAGAGCGATGAGATACCAAGGAGTCATCATGGGTGTCGTCGGCGGGGCAGTGCGCAACGTGGGCAAAACGGTGGGTCGTGCAGCGGACGCGGCCACGGCGGCGGCCGGCGCCGTGGGTGGGGCCGCGGTCAACGGAATCGTCGGCGCCGTAACGGGAGCCGCCGAGGGCATCAAGCGCGGAGTCGGCAGCGGCAGTCATTCGACGCCGGCGGCCGCGCTGGCGATGGGTGCGCTCGGGGTTGCCGGCCTGGTCGAGTGGCCGGTGCTGTTGGCCGTCGGTGGCGGGGCGTTGTTGTTGTCCAAGATGCAGCGCAAGCCCCAGGCGCCCGCACGGCCGAAGGCGAACCTCAAGCCGGTGCCGTCGGCGCCGACGCCGACGCCGGCGCCGAAGAAAGCGCCGGCAGCGAAGGCCCCGAGTAAGGCGCCGGCCAAGAAGACGACCGGACGGCGCGCGGGTGCCACCGCGTTGCGCAGCACCAACTAAACGGAACCGTCCGAGCAGCCCTTGAGCATTGTCACGTCGCTTCCACAATCGATGCCGCTCCGGGCTCTCGGGAAAGCTTTGGGCATCGCGGCCATTCCGCTACGGGAAGGCGCCAGGGCGCTCACCGGCGACCTTCCGCACGAGACACTCGGCCGCCGCTGTTGGCGCGGCGAGAGCCGCGCCTGGATCGAGGTACGCGGCCTGGACGGCGCGCGCGATGGTGAACTCGGACGCGCCGTGCTCGACGCGGTGCGGGCCCACCCCGGCGTCACTTCGGCCAGCCTGAACTACCCGTTGTCGCGCGTCGTCGTCGGCATCCGCGATAGGGACGTGTCACTGCGGGACCTATGCCGGATTGTCGAGAAAGCCGAGCAGCCTGAAAAGCGCAGCCGCACAACGAAGAAAACGCCTCGCACAACTTTGCCCGGCGACGGCGTGGTGGCGGCGACCAGGGCGGTGACCGTGGCCGCCAACGCGGCCGGGCTGGGCGTCGCGCTGGCGGGCCGGGCGCTGCACTGGCCGCGATTGCCGATGGCCGTTCTGGCGGGCGTGGTGGCGGTGGACTACCAACCCCGGCTGCGCCGCCTGCTGGAAGACCGCATCGGCGGACCCGCGACGGACACCGTGCTGACGCTGGCCACAGCGGCCGCGGAAACGGTCACCCAAGCTCCGGCGTCCTTGTCGGTGGGCCTGCTGATGCAGTCGCTGAAAGCCGCCGAATGCCGCGCCGGGGCGCGCGCCTGGCGTGAGCACGAACCGGAGCTGGCCCGGCACGCCGACCAACCGCACGCCGACGCGTTGTCGCCGCCGGCGCCACCGCGTGCGAGGCCCGTGGAACGCTACGCGGACCGGTTCGCACTGGTCCAGGCGCTCAGCGTCGGGCTGGTCGGTGCCACCACCCGCAACCTGAACATGGCCGCGACCGCGGTCCTGGTGACCGCTCCCAAGGCCACCCACACCACGCCCGAGGCGTTCGCCGCGGCGCTTGGCCGCGGACTGGCCGATCGACACGCGGTCCTGTCGTTGCGGCCAGAGGCCCTGCGCCGCCTGGACCGGATCGACGCGATCGTCATCGACCCCCGCGTGTTGTGCACCGACAGCTTGCGGGTGGCGCGCATCCGCGGCGCCGACGACGGCGACGTGTCGGCGGCGTGGAACCGCGCCCAGTTGGTGCTGGAAAAGAATGGCCACCGGCCGGGCTGGCACCCGCTGCCCCAGATATCGGCCGGCGGGACGCATTCCGCGGTCGAGGCGCTTTTCCGCCCCGCCCACGATCCATTGGCGTCGGCCCTGGTTGCCGAGGCGCATCGCACGGGAGCCGATCTGGTCTCGGTCGACGTCGATTCGCTGGGCGAATTGCGACGGGCGTTCGACGACCTGAGGCCCCTGAAGGGCACCGGCGGAACGATCGACGACGCCCTCGCCCGCGCCGTGGCGGATCTACAAAAGGCAGGCCGCACCGTTGCCGTGCTGTCGTCGGCTGCCGCACAAGCGATTTCGGCTGCCGACGTGGCGCTGGGCATGATGCCGGAGCCCGGGGCCGGCGCGCCGCCCTGGGGCGCCGATCTGCTACTGCCGGATCTGTCGGCCGCCTGGCGGGTGCTGCACGCGCTCCCGGCGGCCAGGGCCGCCACCCAGCGCGGCGTGGGGATATCGGCCGGCGCAACGGCCATGGGATCGCTGTTGATGATCCCCGGCATCCGTGGCCTGGGGCCCGGCCCAGTGACCACCGGCGCGGCGGCCGGCCTGATGTCCGGTTTCCTGCTGGCGCGCGGGATCATGAGCGCCGACGCGCCGCGCCCGGCGTCCGTGCACGAATGGCATGCGATGACGGTCGAGCAGGTCCGTCGGGCGTTGCCACCGCCCGACCCGCACGCGGCCGGGGAGGCGGACCGCCGAACCGCGCAACTGGCAGAATCGCCGCCGCATGCGCTCTGGCAACTCGTCAAGGCCGTGCGCGCCGAACTCACCGACCCGCTCACGCCGGTGCTGGCACTCGGCTCGGCGGCCAGTGCCGTGCTCGGATCGCCCGTCGACGCGATCCTGGTCTTCTCGGTGTTGACCGGGAACTCCATCCTCGCGGCCAGTCAGCGGCTGCGGGCCGAAAACCGCCTGAACATCTTGCTGGCGCAGCAGATCCCGCCGGCCAGAAAGGTGGTAACCGGTCCGGACGGGGAGCGGATATACACCGATGTCATCGCGGCGCAATTGCGGCCCGGCGATGTCATCGAAATCCGAACCCACGAGGTAGTTCCCGCCGACGCCCGGGTGACCGAGGAGGTCGACGTCGAGGTCGACGAGTCGACACTCACCGGCGAGTCGCTGTCGGTGGAGAAGCAGGTCGAGGCGACGCCGGGCGCCGACCTCGCCGAGCGTCACTGCATGCTGTTCGCCGGGACAACGGTGGTGGCCGGCACCGCGGTCGCCCTGGTGACCGCCGTCGGCGCCGCGACCGAGCAACGTCGGGCCGCCGAGCTGGTGTCCGGCGACCTGCCGTCGGACGTCGGCCTGCAACACCAGCTCGCCCAGCTCACCAATCGGGCCTTCCCCGTCAGCATGACCGGCGGCGCACTGGTCAGCGCGCTGGGGTTGTTGCGAGGCACGGGTCTGCGCGAGGCGGTGGCCAGCGGCATCGCGCTCGCCGTCGCCGCGGTGCCCGAAGGGATGCCGTTGGTGGCGACGCTGGCCCAATCGGCGTCGGCGCGACGACTGACAAAGTTCGGCGCGCTGGTCCGCGTTCCGCGCTCGGTGGAGGCGCTGGGCCGCATCGACGTGGTGTGCTTCGACAAAACCGGAACGCTCAGCGAGAACCGGCTGCGGGTGGCGCGGGTGAGTCCGGCGCCGGGGTACTCGCCCGAAGAGGTGCTGCGCTGCGCCGCGCTCGCCGCGCCGCCATCGAACGGTGGCCCGCAGGCGCACGCCACCGATGTCGCCATCGTCGAGGCGGCGGTCGCCTCGCTTGACGGCTCCGCGCCAGGCACCGAACCCACCGAACCGCAGGCTCACCTTCCCTTCCGCTCCGGCAGGTCGTTCTCGGCCTCGATCACCGACGGGGAGCTGACCGTCAAGGGCGCGCCGGAGGTGGTGTTGGCCGCCTGCGCGGACGTCGGCCCGAACATGGAAGGAACGGTCGCCGAACTCGCCGCCAACGGACTGCGGGTGATCGCGGTGGCGCGGCGGCGGCTGACTCCACAACAGGCTCAGGCAATCCGGGAGGAACCCGACGACATCGCGGAATTCGCCGACGACGGTCTGACACTGATGGGGTTCCTCGGTTTGTCCGACACCCCGCGCCCCGAGGCCGCCGGCCTGCTGGCCAACCTGCGGCAGCAAGGCGTTGGCGTGAAGCTGATCACCGGCGACCACCCGATCACCGCCCTGGCCATCGCCAGGGAGCTGGGCCTGTCGGCGACCGCCGAGCAGGTGATCAGCGGTTCCGAATGGGACTCGCTGTCGCGCAAAGACCAGGAGCGCGTGGTGGCCGAGCGGGTGATTTTCGCCCGGATGACGCCGGAGAACAAGGTCCAGGTCGTGCAGACGCTGGAGGGTGCCGGGGTGCTGTGCGCGATGGTCGGCGACGGCTCCAATGACGCCGCCGCGATCCGCGCCGCCACGGTCGGTATCGGCGTGGTCGCGGGGGGCAGCGACCCGGCCCACATGGCGGCCGACGTGGTGCTGATGGATGCCCGCATCGAGGCGCTGGTCCACGCGATCGCCGAAGGACGCCAACTCTGGCAGCGGGTGCAGGCGGCGGTGTCCGTGCTGCTCGGCGGCAATGCGGGCGAGGTGCTGTTCGCCATCATCGGCAGCGCGATCACCGGGACGTCGCCGCTGAACACCCGGCAGCTGCTGCTGGTCAACATGTTGACCGATGCGCTGCCGGCCGCCGCCCTCGCGGTCAGCGAGCCCAGCGCACCCGTCGACCCGGCCGTGCGGGGCCCGGATCAGCCTGCGTTGTGGCGTGCGGTCGCAATCCGGGGCGTCACCACCGCGGCCGCGACGACCGCGGCGTGGGCGATGGCAAGCGTGACCGGGCGCCCGCAACGGGCATCCACCGTGGCGCTCGTCGCGCTAGTGGGCGCCGAACTGGGTCAAACCCTGCTCGATTCCCACTCCCCGCTGGTGGTGGCAACCGCGGTGGGCTCCCTCGGGGTGATGGGAACGCTGATCAGCATCCCGGTGGTCAGCCAGTTGCTTGGCTGCACCCCACTGGGTCCGCTCGGTTGGGGGCAGGCTCTGGGCGCCGCGACTGGCGCGACCATCGCGATCGGCGTTCTGAACCGTGTTTCGGAAGGTTGGGGCACGCAGAACATGGGGAACACGCTGCCGCCGGGGCCTGGCGTCCCCGCGACGAACGGTAAGCCGTCCGATCGGAATGCCGAATCTCCACCACCCCGACCCGCCAAAGCAGCGCATAGAGTTCCACCAAGGGCACCCGCAGCACCACGGCAAGCGACGAAACCAGCGGATCGGCCACGGAGTCGGTCGTCGACATAGCTCCGACGTTGACCGCACGACCCGGCGAGGCGGCAAACCCTTCGTTACTGAAAGGCAAATGATGGCGGAAAAGAAGACACGCAGCGAGGTATCCCAGCGCGAAGCGGTACAGAAGGTCCGCGAGGGCGAGACCTTCGTGGTGAATGTGCCGGTGGTGGGGCAGATGGAGATTCCGCGGCCCGAGCAACTGGCCTACTACGGGGGTCTGGCCGCCCTGGCGGCATTCGAGCTCATCGAGTGGCCCGTCGCCCTGGTCATCGCCGCCGGGCATTTACTGGCAAGCAACCACCACAACAAGCTCCTGGAGGAGCTCGGCGAGGCGATGGAAGAGGTCTAACCGCCGTTCCCGCCCGGTTCGGGCTGGATCCGTTCGTGCACCGTCAGCAACACATGGTCGACCTGACTTTGAACGGCGGCCGTCGGGGCCTCCAGAGTTGAAATGTCGGCGAGCAATTGCTTCGCCAGCGCGCGCAGCTTCACATTGGTCTCTTGCGACCGCCACTGCAGGACCCGGAAGGCCTGCTCGGCGCTGACCCGGTAGACGTACATCAACACGCCCTTGGCCTGCTCGATCGCCGCGCGGTTCTCGAACAGGTCCGGCAGGGCGTCGTCGAGCACTTCCTGTCGGGTCTCGTCGAAGGTGTCCGTCAGGTCGATGTAATAGCCGGCCGTGCCCAGCACCGTGCCGTTCTCATCCACCATGCGGTCGGCGACCACGATCGCGTCGTGCACTTTGCCCGCGGTGTCGAGAAATCGGTGACGACTCGAGAACGACTCCTCCGACTGCAAGGCGTAGTCGAGCAGATCCTGGACGTGCGCACGGTCCTCTGGATGCTTGTGCGACAGCAGCAGTTTCGTCGTCGGCACCACGGTCCCCGGTTCGTACCCGTGCATCCTCGCCACCTCGTCGGACCATTCCCAGCGTTGATCGACGAACCAGAAGCGGAAGGTGCCGACGGTCAGGTAGTCGGCGACGGTCATCGCCGCGGTCGTCGGCGTGGGCTGTTGCACATTCACATCCTTCCATTCCGTGGGAACCTCCGGCCACCGCTCTGTCGGGAAGGTCCGGTGTGAGGGTAACGTCGCGTGCGGGCGATCCGGCCCAAACAAACAAAACAGACGCGGGAGCGCACGCCGAGTGCGCTGAGAGGACGGCTCGGGGCCGTCGACCGTACGAACCTGACCGGGTAATGCCGGCGTAGGGAGATGAAAGCATGACCGTCACCGTCGAACCTTCCGTGACCACCGGGCCCATCGCGGGCAGCAGCAAGGCGTACTACGAAGTGGAGGGACCCGACGCCGGGGCTCGCCTTCGCGTTCCCTTCCGGCGGGTGAACCTGTCGACCGGAGATCACTTCGACCTCTACGACACCTCCGGGCCCTACACCGACCCGGACGCGGTCATCGATTTGAAGTCCGGGCTGCCGCCGCGGCCGGGGGTGGTCCGCGACCGCGGCACCCAGCTGCAGCGGGCCCGCGCCGGCCAGATCACCGCCGAGATGGCGTACATCGCGGCCCGCGAGGGCATGCCCGCCGAGTTGGTGCGCGACGAGGTGGCGCGCGGCCGCGCGGTGATCCCGGCCAACCACAACCATCCCGAGAGTGAGCCGATGATCATCGGCAAGGCGTTCGCGGTCAAGGTCAACGCGAACATCGGCAACTCGGCGGTGACATCGTCGATCGCCGAGGAGGTCGACAAGATGGTGTGGGCCACCCGCTGGGGTGCCGACACCATCATGGACCTGTCCACCGGCAAGAACATCCACGAGACCCGCGAGTGGATCCTGCGCAATTCGCCGGTGCCGGTCGGCACCGTGCCGATCTACCAGGCGCTGGAAAAGGTCAACGGCGATCCGACCGAGCTGACCTGGGAGGCCTACCGCGACACGGTGATCGAGCAGTGCGAGCAGGGCGTGGATTACATGACCGTGCACGCCGGCGTGCTGCTGCGGTATGTGCCGCTGACCGCCAAGCGGGTCACCGGCATCGTCAGCCGCGGCGGGTCGATCATGGCGGCCTGGTGCCTGGCCCATCACCGGGAGTCGTTCCTCTACACCAACTTCGCGGAGCTCTGCGATATCTTCGCGCGCTACGACGTCACGTTCTCGCTTGGCGACGGGCTGCGGCCGGGCTCGATCGCCGATGCCAACGACGCCGCGCAGTTTGCCGAGCTGCGGACCCTGGGCGAGCTGACCAAGATCGCGAAAGCCCATGGCGCACAGGTGATGATCGAGGGACCGGGACACATCCCGATGCACAAGATCGTCGAGAACGTGCGGCTGGAAGAGGAACTGTGCGAGGAGGCCCCGTTCTACACGCTGGGCCCGCTGGCCACCGACATCGCGCCGGCCTACGACCACATCACGTCGGCGATCGGCGCGGCGATCATCGCCCAGGCCGGTACCGCGATGCTGTGCTACGTGACCCCGAAGGAACACCTCGGGCTGCCGGACCGCAAGGACGTCAAGGACGGTGTGATCGCCTACAAGATCGCCGCGCACTCGGCGGACCTGGCCAAGGGTCATCCGCGCGCGCAGGAGCGCGACGACGCGCTGAGCACGGCGCGCTTCGAGTTCCGCTGGCACGACCAGTTCGCCTTGTCGCTGGATCCCGACACCGCACGGGAATTCCACGACGAGACGCTGCCGGCCGAGCCGGCCAAGACGGCGCACTTCTGCTCGATGTGTGGACCGAAGTTCTGCTCTATGCGGATCACCCAGGACGTCCGCGACTACGCGGCCGCACATGGGCTCGACAGCGAGGAAGCCATCGAGGCGGCTCTCCAAAAAGAAATGGCCGAGGGCATGGCCGAGAAATCGCGCGAGTTCGCCGAGCACGGCAACCGGGTGTATCTGCCGATCACCCAGTGAATTTCCTGCCGCTGGCGCCGCCGGGCACCACGCCGGTGCGGGTGCTGACCATCGCCGGATCGGACTCGGGTGGCGGCGCGGGCATCCAGGCCGATATGCGGACCATGGCGCTGCTCGGTGTGCACGCGTGCGTCGCGGTTACCGCGGTCACCGTGCAGAACACCTTGGGGGTCAAGAGCTTTCACGAGGTGCCCAGCCAAGTGGTCGCCGACCAGATCGAAGCCGTGGTCACCGACATCGGCATCCAGGCCGCCAAGACCGGGATGCTGGCGTCATCCGACATCATCGACGCGGTCGCCGCCACCTGGCGCCGGCTCGAGCTGGCGGTTCCACTCGTCGTCGATCCGGTGTCCGCATCGATGCACGGAGACGCGCTACTGGCGCGAGACGCCCTGGATTCGCTTCGCGATCAACTGTTTCCGTTGGCCACGCTGGTGACACCGAACCTCGACGAGGTTCGGTTGTTGGTGGACATTGACGTCGTCGACTCGACGTCGCAGCGCGAGGCGGCCAAGGCCCTGCATGCGCTGGGCCCGCGGTGGGCGTTGGTGAAGGGCGGACACCTGCGGTCATCCGATCGCAGCTGCGATTTGCTCTATGACGGTGCCTCCTGCTACGAGTTCGACTCGCCGCGCTTGATGACCGGCAACGACCACGGCGGCGGTGACACGCTCGCGTCCGCAGTCGCTTGCGCGCTGGCGCACGGGTTCACCGTGCCCGACGCCGTCGGGTTCGGGAAGCGATGGGTCACCGAAAGCCTGCGCGCCGCCTATCCGCTGGGTCGTGGCCACGGCCCGGTCTCTCCGCTGTTTCGGCTGTCGTGAACCTCGATCGGATCGAGGGCGTCGCCCACCGGCCGGACAGCACTCCGGCGGGTGTCGTGGTGCTCACCCACGGTGCCGGCGGGAGCCGGGAATCACCACTGCTGCAAGAGGTTTGCGACGAGTGGGCGCGACGTGGCTGGCTCGCGGTGCGATACAACCTCCCCTACCGTAGGCGTCGGCCCACCGGCCCGCCGTCCGGCTCGGCCGCGACCGACCGCGCCGGGATCGTCGAGGCGATCACGGTGTGCCGCGACCTGGCCGACGGTCCGCTGATCGCCGGCGGGCATTCCTACGGCGGCCGGCAGACCTCGATGGTGGTGGCCGCCGGCGAGACTTCCCCGATCAAGGTCGACGTCCTGACGCTGTTCTCCTACCCGGTGCATCCGCCGGGTAAGCCGGAGCGCCCCCGCACCGAGCATCTGCCCGAGATCACGGTACCCACCGTGTTCACCCACGGAACGTCGGATCCCTTCGGCACGCCGGGCGAGGTGCGCGATGCCGCGGCCATGATCGCCGCACCGACCGAGGTCGTCGAAATCGCCGGCGCGCGACACGATCTGCGTTCGAAGACGCTCGACGTGCCCGCGCTTGCGGTCGACGCCGCGCTGCGGCTGCTTCGGTAATTTCAACAGTTCAAACTGGACAGTTTTGACTGTCTAGTTTAGAGTGGGCGGCATGGACGGTGTCGGCGACTCCGCCGCAACAGCGGCCCGTGAACTGCGGGTGCTGTTCAGCCGGCTGCGACGCCGGTTGCGGGAGCTCGCAATCGACGACGATCTGACACCGTCCCAGACCGCGGTGCTCACCCGGCTCTGGAAAGACGGAGCGTCATCGGCCAGCGGACTGGCCGGTGCCGAAGGGGTGCGTCCGCAGTCGATGGCCACGATCGTGGCCGCGCTCGAACAACGTGGACTCATCGAGCGCACTCCGGACCCCGAAGATGGTCGCCGCCAAGTGGTTTCGTTGACCGGCCAAGGCCGTCGGCGCGCCGAGAGCGACCGTCAAGCGCGGCAGGAGTGGCTGGCACGCGCCATCCAGGAGCGGTACTCCGAACGGGAGCGCCGCGTCATCCTTGACGCGTTGTCCCTGCTCGAGCGTTTAACCTAATCCGAATAGGCACCGAAAGGGCAATGATTGCAATGGAAATAGGAGTTCACTTTATCGACTTTCTGCCCGGTGACCCGGCGACGCTGGCCCCCACACTGGCCGATGCGGCCAAGGCCGCCGAGCAGGGCGGGGCGACGGTGTTCACCCTGGCCGACCATTTCTTTCAGATGGAAGACCTTGGGCGCGCCGAGGATCCGTTCCTCGAGGGCTATACATCGCTGGGTTTCCTTGCCGCGCAGACGGCGACGATCGACCTGACCTTGCTGGTCACCGGGGTCACCTATCGCTACCCCGGCGTGCTGGCCAAGGCGGTCACCACCCTTGACGTGCTGTCGCAGGGCCGGTCGATGTTTGGCCTGGGCGCGGCGTGGTACGACCGCGAGCACGTGGCGCTCGGTATTCCGTATCCGCCGTTACGCGAGCGCTTCGAGATGGTCGAGGAGACGCTGCAGATCTGCCGGCAGATGTGGAGCGACGACGACGGGCCGTACCATGGCAAGCACTATCAGCTGGCCGAGACAATCTGTGTGCCGCAACCGATTCGGCGACCCCCGATCCTGATCGGCGGCGACGGCGAGAAGAAGACGCTACGGCTGGTCGCGCAGTACGCCGACGTCTGGAACAGCATGGCCAACGACGTCGACGAGCTCGAGCACAAGATCGAGGTGCTCAACCGCCACTGCGACGCGGTGGGCAGGGATCCCGGCGAAATCCAGAAGACCTTTGGCCGTCTCTTGGTGGTCGACCCGTTCGAGGACACCGACGAGTACCTCAGGACCGTGGAACGCTACGCCGAGTTGGGTGTCGAGTTGATCAACGTCGGTCCCCTCCCCGGAAACCCGGACCCCGTCGGATACATCCGCCGCTTCGGCGACGAACTGGTTCCCCGGCTCGCCGAAATCGCCTGAGCTATCCGGGATAGCGCGAGTAGCACGCGTCCATGTCGCCGACCACGCCGCCACGGAACGCGGCGATCCGCGTGAAGCCGGCCGGCACGCTGGTGCCGTCGGCATCGCTGGCAACGATGGGGTTGGTGAGCAATCCGGAAACCGCTTCGTCGAGGTCACCGGCGGTCAGCACCAGCTCCTTCTGGTCCGGGGTCTCGATGGGTTCGGCCATCTTGCGGTGCACGACACCGGTCAGGCACGCGGTCCGTAGCGCGGTCCACGGGCTCTGCATCGGTAGGCCCCGTTCGTGCTGCACGGCCAGCGCGTACCTCGACATCACGACCGACAGGGCGGTGTCGTCACCCTGCGGCAGGGTGCGTTCCTTCTCGTCGGCTGCCTTGCCCAGCTTCGCCAGCCCGGGCATGTCGATCATGATGGTGTTGGTGGCCGGGCAGTAGGACGCCGGGGGGCTGGCCTTGGCATCGGGGCAATCGGCCGGCTGGTAGGACAGCGTCGGTGGATTCTTGGGGGAGAAGATCTTTCCCAAGACCTCCATCAGCGTCGACAACGTGTCTTGGTTGATCGAGACCCCGCCGGTTCCCGGGTCCCGGTTGGGATCGGCCTGCAAGGTGGTCGGCAGGTCGCCGCGACGCTGCGCGATTTCCTGCTTGTTGATCCCCGCGCATGCCGAGGCGCCGTTGAGGAAGCCCATCTGGAAAGCGCTAACGCGGTCCAGGGCCGACCCGTGTTCGTCGTCGTTTTGGGTGTCGGCGTCCATGACCGGGTCGCGGGTGATGATGATTCCGGCCAGCACGTGGTCGAGCCCATCGGCGGTGCTCAGCGTGAAACGCGGCGACTTACCATCGGCGACCCAGAACAGATAGACGCCCGCGAAGCAATCGGCCTGCTGCTCACGCACGATGGTCGGGTCCGTTCGGGTCACCAGCTTCGCCATCTGCTGCAGGGCGTGCCCGAATTCGTGCGCCAACACGCCGTTGACGGCCATGTCGCCGAAATAGCGCTGCGCGACGGGCATGAACACCCCGCGATCCCAGGCGATCAGGTTGCAGCGCGAGGTGAAAAAGGCGTTGACGAGCTTGTAGGTGTCGTTGTGGCAAACGATCGGGCTGTTGGGTTTATCGGAGTCGTAGGACACCAGCTTGCCGACCGGAACGAAAGTTCCCTTCAGCGATTGGCTGTACACCGACTTCCAGTACTCCTCGATGTCGGTGATCGACAGCAACGACAGCTTGTCGATCGTGCCGTTGTCAGTGTTGACGACCGTTCCGGTCGGACTGGGCGCGTTCGAACGCGGCCCGCTGGGACCGTTGGTCGCCGGCAGACCGCCCACCCGGAATGGGTCGTTGAGCATGGACAGGGCGCTTCCTTCGACGACGGTGCTGCAACCCGCCACGACGAGCACCGCCCCGGCACAGGCGATCGCCGCCTTCAGACGTCGACCCCGCACGCGCTTATCCATGACGAACCTCATCCCGACCGGGCTGCACGGCAGCATCAAAGGGATCTCATTCTAGATCGGTTGGCTAACTCTGAGGGCCCGATTGAAAGCCTCGGCATTCCGACCGGCCGCCAAAGGTTGCTCATTGCGAAACATAAACGTGCGGGCTGGTATTCGCACGGCGTATAGCCGGTACCCGACACGCTTCGGGACCACGCTGTAACAGGGCGGTGGTTCGTCGTCGGGTGGTGCGGGGCCCGGTACGTGCGACGGTCTTGCGCCCGGGTCGTGGTGCGCAGGGCATCATCGCCGTGCGGTCGCCTAGTGCTCGGCCGCGGGTGACATAGGCGTGGCCATCGGGAAGACCCCAGGCCACCGTGCCGTCTCGCGTCTGTTTGTCCCGCCAACCGCCGAACGTGTCAGCGTGGCGGCAGCGAATCTACGGAAGGCACTCTAGGGATGAGGACGTCGGCACATTGCCAGTGCGTCAACCAGCATCCCGACGTCCCGCTGCCAGGCCCGCTTCGAAGGGATCAACCTGGGATAGCGTCGGCCCGTGGGTCGAGGCTGAAGACCTGCACGGTGGCAGACTTTCCCTTGAGCGCATGGGCACCGCGGTCGATGAGTCCGGGCGGTCGGGTAACCAGGGCGTCGACACACTGGTGGGTGAGCAGGATCGTGTCGCCGGTGGTCTTGGTGAGCTGCTCGACGCGGGCTGCGACGTTGACCGTGTCGCCGATCAGAGTGAACTCCAGTTTGCCGCCGCCGCCGATGGTCCCTGCGATTACCACGCCGGTGTTGATCCCGACGCCGATCCGTAGCTCGCCGCCGAACCGCTGGGCGACCAGTCGATGAATCAGAAGAGCGGCAGTTACGGCGGCGTCGGCGTGATCGGCGAGGTCGTTGGGTGCACCGAAGACGGCCAACGCGCCGTCGCCGAGGAACTTGTTGACGTGCCCCCCGGCGTCGACGACGGCAGGCACCACGATCTCGAACAGGGCGTTGAGTCGTGCGACGGTGTTCTCGGCGGAGTTGGCCTCGGCGAACGGGGTGAAGTCGCGGATGTCGACGAACATCACCGTTACCTCGCGGCGTTCCCCGGTGAAGATGTCGTCACCCTGCTCGAGCAGCCGCGCAGCCAAAGCCGGGTCGACGTAGGTCCCGAACGCCGCCTGAAGTCGTTGCCGCTCAGCCAAACCCGCCTGCATGCGGTTAAACGACGCCGCCAACGCACCGAGGTCATCATCCTGAACCACCGGCAGCCGCTGGCTATAGTCCCCGGCTGCCACACGTTCGGTTCCTTCGGCGAGATCACGAATGGGCCGAAGCGACGGGGAAAAGAAGCGCCCACGACGAGCGGTGCGAAGCCAAGCGTTAATGCGCCCCCGATCACGACAGCGAGCACGGGGGCCTCACTGGCCCGATGGAACACCGTCGCCAGCATCGCAGCCAGGACAGCGAACGAGAACGTGGCCGCCAGCATGGACACGTTCGACCACGCGGCGAAGGTCGGCCGGGAGCGAGGCAGGGCGTCGCCGATGCCCGTATCACCGGCGATGGCGACCCTTGCTGGCCGCGTTGCTGCTTCCACGAAACTATGAATGACGATCAGGCAGGTGACAGCGCCTAAGACGGCGCCGAGGACCCCGTACTGAACCAGCCGCGGTCCCGTCGTCCCGGCGATCGCACCGACAACGACCAAGAGCAATGCGATCCAACCAGCGGTCGCCCCCTCCGTCCTGACCACCGCCTCCCGGGCCCAGGCGTAGGTGGCCTCCAATGCCCTCGCCCGATCGACCTCGCGGCCTGCCGCCCACCGGTCCACACGGCCGCTCGGGCCCGCACCGGGAAGAACCGCCATGTACGCCAACACCACCACGACCGCCACCGTGACGGCGGCCGCCTCGACGTAGCGATCGGACTCCTCAAACGCAACAACCAGAAGCGCCGAACCAAGCCAGACCGGCAGTACTGCGAGGGAGGTGATCGCGAAGACCGCCCACGAGTACCTCGCTCCGTACCGATCCCATGCCCACTGCCAGATGCGATCCATTTAGCGAGATTAAGCCTGTACGGACGTAATACGGCATCGGGTTTCAGACCGCGAGGGGTACGCGCCGAGTTGAACACCCGCGAGTGTGGAGTGCGCGGTGACGACATGGGCAGCGCGGGCGTTTCACGACGCCCGTCGTGACCGGTGTCATGCCGGTCAGACCAGATCCTGCTGGGGTCTCCTGCAAGATTTACCGTGCCGTCGGGGTGTTGTTCGTCGCGCCAGCCGGTCGAGAAGGATCTCAACGGGTGTAGGAACGAACCTGCTTGAGGACCACCACCGGCTCCATCACCGGCGGCCCCGTCGTGGGCCGCCGCAGACGTTAGACGGTGCTAGCCGCCGTTGCCGCCGTCGGGAGGAAGGAGGATGCCCGCGCCGGTCCCCTCGAACGCGCCGCCGCCGCCGCCCCCCCCGCCGCCGCCACCGCTACCGGGAGCACCTTCGTTGGTAAGGAAGGGATTGTTGAAGTTAAAGGTGCCGGCGCTACCGAATTGGCCGGCGGGACCGCCGCTACCGCCCTGGCCAGTCTCGGTGGTGGTAAGGGCGTCGCCGCCTGCGCCGCCGACGCCGGGGTTGCCGGCGGCGGTACCGCCGCCGCCGCCACCGCCGCCGCCGACCGCGACGCGGTTGTCACTCGCCACGCCTTGGATGAAGCTGAGGTGGCCGCCGGTGCCGCCAGCGGCGCCACCACCATTGAGGCCAGCGCCGCCGCCGGCAATGTTGGTTGCACCGACTGTGGCGGCGCCTCCGGCCCCGCCACCCCCACCGGCACCGCCGACGGTGCCGGTGGGGGTGGCGCCGCCACCGCCTTCGCCGCCGCCTCCGGCGGCGGCGCCGTTGTCGATGACCTCGGCCAAACCGCCGGTGCCCCCGGTGCCCCCGGTGCCGCCGTGGCCGCCCCCGTTGCCGTCGCCGCCGGCCCCGCCGCCGCCACCGCCACCGGCGCTGGCCGCGCCTGCGGTGGTGACGGCGCCGCCGTTGCCGCCGGCGCCGCCGTTGCCGCCGGTGATGCCGCTGCCGCCGTTGCCGCCATTGCCGCCTTGGGCGCCGGGGGCGGTGGCGGAGGCGGTGGTGTTGATGAGGCCGCCGTTGCCGCCGTTGCCGCCGTTGCCGCCGTCGCCCGCGGCGCCCGCGATGGCGCCGGTGCCGCCGGCGCTGCCACCCAGACCGGCGGTTCCGCCGTGGCCGCCGTTGCCGCCGTTGCCGGCGATGATGCCGTTCCAGTCGGCACCGACACCGCCCTGGCCGGCCTGGCCGCCATTGCCGCCGGCGCCGCCGTTGCCGTTGGCCCCGGCATGGCCGAATAAGGCCGAGCCTTGGCCACCGGCCCCGCCCTTACCGCCATTGCCGCCCTGGCCGCCGTCGGTGCCGTTGCCGCCGTTGAGAGCGAAGGGGGTGCCAGCGACACCGAGGCCGCCGGCCCCGCCGACCCCGCCTACAGCGCCGGCACCGCCGACGCCGCCGTTGCCGAAAATCAGCCCGGCGTTGCCGCCGGCCCCGCCGGCCCCGCCGATGCCGCCGCCGCCGCCGTTCGTGCCGCCGCCCGCGGAGCCCGTGGTGCCGGCGATGCCAGCCCCGCCGGCCCCGCCCCGGCCGCCGTTGCCGAGCAGGAAAGCCGACCCGCCGGCCCCACCGGCCTGCCCGGTGCCGCCCGACCCACCATTACCGCCACTGCCCCACAACCACCCGCCGGGCCCACCGGCCTGCCCGGTCCCCGGCGCCGCATTGGTGCCATGCCCAAACAACGGGCGCCCGCTCAACGCCTCCACGGGCCCATTGATGTCCTGCTCCAAGCTCTGCGCCGGCAACCCCAGCGCCGCCAACGGAGAGGCGTTGGCCGCCTCGGTCAGCGAATACGCGCCCCCCGCACCACTCAAGGCGCGCACGAATTCGCCATGAAACCCCGCCGCCCGCGCGCTCAACGACTGAAAGGCCTGCCCATGCCCGGAAAACAGCGACGCGATCGCCGCCGACACCTCATCACCCGCAGCAGCCACCACCGCCGTGGTCGGGCCCGCCGCAACCGCATGCGCCGCACTCAACCCCGAGCCGATGCAGGACAGATCCGACGCCGCCGCAGCCACAAACTCAGGGACCACCACAAATGACATTCCTACCTCCGCCAAATCGCCGACACATCGCTGCACGGGAAAAATATGAAAAGGATATGTGAAGTACCGGAGACCCTACGCCGATTCCGACCCGACATGCCAACGTTTCGGCAAACTTTCTACACGACGCCGGGGCATTAGCCGACGAACTTTTTGACACGCGTACAACGACTTTCGCGATGACCGTGCGTGTCGGAACCGCGCTCGTAGCTAATCGGCGGCCAAATCCAGAATCGCCTTGCGATTAGTAGGAAAAGCATATGTGAAGCATGTGAGGAGGATTGGACAGCACTGCAAATTCTTCTTCGAATACGCGTGCAACGATGTCGGTGATGTGCGAACACATCGCGACCTGCGCACACAGCTAATCGCCTATTACGCGCAGACACGGTCCTCTGACTGGCCGCCGCTGAGCACCCAACAATTTTGACGTCACCCGATCGGTGGGTCGGGATTCGGCTGTGGGTGATCACTCGTGTTGTCGCGGCGTGACCCTTTCCCACCAATTGATGGTTTCGCCGTCGGTGGCCATTTGATCTAGGAGGTGGGCGGTGAGCTCGATGTGTGTTCCGGCGCCGCGGGACCAGCAGAACTTCCACAGCTCTCGGGCAGCTCGGTGATAGTGGTGGATCGTCTCGTCGATGGCGTAGGCGTCGATCTCGCCGGCGCGGTAGCGGTCGAGCGCGGCCGTAATATGTTCGATGAGCTCGGCCAGCCGCGCCTCGTGGTAGGTGGCTACGCGTTCACGCGCGGCCTGGCGTTCGGCCTTCGTCCCCACAGCCGGACGATACCGCGATTTTACGGGCCGCCGCCGTTGCCACCGGTACCGCCGGTGGCGGCACTGCCGACACCCCTATCGGCGACCCCGCCGCCGCCGCCGCCGCCGATGCCGGCGATTCCGCCGAGACCGCCGTCGGCGCCGTCCAAACTGTCGCCGGGGCCGCCGGGAGCGTGGGCGGGTCCGCCGACTCCGCCTCCGCCACCTAGGCTGCCGCCGCCGTTACCGCCCGTGCCGCCCGTGCCGCCGGTGATACCGCCGCCGCCACCGCCGCCACCGCCGGCCAGGCCAACGGTGTTGGTGGCGGCGGCAAAGACCACGCCGCCGGAGCCTGCGTGGCCGCCACCGGCCGCGCCGCCGCCGCCGGTCCCGAAG
This sequence comes from uncultured Actinomycetota bacterium, assembly GCA_963703795.1. Classification (GTDB taxonomy): domain Bacteria; phylum Actinomycetota; class Actinomycetes; order Mycobacteriales; family Mycobacteriaceae; genus Mycobacterium. The sequence continues at coordinate 70,544 of CAVPFT010000033.1, read as the reverse complement.
CCGCCCCCGACCAAGCCGGCGTTACCGAAGGCGCCGGCAGCGCCGCCGCCCCCACCACCACCGGGGCCGCCGGTGGTGCCGGCAGCCCCCCCGCCGCCCCCGCCGCCACCGCCATCTACCACTCCGGTTCCGGAGCTAGCCCCCCCGAAGGTAACGAAGCCCGCGAGAGCGTGACCACCGCCGCCGCCGAGGCCGCCGCCGCCACCTGTGCCGCCACCGGTGCTGTCACCGCCAGCGCCGCCGCCGCCACCACCTCCGCCGGCGGCGCCGACGCCGGCAGTGGATAGCGCGGAAGTAGTGTTGACGTCGGCGTTGCCGCCGGCCCCGCCGTTACCGCCACTTCCGCCAATGGTGCCGTTGCCGCCGTTGCCGCCGAGGCCACCGTTGCCGCCAGCGAAGCTGCCGTTGCTGGCGGCGGTGGTTACGCTGATGGACCCGCCGTTGCCGCCGGCGCCGCCCGCGCCGCCGTTACCGTTGGCGCCGGCATGGCCGAAGAAGAGCGAGCCTTGGCCGCCGACCCCGCCGTCGCCGCCGTTGCCGGCATTGCCTCCGTTGGTGGCGTTGGAAACGATGGTGCCGTTGACGGGGTCTTGAAGGATGGTGGTCGCCACGCCATTAGCGCCGGCACCGCCGGCACCGCCGGCACCGCCGGCACCGCCGGCACCACCGTTGCCGTAAATAAACCCGCCCGTGCCGCCCGCTCCGCCGTGACCGCCGACGCCGCCGAGGCCGCCGCCGGCGCCGGTGGCCGCGACACCTGCCATGCCGGCGATGCCGGCACCCCCGGCCCCGCCCCGGCCGCCGTTGCCTAAGAACAAGGCGTTACCGCCCTTGCCGCCGGGCTGCCCGGGCGCCCCGGACCCGCCATCGCCGCCAGGGCCGAACAAAATCCCGCCCGGCCCGCCGCTTTGCCCGGTTCCCGGCGCCCCATTGGTGCCCTTGCCGATCAACGGCATCCCCAACAACAAGTTGGTCGGCGCATTGATCACCCCCCGCACCTGTTGCCACAGGGGGTCGAGAGTGCCCAACGGCGAGGCGTTAGCCGACTCGGTCGCCGCATAGGCACCGCCCGCACCGCTCAAGCCCTGCACGAACTGGGCATGAAACGCCGCTGCGTCGGCGCTCAGCGCTTGGAAGGCCCGCCCGTGCCCGGAAAACAGAGACGCGATCGCCGCCGACACCTCATCACCGGCAGCCGCCACCACCGCCGTGGTCGGGGCCGCCGCCGCCGCATGCGCGGCGGTCAACCCCGAGCCGATGTTGGACAGATCCGTTGCCGCCGAGGCTAGGAACTCTGGGACCGTCACCACAAATGACATCGCTGCCTCCGCCAGGTCGTCGACACATCGTTGCACCGGGAATATGAAAGCGCATGAAAGCCGTGCAAAGCGTACGCCAACTCCGACCCGACCTTACAGCGTTCCGGCAAACTTTCTACCCCGTCTGGGCACCATTGTGCCGAGAACGCTCTTCGACACGCGTCCAACGATTTTCGTGATGGGCACACGCACCGCTGTCCACGCGGACAGCTAATCTCTGATTAATCGGGGAAAATTCTCTGCGGCTAATATGAAATGCCTCCGCGACTAATATGAAAGCGATATGAATAATATTGGAAAATTCACACCAATTCCGACCCGACGTCCCAGTGTTTCGACAAACTTCTCATTTCGCACCGCAGCGTCCGCCGACGAACACTTTCGACAGGCGCACTAAGACTCTCGTGATGAGCAGGCACGTCGCGAGCTCCGCGCGCGGTTATGCGCGACCCCGTCGAGAAGCCGCTCTCAGACTGGCCGCTGAGCGGTCGGCAACGCTCGAAAGCGGCGGGCTGTTGCGACCCAAAAGCGTCGCGTCAGAACGAGATTGCCGGGTGTCATCGCCGGCACCCGCCGCCGACCGTCCCCCGCTACGGCACCCGGGCGCGGTGCCGCTTGTCATGCGCCGGCACGCCGTTGACACCCCCGACCGACTCCGCATAGGTGCCCACCGCGAACGCCGCGGCAGAACCCATGACCGCCAAGGCTTCTCGATTGATGTTCGCAACCGTGTCCCCTGGACCCTGGTAGTTGGGGTCGAACGCGACACCCGCCTGACCGCCCCAAAGTCGCGCCTGCACCGTGGTTTTCGTCTGCGAAGCACCGGCCGTCACACCCCCGACCGGCACGCCGGCAACCATGAAGGGGTGGTAGTCGCTCCTGGTGCTCAACGGCATATCGGCGGGCCGCTTCCCCGCCAGGTACAGATAGCCGGCCAGGGTGCGCTCGATGCCGGCCGAACCCTCTGGCACATCCCCGAACGCGATTCCGGGCGACGGCGGACCGGACTGGTCGCCATCGTTAGTGAAGAACCCGGCGTTAGGCGAACCAAGCATGGTGAAGTCCAGATACATCGCGATGTCGTTGAGTTGATCGCGATCCAGGCCGAAGACGTAATCCATGACGCCGCCCAGCCCGTCCTCCTCGCCGCCCCAGAACACGAACCGCACCGCATCGTTGACCGGAGCCAACGGACCCAGTTGCAGCGCCGTTTCCAGCACCGCGGCCACCCCGGTCCCGTTGTCGTTGATGCCCGGGCCGCCAGGCGGGCCGTCGAGATGCGCGCCGACCATGATCACCTCGTTGGGCGAGCCGGTTTCGGTCTGCGCCAGCACGTTTCGCGATGCGATCGTGACGTTCTCGGCGTCCAACACCAGGTGTATCGGCGCGGTATTGCGTGCCAGCGCGCCCGCGCCGTAACCACCGACGACCGCCACCGGCACGCTCAGCGCCTTGAAGTAACCGGGGCTGAACAACGTGGGCGGCGCGCCCTGGCCGCCCGCCGGGCCGAGCACGATCAGCGCCGCCGCGCCCTTGGCCACCGCGCTGTTCTGCTTGTCGACCACCGAACACCCGGTGTCGTCGACGACGGCGATCGCGCCCTTGGGCATCGGAACCGGGTAATCGCCGGGGGCACACCCCGACGGCCGCGCCGGGCTGACCGGCTGCCCGGTGAGGCCGCCGGGCGGTGTGCGGACCAGTAGCGACGCCTGGTCGACCGGATAGGTGCGCCCGGCCACCGTCAGCGCCGGCTTGCCCGGCGAAACGTTGTACAGCCGCTCGAATTGCGGCGTCGATACCTTGAAACCCCTGTCCCGCAAGGTCTTCGCCACGTACTCGACGCTCGCGTCGTATCCCGGTGTGCCCTCCGCTCGGTTCCCGTGGTTGGCGCTGGCGATATCCTGCAGCGCGCGCAGGTGGGTGAACATGCCGTCCGCGGTCACCTTTGCGGCCAGTCCCCGACCCAGATCCGGCGCCGCGGCCGGCGGCACCGGGCGCGGCGACGAGCACGCCGCCACCAGCCCGGTCAGCACCAACGCTGAACCCAGCCAACGGATCACGGACCCGTTCATCTCTTAGCGAGCAGGTGGCGCGTGCGGTCCGCCACGACCGGGACCCCGTTTCGTCCGCTGATGTCCTGCGCGTACAAGGCCACAGCGTAGGCGACGCCGCCGCCGTTGATGCCCAACGACGTGCGGTCGATGTGGTCGAGCGTGTCGGTCTTGTGGTGATAGTTGGGATCGAACGGCTCGCCGGCGGTCCCGCCCCACAGCTTGGCCTGTTCGGCGGACTTCTTCTCCTCGGCGCCGGAGAACAGCCCGCCCGCCGGGATGCCGGCTTGGGTGAATCCGTCGTAGTCCGAACGACCGTCGAACGAGGTGTCCTGCGCGGTCTTGCCGGCCGACGTCAGGTAGGCGGCCAGCGTGCGCTCGATACCGGCCGAGCCCTCGGGCACCACCGGCTGGCCGCGGGCGTCCGCTGGCAGCGACTGGTCTCCGTCGTAGGTGAAGTAACCGGGGTTAGGTGACGCGAGCATGTCGAAATTCAGGTACAGCGCAATGCCTTTGAGCCCGTCGAGGTCCAGCGACTCCACATAGTTGCGCGACCCGATCAGTCCGAGTTCCTCCGCGCCCCAGAAGCCGAACCGCACCGCGTTGTGCACCGCCGGCGAATTCCCCAGCTGGACCGCGGTTTCCAGCACCGCGGCCACTCCCGAACCGTTGTCGTCGATGCCCGGCCCCTCGGGCACGCTGTCGAGATGCGCGCCGGCCATCACCACGTCGGTGGGCGATCCCGTCTTGGTCTGCGCGATGACGTTGCGGGCCTTGAAACTCTGGACGCTCGCATTGAACTTGACGGTGGTCGGTCCCGGCCGCGCGCGCAGCTGCACTCCGATGGACCTGGTCACGCTCACCACCGGGATCTTCACGTCGGTGTCGGCCCCCAGGGTGCCGCCCATCTGCTGCTCGTCGACGTTGTCGGCGACGATCATCGCGACGGCGCCGTGCCGCGCCGCGGCATCTTCCTTCTGAGCGAACGGGCAAGTGCCGCGATCTACCAGCACTACCGCGCCTTGCACCGGCAGCCCGTCGAAGTCGGAGGCCTGACAGCCCGGGCTGCCCCCGCCGGGCACGAGCGGACCGCTCACCCCGTCCGGCGGGGTGCCGATGCTGAATTCCAGTGCCCGCGCCTCCACGGCCTTGCCGCCGACGGTCATCGCCGGCGTGTCGGTGTGCGACACCCGCGCCGCGAACTCGGGCGTCTGGACGTCAAAACCGCTGTTGCGCAACGTATTAACCACGTAGTCGACGCTGGCTTCATAGCCGGGGGTGCCCACCGCGCGGGTGCCGTTGTTGGCGTTGGCGATGTCCTGGAGTTTCGCCAGGTGCCCCATCATCGCGTCAGTCGTGACCTTGTTGTGTATCGCATTGGCGAATTCGGCCGCGGCGGGACTGCTGGCCGCCTGCTGCGAGTTAACGCCCCGCTCCGAACAGCCGATCAGAAGTGCGGTCAGGGCGACCACGCCGAGCATCGCCGGGACCGTCCGCGGTTTTATCACCATCGCTGGTCACACATACAGCGCGTTGAATGGCGCAAACGGGATGTTGCGCACCACAAACCAAGCGGCCACCAACAGCAGCGTCACCATCGCCGCCCATCGGTGGTGCTGCCAGCCCCTGATCCGTCGGCCCGTCAGTCGGCCGTAGGTCCACGCCACGTACGCCCACACCAACAGCACGAGCGCCACCAAGGCCAGCGCGTTGAACCGGGCGGCCCCCATCACGTTGCCGTGCATGAGCGAATACAGCATCCGCGCGCTGCCACACCCCGGACAGTCGATGCCCAGCAGGGCCTTGGTCGGACATACCGGCAGCGGGCCGCCCGGGGTGGTCGGATCACCGACCCAGGTGGCGGCGCACACCAACGTCGCGGACGCGGCCACCAGCAGCGGCGCGCCGAGAGCAAACGACGCCGGCCGGTGGCGCGTCACCACGAGCGCGCCGCTTAGAACATCGCGGCGAGCATCGCCGCGTTCGTGTCCGGAGTGTTGTAGGCGCCCGAAAAAAATGCGATCGCGTTGATGCCGTACACGATGAGGCCAAGGACGACCGACACGAGCACCCATGTCCTGGCGCGGGCTGACATTCTCTGCGCGTCGGCGTAACGGCCTTGTGCCCATAGCCCGTTGACCTGTGCGGGAAAGACGATCGCGACGATCCCGGGGATGAGGCAGCAGAACAACGTCACCAAGATGGACCACACCAGGTAATTTTTCGGCGGCTGCCCCGCGGGCGGCTGCGGTGGGTAGCCGGGAGGTGGTGGCGGTGCAGTCATGGATTCTCCACTCGAAGAGAAGTTTGCCGACGTGAAGCGGTGCTTACCCTACCCGAGCGACGCCGCGTCGGCACTGTGTCCGCGAGATTTCATATTTGGGCCCGCTCGCGGTGCAAATGACCGCTGAGTCGCCATTCGGCTCCCGGATCGGCCCGAAAATCGTTGCCTTTTAGCCGCTTTGCATTGCAGCAACGTTAGGTAAGCATGGCGTGAATGTTGCCCAGATAGATAATTTTCCGCGGAAGGTATTCCATAGTCAGTACTTAGCCTTACGATCCCATTTAGCAGAAGCGCTGTTTCCGGTGAGCGACGCAAATACACTCCTGGATGTCAGCGCAGCCGCACTGCCGGTCCGACAACCGCGAGGAGCCTAGGATGTCTCATCTCAGCAATGCGCTGCGAGCCGCGACGGCCACCGTGCTCACGGGCGGTTTCGCCGTCGCCGGTACCGCCACCGCGACCGCGGACCCCACCAACACCGGTAGCAGTGGGGATATCAACACCCTGGCCGGCTCGTTGTCGAAGGGCTACGGCCTCAACAACTGCACCGCACAGAACCTCACCAGCGGCCAACTGGCCGCGCTCACGTGCGGGCAAAGCCCCGACCCCAGCGGCCCCGCCCAGGCCAAGTACTTCCTGTTCAGCAACGGCAATGATTTGGCGGGCTACTTCAAAGCCAGCATCAAGGACGACGTTCTGACGTCTTGCGGGGACGCCGGCCAGTCACCCACCACCTGGCACCAGGGCAGTAACGCCAATGCCGGTTCGGTGGCCTGCGGGACCTACCAGAATGGCGCCGAGATCATCTGGACCACCGACGCCAAGAACATACTGAGCTACATCCGCGCATCCAACAACGACGTCCCGACACTCTACCAATGGTGGCGGGCCAATGGCTGACCTGAAAAGTTTGGGCCGCAACAACTTTAAGGAGTTCAGGATGTCCCATCTCACGAACGCGCTCCGGGCCGCGACGGCCGTGGCGCTCATGACCGGTTCGGCCGTCGTCGGCACCGCCGTCGCGGGCGCAGACCCGGGCACCGGTACTTCGGCAGACATCAACACACTGGCCGCCTCGTTGTCGAAGGGCTACGGCCTCAACAACTGCCAGCCCGCCGCGCTGAGCGGTCCGGTACTGGCCGAGCTCGACTGCGGGCAAAGCCCCGACCCCAGCGGGCCGGCCGCAGGGGTTTATCAGCTCTACAGCAGCGGCAGCGACCTGGCCGCCTCGTTCACCAGCGGCCTCCAGGGCCAATCCCTGTCCGCGTGTGGGGACAGCGGTCAGTCGCCGGGCACCTGGCACCAGGGAAGTTCCGGCCAGACGGCGGGCCAGGTGGCGTGCGGAACCTACAAGGGCGCCGCGGTAATCACGTGGACCACCGACGCCAAGAACGTGTTGAGTCACATCCGCGCCTCTAACACCGACGTCAGCGCGCTGTATGCGTGGTGGCGCACCAACGGCTGATCGTCAGAGTTGAGCCACAACCAAATCCGCGACCGCGCGCATCCCGGGACCGTTGGGGTGCAGCGGGGCCGGCCGACCGGGTAGCGGCAGACCGTACCGCGCCGGCCTGGTCGTCCAGGGTTCGGCCGACCAGGCGTGGTGTTGCCGGCTGGCCGCGGCGGCGCGCACGACCTCGCATCCCGTCGCTTCCGCCGCCTCGGCGGTGAGTCGTTCGAGTGTCGCGGCCACATGCCGGCCCAGGTCGGCTTCCGCTTCGGAAAGCGGCGGCGCGGGGACACCGGCCGGCGGCAGGATCGCCAGGTAGTCGACGAAGAAGATCCGCGCGTCCGGGGCGCGCCGGCGCAGCGCGTGCCCGACCGCGCACAACGAATCGAACACCGCGGCCAGGGCGCGATCGCGGGTGTCCCGGTCCAGCAGTTCGGCGATGCGCCCACCCAGCAGCGGCAGGCGCCGCGCGGCCCGCGGCAGCGAGGCGGCCATCAACAACGGAACGTAGCCGACGTCGTTGCCACCGATGGTGACCGTGACCAGGCCCTCCGTGCCGTCCAGCGCGGTAATTTGGGGAGGCATGCCGTGTTGGTGATCGGTGAGCACATGGGCGGTGGTCGCGCCGGAGAAGGTGACGTCGACAAATTCGACTCCCGGTTCGAGGTTCAGCCGTTCGGCGACCAGATGCGCGTAGTTGCGCGCCGATCGGCCCGACCACCGCGGAGCGCCCGCCGCGCGGGGCTGGATGCCGGGACCGGCGGCCATCGAACTACCCAGTGCGACATACCGTTTCATCGCGTCGGGCTGGAAGCCTGCGCCCAGAACCGTTTCGGGATCCGCCCGGCCCGCCGCGCCAGGTAGCCGGCGGTGACGGCGGCGGCCATCGCGGCGGCCATGGCCGGCGGGTCGGCGGCCCGGGTGACCGCGCTGGCCAACAGCACCGCGTCGCAACCCAACTCCATCGCCAGTGCGGCGTCGCTGGCGGTACCGACGCCGGCGTCGAGCACCACCGGAACGCCGGCCCCGGCGACGATCATCTCGATGTTGTGCGGGTTGGTGATACCAAGGCCGGTACCGATCGGGGAGCCCAGCGGCATCACCGCCGCGCAACCCGTGTCCTCCAGCCGACGGGCCAGCACCGGATCGTCGTTGGTATAGGGCAGAACGATAAACCCGTCATCGACCAATTGCTCTGCCGCCCGGACTAATTCGACCCCATCGGGCAGCAGCGTGCGTTCGTCGGCGATCACCTCGAGCTTGACCCAGTTGGTGTTCAGCGCCTCGCGGGCCAGCTGCGCGGTGAGCACGGCCTCGGCCGCGCTGCGGCACCCCGCGGTATTGGGCAGCGCCGTGATGCCGAGCCGGTTGAGCAGGTCCAGCAATCCGGTACCGCCCTCGGCATCGACCCGGCGCATCGCGACGGTGGTCAGCTCGGTGCCCGATGCGATCAGCGCCTCTTCCAGCACCGCCAGGTTGGTCGCTCCGCCGGTGCCCATGATGAGCCGCGAGGCGAAGCTGCGGTCGCCGATCGCCAGTTTTTCCTCAGCCACCCTGCACCGCCGTCACCACCTCGAGTCGCACGGGAGCGCCCGAAAGCTCAGAAAGCTTTGTCGCCCAGTCAGAACGCGGCAGCACCGCGAAGTCCATCGCCACCGCGATGCCCCGGTCCGGGAAGCCCAGCGACTCCAGCAACCCGGCGACAGTCGTCTGCTCGTCCACCTCAACCCGTTGTTCGTTGACCACGACGATCATTTGGCGCCGCTCTCCCCGCAAGCGGGAGGTGCCCCCACCTCATCGCTTCGCTCTGCATCGTCGCAGCGCGGATCATCGGCGGGCTCCCACCGGGGCAAGTTCGGACACAATCTGCTCGGCGGTCCAGGGCGCCAACAGGAATCCCGATCGGCCGTGGCCGGCGGCGACCAGGGTTCGGGCGTCCAGGCGGTGCACGAGCGGCAGGTTGTCGGGTGTCATCGGGCGCAGCCCGGCGGCGCACTCGGCCAGCTCGTACTCTCCCAGCGCCGGCACCACCGCGCACGCGTCGTCAAGCAGGTCACGCACTCCCGACACGACCGGGGCCGTGTCGCGTCCGTGTTCGTATTGGGTGGCACCGACGACCACCCCGTCCGCGCGCGGCACCAGATATACCTGCCGCCCGTGCACGCGGGCACGAATGACCCTCCGCAGCAACGGCATACACCCCTTCCGCCAACGCAGCCGCAGCACCTCGCCCTTCACCGGGCGCACCGGCAGGCCGGGCCACAACGCGGGTGCGTCGACGCCATTGGCGATCACCACCGCGTCGGCATCGACACGGGACAGGTCGTGCGCCGGCGCCGCCCACCGGACGCCCAGGCGTTCGCAGTCCACGCTCAGCGCCTCGAGCACCGCGCGATTGTCCACCGCCAGTTCGGTTGGCGCCCGGAAGCCGTGCCGGATGCCTTGCGCCAGCAGGGGTTCCACGTCGCGGGCGGCCGACTCCCACACCACCGGATGCCCTTGCGCGGACAACCAATCCGCAACGGTGCGCAGGTCCGCGACATCGGCCCGGTCGAAGGCCACCACCAGCGACTCGCGGGCGGTGATCACCTGCGGCGGCAGCCCGTCGGTAAAGCCGCCCTCGCGCCACATCCGCAGGGACTCCACGCCCAGCCGCAACAACCGCTCTTCACCGGGCCAGCCTTCGCTGTGCGGTGCCAGCATGCCCCCGGCGACCCAGGACGCACCCGAATCGCCGGTGCGATGCACCCGCACCGACCACCCGGCCCGCGCCGCACGGCGCGCCACCGAGAGCCCGATGACGCCGCCGCCGATGACGGCCAAGCACCCCGCCGGCGGTCCCAATATCTCCGTTGGCATCTTCTGCTCCCTTCGCCGGCATGACCCGGATCAGGTGTGACGGTAAGGGCAGGTCCAGTTGCTCTGGCTGTGCCCACTCTCAGTCCCGCCGGTAACCCGGGACTCCCGTGCTCTTCGGGGTCCACGCTAGCGCGATAACGTCGCGCTGTGCACCAACCGGCTTCCCGTCTTGCCACGGCGAGGCTGTACCTGTGCACCGACGCGCGCCGGGAGCGCGGCGATTTGGCCCAGTTCGCCGATGCCGCCCTGGCCGGCGGGGTCGACATCGTCCAGCTGCGCGACAAGGGGTCGGCCGGTGAGCAGCGGTTCGGCCCGCTCGAGGCGCGCGACGAATTGGCCGCGTGCGAGATCCTTGCCGACGCGGCCCGCCGGCACGGTGCCCTGTTCGCGGTCAACGACCGCGCGGATATCGCCCGCGCCGCCGGCGCCGATGTGCTGCACCTGGGCCAGGGCGACCTGCCGCCGGGCGTGGCCCGGGAGATCGTCGGGCCGGACACGCTGATCGGGCTGTCCACCCATGACCGGGGCCAGGCCGCCGACGCGGCGGCCGGTGCTGTCGACTATTTCTGCGTCGGCCCCTGCTGGCCCACCCCGACCAAACCCGGTCGCCGGGCGCCGGGCCTGCAGCTGGTAAGGGCCGCCTCTCAACTGGTCTCTGCACTCGGCACCGACAAGCCGTGGTTCGCGATCGGGGGTATCGACGCGCAACGGCTGCCCGACGTGCTCGATGCCGGCGCGCGACGAATCGTGGTGGTGCGCGCGATCACCGCGGCCGGGGACCCGCAGGCCGCGGCCGAGGGGCTCAGGTCGGCGCTTGCAGCAGCGAGGTGATCCGCCGGCTCAGCAGCGACGGCTCCTGATCGGCATCACCGGGCATGCACCACACGAAGACCCCGACGTCGATCTCGATGGTGCGCGGCAGGCCCCGTCGCCGTTCGTCGCCGTGGCCCAGCGGCACCAGCGCCGGGGCGGTGCGCAGCCGTCCCCAGCTGGCCGCGAAGCCGGGATGCAGCGGCAGGCCGTCCACCTCGTCCTCGGCGACCCAGCGCATCTCGGCGCTTTCCCGGTTGGGCACGGTGTGCAGCAATTCGGCCGCATCGGCGACGACGGTGGTGTAGCTCCAGTGGGTGCCGCCGATCCCGGCGACCTCGGCGGTGACGATCGCGCCACGGACGGCGAGACGCTCGGCCGGGAGGCCGGCCTCCTCGTGCGCTTCGCGGACCGCCGTTTCCTCCGGGGTCTCGTGGCTGTCCCGCGCGCCGCCCGGCAGGCCCCAGGTGCCGCCCTGATGGCTCCACACCGCCCGATGCTGCAACAGCACCGCGGGGGTACCGTCGGCCCGAGGCGCGCGCAACAACAGGCCGGCGGCGCCATACAGGCCCCAGTGATGGGCGCCGCTGTCGGATATCACCCATCCGTCACCGTCGCCCTGCACGAGATCAGGATATGCAGGCGATCCGCCGGGTCAATCGCGTCGGCCTCCCCCCATCCGCCGCAACATTCTCTTAGAATTTGCTTATCCGGGTTCGTACAGAGGGTTTTGGACGCCGAAAGTTATGAGGGCTGATCAGACGTGACGGTTGAGCTGGCGCACCCGTCGACCGAGCCGAAGGGAACGCGGTCGCCGGCTGAACCGGCCCATCCCCGCTGGTGGTTCGTCTCGACGACGCCGGGCCGCATCCTGACCATCGGGATCGTGCTGGCCGCCCTCGGCGTCTCCAGCGCCTTCGCCACCTCGACGACCATCAACCACCGCCAACAGGTGCTGACGACGGTGCTCAGCCACACCGAGCCGCTGTCGTTCGCCGCCGGACGGCTTTACACGACGCTGTCGGTGGCCGACGCCGCGGCGGCGACCGCGTTCATCGCGCAAGCCGAACCGCGTCCGGTCCGGCAGCGCTACGAGCAGGCCATCACCGACGCCGCAGTGGCCGTGACCCGGGCATCGAGCGGGCTGACGGACGAACCGCTGGTGCAATTGCTGGGCCGGATCAACGCCGAACTGGCCGTCTATACCGGGCTGATCGAAATCGCGCGGACCAACAACCGGGAAGGCAACCCGGTCGGGTCGTCGTACCTGTCGGAGGCGTCGGGGCTGATGCAATCGACGATCCTGCCCGACGCGGCGCAGCTGTATCAGGCGACGTCCGAGCGGGTGGACGTCGAAACCACCGCGTCCACTCAAATTCCGGCCCCGGTGATCCTCGTCGTCGCCGGCACGGTCATCTTCGGCGCCCTGTCCCATCGCTGGCTGGCCCGGCGCACCAGGCGCCGGATCAACCCGGGCCTGGTCGTCGGCGCGCTCGGTATTCTCGTCATGGTGGTATGGGTCGGAACTGCGCTAACCATCTCCACGACGGCCAGTCGCAGCGCCAAGGACACCGCCGCGGAATCACTCAAGACCGTTACCAACGTCGCCATCACCGCCCAGCAAGCGCGGGCCGACGAAACGCTTTCACTGATCCGGCGCGGCGACGAGGAGATCCGCAAGCAGTCGTTTTATCAGCGCATCGACTCCATGCACCAGCAGCTCGACAACTACATGGCCCGCCCCGACGCCGTCGACAAGCCCGACCTGCAGGGCGCCGACCAGCTGCTGCTCCGCTGGCGCCAGGCCAACGACCGGATGAACTCCTACATCTCGGTGGGCAACTACCGAGCCGCCACCCAGGTCGCTCTGGGTAGCGGTGAGGACGACTCCACCCCGGCGTTCAACAAGCTCGAGGACGAGGTGGGCAGGGCCATGGAGCAAAGCCGGATCCACCTGCGCAACGACGTCCTCAACGCGCGCAGCGGGCTGTCCGGCGCCCAGGCCGGCGGCGTGGTGCTCAGCCTCGGCGCCGCGATCGCGGTCGCACTCGGCCTGTGGCCCCGGCTGAAAGAGTATCGCTGATGGCCGGGCCGACCCACCTGCCCCGGATGCCGAGGATTCAGCGGGCTCGCTCCTGTCTCGGGCTGCTCGCCACGGCGATCGTGCTGGCGGGTTGCAGCCACACGGAATCGCTGACGGTGGCCGCCGCGCCGACGCTGCCGCCGCCCGCGCCGATCGGCATGGAGCAGCTGCCACCCGAGCCGCCGCTGCCGCCGGGCAGCTCCAAGCAGGACTGTGATCCGACCGCCAGCCTGCGGCCCTTCCCCACCAAGGCCGAGGCCGACGCCGCGGTCGCCGACATCCGCGGCCGCGGCAGGCTGATCGTCGGCCTCGACATCGGCAGCAACCTGTTCAGCTTCCGCGACCCGCTCACCGGTGAGATCACCGGCTTCGACGTCGACATCGCCGGCGAGATCGCACGCGACATCTTCGGCGCCCCGTCGCACGTCGAGTACCGGATCCTGTCGTCCGAGGAACGCACCACCGCGCTGCAGAGGTCGGAGGTCGACGTCGTCGTCAAGACCATGACGATCACCTGCGAGCGGCGCAAGCTGGTGAACTTCTCCACCGTCTACCTCGACGCCAACCAGCGCATCCTCGCCCCACGCGACTCGCCGATCGTCAAGGTGGGCGACCTGTCCGGGAAGCGAGTGTGTGTGGCCAGGGGCACCACGTCGCTGCAGCGAATCCGCGAGATCGACCCGCAACCGGTCATCGTGTCCGTGGTGAGCTGGGCCGACTGCCTGGTGGCCATGCAACAGCGGGAGATCGACGCGGTCAGCACCGACGACTCGATCCTGGCCGGGCTGGTCGAGGAGGACCCCTATTTGCACATCGTCGGACCGAACATGGCCACCCAGCCCTACGGCATCGGGATCAACCTGAACAACACCGGACTGGTCCGGTTCGTCAACGGCACGCTGGAACGCATCCGCCGCGACGGGACATGGAACACGTTGTACCGCAAGTGGTTAACGGTTCTGGGCCCCGCGCCCGCCCCGCCGACACCGAGGTACGTGGACTGATGCGCGAGCCGATGGACGCTAACGACGCTGAAGACCCGGCCCCGGGCACCCAGCAGCCAGACGTGCAATCGGGCCCGGTATCGGAAGGGCGGCCACAGGCCACCCAGGCGCTGTTCCGCCCCGATTTCGACGACGATGACGACGACTTTCCACTCCTCTCCGGCGGCGTAGACACCGAACCGCAAGAACGGATGACGGTGGCCACGCGCGTGCTGCCGCAGGTACGGCACCTCGGCGGTGGGCTGGTCGAGATCCCCCGGGTCCGGGATATCGATCCGGTCGAGGCCCTGATGACCAATCCCGTGGTGCCGGAGTCCAAGCGCTTCTGCTGGAACTGCGGAAAGCCCGTCGGCCGCTCCGGCAAGGACGGCAAGGGCACGTCGGAGGGCTGGTGCCCGTCCTGTGGCAGTCCGTATTCATTTCTGCCCCAACTGAATCCCGGCGACACCGTCGCCGGCCAGTACGAGGTCAAGGGCTGCATCGCGCACGGCGGATTGGGTTGGGTTTACCTGGCCGTCGACCACAACGTCAACGATCGGCCGGTGGTGCTCAAAGGCCTGGTGCACTCCGGCGACGCCGAGGCCCAGGCGATCGCGATGGCCGAACGCCAGTTCCTCGCCGAGGTCGTTCACCCGCAGATCGTGCAGATCTTCAACTTCGTCGAGCACACCGACCGGCACGGGGATCCCGTCGGCTACATCGTGATGGAGTACATCGGCGGGCAGTCGCTGAAGCGGAGCCTCAAGGACGGGAAAGTCGACAGACTGCGTGTCGCCGAGGCCATCGCCTACCTGCTGGAAATCCTTCCGGCACTGAGCTATCTGCATTCCATCGGCTTGGTTTACAACGACCTGAAGCCCGAGAACATCATGCTCACCGAGGAGCAACTCAAGCTGATCGACCTGGGCGCGGTGTCGCGGATCAATTCGTTCGGCTACCTCTACGGCACACCGGGCTTCCAGGCGCCGGAGATCGTGCGAACGGGCCCGACGGTGGCCACCGACATCTACACGGTGGGACGCACGCTGGCGGCACTCACGTTGAACCTGCGCACCCGCAACGGCCGCTACGTGGACGGGTTGCCCGAAGACGACCCGGTTCTGGCTGAGTACGAATCGTTCGGCCGGTTGCTGCGCCGCGCCATCGACCCCGACCCACGGCGCCGGTTCATCAGCGCCGACGAGATATCCGGCCAGTTGATGGGCGTGCTGCGGGAGGTGGTCGCCCAGGACACCCGGGAGCCCCGGTCCGGGCTGTCGACGATCTTCAGCCCGAGCCGCTCGACCTTCGGGGTGGACCTGCTGGTCGCCCACACCGACGTCTACCTGGACGGCCAGGTCCATTCGGAGCGGCTGACGGCCAGGGAGATCGTGACCGCGCTGCCGGTCCCGCTGGTCGACCCGGCCGATGTGGCCGCTCCGGTGCTGCAGGCGACGGTGCTCTCCCAGCCGGTGCAGACGCTGGACTCGTTGCGCGCGGCCCGCCACGGTTCGCTGGACGCCGACGGCGTCGAAGTGGCCGACTCGATAGAGCTTCCGCTGATGGAGGTCCGCGCGCTGCTGGACCTGGGCGATGTGGCCAAGGCCACCCGCAAGCTCGACGACCTGGCCGAGCGGGTCGGCTGGCGGTGGCGGTTGGTCTGGTACCGGGCCGTCGCCGAGCTGCTCACCGGCGACTACGACTCCGCCACAAAACATTTCACCGAGGTGCTGGACACCTTCCCCGGCGAGCTCGCGCCCAAACTGGCCTTGGCCGCCACCGCCGAGCTCGCCCGCGACACCGACGAGCACAAGTTCTACGAGACGGTCTGGAAGACCAACGACGGCGTGATCTCGGCGGCCTTCGGGCTGGCCAGATCCCTTTCCGCCGAGGGCGATCGGACCGGGGCGGTGCGCACCCTGGACGAGGTGCCGCCTACCTCAAGGCATTTCACCACCGCGCGCCTCACGAGCGCGGTGACTTTGATGTCCGGCCGGTCCACGAGCGAAATCACCGAGGCGCAGATCCGCGATGCCGCCCGCCGCGTGGAGGCGCTGCCGCCCACCGAACCGCGGGTGCTGCAGATCCGTGCCCTGGTGCTGGGCGGCGCGATGGATTGGCTGACGGACAACGAGGCCAGCACCAACCACATCCTCGGTTTCCCGTTCACCCAGCACGGCCTGCGGCTGGGCGTCGAGGCGTCGCTGCGCAGCCTGGCCCGCGTCGCGCCCACCCAACGGCACCGTTACACGCTGGTGGACATGGCGAACAGGGTGCGGCCCACCAGCACGTTCTAGTTCTGCGCATTCCGGGCTTCCACCGTCGAGTGTGCATCCTGGGCGGGAAAATCGCCCGCATTCCGCCGTGGGCTCACACTCAAAGCCGTAGCCGCACAGTCGAAGCCGCGGGTTCTCGGCTGTCGACTGGGTGTGCGTCCTGGGCGACGACACGCCGTCTGGGCTCTGCTCTGGCGCACACTCAAAGCCGAGGGCGCACACTCGATGCCTCCAGGGCGGCTCGAGCACGGCGCAGAATATTGGCGGGCCCGTCCTCGGCGACGACGCGGACGATGATCCAGCCCATCCGCTCCAACATCTCCAGCCGCCGAATGTCCTTGACATATTGGCGACGGTCCGTTCGGTGATGGTCGCCGTCGTATTCGACGGCGACCATGTGATCTTCCCAGCCCAGGTCGAGGTACGCGACGGGAATGCCGTCGGTACCCAACACGGGGATCTGGGTCTGCGGACGTGGTAGGCCCGCGTCGATCAGGAGCAACCTCAGGTAGCTCTCCCTGGGCGACTCCGCACCCGGGTCGACCAGCTCCAGCGCAGTCTCCAGCCGCCGCAGCCCGGGCGAGTGCGGATGGCACTTCGCGATACGCAGCACGTCGTCGATCTTGAAACCCGTTGCGCGCGCGAGCGCGTCCAGCCGAACAACCGCCGAGTGAACGGCCCCGCGCCGGCCGATGTCGAAGGCGGTTCGCTCCGGCGTGGTGACAGTGCGCCCGCCCAGGGTCTGCGTCTCGCCGTCCAGCAACGCATCGCGCCGTGTCAGCAAACCGCGCGGTGGACGGGTGTTGGAGTGATTCAACTCAACTGGAACATCATCGGGGATCCATTTAGCACCGTGAAGTGCCGAGGCGGCCGCACCGACGATCGTCGCCGCACGGCCCGACCACAGCCAGGCCGCCGAGATGCGGAGCTCAAGCGAAACCTGAGCATCCCTGGACAAGTAGACGTTCGGAAAGACCGCACGGTAGCGCGTCCGCAATTGATGCCGGCTTAGTTTTCCACCCGCCAATGCCTCGCTGCCGATGAACGGTTCTCTCATGCGCGGACCATCCCACACCGGCCATGATTTGTGACTTCGTCTATGCACAGGCGCCCGTCCGGTGTGCGCCCAGGGCGAAGAAATCGGCCGAATCCCCCCTCAGCGCACACTCAAAGCCGAGGCCGAACACTCAGCGGAAACATAGGTTCATACCGCACAGTTAGGTCATGCCAGGCCAGTCCGCGCAGTGGATCGCCACGGCACGCGTGCTACGTCGGGCGGGATTCGGGGTTACCGGACCCGAGGTCGACGCCGTTGTGAGCCGGGACTGGCCGAGCTACGTCGACGCCATGCTGGGCGGGAACCCCGATGAGGACCCGGGTGCGGCCGCCACCCCCATGCCATCCCTGTCCGAACCGCGCGCGCCGGGCAAGGGCGCGACGCCGGCGGCCCGCCAGCAGTACAACCAGCAGATGTCCGAGCAACAGGGCGTGTTGGCCGACTGGTGGCTAAGCCGCATGGTCAGCGTCAGGCAGCCGGTTCACGAGAAGCTAACCCTTGTGTGGCACAACCACTTTGCCACCTCCGCGCGCAAGGTCCGGGTGGCGGCCTACATGGCCGCACAAAATCAGAAGCTGCGCACCCTTTCGCTGGGTGATTTTCGCGCCCTGGCGTTCGCGATGCTGACCGACGCGGCCATGCTGCGCTGGCTGGACGGGCAGAGCAATACCGCGCAGGCCCCCAACGAAAACCTCGCCCGCGAATTCATGGAGCTGTTCGCACTCGGCCACGGCAACGGCTACACCGAAGACGACGTCCGCGCCGGCGCCCGGGCACTGACGGGATGGGTGATCGGCGCCGAGGGCCAAACCTCGGTGATCCCCAAACGGCATGACGCAGGGGCCAAGACGCTGTTCGGGGCCGCCCGCAATTTCGATGCAGCCGGATTCTGCGACGCTGTGCTGGCCCGGCCCAAGTCGGGGGAGTATGTCGCGCGACGGCTGTGGCAGCAATTGGCTTCCGACGACCCGCCCTCGCCCAAGGCGCTCGACCGGCTGGTCGGTGCGTACGGCCCGGCACGCGACCTGCGGGCGCTGACCCGGGCGATCCTCACCGACAGCGAGTTCACCAGCAGCCGGGCCGCGGTCGTCAACACCCCGGTCGAGTGGCTCGTCGGCGTCATGCGCGCACTGCGGGTGCCCATCGAAGAACCCGCGGAGCGCAAGCTCGCGGACGCGACGTTGCGAGCACTTGGGCAGCGGCCGTTCTACCCACCGAGCGTCGGGGGGTGGCCGCATGGCCAGGCCTGGCTCTCCACCGCCAGCGCGCAAGCCCGCCTGCGCGCCGCGAGTCGGCTGGCGCGCGTCGGCGACCTGTCCGGTATCGAAAGCACCGCGCCCGCCGACCGCATCGACGCCGTGGGCTATCTGATCGGCGTCGGGGCTTGGTCCGATCGGACCGCCGACGCCCTGGATCCCCTGGTGCGCAGGCCACCGCAGTTGGTCGCGGCCGCCGTCAACACGCCCGAATACCTGACGTCATGAACGAGATCAATCGCCGCAGATTCCTGTTCGCCAGCGCGGGCGTCGGCGCGGCCGGCCTGCTGTCGACGGCGGTGGCAGTCAATTGGCCCGACCTGATGCGCGCGGCCCAGGACCGGCCGCTGCCCGCCGATGCCGGCGTCCTGGTGATCGTCACGCTCTACGGCGGCAATGACGGAATCAACACGCTGATTCCCTACGGCGACAACGCTTATCACGACGCGCGGCCGGAACTCGCCTACGCCCCGGGCGAGGTTATCCAGCTCGACG
Source organism: uncultured Actinomycetota bacterium (assembly GCA_963703795.1). Classification (GTDB taxonomy): domain Bacteria; phylum Actinomycetota; class Actinomycetes; order Mycobacteriales; family Mycobacteriaceae; genus Mycobacterium. Next base: position 51,621 of record CAVPFT010000033.1, on the reverse strand, counting down.
AGCAACTGGGTCTCAACCCGGCGATGAAGGGTCTGGCCCAGCTCTGGAACCAGCGCCGGCTCGCGATCGTGCGCGGCGTGGGCTACCCGCGGCCCGACCACAGCCACTTCCGGTCCATGGACATCTGGCAGACGGCATCGCCGGCCGAGCCCGTCTCGACCGGCTGGATCGGCCGCTGGCTCGACGCCACCGGCGACGACCCGTTGCGCGCGGTCAACATCGGTCCCGTCCTGCCGCCACTGGCCGTCGGCGAAAAGTACACGGCGGCAGCGCTTTCGCCGGGAGGCGCCTTGGGTAAGGCGGAGAGATTCGACGCGATCATGGCCGCGCTGGGTAACGACGACCCCAACGACACTCCCGCGATGGCCGCGGTATGCAAGGCCTACCGCGCCGCGCGGACCACCGACGACACCTTCGCGTCGGTCAAACCGTCCGATGAGGGCCCCAATTCGCTGGCCGCGCAGCTGAGCATGGTGGCCAACGCGGTCAAGGCCCGCGTCCCGACGCGGGTATACACCGTCCAATTGGGTGGGTTCGACACGCACGCCAACGAACGCGCAACGCAGCAGCGCCTGCTGGCAACCTTCGACGAGGCCGCCGCCCGCTTCCTGCAGGAGATGGCCGGCGACCCATACGGCAAAAATATTGTCTTGCTGGCATATTCGGAGTTCGGCCGTCGGGTGCGCGCCAATGCCTCTGCGGGCACCGATCACGGCACCGCCGGTCCCGTCTTCATCGCGGGCGGGCCCGTCAAGGGCGGCTTCTACGGCGAGGAACCCAACCTCACCGACCTCGACAACGGGGATTTGAAGTTCACCACCGACTTTCGCGATGTCTATTACGAGCTGCTGACCCGGACCGTGGGCACCGATCCCGCGCCGTCGGTTGGCGCAGGACGAAGAAGCCTGGGGTTCTTAACCGCTTAGCAGGCTGACACAGTCACGGGCGATGGCCAGTTCCTCGTTGGTCGGAACCACCAGCACAGCTATTGGTGAGTCGTCGGCCGAAATTCGCCGCGCGCCGTTGTCCGCGCTGAGATTGCGCCGCTCATCGACCACCATGCCCAGCTCCTCCATGCCGGCCACCGCGTCGCGACGCACCGCCGCGTCGTTTTCGCCGATGCCGGCGGTGAAGCTCACCACGTCGGTGTGACCCAGCACCGCCAGGTAGGCGCCGATGTACTTGCGCAACCGGTGGATGAACACGTCGTACGCCAATTGCGCTGATTCATCGCCCGATTCGATCATCGCGCCCAGCTTCCGGAAGTCCCGCTCACCGGCCAGGCCCCAAACGCCCGACCGATTGTTGAGCATGGACTCGATCTCGTCCACACCCATCTTCGCGGACCGCCATAGATAGCTGATGACGCCGGGGTCGATGTCGCCGCTGCGGGTGCCCATCACCAGCCCCTCCAGCGGCGTCAAGCCCATCGAGGTGTCGACCGGACGGCCCCCGGCGATCGCCGAAGCCGAAGCGCCGTTGCCCAGGTGCAGCACGATTTGATTCAGGCTCTCCAGCGGTCTGCCCAGGAAAGCGGCGGCCCGCTCACTCACGTACCGGTGCGACGTGCCGTGAAATCCGTAGCGGCGTATGTGCCATCGCTCGGCGAGCTCCCGATTCATCGCGTACGTCGCGGCCGCGGCCGGAAGGTTGTGAAAGAAGGCCGTGTCGAACACGGCGATGTGCGCGACGTTCGGCAGTAGCTTTCGCGCTACCTTGATTCCCTGCACCGCAGGCGGATTGTGCAGCGGGGCGAGCTCTGACAGCTTCTCGAGCTCGGCGACCCGGGCGTCGTCGAGCAACGTCGGGCGATAAAATGCCTTGCCCCCGTGCACGACCCGGTGTCCGACGGCCAGCAGGCCGCACGACGTCAGGTCGACGCCGGCCTCGGCCAACTGCTCGAACGCCAGGCGCAACGCCTCCTCATGGTCGGCGACCCGTGACGACGGCTCGCCGATCTGCTGGACACCGCCACCCGCCCGCGCGACCTCGGAATCGGGATCGATGAGCTGGTACTTCAGCGAAGACGAGCCGGAGTTGATCACCAGCACGAGGCGGTGACCGGTCATGTGCCCTGCGCCTGGATCGCCGTGATGGCAATGGTATTCACGATGTCCTCGACCAACGCGCCCCGGGACAGATCGTTCACCGGTTTGCGCAATCCCTGTAGCACCGGGCCGATCGCGATCGCCCCCGCGCTGCGCTGCACCGCCTTGTAGGTGTTGTTACCGGTGTTCAGGTCGGGGAAGATCAGCACCGTGGCGCGACCGGCCACCGGTGAATCGCGCAGTTTTGTGGCCGCGACCGACGGTTCTATCGCGGCGTCGTACTGGATCGGACCCTCGACAAGCAACTGCGGCTCCCGTCGTCGCACCAATTCCGTTGCCGTCCTGACTTTGTCGACGTCTTCTCCGGTGCCGGAGTCGCCGGTGGAGTAGGACAGCATGGCCACTCGGGGCTCGATGCCGAACCGTGCCGCGGTGCGCGCCGAGCTGATCGCGATGTCGGCGAGCTGTTCCGGGGTCGGATTCGGGATGATCGCGCAATCACCGTATGCCAGAACCCGATCGGGTAGGCACATCAAGAAAATGCTGGAAACGGTGGAGACATCGGCAACCGTCTTGATGATCTCGAATGCGGGCCGAACGGTGTGCGCGGTGGTGTGGGCGGCGCCGGACACCATGCCGTCGACCATGCCGTTATGCACCAGCATGGTGCCGAAATACGTGGCGTCGCGCATGATCTCGCGCGCCTGCTCGACGCTGATTCCCTTGGACTTGCGCAACTCGGCGTACTGATCGGCGAACTGGTAGCGCGATCCGGTGGTAAGCGGGTCGATCACTTTCACATTGTCCAGGTCCACACCGAGTTCCGCCGAACGCAGCCGGATTTGGGCCTCATCGCCCAAGATGGTCAGGTCCGCCACGCCGCGCTTGAGCACCCGCCCGGCCGCCTTCAGGATCCGATCGTCGTCCCCTTCGGGAAGCACGATGCGCTTGCGATCCGAGCGCGCCTGCAGGGTCAGTTTGTGGATGAACATCGCGGGTGTGGTCACGGTCGGGATCGGAATGGCGAGCTGCGCCAACAGATCTGCGACATCGACGTGGCGCTCCATCAGGGCCAGCGCGGTGTCGATCTTGTGCTGCGAGGTCGCCGTGACCCGGCCGCGGGCCGAAGCGGCCGCGCTGGCCGTTTCGTAAGTACCCAGCGTGGTCGCGATGATGGGCAACCGCAGCCGCAGGCCCGACACCAGGGCCGCGATGGATGGATGCAGGTCGAACCCGCCATTGAGCACGATGCACGACAGCGACGGAAATCCCTCCGCCGCATGGGCGCTGGCAACGGCGAGCACCACATCCGAGCGGTCGCCCGGCGTAATGACCGCCACGCCGTCGCCCAGCCGTTCCAGCACATGGTCGGCGGTCATCCCGGCGACCACCACGCCCAGCACCTCGCGTTCCCGCAGCGACGCCTCGCCGCTGACCGGCGTCCCGTTCATGGCCTGCTCCAGTTCGGCCACCGTCGGCGCCGACAGCAACGGCTCCTCGGGCAGCACGTAACTGCGCTGGGCGGGCGCCGGAAGCCCCCGCAGCGCCGCCAGAGCGTTGCGAACGGCCAGCAGCTCCGTGGGCTCGCACCGGTTGGCCACCACCGCCGCGGTGTGGGCGCGCTGGGCAATCAGTTCGGTCAGGCAGACCTCGACGACGCTGGCGATCTCCTCGGGGGTGCGGCCCTTGCCGCTCACCGTCAGCAGTACCGGTGCGCCGAGATTGACGGCGATCCGCGCGTTGACCGACAGCTCGGCGGGCCTGGTCACGTCGGTGTAGTCGCTGCCGACGATCACCACCACGTCGCAGGCTTGCGCCATCGCGTGATAGGAGTCGACGATGCTGGCTATCGCGGCGTCGCTGTCGGCGTGCAGCTGCTGATAGGTCACGCCGACGCACTGCTCGTAGGACAGCCCGGCCGTGGTGTGCTCGAGCAGCAGTTCCAGGATGTAGTCGCGGTCCTCGTCGAGGCGCGTGATCGGGCGGAACACACCGACTTTGGCGACCGTCGCGGTCAATCGGTGCAGCAGCCCCAGCGCGATCGTCGACTTGCCGGCCTCCGGCTCGGGTGCAGCGACGTAGATCGCCGACGCTGAACCAGTCGCAGCACCGGCGGCCACTAGACTTGCCCGCCTCTCAGGCCAGCCGCCGCAGCCGGGGCGCCAGGTCCTTCTCGAAGAGCTCCAGGAAGCGGCGTTGGTCATGGCCGGGCGCGTGGAACACCAGGTGATTGAGGCCCCATCCCACGTACTCACCGACCTTTTCGACCGCCTCGTCGGGATCCGACGCCACGATCCAACGCTTGGCGACCTGCTCGATCGGCAGCGCGTCGGCGGCCTTCTCCATCTCGATCGGATCGTCGATGCTGTGCTTCTGCTCGGCGGTCAACGACAGCGGCGCCCAAAACCGGGTGTTCTCCAGCGCCAGCTTCGGATCCGGGTCATAGGAGATCTTGATCTCGATCATCTTGTCGATGCCGTCGACATCGCGGTCGGCGGCCGCGGCGCCCTCGCGCACCGCCGGCATCAACTTGTCCTTGTAGAGCTCCTCGCCCTTGCCGGACGTGCAGATGAAACCATCACCGGCCCGCCCGGCATATTTGGCCACCACGGCCCCGCCGGCCGCGATGTAAATCGGAACGCCGCCCTCGGGTACGTCGTAGATCGAGGCGCCCTTCAGCCGGTAGTACTCGCCGTCGAAGTCGACGCGGTCGCCGCGCCACAGCTCCCGCATCAACCGCACCGATTCGCGCAGCCGGGCGAACCGCTCCTTGAAGTCCGGCCACTCGCCCTGAAATCCGGTGGCGATTTCGTTCAGCGCCTCACCGGTGCCGACACCGAGGAAGATGCGGTTGGGATACAGGCAGGCCATGGTGGCGAAGGCCTGCGCGATGACGGCCGGGTTGTACCGAAACGTCGGGGTGAGCACCGAGGTGCCCAGCGTGATCCGCTTGGTACGTTCCCCGACGGCGGTCATCCAGGCCAGCGAGAACGGGGCGTGCCCGCCCTCGTGCCGCCACGGCTGGAAGTGGTCACTGACGGTTGCGCTGTCCATGCCGTGACCTTCGGCGGCGACGGCCAGTTCGACGAGCTCGCGCGGTGCGAATTGTTCAGCGGACGCCTTGTATCCAAGTCTCAGTTCAGCCACCCGTTATTTCTACTCCTCCGCTGACGGTCGCCACCCGCTGCCTACACTCGCGGTCATGGGACCCGCGCCGACCCTTGTTCAGGTCACCGACACCGTGCACCTCGCTCAGGGCCACGCCGTCAACTGGACGCTGGTCGCCGACGACACCGGCGTCATGTTGATCGACGCGGGCTATCCGGGGGACCGCGAGGACGTGCTCGCCTCGCTGCGGAAGCTGGGCTACGGCGCCGGCGACGTGCGCGCGATCCTGCTGACGCACGCGCACATCGACCACCTGGGCTCGGCGATCTGGTTCGCCGATGAGCACGGCACCCCGGTGTACTGTCATGCCGACGAAGTGGGTCACGCCAAGCGGGAGTACCTGGAGCAGGTCTCGGTTTTCGATGTCGCGCTGCGCATCTGGCGGCCGCGGTGGGCGGTGTGGGGCGTCCATGTGTTGCGCAATGGTGGCCTGGTCCGCGATGGCATCGCGACCACCGCGCCGTTGACCGCCGATCTGGCCGCCCGGCTGCCGGGCCACCCGATGGCCGTCGCCACCCCGGGGCACACCAGCGGGCACTGCTCGTATGTCGTTGACGGCGTGCTGGTCAGCGGCGACGCGCTGATCACCGGCCACCCGTTGCTGCGCCGGAACGGCCCGCAGCTGCTGCCGGCGGTGTTCAGCCACAGCCAGAGCGACTGTCTGCGCAGCCTCAACGCGCTGGCCCTGCTGGACACCACCGTCCTGCTGCCCGGTCACGGCGACATGTGGCGCGGTCCGATCCGCGTTGCCACCGACCAGGCCTTGAGGCTCGGGCACCAGTAATCACATGAGCCACGCGAGCACCGTGAGCCGGCCATAAGGCGATTTCCATTTGCGCTATCACCGGCGCTAGCTAGCACAAATGAAACTCACCTATTAGTCGGCCGCGCAACGGCTTCCGCCCACCGGGGTATGCTTCACGCTATGGCCGATCACGACATGCCGGACGACTTGTTGGATCGTGCAGTTATCCGAAGCGTTCGGGTCTTGGTGGGGTCCGAGGTCGGCGGCGTTCAGGCGGCGGCGTTCGCGGAACGACACGCACGTAACGCGGGGCAACGCGCCATCTGGGCAGCATTGCATCAACTCGAGCTACAGACCCGCGACGCGGTGTATGAGCAACTGGGCGGTGCCGCCGCGCGATTCACGATGACAGAACGGGTTGCGAACGCCGGCGGTACGGCGAACGGCGCCGCCGTGACGATTTTGCCTCATCAATTGCAGATGCGTGCGCTCGTCACGGCCACGAAGCCGTTCATCCCGCATTTCCGAAAGCTCGACCGACACTTCACCGACGGCCCCCGGGCCGCGTTCTTCCACTATGTCCTCGCCCACGAGCTCGCAATCGCGGAGCTGGGCAGACGAGTGCTGGCACACGACAACGATCCGCTGGCACCGGTCGAGGCATTGCTGGGCAACGTTCCGCAGTGATGTGCAGCCGCCTACCGGGCGGCCTGAAGTCCCAACGGGATCGGCGACCCAGTACCTCAGCAGTCAAGCAGGCCTGACGTGAACCAAGCCGCCACGGGCGGTTGGCTATCGGCTCGGCAGTGAGCGCGGAAGCCCGAACCACGGCAGCACACTGTTGTCGAATCGGGTCAGCGCGCAGATGCGGTCGCCGGTGAGGGCGAGAACGTAAACGCCGGTCCCGTGGCTGATGCCGTTGGGGCCGCGCAGGTAAGCACCGAACGCCGGTTGACCGTTGGCTCGCGTCGGTATGAGATCGAATCTGCGGCCGGCGCCAAAGATGCTGGCGCAGAAGCGGGCAACGATGTCTCGGCCCTCGTACTCGAAAGGTACCGGCGGCATCGACATGAAAACGTCTTCGGTCAGCAGGGCAACCAGGGCGTTGAGATCGGCGGACTCCCACGCCAGAACGAACTTCGCCAGCACCGCATCCTCGAACGGTGAGCCGGGAAGTGGTTCGCGGTCGGCGTCGGCTGGCCGCCGGCACTGCAGGGTGGCGCGGGCTCGTTTGAGAGCGCTGTTGACCGAGTCGACGGTCGAGTTCAGCATGTCGGCCACCTCGTTGGCATGGAATCCGAGGACGTCGCGGAGCACGAGGACGGCGGTCTGGCGCGGCGGGAGCACCTGCAATGCGGTGATGAACGCCAGGGAGATCGATTCCATCTGCTCGTAGCGTGCCTCTGGACCGATCGGCGCGCCAATCGCGGATTCGAGCAGGGTGTCGGGATACGGCTGCAGCCATACGACTTCGCCGAGCCGGGTGGGCTCGGGCGGCTCGACATTGGGCACATCCCACTCCTTGGCCTGGCGTCGGCCCGCCGAGCGGCGCGCGTTGAGGCATCGATTAGTGGCGATCCGATACAGCCAGGTGCGCATCGAGGCGCGCTCCTGGAAGGCTCCGATACCCTGCCAGGCGGCGAGCATGGTTTCCTGCAGGGCATCCTCGGCGTCTTGAATCGATCCGAGCATCCGGTAGCAGTGGACGTGGAGCTCCGCGCGGTACGGCTCGGTCAATGTTCGGAACGCGTCGCCGTCCCCGGCCCGCGCCTTCGACATCAGATCGCCCGCCACCATCCTTATGTCACCTTCTCCCGTACCGCGCAGCCCTTCCCCTGAGTATGGACACCACTCGAACGGCGAACTGGGCGGTCGGCGCGCGCCCAGTTTCCCGATGCGGCGGTTTCTACATCAGTGACAGCCCGACCACCCGAACATAGGAGCACCGATGGGATCGATCGTCGTTTTCGAGAACGTTTCGCTCGATGGCGTCACTCAAGACCCAACCGGCGAGGAGGGGTTCAGCCCTCACGACTGGCGCGCCGGGCTCCCGCCGGCCGACCGCCAAAGGTGGGACAAGCTCATACTCGACGACGCCCTGGCCGCGCAGGCCCTGCTGCTCGGCCGACGCAGCTATGAGTTCTTCGCCGCGCGATACCCACACCGCACCGGGGAGCTGGCCGACAAGATGAATAGCGTGCCGAAATACGTCGTCTCCACCACGCTCGCAGATCCTGGCTGGAACAACTCGACCGTGCTCGACGGCGACCTCGTGGGCGAGGTTTCGACGCTCAAGCACGCGGTCGACGGCGAAATCCGTGTCTACGCCAGCTCCCAGCTCGTGCACACACTGATCGCGCACGACCTCGTCGACGAGCTGCGGCTGACGATCTTCCCTCTGGTGATGGGTGCAGGCATGCACCTCTTCGACCAGACCGACAATCCAAAACTGCTGCGCCTCCTCAACATCCGGAGCGTCGGTGACAGCCTCAGCTACCTCACCTACCAACGCATCCCAAACTAATCGCTCACCACCGCCCAGTTCGGCCGCTGGCCGGTGTCTACCCGAATGACGTCACCGACAAGGAGAAAAATGACCGCCACATCACAGCCGGTGTTGACTTTCGTGCTGGTGCACGGCGCCTTCCAGACGGGAGCAGCGTGGGAGTCTGTAGCGGCCGACCTACGCCTGCGCGGACACGCGGTGCACACGCCAACGATGGCCGGGCATGGCCCGAACGCGCCGATGAGCCTCACCCACGCCGATGCGGTTGCCTCGCTTGTCGCGTACTTGCGCGAGCACGATCTGTCAGATGTCGTGCTGGTCGGGCATTCAATCGCTGGAAGCTACATCGCCAAGGCCGCGGAACGGGACCCGGGGCTGATCAAGAGGCTGGTGTTCCAGGGCGCCTTCGCGGCCGCGGACGGCAACGCGCTGGCCGATGAGTTCCCCCCCGAGGACGCCGCGTTCTTCGGCATGGCAGACACCGCTCACGGATTCCTGCTCCCGTTCGAAGCAGTGCGCGAACGCGCCTGCAACGACATGGAATTGAGCACTGCCGAGGCGATTTATGCGGAAATGTCACCCATCCCGGTCGCCTACTTCACCGACAAACTCGACCTCAAGGTCTTCTACGAACTGATCGGCAAGGGACAGATCAAGACGAGTTATGTACACCCCGTCAACGACTTCGCCCTGCCGCCAGGCGAATACGCCGCTTTCCCGCGGTTCGCCCAGCGGCTCGGCCCGCTCTGTCGAATCCTGCAAATTCAGGGTGCGCACTATGCCATGGTTACCCGCCCCGGTGAACTTGCGGATGCCCTTATCCAAGCAGGGCTTGACTAATAACCTTGCAAGCCAAAGCAATTACAAGGCACCGTATGCAAACTGGAGGGATCATTCGTGGTGGCGATCGGCAAGCTACTCGCTGATGAGACGGGACGGATAACCGCGTCCGCGTGTTGTCTCTGTTGAGTCGGGCTCGGCGAAGGTCGAAACGAGCTTCCGGCGCCTTTTCGGGCTACCTTCCTCGACGTCGACCGTAATTCCTCAGACGAGGAATTCTTTCGCTCAGCCCGTAGTCACCACGGCCCGACGGCCGGATTATCAGACGGCCGACTGGGTAACCGTCAAGGCGCGAACGAAAAAGGAGGGTCATGGCCAGTAACGAGACGTTTCACCAGGCGGCCGAACGCATTTACCACGACTGGGACAAGGCGCTGAGCGAGGACGACGTCGACGCGCTCCTGGCCCTCTATGACCCCGACGTCGTCTTCGAGAGCCCCGCGGTTCCGCTGACCATGGGCACCGAAACCGGGGTTTGCCACGGGCACAGCGAGTTACGGCCGGTGCTCGAGCGCGTCGCCACCCGCAAGCCACCGTTGCGGACCTACCACCGGACCGGCTATCTCACCGACGGCGCGCGAACGATGATCTTCGAATACCCGCGCGACGCGCCCGACGGGGAGCAAATGGATTTCGTCGAGGTCATGGAGATCGCCGACGGGCTCATCCAGCGCCATTGCGTGTACTGGGGCTGGCGCGGCGTGAAGGTCATTCAGGACGACGCGTACCACAAGTAGCGCGTTAGAGCTCCAGGTGCTCTCGCAGCGTCTCGCCCGCGTATTCGGTGCGGAACGCGCCGCGCTCCTGTAACAGCGGCACCACCCGGTCGACGAATTCGTCCAAGCCGTGGGGGGTCAAGTGCGGTACCAAGATGAACCCGTCGGAAGCGTCGGCCTGGATGTAGGTGTCGATCTCGTCGGCGATCCGGGCGGGCGTACCGATGAACTGTTGGCGGCTGGTGACGGCGATAACCAGCTCGCGGATCGAGAGGTCCTCGGCCAAAGCGCGTTCGCGATAACCGCGCGCCACCGCCACCGGGTCGCCGTGCCGGACCCGGCCCTGGGTGATGTCGCTGTCGACGACCGGATCGAAATCGGGTAACGGCCCGTCGGGGTCGTAACCGGACAGGTCGCGGCCCCACACCTGCTCGAGCATCGCGATCGCCGTCGCGCCGCTGACCTGTTGATAGCGGATGTGCCGCGCTTTGTCCTGCGCCTCGGAATCGGTGTCACCGAGGACGAACGTCGCCGCCGGAAAGACCTTGAGCCGGTTAGGGTCTCGACCGTAGGACTCGGCGCGGCCCTTGACGTCGGCGTAGTAGCGCTGACCATCTTCCAGCGACGAATGCACGGTGAACAAAGCGTCGGCGTTCCGGGCGCCGAATGCGCGGCCGTCGGCTGAGTCGCCGGCCTGCAGCAGCACCGGATGACCCTGCGGACCCGCGGGCAGCGTCGCGAACCCGCGCACGTCGAACTGCGGGCCGCGGTGCGCGACGCTTCGGATTCGGTCGAGATCGAGATAGATCCCTGCGTCGACGTCGGCCAGCACCGCGTCCGCTTGCCAGCTGTCCCAGAATTGGCGGGCCACGGTGAGGAACTCCTCGGCCCGCAGATACCGGTCGGCGTGGTCGAGAAAGCCGCCGCGCCGGAAGTTGGCGCCGGTGAAAGCGTCCGACGAGGTGACCATGTTCCAGCCGCCGCGGCCACCGGACAGCTGGTCCAGCGTTGCGAATTGCCTTGCCACCTCGAATGGTTCGTTGAAGGTGGTGTTGATGGTTCCGGTGAGTCCGATCCGGTCGGTGACGCCCGCCAACGCGGCCAGCACGGTGAAGGTATCCGGACGGCCCACCACGTCGAGGTCGTAGATGCGGCCGCGGTGCTCGCGCAGCCTGAGTCCTTCGGCCAGGAAGAAGAAGTCGAACTTTCCGCGCTCGGCGGTGCGGGCCAGGTGCACGAACGAGTCGAACTCGATCTGGCTGCCGGCGCCGGGATCGGTCCACACCGTGGTGTTGTTGACGCCCGGGAAGTGGGCCCCCAGATGGATCGGTTTGCGGTGCTTGCCTTCTCGGATGGTCATTCGGTGAGTCCCCACCGTTTGGCGATCAGTTCGTGCGAGCGCAGCCGGTCCTCCTGCCGGTGGGTGACGGAGGTGACGACGAGTTCGTCGGCGCCGGTGGCGCGCTGCAGCGTCTCCAGCCGCTCGGCGACTTCGTCCGGGTTGCCGACGAATTGCGTTGCAATCCGGTCGATTACCACCGCCAGCTGCTCATCGGTCAGCGCAGTGCAGTCGTCGGGGTCGGGATACGGGATGGCGCCGCCGCCGGCGCGGATGGAATACACCCACTGGCCGTAGCTCGACGCCAGGTGTTTGGCGGTGGCGGAATCGTCGGCGACCACGACGTCGGCCGACAGCACGACGTAGGGCCGCGGCAGCGCCGCCGACGGGACGAAGGCGGCGCGGTAGGCGTCGACGGCCTCGAGCGCCGTCGACGGCGTGATGTGATAGCTGGCGACAAACGGCAATCCGAGCGCCCCCGCCACCCGGGCGCTGCGTCCCTTGCTGCTGCCGAAGATCCACGGTGTCAGGGCGGCCCCTTCGCCGGGCACCGCGTGCACGTCGAATCCGTCGACCTCGTAGGTGCCGGCCAGCATCGCCATGATGTCGCCGACCTGGTCGGTGAAGTCGGGCGCGACGGCCTCGGGCTGCTGCAGGATCGACTGGGTCGCTTTCACCCGGCCGCTGCCCAATAACCCGCGCAGATCGAACGGCGGTGGGATCACGACGCCGTCGACCTCGCGCCAGTCGCGTGGCGGTTCGGGTTTCCGGGGCCTTCGCGGCGGTGCTTTCGGATCGATCCGCCGCTGCGCCGAGCGGCCCAGGCCGAGGTCGATGCGGCCCGGATAGAACACGTCGAGCATCCCGAAGCTCTCCACCACCGCGGCGGCCGTGGTGTGACTCAGCTGTACGGCGGCCGAACCCACGCGAATTCTGTTGGTAGCGGCCGCGATCTGGCCGATCAGCACGGCCGGTGACGCGGCGGCCACGGCAACGAAGTGATGTTCGGCGACCCAGAACCGGTGGAATCCCCACCGCTCGGCGTGCTGGGCGAGCTCGATGGTGTTGTTCAGGGCCGTCGCCGCATCGCTGCCCGCGCTGATCGGGACCAGATCCAGGATCGACAGCGGCACCCTGCTCATCGGTTCACCGCCGCATACCGGTTGGGCGCCACCGGCAGGCCCAGCCGCGCCCGCAGCGTTTCACCGTCCCGATAGCCGGTGCGGAAGAGCCCGGCCCGCTGCAGCAGCGGCACCACCTCGTCGACGATCACCGGCAGATCGGTGGCGTTGACGGCCGGCCGCAGCCGCGCGCCGTCGATGCCCAGCCGCTGCCAATCCAGCAACATGTCCACGAGTTCCGTTGCGCTGCCGGCGAAGATGAGCGCATCGGAGCGGAAGTCGCCTAGCACATCCCCGCCTTGGAACGAGACCACCACGTCCGCAAAGACTTTCAGCCCGGCGCCACCCGCGGCGCGCACCTCGTCGAGGATGTCGCGTAGCCCGGCGGCGTCGGTGGGCGTGACGAACACGATGTCGGCGTTGGCGGCGGCGAACTCATAGGCGGGGCCGACGTGCGCCAGCGCGGCCATCACCGGCTGCCCCTGCGGCGGGCGCGGCGTGATCGACGGCCCCTTGACGGAGAAGTACTTTCCGGCGAAGTCGATGTAGTGCAGCTTGTCGACGTCGACGTAGCGCCCGGTGGCCACGTCGCGGATGATCGCGTCGTCCTCCCAGCTGTCCCACAATCGGCGCACCACGTCGACATACTCGACGGCCTCGTCAAACAGGGAGATTTGGGATCCGTCCCGCCGCCCGAACAGGGCCGCTTCGTGGGTGGTCACGCTGACCCGCGGCTGCCAGCCCGCCCGACCGTGCGACACATAGTCAAGCGTGGCAACGGATTTCGAGACATGAAATGGTTCGGTGTGGGTGACGGTGGCCACCGGAATCAGCCCGATGTGCTGCGTCGCGGGCGCGATGCGCGCCGCGACCAGGACGGCGTCGGCGCGGCCGGCCAGCCGTCGCGGATCGATCCGCTCCCGGCGCCCGGGTTGCGGCATCAATGTGTCGTCGATGGTGAGAAAGTCGAGCAGCCCGCGTTCGGCGGTCGCCGCCAGCTCGGCCCAGTACCCACCGCTGAGCACCGACGGGGTGGCGGGGTCCGACACCAGCGTGGCGCGCCATGCCTGTGGGTGCCAGCCGTATCCGTCCAGCGCGACACCCAAGTGCAAGTGGTCGGTCACGGCAGCCATTTCTCGAACGCGATCGGAAGAAACGGCCCCCAGTTCGGTACCGGTTCGGCGGGGGCCACGCGGGTCCACCCCGTCGCGTCGTAGAGCGACTCGGCCTCGGGCTGGCGATTACCGGTGATCAGGTACAGCCGGCGATACCCGCGCGCGGCGGTCTCGGCCTCCAACGCCGCCAGCAGCGTCCGCGCGTAACCGCGGCGCCGATGCTCGCGGTCGGTCCAGATCCGCTTGAGTTCCGCGGTGTCGGCGTCGAACCGCCGAAATGCCCCGCCGGTGACCGGCACGCCGTGCAGCACGCCGATGAGCAGGCCGCCGTCCGGCGCCGCCAACTCGTCGGCCGGCACGGGCAACCAGCTCAAATGCGCGTCCGGTGTGCCGCCGTATCGTTCCGCATACTCGACGGCCAGCTCGGCCAGCAGCGGCTGTGCGAGCGCATCTTCGTGGGTGGCCGCCACGAACCGGAGCTGTGAATCGAGCATCACCAAAGATCCAACGCTGGTCGCCTTGGCGAATTCCTAGATGCGCGTCGCTGTGACATATCTCGGTATGACCGCCAGGTCGTCGGGGCCGCCACGCCACAGTTCGGCCAACCCCATGCCGGTCAGCAACTCAACGACGTCCCGCTCGGCGGGCCCCCAGCCGTGGGACGCCAGACACACGGGGACATCGCTGCCGCCCGGATAGGTCATGCGGGCCAGGTCGACGTCCAGGCCGTGTTGTCGCCAGACGTCGACGAACGCCCGCCCCGCCTCTAGGTGCGACGGGGTCCAGGTGGGCATGTGGTCGGCGGCGAGTCTGCTGCCGGCAGCACTTAACGCCGTGACGTCACGCAACAGCCGGTCCTGCGCGTCGGGCGGCAGGTATCCGACGAGCAGTTGCTCGGCGATCCACACCGTGCGCTGGGCGGCGTCAAACCCGACCCGCCGCAGCGCCGCCGGCCAGTCCTGCCGAAGGTCGACGCCCACCGCGCGACGGTTGGCCGTCAGCGTGGCGCCCAGCCCGTGTAGCACTTCGGACTTGAAGTCGAGTACCTGCGGACGGTCGATCTCGTAGAGGGTTGTCCCCCCCGGCCACCACAGCCGATAGGGCCGGGTGTCCAGACCGGAGGCCAAAATCACCACCTGGCGAATGCCCGCCCTGCCCGCGTCGGCGAGAAATTCGTCCACGAACCGGGTGTGCGCGGCGAGGATATCGATCAGCGCGGTCGTAACCGGGTCGGCGCCGTCGTCGGCCGAGGATCGCTCGTTGTCGATCATCCGGATGAAGTAGTCCACGCCCGCGGCGTTGACCAGCGGCTCGGCGAACGCATCCTTCATCAGGCCTTTTTTGGTGGCCACGGCCCTGGCGACCGCGCCGAATGTCGCGGTCGCTCCGACGTCGGTGGCCAAGTCCCGACTGTCCTGGTCTGCGCGTGTCATCGTCGGTCAGACGTCCGAGCGGCGCCGGAGGGTCAGCGCGGCGGCGGCTCGCCAGCCGAGCAACAGCAGCGCGGTGACCGACGATGCGACAACCACGAAACTCGTTGCCACACCCGCCGAGCTGGCCTTGCGCAACACCATGCCGACCACCACCGTGCACAGCCAGACGATCACGCCGGTGGGGACCAGAGCGGTGGGTTGCCGCCAGCCACGGGACACCAGCCACCCGACCACGGTTCCGGTGAGAAACGGCCACGCCGTCGTCGCGACGCCGGTGATATTGAGGCCTTCGTCGTGGCTGCGGCGTCCGACGGCGCAGAACACCAGCACACCGATGACGTCTACGCCCAGCCACCCCAGCCGTCGCATGCAGCGAGACTACCGGGGCCGGTGTCAGCGGCGGCCCAACGATGGCAGGCTGACTTCCATGAGCACGCAGACACTTCCCCCCTTTGACCGAGACGACCCGCTTGGGCTGGACGCATCGCTGTCCGACGACGAGCTCGCGGTGCGCGACACGGTCAGAAAGTTCTGCGCCGAGCACGTCCTGCCCTACGTCGCGGAGTGGTTCGAGATCGGCGACCTTCCGGTCCGCGAGCTCGGCAAGCAGTTCGGCCAGCTCGGCCTGCTCGGCATGCACTTGCACGGCTACGGGTGTGGCGGCGCCTCCGCCGTGCACTACGGCCTGGCCTGTACCGAACTGGAGGCCGCCGACTCGGGGCTTCGGTCGATGGTCTCGGTGCAGGGATCGCTGGCGATGTTCGCGATCTGGAACTTCGGCTCCGAGGAACAGAAACAACAGTGGCTTCCCGGCATGGCCGCCGGCGAACTGCTCGGCTGCTTCGGGCTGACCGAACCCGACGTCGGATCCGATCCCGCGGCGATGAAAACCCGGGCGCGGCGCGACGGTTCGGACTGGGTGCTCAACGGCCGCAAGATGTGGATCACCAACGGCTCGGTCGCCGACGTCGCGATCGTGTGGGCCGGCACCGACGACGGTGACATCCAAGGGATTCGGGGCTTCCTAGTCCCCACCAACACCGCGGGCTTCACCGCCAACACCATTCATCACAAGCTGTCCCTGCGCGCGTCGATCACCAGCGAACTGGTCCTCGACGACGTGCGGCTGCCCGCCGACGCGCTGCTGCCCGAGGCAACGGGCCTGAAAGGGCCGTTGTCCTGCCTGTCCGAGGCGCGCTACGGGATCGTCTGGGGATCGATGGGAGCCGCGCGGTCGGCCTGGCAGGCGGCGCTCGACTACGCCACGCAGCGCACGCAATTCGGGCGCCCGATCGCCGGGTTCCAGCTGACGCAGGCAAAACTCGTCGACATGGCGGTCGAGCTGCACAAGGGGCAGCTGCTGTCGCTGCACCTCGGTCGCCTCAAGGACACCGTCGGGCTGCGCCCCGAGCAGGTCAGCTTCGGCAAACTCAACAACACCCGCGAGGCGATCAAGATCTGCCGGACCGCTCGAACGATTTTGGGCGGCAACGGGATATCGCTGGAGTACCCGGTCATCCGGCACATGGTCAACCTGGAATCGGTGCTGACCTACGAGGGCACGCCGGAGATGCATCAGCTCATCCTCGGCCAGGCGTTCACCGGTATCGACGCCTTCCGCTGATACCGGCTGTTCGCAAAGGCCGCACGCTATTGGTGGCGCCGCTCTATTGTCCTATTGTCCTATTGTCCAATAGAGGCGCTCCGTCACGGCCGCCGCGAGACCGCCTACCTCGAGCGTGTACTCAGCGCGAAAACCCCGCGATTTTTTCGCGCTGAGCACACGTTGGGCGCTTTGTGGACCCGCCAGGTGCTGGGCTCGTTGATTGCCGATGAACGCCGCGCCGAGCGCGCTCACCTGCTAGGTTGACGGATCATGCCGATTGCGCGGCGCGTTGCGTGCGTAATTCTCGCCCTCTTGGTCGTCGCCGGTTGCGGCGCGCCGCACACCGCGCCGCCGGCAGGCTCCGCCGACCAGGCCAAGGCCGATGCGGTGATGCGGGTGGTCCACAACAGCATGGCGCAAGCGCACCTGCGGGCGGTGATCGTGCGAGTCACGGTGGACGGCAAGGAAATCCTCACGCAGGCCGTCGGCGACTCGATGACGGGCGTGCCGGCCACCACCGACATGCACTTCCGCAACGGGGCGGTGGCAATCTCCTACGTTTCGACGTTGCTACTCAAGCTCGTCGACGAAAAGAAACTCAGCCTCGACGACAAACTGTCGAAGTGGCTGCCCGACTTTCCGAACGCGCAACGGGTCACCCTGGGTCAATTGGCGCAAATGACGACCGGCTACCCCGACTACGTGATCGGCAACCAGCAATTCAGCAGTGAGCTTTACGCAAATCCGTTCCAGCAGTGGACAACTCAGGACGTCCTTGCCCAGATCTCCTCGCGGCCATTGCTTTACGATCCGGGAACAAACTGGAACTACGCGCACACCAATTACGTCCTGTTGGGCTTGGCGCTGGAGAAGGCCACCGGCCGAGACATGCCCACGCTGCTGCAGAACGAGGTGCTGGGACCGCTGGGCCTGAAAGCCACCGCCAATTCCGATACGCCCGAAATCCCCCAGCCCGTGCTGCACGCATTCACCTCCGAGCGGCGTCAGGCGCTGAAAATCCCTGCCGGAACGCCGTTCTACGAGGAGTCCACGTACTGGAACCCGTCGTGGACCATTACCCACGGGGCCATTCAGACGACCAACATCTACGACCTGGAAACCACCGCGGTCGGTGTGGGGTCGGGCAAGCTGCTCTCGGCGGACTCGTACAAGAAAATGGTGTCGACCGCGCTGCGCGGCAAGACACATACCCAGCCGGGCTGCCCGACCTGCTTCGATCAAAACGAGGGCTACACGTATGGCCTGGGGATCGTCATCTCCGGGGACTGGCTGCTGCAGAATCCTTTGTTCGCCGGGTACTCGGCCGTGGAGGCATATCTGCCGGCGCAGAAGGTCGCGATCGCCGTCGCCGTCACCTACGCTCCCGAGGCGTTCGACGATCAGGGTAACTACAGCAACCAGGCTGACATACTATTCCGCAAGATTGCCGCCGAGGTGGTACCGAACGACGCCCCACCCATGCCGCCAGGGAGATAGCCATGATTGCGTACCGAATCGGTGTCCTTATCGCCGCGTGCGTGCCGTTGTTGGCCGGCATACCCGCGGGCCATGCCGATCCCGTTACGCTGCCCGCGATGACTTCCGGCGGCGGCGGACCGATCATCGGTGGTGGTAACAACGCCGGAATCGCGCAGCAACTGACCAGCCTTGGCAATCCGAACGTCCAGGAGGTTGACGGCTCGGCCGCGGCGCAATTCATCACGGCCGCCGCCGCGGTCACCAATTCTCAGCTCGCCGCGCCCTTCTCGCTGCTGCGCCGCGGGCTGGCATGTCAGAACAACAACGCTGGATTCGGGGCGCGCGCCTTCCGCCGCAACGACGGGCTATGGGGAGGCGCGATGCTGGTCGCCGCCAAGAGCGCCACCCCGAACGTCGACGCCCTCAACGCCTGCGGCCAGACCAATTGGCGCAGAGCCACACTCGGCACGGACACGTCGATGTGCAACAGCGGCTGGACCACGCAAACTGCCTTCTCAAGCCGCGAGCAAAGCGAGGCCTATTACATCTTGCTCGCCGGCACCAACGACGACTTCTGCACCGGGCTCAACGGGAAGTACAAGACCGGCTTTCGCGCGTGGCCGTTCTGAACCGCTTGCGGCTCAACGATCATCACCACGGCGGGCGCGCCCGAATTCTTCCTTGGCATGTGCCTGCCCTGGGTCCTGTGTAGTTGAAAGCCTATGACGAGTACGACCAAGATCCCGCCCAGGATTATTCCGGCAAGCGCCATACCACGGCCACGCTGACCGGTCTGCTTGATCTGGTTCAGCGCGACGAAGCCGAACATCAACCCGAAGAGGGGCCCGACGACACAAAGCCATCCGAACAACGAGCAGACCAACGACGCGACGGCCATCCTGTTCGTACCGACGCCTTGCGGCGAGCTAGTTGGTTGTTCCGTCACGTGGCCTCCTGGGTCGCGAGAGGCACATACTGTACCCCGCGCGTCACGGCTCTTCGAACCCGTTGTGCTGGAAGGGCGGTGGATCGCTGAAGCGGCTCAAGGGACTGTTCATGGATGTTCAGGCGTCCCGAGGTGCTCTCGGTAGCCGGCCAACCCCCGTGACGATCGGTTACAGGCGGGCCGAGATCAAACAAACCCGCGCTGTCATTGGTTGGCGGCTACTTTGCGTTGCGGCGACCTGGCCGAACTATTCGGTTCGTCCCCTCTCCGGCTCACTTCAGCTCGTCGCACCAGGTAGTCGCCGCAACTTGAAATAAAGGCAGGTGGAGTCGTAGTTTGTGGGCAGTCGTCTGTATACAGTCCGAACGAAGGCCGTGATAGCAATTTCCTCGAAATTAACCCCCAAGTTTGAGATGGCGCAGGCGCATTACGACGTGTCTGACGATTTCTTCAGGCTTTTCCAGGACCCGACGCAGACGTACAGCTGTGCGTACTTCGAGCGCGAGGACATGACCCTCGAAGAGGCACAGATCGCCAAGATTGACCTGTCACTGGGCAAGCTGGGCCTAGAACCCGGGATGACACTGCTCGACATCGGCTGCGGCTGGGGCGCCTGCATCAACCGGGCCCTGGACAACTACGACGTCAATGTCATCGGTCTGACGCTGAGTAAGAACCAGGCCGCCCATGTGCAGTCGCTTCTGGATAAGAACCCGAGCACGCGCTCCAAGTCGGTCCAGTTGCGTGGCTGGGAAGAATGGGAAGGCCAGGTTGACCGGATCGTGTCGATCGGCGCGTTCGAGCACTTCGACTTCGACCGCTACGACGAGTTCTTCGACATCACCTCCAAGTCGATGCCCGCCGACGGAGTGATGCTGCTGCACACCATCACCGTGTTGAATGCCAAAGAGATGACCGCGCGGGGTTTGCCGATCACCCTTGAGCTGGCACGCTTCGCCAAGTTCATGCTCACCGAGATTTTCCCCGGCTGTCGGCTGCCCACGCTTGAGATGGTGCCCGACTATGCCGCCAAGGCCGGCTACACCTGCACCCGCGTGCAGCAGCTGCAGTCGCACTATTGCAAGACCTTGGATGCGTGGTCGGCGGGGCTCAAGGCACACAAGGATGAGGCCATCGCGCTGCAGGGTCAGGTGGTCTACGACCGCTACGACAGGTACCTGACCAAGTGCGCGCAGTTGTTCCACCAGGGCTACCTCGACTGCGCCCAGTACACGCTGGAGAAGTAACCGACGCGCCGCATTCGCTTCCTGCGGATAGCAGCCACCGATTTCAGCCGGATGCCGTTGGGTGTGGTGGTGTAGGTCTGTTCGCTCAGGGCCGTCCTCGGCCATTCCGGCTGTAGACCGTCTTGAGCAGACGCTGCCGCCGGTTCTTCGAAGAACCGTCGCCCGACGGCCGATGTTAAAGGTGCTAGGGGCCGCCGCCGGTACCGCCGTTGCCGCCGGCGGCGTGTCCGGCGGGGCTGCCGCCGGCGCTGGCGGCGCCGCCGCCGCCCCCGCCGCCGACGTGGCCCGTGCCGCCGTTGCCGCCGGTGGCGGTGCTGCCGCCACCCGCGGCAACCCCGGTGCCTACGCCGCCGTCGACGCCCGCGCCGCCACCGAGGCCCCCAGCGCCGGGCACCCCGCCGCCGGCGCCGCCGTGGCCGCCGGTGCCGCCGCCGCCACCACCGCCGCCACCACCACCCGCACCGGAGTTGACTTCGGCGGCGCCGCCGCCGCCACCTACCCCGCCAGCGGGACCGCCGCCGTGGCCACCGTCGCCACCGGTCAAGGTGACCCCCGCGGGGGTGAAGAGGGCCACGGCCGCGCCGCCGCCTCCACCACCACCCGACCCGCCGGTAGTGCCGGCGGGTCCGCCGCCGGCGCCGCCCTCGCCGCCAGTGGTTTGGAAAGTCAAGAGGTTCGCATTGGCAAAGGCGATAGCGCCGGAACCGCCGGGACCGCCGGTGCCGCCGTGGCCACCGCCGGTGCTGTCGCCGCCGGCGCCGCCGCCACCGCCACCCCCGCTGCTCGAAATGGCGGAGCTTGCGGCGACGACAGAGGCATCACCACCGGCGCCGCCGGCGCCGCCATTGCCGCCGTTGGTGCCGTTGCCGCCGTTGCCGCCATGGCCGCCGTTGGCGCCCGCGGCGGTGCCGGTGCTGGCGAGGGTGTTGACGCCGGAGACGCCGCCCCTGCCCCCTTGGCCGCCGGCGCCACCGTCGCCGTTGGCGCCGGCATGGCCTAAGAAGATCGACCCCTGGCCACCGGCCCCACCGTTCCCGCCGTCGCCGCCATTCCCGCCGTTGGCGGCGGCGAAAACGGTGGGGCTGGTGATACCGTCGGCGCCGGCACCGCCGGTCCCGCCGGCCCCGCCGACCCCGCCTCGCCCACCGTTGCCGTGAAGCAGCCCGCCGTTGCCGCCGGCCCCGCCGACCGCGCCGTTGCCGCCGGGGTTGCCCGCGTCGCCCGCCGCGCCCGTGCTGCCGGTGGTGCCCGCTCCACCGGCCCCGCCCCGGCCGCCGTGGCCGAACAAGAAGGCGTTACCGCCATTGCCGCCGGGCTGCCCGGGCGCACCGGAGCCACCGTCGCCACCGGGGCCCCACAAAATCCCGCCCGGCCCCCCGGGCCGCCCGGTTCCCGGCGCACCATTGGTTCCCTTGCCGATCAACGGCATCCCCAACAACAGGTCGGTGGGCGCATTGATCACTCCCCGCACCTCTTGCCACAGCGGCTGAAGGGGCTGCAACGGCCCGGCGTTGGCCGCCTCGGCGGCCATATAGGCACCCCCGCCGGCGCGCAAAGTCTGCACGAACTGGGAATGAAACGCCGCCGCCTGCGCGTGAAGCGCCTGATACGCCTGGGCGTGCCCGGAAAACAGTGACGCGATCGCCGCCGAGACCTCATCCTCGGCAGCAGCCACCACCGCGGTCGTCGGGGCCGCCGCCGCGGCATGCGCGGCGGTCAGCCCCGAGCCGATGCCCGCCAAATCCGTTGCCGCCGAAGCCACCAACTCTGGGACCGCCACCACATACGACATCGCTACCTCCGCCACGTCGTCGACACATCGCTGCACCGGATGAATATGAAATCAAAATGAAAAGTGTTGAAAAGCGTACGCCGATTCCGACCCGGCATTCAGCACTCCGGCAAACTTTTCGTTCTGCGACACAGCATTGGCCGGAGAATGCTTTTCTACATGCGAACAACGACTCTCGGGAAGAGTAGGCGGCTGTGGCCCACGAGCACAGCTAATCGTCGAACAAACGCAAGAAATTGCTCTGAGATCAATCTGAAACGCATGTGAAGAGCATCGGAAGCCTGCGCCGATTCCGACCCGGCATTTATAGCGTTCCGGCAATTCACACTGCGGGTGCGCATGGACCCACAACCTCGATAGGAGCAACAAGGCCTGGACCATCGGCCCAAACTCCCAGGCGTCATCAACCCCGGTGATCGGCGCCACCCCCGTGACGCCGCGGGCTACGTCATCATGAAAGTGGAGGGACCCACGGCGAGGCGAGAGGGTTGAGCAACCCGGTGCCGGCTGTGCCGGCCTTACCGGCCGTGCCCACCGTATTTGTCCCGGGGTTGCCCGCGTTACCGCCGAAGCCAATCAGCGCGTTGCCGCCGTTACCGGCGTTCCCGCCGGTGGTGCCGCCGAGCCCGCCGGCCCCGCCTTCACCGCCGTCACCAATCAGGGAACCCCCCTTGCCACCGCCCCCACCGGCCCCGCCGGTAGGGCCGCCGTCCCCGCCGATGCCGCCGGCGCCGCCGGTACCGGAGAGCAGGCCGGCGTTGCCGCCGGCCCCGCCGGCTCCGCCGATTGTGGCGCCGGACCCGCCGGTCCCGCCGGTGCCGCCGGCCCCGAAGAGCAGGGCGGCCCCGCCAGCCCCGCCGTTCCCGCCGGAGGTGACGAAGCCGACCCCGCCGAGGCCGCCGGCGCCGGGGGCGCCGAACAGCCCACCGGCCCCGCCGGCCCCGCCGGTGCCGCCGCTTGTGGCGCCGGACCCGCCGGCCCCGCCGGTGCCGGCGGCGCCGAACAGGAACCCGCCGGCCCCGCCCGCTCCGCCGTTACCACCGGGCCCGGTCGTACTGCTCGCTCCGGACCCGCCGGCCCCGCCGTTACCGATCAGCCACCCACCTGCCGCGCCGTTTGCCCCGGTCCCCGGAGTCCCAGGGGCGCCGTTGCCGATCAGGGGGCGCCCCGTCGCCGCCACGAATTGCGCATTGATCGGACCCAGCGGGCCTTGCTGTAACAAGCCCGGTGCCGGCTGTGCCGGCCATGCCGGGCGCGCCCACCGTATCTAACCCGGGGTTGCCCGCGTTACCGCCGAAGCCAATCAGCGCGTTGCCGCCGTTACCGCCGTTCCCGCCGAGGACGCCGCCGAGCCCGCCGGCCCCGCCTTCACCGCCGTCGCCAATCAGGGATCCCCCGGTGCCGCCGGCCCCGCCGATGCCGCCAATGGTGCCGCCGGGCCCGCCGATGCCGCCGGCGCCGCCGGTACCGGAGAGCAGGCCGGCGTGACCACCAAGCCCGCCGGCACCGCCAGTGCTGCCGCCCCCGGTGCCACCGGCCCCGCCGGTGCCACCGGCACCGAACAGCAGGGCGGCCCCGCCGGCACCGCCAGCCCCGCCGGAGGCGAGGCCGGCTCCGCCGGCACCGCCGGCGCCGGGGGTACCGAACAGCCCGCCGGCCCCGCCGGCACCGCCGGCACCGCCGTTGGTGCCGCCGCCGAACCCGCCGGCCCCGCCGGTGCCGCCGGCGCCGAACAGGAACCCGCCGGCCCCGCCGGCCCCGCCGTTACCGCCGGCCCCGGCCAGATTGGTCACTCCGGACCCGCCGGCCCCGCCGTTACCGACCAGCCACCCCCCGGCCCCGCCGTTTTGCCCGGTGTTCGCGGCCCCGGGGGCGCCGTTGCCGATCAGCGGGCGCCCTGTCGCCGCCACGAATTGCGCATTGATCGGACCCAGCACGCCGCCTTGCACGCTCTGCAACGGCGTGGCGGCGGCCGCCTCGGTGGACGTATAGGCACCCTCGGCGGCGTTCAACGTCTGTACGAACTGGGCATGAAACGCCGCCGCGCGGCTACTGAGCGCCTGATAGGCGTGCCCGTGCCCGGAAAACAGCGACGCGATCGCCGCCGAGACCTCATCACCCGCGGCGGCCACCACCGCGGTGGTCGGGACCGCCGCCGCCGCATGCGCGGCACTCAACCCCGAACCGATATTGGACAGATCCGAGGCCGCCGAAGCGACAAACTCCGGGACCGCCACCACAAACGACATTGCCGCCTCCCCCACGTCGTCGACACATCGCTGCATCGGATGAATATGAGATCAAATGAAAAGTGTTGACAGCCTACGCCGATTTCGACCCGGCATTCAGCACGCCGGCGAACATTTCATCCCTCGTTGCGCCGTTGGCGACGAACGCAGGCCGCTGCAACCTAACCGCACAGTTAACCGCCGATGACTACTTCGCCACCTCTCCGCCGGGCCGTGAATACCATTGACGCCGACAGCGGTGGCCCGTGCCCAGAAGGGATTAGGGATTGAGCGCCAACGAGTTTGATTCGAGCGCCGGGATCCCACGTCGCCGGATCGTGGTCGCCTCCATGGTGGGTACCACGATCGAGTTCTACGACTTCTACATCTACGCCACCGCGGCGGTCTCGGTGTTTCCGATGTTGTTTTTCCCGAAGGGCAACTCGACCACGGCGTTGCTGGCTTCCCTGGCGACATTCGGTTTGGCGTTCGTGGCCCGCCCGTTGGGATCGATTCTGTTCGGCCATTTCGGCGATCGGGTCGGACGCAAGGCCACCTTGGTGAGTTCCCTGCTCACGATGGGCATCGCCACCTTCCTGATCGGAGCGCTGCCCACCTACAGCCAAGTAGGTCTCGTCGCGCCGGCGCTGCTGGCGCTGCTGCGGTTTTGCCAGGGTCTCGCCCTCGGCGGCGAGTGGAGTGGTGCGGCGCTGCTGGCCACCGAGACCGCGGCGCCCGGCCGCCGCGGCCGGGCGGCAATGTGGCCGCAGCTGGGCGCCCCCCTCGGCTTCCTCCTCGCCAACGGCGCATTCTTCGTGCTGACATTGTGCTTGGGGCACAACACCGGCCACCCCGATCTCGGCGGCGCCTTTTACAGCTGGGGCTGGCGCATGCCCTTCCTGCTGAGCGCCGTCATGGTGGCAGTCGGTTTGTACGTGCGGCTGCGACTGGCCGAAACCCCGGTGTTCACGCGGGCACTCGCACGCGGTGAACGCGTCAAGGCACCCGTGGCCGAGGTGATACGTAACAACTGGCGGGCATTGATCATCGGGACGTTCGTCATGCTGGCCACCTACACCCTGTTCTATGTGGTCAACACTTGGACGTTGAGCTACGCGATCGCCGCGCGACCGCCCAAGGGGAACGGCCTGGGCATCGTTTACATGAATTTCCTTCAGATGCAACTGATCTCGGTGCTGTTCTTTGCGGCGATGTTGCCGGTTGTCGGCTGGCTCGCGGACCGATTCGGCCGCCGCAGCACGCTGCTGGTGAGCACCCTCGCGATCATCGCCTATGGCGCCACCTTCGGACCGCTGCTGGCATCCGGACGCGCCACACCTGCCAGCGTCCTGACGTTCCTGATCGTCGGGATGTCTCTCATGGGCCTCTCATTCGGCCCGATGAGCGCGGTATTGCCCGAGCTGTTCGGAACCAACGTCCGCTACACCGGCTCGGGGATCGCATACAACCTCGCCAGCATCCTGGGCGCCGCCGTTGCTCCGTTCATCGCGACCTGGCTGGCGGCCACCCACGGCGTGGGCTGGGTCGGCTTCTATCTGAGCGTCTCCGCGGGTGTCACCTTCATCGCGCTGTTGGCCATGCGTGAAACCAAGGACCGGCCCCTCGACGCGGAACCCGAGCAATTGACCCAAGACGTTTGCCCAGCGGAGTCATAGGGTGGGTATGGCTGCGGAGAGTGTGAGACCAGACGGACCCAGAAGGGGGAAGTATGTCGCGCCATCGCGTTGTCATCATCGGAAGCGGATTCGGCGGATTAACTGCAGCCAAGTCCCTCAAGCGGGCCGACGTCGACATCACCCTGATCTCGAAAACCACGACTCACCTGTTTCAGCCGCTCCTCTACCAGGTGGCCACCGGGATCTTGTCCGAGGGCGATATCGCCCCGACCACCCGGCTGGTCCTGCGTGATCAAAAGAACGTCCGGGTGCTGCTCGGTGACGTCAACGCGATCGATCTGAAGGAAAAGACGGTCACGTCGAAGTTGATCGACATGGTGACCGTGACGCCCTACGACAGTCTCATCGTGGCCGCCGGCGCCCAGCAGTCGTATTTCGGCAACGACCACTTCGCCACCTTCGCGCCCGGGATGAAGACCATCGACGACGCGCTCGAGCTGCGCGGGCGCATCCTGGGCGCCTTCGAAGCGGCCGAGGTCGCCACCGACCCCGCCGAGCGGGAACGCCGGCTGACCTTCGTGGTGGTCGGTGCCGGGCCAACGGGCGTCGAGGTGGCCGGGCAGATCGCAGAACTCGCCGACCGGACGCTGGCCGGGGCGTTTCGCACCATCAAGGCCAGCGATTGCCGGGTGATCCTGCTCGACGCCGCGCCCGCGGTGTTGCCGCCGATGGGCCCGAAGCTGGGTCTCATGGCGCAGCGGCGGCTGGAAAAGATGGGCGTCGAAATCCAGCTCGACGCGATGGTTACCGCCGTTGACTACAAGGGCATCACGATCAAGAAGGACGGCACCGAACACCGCATCCAATGCGCCTGCAAGGTATGGGCGGCCGGCGTTGCGGCCAGCGGCCTGGGCAAGATGATCGCCGAACAGTCCGACGGAACCGAAACCGATCGCGCCGGACGGGTGATCGTGGAGCCCGACCTGAGTGTGAAGGGGCACCCCAACGTCTTCGTCATCGGCGACCTGATGTCGGTGCCCGGCGTGCCCGGGATGGCACAAGGCGCGATCCAGGGAGCGCACTACGCCACCAAGGCGATCAAGCAGGGACTCAAGGGGCACGACGACCCGGCAAACCGCAAGCCGTTCAAGTACTTCGACAAGGGCAGCATGGCGACGATCTCCCGGTACAGCGCCGTCGCAAAGGTCGGCAAGCTGGAGTTCGGCGGCTTCATCGCCTGGTTGGCGTGGCTGGTGCTGCACCTGTATTACCTTGTCGGCCACCGCAACCGCATCGCCGCCCTGTTCGCCTGGGGTATCTCCTTCCTGGGTCGCGCCCGGGGGCAGATGGCCATCACCAGCCAAATGGTCTACGCCAGGGTGGTGACGCAGATGATGGAGGCGCAACAAGGCGCGCTGGCGGCGGCCGAACAAGCCGAACAGGCCGAGCAGCAGGCGGGTTAGCTGAGCGCCTGGTCGATATCGGCGATCAGATCGTCGGTGCCTTCCAGCCCGACGGAGATGCGGACCACGTTGTCGCCGAGCCCGATCGCAGCGCGGCCCTCCGGTCCCATCGCGCGGTGGGTCGTGGTCGCCGGATGAGTGATGAGCGATTTGGCATCCCCGAGGTTGTTGGAGATGTCGATCAGCCGCAGCTTGTCGAGTACCTCGAAGGCCCGTTGCTTGGCAGCACTTTTCGCGCATTCGAGCGCGAAGGTGATCACCGTACCGCCGCCTGACATCTGACGCTTGGCCAGGTCGTATTGGGGGTGCGACGCCAGATAGGGATAGCGCGCCCAACTCACGGCCGGATGCCGTTCCAAAAATTCCGCGATCCGCTGCGCCGAGGAATTGCTGTGTTCAACCCGAACGGCCATCGTCTCAAGGCCTTTCAGCAACACCCAGGCGTTGAACGCGCTCAGCGCCGGGCCCGTGTGGCGCATCAGCTTCTGCACCGGACCGTCGATGTACTCCTGGTCGCCGAGAATGGCACCGCCCAGGACCCGACCCTGACCGTCGATGTGCTTGGTGCCCGAGTACACCACCACGTCGACCCCGAGTGGAAAGCCATGCTGCAGCAGTGGTGTGGCAAAAACGTTGTCCAGCACGACTTTCGCGCCCGCGTCGTGCGCAATCTCGGTCACCGCGGCGATGTCCACCAGTGACTGCATCGGGTTCGACGGCGTCTCGAAGAACACCGCCGCGGTGGGCACCGAGAGCGCCTGCTCCCATTGCCGGAGGTCATCGCCGTCGACGAAGACGGTCTCGATGCCCCAACGCGGCAGGATCTCGTTGCACACCACGAAGCACGATCCGAACAGGCTGCGCGCCGCGACCAACCGGTCACCGGCGGCCAGCAGCGCGCCCAGCGAGGTGAACACCGCGGCCATGCCGCTCGCGGTCGCGAACGCCGCGGGCGCCCCCTCGATCAGGCGCAACCGCTCCTCGAACATCGTCACCGTCGGGTTGCCGTAACGCGAGTACACGTAATGGTCGAGGTCGCCGGTGAACGACTTCTCCGCAACGGCCGCCGACGCGTAGACATACCCGGACGTCAGATACGTCGCCTCGGCGGTCTCTTCGAAACCGGATCGCAGGATTCCGCCGCGCACGCCGATGGTGGCCTGGCTGACGCCGTTGGGCAGGGCCTTGGGCGTGCGGACCGAGTCCTCCGACGCGGAGCCGTCCGTCATTGCCGCGTCATCCCGGTCTCAGCCCTGTTTCCAGGGCAATCCAACCGCGCGCCAGCCGGTTTCACCGCGATGGCCGCTGGCGTCCAGGTGCCCTTCGAAACCGTCCAGCACGTTGTAGGACGGGGCGATGCCTATCCCCGTGGCGACCTGAGACGCGCCGATGGAGCGGTTGCCCGAGCGACACAGAAAGACCACCGGCCGCTCTTCGTCGGCCGCCGCGGGCGGGACCCGTTCCTTCAGCTCGTCGGCGAAGGTCTCGTTGGGCGTCCCGTCGGTCGCATTCCACTCGATGTAGACCACCTCGCGCCCCAGGCTCGACAAATCCGGCACACCGACGAACCGCCATTCGGCCTCGGTGCGTACGTCGACCAACACGGCGCGCGGGTTGTCGCTGAGTAGCTTCCACGCCTCAAGGGGCGTGATATCTCCTGCGTAGCTCATCCGCGTGAGTCTCGCATATTCAGGGCGGTCGCCACCTGTCGGGCGCGGTCGCGCGCGGCCGCCACATCGGTTGCTGTGGCCAGCGCCACGCCCGGCGGGTTCGTCGCGCCGGCGGCGGCGAATCCGCGCCCGAAGACGCGGAGATCGCTTTCCGGCACACCCAACGCACCGCTCAGCCCCCCGGCGCCCGGCGGCCCAACGCCATCGCCGGGATCCAGAGCGCGGGCGGCACCGGGCGACATCATCATGGTGTCCACGGGCAGGCCCAACGTGGTGCGGGCCTGCAGTTCGAACGCCGAAAGCCGCTGGCTGCGCAGGGTCACCCAGGCACTCGGATGCGGGCGGGCGGCGACGTCGACGAAGTAGACCTCGTCGCCGTTGATCATCAATTCGACCCCGAAGACTCCGCGCCCACCGAGCGCCTTGACGATGCGCGCGGCGATCGACTTGGCCGCGTCCACCGCGGCGGCGCTCATCTGCTGGGGTTGCCACGATTCCAGGACGACGCCGTCGGCGCCGCGATGACCGATGGGTGAGCAGAACTCGACCAGCGGACCGCGCTCACCAACGCTGCGCACCACGAGCAGGGTGACTTCGAACTCGATCTCGACGACCGTCTCGACCATCACCCGCTTTCGCTGTGCCCCAGCCTCGCCGCCGACCGCACGCCGCCAGGCCGGCTCGATGTCGTTAGGCCCCGAGACCAGCAGGTTTCCCCGCCCGACGACCGGCTTCATCAGCAACGGGAACCCGGCGTGCACGGCCACCGCGTGGAGTTCGCCGACCGATCCGGCGAACCAGAACGGCGCGGTGGGCAGCCCCAACTGGTCGGCGGCCAGCCGGCGCAGGCCCTCCCGGTCGGCGGTGAGCCGGACGGTGCGGGCGTTGGGCACCAGTTCGGTGCGCTGGTCGTCGGTGCCGGCGGCCTCGAGGGCATCGAGGGCTTGGACGGAGACCGCGTCGGCGGTGGTCACCACGAAGTCCGGCCTCAGCCGTTGAAACACCTTGGACAGCTCGGCGGCGTCGGTCATCGGGATAACCAGCGACTGGTCGGCCACGCCGTGCGCGGGCGCGTGCGGGTACTCGTCGACGGCGATCACCCGCGCGCCGAGGTGCCGCAGGGAAATCGCCAGCTCCCGGCTCAGCTCACCGGAACCCAGCAGCACCACTTTGGGCCGCACATCGGCCTCGGCACCGGCTTCGGCTTCCACGCGGGCTTCCACACCGGCTTCCGCGCGCAGTTCGGGAACCTGCGACGGCAGGACAATCGCCGTCGTCTTGTCGTCCTGTCCTTCAGTCGAGCGGTTAGTCACCGCTCAAGGATAGGTCGGCCGCGGGCGTGGGCGGCGCCGTCAGGGCTGGCCGGGCAGCAGCCGCACCATCAGGCCGTTGGCTTCGGCCAGCAGGGTGTCGCTAGACCCGCGCGCGTCGACCAATTCCGCGGCGACAAACGCCTTGCGACCCTCGGTGCCGGTAACACGACCGCGCACCGCCAATGGCGCATCGATCGGGGTGATCTTGCGGTAGTCGACATGCAGGAAGGCCGTCCGGCTGATCGGCCGTCCCGCGGCGTGGGAGATCATCCCGAACATGTGATCAAACAGCAGCGGCAGCACGCCGCCGTGCACCGCGTGATTGCCCCCGATGTGAAACCGGCTGAAATATCCGGTCATTTCGACGCCGTCGGGGCTGTACCGCGTCAATGTCCAGGGCGGCAGCAGCAGGCTCCCCATGCCGGGCAGGTCGGGCGTCCGCCCGGCCGGCGCCTTGCCCTGGTCGGCCTCGAACGGGTCCAGCAACTCCACCAGGGCCGTGGCGCGGTCGGCCGCGTCGTCCCACGCGTCCTGAAGGTCTGGGCCGGGGTCGGCGGACACCGCGAGGTCCTGCAGCCGGCGCATGGCCGCCACGAACCGGCCGAATCCCGGGCCGGGGCTGGCCGGGCCGTATTCCGGAAAGCCGCCGTGGTGTTCGTACTCCGGGTCGAGCTGTGTTGGGTCGACATCCGTCACGGGCGGCCCGCCAACACGTCGCGGCGCACGATGGTCTGGTCGCGTCCGGGACCGACACCGATGCACGAAACCTGTGCTCCGGCAAGCTCTTCCAATCGCAACACGTAGTCGCGCGCCTTGGCGGGCAAGTCGTCGAACTCGCGGGCTTCCGAGATGTCCTCCCACCAGCCCGGCAGCTCTTCGTAGATCGGTTCGGCCCGGGCGAGATCGCTTTGGGTCATCGGCATGTCGTTGGTGCGCGCCCCGTCGATCAGATAGCCCACGCACACCGGCACCGTTGGCAGGCTGGAAAGCACGTCGAGCTTGGTCAGGAAGAAGTCGGTGATGCCGTTGACCCGGGTGGCGTAGCGGGCGATGACGGCGTCGAACCAGCCGCAGCGTCGGCGCCGTCCGGTGGTGACACCGAATTCGCCGCCCGTCTTGGACAGGTACTCGCCGTTCTCGTCGAACAGCTCGGTGGGGAACGGGCCGGAGCCCACACGGGTGGTGTAGGCCTTCAGGATTCCGAGCACGGTGGTGATCCGCTTCGGGCCGATCCCCGACCCGACGCACGCGCCGCCCGCCGTCGGATTCGATGACGTCACATAGGGATACGTGCCGTGGTCGACGTCGAGCAGCGTGCCCTGTGAGCCTTCCAGCAACACCGTTTCGCCGGCGTCGAGAGCTTCGTTGAGCAGCAGCCGGGTGTCGGCGATGCGGTGCCGGAAACCCTCCGCCTGTTGCAACAGGACCTCGACCACGTGGGCGGGCTCGAGCGCCTTGCGGTTGTAGATCTTGACCAGTATCTGGTTCTTGAGTTCCAGCGCGGCCTCGATCTTGTGGGCCAGCAGCTCGGGGTCGAGCACGTCGGCGACCCGGATCCCCATCCGGGCGATCTTGTCCTGGTAGCACGGCCCGATACCGCGGCCGGTGGTGCCGATCTTCTTGTTGCCCATGTAGCGCTCGGTGACCTTGTCGATGGCGACGTGATAGGGCAGCAGCAGGTGCGCGTCGGCGGAGATCAGCAGCCTGGAGGTGTCGACGCCGCGGTCTTCCAGGCCCTGCAGCTCTTCGAGCAGCACACCGGGATCCACCACCACGCCGTTACCGATCACGTTGGTGACGCCGGGTGTCAGTACTCCCGACGGGATCAGGTGCAGCGCGAAATTCTCCCCGGTGGGCAAGACGACGGTGTGCCCGGCATTGTTGCCACCCTGATAGCGCACCACCCACTGCGCGCGGCCGCCGAGCAGGTCGGTGGCCTTACCTTTGCCCTCGTCGCCCCACTGGGCGCCGATGAGGACTACTGCCGGCATGACGTGCTCCCACCTGATCTCGCCTGCTTATTGTGGTCCAGCCGGTGACACACCCTATCCCGGCGACGATGCGGGCCGCCCGCGGCCCGCTGAGGAGCCGGGCAATTGAGCTTAAGCCAGGAGGTTGCGAGAAACGCATGAAGACCACGGCGGTGTTGGTGTTCGGCGATCAACGGGTGCCACGCCCGTTGACCGACCTGCCCACCCACCGGGTCGACGGCCCGCCCGACATCGACGCCGCGATCGGGCGCTACGGACGCCTGGTGGTCGTCGGCGCCGACGCCGAGCTGGCCGCGGTGCTGACCCGATTGCTGCGCGCCGACCGGCTCGACGTCGAGGTGGCCTATGCGCCGGCCCGCCGCACCCCGGCGACCCGGATCTACCGCGTGCCGGCCGGACGCCGGGCGGCGCGCCGGGCCCGGCAACGTTCCGCCCGGCGGGTCACCCTGATCCGCGACGAGACCGGGTCGGTGATCGTGGGCCGGGCCGGCTGGCTCCCGGCCGACGACCTGCGGCTCATCCACGGGGAGGCGGTCGTCGACGACGCCACGCTGTTCGACGGCGACGTCGCCGCCGTGCGCATCGAGCCGACGCTGACCACGCCGGGCCTGCGGGCCAGGGTGCGCGGGGTCCGGCGCCGGTGGGTCCCGGGCCGCGCGGCCCAGCTCGGCTGCACGGGCGTCACCGTGGTGCGGGACGGTGTTGTGGCGCCGCGCGCGGCGCGCCGGTCGACGTTCTACCGCCACGTCGAAGGTTGGCTGCTGGTCGGGTAGTTTCGATCGGTGAGCTTCCCCGCTCGGCACCAATCGGTGCGACCCAGCCCCATCTTTTTGGCCCTGGTCGGATTGACGGCGCTCGGCGGCGCGCTGGCCTGGCTGGCCGGGTCGAGCGTGCGGCCGCTGTCCTATGCCGGGGTGTTCATCTTCGTCATCGCCGGCTGGGTGGTCTCGCTGTGCCTACACGAGTTCGGGCACGCGTTCACCGCCTGGCGATTCGGCGACCACGACGTCGCGGTCCGCGGCTACCTGACCCTGGATCCACGGCGCTACAGCCACCCCGCGCTCTCGCTGCTGCTGCCGATGATCGCCATCCTGCTGGGCGGGATCGGCCTGCCGGGTGCCGCGGTGTACGTGCGGACCTGGTTCATGACGCCCGCCCGCCGCAGCATGGTCAGCCTGGCGGGTCCCGCGGCCAACCTCCTGCTGGCGGTGCTGCTGCTGGTGCTGACCCGGTTGCTTTACGACCCGGACCACGCGGTGCTGTGGGCGGGGGTGGCGTTCCTGGGATTCCTCGAGCTCACGGCGGTGTTGTTGAACCTGCTGCCCATCCCGGGACTGGACGGATACGACGCCCTGGAACCGCATTTGAGTCCCGAGACGCAGCGCGCGCTGGCGCCGGCCAGGCAGTGGGGCTTTTTCGTCGTGCTGTTCGTGCTCTTTGCAGCCAACCGGCAGTTCTTCGGGGTCGTGCTCTGGTTTTTCGATTTTTCGGGAGTGCCGCGCGGGCTGATGGCCGCGGGCTACTCGCTGACCCTGTTCTGGAGTCGCTGGATCTGAGCCCTTGCAATATATGCGTTAGCGCGCATATATTTCTGGGCTATGGGCGCCGGCCACGATCACACCCCCGCCGAGGGCGACGCGCCTCGGATGATTCCCCGCATGATCGCCGCCGCGGCGATCCTGGCGGCGTTCTTCGTCGTGGAGTTGGCCACCTCGCTGTTGATCAACTCGATGGCGCTGCTGGCCGATGCCGGACACATGCTGACCGACGTCGTCGCGGTGTTCATGGGCCTGACCGCCGTGATCCTGGCCCGGCGCGGCAGCTCGTCACCCGCACGCACCTACGGCTGGCATCGCGCGGAGGTGTTCACCGCGGTGGCCAACGCCGCGCTGCTGATCGGGGTCGCGGTGTTCATCCTCTACGAGGCCGCCGAACGGCTCAAGGAACCCCTGTCGGTCCCCGGCGTGCCGATGATCGTGGTGGCACTGGCCGGGCTGGTCGCCAATCTTGTGGTGGCGCTGCTGCTGCGTTCGAACTCGGAAAGCAGCCTGGCGGTCAAGGGCGCCTACATGGAGGTGGTCGCTGACACCATCGGCAGCCTGGGCGTGCTGGTCGCCGGGATTGTCACCGTCACGACGCACTGGCCATACGCCGACGTGGTGGTTGCCGTCCTGGTCGCGATCTGGGTGCTGCCACGGGCGATCTCCCTGGCCCGCGCGGCACTGCGGATCCTTTCCGAGTCCTCGCCGGCCCACATCGACGTGGAGGAGCTGCGCTTCGCGCTGGGTGCCCTCGACGGCGTGACCGAGGTCCACGACCTGCACGTGTGGACGCTGTCGCCCGGCAAGGACATGTGCACCGCGCACTTGACCAGCGACTGCGACTCGGCCCGGGTGCTGCAGGACGCCCGCGCGGTGCTGTCGGACCGCGGGCTGGACCACGCCACCGTCCAGATCGAGCGCCCGGGCGGCGCCGGCGGATGCCAGGAGACCTACTGAAGGCCCAGCGCTTCGCGGGCCGCGGGGTCGCAATCGTCGAGCAGATCCAGGCAGCGTAGGTATTCTTCGGTCTCGCCGATGGTGTCGGCCGCCCGCGCCAGCGCCGCCACACAACGCAGGAAGCCCCGGTTGGGCTCGTGCGAATACGGCACCGGGCCGAACCCCTTCCAGCCGTTTCGACGCAGCTGGTCCAGGCCGCGGTGGTAGCCGGTGCGCGCATACGCGTAGGCGGTGATGGCCCGGTCGTCGGCCAGCGCCTCCTCGGCCAGCGCGGCCCAGGCCACCGAAGCCGACGGGTGTGCCGCGGCGACGAGGCTCGGGTTCTCGTTGGCGAGCAGTGCCGCCTCGGCGTCTTCATCGCCCGGCAGCAGAGTTGGATCCGGTCCCAGCAGGTCTCCTATTGGCGTCATGGTTCCTATTTTGCCGTCCCGGGGGGCGGATCGCTAAGCTTCAGTGCATGCCTAATGCACCCGAGCCCGACCAAGGCGGTACGCCCAATCCCGCCGAACCGGGCGAAGAGGCAACGGAGGGCTATGCCCAGGCGCCCCACGTCGACGAGACCGAAACCGTGGTGATCAACAAACCCGATTCGGACGACGATCCCGGGCCAGACCCGGAAGGCCAGAAGCGCGAGCGCCGATTCACCGCCCCCGGCTTCGACTCGAAGGAGACCGCGGTCATCGCGACCCCGCCGGAGCCCGAAACCGAAGTCTTCGCATCGCCGCCGCCGCAGGAGGGCGAGACGGCGCAGCTGGGCGCTCCGCCGAAAGCCGCTGTGCCACAAGCTATCCCGCCCCGGCTCGGGGTACCGCTACGGACGTCGAGGAAATTCAACTGGGGCTTGGTGCTTTCGCTGATTGTGGTCGTGCTGGCGTTGGCGGCGATCGCAATACTGGGCACCGTGCTGCTGACCCGTCACAAAACCTTGAAAGTCTCTGAGGAAGACCAGGTTCGGCACACCATCCAGCAATACGACATCGCAGTGCAACGAGGCGACCTGACCGAGCTGCGCACGATCACGTGCGGGACCGTCCGCGACGGGTATGTGGACTACGACGAACACGCGTGGCAGGAGACCTACCAGCGGGTCTCGGCGGCCAAGCAATATCCGGTGATCGCCAGCATCGACCAGGTCGTCGTCAACGGTCAGCACGCCGAGGCGAACGTCACCTCGTTCATGGCGTATGACCCGTCGGTCCGCTCGACACGCAGCCTCGACCTGCAGTACCGCGACGATCAGTGGAAGATCTGCCAGTCCCCCAGCGGCTAGCGTGTGCCGAGTGTGCGGCCAGCCGCACGGCGGGCGCCGGGTGTGCGGCCAGCCGCACGTTCGGCCAAGTCAGCCGACCGACTTTCCCGCGCAGTGCAGGTCGTTGCAGGCCTCCACGACTCGCTCGGTCATGCCGGCTTCGGCCTTCTTGAGGTAGGCGCGCGGGTCGTAGACCTTCTTGTCGCCCACCTCGCCGTCGACCTTGAGCACTCCGTCGTAGTTGGTGAACATGTGCCCCGCGATCTGGCGGGTGAATGCGTACTGCATGTCGGTGTCGACGTTCATCTTCACCACTCCGTAGCGCAGCGCCTCCTCGATCTCCGACTTCTCCGAGCCCGAACCGCCGTGGAAGACGAAGTCGAACGGCTTGGCTCGCAAACCATCGGAGTCGGACAATCCGAGCTTGGCGGCCGCCACCTTCTGCCCCTGGGCGAGGATGTCGGGGCGGAGCTTGACGTTGCCGGGCTTGTAGACGCCGTGCACGTTGCCGAACGTCGCGGCCAGCAGGTATTTGCCGTGCTCGCCGTGGCCCAGCGCGTCGATGGTCTTCTCGAAGTCGTCCGGGGTGGTGTACAGCTTGTCGTTGATCTCGCCCACGACGCCGTCCTCTTCGCCGCCCACCACGCCGATCTCGATCTCCAGGACGATCTTGGCGGCCGCGGCCTGCTTGAGCAGCTCCTGCGCGATGGCCAGATTCTCGTCGAGCGGCACGGCCGAGCCGTCCCACATGTGCGACTGGAACAAGGGGTTCTTGCCGGCCGCCACCCGGTTGGCCGAGATCTCCAGCAGCGGGCGCACGTAGGTGTCCAGTTTGTCCTTGGGGCAGTGGTCGGTGTGCAGCGCGACGTTGATCGGGTATCTGGCCGCGATGGTGCGGGCGAACTTGGCCAGCCCCACGGCGCCGGTCACCATGTCCTTGACCCCGAGGCCGGAGGCGAACTCCGCACCGCCGGTGGAGAACTGGATGATGCCGTCGCTGCCCGCGTCGGCGAAACCCTTGATCGCGGCGTTGACCGTCTCCGAGGAGGTGCAGTTGATGGCCGGGAAGGCGTACGCGTGCTCCTTGGCGCGTCCCAGCATCTCGGCGTAGACCTCGGGCGTTGCGATGGGCATGAGCACTCCTCTCAGCGGCTGTGCTCACTCAGTATCGTCCAGGGCCGTCGACCGCTCATCTCGAGCCGGTATGTTGGGACGTCATGAGCACCGCCGTGCTGGCCCTGCCGGACATCTTCGACCCGATGTACTGGCTGGGCGCGGGTGGCGTCTTCGGCTCCGCGGTGCTGCCGGGGATCCTGATCATCATCTTCATAGAGACCGGGCTGCTGTTTCCGCTGCTGCCCGGCGAGTCGCTGTTGTTCACCGGCGGGCTGCTGACCGCGCACCCAAACCCGCCGACCAGCATCTGGGTGCTGGCGCCCGCCGTCGCGGTGGTCGCGGTGCTGGGCGATCAAACCGGATACTTCATCGGGCGGTCCATCGGCCCGGCGCTGTTCAAGAAGGAAGATTCCCGGTTCTTCAAAAAGCACTACGTGACCGAGTCGCACGCGTTCTTCGAGAAATACGGGCCCTGGGCGATCATCCTGGCCCGGTTCGCGCCGTTCGTGCGGACGTTCGTCCCGGTGGTCGCCGGGGTGTCGTACATGCGCTATCCGGTGTTCCTGGGGTTCGACATCGTCGGCGGCGTCGCCTGGGGCGGCGGGGTGACGCTGGCGGGCTACTTCCTGGGCACCGTGCCGTTCGTTCACCAAAACCTGGAAAAGATCATCCTGGGCATCCTGTTCGTATCGCTGATACCGGCGATGATCGCGGCCTGGCGGGGGTACCGGGGACACCGCCGCGCGCCGAGCGCCGAGGACCAGGAGCCCGACTCAGGGCACCCGACTTCTGCGGTACGCAACGAAAGCGTCTAGCAGTTCCGGTCGGTCGATCGAACTCTGCTGCACGGCCTCGCCCGGGGCCGCCCCGAGCAGGATCCGCTTGATCGGGATCTCCAGCCGTTTGCCGGTCAGCGTGCGCGGGATGCCCGGAACCTCCAGGATGTCGTCGGGCACGTGCCGCGGCGAGGCATGCTGGCGGATCTGCGCGGTGATCCGCGATCGCAGCTCCCCGTCGAGGGTGGCGCCGTCTGCCAGGTCCACGAACAGCGGCATCCAGTAGCCGCCGTCGTCCTGCTCGACGCCGACCACCAGGCAGTCGCGCACCTCGGGCATGCGCTCCACGGCGCCATAGATCTCGGCGCTGCCCATCCGGACGCCCAGCCGGTTCAGGGTGGCATCCGAACGGCCATGCACCACAACCGATCCCCGGTCGGTGACGGTGATCCAGTCTCCGTGCCACCAGACGCCCGGGTACCTGTCGAAGTAGGCGGCGCGGTAGCGGGTGCCGTCGTCGTCGTTCCAGAAGAACACCGGCATCGAGGGCATCGGCTTGGTCAGCACCAGTTCGCCCTCCTCCCCGATCACCGGGTTTCCGGGGCCGGCCCAGGATTCGATGGCCGCGCCCAGGCAGATGCAATTCAGCTCACCGGGGACCACCGGCAAGGTCGGGCAACCGCCGATGAAGGCCGTGCACACGTCGGTGCCACCGGACATCGATACCACCGGGACCGGCCGGCCGAGTCCCTCTTGCACCCAGCGGAATCCGGACGCCGGGAGCGGCGAACCCGTAGAGCCCACCGCGCGCAGCGCCTCCAGCGGGTACGACACACCCGGCTTCAGCTCCTTTTTGGCGCATGCCAGCAGGTAGCCCGCCCCGGCACCGAGCACCGTGACGCCGGCCTCGGCGGCCACCCGAAACAGGCCATCGGTGCTCAAATGCGTTGGGCTGCCGTCATATAGGACGATGGTGGAGTCGACCATCAGGCCGGACAACAGCAGGTTCCACATCATCCAGCTGGTGGACGAGTACCACAGGAAGCGATCGCCCGGGTGCAGGTCCAGTTGCAGGGTCAGGTATTTCAGGTGCTCCAGCACGACCCCGCCGTGTCCGTGCACGATGCCCTTCGGCTTGCCGGTGGTTCCCGACGAGAACATCACCCACAGCGGGTGCGCGAAGGGAACCGGCGTAATGTCCAGGGCCGCATCCGATTCCACCGCTGTCGCCCATGGCACGATGTCGCTTTGCGGGTCCAGTGCAAGCCGCGGCACCACCACGGTGGCGCGCAGCGTGGGCATCGCACGCCGGATCTCGGCCAACTCCTCGCGGCGGTCGATGCGCTTGCCGTCGTACACCGAGCCGTCGGTGGCCACCAGCACGGCCGGCTCCACCTGACCCAACCGCGCTATCACGCCGTCGACTGCCACGTCCTGGTTGCACACCGCCCAAACCGCGCCCACGCTGGCGGCGGCCAGGGCGGCGACGACGGCCTCGCCGACATTGGGCAGGTATCCGACCACGCCGTCCCCGGGTTTCACCCCGAGGCCGCGGAGGTAGGCCGCGAACGCCGCGGTCTCCCGCTGCAGCCGCGCCCACGACCATTCGCTCGAGCCGTCTTCGCCGACGACGATCAGGGCGGGACGCTCGCCGGTGGCGTGCCGAAACACTTCGGTGGCGTAGTTGAGCGTGGCGCCGGGAAACCACTCGGCGCCGGGCATCGAACGGTTGCCCAGCACGGCGCGCGGTGGGCTGTCCGCCTCGATGTCGAAGTACTTCCAGACCGCGTCCCAGAACCACTCGATGTCGTCCACCGACTTGCCCAGGAGTTCGTGGTAGTCGCCATACTGGCCGCGCCCGGTCTCGGCGAGCCAGGCCAGGAAGCGGGTGAGGTTGGCCGCGGCCAGCGTTGCCTCGTCGGGGGTCCAGCCGCCGGGTTCGCTCATTTCTCCGTCACGGCGGTGACGTTACAGGCGGCCTCCATCAGCATCCAGCCCGAAAGCTGCACCGACAGATCCCGTTCGGCAATCTCCGAAGCGTTGACCGCGCCCTCGACGAACTGCGCCGCCTGACCGGCGTCGGACTTCTGGGGGGGCAGCTCGGCGTCGCGGTCCCAGAACGCGCCGAACAGCGGCAGCCCGTTCACCGTCTGCCGGTAGTCCCAGGCCGATTTCGCGCTGGACAGCACGATGTTCCGGGCGGTGTCGCGGGCCACGGCGTCGTCGGCGGAGTCGCCCGGCAGGTTGGTGGCGACCAGCGCGAGGTAACGGGTGGTGACGCCGCCGAACAGGCCGCCGTCCCCGCCGCCGGCGCCCTTCAACACGCCCGACGGCGCCAGCTGCTCGCCGACCGCCGCGACCAGGCGATGCACCCGCGCGGCGTGCCGGGCCCTGTCTTCGGCACCGGTGCGCGCGGCGAGCTCCGTTTCCAGGCCCAGCACCACCCCCTGGCAGTAGGTGTACTGCGCGCGGACCAGCGAGCCGCCCTTGATGCCGTCGAACACGAGGTGCGTCTCCGGGTCGATCAACGTGCGGTCGATCCAATCGCCCATCTGCTGGGCGCGTTTGAGTCGGTCTCCGTAGCGGGCGAGGAAGATCCCCGCCGGGCCGTTGGCGGGGGCGTTGAAGAACTGGTCCTGCTTGCGCCACGGGATGCCGCCGCCGTCCTCGGGCACCCATGAGTTGACGAACTGGTCGGTGAGCTTCGGCAGCGCGCGCCTGCGCTCGACGCCGGCTATCCGGGCGGCGCGTTCCAGCGCCAGCGCCAGCCAGGCCATGTCGTCGTAATAGCTGTTGGTCCACCTGAAGTTGTTGCGCACCCGGTGGCTGCGGACCTGCCGGTTGATCTTGGCGCGCCGATCCGGTTGCGGGTCGCGCAGCTGCGCGTCGACCAGACAATCCAGCAGGTGCGCCTGCCACCAGTAGTGCCACGTGCCGAACAACCGGTCCCGCCGCGCCGCCGGCCAGGCCACCACTCCCAGCTGGGTTCCCGGCATCGCCCAAAGTCGTTTCAGGTGCCGTTGCGCCACGGCGGCTTCGGAGCTGGCTGCGCGGTTGGCCCAAAGCTGATCCATACTTCTCGATCCTGCCTCATGCGGTGTTCGTCGGGTGTGCGGTCTCGGCGCTGCGTGTGCGTTCAGGGTGGGAAATACGCCTCAATCGCACCCTCAGCGCACACGCAGCGCCGAGACCGCACAGTCGACGCATTCACCACGCGCGCGAAAGGTCCCCGTGCCGGCGGATCCAGGCGTGCATCGCGATCCCGGCGGCGACGCCGGCGTTGATGCTGCGCGTCGAGCCGAACTGGGCGATCGACACGGTGAGCGCCGCGCCCGCCCTGATGTCGTCGGTGATGCCGGGGCCTTCCTGACCGAACACCAGCAGGCACTCGCGCGGCAGCGCGGTCTCCTCCAGCCGCGCCGCGCCCGGGACGTTGTCCACCGCGACCACGGTCAAACCGGCATCGGCCGCGAAGCCCAACAGCTCGGCGGTGCTGTCGTGGTGGCACAGCCGCTGATACCGGTCGGTCACCATGGCACCGCGGCGATTCCAGCGCCGCCGCCCGACGATGTGCACCGTGTCCACCGCGAAGGCGTTGGCGGTGCGCACCACCGAGCCGATGTTGGCGTCGTGGCCGAAGTTCTCGATCGCCACATGCAAGGGGTGACGGCGCAGGTCGATGTCGGCGATGATCGCTTCCCGGGTCCAGTAGCGGTAGGCATCGACGACATTGCGAGTGTCGCCGTCGCGCAACAGGACTGGGTCATACCGCGGGTCGTCGGGCAGGTCGCCCGCCCAGGGCCCCACGCCGCCGGACGGTATGCCCCATTCGGTGGGCCCGGTGTCGCTCATTGCTGCGTCCACACGCCGGCGTGGGTGCCGTCGACCGCCACCGTCGCATACAGCAACGCCTCGTTGATCTCACCCTCGGTGCACAGCGATGCGTTGACGTGCACCGAGTCCAACGACGCGTCGGGCAGGATCAGCACCGCCGACCCGTACGCCGCGCAGGCCGGGTTCAATCCCCGCCCCGGCAGGGTCGGCGAGGCGAGCAGCATCAGCGGGCCGCCCCGGCTGGCGGAGTCGTCGCGATAGCGGGCCGCGATCGCGTCGGCTTCCAGGCCCAGCAGCATGTAGCCGTTGCCGTTGAACGCCCCCGGGTCGCCGAGCTGCGCCTTGGTCACCGGGGTCCCGTCGGCGCGCCAGGCCGACAGGCTCGTGGTCTTGACCACCAGGCCCGTGTCGTTGCCGTTTGTCGGCAGCAACCCGACCGGAAACGCGGCCGGGTAGGCCGCCGAGCTATTGGGGACCCGGTCGCGCGGCGAGTAGCTGTACACCCCGCGGACCTGGCTTCGATCCTTCAGCGGCCCAAGGCAAACCGTGCCGGTCAGCCGGTCTGCCGGCGCCGACAGCGGAGTCCGAATATCGTGCACGCTCGTCATCGCGTTGTCGCAGCTGCCCAGACCGGTGGACTCCATCGGGTGGGCCAG
This sequence comes from uncultured Actinomycetota bacterium, assembly GCA_963703795.1. Taxonomy (GTDB): domain Bacteria; phylum Actinomycetota; class Actinomycetes; order Mycobacteriales; family Mycobacteriaceae; genus Mycobacterium. Next base: position 9,089 of record CAVPFT010000033.1, on the reverse strand, counting down.
CGCGCCGTAAAGCCCGAAGCGAACGTCCTCGGGTTTGGCGTGCGGCGCGTGCGGATCCCTTGCCGCCGCGTCGACGTCGATCAGCACATAGTCGCCGTCCCAGCGCAGATTCGACACCGCCATGTTCCAGCCCAGCAGCGCCAGCGATTCGCCGAGCCGCGCGCCCTGGGCGCCGTACGGCCGCACGGGATGGTTGGAGTTCGAGCAGCCCACCAGGCAAGCCGCCAGGCGAGGCCCGTCGGCAACGCGATCACACTGCGCATCGTTGGCGGCCTAGCCCAGTCCCAGATCGGCCAGGCCCAGCACGCTGCGGTACAACAGTCCCTCGGCTTGGATGGCCTCGGCGGCGCCGGTGGCGCGGTCCACCACGGTGGCCACGCCGACCACGTCGCCGCCCGCCTCCTGGACCGCGTGCACCGCCGTCAGCGCCGAGGCGCCGGTGGTGCTGGTGTCCTCGACCACCAGCACCCGCTTGCCCGCAACCTCGGACCCCTCGATAAGACGTTGCAGGCCATGGGTTTTCGCCGACTTGCGGACGACGAACGCGTCGATCGGACGCCCCGGCGCGTGCATGATGGCCGTCGCGACCGGGTCGGCGCCCAGGGTCAGACCGCCGACCACCGCGTAGTCCCAGTCGCTGGTGAGCTCGCGCATCAGCTTGCCGATCAGCGCGGAAGCGCGGTGGTGCAGGGTGGCGCGGCGCAGGTCGACGTAGTAGTCGGCCTCCTTGCCCGACGACAGCGTCACCCGGCCGTGCACCACCGACAGCCGTCGCACCAACTCCGCCAGTTCCCCGCGCGGGTCAGGTTCGCCCATGACCCGCCGACTCGTTTGGTCACGGCCAGCGCCAGGCCCCGCGGAGTCATCCGCCCCGCGCCGGCGATCGCCCTATACGGCACGCCCGGCACGCTGATCACCTTGCCGCAGGCGATAACCGGTGATCAGTGCTACAGGGCGAGGCATGAGCGACAGTGTAGGACGCCGGCCTCACCGGCGGCGACTCACCTGGCGCGCTATCAGCGCTGGTAGTTGGTGGCCTGTCGGCCGTTGCGACCCTGTGGCGGCGGGCGGCGAACAGCCTTCCGCGCGGCCCTCGGAGCGACCCTGCTCCCGGCGCACCGGCTCCGCGGCGCGGCGGCCGCCTCAGCCCAGCAGCCCGGCGACGTCGTGCTGTGCGCGCCCGGGGGGCAACTCCACGCGACCGGCCGGCGCCAATGGACGGCTGGGCGACGCGTTGCGGAGTCCCGCCGGCGCCCCCGTCTCCTGGGGATCTCCTCTGGCAGCGGCGGCAACACCCGCAGCAGGTCGTTGAACTGGCGCACGGTGCGCAGACCCTCGTCCCATTCCGCGCGCGTGCTGGCGATCGGCATGGCGACCAACGTCCAGTTCTGCTCGTTCCACATGATCTCGGCGCAGTCGGGTGCGGTGTGCGCGAAGGTGACCATGCGCCGGTCGCAGGCCCGCCGGGCCGCGTCCAGGTTGGTGGAGTACACCATCCGCGGCCCGATCGCGCCCAGCAGCCAAATGTCGTTCTCCCGAGGCTCTTTCAGTCCCTTGAGCCGCAGGTCGACCACGACGTTGGTGCCCACCTTGCGGTGCAGCGCGATCACCGTGGCGACTTCTTCGAGGTCGAAGATGTAGACCGCCTCGCCGCGGATCTGGCCCAGCACGACGTTGTGGGCGGGGACATCGCCCACCGTCGAGATCACGCCGCGCTTCCAGCGCTTCAGGATGTCGGAGGATTCGCGCTCGTAGTCGAATCCGTGCGACCGCGCCCACGATTTGCGCCGCCTGCTGCGCCCGCGACGTCGATCGATATCGACGTACAGCAGCACCACCGCACCGACAAAGCACAGTGCGGATAGCGTGAACCAGAGCGGGACCATCCCACACAGGGTATCTGCTGTTGGGCCGGAATAAAGAATCCGGCCAGGTCACAACCACATCACAGCTAGTGGCGATCGCGAGCGCGGCGGCGCCGGGCGAAGCGGGTCGCCACCATCCGCCTCAGCCCAGGATCAGCGCAGTCGCCGTCCGGGCTGACGTTGACCGGAACGGTGTCGCCGTCGTGCACGTCGCCGGCCAGCAACTGCTTGGCCAACTGGTCGCCGATGGCCTGCTGCACGAGCCTGCGCAACGGCCGGGCGCCATACACCGGGTCGAACCCGCGCTGCGCCAACCAGCGCTTTGCCGGCAGCGACACCTCCAGCTGGAGCCGTCGTTGCGCCAGCCGCTTGGCCAGCTGCGTCGAGCTGGATGTCGACGATGTGCACCAGTTCCTCGGGGTTGAGCCCCTCGAAGATCAGCACGTCGTCGAGCCGGTTGATGAACTCGGGCTTGAACGCCGCGCGCACCGCGGCCATCACCTGCTCCTCGGTGCCGCCCGACCCCAGGTTGGACGTGAGGATCAAGATCGCGTTGCGGAAGTCGACCGTGCGGCCCTGCCCGTCGGTGAGCCGGCCCTCGTCGAGGACCTGCAGCAGCACGTCGAACACGTCCGGGTGGGCCTTCTCGATCTCGTCGAACAGCACCACCGTGTAGGGCCGCCGGCGCACCGCCTCGGTCAGCTGACCGCCGGACTCGTAGCCGACGTAGCCCGGAGGGGCGCCGATCAGCCGGGCCACCGAGTGCCGCTCGCCGTACTCGCTCATGTCGATGCGCACCATCGCGCGCTCGTCGTCGAACAGGAACTCGGCCAGCGCCTTGGCCAGCTCGGTCTTGCCGACGCCGGTGGGGCCGAGGAACATGAACGCCCCGGTGGGCCGATTCGGGTCGGCGACGCCGGCCCGGCTGCGACGCACCGCGTCGGACACGGCCTGCACGGCCTTCTTCTGCCCGACGACGCGCTTGCCCAGCTCGTCTTCCATCCGCAGCAGCTTGGCGGTCTCACCCTCCAGCAGCCGGCCGGCCGGGATGCCGGTCCACGCCGACACCACGTCGGCGATGTCGTCGGGACCGACCTCCTCCTTGAGCATCACCTTCTCGTGGGCCTCGGCCTGCGGCAGCGCGGCGTCGAGCTTCTTCTCCACCTCCGGGATGCGCCCGTAGCGCAGCTCGGCGGCCTTGGCCAGGTCGCCGTCGCGCTCGGCCCGCTCCGACTCGCCGCGCAGCGTCTCCAGCTGCTCCTTGAGCTCGCGAACCGTGTCGATGGCGTTCTTCTCGTTCTGCCAGCGGGTAGTCAGTTCTGCCAGCTCTTCTTTCTTGTCGGCCAGCTCGGCGCGCAGCTTCTCCAGCCGCTCCTTGGACGCCTCGTCTTCCTCCTTGTCCAGCGCCATCTCTTCGATCTCCAGCCGGCGAACCAGCCGCTCGACCTCGTCGATCTCGACGGGCCGCGAGTCGATCTCCATCCGCAGCCGGCTGGCCGCCTCGTCGACCAGGTCGATGGCCTTGTCCGGCAGGAACCGCGCGGTGATGTAGCGGTCGCTCAACGCGGCCGCCGCCACCAGCGCGGAGTCGGTGATGCGCACGCCGTGGTGCACCTCGTAGCGCTCCTTCAGCCCGCGCAGGATGCCGACGGTGTCCTCCACCGACGGCTCACCGACGAACACCTGCTGGAAGCGCCGCTCCAGCGCGGCGTCCTTCTCGATGTACTTGCGGTACTCGTCGAGCGTGGTGGCGCCGACCAGCCGCAGTTCGCCCCGCGCCAGCATCGGCTTGATCATGTTGCCGGCGTCCATCGCCGACTCGCCGGTCGCGCCGGCCCCGACGATGGTGTGCAGCTCGTCGATGAACGTGATGATCTGCCCGGCGGAGTTCTTGATGTCGTCGAGCACGGCCTTGAGCCGTTCCTCGAACTCGCCGCGGTATTTGGCCCCGGCCACCATCGCCCCCAGATCCAGCGCGACCAGGGTCTTGTCGCGCAGGCTCTCGGGTACGTCGCCGGCGACGATGCGCTGGGCCAGGCCCTCCACGATCGCGGTCTTGCCGACGCCGGGCTCACCGATGAGCACCGGGTTGTTCTTGGTTCGACGGGACAGCACCTGCACGACGCGCCGAATTTCGTTGTCCCGGCCGATGACCGGGTCGAGTTTGCCCTCGCGGGCCAGGGCGGTCAGGTCGGTGGAGTACTTCTCCAGCGCCTGATAGGTGGACTCGGGATCGGCGCTGGTGACCCGGGCGCTGCCGCGAACCTTGACGAACGCGTCCCGCAATGCCTGCGGGGATGCCCCGTGCCCGGTCAGCAGTTTGGCGACGTCGGAGTCGCCGGTGGCCAGCCCCACCATCAGGTGCTCGGTGGAGACGTATTCGTCGTCCATCTCGGTGGCCAGCTGCTGAGCCGTGGTGATGGCGGCCAGCGCTTCGCGCGACAGCTGCGGTTGCGAGCTGGCGCCGCTGGCCTGGGGCAGCCGGTCCAGAATGTGCTGCGCTTCGGCGCGGATGGTGGCGGGCTCGACGCCGACAGCCTCCAATAGCGGCGCGGCGATCCCGTCGTTCTGCGTCAGCAGCGCCAACAGCAGATGAGCGGGCCTGATCTCGGGATTTCCGGCAGCCGAGGCCGCCTGCAGGGCCGACGTCAGGGCCGCCTGCGTCTTGGTCGTCGGGTTGAAAGAGTCCACGACACCTCCGTTCGGTACTAGTAAGGGTGTAAAAATGCTTGTCGCGATGTTCAACGCCGTCAAGGTTGAGTCTGTTCCGCTCAACTCTGACCAATCTTAGCGGGCAGCGCTGACCAGGGCGCGGAGCCTACAATCGGGGCCCGTGAGCCTCGAGGACTCCGGATGCGTTGCGGTTGCTGCGCGACGCCTTCCGGCCGAACGGCTCGGGCCCCGGCACAACCGACGAGTTCGTGCACCGGTTCTACACCCACTGGTTTGGGCTCGACGTCGCGGTACGCGACCTGTTCCCGCCCGAAATGGAGGGCCAGCGGGCCGCTTTCGCCCACGCGCTGCATTGGGTTTACGGCGAACTGGTCGCCCAGCGCGCCGCGGAGCCGGTGGCCTTTCTGGCCCAGCTCGGCCGGGATCACCGCAAATACGGTGTGCTGCCAGGCCATTACGAGACGTTGCGTCGCGCGCTGTATGCGACGCTGCGCACCGATTTGGGCGACCAGTGGACGAACGCCGTCGATGCGGCGGCCGCCTCGTCACTCAACCTGATCACCGGGGTGATGAGCGGGGCCGCCGACGCCGAGGAGGGACCCGCCTGGTGGGACGGCACGGTCATCGAGCACATTCGGGTCTCGCGCGATCTCGCCGTCATTCGGCTGCAACTCAACCAACCGATGCACTATTACCCCGGCCAGTACGTCAACGTCCACGTACCGCAATGCCCGCGTCGCTGGCGCTATCTCAGCCCCGCGATCCCGGCCGACCCGGACGGCGGAATCGAGTTCCATGTCCGCATGGTGCCCGGCGGCTTGGTCAGCACGGCCGTCGTCAACGAAACCCGGCCCGGCGACCGGTGGCGCTTGTCCAGTCCGCACGGCGGCCTGCGGGTCCACCGGAGCGGCGGGGACGTGCTGATGGTCGCCGGCAGCACCGGTCTGGCACCGCTGCGGGCACTGATCATGGACCTCACCCGCTACGCCGAAAACCCACGCGTGCACCTTTTCTTCGGCGCGCGCTACCTCTGTGAGCTCTATGACCTGCCCACTTTGTGGCAGGTCGCGCAGCACAATCCGTGGCTGTCCGTCTCGCCGGTCTCGGAGTACAGCCGCGACCCCTCGTGGGCCGCGGACTACCCCGACGTCACGCCACCGCGCGGCCTGCACGTGCGCCAGACCGGCCGGCTGCCCGACGTGGTGACCCAATACGGCGGCTGGGGCGATCGGCAGATCCTGATCTGCGGCGGACCGGCCATGGTCCGCGCCACCATGGACGCCCTGATCGCCAAAGGCGCCCCGCCCGAGCACATCCAGCACGATCCCCTGTCGAGGTAAGTCGAGGTAAGCCATGCAGATCGTCACCCTCACCGACCCGTCATCGCCGGTGGCCGCGCAGTTCGTGCCCGAGGCGGGCATGATCGGCACCTCGCTGACCGACTCGGGCACCGAACTGCTCGGTCAACGACGCGGCCTGGACGCCTACGTCGAGGCCGGCAAGACGATGGGTATCCCGGTTCTGTATCCCTGGGCGAATCGATTGGGCGCCAACACCTATACGGCGGAGAACGTGACTGTGGCGCTGACACCGGGCGAAAACGGCGTCCGCCCCGACCCCAACGGGCTGCCCATCCACGGCGTCTTGGCCGCCTACCCGGGCTGGCGGGTAACGACGGAGTCGGAGAACGAGCTGATCGCCGAGATCGATTTCGGCTCCGACGCGAGGCTGCTCGCCAGCTTCCCGTATCCGCATGTGCTGACGATCGCGGTGCGACTGGACGAACGGGCGTTGACGGTTCAGACCACCATCACCGCGACCGGCGACGAGGCGGTTCCGCTGTGCTTCGGCTTCCACCCCTACCTGCGCCTACCGGGCGTCGCCCGCAGCGAGTGGAACATCGAGACGCCTCCGCTGCGGCATTTGCGCCTCGACGACCGAGGACTGCCCACCGGCGAATCGGAACCGCATCCGGCGAAGGAAGAACCCTTGGGCGACAAGGCTTTTGACGATGCGTACGACCAGGTGAGTGACGGCGCGGTGTTCGCGGTGTCCGGCGGGAGACACCGCCTGGAGGTGCATTTCGATCGAGGGTATCCGGCGGCCCAAATCTTCGCGCCGCTCGCCGAAGACGTGGTGTGCTTCGAGCCGATGACCGCGCCGACCGACGCGCTGCGCCGCGGCGGGTACCGGTGCGCGCGTCCGGGCGAGCCCGCGGTCACGCAGTTTTCGATCCGGGTGTAAGGCGTTCGCGCTAACGGGATCTGCGCGGCTGCCAAACCACCAGCGCGGTGCTCTTCGGCACCACCGCGACGTCGCGGCGCTGGTTGGCGCGCAACGCCGCCACCTCCTCGGCCATTTCCCGCAGCCTCGACTGCAGCGCCTCGACCTGATTGGTCAGCTCAATGATGCGCTTGATCCCGGCCAGGTTGACGCCCTCATCCTGGGAGAGCCGCTGCACCTCGCGCAGCAGGTCGACGTCATTCTGCGAATAGCGGCGTCCCCCACCGGAAGTGCGGTGCGGCGTGACCAGCCCGAGGCGGTCGTAGGTACGCAGGGTCTGCGCGTGCATGCCGGCCAGTTCCGCGGCCACCGAGATCAGGAAGGTTCGGGATTCGGATTCCCTGGGGTGCTTAGCCATCAGCGACTACCCGCCCATCCCGCGCGCGGGTCGAAACCACTGGACCGCTCGGCCGCCGCGTAGGCCTCGAGCGCCTCCTGGGCGGCGCCCTCCAGGTTGGGCGGCACGGCCACCTTTACGGTGACGAGCAGGTCCCCGTTGCCGCCGCTGCGCTTGGGCACACCGCGTCCACGCACCCGCAGGATGCGGCCGTCGGTGGTGCCCTTGGGCACCCGGACACCGACCTTTCCGTCCAGCGTGGGAACCGAAAGCGTTGAGCCCAAAGCCAATTCGGTAAAGCTGACCGGAACGGTCACGGTGAGGTCGTCGCCGTCGCGGCCGAAGATCTTGTCCGGGCGCACGTGCACCGTCACATACAGGTCGCCCGACGGCGCACCGCGCAACCCGGCCTCGCCCTGTCCGGGCAGCCGGATCCGCTGTCCGTCGTCGACACCGGGCGGGATCCGCACGTTGATGGTGCGGGTGCGCGTGGTCACGCCGGTGCCCTTGCACTCGTCGCAGGGCTGCTCGATGATCGAGCCGCTGCCCCGGCAGTCGGTGCAGGGTTCCGAGAAGCCGAACGCGCCCTGGTTCCGGTTGATCACACCGGCACCGTTGCAAGTGGGACAAACCTTCGGGCTGGTGCCCGGGCGTGCGCCGCTGCCATGACAGTTGGTGCACGGCGCCGGGCTGGTCAGCCGCAACGGCATTGCCACGCCCTTGGCGGCCTCGACGAAATCCAGCTCGGTCTCGGTCTCCAGGTCGTTGCCGCGCCGCGGCCGGGTCGGCCGGGCACTGGCGCCGCGTCCGAACAAGCCGCCGAACAGGTCGCCGATGTTGGTGCCGCCGCTGCGGCCGGCGGCGTCGAAGAGATCGTTCAGGTTGAACTCGGCACCGTCACCGCCGACGTCGAATCCGCCGAAGCCGCCGTCGAACCGGCGCCCGCCGAAGCCACCGCCGGCGAAGAGCCGGCGGGTTTCGTCGTACTCCTTGCGCTTGGCCGCATCCGTGAGCACCTCTTTGGCCTCCGACACGGCCTTGTAGCGGTCTTCGGCGGCCTTGTTGCCCGGGTTGCGGTCGGGATGGTTCTCGGCGAGCAACCTGCGGGCCACCCGCTTGACCTCGTCGGCAGAGGCGTCAGAGGAGACGCCCAGCTCCTTGTAGAAGTCCTTTTCGACCCATTCACGCTGGGCCATGTCGCGTCACCCCCTCACCTTCCTCTATCTATTTGTCGTGTTGATTCTGGGCCTATTCACCCGCGGTGTCGGCGTTTTCGTCCGAGTCGGGCCGCTCACTTTCGGCATGGCCCGTGGAGGGGCCTTCGGCTTCGCTTGCGGGGTTCGCCACGGCGGCCTCGTCGCCGGCGCCCGCGACGGTGTCGACGACGCCGACCAACGCGTGGCGCAGCACCTGCTCACCCAGCTTGTAGCCCTCCCGCATGACCGTGCCGATCACCGGTTTGGAGCCTTCGGCGCCGTCGCCCTCGTGCTGCACGGCCTCGTGCAGCACCGGCTCGAAGTCTTCACCTTCGGCGCCGAACGCTGTGAGGCCGAGCCCGGTCAGCGCGCTCATCAACTTGTCGGCCACCGACTTCAGCGGTCCCGACTCCAGATCGCCGTGCTTGCGGGCCCGATCGAGATCGTCGATCACGCCCAGCAATTGGCTGACGACGGTGGCCTTGGCCCGATCCGCCGCGGTCTGCTGGTCGCGCAGCGCCCGCTTGCGGTAGTTGGCGAAGTCGGCCTGGACGCGCTGCAGATCGGCGGTCAGCTCGGCGACCTTGTCCGCAGCCTCGTCCGCCGGCGCGCCCTCCGGCGCCGTCCCTCCCGGCCCCCCTCCCGGCTCCGCGCCGGGAGGGACATGCCGAACTTCGCCGGTTTCCGGGTGATCCGCCGCTTGTCGGTGACCGTTACCTGTTCCGGGTTGCCTTC
>CAVPFT010000032.1:0-8453 GCA_963703795.1 uncultured Actinomycetota bacterium | reverse complement strand
GCCAAATATCTTTTTGTTGTGCTTAAGCCATTAGATGATCTCATGGGCCGTAACCAAGCCTTGAGAACAAAATGGAAGGACATCCCTCATAAAGGGAAGGAAGCTATCTAAAGAATTATGAAGCTTATCATTCCCAAGGGAAACCGGAAGCAGAACTGCAACACTACCTCTTTGATGCAACGGAGCGTCTTCACAAAGTAGGTTTTTTAGAGGCGATATTTTGTGGGGAGGCCCTTGAAAATTTTGCATTTGAGGCATCAAAGAACATTTCCTCACAACTTGTTAATAATTTCCTGAACCTACTCATAGGTGCGATCCATAATAGGCAGCATCCCAACACAGGTTTAAAAATCAAGGAAATCCTAGGCCGAGGCGGCGTTTGGCAGCCAACAGTGGTGGCGCACGCATGTCGGGGTGATCGTGGTGTTGGCGATGTTGGCGATACCGTTCATCGCCGCTGTACTCGGGATGATGGAGACTTCCATGTTCCCGAGCAGCGCGCAGTGGACGAGCGGGATCGTGTGCAGCAGCCCGTACCACCTAGTGGAGGACTGGAGCCAGACGGGGCGCTACAAGGACCAGGTTTTTGACTGCGTCAGCGGTGACAGCTCGTACTCGGCCAATAGGTTCGCGGTTCTCGGGCTACAGACCCTGCCCGCCTCACTCTCCCTGTACGTGTTGTGTCTCTTCAGTTTCGTGCTGTGGCGCCGGTCGCGGAAGCGCATGTGATCGCTTAATGGGCGCTCTCACCCGAGGGATCAAGCAGTGTTAGCGACCGTCCGAGGGGTGTGTCCCACGAGGATTCCCGTGCCGTCTCCGCATCGTTCGTCAAGCCAGCCCCGGAACGTCTTAGCAAGTTGTGGGTGCGACTGGCTAAACAACACTTCAGCCACGAGGCGAACGGGTCTGCGGTCGTCGTCTGACCGCCTGCTGCTCGTTCTGGCGCGGGCGCATCCGAGGTGGGACCATCTGCTGATGGACCAGGACAATCCCGAGGAACGCATCGCCGAGCTGGAACGATTGGCCCAGGCGAGGGCCGCCGCTCACGAGGATCACGCGATTGAGCAGCCGCCCCAGATGGTCTATCCGGCGCAGGGCAACCCACAGACGGCGTTGGGCGTGGAAGCCGACCGGGCAAGAGGTCGGCTGCAGGCTGAAGCAGCGGCTCAGCGACCTTCCACGGACAATTGGGCGGCGATAGACAGTCTGGTTCGAGATTTCATACCCGAAGCCGTTCGGCGCGGGATAAAGCCCACGGGGTTTCTCATCAAAACATGGCGTGTGGTGCATGCGAGAATTCAGTTCTACGTCCTGGAGATTCACACGAACGGGAAATGGGTGTTGCGGGAACTCGGCCCACACCCTAGGGGCGGGGTTCGGGCGAGCTCAGACAAGCCAGGGGTTTACGGCTGCGAGTTCGATGAGATCAATGGCCTTCGAGAAGGAGCGGTGCGGTTCCTCAACGGCCCGATACAGGTTCAAGCCGCCACCCCGCAAGTGCGTTGGGAGCCAACGAATATCCCAGCACAGGCTGGCCCCGCCAACCTGATGAATGCTAGGGCAGGTCCGGTTTACTCGGCAGCAGAGCTACTCGCGACGGGTCAACGGGTAACCGGGGTGCTCAAGTCGTTCGCCGACACCGGGACTACGGCCCGCAGCCGTGGCATCACTCCCAGCAGACCGGAATTCCTGGACGCCCCACGCTATACCCTCGTCATCGAGCTTCACTTCCCGAATCTGGCCCCGATGGCGGCTCGAACCCACCAGTCGGTACCCCCCGCCCAGGTGCCCAATCTCGCTATTGGACTCCAACTGCCTTGCGCGGTGGACCCGGCTAACCCCCAAGTGTGCGTCGTCGACTGGGACGCCATCGGTCACTGATCCGCTGCGCGATGGCGATCCGCGACGCGGTGCAGGCGCTCGGCATTCAGGTGCGCACGTGAGCGCACTGGCCGGACCCAACGACGTGCTGGTTTGGCGGCTGTTCACCCTCGCCTCTGTGTAAGGCCGTTGACCTGCCGTCAGAAGGGCGGTGGCTCCCCGTCGCCGACGGCGTCGCGCAGCCCGAAATCGCAAGGGTTGCAATCCCTTCGCGGTGCTTCGCGTGCCAGCCGATTGTGTCGGCGTTCGGTGGCGATGCGGTTGGCGCGGTTTTGGGCGCGGTTGCGGCGGCGTTTGGGCATCATCGCGGTGCGCTCGCCGCAGTAGTCCAGCGGCGGGTGGGCCTGCGGGGCGGGCGCCCCGCCGGTATCTCGGCACAAACTCGGGAACAGCAGCGCGCTACCTGGGGTGGTGACAACTTTTTGGCAGGGCGGCGCGGCTAGGCCGGCACCGGGCGAGGCCGTCTGACCAAAGCGCTCGAACTGACCAAACCGCCCGCCCACAGCACCACCGTGAGCACTTCGGCGGCGACGCTGATGGCCGCGTGCGGCGCCGGGTCCCACCCGCGTTCCAAAAAGCCGAAGACCCCGACGGTCCTCGACAGCACGAACGCGACCAGGGAGCCGCCCGCCACGGCCGCGGCGGCCCACTGGAGCCACCCGGGACCGCCCGCGACGATCAGCAGAGCCAACGAAAACGAAACGCTGGCCTGGATCAGGAAGGCGGTGCCGATCATCGGAATATGTTGGTAACCATGGATATACAGGTAGGCATGGCTGTAGGCACTGACGGCCAAGGACGCGGCCAGGCCGAGCCGGAGCAAGAATTTCATTGCAACTTAGTCTCTTTCAATGCCAGGGCGCTCTGGCCCTTGGTGTAACTGACCTCTCGGATGCCCAACGCGTCGCCGAGCTTGCCGGCCGGCAGCGTGACCGGCTTGGGCGCCGGGCCGTCACCCGGATGAGGCAGCGGGTAGGCGGTCGTCGTACCGCTGTAGAAGGTCACGTTGCCTTCCGTCTTGGAAAACAATTGGTGCACATGCCCGTTGAGGCAGGTAACCGACGAGAAGCGGCCCAGTAAGCTCAGCGCTTGGGTAGCATCGTCGGTGCCCCATCCCCAATCCGGGTACATCGCGAACAACGGAATGTGGCTGAACACGATGATGGGGGTATCGCTGGACAGCCCCGCGACATCCTTTCGGACGAAATCCAATTGATCAGTACCCAGATGCCCCAGCTTCTTGAGGTTCAACGTGTTGACCAACGCGATCACGTGCACGCCGGAGATGTCGAAGCTGTACCACCCGTCACCGCGGGTCCCGGCGCCGAAGACGCTCCGGTACTTCTGGCCCGCGTCATCGACCGAGTCGTGTTCGCCGGGCACCGTGAAAACGTGTGACGTTCGCAGTCCACCCAACATCTGCTTCACCTGGTCGAACTGATCGGGGGCAGACAGGTGGGTGAGGTCGCCGGTGTGGATCACGAAATCCGGTGTGTAACCGAGGTTGTTGACCTGATCGATCGCGTGGCCGAACGTCTTGGCGACATCGGGGTTGGCCGTACCCGTAAAGCCGATGTGACTGTCGCTGACTTGCGCGAATCGCAGGGCGGGGCGGGCCGCAGTATGTCCGGCTGACGCCGTGCCGGCAACGTGCGAGATGACCTCGCCGCCGGCGACGGTCAGGCCGACCGCCGCTCCGAACCATGCCGTGTGCCGGATGAGCTGCCGGCGGTTCATCGTGTGCGGATCTTGGCTCATTGCGTCACCACCACGGTGCCGTGCATGGACGGGTGAATGGAGCAGACGTAGTCAAAAGTCCCTGCGGTGGCAAAGGTGTGGGTGAAAGTGGCGCCGGTTCCCATTCCGGGCGAGTGAAACGACCCGTCGGTCGCGGCCACCGTGTGGGGTTCTTCGTCGCGGTTGGTCCACGTGACCGTGCTGCCCGCCTTGACGGTCAACGTGCCCGGCGAAAAGGCGAAGTTGTCGATGGTGACCTGGTCGCCCGCGACCGCCGCCGGCGATCCGGTCGCCGACGCCGTGCCCGACGGCGCACCCGTCATCGCGGGCATCCCGCTCATGCCCGGCATTCCGGGCGTTCCGCTGGCATTCGATCCGAAGGTGACCGACGGCTGCGCAGCGGGCCGCGAGGACGAGCAGCCCGCCAGCACCACACTCACTGCCAACCCCGTGATCAACGGTTTTCGAAGTTTGGCGATATCCATGCCCTGAGATAGGGCCGCGGGTTACACCGCCTCGAAGCACCTTGTCTCGAGATGTAAACCACGCACACTCGTCTCGGCGTGTCGTGTGCGTGGTTTAAGTGTCGCGGCGGGCTGCAAAGAGGCTTGAAGCGGCTAGGCCGGTTCGTCGCCGCGCACCGGGGCGAACACCTCGATCACCCCGTTGACCTCGCGAACCATCAATGCGGGCAATGGCTTTGGCGCGATCGGCAATTGGTGGGTGATTACCTGCCCGCTGGGCGAGAACGACGTCGTGTGACAGGGGCAGCGCAGCGTGTCATCGGGCGCGTCGAACCACAGCCGGCACCCCTGATGGGTGCACACCCCCGACACGGCCTGCGGTTTGCCGTCTACGCGGCGGACGAACCCGGTGACCGAACCCAGGTCGAAGGGATGCATCACCCCGTCGGGCACCTCCGAGCTGGCCGCGACGCGCTGCCAGCTTCCGTCGTTGGGCGTGAGCTGCCCGGCGACGGCGGGGCTTTCGGTGGGGTTGCCCATGACGGCCCGATCGATGGAAACGGCGGCGACCGCGGCGGCCGCGGCGGCGGACGTCCCGACGATGACCTGGCGGCGCGTCGTGTTTTGCTTCGGCGCCGGTTCGGGCGCCGCGCCGTGCATCTGTTCGGCCAGACGACGGTGTAGGTCGGTGAGGAATTCCTGGCTCGGGGCGTCCCCCGCATCCGGGCCCTGCCGAGCCGCCCGCAGCTCGATCGCCGTGCGGATCTGCGCCGCCTCGAAGTCGTCGGGCGCAAACGGCTTGGGCCGGCGACCCCGCAGCAGGTCATCGACGTAGCGGCGCAACCCTCGCGCATTCATGGCTGGCCTCCCTCGTTGACCTGTGCCGCCAGTCGCAGAGCGCGGTGCTGGAGCACTTTGGCGTTGGCGACGCTGACCCCGAGTTCGGCAGCGGACTCTTTGATCGAATTACCTTGCAAGAAACGCATTTCCAGAATCTGGCGGTAGCGGTCGGGCAGGTGAGCGAGAACGTGGGCGACACGCTGGGGCGCGGTGCTGATCGCTTCCTCGCTCTCGGGTGGTTGTTCGATGTCGTCGATCGCTGTTATCTCTCGTCCCATCGTCTCGCGCCAGTGCGCGGCCAGCACCGTTCGGGCCGTGGTCCGCAGGTAGGCGCGCACCTCGCCGACGCTGGCGGTCAGGCGCAGCGGCCGCAGCGCGGCGAGGAATACCTCGGTGGTGAGGTCCTCGGCGTCGGCCCGGTTGCCGACCCGCGCGAACAGCGTGCGATACACCCACGCCGCGTTGTCCCGGTACACCGCTTCCCAGTCGGGGTAGCCGCTGTCGGGGACCGCGGGCACGGCGCGCAGCGGCCGCGGGCCGACCGGTTCGTTTTGTGCCGCCACGTCCCTCCTTCACCGATTAAATATCAGCGCGGGTTACACCGAGGGCGCGGCAAGTGAGGCTTCGTCGAGCATCAGCCGGTCCAGCTTTGTGGCGGTGGCCGACAGCGCCGACCTGGCCATGCTCAGTATCCGATCCCGCACCCGGGGCTTCGTCGACAGCCGGCGCCAGCAGGGGCGCCATCAGATGACCGAAGATGTCCAGGCGCGCCGCGGAGAGCCAGGCGGTCAGGTCCGCGTCATCGAGCCAACGCAGCTGGTTGTGGTAATAGGCCAGCGTGATGCGCAGCCAATCGAGATCAGTGTCGGGGTGCGGCAACGGCACGCAAAGCTGGTTCTTCACGGCGTCGTCCGGGTAGGCGGCTTCGACATGAGCGACCAGCGCGGCGCTGAACACCTGTTGGCACCCACGCACGCTTTGTAGCGTGATCCGCCCGGAATCGAAAATTGGTGTGGCAGGCCGCTTTTCGGCTCCGTCCGCGGTGCAGTCCACATAGAGCGCGGCCCCGTCGGCCGCTACGGCGCCACAGTCGAGCACCATCCGGTCGGCGTCGATGCGCAGCAGGTGGCCCATGCGCACCACGTCGGTGATGCGTCGTAGCTGCTCCAGTTCGGCCCCGGTGACGGTCGCGCAGCGGTACATGGTGGGCCGGATTGCCGGGTTGATCCGCAGCAGGGCACCCGCATCCTCGAGACGGCAGAACAGGTCGTCGACCGATTCCGCATCCCTGATGGCCTGCAGTTGCGCGGCGAAGACGGCCTTGCTCCGGTCGGCGAACAACGATCCCGGCTGGATCGTCGCACGATCCAGCAACCAGGAATCGCGGGGCATGATCCAGGTCAGCCTGTCCGGCGCGACGCCCTGGCCCAGCAGCCACAGGCACGTGTCGATGCCCGTCTTGCCGGCCCCGACGATGACGTAGCGCTCGCGCCCCGCGAGCCTCGACAGGTCGTTCGGCGCGACGCATTCGACGCCGGGCGCAACCCGGTAGGGCGGCGGCCGCATCGAGGGAACCACGACGCGCATGTAGGTGGCGTCGACGATGCGGCGCGCCACGTCGACGGTGTAATCGGTTCCCGCCAGCGTCGTGAAGCGCCCGTCGCCCCGGTACTCGCTCATCGGGAAGTAGGAGACCCGCCCGGTCGGCAGGAACTGCCGGCGCATGACGTGGTCGTAATACGCGCAGACTTCGCCGGCGGTCGCCAATTCGTAGAGGCCTTCGTTCCAACCGACTTGGTCGATGGTGTCGCTACCGAGCTTGACGGAGTTGACTCCGTAGAACGCTGATGGCTGATGCAGCCGCACGAACGGGTATGCCGTGGTCCAGTGCCCACCCGGCTGGTGATAGCGATCCACCACCACCACGCGCGCGTCGGTCTCGGCGACGAGCGTGTCGACGAACGCCATGCCCATGGCGCCCGCGCCGACCACCAGGTAGTCGGCCTCGATGGTGTGCATACGGCTCTAAAGGCTAGCCCGCCCCCGGTATGTACGGGGGAAATCCCTCCGTCGACCACCCCACCGGCTGATTGCGCCACTCTGCTGGCACCTCCGGCAGCGTGAAGTCGTTGTGGTAGGCCGAGCATCCGACGGTGCGGCCGATATCCAGTGCCACATCGGCTAATTTGCTCAGATCAATTACTTCAGTCAATTCCGTCCCGATGACCATAGGCATGATGTAAACGACGCAGTTGCCTACTATCGCTCTCACATGCCCCAGGTAGTAGAGAACGAAGACGTATTCTCCGCGTTGCGGGTCGGCAATTTCATAGCCCTCCGGATTTGGGGTTCTCAGATCCGTGCCGGGAGGGCACTCTTCCCGCATCATGTCGCGGATCTCATTGGCCCGCTGCCGGCCGTCGGGCGCCTGGTAGATCGACACGGTGACGGTGCGCGTATATCCCGTTTCCCGATCGGCCCAAGTGCATAACAGGGAGTTGTCCCAGAATTTCTCGGCGGCTTCGGACGTGGGTCTGACATTGCTCGGCAGCATGTCGCTGATTTGGAAGTAGGGCTCCAGCTTCTCGGCGATCAGATCCCGGCGCCCGGCGTAGCTCCGCGGCGGCTCGCTCATAACGTCACCTCGTTTCGGCTCACTCACCTCATCATCCCCTTGTCCCCGTTTGCGGAAAGGCCGTGATGATCTTCCCGTCGCTCGCCGAAATCACGACCCGAGTCGTGAAAACGTACGTGCCGTCCGGTAACGAGATTCTGTGGTATAGGGCGAATGTGTCGTTGTCTTGGTTGTACTCAACCCGCTCCGGATACGCCAGCGTAGCGCTGATCGCATAATCAGCGAGATAGCGCCAATTGCCGGCGGTCGGCCATCGTGAGTTCGCGATCAGGTCCCACTGGTCCTCGTGTTCCTTTTCAATGTGCAGCAGCCCGTACTTGTCATTGCCGCAATA
The DNA here is from genome assembly GCA_963703795.1 of uncultured Actinomycetota bacterium. Lineage (GTDB taxonomy): Bacteria > Actinomycetota > Actinomycetes > Mycobacteriales > Mycobacteriaceae > Mycobacterium. The sequence continues at coordinate 562 of CAVPFT010000032.1, read as the reverse complement.
CAAGACGGAGTCGCCCGCGGGCAACGAACGGAATCCCGCGCTGATCGGCGCACGATAGAAAGTCCTGACGACCTTGTCCGGGTCCTGACCGCGCGCCCGACACGCCGCCCACACCTTCGGTTGATAGGGAGGAAAAGGCACCGGGGCAGGCGGCGGGTCCTGCGATTTGGGACCATATCCGACAGCTTGATAGGACCGATCCAGCGATCCGAGTGTCGCAGCCCCGGCTTGCGATCCCGCGGCGGTTTCAGCGACCACCCGGTTGATGTGTTGTGTCTTGGCAGCAAGAAATTTGGAGAACGTGGCCGCACCGGCGGGAGTGTCTAAGGCCAGCGCCTGCTGATTCGCGACGGCGCTCTCGATGTCGGCCGCGATGGTGTCGAGCTGCCGCCGTCCTCGCAGCACGCTGACATAGGCAGCCCGCAGCGTGGGGATGACCACCCTGTCGGCCCCGCCGGGTACTCCGACGCTCTCAGCCAACACCGTTTCGCGAGCTCGCGCCGCACCGGCACCGAGACCGGTTTCTTCAGGCACGCCGAAACGGTAATCACGCGGTAAATGT
>CAVPFT010000031.1:0-11939 GCA_963703795.1 uncultured Actinomycetota bacterium | reverse complement strand
GGCGGTCCGCGCCGAGCTGGCGCAGCGCGGGTGTGAGCCGTCGCCACAGACCCGCGACATGAACCCGATCTACACCGGCAAAGACGTGTCCTACATCGACACCAAGCAGGCCAACCGGGCCGCCGAGAACGCGGTGCTGGAGGCCGAGCGCTTCGCCGTGTTCGCGGGTCTGATGACCGGCGCCGATTACCCGCAGGCCGCCCTGGCCAAGGCGTGGGTGCAGCTGGCTTACGGCGCGCACCACGACGCCATCACCGGCTCGGAGTCCGACCAGGTCTACCTCGACCTGCTGACCGGCTGGCGCGACGCGTGGGAGCTGGGCCGCGCGGCCCGCGACAGCTCCCTGGAATTGCTGTCCGGTGCCCTGGATACCCGGGCCGGTGACGTGATCGTGTGGAACCCGCTGACCCACCGGCGCACCGACATCGTGACCGCCCGGGTCGACCCCCCGCTCGGCCCGGGCGTGCGGGTCCTTGACACCGACGGTTCCGAGCTGCCCGCGCACGTCGAACACGACGGGCGATCGGTGACCTGGTTGGCGCGCGACGTGCCCTCGCTCGGTTGGCGGGCCACCGATTGGTTCGCGCTGACCAGCCGACGGGCTGGGAACCCGTGCCCGGGTTGCAGATCGTCAACGAGCACTACCGGCTGGAGGTCGACCCGGCGCGCGGCGGGGCGGTTGCGTCGTTGCTGCGGGACGGTCGCCAGCTGATCGCACCGGGCCGGGTGGGCAACGAGCTAGCCGTCTACGAGGAGTACCCGTCGCACCCGACGCAGGGGGAGGGCCCATGGCACTTGCTGCCCAGGGGGCCGGTGGTGTGTTCGTCGCAATCGCCGGCGCAGGTGCAGGCCTACGGTGGGCCGCTCGGTGAGCGGCTGGTCGTGCGGGGCGGCATCGACGGGCTGCTGCGCTACACGCAGACCCTGACCCTGTGGTACGGCATATCGCGGGTGGACTGCCGCACCACCATCGACGAATTCACCGGGGAAGACCAGTTGTTGCGGCTGCGCTGGCCGTGTCCGGTGCCGGGCGCCATGCCGGTCAGCGAGGTGGGGGACGCCGTCGTCGGGCGCGGTTTCGCGTTGCTGCACGACGGGCCCGAATCGGTGGACACCGCGCGGCACCTGTGGACGCTGGACAACCCGGCGTACGGCTGGTTCGGCCTGTCCTCGGCGCTGCGCGTCCGCGTCGGCAATGACGTGCGGGCGGTATCGGTGGCCGAGGTGGTGTCGCCGGCCGAGACGGTGTCCGGACCGCTGGCGCGTGAGCTGATGGTCGCCCTGGTCCGCGCCGGCGTCACGGCCACCTGCAGCGGCGCCGACAAGCCGCGCTACGGCCACCTCGACGTCGACTCCAATCTGCCCGACGTGCGGATCGCCCTGGGTGGTCCACTCGAAACGCCTTCACCAAAGCCGTTCTGGCCGAGGCGGATCCGGCCTACGCGGCCGAACTCGACCGTCAGCTGGCGAAGACGGGCCGGGCCAGGGTCTGGGTGCCGCCCGCGGCACCGTTGGCCGAAGCGTGGTTGCCCGACGCCGACCTGCGTGCGCCGCGGGCGCTGCCGGTGCTGGTGATCGACGGCGGCGACGAGGAAGCCCTGGTCGCGGCGATCGCGTCGGTGGTCGACGACCTCACAGACTCTGAGGCCGCCGAGATCCTCGTGACCCAGGAGCCACCGTCGGGCGCCGAGCGCTTCGAAGCCCGCACCGTCGCGCTGCTCAACCGCGGGGTGCCGAGCTTCGCCGTCGACACCGAGGGCACCCTGCATACCGCGCTGATGCGGTCCTGCACCGGCTGGCCGTCGGGCATCTGGATCGACGACCCTCGTCGCACCGCCCCCGATGGGTCCAACTTCCAACTCCAGCACTGGACGCACGTTTTCGACTACGCGCTGGTTAGTGGCGAGGGCGACTGGCGGCACGCCGAGATCCCAGCCCGCAGCGCGCAATTCTCCCATCCGCTGCTGGCCGTGCGCCCGGACCAACGACGCGGCAAGCTGCCGCCGATCGGGTCGCTGCTTCGCGTCGAACCCGCCGACTCCGTGCAGCTTTCGGCGCTCAAGGCAGCCGGCAACCCACTGGCGGCGGGCAGCGCCGAGCCGGTCGACCCGAGCGTCGTGGCCCTGCGGCTGGTGGAGACGACCGGGTCGGGCACCCGCGTTGCGATCGGCTCCGAGCTGGGCAAGGTGCGGGGCCTGCAACTCGCCAACCTGCTGGAAAAGCCGCTCCGGCGGGCAAGATCGGTTGACCTGCACGGCTATCAGGTGGCCACCGTGGTTGCCCGATTGGAAATACCAAGGTTTATAACTGATTTCGCGGATCTGGCTCCCAAAGCCGAGGCCGCGCAGCCACTTTACGCGCGCTATTGGCTGCACAACCGCGGACCCGCGCCGCTCGGGGGATTGCCGGCCGTCGCCCACCTGCACCCCCAGCGCGTGATCGCCACGCCCGGCAGCGAGGTGGCGTTGCGCCTCACCGCGGCGAGCGATTGCACCGATGCCGCACTGAACGGCGCGGTGACGCTGGTGTGTCCCGACGCCTGGTCGGCGACACCCGCCAAGCTGCCGTTGACGCTCTGCGCCGGCGATCACCGGGAGGCCGACGTGGTCGTGTCGATCCCGGCGCGCACGCGACCCGGGCTATACCCGGTCCGCGCCCAGCTGTGCCTAACCGGGGATAAATTCCCGGCGGCCTGGCACCAGGTGGTCGAGGACGTGTGCGTCGTCGAGGTCGGCGCCCGCGACTCGGAGCTGGTCTACCTCGTCGACGGGCCGGCCGACCTCGAGCTGGCCCCCGGCAAGACGGCCCGGCTGACGGTCACGGTCGGCACCCATGCCCGCGCCGATCTGGCGCTGGAGGCGCACCTGATCAGCCCCTGGGGCACGTGGGAGTGGATCGGCCCCGCCGCACTGGCGCGGTCCTGCCGGCCCGCGGCAGCGTCGAGCTCGGCTTCGACGTGACCCCACCGGCGTGGCAGGACCCCGGCCAGTGGTGGGCCCTGGTCCGGGTGGGCTGCGCCGGCCGGCTGCTCTATTCACCGGCGGTGCGGGTGACCGTGACATGAGCCTCCACTGAGTGGCCACCGTTGCCGGCGCCCCGGTTTCCGTCGCCGAGGTCGACGCGGCCGAGGCGCGGCTGCGCAACGGCCCGGGTGCGGCCGCGCTGCCGGTCGGCGGCACCAGCGAGGGCCGGCAACTGCGGCGCTGGCTCACCCAACTGATCGTGACCGAGCGAGTGGTCGCCGCCGAGGCGGCCGCGCGGGGCCTGACCGCGCGCGGCGCGCCGACCGAGGCCGAGCTGCTGCCCGACGTGACCGCGCGGCTAGGAGCTGGGCAGCGTAACCGCCGCCGCACTGGCGGATCCCCGCGCGCGGGCGCTGTTCGCCGACGTCACCGCCGCGATCGAGGTCAGCGCCGACGACGTGGCCGACTACCACGCCCGCAACCCGCTGCGGTTCGCCACACCGCGCCGCAAACGTGCCGGCTGGCGGGCCGCCTCGCCCGTCGGGCCGCCGCTGGGGGAGGTGCGGTCGGCGATCGCCGACCATCTGAGCGGCGCCGCGCGGCGGCGTGCCTTCCGCGTGTGGCTGGACGCGCGCCGGGCCGCGCTGGTGCGGCTCGCCCCCGGCTACGAGCATCCCGGCGACCCGCGCCAGCCCGACAACACCCACCGGCACTGATCGACATGGTCACCCTCTGCCTGGACATCGGCGGCACCAAAATCGCCGCCGGCCTCGGCCGACCCCGGTGGCGCGCTGGTGCACACCGTCATCCGGCCCACCCCGGGATCGGACGGCCAGGCCGGGGCCGAGGAGGTCTGGGCCGCGGTCGCCGCGACAATCGCCGACGCGTTGAGCGCCGCCGGCGGCGCGGTCGCCGCGGTGGGCGTCGCCTCCGCCGGTCCCATCGACCTGCACAGCGGAAGCGTCAGCCCGGTCAACATCAGGTCCTGGCGCGCGTTTTCCGCTGCGAGACAGGGTCGCCGCGGCGGTGCCGGGCGTGCCCGTGCGGCTCGGCGGTGACGGCGTGTGCATGGCGCTCGGAGAGCATTGGCGCGGCGCCGGCCGGGGTGCGCGCTTCCTGCTCGGCATGGTCGTGTCCACCGGCGTGGGAGGCGGATTGGTACTCGACGGCGTTCCCTACGTCGGGCGCACGGGCAATGCCGGTCATGTCGGCCACACGGTGGTCGAACCCGACGGCCTGCCCTGCCCGTGTGGTGGCCGCGGCTGCGTCGAGACCATCGCCGCCGGCCCGTCGATGGTGCGCTGGGCCCGGGCCAACGGTTGGTCCGCGCCACCCGGCGCCGCCGCCAACGACCTGGCCGCCGCGGCGGCAAAAGGGGATCCGGTGGCGCAGCGGGCGTTCCACCGGGGCGCCACCGCGCTGGCGGCGATGATCGCCTCGGTCGCGGCGGTGTGCGACCTCGACCTCGTCGTCATCGGTGGCGGCGTCGCCAATTCCGGGGCCCTGCTCTTCGACCCGCTGCGCGCAGCGTTGCCCACCTACGCCGGGCTGGAGTTCCTGGCCGGCCTGCGGGTGGTGCCCGCCGAGCTCGGCGGTGAGGCCGGCCTGGTGGGTGCGGCCAGGCTCGCGAGTTTTGGCTGACCGCGGCGGTCAGGCTATTCTGGTTGCCGATCCACCGAAGACCGTCGGTCACCGAGCAATCGGTTGAAGGTCCGGGAACATCCCGGCGGCCCACGCAGGAGGACGAGGCATATTCGCCGGCGTGCGCCGGCGCATCTCACGCCCCGGCCGCTTCCTGCGCCGGGGCGTTCGTCGTTCCCCGGTGATCGCAGACGACACGTCGCACGGCTTTCACTACAGGAGGTATGCATGGCCAAGGCTGACAAGGCCACCGCCGTCGCAGACATCACGGAGCGGTTCCGGGACTCGGCCGCCACCTTGATCACCGAATACCGCGGTTTGACGGTGGCCAATCTGGCAGAGCTGCGCCGTTCCCTGGCGGGATCGGCCACGTATGCGGTGGCCAAGAACACGCTCATCAAGCGCGCGGCCTCGGACGCCGGGATCGAGGGTCTCGACGAGCTCTTCGTCGGCCCGACGGCCATCGCGTTCGTCACCGGTGAGCCGGTCGATGCCGCCAAGGCCATCAAGACCTTCGCCAAGGAGAACAAGGCGCTGGTCATCAAGGGTGGCTACATGGATGGCCACCCATTGACCGTGGCCGAAGTCGAGCGCATCGCCGACCTGGAGTCCCGCGAGGTGTTGCTGGCCAAGCTGGCCGGTGCGATGAAGGGCAACCTCGCCAAGGCGGCCGGCCTGTTCAGCGCTCCGGCCTCGCAGTTCGCCCGGCTCGCGGCCGCACTGCAGGAAAAGAGGGCCTCTGAAGCCCCTGCAACACCCGCGGAAACACCTGCGGAAGCCCCTGCACCGGCCGCCGCCGAGGCCCCCGCCCCGGAGGCCGAGGCTCCCGCCCCGGAGGCCGAGGCTCCGGCCGCCGAGGCTCCGGCCGCCGAAGCCCCGGCCCCGGAACCAGCTTCGGAAGCACCCGCCGAAACCCCGGCCGAAGCCGAATAAACCCAACCGAAACCAGAAAGGACCCGTACCCATGGCAAAGATGTCTACCGACGACCTGCTCGACGCTTTCAAGGAGATGACCCTGTTGGAGCTCTCGGACTTCGTCAAGAAGTTCGAGGAGACCTTCGAGGTCACCGCGGCCGCTCCGGTCGCCGTCGCCGCGGCCGGTGGTCCCGCCGCCGGCGGCGCGCCCGCCGAGGCCGCCGAGGAGCAGTCGGAGTTCGACGTCATCCTCGAGGCCGCCGGCGACAAGAAGATCGGCGTGATCAAGGTGGTCCGCGAGATCGTCTCCGGCCTCGGCCTGAAGGAGGCCAAGGACCTGGTCGACGGCGCACCCAAGCCGCTGCTGGAGAAGGTGGCCAAGGAGGCCGCCGACGAGGCCAAGACCAAGCTCGAGGCCGCCGGCGCCACGGTCACCGTCAAGTAGTCAATTCGCGAAGGCCCCCGGGACCAACGTTCGGCTCAAGGTCCCGGGGGTTTCGTGCGCTCAGTGGGCGCCGAACGCCGCGCGTTGCGACTGCCGCACCCGCTCCGGTGAATCTCCCAGGGCGACAAGCAGATTCGAGCTCATCGCGGCAAGCACCGGCGCCACGGCCGCACCGTCACCGCCGTAGAATCCGGCCAGTTCGAGCATCACGAATCCATGCATCTGTGACCAGAACTGGGCCGCTGTGGCAACGACCGTTTGGTCGTCGTCCGCGGAGCCGACGATGATCCGGCCGGCCAGCATGCACCGGTGCACCCCGCGCACGACGTGCGCGAAGCTCGGGTAGCCCCGGTCGATTTCCGCGAGCGTCAGCGCCAGGAGGTTGTGCGACGGCGCGTTGATGCCGTGCGCGCTGGTGCTGCCGAACATCAGCCGATACATGTGGGGACGCTCGATCGCATAGCGCCGATAGGCGGCGCCGGTGGTCATCAAGTCGGCCACCGGGTCATCAGTCTGCGGCACGGTCAGTGCGGCGTCGAACTGTCGCAGGCTCTCCTCGGCGACCTCGGCGATAAGCCCTCGCATCCCGCCGAAATGCGTGTACACCGCCATCGTCGAGGTCCCCGCGGCGCTGGCCACCCGGCGGGTCTGCAGCGCGTCCGGGCCCTCGTCGTCGAGCAGGCGGACGGCGGCGTTCAGCATCTCGTCCCGAACAACGCGAACGCCGCGTTGAGTCTCCGAAGTCATCCTTGCCATCTTCTCATCGAGGGCGTACCGTCCCAATAACAGTGAAATAACAATGTTATAGGAGTTCAGACGTGACCTCAACGCAAACCGCCGAATCCGCGAACCCGTATCTTGACGGCTTCCTGGCGCCGGTGGGCGCCGAAGTGACCGCGACCGGCCTGGAGGTCACCGGGCACATCCCGGAGCACCTCGACGGGCGCTATCTGCGCAACGGGCCCAACCCGGCCGAAGAGGTCGACCCGGCCACCTATCACTGGTTCAGCGGCGACGGCATGGTGCACGGGGTCGCGCTGCGCGACGGAAAGGCCCGCTGGTATCGCAACCGCTGGGTGCGCAGCCTGTCGGTGTGCGCCGCGCTCGGCGAACCGGCGCCGACCCGGCTCGATCCGCGGGCGGGCATGCTTTCGTTCGGTGCCAACACCAACGTGTTGAGTCACGCCGGGCGCACCCTGGCGCTGGTCGAGGGTGGGGCCGCCAACTACGAGTTGACCGACGAGCTTGACACCGTCGGGACCTGCGACTTCGACGGCACCCTGGCCGGCGGCTACACCGCTCATCCGCACCGTGATCCGCGCACCGGCGAATTGCATGCCGTGTCTTACTCATTCGCCCGCGGGCGGACCGTGCAGTACTCGGTGATCGACACCCAAGGACGGGCCCGCCGCACGGTCGACATTGACGTGGGCGGGTCGCCGATGATGCACGACTTCTCGCTGACCGACAAGTATGTGGTGATCTACGACCTGCCGGTGACGTTCGACCCGGTGCAGGTGTTGCCGGCCAAAATGCCGCGCTGGTTGGCTGCACCGGCCCGGCTGGCGCTGCAGTCGCTGATCGGACGCGTCCGGGTGCCCGGCCCGATCACCGCGATGATGAACCGCAACCCCAAGCACGACGACCGGATCCCGTATGCCTGGAACAACGACTACCCGGCGCGCATCGGGGTCATGCCCCGTGAGGGCAGCAATAAAGACGTGCGCTGGTTCGACATCGAACCCTGCTACGTCTACCACCCGCTCAACGCCTACTCCGAAATGCGAGATGGGACAGAGGTTTTGGTCCTCGATGTCGTGCGCCACTCGCGGATGTTCGACCGCGACCGGCGCGGACCCGGCGAGAGCCTGCCCACACTGGACCGCTGGACCATCAACCTGACGACCGGTGCGGTGAGCACCGAATGCTTCAACGATCGCTCGCAGGAGTTCCCCCGGATCAACGAGACCCTGCTGGGCGGGCGGCACCGGTTCGGCTACGCCGTCGGCATCGAGGGTGGGTTTGCCGGCGTGGGCGGATCCGAAGTGTCCGAAATGTCTACGCCGTTGTACAAGCACGACTACGCCGGCGGATCCACGTCGGTCGCCCCGCTCGATCCCGCCCTGTTGATGGGTGAGGTGTGCTTCGTGCCGACTCCCGGAGGAGCCGGCGCCGAAGACGACGGCATCCTCATGGGCTACGGCTATCACCGCGGCCGCGACGAAGGGCAGTTGCTGTTGCTGGATGCCCAGACCCTCGAGTCGGTCGCCACCGTGCACCTGCCGCAACGGGTACCGATGGGATTCCACGGCAACTGGGCCCCGGCCGGCTAACGCGCGTCCAATAGCATCGATCCGTTGCGGGTGCGGTCCGGTCTCGGGTCGGCCAATTTTCACCGACGGTGATCCGCAACCCTGATGCCGTGCCCGGGCGTGCGCTACAGTGACTCATGCCACAGGAAAGGGCAGGTGGCGGGCACGAGCGTCGACGGAAGGATTCCCCATGGGCGTCGCTATCGAGGTGAACGGACTGACGAAGTCCTTCGGGTCCTCGAGGATCTGGGAAGACGTGACGTTGGAGATCCCCGCCGGGGAGGTCAGCGTCCTACTGGGGCCGTCGGGTACCGGCAAATCGGTGTTCCTGAAGTCCCTCATCGGTCTGCTGCGGCCCGAACGCGGCTCGATCGTCATCGACGGCACCGACATCATCGAATGTTCGGCCAAGGAGCTGTACGAGATCCGCACGCTGTTCGGCGTGCTGTTCCAGGACGGCGCGCTGTTCGGCTCGATGAACCTCTTCGACAACACCGCCTTCCCGCTGCGCGAGCACACCAAGAAAAAGGAAGGCGAAGTCCGTGACATCGTCATGGAGAAGCTGACCATGGTCGGCCTTGGCGGGGACGAGAAGAAGTTCCCCGGCGAGATTTCCGGCGGTATGCGCAAGCGCGCCGGCCTGGCGCGCGCGCTGGTTCTCGACCCGCAGATCATTCTCTGCGACGAGCCGGACTCGGGCCTGGACCCGGTCCGCACCGCGTACCTGAGCCAGCTGATCATGGACATCAACGCCCAGATCGACGCGACCATCCTGATCGTGACCCACAACATCAACATCGCCCGCACCGTGCCGGACAACATGGGCATGTTGTTCCGGCGCAAGCTGGTCATGTTCGGCCCGCGTGAGGTGCTGTTGACCAGCGACGAGCCGGTGGTGCGGCAGTTCCTCAACGGCCGGCGCATCGGCCCGATCGGCATGTCCGAGGAAAAGGACGAGTCGACGATGGCCGAAGAGCAGGCCATGATCGACGCCGGCCAGCACGCCGGCGGCACCGAGGACATCGAGGGTGTGCCGCCGCAGATCCAAGCGACGCCGGGCATGCCGGAGCGCAAGGCGGTGGGTCGGCGCCAGGCCCGGGTGCGCCAGATGTTGCACACCCTGCCGAAGAACGCCCAGGCCGCGATCCTCGACGACCTCGAGGGCACCCACAAGTACGCCGCGCACGAGTTCGGCGGGTAGCGGGGCCGGCGGCCCACCCGACAAAGTCATGACCGAAAATTTTGCGAAAACTTGGCGCAACATGCCCCCCCGCCCCCTTGACGGCGGGCCCTAAACGGGTCAGTCTGTTGGGCAGCATGTGCCCACGGGAAGTCGAGATGCCAGCCAGCGCCGATGTTCCTGGTCCTGGGTAGTTGAGGAATGCGCGCGCCTGCGCTATTGTTGGACGTTGCGCTGGCTACTTCCTGCCCACCTCACCCGCCACCTGACATCGTGGTCTTAGCCTGGGTCCCATTTGCGGCTCAGCTATTCAGTTGCGCGCGTGAGGCCGGGACAGATCGTTCGCCGGCCTAACCGAACAATGCGCGGCGAACAGATCCGGTGGCCCCGGTTCCCGTGAGTCGCACGAGGTGCCGGAAGGATGCATCTTGGCACATTCCCGCCAGAACAAGACGGACCGCCCAAAAAATTCTTCTAACGGTTCCGTGCCCGGGGCACCCAACCGAGTCTCCTTCGCCAAGCTCCGCGAACCGCTTGAGGTTCCCGGGCTTCTTGACGTGCAGACGGACTCCTTCGAGTGGCTGATCGGCTCGCCGCGCTGGCGTGAGGCCGCCATAGCCCGCGGCGAGGGCGCAGGAGGGGCCCACCCGGTGGGTGGCCTGGAAGAGGTGCTCTACGAGTTGTCCCCGATCGAGGACTTCTCCGGCTCGATGTCGCTGTCATTCTCCGATCCCCGTTTTGACGAGGTCAAGGCGCCGGTCGACGAGTGCAAAGACAAGGACATGACCTACGCGGCCCCGCTGTTCGTCACGGCCGAGTTCATCAACAACAACACCGGCGAGATCAAGAGCCAGACGGTGTTCATGGGTGACTTCCCGATGATGACCGAGAAGGGCACCTTCATCATCAACGGGACCGAGCGCGTCGTCGTCAGCCAGCTGGTGCGGTCGCCCGGTGTGTACTTCGACGAGAACATCGACAAGTCCACCGAGAAGACGCTGCACAGCGTCAAGGTGATTCCCAGCCGCGGCGCCTGGCTCGAGTTCGACGTCGACAAGCGCGACACCGTCGGCGTGCGCATCGACCGCAAGCGCCGGCAGCCGGTCACCGTGCTGCTCAAGGCGCTGGGTTGGACCGCCGAGCGGATCACCGAGCGGTTCGGGTTCTCCGAGATCATGATGTCGACGCTGGAGAAGGACAACACCGCCGGCACCGACGAGGCGCTGCTGGACATCTACCGCAAGCTGCGTCCGGGCGAGCCGCCGACCAAGGAGTCCGCGCAGACCCTGCTGGAGAACCTGTTCTTCAAGGAGAAGCGCTACGACCTGGCCCGGGTCGGTCGTTACAAGGTCAACAAGAAGCTCGGCCTGAACACCAAAAACCCGATCACCGCAACGACGCTGACCGAAGAGGACGTCGTCGCCACCATCGAGTACCTGGTTCGCCTGCACGAGGGACAGGCCGCGATGACCGTTCCCGGTGGCGTCGAGGTGCCGGTGGAAACCGACGACATCGACCACTTCGGCAACCGCCGGCTGCGCACGGTCGGTGAGCTGATCCAGAACCAGATCCGCGTCGGCATGTCCAGGATGGAGCGCGTCGTCCGGGAGCGGATGACCACCCAGGACGTCGAGGCGATCACGCCGCAGACGCTGATCAACATCCGGCCGGTGGTCGCCGCGATCAAGGAGTTCTTCGGCACCAGCCAGCTGTCCCAGTTCATGGACCAGAACAACCCGCTGTCGGGCCTCACCCACAAGCGCCGGCTGTCGGCGCTGGGCCCGGGTGGTCTGTCGCGCGAGCGCGCCGGGCTGGAGGTCCGTGACGTACACCCGTCGCACTACGGCCGCATGTGCCCGATCGAGACCCCCGAGGGTCCGAACATCGGTCTGATCGGCTCGCTGTCGGTGTACGCGAGGGTCAACCCGTTCGGGTTCATCGAGACGCCGTACCGCAAGGCGGTCGACGGTGTGGTCAGCGACGAGATCGTGTACCTGACCGCCGACGAGGAGGACCGCCACGTGGTGGCGCAGGCCAACTCGCCGATCGACGACGCCGGCCGGTTCGTCGAGGCCCGTGTCCTGGTTCGCCGCAAGGCGGGTGAGGTCGAGTACGTGCCCTCGTCCGAGGTGGACTACATGGACGTCTCGCCGCGCCAGATGGTGTCGGTGGCGACCGCGATGATCCCGTTCCTCGAGCACGACGACGCCAACCGTGCCCTGATGGGCGCCAACATGCAGCGCCAGGCGGTTCCGCTGGTCCGCAGCGAGGCGCCGCTGGTGGGCACCGGCATGGAGCTGCGCGCCGCGATCGACGCCGGCGACGTCGTCGTCGCGGAGAAGTCCGGGGTGATCGAGGAGGTCTCGGCCGACTACATCACCGTGATGGCCGACGACGGCACCCGGCACACCTACCGGATGCGCAAGTTCGCGCGTTCCAACCACGGCACCTGCGCCAACCAGTCGCCGATCGTGGACGCGGGG